>JAGOBF010000001.1:0-121091 GCA_017983515.1 Promineifilum sp. | reverse complement strand
CGTGGCACGACAGTAGTCGTGGCACGACAGTAGTCGTGGCACGACAGTAGTCGTGGCACGACAGTAGTCGTGGCACGACAGTAGTCGTGGCACGACAGTAGTCGCGGCGTGGCACGACAGTAGTCGCGGCGCGGCAGTCGTATAACGTTCCGTAAATTCTCGACCCTTTGACCGGGCCGGGAACGAAGGGAGATTGTTGAGAAATAATTGTCGGTACAGGGGTCGTCTATGACGTCGAACGGCAAGGCGGAACTTCACTTACCCGATTTGTCAGCGCGACAATTGATCGTGGGCACGGTGGTGGTGGGGCTGGTGATCCTGGGGTTCTGGATCCTGTTCCGGTTCTATCAGGTGGTCTTGCTCCTGATGGCGGGTATCGTCGTCAGTCTGGCGCTGAAGCCGGTCGTCGAACGCCTGAAGGCGCGGGGCGTGCCGCCGGCGGTGGCGGTCGGCCTGCTCTATGGGCTCATACTCCTCGTGTTTATCCTGTTCCTACGCTTTGGCGCGCCGTTGCTTGCCGATCAGGCCACGACCATCGGCTCGCAACTGGGCGAAATCTATAGCGGCATCCGGCAAACGTTACAAGACGTGCCGAACTTACTGGTGCGGCGGCTGGCAGAATTGTTACCGGCCACACCAACGCTATCTCAGGCGCTGCCCGAAGACGCGGCCGTCCAGCCGGATGCGGCCTCGTCCCTGAGCCAGGCCATGCATTACGTCGGGCTGGGGGCCATGACGATCTTCCAGATCGGGGCCATATTCCTGATCGGCTTTTTCTGGACGATTGAATCCGAACGGATTATTCGATCGGGCATCGGCCTGTTGCCGCTCGGCCGGCGCGAAGCGGCGCGAGACCTGGTTACGCAAATTGAGCAGCGCGTGGGCGGCTACGTGGCCGGCCAGTTGACTTTATCGGTCATCCTGGGTGTGCTATCGATGGTGGCCTACTTCATCATCGGCCTGCCCTACGCCATCGTACTGGGCCTGTTCGTGGGCATCATGGAGATTATTCCCGTGGTGGGCCCACTCATCGGGGCTGTGCCGGCCCTGGTCCTCGGGTTTTCCATTTCACCCCTGACGGCGCTGTGGACGGTCGTGGCGGCGCTCATCATCCACCAGTTGGAAGCCAATGTGCTCAGTCCACGCGTCATGAGGCGCACCTTGAACATGCGGCCGCTGGTGACGCTGCTGGCCCTGACCGCTTTCGGCACGTTGTTTGGCGTGCTGGGCGCGCTCATCGCTCTGCCGTTGGCGGCGGTGCTGCAACTGCTCTTCGACCGATTTCTGGTCGATGCTCCCTCTCAAGTCAATCAGTCCGATCAACGGGACAGCCTCGGCCTGTTGCGCTACGAGACGCAAGAGTTTATCGAAGACGTGCGCAAAGTGATCCGGCAACGTGAAGACAAGGATAGCGGGCGCGAAGAAAAATCCGAAACGATAGAGGACGAGCTGGAATCCATTGCCCTCGATCTGGACAGCCTGCTCTCTCAGTTGCGCCGGCCGGAGGTGGCGTCTTGAAGCGGCTGGCCGTTTACACGATGATTATCGCCGCGACGTTGGCGTTGCTCATCATCCTATGGCAGTTTCGCAGCGTCGCTATCCTACTGATTATTTCGCTGGTGCTGACCGCTGCCCTGCGGTCGAGCGTCGATTTCCTGACCGCGCGGGGGCTGCGGGCGGGCTTGGCCCGGGCGCTGGTCTACCTGCTCGTCTTCGGTGTATTGGGCGTGGGCCTATATCTGATCAGTGGACAGCTCGTCAGAGAGTTGGAAATACTGAGCAATTATCTGGTCGTCCTCTACGATTCCACCTACCGGGCCTGGGCGGCCGGTAATAGTCTGCAACAAGCCGTGGTCGACCGGTTGTTGGCCCCGGATCAGCTGACAGAGTCGACGGTCGGGCCGGCCGGGGTGGCCATCGCGCAACTGCTATTTGGCGTCACCCAAAACGCGGCGACAATCGTCGCCGGTCTGGTTATCGTCATCGTCCTCAGCCTCTATTGGAGCGCCGACCGCAGCCACTTCGAGCGTCTATGGCTGTCGCTCTTGCCCGCCGGCCGCCGCATCCAGGCGCGCCGCATCTGGCAAAAGACCGAGGGCACAATGGGCGCGTATCTGCGCAGCGAGGTGATCCAGGCGTTTCTGGCGATTATCTTGCTGGTGATCGGCTATGTGATCATTGGCAATGATTATGCCCTGTTGACGGGATTGTTGGCGGGGATCGCCTGGCTCGTGCCACTGGTGGGGTTTGTGTTCGCGGCGCTGCTGTCCTTTCTGATTGGGCTGGCCTCATCCGGCGGACTAACGACGGCCATCGAGGCGCTGGTACTGACCACGGCCGTGCTGGCGTTTCTGGAATTCGTCGTGGAGCCGCGTCTGTTCCGCCGCAACCAGTTTAGCGGCGTGCTCATCATTGTCCTCATGGTGATGCTGGTAGACGCCTATGGCCTGACCGGCTTCCTGATCGCCCCGCCGTTGGCGGTTGCCACCCAAGTCCTCGTCAGCCACATCGTCTACGCCATGCGGCAAACGACGACGACGACGGTGGAGATCGATGCCCTCGAAGAGCGACTGCAATCCGTCCAGGCCCATTATGACGAAGGAGACGGAACCGAGGACGAGGCAATGCCGCGCGAGATCGCCAGCCTGTACGGCCGGCTGAACAACCTGCTGGCGGACGCTCGTCGTCAGTCGCCGGATGAGAAAGTCCCCTATATGCAATCATATTCGGGGCGGGACACAACCCCCCGCTGATGATGCTCTACTCTGCGCCAGAACGTTAGTACGCAGCAAGCAAAGTATCTTAACTTCGTAACACCGATGAGCCGCCGGCTCCGGTGGCGTTCTGGCCTGCCAAAACCTGTTTGTCCTCTGGGTCAAGACGTGCTGGCTGCATCTGATCAAGCCCGGGAATGGATTAAGCCCTTTCATCGAAATAGTGCGTCGAAGGGAAACAACTTGCCCCTGTGATGACATCCGGCATAATACCTTGCCCACTGGTGGAATAGCGATCGTCCGTAATCCATTGGTCGGGTTATGGACAATTAGATGCGCAGTTCGTCGCCCGGAGAACATTTGTCTGCCAATATACGCGCCACGCTGCGGGCGGAGCAACTTGTCCCTATCTTGCTTGTCGGTTTTCTTAGCGGCGTTCTGCAGATCGCCCTGGCGGCTTCGTTTGCCGCGCTCATATTTAGCGGCGAAACGGCGGCTCATCTACCGCGTGGAATTGGCCTGGCCCTCTTCTCGGCCACGGTCAGCATCGTCATCACCAGTTTACTCACGTCCTATCCGGCGATCATGAGCGGTAATCAGAGCGCGCCGGCGGCCGTTGTGGGCGTCATGGCCGCGGGTATTGCCGGGCTGGTGGCCGACCCGGACGCCCAACTGGCGACCGTTCTTGCGGCCATCGCCCTGACGACCTTGATCACCGGTTTGTTCTTGCTCGGTCTGGGCACGTTCCGGCTGGGGGGATTGGTGCGGTTCCTGCCTTATCCTGTCGCTGGAGGCTTTCTGGCGGGCACCGGCTGGTTACTGGTCGTGGGCGGCATCAGTACGATGTCGGGCCGGACTTTTTCCTTTGCCGATGTGGGCGCATTTTTTGAGCCGCACGTGCTGCTGTTGTGGCTGCCGGGCCTCGCCCTGGGCGCGCTCATTCTGGCGTTCTCCACCCGCATTCGCCACTCCCTGTTCATGCCGGTCATGATCATCGCCATCATCGCCGGTTTCTATCTGGTCGCCGCCGTTCTGGGTGTCAGCCCTTCCCAACTGAGCGACAATGGCTGGCTGCTGGGCCCGTTTCCCGCGGGACGTTTATGGCAGCCGCTTAGCTCGGCCGAACTGGCGGCGGTGGATTGGCCGGCCCTCCGGCCGCAACTGCCTAATCTGGTGGGCACCGTGATTATCAGCGCCATCGCTCTGTTGCTGAATGCGACCGGCATCGAACTGGCCATGAACCGCGAGATCGATCTCAATCGCGAGATGCGGGCGGCCGGCGCGGCTAACCTGGCATCGGGCATGGGGGCGGGGCTGGTCAGCTATGCGCAGCTGAGCATGTCGACTCTGGCCGGGCGTCTGGGGGCGGCCAATCGCCTGACCGGCCTGTTGGCCGGCGCTCTGTGTGGGCTAACGTTGTGGCTGGGCGGGTCGGCGCTGGGCTTTGTGCCCACGGTTGTTCTGGGAGCGCTGCTTGTCTACCTGGGCTTGTCCTTCCTGTGGGAATGGGTGGTCCAGGCCTATGGGCGGCTGCCGCGCATCGATTATCTGATCGTGCTGGCAATCCTGGTCATCATCGCCATCGCCGGCTTTTTGCCGGGGATCGTCGTCGGCATCGCCGCCACGGTTACGATGTTCGTCGTCAGCTATAGTCGCATGAGCATCGTCAAGCATGAGTTGAGCGGCGCGACTTTCAAGAGTCGTGTGACCCGCAACGCCGAAGACCGCGCCTTGCTGGAGGCCATCGGCGACCAGGCTTATATCCTCCAGTTACAGGGGTTCATCTTCTTCGGCACCGCCAACGGCTTGCTGGAAAAAGTTCGCGTGCGCGTCCGCGAAAAGCCTACGCGCTACGTCGTCATCGATTTTCGACAGGTGCTCGGCCTCGATTCGACAGCGTTACTGAGCTTCAACAAGATGCGGCAGCTCAGTCGCGACAGGGACTTTATGCTGGTATTTGCCGGCCTGTCGGCCAGGCTGCAACGACAATTCGACCACGGCGACTTAGTGGAAGAAGCAAACGTGCTGCGCTATGCTCAGGACATCGACCACGCCGCCGAATGGTGTGAGGATCAGATTTGCGCTGTCAATGCGGCCGATCTGGCCGATCGAACCCTGACCGACTATTTGCTGAAAATCGTACCCAGCCCAGCGATCGAACGGCTTCTTGGCTATATGGAGCGCCAGGAAGTGGCGGCCGGCAGCTACATTATTCATCAGGGGGACGCCTCTGCCCAGCTCTTCTTCCTGGAGTCGGGGCAGTTGACAGCCCAGCTGGAGCTACCGAACGCCGCGCCGGTGCGGCTGGAGACGATGCAGGGCGGCCGGGTGGTGGGCGAATTGGGCTTTTACCTGGGCACGAAACGCAGCGCCTCTGTCGTCGCCGACCGGCCCAGCGTGCTTTACAGGCTGTCACAGTCGACGTTGACGCGCGTTGAGGCCGACGATCCCGAAGTCGCCTATGCGTTTCATCGCATTATCATCCACTTGCTGGGCGAGCGCGTGCTGCACCTCGTCCGGGCTGTGGACGTCCTTCAATCATGACGCCGCAGCAACCTCACGACATGGTTGCATTGGGTTCGTAGTCAGCTACGCTAGCCGCGTCGCGGAAACGGCGCTGAAGCACCTGGCTGCAAACAGGGTCGTCCTTACCCGCGAAGCAATAAGCTTGCTCTTGATTAGGAGATTCATTGATGACCTCAACCGTTGGAACCGCTGCTCTCAATTCTACGACCTTTGCCTATGAGACGTCCGGCGCGGGGCGGCCGCTCGTCTTCATCCATGCCGGCATCGCCGACAGCCGCATGTGGGACGGCCAATTCTCAGCCCTGGCCGACTCCTTCATGGTCGTCCGATACGACATGCGCGGCTTCGGCCGCACGCCGCCGGCCGAAGGCCCCTACGCGCACCACGACGATTTGGCCGCGCTCCTCACCCATCTGGGGCTCGGCCGCGTGTCGCTGGTCGGGTGCTCCATGGGCAGCAAAACCGCCCTCGATTTCGCACTGGACCATCCGGAGCGAGTTGACCGGCTCATCCTGACGTCCCCGGCCGTCAGCGGCTTGTCCTTCGATGGCCCGCGGCCGCGCCAGGCGGCCGAACTGGACGCGGCCGAGGAAGCGGGTGATCTGGCGCGGGTCAATGAGTTGGAGATGCAAGTCTGGGTAGACGGCCCGCAGCGCACGCCCGACCAGGTGGCCCCGGCCGTTCGAGAGCTGGCGGGTCAGATGAATGCTATTGCCCTGGCGAACGAAGGCATCGGCGATGAACGGCCGCTGCAACCAGCCGCGGCCGAGCGGCTTGGCGACGTTCGCGCGCCGACGCTGATTGTCGTCGGCGCTGTGGACGCACCCCGGACGCTGGCGGCGGCCGAGCGGCTGGCCACAGAACTGCCTGATGCACGCAAGATCGTCATGAGCGGCGCGGCTCATCTGCCAAATATGGAGCAGCCGGAGGCGTATAATCGCCACCTACGGGCGTTTCTTGGCGGCGAGGAAGGCGTGGGTGAGTGATGCCGATGGCTGGGCATTAACCTCGGGCAACCGGTTTTTTCGCTGAGTGGCTGGTTAAGACAACAAACTCTCGATGGCCTCTTTGATGGCCGGGTCGATCTCGAAGTGTCGCGCGAGCCAAGCCAGAATGGCAGCGGCCGATTCCGGGCTGTGCTCATAGCCCCGCATCATGGCCGGCAGTTCGGCGGCTGTGGCCGCATGGCGGCTCTCGAAGCGGCGCGCGCCGTCGAAGGGGTCGTCGCCCGGCGTCTCTTCGTCGCTTATCAGGGCGGCCAGCTCCACGATGCGGTCGATGGCATAGCCTTGTATGAAGCGAAAGGCTGATACTTTCTCGCCGCGCCGGAAGCGGCCGAGACCCACATAGAGGTTGGTCAGCGCCTCGCCCAGCAAATGGTCGGCCGACGGCGGCGAGCGGCGCGGCGGCCATTTGGCCGGGGCCGCCGCCGACTCGGGGATAGCGGCCCGCCGCCACACCATCCGGCCTGGTGCGTAAGCCGCGTTCCGCAGTTCTTCCGGATCGAATACGGCCATCTCGCCGTAGATGCCGTCGGCAAAAAGGAACTTATAACCGTCGGCCGAGTTGCGGAAGGTGTAGGCCAGGGGATGAGCCGCCTCAAGCCAGGTCAGATCGTCAATGTAGTGCTGTTTGTACTCGCTCTCGACGATGACGAAGAAGTCGAGGTCGGAATAGTCGTCTATTCGCTCCAGCTCGCGGCCGACGGAACCGAGGCCGATAAGGGCCAGCGCGGTGGCTTGAGAGGCCAGCGAGCGACCGATATCATCCAGGCGTTGCAATAGCAGGTTGCGGTAGGTCATAGGCGAGCAAGGGTTACGGGATCCATACGCGGCGCACGTCGGTCTGGGTCTGGGCCGACGATTGGCCCGTCGCCGGATCGAGCGTGATGACGGCCGCGCGCCACACCGGCGCGTTCTTGTCGAAGGTCAACTCGCTGCCGTCAAGAATATAGGTGTACGGTTCGGAGCAGTCGTACAAGGCGGCCATGCCGTCAATGATGACCGGCTCGGGCGTGGTGCGAATGGCGCAGGTGAGACCGGGGAGTAATTCAGCGAAAAAGACCAAGGCCCGATCGGGCGACGGCGGGACGACGGACGGCAGTGTCCCGGTCGGACTGACCAGGATGCTGTAGGTTCCGGCCACGGGGTCGGGATCGCAAACCAGGCGCGTGCCCCCCAGCGCAAAACATGGCTCGGACGGCAGGCCGCCTTCCAGTTCACAGCGGTACGCGCCGGGCACGACCGATGACGCGGTGCACACGCCGGGCATCGGGTCGCCGCTGAGGGGCAGCGAGGCCGGATCGAACTTGACCACTTCCGTCGCGCCCTTGATCTCCTGCGGCCCGACCGCGCCTTCGGCCGCCCCTCCATCCGCACTGCCGGAGCAAGCGACCACCAGGAGCACCAGCACGGCCGATAGCGTGGCCGCGACCCACGATTGTTTATTCATTGTCCCTTTCCCTTGCATGTTGCCGCTCAATACAGCCCCATGTAGCGATGGTATTATCCCACCGGCCGGAGGGGCGACAATCAAAAAAGGCCGGGCTTTAATCGAGCCCGGCTAACTCTTCTTCTCCGCTGTGATGAGCGCCGCTTATCAGGCCATTAGCGGTTGGGCCTGCGGCCGTGTCCCGGAATGGGGCACGGCATGCGTTGTCAGGAACCGGACGGGAATGGCGGCGTCGGCAAGCGCACCGTGGGCGCGCCCTGCGCCACAAAGGTTGAGTAGCGCGCTACCAGGGGCGTTTCGTGGCGCTGCAAGACGCCGGCCGCGTCATAGGCCGAGTCCCATAGCCCGAGGTGGAGCAAGTACTCCTCAACCGGCCCGTGCCCGCTGCGGTACTCCCAATCGATCATCGTCATCATGGGGAACCAGGTATAGCCAACAACGGGAACGCCCTCGGCGCGCACAGCGGCCACCGAGGCAATGGTTTCATCCATCCAGATACTACGTCCGGCGACATCCCGCCTGGCGCTCGTCTCGGTGACCATCATGGGCAGCCGGTAGCGATTCCAGACGTAGCGCAGCAGATCACCCAAGTGATGGCCGCTCAGTTCGCCGATCAACCGTGACGTCCAACTGACCGACCGGCCGCCCGACCAGGGATAGAGATTGACACCCAGCACATCCACCGTGCTAGGGTGTTCTCGCAGCCAAGCCAGGTCCGTTTCGGCGGCCCCATTGTCCAGCAGAAAGGGCCACAGTGGATGGTTTTCGTCCACACGCCCGCTGAACAAGTCGAAGGGCAGGAATGTATGGGCCATCAGGTTGTCCACGGTTGGCTGCATTTTGGCATCCTGGGTCCAGAGCCAGCCCAGCGCTTCGACCTGGACGAGAACAGCGTCGGGATCAGCGGCCCGAATGGCCTCGGCCGTCAGCGTCATGCCGCGCACAATAGGCAACAGCGTGGCCACGTAACCGGAGTCTCCCTTCGAATAGGGCGGCCATTCGCCCCGCCGGCCGGCGAAGTCGGCGTTGACGCCAGGCTCGTTGAGCGGCGTATAATAGCGCACCAGATCGCCGTAGCGCCGGGCCACCTCGTGGGCATAGTCGGCCACCAGGCGAGGATAGTCCGGGTGCAGGAAGGCGTTCTCCAGCCAAAGCGGCGTGCCGTAATGCATGAGATCGATTATGGGCTGAATGCCTTTTTGAACGGCGGTGTAGTCCAATACTTCATCGACCCAAGCCCAGTCATACTCGCCGGGCCGTGGATTAACGCGATACCACGGGATGCCCCAACGGATGGCCGACACGCCAAGGCTGGCTGCCCGATCGATATCTTCACGCCAGAGACTGTAGTGTTGCGTTAGCTCATATTCCTCGAGTGCACGCAGGCCATGTTTCTCATCGGGAATGAAGGTGTTTTCAATACCAACTGCCCAGAGGAAGTTAACATTATTGTCCATGATGTAACCTTTTGGGGTGAAATTTCAAGTTATAAACTATCAGATTCAAGATGGAATTGCGCTTACCCGGACCAGATCGAAGGCGGCCGCCCCGCGCCCGTACAAGCCTACGCACGTTGCCGTCACGGCGACCGGAAGGGTAGCAATTTCGTGCTCCTCTATATGGATGCTCAGATGGCGGCCGTCTTTGCGGAAGCGAAACTGCTGATAATCGGTGGGGTCGAACTGGGCCGGCAGGGGTAGTTCCCGCGGCGCCCCCTCGGGCTCTTGCCAGCGGGCTGCCCAGCCCCCGGCGGCCCGTTCGAGAATCACCCAGGGGCCAACGCCATCTGGCGACAGCGCCGGGGAGATGCCGTAGGCGCCGTGCGCGTCGTCCAGGCGAGCGTTGACTACCAGCTCGTAATTCGCCAGGCACGGCCCGCGCCACAGCCGGCCTTCGCCCGGAGCGTCGAAGCGTAGCTGCCGCGCCCGGACGGCCCAGCCGGCGTCACCGCCGCCGGCCCACTCCGGCCCCGGCGCTCCGTCGTTCTGGTCGAAGCTGTCCTGCCAGCCGGTCGTCAGGGCGAAGCCGGCGAACGCCGCCGACAGGTCGTCGACGACCAGAGCGATGCCGGTCGGCGTCTCATCCAGATCGTGCCGGATGACGGGGAGCTCGTCGATGCGGCAGGCGACGCGGCGGCCATCCACCTCGACGCGCAACAGGTGGAAGACATCGAAACGGAAATCGGCCGGCAGCGGCCAAAACACCTCCCCCCCACCGGCCCCCACCAGCGCGGCGGTAGCCTGGTTGGGAGATAGTCGCAATTGAAGCAGCATCACGCCGTCCCGGACCAAGTCAAGACCGCAGCGGCCGTTGCCGCCGGCCGCAGCGCGCACGCTGACCTCGGCCAGAAACGGCAGTCCGCCCGTCCCGTAGGTCAGCGTGCCGCGGCTCGTACCAGCGCCGGCCACGGCCGTTCCATCCCCCGTTTGCCAGCGGCCGGTGGCTTGCCAGAGCGGATTCGGGCGTGGCCCATCGAAGAAGTCGGCAAACGTGGCCAGGTTCGGGCCAGTTACAGGCGTGTGACTGGGGCCAAGGACGAGCAGGCGCTCCCCGGCCCAATCCAGCGGGTCTATTGCCATCTCTCGGCCGTTGGCGCCCCAGCGATGGTAAACGCAGTAAAGCTGGCGGTTGTCGGGGCCGCGCACGACAGAATTGTGGCCGGGGCCGAGCACTTTGCCGGGGATGGTACGCAGGACAGGCAGTACTTGCTCGCCGTCGCAGTGCTGGGCCCACTCGTCGGGCGTGTTCAGAGCGCGCGTGGTGGCGTAGCTGACACCATAGGTAGGATTCTGCCAGTTGCCGCCGCTAAACATCTGGTAATAGACGCCCTTGCGCTCGAGCACAAACGGCCCCTCGATCGTGTGCCAGCGCACGCCCCCTTTCTCCTTGCGGCTGGGGTCGTAAATCTGCCAGTCGTGGCGGGCGCGGCTGACAGGGTGGGGTTGACCAGCCAGCGTGAGCGGGTCGAGCAGGCGATCGACGACTGTACCCGTGCCGATACGCTCGTGCTCCAGGAAGTCGGTGGCGTAGAACAAGTAGCGGCGGCCGTCGGGCGCGGCGAAGACGTGGGCATCGATGGCGAACGGCTCCTGGGTCAGGCGCAGGCCCTGGTCGACAAATGGGCCGGCGGGATGATCGGCCGTGGCCACGCGGATGTGCATGGTGGCCTCATCCCCCACGCTGTAGTAGAGGTAGAAGCGGCCGTTATCGTAGCTCACTTCCGGCGCCCAGTAGCACGGGTAGTCGCCCGGCAGCGGTTCCAGTGCGCCGCTCAGCTCCTGCCAGTGGACGAGGTCGCGCGAGTGCAGGATACCGAAGGCGCGGCCGTCGGGCCGGATACCGGTGCAGTAGGCCCAGTACTCGCCGCAGTACTTCAGCACGAACGGGTCGGGGAAGTCGCCGGCGAAGACGGGGTTTTGGTAGACGAGGCGGTGGATCATGGAAGGGGATGCGCCTTGTCGATCAAAATGGATAAGGAATCCAGGATGCCGAAGTCTACTAGGGAATGTAAATTCGTGTCTACTATTTTCCGGGCAGCGGCTGGGGTGCGGTGGTGGGGCCGAGAACTCGGGGAGCGTCCCCTTCCCAGGTCAGGCGATCCAGCCACATGTAGCGTGCGTTGCCGCGTGTGCCGGAAGAGGTCACTTGCCAGGCGTGGTAAGCCATCCACGGCTCGCCCTCCTTATCCAGAATGATCGTCTGATGACCGGGGCCGATGACCGGCGTGCCGCCCTCAAGTACGCTGCTCAGGATGGGGTTCTCCGGCGCGTCTTCGCATGGGCCCACGGCCGTTTCGCAGCGGGCATAGCCGACGGCATAGGCCGGGCTACCGTAATCGTTGGCGGTGAAGAACAAAGTGTAGTGGCTGTCCTCCAGCCACATCGTCGGCGCTTCGACGACGCGCCCTTCCCAGGCACGATCATTTCGCACCAGGCGCGTTGGCTCACCGACCAGGGCGAGGCCGTCAGGGCTTAACTCCTGCACATAGATATAGGTAGCCATGTTGCAACAGTTGCCATCATTCTTCCAATAGAGATAGAGCGTGCCATCGGCATCGCGGAAGGGGCTGGCATCAATGGAGCCGCCCTCTTCAACCTGGCAGACGAACGCGGCGTCGCGGGTATCCTTGAACTTTCCTTCCGGCTTGTCGCTGACGGCCACGCCGATACACTGCTTGTCGGCCGCCTTATCGCGGGCGGTGTAGTAGAGAACGTAGCTGCCGTCTATCTCAATCACCTCGGGGGCCCAGACGTAGCCGCCACCCAGCTGCGACCAGGACGGCAGCGCGGGCATGGCATCGGTCTGATAATCCCAGGTGACGAGGTCAGTGGAGGTCGCCAGCGGCACGTTACGGCTGGCCGCGTTGGTCGAGTAGGCATAATAGGTGTCGCCGACGCGAATGATGCCCGGATCGGGAAAGTCGCGTCGAAAAACCGGGTTCTCGAAGGTGTCGCCTGCGTCCGTGGGGCTGGCCGGCGAGCCGGCGGTGGCGGTCGCGGCCACGGTTATTGGTTGGCTGTCGGCCGTTGGCTCTACGGTATCATCCTGCGCTCCCGATTGGCAGGCGGCAAGCAATATCAATAAGCCGGTTAACAGGTTGATGATCCGTCGTTTCATCGCGGCTAGCCCTTAATTCCGGTCGTCTGCACGCTCTCAACGATATAGCGCTGCAGCAGGATGTAGAGGATGAGGATGGGCACGGCGGTGATGGCCGCGCCGGCCATCATCTGACCGTACTCTGAGGTGTAGGCCCCTTGCAGCGTGCGCAGGCCGGGGGGCAGTGTCAGGAGTGCCCGGTCCTTCAGCACCAGCAGCGGCCACAGGAAGTCGTTCCACGCGCCGAGGAATGTGATGATGCCCAAGGTCGCCAGCGCGGGTTTGGCCAGCGGGAGGGCGATCCTAGTGAAGACCTGGAACTGCGACGCGCCGTCGATCTGGGCTGCCTCCTCCAATTCCTTGGGCAATGACTCGAAGAACTGGCGCATGAAGAAGACACCGAAGACGCCGGCCAGCGCCGGCGTGATGACGCCGAGGTAGTTGTTCAGCCAGCCGAGCCGGGCGACGGTCAGGAAGTTGGGTATCAGGAACATGATGCCCGGCAGGAACAGCGTCGCCAGCAGCAGCGCGAAGAGCGCGCGGCGGCCGGGGAACTCCATGCGCGCATAGGCATAGGCGGCCAGCGAGTCGACGATCAGCACCAGGAGTGTGATCGTGCTGGACAGGAGCAGGCTGTTGACGAACCAGCGCACGATCGGCAGCGTGTCATTGTTCAGGATCTTGGAGTAGTTTTCCCAGGTGAATGTCTTGGGAATCCAGTGGATCTCCGGCAGGAACCACTGGGATTTGGGCTTCAGCGACGTGGATAGCATCCAGAGCAGGGGGATGAGGATGAGCAACCCAATAAAAATAAGCAAAAGCAGTAGCAGCGCGTTGGTCAATCGTCTTCTGCTCTGCATGCCGCCACGTTTGGGCGAGGGGTGTACTGCTGCCATGGCTCTTTGTACTCCTTTAGCCTGATCGGCTCTTAGTCACGCGTCCGGAACAGCCGGAAGTTGGTATAGGAGAAGACGATCATGATGGTGGCGACGATGAACGACATGGCCGCGGCCATGCCCAACTGGTTGCGCTCGAACCCTTCACGATAAATGCGCAGCATGACCGGCTCGGTCGAGCCGCCGCCGGTGGCCTGGGCGGGGCCGCCGTTGGTCATGAAGAATGGCTGGGCGAACAGGTTGAAGGATGCAATGATGGTAATGATGATGACGAACACCAGCACCGGCCTCAGAATCGGCAGGGTAATCGATATGAACTGCCGCCAGTTGGTAGCCCCGTCGAGCGCGGCCGACTCGTAGAGGTGGCGGGGGATGTCCTGTAGCGCGGCCAGCAGGATGATCATGTTGAAGCCAAGCGTCCACCAGACTGTCATGAGGACAATGGACACCCAGGCCCAGGGCATGGTCGACAGCCAGCGCGGCGGCGTCAGGCCAAGTTGCACCAGGTAGTAGTTAACAAGGCCGCCCTGGCTCTGGAAAATCCAGAAGCCGAGCAGGCCGATGACGGCCGAGGACAGCACCCAGGGCGCGAAGTAGAGGCCGCGGAAGAAGTTCTTCCCCGGCACGCGGGTGTTGAGCAGCACTGCCAGCAGCAGGGGAATGATGATCAGCGGCGGGACACTGTAGAAGACAAACTCGACCGTGTTGCCCAAGGCGTTCCAGAAAACCGGGTACTGGATGCTGCCGGGCGTGAACAGCTTGGCGTAGTTCTCCAGCAGCACGAACTCCCGCGCCGCGGGGCGTAGAAAGTCGAACTGGAAGAAGCTGGTGTAGAGGCCATAGAAAAAGGGATAGGCCACGAACACGAGGAAGAAGATGAGATGTGGGGCGATAAACAGGTAAGGGATGAGCGCATTACCGGTGCGTCGTTGCAAACGCGACCGAGTGGCTGCACTCTGCGTTGTGGTTGCCGCGGTGGCCATAAGCTGTTACTCCGTCAGGAAATCCACGCCAAACAGACAGACTCGGTGGAGGGCGCACAGGACGTGCGCGATGTTGCCCGGATCGTCGATCGGCGTCGGGCGGGCCTTGTAATCGTTGCGAACCATAGCAGATTTAGGCTACCCGACAATAAATAGTAGAAAGAAGCAAGCCCCGGGCGGCTTGCCTCTTTCTACCTGGAGACGATGGGTTACGGCGCTTCGCCGTAGTTGTCGCGGTTGTCGGCCAGAATCTGGTTGGCGCGGTTGGCGGCGTCATCGAGCGACGCTTGTACGTCGGTCGCCGTGCCGGCCATCAGCGCGGCCACGGCCTCGTCTAGCGGCGCATAGGCATCGGTAATGCCCGGCACCGACGGGGGGATGAACACGTGCTCGGCCGAGGAGGCGATTGACGCCTGCGGCTCGATGGCCATGAATTCGTCGCTGGTGCGAACGACACTGTTAGCCGGTAACTGTCCGGCTTTGGCCCAGGTGACCGAGTTGTCGAGCAGATAGCTGATGAACTGGCCAGCGGCGGCGTCCTTGCACGGGTCAGGCTCGGCCTGGGTGGGCAGCGTCAACTGGTGCGAACCGCCCCAGACGGCGGGCTGAGGGCCGATCTGCGGTACGGCTGTCGCCTGGCCATTGAACTCGACGCCCTCGCCGGTGACGTTCGTTGTCTGCCAGATGCCGTTCCAGATCATGCCCACCGTGCCGCCCTTGAAGGCGTTGAGTTCGGCGTCCACTTCCAGATTGGGTTGCGACCAATCGCTCTGGGCCTGCAGCAGCCAATTCATGGCCTGCACACCGGCGTCGCCGTTCCACGCCGCCTCTGCTCCGTCTTCGGTGAATGATGTGCCGCCGAATTGATACAGCAACATCTCAAAGATTTGGCGGATCGGAAAACCGGAGGTGATCATGAAGCCATTATTGGTGCCATCACTGAGGGCGCCGGCGACCGCGGCGAACTCCTCGCCGGTGGTCGGCGGGGCGTCGAAGCCGGCTGCTGACAGGAGGTCGGCGTTATAGAACATCGTCATCGGATGGATGTCCAGCGGAATGGAGTAGCGCTGGCCAGCCACTTCGCCGGCGTTCCAGACGTCGGTCGGGAAATTCGCCCCGTCGATGCCGGCGGCGGCGACGACATCGTCAATGGGCCGCAGGACGTTGCGGAAGGCCTGTGTCGCCACCTGGTCAGCGTGGACGATGGCCACGTCGGGGAGGGTGCCTGAGGCCGCAGCGGTCGAGAGCTGGGTGTAATACTCGCTCTGGGTGGTCATTACGACGTTAATGTTTTCCTGGGAACCGTTGAAGGCATCGACCATCTCGCCCATGAACGGGCCATCGGGGCCGGTAAACGGGTTCCAGTATTGCAGTTCTACGGGGCCGCAGGTACCGGCGGCGACTTCCTCACCGCCCTCAGCGGCCGGCTCTGTGACGACCGGTTCCTCGACTGCGGCGTCGCTGGTCGGTTCGACGACGCCTTCGGTCTCATCAGCCGTGTTTTCGGAGCCGTTGCTTCCCCCACCACAGGCTACCAGCGCCAATGCCAACAGGACACCCACAAACAGTAGAATCAAACGACGTTTGTTATTCATTCCGAAACTTCTCCTTTCTACTTATGATTGTCAAAAAACAGACAGTGGGTCAAACGCTTGTCGCGCTGCGATGTAGGTGGATCAATACTGGATAGAGCTTTCACCTCCTTCAGAGTGAAGCGAAGGGATTCTGTTACAAGGCCTTTTGTAACAGTTGATTATGTTATAAAACATGTTATCATGCACTTTAGCAAGCTGTCAAGCGGCAATGGCTCAAGATAGGCCCAAAAGCGTATAAAACTGGGTGAAAATAGCTGGCTTTCCGATCAACTATTGCCTATTTACACATGATAATGAGGCAGTTGTTGGCAGATAATGAGGGCGGAAATGACCGAAACCACGACAGCCCCACCGGGACGCATCTTCCGCGTTGCACTGGATAGCAATAACAGCAGTTCGGAACCGATCTTGAAGGCCCTGGCCTCGACGACCCGAGTGAAAATTCTGGAGTTGCTCAGTACACAGGTTCTAAACGTCAGCGAGATCGGCCAAGCCCTTGAAATGCCGACATCAACGGCTACCCTGCACGTCAACATTCTGGAGCAGGCCGGGCTAATCAAGACCGAGTTGCGGCCGGCGACGCGAGGCCTGCAAAAGGTGTGCTTCAGGGCTTATGACGTGCTGATCCTGGAACTGGCGCGCGGCGATACCTCGCTGGATCATGTCATTGAGATCTCCATGCCCGTTGGGGCGTATGTGGACTGCCGGGTGACGCCGACCTGTGGGCTGGCCGGCAGCGAGGGCATCATCGGCCTGTTTGACGATCCAGCCTCATTCTTTGAACCCGAACGGGTCAATGCCCAGTTACTATGGTTCCATTATGGCTACGTCGAGTACCG
Source organism: Promineifilum sp. (assembly GCA_017983515.1). Classification (GTDB taxonomy): domain Bacteria; phylum Chloroflexota; class Anaerolineae; order Promineifilales; family Promineifilaceae; genus Promineifilum. The sequence continues at coordinate 104,491 of JAGOBF010000001.1, read as the reverse complement.
CTTTCCCAACCGGCTGCTGCCGAGCGCAGTCGTCGAGAGCGCCTCGGTCAGCCTGGAGCTTTGTTCCGAAGCACCCCTTCACCGCAAAGAGTGGCCTTCAGATATCACTATGTGGATCAACGGCGTGGAGATTGGAGTCTGGACGAGTCCGAGCGACTTTGGCGGCCAGCGGGGGTTGCTGACGCCCGCCTGGTGGGATACCTGGAACTCTCAGTTTGGCCAACTGAAAGTATTTACAGTTTCCGAAAGCGGCAGTTTCGTGGACGGTACACGCGTATCGAATGTCACGCTGAACGACGTTCACCTGACGGCCGAGCCATCCTTCTCCGTCCGTATTGGCGTCAAACCCGATGCACGCCACGTCGGCGGCATCAACATCTTTGGCCGTCACTTCGGCAACTACCCGCAGGATATCGTGATGCGGCTGCACTATCGGTAGCGGGGGGTGAGTTGGAAGGCAGGGTTGCCGGCCAGTGGCCGCTGATCTCCCATGTCGAGCTGGGCGGCCAACTCCGGTTCGGAAGGCAAGCGCCCGTTTTTCGCCGCTTGAGTCTTTATTTCCAGTTGATGTATCGTGGATGAGCAGTCACAAGTTGACTGGGTTGCCAAACAAAAACGGCCGGACTCGTTTGAGCCCGGCCGTTCGCTTCTTCTTCTCTGTATATCGCTTACTGCACGGTCGCCGAAACGGCCGGCCGGAACTTGTAGCCGTAGACGATCATGCCCTCTTCACCGTCGGTCCGCAGTTTGCGGGTGACCATCTCCACCGGCATGCCGATGCTGACCTCGTTGAAATCCATGTCGGTCAATTGGGCCGTCACCAGAGGCCCTTCTTCCAGCTTTACCAGCGCAACCATGTAGGGTGCATTGTGCTCGAAGCCCGCCGGCGGGTCATAGATGGTCGTGTAAGAGTAGACCTCGCCCAGCCCGGTGAAGGTATAGAGTTCCTTGGCCGGGGCCTCGCACTCCAGGCAAACGTCACGCGGGGGGAACAGCTTGACCCCACAGTTGGGACAAACTTCGCCCACCAAAGCATATCGTTGTTGATTTAGACGCCAATGACGTGATACTTCCATTTTTTTCTGTTACCTCCAGGACGCGGTCGGCTCCCAGCTAATTCATCGAAGGCGCCGCGCCTGTTCCCGTTTAGAATTATCCACGTTCAGGCTACCAACTCCTGTCAAGGCCGGGAAAACGCTGCCAAAAGCTATCATCTCCGCCTTCCGGGGGACATTCGCGCTTGTTGATCAGGGCTGAGGGATTTCTGAGGGCACAAACTGGCCGGCCAACGACACCCGGCCGGCATGAACCTGAAGCACGGTGACGGATTTACTCGGTATGCGGCTGCCATTGTCATAACGGATCGTACCCGTCAGGCCGCGGAAATCGCTCACCTGGGGCAGTGCCGCCAGTACCGCGGCCGGCGCATCGCTGCCAGCCTTGGCCACGGCGACCAGGATCAGCCGGGCGGTGTCATAGCCGAGAGCCGCGAAAGCGCCGGCCTCGTGGCCGGGATTGGCCTGCTGGTAAGCCGCCATGAATGCCGTCATGGCCGGATCGGGGTTGGCAGCATCGACGAAGGCGTGGGTGGTGAAGTACACACCGGATAGCGTCGAGTTCTCCTCCCATACGTCACCCAAATCGAAGCTGTCGCCGCCCATGATCGGAGCGGTCAGGCCGGCGGCGCGCAGCCGGCCCACGCCGTCGATCACGTCGTCGGGCGGGGCGGCGAAGAAAACGAGATCGGCGGACAGCGCGCTATCCGTCAGGAGGTGGGCCAGTTCGTCCAGCGTCGCGTAGCTGCCGGCGCTGATCAATTGGCCCCCCAATGCGGCGAAGCTGGTGGCGAAATAGCCCTGGAGCAATTCGGTGAAGGTATCGTTGCGCCGGTACACGACCGCGGCCGATCGCGCGCCCAATCCCCGGTAAGCATACTCGGCCGCAGCCGCGGCCTGCACGTTGTCGCCAAAACAGGCCAGGTACAGATAGGTCGGCACCTGCTGCGGCAGGTGGGGCGATGTGGCCCCGGACGTGACAAACAGGCGCTCGACGGCGGCGCACGAATTGGCCGCAGCCAGCACCATGTCGGTGTCGGACAGCCCGAACAGGGCGCAGACGTCCGGGTTTCGCCCCAGCAGTTCCGAGGTCATAGGGCCTAGCGTTATCGGGTCGGTGCCGCCGTCCCACAAAACAAGCTCAACCGGTCGGCCCAGCACGCCCCCGTGCTCATTGGCTTCGGCCGCCGCCAATCTGGCCCCCTGCCAGGAGGGAACGTCCAGCCCCGATTGGCCGCCGGTCAAATTATAGATGGCGGCCAGCTTGATTGGAGACATGCTTTCTCTCTCCCTATAATTCAGCTTGCAGGATATGGGTAACAGCCGTGGCGGCCATGCCGCCCAGATTCTGGGCCAACCCGACACGCGCGCCGGCCACCTGGCAATCGCCGGCCGTGCCGCGCAGCTGCTGGGCCACTTCCACGATCTGGTAGAGACCGGTCGCCCCCGGCGGATTGCCGCGGGCCTTCAGGCCACCAAACGTGCTGATGGGGATGCGGCCGCCGCGCCCGATCTGGCCGTCGCGAGCCAACTGCCAGCCCTGGCCCCGCTCCGCGAAGCCACAGGCCTCCAGCGACAGCGCGGCCAGGATGGTGAACGAATCGTGGAGCTCGGCCACGTCGATGTCGGCCGGGGACAGACCGGCCGCGTCGAATGCGCGCCGGGCGCTGCGCTCGGCGGCGGCCAGCCACAACAGATCGCGCCGGTCGTGGAGGGCCACGGTATCGGTCGCCAGGGCCGAGGCCAGGATGCGCACCGGACGAGCAACCATATCAGCCGCCCGCTCAGACGTCGTGACGATGACCGCCGCCGAGCCGTCGCCGGTGGGGGCCTCGTCGAACAGACTGACCGGATCGGCGGTCATCGGCGCACTCGTGAAGGCCTCCGGCCGCAGCTTGTTGCGAAACATAGCCCGCGAATTGGCCGCGGCGTTGGCATGGGCGTTGACGCTGAACCCGGCGAAGTCGGCCAACTCTACATTATATTCATACATATAGCGCCGCATCAGCACGCCGGCCGCGCCGCTGAGCGTCTGGCCGTGGATGGCCTCGTAGTCGGCGTCCAGCGCTGTCGCCAGCGCGGCGGGAATGGTGGCGCCCGATTCGTCGGTCACTTTCTCGACGCCGACGACGAGCGCCGTCTCGACCAGACCGCTCTGAACGGCCAGCACGGCCTGTCGCAAGGCCGCGCCGCCGGAAGCGTCGGCCGCTTCGACGGTCAGGGCCTCGGTGCCGCGCAACCCGGCGAAGTCGGCCACCAGCGCCCCCAGGTGATTCTGGTTGCTCAGTTGCCCGGCCAGCATGTTGCCGACGTAGATGGCGTCGATTTGATTATGGTGGGCATCGTCCATAGCCGCTTCGATGGCGTACCATGCCAGATGGCGGATGGAGGTGTCCCAGTGCTCGCGGACATCGGTTTGGCCGATGCCGATTATCGAAACGTTGGTCATGGCATTCTCACACAAAGGGAGAATCCACAGATTTCACCGATTACACAGATTGTTAAGAAGTGTCTGAGCCATGACGCTGATGGAATTTCGTCTACGAAATGCCGGCCGCGCCACTTGTGTCGGGACTTTCTCTTGCTTCAATCGGTGAAATCTGCGAATGCTGCGGATTTTCCTAATTCATCTTCAGCTTTTCGCGGAAGCGGGAATAGGTGGCGTAGTCGATGGGCGTGCGGCGGGCGATGTAGGCTTCTGTGCTGGTCGCCAGCTCGCGCACGTCGGCCAACCGCTCCGTCGTGGTGATGTCGAAGGCGTCGCTGCCCGCGCCGGAGCCGTAGCTGACCATGAGGATGCGGTCGCCCGGCTCGGCCACGTCGAGGATAGCCGTCAGGCCGATCATCGTTGAACCGCTGTAGGTGTTGCCGATGCGGCCGCTGAGCAGCCCCGGGGCGATCTGTTCCTTGCTGAAGCCCAGCAGCTTGGCCGCGCGTTCCGGAAACTTGACGTTGGGCTGATGGAAGACGGCCCAGCGATAATCAGCCGATGTCGTTCCCAGCAGTTCCATCAGCCGCTCGGCCGCGCCGGTGACGTGCTTGAAGTAGGCTGGTTCGCCGGTGAAACGGTCGCCGTGCGAGGGATAGTTGGCGTGTTCGCGCCGCCAGAAGTCGGGGGTATCGGTGACGAAGGAGAAGGAGCCGTTGATGACGGCGACGGCCTCGGCACCGGGGCCGATCAGGATGGCCGCGCCGCCCGCGGCGGCCGTGTACTCCAGCGCATCGCCGGGCCGGCCCTGGGCCGTGTCCATGCCGATGCTCAGCGCGTACTTGGCCATGCCGGAGCCGACGAACCCCATCGCCGCCTGCATCGCCTCGGTGCCCGCCTTGCAGGCGAACTCCCAATCGGCGGCCTGCGTGTTGGGCACCGCGCCGATGGCCTCGGCCACGATGGTACTGCTGGGCTTCACGGCGTAGGGATGGCTCTCGCTGCCCACCCACACGGCGCGAATCTCCTGCGGGTCGATCTGCGCCCGGCGCAGCGCGTCGCGGGCGGCCTCGATCGACATGGTGACCACGTCTTCGTCCAGGCCGTTGACCGCTTTCTCTTCGATGGGCGTGCCGCCGGTGCCGCCCTTCCACATGCGCGAAATCTCTGTCGCCGGCAGCCGGTAGCGCGGCACGTAAGCGCCATAGCCGACAATTCCCACCGGCCGGTCGGGCTTCAGCAATCCATTTTTGGCATCGTATTCAGTCATTGTTTCCTCGTTGCACCGGTTTTTTGACCGGTATCTTCCTCGCCGGTTAAGAAACCGGCGCTACATTCTCAGTAGTTCCTGCGCCCGTTCGACACGGATGTTGCCCTCGGCGACCAACTGGTCAGCGATTGTCTGCACCTGACCATCGGCCGCGCCGGCCGCCAGCGCGATCTGCCGCGCGTGGAGGCGCATGTGGCCTTTCTGAATGCCGTGGGTCGCCAAAGCCTTGATGGCCGCCAAATTCTGGGCCAACCCCACGCAGGCCATCAACCCGGCCAGCTCGCCGGCCGATTCGACGCCGAGTATCTTCAGCACCACCCGGGCCGTGGGATGAACCTTCGTCGCCCCGCCGACCACGCCAACGGCCAGCGGCAGCGTCATCTCGCCAGACAAGTCACCGCCGGCATCGACGTGCCAGTCAGTCAACGCCTGGTAGCGGCCGTGGCGGGCCGCGTAGGCATGGGCTCCGGCCTCGATGGCCCGCCAGTCGTTGCCGGTGGCAATGCATACGGCATCGATGCCGTTCATGATACCTTTGTTGTGGGTGGCGGCGCGGTAGGGATCGACGACGGCGAAAGCATTGGCCTCAGCGATCAGTTGGGCGACTTCCGCGCCGGGGATGCCCGGCTGGGCCAGTTCAGCGACCGGGATCGTGCAGCGGGCCGTGGCCGTGCGCCGGTCGGTCAGATTGGACAAAATGCGCAGGTTGACGCGCCCGCGGGTTAGCTGGGCCACGCGCGGGGCGATGGCCTCGACGGCGGTGTTGACGGCGTTGGCGCCCATGGCGTCGCGCGTGTCATAGAGCAAGTGGACGACCAGCATCGGGCCGACGGGGGTGTCGGGAAACGGCCGCACTTCGATGTCGCGCGCGCCGCCGCCCCGCCGGGTGATACTGGGGTTGCATTTATCGGCCAGCGCCAGCAGTTCGTCGCGGTGGGCCATCAGCGCCGCCGCCGCGCCGGCCATATCGAGAATATCCAGCACCTGAATCTGGCCGATCATCACCGGCGCGGAAGCCTCGGCGGTGAAGCCGCCGCCGGCGCGGATGAGTTTGGCGGCGTGGCTGACGGCGGCCAGCACGCTCGGCTCCTCGACGGCCATGGGGATGAGGTAATCGCGGCCGTTGATCAGAAAGTTGGCGGCCACGCCCAGAGGCAGCGCATGGGTTCCCAGCGCGTTTTCGATCATCAGATCGGCCTGGGCCGGAGCCAGTCCGTCGCCGGCCAGCACGGCGGCTTCGTCCTCGCTCAGTCCGGCCCGCTCGGCTACCAACGCCACTCGCTCGGCCAGCCCCAGCTTGTAGAAGCCGGGCAGGCGCGAGGACTTCACATCAATCTCCGTCATCATTTCCATGCGCGTCATATCCATATAGCTATAACCGATTTCGGGGGCTATCGATTCGGGACTATAGCGCCGGATCGCTGCCAAAATCTATCACTTTGATGAATGACAGCCATCGGGCAGCCGTTTGGGGGTACTCGCGCCGGGCGACGCTCATCGCCGCTTGCCGGGCAGAGCGCTTGTCCAGGCAGCCCTGATACTTTGCCAAAAATTCTTACCTCAGGTAGCATCTCCGTGCGCGTTGCGCATTGAGGAAACGGTATGAAATCATCTCCATCGACGGCCACCGTCCTGATCCTGATCATGCTGCTGATGGTCGTGGCGGCCGGCTTTGTGTTTTTATTCCAGGCCGAGTTGCGTTTCCGCGATAATCTGCGCCAACTCTCGGCCGATAACGAAACGCTGCGCTCGGCCCAGGCGAATCTGGAACTGGAGCTGTCGGGTGCGGTGGCCACGCGCGATGCCGTGTCGGCTGATCTGGCGGCGGCCGAGGGCGACACCCGTCTGCTCGAAGGCCAACTGGTGGAGAGCCAACAGGCGGTCGACGAGTTGACCGTCCAGGTGGCCACCCGCACCGCCGACGTCGACGGCCTGACGGCCGACCTGGCGACACTCGAAGGGGAGCAACAATCGCTGCCGCCGGTGGCGCGCATCGTCACCCCTGTCGAAGCGGCGACGTTGCCCATCGCCACGCCGGTCGAAATCGTACTGGTCGCCAGCGATGCCGCCGGCCTGGCCAGCCTGACGCTGGACGTCAACGGCCGGCGCTACACCACCTATACCCTGGACGGCGAAAGGTTGTACGCGCGCACGGTGGACTGGCCGGCCCCGGTCGATGAGGGCGAGGTCGTGTTCACCGTCACGGCCGTGAACCTCAACAACGTTCGCAGCGAGCCGCACTCGGTCGTTGTCAACCTGGCCGACACCGAAGCTCGCAACGCCACCATCCGGGCCGAGGTCGAGGCCAACGTCAGCGAACTGCGCGGCCTGGAACCGCTGGAACCCGTTGTGCCCGTCGTACTCAGCCGCGACCAGCTGCGCGAGCGCATCGAGCGCGAGTCCGCCGCGGAGACGACGCCCGACGAATCGCGGGCTGACGTGCTGGAGTTGAGCGCGTTCGATTTCCTGGGCCGGGACTACGATCTCTACACGGCGCAGGTGACTTTGCAGAGCGAGGGGATCCTGGGTTACTATGACCCCGCAACGACCGAATTTGTCGTCGTCAATGATGGGGCGCTGCTCGATCCGGCCGCCCAGTGGACGCATGCCCACGAGTTCGTCCATGCTTTGCAAGATCAATACTATGACCTCAATGCCCTCAGCGACGAGTCGCTCGATTCCGAGGCGCGGGCGGCCGTGCGTGCTCTGGCGGAGGGCGAAGCCGAACTGGTGCAATATCTCTATCTGTTTGAGAACGACTATTTTACCGACGCCGAGGAAGAGGCCATCCTCAACGATTCCGAACAGGCCGACAGCGACTTTTTGAGCGAATTTCCGCCGGTGTTGATCAACGATCTGGCATTCCCCTACACGGACGGGGTGGAGTTCGTCATTGACCTGTACCGCGAGAATGGGTTCGCGGCCATCGACGCCGCCTGGGCCGACCCGCCGCGCTCCACCGAACAGATCCTGCATCCCGACCGCTACCGCGCCGGCGACGCGCCGCAAGTCGTGACGCTACCGCCGCTGGGCGACACGCTGGGCGCGGGCTGGATGCTGCTCGATGAGGATATCCTGGGCGAATTCTACCTGCGCCAATATCTGGCCCAGCAGCTATCGGGCACAGTTGTCAACCGGGTGGCCACGGGCTGGGGCGGCGACCAGTATGCCGTTTACTGGAACGAGGCGACGGACGAGATGGTTATGGCCCTGCGGCTGGTGTGGGACACGCCGGAGGACGCGCTCGAATTCGCCGAAGTCTATCCCGATTATCCGGCCGCGCTCTTCAAGACCACGGCCGAAAGCCAGCCGGACGGCAGCGCCTGCTGGACCGGCGACGACGTGATCTGCTTCCGGCAACTGGAAGGGGAGTCACTGATCGTTCGGGCGCCGGACGTTCCGATAGCGCTTTTTGTTCTGCAAGTCATTCAGTCCTAGTTGGTTCGCTGCCTCTGATCCCCGAGCGCCACTTCTTTTCACCCCTGGCTATTCGCATTGCGCTATGATCAATTCTCATAACGAAAGGCATCCCTGATATGGAAACCCTGATCGATGCCTTGCGCGAGGCTATGCGCCTGCTGACCGGTTTCGACCCGGCTCTGCTGGAAGTCGTCGGCCTGACGCTGCGGGTGACCGGCGGGGCGCTGGTGCTGGCGACGCTGATCGGGCTGCCGCTGGGGGCGGCGCTGGGGCTGCGCGACCGGGTTCCGGCCGGTGGCTGCCTATTGCCCATCATCTACACCGGCATGGGGCTGCCGCCGGTGGTCGTGGGCCTATTCGTTTATCTGCTGTTGTCGAATCGGGGGCCGCTGGGTGGCCTGGGGTGGCTCTTCACGCCGACGGCGATGGTCGTCGCCCAGACTATCATCGCTCTGCCGCTCATCATCGGCCTGACGCTGACCGCCCTGCGCAGCATCGATCCCACGGTCAAGTTGCAGGTGCGTTCGCTGGGGGCCACACGGGCGCAACTGGCGTGGGCGATGATGCTGGAAGCGCGATTGGGCGTGCTGGCGGCCGTCATCGCTGCCTTTGGCGGCATCATCTCCGAAGTGGGGGCGGTGATGCTGGTCGGCGGCAACATCGAGGGCCAGACGCGCGTCCTGACCACGGCCATCGTCCTGGAAACCCGCCGCGGCAATTTCGCCCTGGCCCTGGCCCTGGGCACCATCCTGCTGGCGCTGGCCTTTGCGGCCAATTACCTGTTTCACAGATTGAGTGACGAGTGACGAGTTTGGAAGGCGACGACAGACTGACCTACTGACCTATTTGACCTACTGATTACTGCCCGCTCCCATGATCTACCGCCTCCACAACCTACAGCAAAACTACAACGGCCGGCGCGTGCTGGACATCGAGCGGCTGGAGATCGGCCGCGGCGAGGTGCTGGCCGTGCTGGGGCCGAGTGGGGCGGGCAAGAGCACGCTGCTGCGGCTGCTCAACTTCCTGGAGCGGCCGAGCGGCGGCACGCTGGCCTTCGACGGGCAGGTGGTGACCGATGGCCTCTCGCTGGCCCAGCGGCGGCGAGTGACGTCCGTCTTCCAGCGGCCGGCACTGCTTCGGCGCAGCGTCGCGGCCAACATCAGCTACGGTCTGGGGCTGCGTGGCGAAAAGCTGCCCGCCGGCGAACTGGCCGGCTGGCTCGACCGGCTGGGGCTGGCCTCGCTGGCGCGGCAATCGGCGCCCAAGCTGTCGGCCGGGGAGGCGCAGCGCGTTGCCCTGGCCCGCGCCCTGGTCATGCGGCCCGACGTGCTGCTGCTCGACGAGCCGTCGGCCAATCTCGACCCGTACAACATCGGCCTCATTGAGCGGTTGGTGGCAGAGGCCCACGCCCAGAGCGGCATGACCGTTGTCTGGGTGACCCACGACATCTTCCAGGCGCGACGGATGGCGGGGCGGGTGGCGTTTCTGCTGGGCGGGCGGTTGGTGGAGGTGGCGGAGGCGGCGACGTTCTTCACGACCCCGGCCACGGCGCAGGCGGCGGCGTTTTTGCGGGGGGAGTTGGTGTATGAGGAGTAGAGTCGGTTTATAGGGATCAGGACAACCGGGATAGGTGTCGCTGGAAAACTGCGGTCTCGCCTCCCGGTTGCCTGACCCTCTTCGTTTGTAGCCGTTATGAAACACCCGGAGGGAGAGGCGGCGGTAAGAGGAGGAGGAATTCTGCTTGGCGGGGCTGTTTTCGCCTCCAGGGTTTTTCAGTTGTCTATGATAAAGCCGTGGCGTCGCCGCCTGGACAAGACACCGCCCGGCCCTAAAGGGACCGGGCTAGCGAACGACGCCGGCTGAAGCCGGCTTTACAGGCGTGGCGCGCGGTGCTGAAGGCCCCTTTGGGGGCCGTTGTTGAGTAGCCTCGCGGCTTCAGCCCGAGGCGGCCGCCTGCTGAAAAGTCCTGCCGCCTCTCCCCTGCAGGCAATATGTCGATATGATTGACACCTCTTTCACCCCCGCTACAATCTCTCCCACTCTCGTATCGGCGTCATTGAGCACGGAAGCATCCACATGGAACAGAACCGGCCGATCCCGACCGAACGTTTGCGCACCGTCCGCGGCCAGGTGGTCGAGCGTTTTTCGCTGGACGAATTGCGCGACCTGACTTTCGAACTGGGGGCGGATTGGGACCAGTTGCCCGGCAACAACAAGAGCGCCAAGACGACCGAACTGCTGGAACTGCTCAATCGCCGGACGCAACTGCCCGCCCTGCTGGCCCAACTGCAAACGCTGCGCCCCGATGACGCCTGGGCGCTCGACGACCTCGACGAATCGGCCGAATCACCCTACAAGGGGCTGGAGTTCTACAACGAGGCTGACGCCGGGCTTTTTTTCGGCCGCGAGCGCCTCATTGGCACGCTGCTCGGTGCGCTGCGCGGGCAATCGTTCATGGCCGTCGTCGGCGCGTCGGGCAGCGGCAAGTCGTCGGTCGTTCGCGCCGGGGTCGTCCCGGCCCTGAAGGGTCTGCGCTCGCCGCCGGACGGGGCCGCCCTGCCCAAAGACGGCGCCGGGTGGGCCTACCTGGAGTTGACGCCGACCGACCGGCCGCTGGAGCAACTGGCGCTGGCCCTGACCGGCGACCTGAACACCGCCGGCGAGACGCTGGCTATCATCCGCGACCTGCGGGAATCCCCGGAGAGCGCCCACCTCTACATCCGCAAGTACCTGGAACGGCAGCGCAAGCCGCGCGCCTTCCTGCTGGTCGACCAGTTCGAGGAACTGTTCACCCTGTGCAAGGACGAACCGGAGCGGGCCGCCTTCATCGACGGCTTACTGGCCGCGGCCGGGGGCGGGGCAACGACCGTCGTGCTCACCCTGCGGGCCGACTTCTACCACCACTGCCTGCGCTATCCCGGCCTGCGCGACGCCCTGCAGCAGCGCCAGCAGCTCATCGGCGCGATGGACGAGGTGGAACTGCGCGAGGCGGTGGAGCGGCCGGCGCTGCGCACCGGCTACGAGCTGGAGCCGGGGCTGGCCGACAAAATCGTGCGCGACGCCGGGGACGAGGCGGGCGCGCTGCCGCTGCTGTCCCACGCCCTGCTGGAGACTTGGAAGCGGCGCGAGGCGTGGCGGCTGACCCACTACGGCTACAGCGAAGCGGGCGGCGTCGGCGGGGCCATCGCCCGCACGGCCGAGCGAGCCTACGGCGATCTCGACGAGAAACAGCAGCGAATCGCCCGGCGCATCTTCCTGCAACTGACCGAACTGGGCGAGGGGGCCGAGGACACCCGCCGCCGCGTGGCCCTGGCCGACCTGATGCCGGGTGACGCCGCCGCCCGGAGCGAGGCCGAGGCCGTGCTTAACGCTCTCTCCCAGGCCCGGCTGGTGTCGGCCGACGACGCCGCGGCGCAGGTGAGCCACGAGGCGCTCATCCGCGAATGGCCGGCGCTGCAGGAGTGGCTGCGCGACAACCGCGAGGCGCTGCGGCTGGAGCGGCGGCTGGCGGCGGCGGCGGCCGAGTGGGACGAGGGCGGGCGCGACCCCAGCTACCTCTATGACGGCGCACAACTGGCCGCGGCACGGGGATGGGCGGTTGACAACGCGGCGAGTATGACCGCGACGGCACGCGCCTTCCTGGACGCGGCGACGGCCGAGGAGGAGCTAGAAGCGAAAGAGAAGGAGGCGGCTCGCCGCCAACGGGAAAAGCTGACGCGCCGGGCATTCGTGGGGGTCAGCGCATTTACGGCGCTGGCGATGTTCGCCGCTGTGTTCGCCTTATTGCAATGGAATACGGCTAGCCATTCCGAGGCAAAGGCAGTGGCGGCCCAATCCACCACTGCCTTTGAGGCGACACGGGCCGAAGTGAATCTCAATGACTCCAGAGCCCGCCTGCTGCTGAACCAGAGCGAGAGAGTCTTCGAGAGCGACCCGTTGCTGGCCGACCGGTTGCTGCTGGAGGCGGCACTCATGGCCGGAAGTGACCAGGTCACCGACGAAGTAGCACACAAAGTGGCTAACAACTTAATTCAGGGTCGAACAGTAAACCCTATCACCGATACGGTGGCTGCGCTCACCGGAATTTACACCAATACTGTATACGTGGTGGACTATCTACTTGGTAAGGATGGCTTGATATCCGGCACGACGGGCGCATCCATCGCTCCTTTAAATGGAGAATTTGACTATATTCCCCATCGTCTCGACATTCCTTTTTTCATTGTTAATTATTCCGACTTCCCTAGTGAACTTCGCCGGATAGATGACGGGCAAGTCGTCCAGCTCACTGGCGACGCTGAGACCGCTTATCCCATCCCCGACAGTCCCTTCTTCATCGTCGGATATACGGACCTCCCGGGCGAGCTGCGCCGGAAGGACGGTGGGCAAGTCATTAAGCTCAAGTACGAAGTTTATGACGTCATTGATATTCCCGACAGTCCGTTCTTCGTAATCAGATATTACGATGCAGAGGGCGAACTGCGTCGTGCAGATAAGGAGCAGATTATCCAACTCTCTGATCTTATTGATAGCGTCAATCCTATCCCTGATAGCCCCTTCTTTGTCGTCGCTTATATCGACGCCCCGGACGAACTACGCCGGACAGACGGTGCGCAAGTCATTAAGCTCGACCACAAAGTTTATGACGTCATTGATATTCCCGACAGCCCGTTCTTCGTAATCAGATATTACGATGCAGAGGGCGAACTGCGTCGTGCAGATAACGAGCAGGTTATCCAACTCCCTGATTATATTGATAGCGTCACTCCTATCCCTGATAGCCCCTTCTTTGTCGTCGCTTATTTCGACGCCCCGGACGAACTACGCCGGACGGATGGCAGGGAGGTTATTCTACTCGAGGACGATGTCACTGCCGTCGATCCTATCCTTGACAGCTCCTTCTACATCGTCGCTTATTCCGCTGCGCCGGGTGAACTGCGCCGGACAGATAGCGAGCAGGTCACTCCACTGGCTGGCAGGGTTGCTGATGTCATCCCCATTCCTGACAGCCCCTTCTACGTCGTTGCTTATTCGGCCGCGCCGGGCGAACTGCGCCAAACGGATAACGAGCAGGTCACCCCGCTCGCTGGTGAGGTTGCTGCTGTTTTCCCCATTCCTGACAGCCCCTTCTACGTCGTCGCTTATTTCACTGCGCCAGGCGAACTGCGCCAAACGGATAACGAGTTGGTCATCCCGCTGGCTGGCGTTGTTGATAAGGTGTTTCACATCCCTCACAGCCCCTTCTTTGTTGTTGATTATTCCGACGTGCCGAAAGAACTGCGCCGGATGGGCACCGGCGAGGTCGTGAACGACAAAAGCGGTGAGCGGCTTGCGGAGAATGCGTTCATTCTTAGCGCCGATCACGAGTACTATCGGGTTCTATTTCAGGGAGGCACGAGTGAAATCGCTATCGGCGAGCGTTCGCTTGTGAGTCTCGGTCTGGGCGTTAAACAGGCGTTCTATTTTCCCGAAACAAACAACTTCATCGTTCTTTACACCGACGGCCGCGTTGTCTACATCGATCTGAACCTTATCGAGGCCATCGGCGGCGCGGACGCGGCTGAGAAGCTGGCGGATAGGTCGCCGGAGGAACTGGTCGCCTTCACCTGCGAGACTCTCTTCGCCGATAACCCCGATTGGGATGAGGCCAAGCTGCAGGAGTATCTGGCCTTTTTGCCGGAGGGTGAACCTCGGGCGTGCAGGGAGTAGAGCGATTTGGCAAATCGCTTCTACAAGTTCCGCCGCTTTCGCAGCCGCGCCGCCAACGACTCCTCTTCCAGGCCTGGCGCGGCCGGCGATGAATCGGCCGCGCTCGGCGGCTCGGCCGGATTGTCCCCTGCCGGGGAAATGCCACTCGCCGATGGCTCGTCTCCCGGCCTTATTCCTGATGGGTAATGCCTGCCGCCTAATGCCTCCGCCTTCTTTTCCTTGGCCCGCAACAACTGCGCCAGCCCTTCGCCTCGCTCCGGCTCCATCGCCTCATGCCTGTTTCCTGGCTCATAAGTCCTGATTTTTCCCCACGCCCGCGCCCAATCCCGCCGGGTCAGCGTCAGCCGCCGCGCGGCCACGTCCAGCGGCAGCAGCAAGGCGGCCACCAGTGTCAACCAGGGCCAGATCGGCTGCACGGCGGCGGCGGCCGGCAGGTTGTGGTCGAAGACGGCCGCTGTGCCGGCGGCGTCGCCGATGTCGAGCGTGCGGCCGCCGGTCGCCTCGGCCAGCGCGGCCAGCAGCGCCGGGTCGTCGTCGAGCGCGGCGTACTCCGGCGAGTAGCCCAGCACCCAGCCGGCGGTGGTCTGGAGAGCGCCGTCGGCCGTTCCGACGCCGATGAAGTACGCGCCCTCGGCCGTCGGGGTGAACGTGCCCTCATAGCGGCCGGGGGCCACGGGTCGCAACTCGACCGGCCGTGCTTCCCCGGCCGGATCGACGACGTTGGCGGTCAGCGCCAGGTCGTTGAGGAAGCGGCCGTCGGTCTGGGCGTCGACCACCAGCCGGGCCGTCTCGCCGTCGAGCCGCACCGAGGCCGACAGCCCCTCGGCTCCCCGCGCGCCGAACGACCAGCGCACGGCCTGGTTCCAGAACGCGCCGAATCCGGCCCAGCGCACCCAGTCGCGACCCCAGCGGCCGGTCGCGTCGGATGTCCAGGCGACGCTGCGGCCGAGGCCGTACTGCCAGGTCGCCAGCAACGGGTCGCCCAGATGGGTCACCAGCGGCGTTTGGGCCGTGGCTTTGGCGCTCGTGCCCACGTAGCCGTAGAGCGGCGGCGTGGCGGTGATGCCGGTCAGGATGGGATGGGTGGCGGCCTGGGTGGGGAAGAAGCGCTCCTCGATGACGTAGTTGCGCTGGATGGCGAGCGTCTCCTGGGTGAAAATCTGCGGCAGGTTGGCGGCCTGGTCGGTCAGATGAAAGCGGCCGCCGCCTAACTCGGCCATCGCTTGCAGCCAGGGCGTGTCCGGACCGGCCCCGATACTAATCATCGATACGGTGATGCCATCGGCGGTCAGTTCCTCGATGAGTTCGGCCACGCCTTCCTGCTGTTCGGCGTCCGCCCCGTCGGCCAGGACAATAATGTGCCTTACCTCGTTGTCGCTCGCGGCCAGGGCCCGGGCGGCCGCTTCCAGGCCGGTGCGCACAAAGATGCCGCCGCCGCCCGCGCCCAGCCCACGCATGCGGGCGATGGCCTCGTCGCGATTGGCGGCAGTGATGGGCCCGATGATCTCGTCCGGCGCTTCGTCGACCGGGATGAGGGTCATGTCGTCGAAGTCGTTGAGCAATTCCAGTGCCCGGATGGCCCCCTCGGCCGCCAACTGAATCTTGGTGACGCCGCCCTCGGTGCTGGCCATGCTGCCCGACCGGTCGATGACCAGGACCATGCTGACGGCCGGGAAGCGCTCCGGGTCGTCGATCTGCATGTTGACCGGCAGCGCTTCCTCCAGCGGCGTATCGAAGTAGCCGCCCACGCCGAAGCTGTCCGGGCCACCCACGGCTACCAGCCCGCCGCCCAGATCGCGAACGTAGGCCTGCAACGTCGCCATCTTGCGCGGCGAAAGATCGCGGGCGTTGACGTTGGCCAACACGATGGCGGCGTAATCAGCCAGGTCGGCCAGGCCGGACGACAGCGTGAGGGGTGTGGCGCGGTCGATGGACAGGCCCGACGCGGTCAGCGTCTCGACCAGCTGCGCGGCCTCGTCGACCGCTGCGCCCTCTCCATCGGTCTTGGCGGCGACGACCAGCGCGCGCGGCTGGCCGACCACTTCGGTGAAGGCGGCCAGTTCGTTATTTTGCGGATAGGCGTCGGCCGCGCCCACTGGCGAGAGTTGCACCCGATAGCGGGCGAAGGCGGGGGCCCCGGCCTGCAGACGGACAGCAAGATTATTTGTCCCCGGCTGCAGGCGGACAGTCTGTTCATAGATAACGGCTCCGTCGCCCATGACGCGCAAAACGGCATCGGTCGCGGCGGTGCTCTCGGCACTCACCTCAAGCCGGAAGGTCTCACCCTGGCCGACGCGGACCGGAGCGACGACATCGCGCAGGATGATCTCACCTTCGGCCGGCGGGCGTGGCATGTGGAGCGTATCGATGGAGACGCCGGACGCCGCCGCCAGCCGCGCGGCCTGGGTCGCGTCGCCGGTGGTGGCCGCGCCGTCGCTCAGGATGACCAGCCGTCGCGCGGCATCGGGCGGCAGAAGGGCCAGGCCGAGACGGATGGCCTCGGCCAGGTCGGTGGCGATGCGCGCCGGCTGGGAGGCGAAGGGCGGCAGGCTGGCCGGCGCGTCGAGCGACCGCAACGGCTGCTCGACGAGGGCGTTGCTGCCGAAGAGGATGATCGCGGCGCGATCGTCGGGCGACATCTGGGCCACGGCGGCGCGAACGAACTGCTCGGCCGCGGCGATGTTGTCGTCACCCATCGAATCGGAGACGTCGACCAGAAAGACGACGGCCAGATCATCGACGGCGCGAACGAGTTGCGCCCCGGCCAAACTGAGGACGACGAGAGCGACGATGAGCAACCGCAAAATCAATCCCAACCGGCCGGAGAGCAGCCGTGCCCCGGGCCGTCGCGGCCAGACCAGCCAGGCCATGAGCGGCAATAGCAAGAGCAGGAGCAGGGCGACGGGCGTGGTGAAACTCATAACCCAATTGGGATTTAGCGACGTTTCCCAACTTATCCCAAGTCAAAAGTTGGGATAAATTTGGGATTAAACAGTGGCTACGAAGCGACAGGGACAAAACGGACAAAAAATCCGTATCGTCGGGGTGAATCCGTAGCCAATCATTTTAAGTAGCTCATTATTTGAGGATGTAGTACGTGCCTTTCTTGGAGCCGATCTTGAGCAACACGCCCCGGTCAACGAGGTCGACCAAATCGAGGCGCAGCGTCTCCGGCGAGACATCGGGACACAGTTGGCGATATTCGCGATTGGTGATGCTGCCCGTTTCGCGGACGAAGTTGACGGCCTGCGTCTGTCGCTCGTTCATGCTGCGCGTCCACTTGGGGGCGCTCGGCCGGTCGCGTTTGTTGGAAAGGACGACAGTGAACGAGTGGGGCGTGGCGCGGAATTCGGGCGGCGGATGCCCGGCCTGCAACATCTCTTCGATCATCTGGTCGATGCCCAGCCCCAGCTCCTCGATGTAGCCCCATTGAAACAGCCCGTTCACCAGTCGCGGGTTGCGCGAGAAGTGCTCCTCCACCAGGTTATCGACGGTCATGTAGCCGGGCAGACCGCCGGGGCTGATGATCTCCAGGCGGTCGGCGTACATGCGGATCTCGATGCGCCGGCCGCTGATGCGATAATCGCGGTGGGCCACCGCGTTGACCAGGGCCTCGCGCACGGCGAAGCGGGGATACTCCAGCAGTTCTTCCCGCTCCAGCCCATTGACCGTCGCTCCGACGCGCATCTCGTCGAAGACGAGCGTCCAGGCGCGCTCGATGATGCGGGCGACCGGCCCGGTCAGTTCGGCCCGCCGTCCGTAGCCGATGCCGCCGTCCTCGCCGCGCGGCTCGGTGCCGGGGAACTTGACGAAGACGACGCCGCTCTGGGGCAGGAAGGCTTGCGGGTTGCGGCCGAACAACAGCAGTCCGATCAGAGTGGGCGTGCCCTCGCGGTCGGTCGCGCCCACCTCGTGCATGAGTTGGGAGACGGATGTGGAGCGCGCGCCGGTGCGCGTCTCGCGCTTCTCCAGATATTCGCGCAGGGTCTCGGTGTCCAGGTCGCCCGGCTTTGCGCCGGGGACGGGATCGGTCTCGAAGTCGGCCGTGGGCCGCGAGGCGGCCAGGGCGCGAATCTCTTCGCCGGACAGCGGGCGGTTCTCGTCGCGGCGGCGCACCAGGACGCGGCCGTCGGCCAGGCTGTGCAGTTCCAGACTGCGCGGCACCTGAATGCCGATGAAGCGCCCGGCGGGCAGTTCCACGGACTGGAAGTGACTGGGGACGGGTGGCCGGCACAGGGCGGCCGCCTCGCGCAGGGCCAGTTCGGCCTCTTCTTCCCAGATTTCGCCGGCCGCCCGGCCGTCGCGGTCGAGGCCGAGAACGATCAACCCGCCGTCGCTATTCGCCAGGGCGACCAGGGATTCGGCCAGCGGCAACAGGGATGTGCCGGATAGATAGACGGTGCGGGGGCCGGGTTTGGGGGTCGTCATGCGTGTGCGTTCTCCAAGCTCCCGATGAGTCGGCCGGGGAGCAGGGGGACAGGCGAGGAGGGAAGAGAAAGGTCGCCTTTTCTCCCTTTTTGCCCTTCTCGTCTGCTTCCAGGCTCAGCCCTCATTGCCGGCCTCATTCTCCATTGGCATGACCCGCGCCGGGCAGTTCCCAGGGCTGCGGGTCATGGACATCCAGGGCGGCCATGGCCGCGCCGACGATGCCGGCCTCGTTGCGCAGGGCGGCCGGCAACAATTCGGCGCGCAGTTTGATGTGGGGGAAGAACTTCTCGTGTTTCTTGCTGACCCCGCCGCCGATGATAATGGCGTCGGGCCAGAAGAGGAGTTCGACGTAGTTGAGGTACTCGTTTAGCCGCTCGCCCCATTCCTTCCAGCTCAGTTTTTCTTCCTCGCGCACCCGGTCGGAAGCCCATTGTTCGATGGTTTTCTTGCGGCCGCGCAGATAGAGCCGGCCCAGCTCGGTATTGGGCACGATGCGGCCGTCGGTGAAGAGGGCGCTGCCGATGCCGGTGCCGATGGTGAAGACCATGACCACGCCCGTCCGGCCCTTGCCCGCGCCAAAATACATCTCGGCCAGGCAGGCGACGTCGGCGTCATTGGCGACGGTAATGGGGCAGCCGGTGGCCGTGCTCAGCCGCTCGGCCAGGTTGACGTTCTCCCAGCCAGGGAAAGCCAGCGCCGTGGGCGGGGTCACCACTGTGCCACGCATGACTACGGCCGGGAAGCCGACGCCAATGGGGCCGTTGTAGTCGAACTCCTTCACCAATTGGGCGACGCCGGCCACCACTTCATCCGGCTGGAACGTCTGCGGTGACGTCAGGCGTCGTCGCTCCGTGACCAGCTCGCCTGTAATCCCGTTGACAATCGCCCCCTTGATGCCCGATCCGCCGATGTCGATGCCCAGTAGTTCCATAACCTTCCTCCGATAATTGGCTACGGATGTTGACTGACGATATGGATTAAACGATTCATCTTGAAATCCGTTTTGCCCGTTGCCATCTGTAGCTAATTGCCCTCTTTCCCATAAATAGTCGCATAGAACAGCGGTTGCGGCAGCACGGGTTCGTCGGCGATGGTGAGGGTCGCGGGGATGTCGCGCTGCGCTTGCTGCAAGGTCATCTCATCGTTGGCATGGATCTCGCCGATGGGCTGCCCGGCCTCGACGTAATCGCCTATCTTGACCGGTAACAGGAAGCCGACGGCCGGATCGACTTTGTCCGTTTTGACCATGCGGCCACCGCCGCAATGGACGCACACCCAGCCCAGTTCGCCGGTGTCCATTGCTGCGATGTAGCCGCTGCGCTTGGCCTCTACGGGTTCGACGTAGCGGGCCTGGGGCAGCCGGTCGGGGTCATCGACCTGGCGGCCGTCGCCGCCCTGAGCGACAACGAGTTCGCGGAATTTGGCCAGGCCGCGGCCGTCGGCCCGCGCCGCGGCGATGAGCGCCTCGGCTTCTTCCAAAGTAGCCGCCTTACCGGCCAGCAGCACCATGTGGCCGGCCACAACCCGGCAGTGCTCCCAGAAATCCTCCGGACCGCCGCCGCTCAGCGTGTCGATGGCCTCGCGCACTTCCAGCGCGTTGCCCACAGCGTGGCCGAGCGGCTGATTCATGTCGGAGATCAAGGCCACGACGCGCCGCCCGGCATCCTCACCGATATCGACCATCAGCCGGGCCAGCTCTTCAGCGGCGGCAACGGTGGGCATGAACGCGCCGCTGCCGGTCTTCACGTCGAGGACGATGGCGTCGGCCCCGGCGGCCAGCTTTTTGGACATGATCGAGGCGGCGATGAGCGAGCGATTGTCGACGGTGGCGGTTACGTCGCGCAGGGCGTAGAGTTTGCCGTCGGCCGGAGCCAGCACGTTGGTCTGCCCGGCCAGCACCAGCCCTATTTCGCGCAACTGGCGTTTGAACTGTTGCAGCGTCAGGGCCGACGACCAGCCAGCGAATGACTCCATTTTGTCGAGCGTGCCACCGCTGCTGCCCAGGCCGCGGCCGCTCATCTTGCCCACCGGTACACCGACGGCGGCCACCAGCGGCAATACGGCCAGGCTGGTCTTGTCGCCCACGCCGCCCGACGAATGCTTGTCGATGATGAACGGGGCGACGTCGTGGAGGTCGAGCGTGTCGCCGGAATGGGCCATGGCCAGGGTAAGATCGACCGTCTCGCGACGGCTCATGCCGCGCAGGTAGACGGCCATCAGCAGCGCGGCGGCCTGGTAATCGGGGATGTCCTCGGCGGTGTAGCCGCGGATAAAGTCATTGATCTCGCCAGTGGTCAGTTCGCCACCGTCGCGCTTGTGAGCGATCAGATCGACCATTCTCATCGTAACTTGCTCCGTTATTAGGACCCGACAGTGTTCAGTCCTGACAGGCCGGCGAAACAGATAGTAATCCTACCGGGTCACATTCAGCGACCTGTCAGGTCTTTCAGTTCATCAACGGCGATTCTCTCGCCAATCCCTTAGATCAGAGAGAAAATCGTTACAGTCTGCCGATTATAACAGGAAACGGTATAATCCGGTTATGTCGCCGGTCGAGGCGATCCTTACCATCGTAAACGAATGGCTGCGCGGCAGCCATTGAACCGCATCTACAACGTTGCGGTTAGCGGAAACTGAGACTCTGGCGAACATGACTATCGCGGTGTTCGCCCCATAGCTGGAGTAACACATGACAGAAAAAGTGGACATCCTGTTGCGCGGCGGAACCGTCGTGACGATGAACGGCAAGTATGAGGTCTTTGAGGACGGCGCGGTGGCCATTCGCGACGACACCATCGTCGCCGTCGGGCCAACCGAGGAGATGGCGCGGGCCTACGGCGCGGCCGAGGAGGTCGACTGCGCCAACACGGTGATCATGCCCGGCTTCGTCAACGCCCATACCCACGTCCCCATGACCCTCATGCGCGGCCTCAACGACGATCTGCGCCTCGACGTGTGGCTGGGCTACCTGATGCCCGTCGAGCGCCAGTTCGTGACGCCCGAGTTCGTCAAACTGGGCACGCGTGTCGCCTGCGCCGAGATGATCCGCTCCGGCGTTACCTCGTTCGCCGACATGTTCTATTATGAAGAGGCCATTGCCGAACAGGTGGCCGAGATCGGGATGCGCGCCCTATTGGGTCAGACCATCCTGGTTTTCCCCGCGCCCGACGCCGACACCTTTGAGGATGCGCTGCTGCTCTGTCGGCGCTTCATCGAGCACTGGAACGGCCATGCGCTCATCCAGCCGGCCGTGGCTCCCCACGCCTGGTATACGGCCACGCCGGAACTGCTGCTGGCCTGCGCCGATCTGGCCCGCGCCTTCAATGTGCCGCTGCATACCCACATCAGCGAGACGAAACTGGAGGCCGACAACAGCGTCGCCCAGAACCACATGTCGGTCGTCACCTGGCTGGAGCAGCACGGCATTCTGGACACCAAGCTGCTGGCCGCCCATTGCGTCCATATCGACGAGGAAGACATGTTCAGCCTGCGCCGGGCCGGAGCCGGGGTGGCCCACTGCCCGTCAAGCAATCTGAAGCTGGCCAGCGGCATCGCGCCGATTCCACAAATGCTCAAGCTGGGACTAAATGTTGGCGTCGGCACCGACGGCACGGCCAGCAACAACGATCTGGACATGGTCGAAGAAACGCGCCTGGCGTCATTTATCGCCAAGGTATCGACGCAGGACCCGACGGCGCTGCCCGCCCGGCAGGCGATGGAGATCGCCACCATCGGCGGGGCGCGGGCCATTCACATGGGCGATGTGACCGGCAGCCTGGAATCGGGCAAGCGGGCCGATATCGCCGTGCTCGACATGACCGGCATTCATAACCAACCCCACTTCCATAACCACCCGGATGCCGTTTATTCGCGTATCGTCTATTCCAGCAAGAGCAGCGACGTGACCCACGTCATCTGCAACGGCCGCTGGCTGATGCGCGACCGCGAACTGCTCACCGTGGACGAGGCAGCCGCCCGCCGGGACGCCATCGAGGTCGCCAAGGCCATCGATGCCTTTGTGATCAGGCGCGAATCGAGCCCCTATAACAAACTGGTCTTGTTGTCCGGCGTCCAGCGACAGGAGAGCTTTGAGGTGCAGGTGAAGGTGCCGTTGGAGGACGACTCGGCCGTGCGCATGCTGCTGGAAAGCGACGCCCTGACCATCACCCGCTATGCCCACTACCGGCAATATGATCATTACTTCCTGTTCGACAACGACGACCCCGACTCCGACCGGCTACGCTATCGCGAGGACGAGTTCATCGATGAGAACGGCGAGGTGACCCAGGTTCGGACACGGCTGACGCTGATTGGCGAGGGCGACCGCGAGGAGTTTCCCAACGCGGTCATGTTGTCGCGCTCGCGCTGGCTGGCCGCGGCCGACCGCAGTCTGCGCTTCTATCAGGAGTACTTTGCCCCGGCGCGCGAGTTGAAGGTACACAAGGATCGGCAGCGGTGGCACGTGCTCTACAAGGCCACGGATTTCGCCATCAATCTCGATCAGGTTCTGGAGCCGAGCTTGCCGGGCTATTTCCTGGAGATCAAGGCCCGCACCTGGTCGCGCAGCGACGCCGAACGCAAAACCAGCCTTATTGCCGAACTGTTGACCCATTGTGGGCTGGAAGTGGATCTGGCCGACCGGCGAGAGTATGCCGAGATCGCCATCAGCGCCAACAAAGAGAAGAGCGCCATCCCGGCCTGATGGGCGTCACAGAACCTGATCCGGGCGACACGCGCGGGCAGCGAATGGCCGGTTTGGAGGCATTCAGTTCTCTTTCCATGCTGCCGCTGGAGCAGCGCTGGCATGGGCAAACGGCACCGGTGCCCGTGGCCGTGGCGCTCATCCGGCGGGTGACCGATGGCGGCGAAGAGCTGCTGCTTATACGCCGCGCCGCCGGCCCCTATAGCGGCCAATGGGCGCTTGTCGGCGGCAAGTGGGACTTTGGCGAGACGCTGGCCGAGGCCATCGTCCGCGAAGCGCGGGAAGAGACGGGCCTGACGACGGCTTTCGTCGCCTTGCGGGCGCTGGTCAGCGAGCGCGTGGCGCCGTGGACGGCCGATACACCGGCGGCCCACTTTCTGTTGCTGGTGTGTGATCTGGTGGTGCGCGATGGCACGGCGGCCGAGCAGCAAGAGGGCATCGTCGACTGGTTCGGCCCGACGGCCATCGACGCACTGTACGCCGAGGGACGCATCATCCCCAGCGACTACGCGATGATCCGCGAATTCGGCGCGGCCACCCATTCGGCGCCTTACGTCGAAGTGGAGATGCGCGCCCTGCTCGACGGCACGGCCGCGCTGCCGAGCCAGATGTTGCGCTTCAGGCGGGTTGATCGGGAATCGAACGCGGATGACGATGTAGCCCAGGTTACATGAACCAATCCGTAAAATCCGTGTCAATCCCGCCAATCTGTGTTTAATTCGGCCTCAAGCTATGCCGCTTTTACCCGGTGAACTCCTGCATCATCGCTATCGCATCGTCAGCCTGTTGGCCGGCGGGACGCACGGGGCCGTCTATCGCGCCTGGGACGCCACCGACCGGCGCGACGTGGCCGTTAAGGAGTATCTCGACGCCTCGGTGGAGATACAGAAGCGCTTCCGGTCGGAGGCGCGGCGGCTGGCCGCGCTGAACCACCCGCAACTGCCGCGCGTATTCGACCACTTCGCCCTGGATAACGGCCAATATCTCGTCAGCGACTACATCGACGGCGTCGATCTGCAAAGCCTGCTCGACCAGTATGGCCCGCTGCCGTCGGACCTTATCGCGCCCTGGCTACAGGCCGCCACCGTGCCGCTGACCTATCTCCACGGCCAAAAGCGATTGCATCTCAATATCAAACCGGCCAACATTCGCCTGACCCCTACCGGCGAGGTCTTTCTGGTGGACAGCGGCTTACCGGGGTTGGGCGTGCGGCCGCACGCGCCGGGCTATGGCGCGCCGGAGCAGCAGGCACAGGCCGACGTCGGCCCCACGGCCGACGTCTACAGCCTGGGCGCGACGCTCTACGCGCTGCTGACGGGCCTGACGCCGCCCAACGCCTTGAGCCGCGAGACGGGATTGAGTGACCTGAAACCGGCGCGCGAGATCAATCTCAATGTCGAGCCGTATTTGTCCATCGTTGCCGGGCGGGCGATGTCGCTGCGGCCAGACACGCGCTATGACACGGCCGAGGATTTCGCGCGGGCGCTGGAGCGGCCGGCCGGTCGCCCTGCGCCGGCGGTCAGTCCCTTGCGCCGCGCCGGGCCGGAACCCGCGGCGGCGGTCATGGCTGCCGCCCAGCCTCGTCCGGTGGTGCGCACCCGCCGCCGGCTGGAGCGCCGCTCGATGATCGGTCTGTCGGCGCTGCTGGGCCTCCTGCTGGTGGCTATCGCGTTTTTGGCCCTGACAAACCGCGAGCAACCGACGACGACTGAGGGGCCGGGGGCCACCAGCACGATGCAGTCGGCCGTGGCCGCAGCGCTGACCCAACTTGCGCCCACACCCACGGACACGCCGGAGCCGACCGTGCTGCCCACAGCGACGCCCCAGCCGCTCATCACCCAGACCGACTCGCGCATGATCTTCATCCCCGGCGGCAATTTCGAGATCGGCGACGACGCCAGCGAAGAAAACGACGAGAAGCCAGCGCGGCTGATCACGCTCGATTCCTTCTACATCGATGAAACCGAGGTGACGAACGCGGCCTATGCCCAGTGCGTCGACGCCGAAGCGTGCCCGCGGCCCGACCGCGCCGGGGCCACTTACTACCAAAGCTATTTCGGCGATCCCGAATTCGACGACTATCCGGTCATCAACGTCAGTTGGTACGACGCCGAGGCGTTCTGCGCCTGGCGTGGGGCGCGGCTGCCCAGCGAGGCCGAATGGGAGTTCGCCGCTGCCTTCGATCCGGTGGAAGGCACAGAGCGCCGCTTCCCGTGGGGCGACACGTTCGACGGCACCCTTTTCAATTTTTGCGATGCCAATTGCCAACGCGACGACCGCGGCTTCGAGTGGGACGACGGCTTCCGCGACACCGCGCCGGTCGGCAGCTATCCCGGCGGCCGCTCGCCGCTGGGCGTCTACGACATGCTAGGCAACGTTATGGAGTGGGTCGGCGACTGGTATGACTTTCGCGCCTATCGCGACATCGCCGACACCAACCCGCGCGGCCCAGTGGAGGGCGAGTTCAAGTCCATGCGCGGCGGATCGTGGTTTACTCCGCCCAATGACGTAGGCAACTTCGTCCGCGACAATCTGGATCCCACGGCCTCGCAGGCCACGCTTGGTTTTCGCTGCGCCATGCTGCCGCAATAGGGGATACGGGCGATGAATGGGGTGTTTCGCGGGTGCGATAGGGGGCATGTATTTACGCCATTGGGACAAATACAACGTCCAGGAAGTGTTGTGTAACATGAGACGAATTCTGGAACCGGACGAACTCGCCGAGTTGGAGGCGCTGATAGCGCAGCGTGAACCGGAGGTACGGGCGTTGCTGGCGGAAGATGGCCGCTTCGACCGTCTGCAGCGTGAGGCGGCCGAGCTGTTCCGCCGCTACCCTGACCCGGACAACCGGCCGCCGCTGTTCGGCGTGCTCGTCGGGGTGAAAGACATCTTCAACGTCGACGGCTTCCCTACCCGCGCCGGAGCCAGCCTGCCGCCGGAGCTGTTTGCCGGGCCGGAGGCCAGTAGTGTGACGGCGCTGAAGGCGGCCGGGGCGCTCATCCTGGGCAAAACCGTGACGACCGAGTTCGCCTATTTTGCCCCCGGCCCCACGCGCCATCCGCTGAGCGCGCGGCTGGGCGAGGTGCGCACGCCGGGCGGCAGCAGCAGTGGGTCGGCCGCGGCCGTGGCCGCCGGGTTCGCGCCGCTGGCCTTGGGCACACAGACCATCGGCTCAGTCATTCGCCCGGCGGCGTTCTGTGGCGTGGTGGGGTTCAAGCCCAGCTTCGGCCGCGTGCCGCGCGACGGCGTTCTGCCCCTGTCGCCGTCGGCCGACACCGTGGGCTGGTTTACCGGGAGCGTGGCCGATGCGGCCCTGACCGCGGCGCTGCTGATACCGGATTGGCAAGAGGGGAAATACGAGACAGAGGACACGAATTCAGCGAGCGAGGCCGTCGTTCTGGGCATCCCGGAGGGGGCCTACCTCCAGCGGGCATCGGCCGAAGGTTTGGCCCACTTTTGGGCGGCCGTGCGGCGGCTGGAGTCGACCGGCTGCGTCGTGCGGCCGGTGGCGGCATTGGCCGACTACGACGACATCTACCGGCGGCACAACGCGTTGGTGGCCTATGAGGCGGCGCAGGCACACGCGGCATGGTTTGCGGCCTATGGCGAGGCCTATCACCCCAAGACGGCCGAGTTGATCGCGCGCGGCCGCGCGGTGAGCGACGCCGACTACCGGGCCGCACGAGACGGGCGGGAACTATTGCGCCACGAGTTGCACAGGCTGATGGATGAACGAGGAATCGACTTATGGATCGCCCCGCCGGCCGTCGGCCCGGCCCTGCGCGGTCTGGAAAGCACCGGCGACCCGGTGATGGCCCTGCCGTGGACCCACGCCGGACTGCCCGCGCTCTCGCTGCCCTCCGGGACGGATGCGGCCGGCTGGCCGCTGGGCTTGCAGGTGGTGGGGCGGTTTGGAGAGGATGAGACGATGCTGCGCCTTACGTCGCGTCTACCGTCCGGTAATGGGTACGCCGGGGGGCCGGTGGGTCGCGCCTTTGCTTAACTTCTGCCGGTCGTCAGGCGTCGGCCGTCCGTGGGTCACGGTTGGTCAACTGTTGTCCTTTTGCGTCCGGGCATCCTTGCGTTAAAACTAGCCCATGCTTTCCAGCTCGACCGACATCCTCATCTGTGGCGCGGGCATCGCCGGCATTTCGGCCGCCTATCATCTGGCCGTTCGCCAGGGCATCGGCGACATCCTGCTGGTTGAGGAAGGCTCGCCGCTCATGCTGACCAGCGACAAATCGACCGAGGCCTACCGCAACTGGTGGCCCGGCCCGGGCGACGCGATGGTGCAGTTTATGAATCGCAGCATCGACCTGCTGGAGGAGCTGGCCGACGAGAGCGACAATTACTTCGCGCTGAACCGTCGCGGCTACGCCTTCCTGACGGCCGATCCAGCTACGGCCGAGCGCTACCGCTTGTCGGCCGAAGAGTCACAGCGGCTGGGCGCGGGCCAGTTGCGCATCCACCGCGGCTTGTCCGTCGATCCGCCCTTCCCCCCTCACCAGGCCGAGGGCTACCCGCCCGACCTGGTGGGGGCCGATCTGGTGCTCGACCCGGCGCTCATCCGGCGGCGGTTCCCGTTCGTCACCGACGACGCCATCGCCCTGCTCCACCCGCGCCGCTGCGGCTGGCTCAGCGCCCAGCAGTTGGGCATGTGGCTGCTGGCCAGGGCCAAGGCGCGCGGCGTGCGGCTGGTCAACGGCCGGGTGACGGCCGTCGACACGACCGGCGGCCGGGTCAACGGCGTCACCGTGCTGGTGGATGGGCAAGAGCAGCACATCCAGACCCGCGTTTTCATCAACGCCGCCGGGCCGCTGGTGGACAAGGTTGGGGCGCTGCTGGGGGTGGATATCCCTGTTTTCAACGAACTCCACGGCAAGGTGGCCATCAACGACCCGCTGGGCATCGTGCCGCGCGACGCGCCGCTGATGGTCTGGAGCGACCCGGTAACCTTGCCGTGGGCCGACGAGGAGCGCGAGGCGCTGGCCGCCGACGAGGAGACGCGCTGGCTGACGGAGCCGTTCCCGGCCGGCGTCCATTTCCGGCCGGAGGGCGGGCCGGGGGCGCAGACCCTGCTGTTACTGTGGACTTATGACGTGAAGCGGCAGCCGGCGGTGTGGCCTTTTCACTTTGAGCCGGAGTATGCCGAGGTGGTCGTGCGCGGCCTGACGCGGATGGTGCCGGGGCTGGCGGCCTACGCCGGCAACTTCGGCCGGCCCTACGTCGACGGCGGCTACTACTGCAAGACGCAGGAGAACCGGCCGCTCATCGGCCCGCTGCCGGTGGAGGGCGCTTATATTTTCGGAGCGCTATCGGGATACGGCATCATGGCCTCGCAGGCGGGGGCGGATTTGGTGGCGGCCCACATCGCCGGGAGCGAACTGCCGGGGTACGCGGGGGCGATGGCCTTGAGCCGGTACGATGACCGCGCGTATCAGAAGCTGCTGGAGGCGTGGGATCCGACGACGGGGCAGTTGTGAGATCCTCTAGAAATGGTAAACCCCATCAATCGGAGATATTAGAAAGCAAACATGAAAGTCTTCCGGTCGGAACCGCTCCCGCTGATAGCTAGATAAAATCCGTAACAGGAACCGTATATGAATGTAAAGGACAAAGTTATCGTCGTCACCGGCGCGGGCAGCGGCATGGGCCGGGCGCTGGCGCTGGCGCTGGTGAATCGCGGGGCGCGCATCGCCGCTGTTGACCTGAATGAAAGCAGTCTGAAGGAAACGGCAGCTCTCACCGGCCAGCATCAGGCCCAGATCAGCCGGCATACGGTGAACGTCAGCGACCATCAGGCCGTAGAAGCATTGCCGGGCGAGGTCATCGCTGCCCACGGCGTGGTCGATGGCATCATCAACAATGCCGGGGTTATTCAGCCCTTTGTCCGCCTGAATGATTTACCGTATGACGCCATCGAGCGCGTGTTGAACGTCAACCTGTACGGCGTTATCTACATGACCAAAGCCTTCCTGCCCCACTTGCTGGAACGCCCGACGGCCCACATCGTCAACGTTTCCAGTATGGGCGGCTTCTTTCCCGTGCCGGGGCAATCACTGTATGGCGCGTCTAAAGCGGGGGTCAAGCTGCTGACCGAGGGGCTGTATTCCGAATTGCTGGCGACCAACGTCCGGGTTACCGTTGTATTCCCGGGGGCGATTGCCACCAACATCGCCCAGAACTCCGGCATCGCCATGCCGATGGGAGCGGACAGCGAAGCCGCGCAGAGTTTTCCCATGACAACGGCCGACGACGCGGCCGAGATCATTATCAAGGGGATGGAACGGGATAAGTTTCAAGTGTACGTCGGCAATGACGCAAAGATGATGAACTGGCTCTATCGTCTCGATCCTCGACGAGCGACCCAATTCATGTATAACCGGATGAAAGAACTGCTCCCGGGCTAAGCAAGGAGGTCGAAGTGCAGCAAACACAATCCACCCTGGACACCATCTACGACAACTGGAAATCCTACAACGACAAACTGCGGGCGGCCATCGCGCCGCTGACGGACGAGCAGCTGCGGCTGCAACCCGCGCCGGGCATGTGGCCGCTGCAACAGCTCTTGCAGCACATTATCAGCGTCCGCGCCGGCTGGTTCTGCGGCACCTTGCAGGAAGCCGACGAGGTGATGGAACCTTATTTAGAGTGGGCGCAATGGGAATCGCCGGCACGCAGCGCGGCCGAGCTGGCGCAAGGCCTCGATGACACGTGGGCATTCATCGAAAGCCGCATGCGCCGTTGGACGCCCGAAGAGCGCGCCGTGACCTTCCCCGACGAGTGGGAGGGCGTGATCTCCGACGTGTCGCGCAGTTGGGTGATCTACCACGTACTGGAACACGACCTGCACCACGGCGGCGAGATCTCGCTGCTGCTGGGCATGAACAAGCTGCCGGGGCTGGACCTTTAGCCGCCTTGATACGCCTTAACACTCAGCCGCTACGACGACTTATTCTGTTGCGTGCTGCTGGCCGACGGATCCCGACGACGGGGCAGTTGTAGGCCCTGATGTCGTCGTATGGCAGCCTGCACCTCAGGGAGCCAGGGACTTGATAGCCATGCGAACGACAACCGGTGCTCTTGTTGACCCATGTTTATGCGGGTCAGCGGCATCTCGATAACGGCCGCATGATAATAATCGGGCGGAAGCGGATTCGTATGCTTCCCATTCAAACCACAGCTTTCGAGTCCAGCTCATATTCCGACTCGGCCGCCCAGCGAAACAGCAGGCCCGATACGACCCAGCCCATCATGAAGAACCCATTCACGGCGAAGATCTCGATCACGGAACCTTCGGGATAGCGATACATGCCGAAGATCAGGGCGATGGCGACAGTCGACGCCTGGGCCAGCGCCGTCGCAAACATGGCGCGGGCCATTCCGCTCGGCCGGAAGCGCGCCAGGACGCTGCCGATAATGGCGACGGCGATCACCCCGAAATACATCACGTTGGCCAGCTCGTCCTCGCTGCCGATGATGCCGACAGCCAGGTTTGAAAAGAAGAGGAAGGCGGCCGTCGCGATAGCAATGGCGAAGGCGCTTCGGTACACAGTGTTGCCCGATTTCTTCGATATCGCCTCATAGGCCAAACCAGCGACGAACAGGAGCGCTCCCGTAAAAACAAAATCGAACAGACCCCAGTTCATTTCATCAGTAATCTGCATCGCGATCAAGGGTACAAGCAGTATGAGACCGGTCGCGATTGCAACACGAACAATGCTTTTGGTGTTCATAGCGTCACCTTCCTTTTGATTTTCTATATGCTGAATGATGAGACTTTTGCCGGCATCGACAATCGTTCTGCCCCACAGCGAAGCAATGCCTTGATCTCCATCGCCGGTGCAGATATCCCTGAGAGACTCAGAAAAGACATAGGCCATCTCTTCGCCGAATTCCTGTCTGAAGCGTTGGGGATAGAGCTTCAGGAGGAAACCGTAGATGCGTTCCGATCCGCGAATGAATGCTTTGTTCATAATCCAAAGGGCGGACTAAGCCAGGCCTAGCTCCTTAAAGAGGTCTTTTTGCTTTGCCAATTCGACCGCATCACTATATCGTTGCAGCTCAAAGGTCAATGACTTCCGGCCTATATCAGTCAGCTCATAATATTTTCGTCGCGAGTGGCCGGCGGCCACTTCCTCGATCAAATTCGACTGGAGCATGCGCTTGATTGAACCATATAACGTTCCCGGCCCCAGCAATATCTTTCCGTCCGAGTCTTGTTCTATTTGCTTCATAATTTCATACCCGTGTCTGCTTTTTATGGCCAGAGACAGGAGAATATAGAACTCTGACTGCGATAGGAAATTGTCCATAGGGAGCATTATATATCGATGCTCGATATATTGTCAAGCGATATATTCAAAGGACACAGGTATGGATGCTAATCTGAAAACAAGCCTCTGGCGGCAGTATGGGGCGGCCATCGACATGCTCGATGACGCCATCGGCCTCTGCCCAGACAATCTGTGGACGGCCGTCGTGTGGGACGACGAGGAGGATGTCCGCTATGGGCAATTCTGGTTTATTGCCTACCACACGCTGTTTTGGCTCGACCTGTTTCTGACCGGTTCGGGGGAGGGGTTCTCGCCGCCGGCGCCATTTATCCGCGGCGCGCTGCCCGACGAACCGTACCGCAAAGATCAGGTTCGCGCCTATCTCGCTCAGTGCCGGGGAAAGTGTCGGGCCACTATCGAGGGCCTGACTGATGAAAAAGCAGGCCAGCGCTGCCGGTTTAGCTGGATGGAGCCCACCTTTCTGGAGCTTCAGCTCTACTGCATGCGCCACGTGATGGAACACGCCGGGCAGTTGGGATATTTCCTGGGGCAGCAGGGCGTGACGGGGATGGATTGGGTTTCAGCGGCGAGGGCGGGGGAGGAATGAGTAGGCCGGTGCAGTTGTGCGGGTCAGTGGTGGATTGGACGAGGGGCAGATAGTCGGCATGGCAAGAATACTGATAACCGGCTCGGCCGATGGTCTGGGCCAACTGGCGGCCAAATCATTGGTTGAGCAAGGCCACCAGGTCGTATTACATGCGCGCCACCCGGAACGTGGATATGAGGCGAAACAAGAAGTACCGGGCGCGGAGCAGGTCATCACAGGCGACTTGTCCGACATCGATGAAACCAAGAACGTCGCCCACGAAGCGAACAAGTTGGGCCCATTCGACGCCGTGATCCACAACGCCGGCGTGTACCGGGCCTCGCCTGCTGAAATCCTGCTGGTCAACACCATAGCGCCCTATATTCTTACCTGCCTGATAAACAAACCCAGGCGCTTGATTTACCTGAGTTCAAATATGCACCTGCAGGGCCGGGCCAACCTCGAGAATTTCGAGATAGGGGGCGGCCGCATCAGTTATTCAGATTCAAAGTTGCACGTGGTGATGCTTTGTATGGCCGTGGCCCGCAAATGGCCCGATGTTCATGCCAATGCCGTCGACCCGGGGTGGGTGCCCACAAGAATGGGCGGGCATGGCGCGCCGGACGATCTCCAGAAAGGATACGAAACACAAACGTGGCTGGCGGTGAGCAACGATAGCAAAGCTAAAGTGAGCGGGTGCTATTTCCATCATCAAACGGAAAGGCGCTTCAATCCACAAGCCGGCGACGTCGAACTGCAAGAGAGATTAATGAGCCTCTGCCAGGACATCACAGGCATTCCTTTCCCCTCATAGCTGCGATCAGCACCCCAGGAGCGTTGGCCAGGGACAATCGGAACACTTGTTCTTCTGTTCCCACTTCGTGGTAAAATAAGGCAATCACAGGAACAAGGAAGGTGACATGAAAAACACGCCAGGCGTCGCGAAAAAACATCGGATCTATACCATGCCCTTCGCCCGAGTCTATCCCGCATACGTTGCCAAGGCAGAGAGAAAAGGTCGCTCGAAAGCCGAAGTCGATGAAATCATTGGCTGGCTGACGGGCTATAGTCACGATGGGCTAGAAGTTGTGCTGGAACAGCAGACCGACATTGAAACCTTTTTGGCGGAAGCTCCGCAGTTAAACCCTTCGCGGGCGCTCATAAAAGGCTCGGTCTGCGGTGTCCGCGTGGAAGATATCGAAGAACCGACCATGCGGGAAATTCGCTACCTGGATAAGTTGATCGATGAGTTAGCCAAGGGCAAAGCGATGGAGAAGATTTTACGGAAGTAATCAGGCTTAGAGATATTTTTCATTTGGCATGGCGGCAAGCATCGCACTGACTCCTTTTGCGGAGAGTCGATCCAGACACCGGTCGGCCCTGACGCGCCGGCGGAATGGCCGGCTGGGCCTCAGGCTAAAACGCGCTCAGAGCTTTGATTGCCGCGCATTCATCCAGCGCCTTATCAGAGTCCGGCCGCTGCCGGGATGATTTCTCTGGCAAAGGTTTCGAGCGGGGCGATCTCGTGAACATCCGGCATATTGAATATCGTGTGGGTGAACCCCATCGCGGAGAGTTTTTCAAGCCGGCCCATAACGCTACTGACCGTATCCTTTCCGGAAAGATGCGCGGTGCACAGGGAAGTTTTCTCGATTGTGTCGTAATCGCGTCCCAGCGACTCACAATGTAGCCGGAGCGTATCAAGCGCCTTTTGCATGTTTTCTTCGCCGATCCAATCGCCGATATTGCAGGCATCGGCGTACTGAGCGACCATTCGCAGGGTCTTCTTCGGGCCGGTGCCGCCAATCATGATGCGCGGATGGGGTTGTGAGAGCGGCCGGGGATTATTGGTGATTGCCGGAGCAGAAAAGTGCTTGCCTTCAAAGGACGTCTCATCATTGGCCCAGAGAGCCTTCGCCAGTTGCAGATTATCCTCCAGCTGCTCAAAACGCTCTGCTGTTGACGGGTAGGAGATGCCAAAGCCCTTTGCTTCCTCCTCATACCACGCCGCGCCAACGCCGAAATAAGCGCGACCCCCAGCGAGAATATCGAGTGTGTTGACCATCTTCATCAGGACCGAGGGATGGCGATAGATGACACCCGTTACCAGTGCGCCAAGATATACTTTCTCAGTTAGCCCCGCAAAATAGCCGAGCGTGGTATAGCATTCCATCATCGGGTCGGTATAGGCTTCTCCGAACAACCCTTTGATTTGATAGAAATGATCCATCACCCAGAGGCTGTAAAAACCGGCTCCCTCGGCTGTTGTGACGATCTCTTTTAGTTTGGGCCGAATGGCGTCCGTGCCGCCAGGATACTTGAAGGATGGAATCTGTAATCCAATGTGCATTTTCAATCTCCCATTCGATATTGCTTGTCACTAACCTGCTCCAGCCACTCCACGGCGGCCCCATCGAGCTGTTCTTGAATGGCGATATGCGTCATGGCTGTGGTCGGCGAGGCTCCGTGCCAGTGCTTTTCGCCCGCGGGAATCGAGACAACATCACCCGGCCGTATGGCTTCGATTGGCCCGCCCCAGCGCTGCACCCGGCCGTAGCCGCCGGTCACGAGCAGGATCTGGCCCAGCGGGTGGGTGTGCCAGGCCGTCCGCGCGGGCCGGCGCCTCGGCATCGAACAGGTAATCAATGCGCACATCGCCGGTGAACCACTCGGCCGGCCCTTTTCTTGAGGGCTGTGAGCCGCTTCGTTTGATTTCCATTTTTATGCACCTTCCTAATATCGATGGCCGACCACGGTTATCTGTGCCATGGCCGCGGCAATTTCGCTGAGATCGTCCGTGGTCAGCTCCACAGCCGTCGAACCGATATTTTCATCCAGCCGCTGCAGGCTACGAGTGCCCGGAATGGGCACGATCCACGGCTTTTGGGCCAGCAGCCAGGCCAGGGCGATCTGGGCCGGCGTGGCTTGGTACTGCGCGCCAATGCGTGCCAGTAGTTCAACCACCGCCCGGTTGGCTTTGATCGCCTCCGGCGTGAAGCGCGGATTGCCGCTGCGAATATCAGACCTGTCGTAAGTGGTCGTCTCGTCCACTTTGCCGGTCAGATAGCCGCGCCCCAATGGGCTGTAGGGAACCAGGCCAATGCCAAGTTCCTGCAGTGTGGGCAGGATATCATCTTCTATCGAAGTCCACCAGATCGAGTATTCACTTTGCAATGCGGTGATCGGCTGAACGGCATGGGCGCGACGGATTTGGTCGGCGCTGGATTCGGAAAGCCCGAAGTGCCTGACCTTACCTTCCCGGATCAGGGCCTGCACCGCTCCGGCCACATCTTCGACGGGCACATCCGGATCGGGCCGGTGCTGGTAGAAAAGATCGATGGCCTCGACGCGCAGCCGTCTGAGCGATGACTCGGCGACGCGACGGATTTGTTCGGGGCGGCTATCCAGGCTTTTCAGCCCGACGGCGCCGGGAATCGGCCCGTTTTCGCCGTGTTTGAAGCCGAATTTGGTAGCGATGACCACCTGCCCTTTGAACGGTTCCAAGGCTTCACCCACTAATTCTTCGTTGGTAAAGGGGCCGTAGACTTCGGCCGTATCGAAGAAGGTGATGCCGCGTTCAACCGCTTGGCGCAGAAGCGCGATCATCTCCTGTTTGTCAGTTGGCGTATCACCAAAGCTCATGCGCATGCATCCAAGCCCCAAGGCCGAAACCTCCAGTCGATCATTTCCCAAGTACCGCCTTTCCATCCTGTTTCTCCCGGTCAGTCTTCTTTTTGAGTGATTTCAATCTCTCGTTCCAGAACCACGTCTTCATATAGGCTGATCTTGTGGTTCAACAAATCCAGTGTTCGTTGCATCTCTGCCATTCTTGCCAGCACGATAGCCCGTTGCTGCATGAGGATTTCCTTTCTGGCTTCAATGGTTCCGGGGCCTTGTTGAACCAGCCGGAAATATTCGATCAGCACTTCAATGGGCAGTCCCGCGCGCCGCATGCACTTGATAAACTCAACACGCCGCAGGTCGAGATCGTTGAAGTCGCGTATCCCGTTCTCCTTGCGGTTAATTTCGGGGAGTAAGCCTATGCGTTCGTAATAGCGCAACGTGTCGGCCGAAATCCCGGATTGCCTGCTGACCGCCGAAATCTTCATACTATTAGCCTCCGAATAGCAGTGTAACACTTGGAGTTAACTCCAAGTCAAGCCCCAATAGCCCAGTTTGCACTATATCTCAATTCATATCCATCATTCTTTCCGGGATACATGTACGCCTTGGCGGCGATGATTAATCTGAAGTAAAGACTCGAGGCCTTCGAGGTCGCTGAGCTAATACTACACAAGCCAAAGGAGATACAAAATGCCGTACAAGAACCGCTCCGAGCTACCCGATCAGGTACGCGATAACCTACCCCCGCACGCGCAAGAGATTTACAAATCGGCCTTCAATAGCGCCTGGGATCAATATAAGGATGCCGACGAACGTCGCGGTGACGACAGTCGGGAAGAGGTAGCCCACAAGGTCGCGTGGGCCGCGGTCAAGAATGAATATGAGAAGAAAGGCGACCGCTGGGTAAAGAAAGAAAGCTAATCCGGACAGACGCGTCAGGCGTCGGGCGCGCGGTTTTCGAGGCCATCCAAACGCAGCGTATTCGAATCGTCACGATGAGATCCATCGGATCCCACGTGCTTGTCATCAATGGTTGGCCCATTCTTGATGACGTGCACCAGGGCCATGGCGTGACCACGCCCGAGGCCGAAGTCTTCTTTTAGCCAGGCGACGATGACGCCGGCCTTGATCTTCGGGTCGTCGTAACCCTTTTCCTTCGCCAGTTCGATGAACTCATTCGGCGTCTTGCCGGTTTTGGATTCTATATTGTCGAGGTAGGCTTGGAATGACATAGTCGCATTATAGCTTATACAAGTACGATTCGACGACCGACGCCGGCCGGCCGATCATTGAGCGGGTGGCGGAACTTGCCCACGACGATCAAACCTGGATCGCGCAGATTTTTACAGAAGACAAGCCTTGGGGTACATTCGATTATCGAACCTTACTAACCAGGAAGGTTCTGGGCCCGCGAACTCAACGGGTTAGCTGCTGTTAGCCGGGCAATCTGTGAAATCCTGGCGATTTAGAAACCCGATTTCCAGGAATGAGGAAGTAACCATGCGCAAAGTGATATACGGCTTGTCACAGTCCCTTGACGGTTTCATCGAATCGGCCGACGGCGATCTCGATTGGGCCATCGTCGATGAAGAGATACATCGCCACTTCAACGCGCTGGAAGACAGCATCGACATCCAGCTGTATGGGCGGCGACTGTACGAGACGATGGCGTCCTATTGGCCGACGGCCGACCAGGACCCATCCGCGCCGGATTACATCCGGGAATACGCCCGAATCTGGCAATCGAAAGAGCGAATCGTCTTCTCCAACACGCTGACCGAAGTCGACCACAATTCCCGATTGTTCAGCGGGGACATCACGACCGAGATCACGAAGCTGAAGCAGCAGCCGGGCAAGGACATGGTCGTCGGCGGCGCCACGCTGGCGGCGACCTTCATGGAGTTGGGTCTGATCGACGAATATCGCGTCTACATCCAGCCGATCATCCTGGGCGGCGGCAAGCCGATGTTCGCCCCGCTGGATGACAGGATAGGACTGCGGCTGGTCGAAACCCACACATTCAGTAACGGCGTCGTGCTCTTAAAGTATCAGGCCGGGGCTACTGTACAGGACGGGTGAACCGCCTGACGATGACCGACAATGCAGACAGTATCTCCGGGGTGCCTGCGGGCATCGGCCAACTGACCGAGCGCTCGCTCCACGCCGGGCTGAAGGCGTATCTGGCCCAGCCGGGCGACCGGTTCGAGGTCAAGCTCGGCCGCTACGTCATCGACATCGTCCGCGACGACCTGCTGATCGAAATCCAGACCCGCCACCTCTACGCCCTGCGGCCGAAGCTGCTGCGCTTGCTCGAAGATCACCGCGTCTCGCTCCTTCACCCCCTGCCCGCCGAGCGCTGGATCGTGCGCGAGGATCGCGACGGGCGCCTGACCCGCCGCCAGTCGCCCAAGCACGCCACCGTCCATGACATATTCACCGAGTTGGTGCGCATTCCCGATCTGGCCGTCCACCCCAACCTGACGCTGGAGGTGCTGCTCATTCGCGAGGAACAGGTCTGGCGCGACGACGGCCAGGGCAGTTGGCGGCGCGGCCGCTGGAGCCTGGTCGACCGGCGGTTGCTGGGCGTGGCCGGGTCGGCCGTCTTCGCCGCGCCGGCCGATTTCCTGGCCCTCCTGCCGCCGCTGCCGGAGCCGTTCACCAACGCCGATCTGGCCCGGGCGCGGGGCTGGAACAGCCATCTGGCCGGCAAGGCGACCTACGCCCTGCGGGCGATGGGCGTGCTGGATCTATGCGGCAAGCGCGGCCGGGCCAATCTGTTCACAATCGCTCTATGAGACCATCCGCGACCGCTGCCACGGCCACATACCCACAGTGAGGTTGCGCCGTTGGAAGCTGAGCACCGCCAGCAGCAAAAACCCCAGGCCGATCAGGAACAGAATCCCCACGTCTTGCCAGGCCACGTCGCTGATCAACATCTGCACGATGTTTTCGAAGTACCAGTGGGGCAGGAAGGGCTGTAGCGGCTCCAGCACGGGAGCCATGCCAGCCAGGTTGTCACCAAAGAAACTCACGAATAACGCCGTCATGGCGGCCCCCAGGGCCACGCCGCGATTGGGCAAGTAGGCGCCGAGGAACAGGCTGAGCGTCATGAACACAAAGGCTATCAGCCACAAACTCTGCACCGTTCGGAACATGGCCCACGCGGACACTGACGTCTCCACGTCGAGTAGCATGAAGACGCCAGCGGCGAGCGCGCCGTCAATGACCAGGACGGCGGCCGCGGAGATAAACAGCGCAGCCGCCTTGGTCAGCATGAGCTGCGGGCGCGAGATAGGTAGGGCGGCCAATAGCTCCAGCGTCCCTTCGTCCTCTTCCCCGGCCAGGACACTGATACCGGTGACCACGCCGAACAGACCCACCAGCAGCGGCAGGAAGTTGAACATCGTGCCCAGGATGAAACCCTCGAACGTGGCAAACGTCTGGATACCCAATGAGTCCAGGAAGGCGATGGCGCGCGTATCTATCTCGCGCATCTCCGCCGGCAGGTTCGGGTAGAGGAGGATGTAGATGACGCTGAAGAAACCCAGACCAACCGCCCAACCGATGGTCGAAGCGCGGCGAACGCGCAACTCATGCTGCAACAGGCTGATCATGAATACCCTCCCCGTTCTTGTCGTAGTAAGCCATGAAGACTTCTTCCAGCGAGACCTGCTCGTTCTCGATTTCCATCACACCAAACGCTACTGCCTGAGCCAGGAACTGGTTGAGGTTTTCTCGGATCTCAAGCGATAACTGGTCGCCGGCCCGGTTGACCTCCGTAACGCCGGGCAGGTCCAGCGCGCCGGGCGGCGGGAGTCGCTCGAAGCGGACGTTAAGGCGCTGCAGGCGGCTATGGATCAATCTGTCCACCCGCTCGGTGGCAACAATCTGGCCCGCCCGGATGATGCCGGCCCGGTCGCACACCGCCTGCACCTCCGGCAGAACGTGGGATGAGAAGAACACGGTACGCCCCTCGGCGCGGGCTTCGCGCACCAGGTCCAGTACGCGTTGCTGGATGAGCGGATCGAGGCCGCTAGTCGGCTCATCCAAGATCAACAGATCGGGCCGGCGCATGAACGCGGCTACCAGACCGGCCTTCTGCTTGTTGCCGCGGGAGTAGGTGCGCATCGGGCGGCGCGGGTCCAGGTCGAGACGTTCGCACAGTTCGCGCCGATAGGCCGGGTCTACGGGCGTGCCGCCGACGCGGGCGATCATGTCGAAATACTGATCAGCGCGTAGTTGCGGGTAGAGCTTGAGTTCGCCGGGGATGTAGCCGATTCGACGGCGGATTTGTGTGCCATCCTTCTGGCAATCGAGACCAAAGATGGTTGCGCGGCCGGAAGTCGGGCGGATGATGTCGAGTAGAACGCGCTGGGTCGTGGTTTTGCCGGCGCCGTTCGGCCCCAGAAACCCGTACACCTCCCCTTCCTCGACGATCATGTTGAGTTCGTGGATGCCGCGATACCGGCCATAGTAGACGGATAAGTCATTGGTTTCGATAATGGGTTGGCTCATTGCAGATTCCTAAGTCCGGGGGCTCGTGTCGTGCGGTGTTTTTCACTACAGGCCTCTCTGAAGCGCCGATTCAAGGGATAGAGAGCCGGCCGCAGGATTATTTCAGGGGTCGCAGATTGTGCGCCGACCTGACAGCTCATGGTTCCTCCGCTTTTATGATGCCATTGAAGAGAATGTCCAATTGAGACTCCAGGTCGGGAAGGGCAGGGCCGCCGGGATTGACGAAGTTCGTGCTCAGGTAGCCAACCAACACAACGCCGAAAAAGCTGAGAAAAATTGAGTGCAAAGGCAGGTCGCGCAATTGTCCCTGCGCGCCGCCAAAGCGCTCGAAGTGAGCCAAGGCCTGCGGCAGAAACACCTGCGCCAATTCGGGGGCTTGCCGGCCCTGAAATTCGGTTGCTCCGATCAGGATCAGGTTCAGGACGTCGGGACGCCCGCGTAATTCACCGATGATCGATCGCGCGGCGTTGGCGATATACACTTCTAAAGTTTCGCCGGGGGTGTCTTGCAATATTTCCAGAATGCGGTGAAAAGGATGGCGTTCTATGACGACCGTTTCAAAGATCTGCTCTTTGCTCTCGAAGTGGTTGTAGATACCGCTCAACGACAAGTTGGCGCGAGCGGCGATCTGGCGCATGGAAGTGGCACGATAACCCTGTTCGATGAACAAGTGGTAAGCAGCGTCAAGAATGTCCTGTCGGGTTCTCTCGCCTTTGCTTAGAGGCTCCGGCATCATCATCTCTCCTTTGATAAACGAACGTTCGTTCGTTTTACGTTTGAATTATATAGCGTTCGAGAACGCTTTGTCAATAGTCTACTCAGCGGCGCCTGACATTCAGAGGCGCAACCGGAACATCTTCGTGGTCGGTTCGTTTCCTGCTATAATAATGGCTATTCCTCAGCTTGGAGTTACACCATGACCGACCCGCGGCCGATCACAATCCTCTGTCTCGCCAGCGAATACAAAGGCTTGCCCTTCATCGAGGAGTGCGCCCGACAGGGCGCGCGCGTTCTTTTGCTGACGGCGGAGAAGTTCGGCGGCCGGGAATGGCCGTGGGACAGCATCGCCCAGCACTTCAACATGCCGGACCTCCACGTCCAGCCGGACATCATCCACGCCGTCAGCTATCTGGCCCGCGGCAATGACATCGACGGCATCGTGGCCCTCGACGACTATGACGTGGCCACGGCGGCCACATTGCGCGAGCACTTGCGGCTGCCCGGCCTGGGCGAGACGAAGGCGCGTTATTTCCGCGACAAGCTGGGCATGCGCACCCAGGCGGCGGCCAACGGCATCACCGTGCCCGCCTTCACGCCGGTGTTCCACTACGATCAGCTGCGCGATTACATGACCCGCGTCGAGCCGCCGTGGGTGCTGAAGCCGCGTTTCGAGGCCGGCGCTATCGGCATCCGCAAGCTCTACGACAGCGAGGCCGTGTGGCGGGCGCTCGACGAACTGGGTGACGAACAATCCTTTTATCTGCTGGAGCAGTTCGTGCCCGGCGACGTCTATCATGTTGACGCACTGGTGTGGGGCGGCGAAGTTGTCTTTGCCGTCAGCAGCCGCTACGGGGAGCCGCCGCTGAGCGTGACTCAGGGCGGCGGCATCTTCAACACTCGGCTGTTGCCGCGCGACTCGGCCGACTTCCAGGCCACGACCCGCCTGGCCGCCGACGTTTTTCGGGCCTTCGGGCTGGCGCGCGGCGTCACCCACACCGAATTCATCCACGCTCATCACGACGGCCAGTTCTATTTTCTTGAGACGGCCGCCCGTGTTGGCGGGGCCCATATCGACAAGATGGTCGAAGCGGCCACGGGCGTCGCCCTGTGGCAAGAAGCGGCGCGCATCGAACTGGCCGGCATTCGCGGCGAAGAGTACCATGTGCCGGAACACCGTCAGGATTACGCCGGGCTGATTATTTGTCTGGCTCGCGAGCAGTGGCCCGACCTGTCGGCCTACGACGACCCGGAGATCGTCTGGCGCGTGCCGCGTGAGAATCACGCCGGGCTGCTGGTGGCCTCGCCCGACCCGGAGCGCGTCTCACACCTGCTGGACGCCTACAATGAGCGCTTCGCCCGCGACTTCCTGATGCACGCGCCCAATAAGAAGCAGGCGCGGACGACATTCTAGATTTATCGACTACAACCCGACGCCGCAGCGCCTCGTTGATGACCCTCATCGCGGCGTCGCCCGGCCGGCCGATTGGCCGAATGTCGCTTGCGCCGGGCTGCGGCCGCAGCCCGGTTCCGTGGCCCGCTCTCCGGCGGCCGGACTATCACCTGCCCCGCGTAAAAATTTATGATCCTTCATCGCCTTTTAACATTCCCGCTG
Source organism: Promineifilum sp. (assembly GCA_017983515.1). Classification (GTDB taxonomy): domain Bacteria; phylum Chloroflexota; class Anaerolineae; order Promineifilales; family Promineifilaceae; genus Promineifilum. Next base: position 62,146 of record JAGOBF010000001.1, on the reverse strand, counting down.
TTAAAATGAGGGTTATGTTGAGGGATTGGGAAGCGCGTTTCGAGCAGTTCGTCCGTTCGGGGTTGGCCGAGGGATCGGACCCGGCGCACGATCTGGCCCACATACGGCGCGTAGTGGCTAATGCGCGCCGCCTGGCGACGGCCGAAGGGGCCGATCCGGCCGTTGTGCTGCCTGCGGCCTGGCTCCACGACTGTGTGGTGCTGCCCAAGGATTCGGAGCGCCGGGCGCAGGCCTCGCGGCTGGCGGCCGAGCGGGCGGGATCTTTTCTGGGCGAGGTTGATTATCCGGCCGCCCTCATCCCGGCCATCGAGCACGCTATCGCCGCGCACAGCTTCAGCGCCGGCATCCGGCCGCAGACGCTGGAGGCCAAAGTCGTGCAAGACGCTGACCAGCTGGACGCGCTGGGGGCCATCGGCATCGCCCGGACGCTGCTCCTGGGCGGCGTGATGGGCAAGCCGCTCTACCATGAGGACGAACCGCTGCCGCTCACGCGCCCGCCCAACGACAGGGAAAATGTGATCGATCATTTTTACGTCAAATTGCTCGGTCTGGCCGGCATGATGCACACCGCCGCCGGACGGCTGGAAGGCGAACGGCGCACGCGCCTGATGCAACTATATCTCGACGAACTGGGGCGCGAGCTGTCGGGTGAGGGTTTACCCGCGTGATGGCCATGAACGACACCACTCACCGCTATACCCTGGCCCTGGAAATCGGCGAGGAAGCGATCCGCCAAGGGAAGTGGCAGCAGGCGATCACCTGTTTCCAGACGGCGCTGACCGGCCTGCCGCGCGAGCCGCGCGTCTACAATGGTCTGGGCGATACACATCTGGCGCTGGCCGATCGGGGGCGGGCGCTGGCCTGCTACAAGGAGGCCGCACGCCTGGCCGGCAATAACGCCGACTATGTGAAAAAGGTGGCCGAGTTACAGGAACAACAGGGGCTGATCACGGACGCGGCCCACAGCCGTGTGGTCGCCGGCGATATTCTGTGGGGTCAGGGCCAATTTGAGCCGGCCGAGGCGCACTGGGCCTACGCGATTTACCTGCAGGGCAATCTGATCGCGGCGCGAGAACGGTTGGCATTGGCCAGCCGGCAGCGCGGGGATGTGTCGGGGGCCACCCGCCACTTTCTGGCGCTGGCCGACCACTTGCGGCGCGATGGGCGCTGCCTGATGGCGCTCCACGTCTGCTATACCGTCATGAAGGACTTATCGGAGAGCCAAACGATCTGGTCGGCGACGGATCAGGCCTGGCGCTGCGTGGCGACGCGGGATCGGCGCGGCAGCGAGCCAAGTGACCACGTGGCGCCCGGCGATTTATTGAACGGCGCGGCCGAGTTCGCCCAGTGGCAACTGGCGGCCGAGATCCGGCAAGGGGCGCTGCCCAACGGAAAACCAGCGCATCTCGAGGCTTATATCCACCTGCGACAGGCCATGCTCAACGAGGGGTATGGACACGCGGGTATAGCCATTACCTACTACGAGAAGGCCGTCGCCGCCGGCCTCACGTCGTCGGCTATCTTCTATGCCCTGGGACTCCTTTACCGGCTGGTTGATCGGCGTCAGGAGGCGCGGGCGGCCCACCTGCTCGCCTCGCGCCACCCGTTCTATCGTCGCGCGGTGGCTCTGCTGGAATAGGCCGCTCCGTGTAGCACCGGTTTCCTAACCGGTTGCAGGGCTGCCGGATAAGGATCCGGCGTTACAAGCCCTGGGCCGCCCATCATTTTCGTCAACCGAAAAGCTGGTATATAATGCTTCCGCCGTCGCCTTTTTAGATGGCACGCGGCTATCCCCACCGCGTCCGCAATCCGTCAACGGCTATCACTTGTTGAGGAGATACAAGCATGGTGCAGCCCGCTACAATTGATCTGACCGCGCTGGAGCCGATACTGGATCAGTACCGCGGCCGCGGTCGCGAATCACTCCTTCCCCTGTTACACGAAGCCCAAGCCGTCAACGGCTGGCTGCCCCGCGAGGTACTGGAGGCCATCGGGGAGACGTTGCACGTTCCCCTGGCCGACATCCACGGCGTGGTCGAGTTCTACTCGATGTTCTACAACGAGCCAACGGCCCGTCGCGTCATCCGCGTGTGCTTCGATCCGGCCTGTCATATGGCCGGCGGCCCGGCGGTGCGCCTGGCCATTGAGGAGCGTCTGGGCCTGAAACCGGGCGAGACCAGCGCGGACGGGATGATCACCTACGAGACGGTTCCCTGCCTGGGCATGTGCGAGCACGCCCCCAACGCCCTGAACGGCGAGCGGACGGCGGGCGATCTGACCCCGGCCGACGTCGATGCTTTTCTGGAAGGCACCTATCCGGAGCCGGAGCCGAGGATCTACGGCGGGCCGCTGATTAAGCTGGCTCGTGCGGGCAAGATCGATCCGACCAGCCTGACCGACTTCGAGAAGTATGATGGCTATAAGGCGTTGCGCAAGGCGCTGACCATGACGCCGGAAGGGATCTTGGCCATGATGAAAGGCAGCGACGTGCTTGGGCGGGGCGGGGCCATGTTCCCCGTCGGCCTGAAATGGGAGATGACCCGCAATGCGCCCGGCCTGCCGGCCGAAAAGCATATTGTCGCCAACGCCGACGAGAGCGAGCCGGGAACGTTCAAGGACCGGGCGCTGATGGAGCAAGACCCGTTTAGCGTCATCGAAGCCATGACCATCGCTGCCTACACGGTCGGCGCGGAGAACGGCTGGATCTTCCTGCGCGGCGAGTATGCGCGCTGCTACAGACGGTTGACCAACGCCATCGAGAAGGCGCGCACGGCTGGTTATCTGGGCCGCAATATCCTGGGCCGGCGCGACTTCAACTTCGACATCGAGCTGCGATTGGGCGCCGGAGCTTACATTTGTGGCGAGGAGACGGCGCTTTTCGAGGCCATTGAGGGCAAGCGCGGCTTTCCGCGCATCAAGCCACCGTACCCCACTACCCACGGTTTGTTCCAGCAACCGACCGCCATTAACAACATCGAGACGCTGGCGGCGACGACGGCCGTCCTCAACATGGGCGTCGAACAGTGGCACAAGTTGGGCACGGCCGAGTCGCCGGGCACGAAGTGGTTTTGCGTCAGCGGCCGGGTTTTGCGGCCGGGCGTCTACGAGGTGCCGTTTGGCCTCACCGTGCGCCAACTGATCCAGATGGCCGGCGGGGTCATCGGCCGGGAGATTCAGGCGGTGCTGCTGGGTGGGGCGGCGGGTGTGTTCATTGGCCCGCGCCGGCTGGACACGCCGCTGACCTACGAGGATTCCAGAAAACAAGGCTTCCCTCTTGGGTCGGGGGTCATCATGGTCTTTGATGAGGCGGTCGATTTGCGGGAGATCATGTACATGTTGGCCCGCTTCTTCGCCCACGAGAGTTGCGGCAAGTGCTATCCCTGCGCGCTGGGCACCCAGCGACAATTGGAGATCGTCGAGCGCGTTCTGCGCTACGGTGGGCCGTTGCCCGGCGACGTGACCATGCTGCGAGACATCGGCCTGGCGATGACGCAAACGTCGCTTTGCGGCCTGGGCCAGACCGCCGCTTCGGCCGTCCTCAGCGCCGTCGACCGTTGGCCGGAGCTTATGAAGCCGGATGATCATGGACGAAATTGGGAAAGAAATTAAACACGGATGGGATACCGATCTAACGGACTTGATGGAATGAGCCTGCATCAATTCGTTCACTCCCTCCTGTCGGCGAAAATGCGTGTTTGATCTCCGGATCAACGATAGACACTGATATGACAGAGAAAGTACGTGATCTTGTCGGGGCACGACCGGCGCACTATATCAGCCTCAGCGGCGACGACGGTCAGTCGATAGATGGCCTGGTGATCGACGAGGCTTTGGCCTGTGTCTCCGTTAACGGCCTGGAGCTGGCGACGTTCATGTGTACGCCACGCGACCTGACTGAGCTGGCCCTGGGCTTCCTCTACAATGAGAGTGTCATCAATGGGCTGGATGACGTGCGGGCCCATCACATCTCCAAAAACGGCGCATGTGTGGACGTTTGGCTGCACAACATGGCCTTCGAACGGCCGCGGCGGGCGATCATCACCGCCGGCTGCGGCGGTGGGGTGACGTTCGACGATCTGTCGGGCGTCTACGAACCGCTGGTGAGTGATGTGCGGGCCACACCGCAGCAGTTAACGGCGATGATGAGGCAGCTGCATCTGGGCGCGGAACTCTATCAATCGGCGCGCGGCGTGCATACGGCCGTGCTGGCCGAGCCCGATGCGGACGGTCACGGGCGCGTCCTCTTGCAGGTCGAGGACATCGGCCGCCATAACTGCCTCGACAAGCTGCAAGGGGCGGCGATGCTGGCGGGCATCTCGACAACGGATCGCATTCTGTTCAGCAGCGGCCGCATCAGCAGCGAAATGATCAACAAGGCGCGCCGGCTGGAGACGCCCATCGTCTGTTCGCGCACCTCGCCCACCAGTCTTTCCATCGCCTTGGCCGAGGCCTGGAACATCACGATTGTGGGCTATCTACGACAGGATCGGATGCGAATATATACGCACCCTGAGCGCGTGCTTGGTGGATAGCGGGAGCATATAGCATGAGTGAAATGGTAACCTTGACCATCGACGGCCTGCCGGCCACCGTACCGGCGGGAACAACTATTCTGAACGCGGCGGCTTCGATCGGCATTGAGATACCGGTCGTCTGCTACCATCCGCACCTGACGGCTAACGGGCTGTGTCGCGTGTGTTCGGTCGACATCGGCCGGCGGCTACAGGCGGCGGCCTGTGTCACGGCGGTGGCCGAGGGGATGGTCGTCAACACGCAAACGAAGGACGTGGTGATGGCGCGACGGACGATCCTGGAGATGTTGAACTCCACCGTCGATCTGAGCGAAGCGCCACATTTGCAGGACTTACTGCTGGCCTACGACGTCGACACGGAGCGTTTCGATGGCATGGAGCAGCGCGAGTCGCCCGTCCACGACGACAACCCGTTCTATTTGCGCGACTACAACAAGTGCATCAACTGCTGGCGCTGTGTGCAGGTCTGCGCCGAGGACGCCCAATATACGTTCGCCCTCAGCTTCGACGGCCGCGGCTTCCACACTCTCATCGGCACGTTTGAGGGCGACGGCATGATGGACACGACTTGCGTCTTCTGCGGCCAGTGCGTCGGCGTTTGCCCCACCAACGCCCTGAAGCCCAAGCGGCAGTTTTTGCTGGAGCAGGGCGTCGACCCGGACGACATCTTCCGGCAGACGCGGCGGGGCGGAAAACGGCGGCGGGAGGCGGCGGCCGAAGAATAGCGAGTAGACGCTCATGGTATAATGCAATCATCGCCGCGGAGGAGCATGGCGCGGCAAGAGAGGACGCATGATTGCCGAACCTGTTGAACAGATCGAAACAATTGAATTGACCCGCCGCCGTTTTACCGCCGCTGAGTACTGGCGGCTGCTTGAGGCAGGTATCCTAAGTGAGGATGACGCGGTGGAACTGATTTGGGGAGAGCTCATCGAGACGAGTCCAATCAATGTGCCTCATGCCCTGTATGTCAACAGATTGAACATGGTGTTAGTAACGAAACTGGCTAATCGAGCCACCGTCAGCGTACAGAATCCAATCCAACTTGACGAGTACTCTCTACCTCAACCAGACATTGCCCTTTGGAAGTCGCTGCCTGAGGAATATCGTGACAGATTGGCCGGCCCGTCCGAATTATTGTTAGTGGTAGAAGTGGCTGATTCGTCGATCCCCCATGACCAGAAAGGCAAGACAAAACTCTATGGAGCCGCGGGTATCGCCGACTACTGGATTGTTAATTTGAAGGCCCGTCGAATCGAGGTCTATCGCGAGCCGCGGCCGGACGGCTATCGTACCGTCACCCATTACGCGCCGGGCGAAACGCTGTCGCCGCTGGCCTTTGCCGATGTCGTTGTGAATGTTGATGAGATATTAGGAACTAAGGCCTGATGCCGTATAAGTCCTGTCATGGGATGATACGGCGGCGAGGCGTGATCGAATTGCTTCTTGAAGATCATAATTCGAAGTCTAATTTACGGCATAGCACTGTCCATCGTCATACTACTCGTAACCATTTAACATATTCAACACGAGGAGTATTATTATGATCGTCCCTGACCGAATGGTATGCACCACCTGCCCCTACTGGGGCGCGGGCTGCCAACTGAGTTGACAATTAAAGCGTTCCTAGCCGAGCGATATTAATTAAGAAGGAGACAACGCCATGATCGTCCCTGACCGAATTGTACGCACCACCTGCCCCTACTGCGGCGTGGGTTGCCAGATGAATTTGAAAATCAAAGATGAGTTCATCTATGCCGTCGAGGCGCCATTCAACGCCGCGCCGAATTACGGCATGTTGTGCGTCAAGGGACGCTTCGGCACGGACTATGTGAAGCATCCCGGCCGCGTCAAGACGCCACTGATTCGCACCAATCGCGAGGAGGGCCGCAGCGCCCCGCCCATTTGGCGCGAGGCCACATGGGACGAGGCGCTCGATCTGGTGGCCGACGAACTGGTGCGCGTGGTGCGCACGTATGGCAGCGACGCCATCGCCAGCTTCGCCAGCGCCAAAGCCACCAACGAAGACAACTACGTCTTCCAAAAGTTCATCCGCGCCATGATGGGCACGAACAATATTGACCATTGCGCGCGGCTGTGCCATGCCGGCTCTGTGACGGGGCTGCAACTATCCATCGGCTCCAGCGCCATGTCCAACTCTATTGCCGAGATGGAAAACCTGGAGGCATTCATCGTCACCGGCTCCAACACCACCGAGACCCACCCGGTCATCTCCAACTTCCTGAAGCGCGCCGTGCGCCAAAATGGGGCCAAGCTCGTCGTCATCGACCCGCGACGAATCGACATGACCAACTTCGCCACCCTGTGGTTGCGGCAAAACCCTGGCACTGATGTGGCCGTCTTCCAGGCCATGGCCCACACCATCGTCAAGGAACAGCTCTACGACCGGAGCTTCATCGCCGCGCGGACCGAAGGCTTCGACGAGTATCTGGAATCGCTCGAATCATTTACGCCGGAGTGGGCCGAGTCGGTCAGCGGCGTGCCGGCCGAGTCCATCCGCGAGGCGGCGCGCATCTACGCCGGCGCCAACCGGGCGGCCATCTACTGGGGCATGGGTATCAGCCAGAGCACCCACGGCACGGACAACACCTTGTCGCTGGTCAACCTGGCCCTGATGTGCGGCCACGTGGGCAAGGCGGGCACGGGGCTTAACCCGCTGCGCGGCCAGAACAATGTCCAGGGCTGCTCGGACAGCGGCGGCCTGCCCAACGTCTATACCGCCTACCAACGGGTGGACGACCCGGACGTGCGCGATCTGTTCCAGACGACCTGGGGTGTGGGCCTCAGCCCGGCGCCCGGCCTGACGGCTACGGAGATGTGCGACGCTTGCTACACGGAGGAGATTCGCGCCATGTTCGTCCTGGGCGAGAATCCGATGATGAGCGAGCCGAACCAGACCCACGCCCGGCACGCGCTGGAGAAGCTGCAATTCCTTGTCTGCCAGGACATCTTCATCAACGAGACGGGCGCGATGGCCGACGTGATTCTGCCGGCCACGAGCTTTGCCGAGAAAGACGGCACCTTCACCAACACGGACCGCCGGGTGCAGCGCTGCCGCGCGGCCGTGCCGCCGGTGGGCAATTCGCGGGCCGATTGGGACATCCTGTCTGACCTCGGCCGCCGGGTGGAGTCGCGTCTGGGCATCAAGCTCTCGGCCGGATTCGACTATACCCACCCGGAACAAATCTGGGACGAGATGCGCCACGTCACGCCCGACTTCTGGGGCGTCGACTACGCCCGCATCGAGCGCGAGGGCGGCGTCCATTGGCCCTGCCCCAGCTTCGACCATCCCGGCACGCCCTTCCTGTTCGCTGAGGAATTTCCGCGCGGTCGGGGCAAGTTCTGGGAAGTGGACTACGGCACGGAGTCGGAACAGCCCGACGTTGAATACCCGCTCAACCTCAGCACCGGCCGCGTGCTGTACCACTGGAGCGGCAGCACCATGACCGGCCGTTCGCGGCTGGAGGATGTCTATCCCGAAGCGGTGTGCGAGATCAGTCCCTATGACGCCGAAGCGCTGGGGCTGGTGACTGGCGACTGGGTCAACGTTTCCTCGCGACGCGGGACGATCACGCTGCGCGCGTTAGTGACCGGCCGCTCGCCGGAGGGCACGGTCTTCGTGCCCTTTCATTTCGCCGAGGCGGCGGCCAATCTGCTGACGCTCGACCGCGTCGACGACCGGGCCAAGATACCAGATTACAAGAACACGGCGATCAAGATCGAGAAGACGGCCGCGCCGGAGGGTCTGGACGAAGGGTACGACGAGCACCTGTTTGATCGGGGGGCGATTAAGGATCCGGTGCAGATACATTGATGATACATATAGTAACCAATCGTGAATTAAAGCATCTTTTGTCTTTCAACTAGGAGACGGTTAAACGCATAGGTAGGGCCACTCTGTGGTCACCCTATATGGGAAGTAATTTGTTTTTGCTCTATGTATGATGCTCAAAACAATCGACTGCGTAAGTCCTAACGATTCTAAGTGAGGTCGGAAGAGCAGGAAAACACAATGATTCACGTTAAGGAAACCAAAATCGGCGAGCCGGTTTGGGAGTTGGCCCACCTCTTCCCTTATCAAGGCCGATGGTCTGTTGAAGAATATCTTGCCCTTGATACCGGTCGCCTCGTTGAGTATTCAAACGGCTACCTGGAGTTCCCCCCTATGCCGACCATGGCTCACCAGGACATCGTATCCTTTCTTCACGCTCTATTGAAAGCATTTATACAGAAGCATCAACTAGGCAAGGTATATTTTGTTCCAGTCCCCGTCAGGTTGGGAGGACGAGAGTACCGCGAACCTGACGTTTTCTTTGTATCCACCTTTCGAGTTCTGGAGGCAGCCGGCACGTATCCCAGTGGCGCAGATCTGGTAATGGAAATCGTCAGCGGCAGCCCGGCCGACCGAGATCGCGACCTTGTCCGCAAGCGTCGCGACTACGCCCTGGCCGGCATCCCCGAATACTGGATCGTCGATCCGCAAGAAGAAGTGATTATTGTCCTACGGTTAGAAGGGAACGAGTACGTCGAACACGGTCGCTTCACCGCAGGCGACACGGCGACATCTGCCCTGCTTTCCGGTTTCACCGTGCCGGTCGGTGAAGTCTGGCAGGCCGCGGAATAAATTACTCTAACCACCGCCTCACATCCTCCACATCAGCCGCGATCTGGGCCGTCAGCGCGTCCAGCCCGCTGAACTTCAGCTCCGGCCGGATGCGCCGGGCGAACTCCAGGCGCACGGTCTCGCCATAGATGTCGTCGTCGAAGTCGAGGATGTGGGCTTCTACGGTCAGCTTCAGGCCATCGACCGTCGGCCGCACGCCGACGTTGGTTGCCGCCTGGCATTTCTTGTCGCCGACCCAGGCGTAGGTGGCGTAGACTCCGTTGCCCGGCAGCAATAGCTCGTCCCACACCGCCAGGTTGGCCGTGGGGAAGCCGATCGTCCGGCCGCGCTGGTCGCCCTTCACTACCGGCCCGCGCACACAGTAATAGCGGCCGAGGCAGCCCGTCACTTCCTCCATGTCGCCTGCCTCCAACGCCCGGCGCACGCGACGACTGCTGATTATCTCGCCGTCCAGCAGCACCGGTTCCTCCAGCGTCTCCACCGTGAACCCCTTTCCCTCCCCCTGCTGCCGCAAGAAGGGCACATCCCCCTCGCGTTGGTAGCCGAGGGCGAAATTGCCGCCCCATAATTGCCTCATGTCGAGCGTGCTCAGCAGTTGATCGACAAAATCGGCGGCGCGGATGTGGCGCACCTCGTCGTCGAACGGGTGGGTAATGATGAGGTCAATCCCTTGCTCGGCCAGCAGGCGCACGCGTTCGTCCAGCGTTGTCAGATAGAAACGCGGCGGCAGCGTGTGCAGGACGCGGCGGGGGTGGGGAAAGAAGGTCAGCGCGGCCGTGCGCATGCCCGCGGCGCGCGCCTGGGCGGCCATGCGCTGCAGCAGCGCCTGATGACCGCGGTGGACGCCATCGAACGAACCGATGGCGACGCAGGTGGGTTGTTTGTGATCGACCTCATTCAGATGAGTAACGCGGATAAAGGATTGAGTCATAGCGTGTCTGGTAATAGCGGCCGTTCTGTCTGGTTTACAGTAGTGGGTCGGATTGTAACAGAAGCAGCCCAACGACGGCAGGTTCTGTATATACCTGAGCATCTGATGGAATCGTGTTGCCGAGCCGGCCGCTTCGACGCTACTCTTCGGCCGTCGCGCTCATCATTTTCCGCGCGCGCCACTGGCCCGCCTCGGCCGCTACCAGCCCTAAAAATCGCTCGTCGGGCCCGAACGCGGCCACGTCGCCCGGTGGCGCGTCGTCCGTCGCGGGCAGGCGTTGGCCTTGCCCCAACAGCCGCGCCTCGTCGGCGTTGAAGGCCACGCGCGGCAGATGGATGACGGCCGCTTCCGGTGGACGCAGGCGCGCGGCGAATACCTCGGGCGTCAGCTCATCGAGCTCGACGGCATCGGCCAGGGTGAAGCGGCCGACGGCCGTTCGCCGCAGGGACAGCACGTGACCGCCACAGCCCAACGCCTGGCCGAGATCGTGGGCCAGCGAGCGGATATAAGTGCCGGAGGAAGAGGCGATCCGCAAGGACAACAGAGGCGGCTCATAGGCCAGCACGTCCAGCGCGTGGATGGTCACCTCGCGTTCGGGCAGGTCGATTGCCTCGCCGCGGCGTGCCCGCTTGTAGAGGGGTTGGCCGTCGCGCTTGACGGCCGAGAAAGGCGGCACACGCTGGCGAATCGTCCCGCGCATGGTGTCGAGGACAGCCTGGATCGCCGCCTCGTCGACGGTTACCGGCTTCTCGGCGGTCACCTCTCCCTCAGCGTCGTAGGTCGTCGTCGACTGCCCCAGACGCACGGCCGTCTCATAGATTTTGTCCAATCCAACCAGGTACTCGAGCAGGCGGGTTGCCCGGCCGACGCCAACCACGAGCAGTCCACTGGCCAATGGATCGAGTGTGCCGGCATGGCCCACGCGGCGCGTGCCGGCCACCCGGCGCACGCGGGCGACCACGTCGTGGGACGTGGGGCCGGTGGGTTTGTCGAGGATCAGAAGTCCGGAGGGGGTCACTTGGCGGGGACGGCGGCGCGTTGGCGGCGAATGGCCTCCAGACAGGCGGCCACGACGCGCGTTTCGGCCTGCTCCAGCGGGCCGTCGAGCGCGCAACCGGCGGCCAGGGCGTGGCCGCCGCCGCCGAACTGCACGGCCACCTCGGCGACGTTATAGGGCGGTTGAGCGCGCATGGTCACACGCACGTCGCCGTCGAGCGTCTCGCTCAGGACGACGCCCATGACCGCCTGGTCGACGTCGGCCAGAAAATTGACCAGGCCCGAACTGTTGGGATTGCCCTCCAGCCCAGCGCTTTGCATCTGCTCGCGGGAGATACTGGTCCACAGCAGGCCGTCCTCAAGTCGCATATTGGCCAAACCAATGCCCCATACTGTGGCGGTGGTGAACGGTTTTTGGTGCAGGGAATGGAGCGAAATACCGGCGATGTCGGCTCCGGCGTCGACCAGGTCGGCCGCCGCGCGCAGTGTGGCCGCGGTCACGTTCGTCGTGCGAAAGCCCAACGTGTCGGTGACGATGCCGGTCAGCAGGCTCTCGGCGATGCCGGTCGTCATCTCCACGCCGATCTCGTTCAGGAATCGATGCAGTATCTCGGCCGTGGAACTGGCATCGGGGTCGATAATGTTGAACGCGCCGAAACGGGTGTTGGTGATGTGGTGGTCGATATTAGCCAGCGTCGGCTTCGGCTCCGGCAGGTTCTGATAGGCCCAGCCCATTCGCGATTCGTCGGCGCAATCGACGGCGACGATCAAATCATATTGAACGTCGGCGCGCGGCGCGCGGCGCACCTCGCCCGCCAGGGTCAAGCCGTGGAAGCGCTGGGGGATGTTGTCGTCGCAGACCAGCGTCACGCGCTTGCCGAGTTGTTGCAAGCCCTGGCCCACGGCGGTCAGCGAGCCGATGGCGTCGCCGTCGGGATCCACATGGGCAATGACGAGGACGCGGTTGGCCTTTTCGATGGCGAACTGGATCACGTGCTTATTGATCCGTCGGGCCGCCGTCGCCGCTCTCGGCCGCCGGGGGTATGTCCAGGCTGTCGAGCAACTCATTGACTTCTTCCGCGTAGCGCAGGCGCGGATCCCAATGATAATGAATGAACGGCGCGGAGCGCAGTCCCAGCCGCTGGGCGACCTGGCTGCGCAGGAAGCCCGACGCGCTCTCCAGCCCCTCCAGCACCTCTTTCTGGCGCTCATCGTCGCCCAGCGCATTGACGTAGACGTTGGCGTGTTGCAGTTCGCGATCGATCAGCACTTCGGTAACGGTCACACCCATCAGGCGCGGATCGCTTACCGCTTTCAAGAAAAGCTCGCTGAGTGTGACCTGAATCTGCTCGGCCGTCCGTTCCTGTCTGACTTTGCTCATGGCTAGACTTCAACCCGCTGCGTGACGAAGAACTCGATAATGTCGCCCGGCTGGTAATCGTCCCAGCCGTCGATGCTGACGCCAAACTCGAAGCCGGCCTTCACCTCGCGCACGTTGTCTTGCAGGTGTTTCAGGCTGCCGACCTGGCCGCTGTGGAGCAGGCGGCTGTTGCGGATGATGCGGGCCTTGGCGTTGCGGCGGCCTTCGCCCGTGCGCATGTAGCTGCCGGCGATGGCGCCGAGGTTGCGAATCCTGAACATCTGACGAACTTCGGCCCGGCCGATGACCACGTCTTCGTAGGTCGGGGCCAGTAAGCCCTTCATGGCCTTTTCGACGTCTTCGATCAGCTTGTAGATAATCTGGTAGGTGCGAATCTGCACTTCTTCGACAGCGGCCGAGTTGCGGGCAATCGGGTCGGCTTCCACGTTGAAGCCCAGGATGATCGCATCGGAAGCCGAGGCCAACATGACGTCACTCTCGGTGACTTGACCGGTGGCCGCGCGCAGGATTTGCAGCTCGACCTCCCCGCCGTTCAGGCGTTCCAAGGAGTTGACGATTGGCTCCAGCGATCCCTGAACGTCGGCCTTGACGATGAGATTGAGTGTTTTGGTCTCGCCCTCTTGCAGGCGGGCAAAGAACTCATCCAGGGTGGTCGCTTTGCCGCGGGAGGTGGGTGTGATGCGCGCCGCTTCCTGGGCCTCGTCGATCAACTTGCGAGCCACTTTCTCGCTCTCCACCACATGGAACTGGTCGCCGGCCACCGCGATGCCGTCCAGCCCGGAGACCGCCACCGGCGACGACGGGCCGGCTTCTTCGACGCGGCGGCCGGTGTAATCGTACATGGCCTTGATGCGGCCGTGATGATCGCCGGCGAGCAGGGTATCGCCCAGATGCAGCGTGCCGTTTTGGACCAGCACGGTGGTCATGATGCCTTTGCCGCGCAAAATTTGGGCCTCCAGCACGGTGCCCGAGGCTGTGGCTTTGGGGTTGGCTTGCGGATCAACTTCCTCGGCCGTCAGCAGGATGGCCTCCAGCAGGTCATCGATACCCAGCTTCTCGCGGGCCGAGACGGGGATGACCATCGTGTCGCCGTCCCAGTCGTCAGGCACGAGGCCCATATCCGACAGCTGCTGCTTCACGCGGTCGGGGCGGGCGCCGGCCAAATCGATCTTGTTCAGGGCGACGATAACCGGCACGCCGGCGGCGCGAGCGTGGTCGGCGGCCTCGCGCGTCTGGGGCATCACGCCGTCGTCGGCGGCCACCACCAGAATGGCGATGTCAGTCGCCTGCGCTCCACGGGCGCGCATGGCTGTGAAGGCCTCATGACCCGGCGTGTCCAGGAAGGTGATCAGCCGGCCGTCTTTGACGGTCTGATAGGCGCCGATATGCTGGGTGATGCCGCCGGCCTCGCCCGCGGTGACGTTGGTCTGGCGAACGACATCGAGCAAAGAGGTCTTGCCGTGGTCGACGTGGCCCAGCATGGTGACGATCGGCGGCCGCGGTTGCAGATCGGCCTTACTCTCATCAGCCAGCACCTTGCGCCAGCCCGTCTTTTCCTCTTCTTCGACAACATCGGCGACGACCTGTTGCTGGGCGGTCACGTCGAAGCCCATTTCTCCGGCCACGATGGCCGCTGTGTCGAAGTCGATCTGCTGGTTGATGTTGGCCATGAGGCCGTTGGCCATCAATTCCTTGATGACGTTGATCGGGCTGACGCCCATCATCGTAGCCAGCTCTCGAACCGTTATGAAGGCCGGAATCTCGATTAATGTCTTTGTCTCTGCCATACTATCTGCCTTTCGCTCGTCTTTTATCAGGGTCGGCCGCTATGATTGCGCCGGTTCGGCCTTGGCCGCCGCCGCCGGCCGGCGCGGGTCGGCGGCAATCGCCGCCAACTCTGCTTCGCTCATTTGCGCATTCAGCGCCTGGTTCAAAATGCCGACGTGCCGGATCGCCTTGTCCCAGCACGCGGGTTGGTCGCATAAATAGGCGCCGCGACCGCTGCGCTTGCCCGTCGGGTCGAGCACGACGCCACTGTCCGGCGTGCGCACCACGCGCGTCAGCCGCCGCTTGTCGAATTGGCGGCGGCACACGACGCACGTCCGTTGCGGCACATGTTTGTGCCGGACTGCCGGCCTGCCGGTCATCCTGCGCTCCTAAATGTCAATGTCAATATCGGCCAGATCGATATCTTCGTCCAACCATTCCGGGCCGCCTTTTTTGCGCGTGCGCTTGACGACGACCTGATCCAACTCTTCATTATAAACCAGGGCCTTGCCTTTGCTCTTCTTGCGCTTGGCGTCTTCTTCGGCGGCCGGCTCTTCGGCCGTCGGTCGCACCACGACCACGCTGGCCTTTTTCTTGCGCTCCGGCTTGGCAGGCGACTTCTCTTCGACGAAGATAGCCTGCGACAGGTCGTCGATGGGGGTCAGGGCTTCCTCGACCTCCGGCTCGACCTCGGCCAACTCCAGTACGCCGGCCAGTTCGGGTGCTTCATCTTCATCGGCCCCCAGCAATTCGGCCTCGACATCGCTGAAATCGAGATCGGGCACGGACGTTGTCATGTCCTCGTCCTGCACCACCCGGTCGAAAAGAGCCATTTCCTCGACGACCACGATCTCTTCGTCGGCCGGCTCGACCTCATCGGTCTGCGGCGCAAGCGCCTCGACATCTGCGCCTTCGGCTGCGGCCGTTTCGGCGGCGATGAGCGCGGCGATCTGTTCGGCCTGGTAGGCGGCCAGCGTTTCCTTAACCGTCTCCAGGGCTTTCTCGCCCAGACCGCGCAGCTTCAGGAAGTAATCGTCGCCCATCTCCAGAATGTAGATCAGGTCGCCGACGGTGTTGATGTTCGTGTCGAGCAGCAGGTTATGGATGCGACCCGGCAAATCGAGCACGTCCAGCGGCTGCTGCCATGCCTCTTCGGGCACACGCCGGCGCATTTCGGCCCGCTCTTTGCGAATGACCTCATGCTGCTGGGCGCGCTCGGCGATGATGTTGCCTTCGACCGCAGCCACCAGCCGGTCGAGCGTCATGTAATCCTCGGCGGTGATGGGACGGCCGGTCTGTTTCTTGTCCAGGATAATGCGCACCTGATTCTGCAGCGTCTCGTCCTTGGCGATGCGCGGATCAACCATGGGGTGATCCAGATTATCCAGCGACTCCGATGCGGCCTCGGTCAGATTCTTAATGTCGATGCGCCAGCCGGTGAGCTTGGCGGCCAGACGGGCATTCTGCCCCTCGCGGCCAATAGCCAGCGACAGCTGATCATCGGGCACGATGACGACGGCCGTCTTGCCCTCTTCGGGATGTTCTTCCAGGAAGACGTGGGAGACGCGGGCGGGGCTGAGCGCCTTGGCAATGAAAACGCGCTGGTCGCCGTCCCACTCGATCACGTCGATCTTCTCGTCGTTGAGTTCGCGGACGATGCTCTGGATGCGGACGCCGCGCATGCCGACACACGCGCCGACGGGGTCGACGCCGTGCTGCAACGCCTGGACGGCCACCTTGGAGCGCTGGCCCGCCTCGCGAGCGATGCTCTTGATGTCCACCTGCCCGTTGTAGATCTCCGGCACTTCCAGCTCCAGCAGGCGGCGCAGCAGGTTGCGGTGATTACGACTGACGACGATCTGCGGGCCGCGGCTGGTGCGACGGACTTCCAGGACATAGACGCGAATCTTGTCGTGGGCGCGGTAGCGCTCGCCCTGCACCTGCTGGCTTTTGGGCAAGATCGCTTCCGTGCGGCCCAGGCCGATGGTGATGTGCTGGCCGCTGATGCTCTGCACCGTGCCGTTGACCAGCTCGCCTTCGCGGCCGCTGAAATCCTCGAACAGATGCTCGCGTTCGGCCTCGCGCACGCGTTGCAGCAAGACCTGCTTGGCCGTCTGCGCGGCGATGCGGCCGAAGCTGTCGGTGGTGCTGTCGATCATGACAACGTCGCCCAACTCGGCGTCCACGTGCCCCTCGGCTCGTGCCGCGCCAATTTCCACCTCGGTGCGGTTGTCGAACACGTCGTCGACAACTTCCTTCTCAGTGAAGATGGTCGGTTCACCGGTGCGAGGATCGATCTCCACGGTAACCATCTGGTTACTGCTGAGATTGGAATCACGCCGGTAGGCCGAGACAAGGGCCGTCTTCAACGCTTCAAAGACGTCCTCTTTGGGCAGACCGCGCGACTCGCATATTTCATTGAAAGCCAGGATAAATTCGCTCTTCATGGGAACTTGTTCAACCTATTCAGTTTTTATACGACTTGCTGTGACAACTCTTAACTAAGCAAGAAACAAAAAAAGTGGGGGGGCCCACTTTTCTGTAGTAAATCTCCAGAATGTCGTGAGGGAAGTATAGCATAGGCCGGGCTATCTGGCAAATGCCAAACTGCAACCGGCCGTCGCTCGGCGGCGCGGCCGAGCCGTCATGGCGCGCCGAGCAGCGCTTCGAGATCGGCGGCCACATCGTCCAGTGAGGCATAGCGACGATAGGCGCAGGCCCACGCTCCGTGGCTGGTCAATTCCGTTGGCACGACCCCGACGCGCATCCCCGCCGCCGCCGCCGCGGCACAACCGGCGGCCGAATCCTCCAGGGCCAGACAGAGCGCCGGCGCAACGCCCAGCCGCTCGGCGGCGAGCAGGAAGATGTCGGGCGCGGGTTTGCCGTGCTCCACCTCGTCGCCGCACGCCAGAGCCTGATAGCGGCCGACGACGCCCAGCCGGCCCAGGACGATCTCGGCCACCGGCCGCGGCGTTGAGGTGGCCACACCCCAGGGCAGCCCCAGCGCGTCGATGCGGTCGAGCAGCGACCACAGGCCGGGCATGACCGGCACGCCATCGTTAAGATGGCTCAGAAACTCGGCCGTCTTCCGCTCCACCAATGTCTCCAGCGACACGGGCAGGCGCAGTTCATCGAGGACCAGTTGGGCGCTCTCGATGGTGCGGCGGCCGAGCATCCGCTCATAGAGAGCATCGGTCATGACCGCCCCGTGCGGGGTCACCACGCGCTCCCACGCCCGCCGGGCCAATGGCTCCGTATCGACCATCAGGCCGTCCATATCGAATAGAATTGCGGTTCGTTTCATCGTTCAGTCTCGCGTTTTCTCTCTTAAAACAGGGGTTCGGCGTCGCTTTGACGCATTCCATGCCTATGTGTACTCCACAGGCCGGACTTGGGCAACCTCACTATCCCAGTAGTCTAGCCGGCGAATCTTGTCGTCCGACCCCTGTCGCCCGACCACAGACCACAGACTACGCTCGCTTATCGTATTTCGTATCCGTTCTGAACTCGTCACTCGTTTTTCGGCACTCGTCACTTTCGTAACGATCAGGAGACGATCGCCTGCTAGAATACGAAATATGACCGAATTTCGTAACGATCGGGCGCCAATCCTGTATGGAAAGAACAAACGAGACTGAAAAAAGACGATTCGACCGCGGCGCGTGGCTGACCCTGGTCGCCACCGCGCTCCTGCTGTTATGGCCCATCGCCCTCAGCCTAATTTTTGCCGGGTATCCGACCGACGGCTGGGCCAGCACGACCGAGGTGGGCTTCTTCGACGGCCCTTTCCGGCTGCGTTACAGCCTGACCGGCGACCCCTCGCCGCTGCTGCCCGGTGACCTCGTCACGGCCATCGACGGCCGCCCTCTGGCTGTCGGCCAGTTGCCACCGCTGCCGGAGCCGCTGGAAGCGGGCCGGATCGTCTCCTACACCATCGACCGCGCCGGTCAAATGCTCACGGCCGATGTGGAACTGGTGCAGATCGGCCTGGGCACCTACGCGACCATATGGCTCCATGACCCCGTCCTGACCCTGGTCACCTTGCTCACGTGGCTGATCGCCGCAACCGTCTTCTTCCTGCGCCCGGACCAGCCCGCGGCGCGCTACCTGCTGATCGCTTTCACCTTTCAGGCCGGCCGGGCTTTCACCGAAATCCTGGCCAACCCCTACGTTTTCGCCCTGCCGCCGTGGGCCATCTTCCTGACGTCGTTCCACGTAACGGGGTATTCGTGGGCCTACATGGCCTCGCTCATCCTGCTGGTGCTCGTCTTCCCGGTGCGCTTGCGCCCCCTGCGCCGCTTTCCCCGCGCCCTGCCCGCGCTGCTCTATACCGTTCCGTTCCTGACCATGTTATTCGCCACGCCGCGCTACCCGGCCGTGACCCAAAGCGTCCCGCAGACATCGGTGGGCGGCCTGACTTTCGGCATTTTCTTTGTCCTGTTTCCAATCGTCATCTTCGGCGCGCTCTTGCACAACCTGCGCCAGGTCCGTGAGCCGGTGGCGCGGGCGCAGGTGCGCTGGATGGCTTTGGGGTTCGGCGTCGGTCTGGGCATAGAAGCGGTGACGAACCTGATCGACTTCCCCCTCGCCGGCGGTTTCGAGCAACTCGAACGGATTGATGCGCTGACGGCCGTGACGGCCCTGGCGCTGCCCCTGTCGCTGGCCATCGGCATTCTCCGCTACCGCCTGTTCGACATCGACGTCATCATTCGCAAGACCACATCCTACGCCATCCTGACCGCGCTGCTGGCGTTGACTTACTTCGGCAGCGTCGTCATCCTGCAGCGGCTGCTCGCCCCCCTCACCGGTGATTCGACCGCGGCCGTCGTCCTCTCCACCCTGCTCATCGCCGCCCTCTTCCTGCCCCTGCGCCGCCGCATTCAAGAGACCATCGACCGGCGCTTCTTTCGCAAGAAATATGACGCCGAGCAGGTGCTGGCCCGCTTCGCCGCCACCGCCCGCGACGAGACCGACCTCGACGCGCTGACGGCCGAACTCGTCCGCGTCATTCAGGAGACGATGGAGCCGGAATCCGTTACCATCTGGCTGAAGGAACAGAACCTATGAGTCAATCTTCATCGACAAGTCGCTTCGACCGCGGCGCGTGGTTACACTTGCTGGTGGCGGCGGCGCTCGTCGCCCTGGCGCTGGCAAGCAGCGTCTACCGGGTCACCCTGCCCACCGACGGGTGGCATTCCGCGCCGCCCGACGATTTCGACGCCGGGGCGGGGTTCACCTACCAGCACAACGTTATGGGCGCGCCCTCCGGATTGCGGCCGGGCGACTACCTGACCGCCGTCGAAGGCATTTCGCTCGAGACGCTTCAGGTGAAGGGCCAGTGGCAGCTGCGCGAGCAGTGGCGCGCCGGCACCACGGTGCGCTACACAGTGCTGCGCGACGGCCGCGCAGTGGCACTCGAGGTGCCGCTTGTCCACTGGGATGTAGGCCTCCTGGCCCGCCGCCTCATCACGCCAGGTACGCTGCCCGACTTCTTGGGCCTCGTTCTCTTTCTCGGCATCAGCTTCCTGGCCTTCTGGCGGCGGCCGGATAACCCGGCGGCGCGGGCACTATTGATGCTGGCCGCACCCATATTCGCCGTCTCTATGGTCGACGGCCTGCCGCCGAGTATGATCCCCGACAACATATTTCCGGCGGCGACGCTGGCCGTTGTCGGCACCATTTTCTCCGCCTTCACGGTCCTGCTGCCGCCCGCCTTTATCCGCTTCGCCCTGATGTTTCCCCATCCTTCACCCATTTTGGTCCGCCACCCGTGGCTCGCCTGGCTGCCCTACGGGATCGGCCTCCTGGTCTTGGGCGCGTTCTTCCGCCAGCAGTTCGTCCTGGGCTGGGCGTGGACGGCTCTGAGCGCGCTGATGGCCCTGGTTATTCTCATTGCCCACGCCTTCACCATGCGCGACGCCGTCAGCCGCGCCCAACTGCGCTGGGGGCTGGGCGGGATGATCGCCGGCGTCGGCCTCTTCCTGCTGACCTACATCCCGGTCTTCTTCAACGCGCCGGCTCTGGTCGCAGCCCTGAACCTGATCTCGTCCCTCAGCTTCGGCGTCATGGGCGTGGCGCTGGGCATGGCCGTCCTGCGCTACCGCCTGTTCGACATCGACGTCATCATCCGCAAGACAACGTCCTACGCCATCCTGACCGCGCTGCTGGCGCTGGTCTACTTCGGCAGCGTCGTCATCCTGCAACGTCTTTTGTCTCCTATCACGGGCGACTCAACGGCGGCCGTCGTCCTTTCCACCCTGCTCATCGCTGCGATGTTCCTGCCTCTGCGCCGCCGGGTGCAGGCGATCATCGACCGGCGCTTCTTCCGCAAGAAGTATGACGCCGAGCAGGTGCTGGCCCGCTTCGCCGCCACGGCCCGCGATGAAACCGACCTCGACGCGCTGACGGCCGAGCTAGCCCGCGTGATTCAGGAGACGATGGAGCCGGAGAGTGTGTCGGTGTGGCTGCGGCCGATGGAGAAGCGAACGCCCGCCGGCGGTGACGGCTCATCGTCGCCCGTGCATCTCTGAGCACAACCGTCTCTCCCCAACGCATCGCCTCCCCGACCGGCTATGCTATAATGCTCCGCATAGTTGGAGTGGACGGTTGGTCATGTCGACGGAAATGGAGATCACACAGTTGCGGGCGGCCATGACCGCCATTGAAGCTCAGCGGCCGCTGTTGGGCGACGCCGTGGTCGACGCGGCCATCGCGCCCATGCGCGAAAAGCTGGCCGCGCTGGAAGCACAGGCTCGCCCCGTCCAGCAGCGCAAGCAGGCTACCGTCCTTTTCGCCGACGTCTCCGGCTTCACCGCCCTATCAGAGATGATGGACGCCGAGGAGGTGGCCGGGGTCATGAACGACCTGTGGGCCGTCGTCGACCGGGCCATCACCGACAACGGCGGCCACATCGACAAGCACATCGGCGACGCGGTCATGGCCCTGTGGGGGGCCGACACCGCGCGTGAGGACGACCCCGAAATGGCCGTGCGGGCCGGACTGGCCATGCAAGCGGCGGTCGATATCTTCTGCGAGACTAACAGCGCGCCCCTGGCCCTGCGCATCGGGGTGAATACTGGGCCGGTGGTGCTGGGCGGCATGGGCACCACCGGCGAACTCACCGCCATGGGCGACGCGGTCAACCTGGCCAGCCGACTGGAACATGCCGCGCCGGTCGGTCATGTCCTTATCTCCCACGACACCTATCGCCACGTCCGCGGCATTTTCGACGTGACCGCCCGGGAGCCGCTGATCGTCAAAGGCAAGGCCGGGCCGGTGCAAACCTACGTCATCCAGCGGGCCAAACCGCGCGCCTTCCACCTGGGGACGCGCGGGGTCGAGGGGGTCGAGACGCGGATGATCGGCCGCGATGCGGAACTGCTGGCGCTGGAAAACGCCTATGTGGCCGCGGCCGAGGCCGGGGAGACGCAGGTGGCGATCATCATCGGCGAGGCGGGCGTGGGCAAGAGCCGGCTGCTGTACGAGTTCGAAAACTGGCTGGAGTTGCGGCCGGAGCAAATCCGCTACTTCAAAGGCCGCAGCATCCCCAACACCCAGCACGTCCCTTTCAGCCTGTTTCGCGATCTGTTTGCCTTTCGCTTCGACATCCGGGACAACGATTCGGCCACCGTGGCGCTGGAAAAGTTCCGCGCCGGCGTGGACGGCTTCCTGGAACCGGAGCGAGCCGACATCGTCGGACACTGGTTGGGCTTCGACTTCTCGGCCAGCCCGGCCGTCACTAACCTGCTCAACAGCACCGAATTCGGGACGGTCGCCCGCGCCCACCTGACCCAATATTTCCGGTCGCTGGTCGCGACTCGCCCGGTCATCGTCTTTCTGGAAGACATTCATTGGGCCGATGATGCGTCGCTTGATCTGGCTACCCATCTGGCCTCGGCCATTCCCCAGGCGAGATTGCTGCTCCTGGCTTTGGCCAGACCCAGCCTGTTCGAGCGGCGGCCCTCGTGGGGCGAGGGGCAGGCCGCGTTCCGGCGGATCATGCTGGCACCGCTATCCAGGTATGCCAGCCGGGCGCTGGTCGATGAAATTCTGCGCCACGTGGTCAACCTGCCCGATGTTCTAGGCGAGCTGATCGTCGACACGGCCGAGGGGAACCCGTTCTACGTCGAAGAACTGGTCAAGATGCTGATCGACCAGGGGGTGATCAAAAGAGGGGATCATCGAACGGAGCCCGAGTTTCCAGGAAGCAACCCGGTTTCTACGGCAGGCGACGTGTGGCGGGTGCAGAACGAAAAGCTGGGCGGGCTGCAAGTGCCGGCCACGCTGACCGGCCTGCTGCAGGCCCGTCTGGACGGCCTGCCCCAACCGGAACGCGAAACGCTCCAGCGGGCATCTGTCGTCGGTCGTCTGTTTTGGGCCGATGCCGTGGCCGAGTTAATGGACGGCGGCCGCGCGGGATTAGCTGATACACTCGAATCGGTCCGCAACCGCGAGCTGATCTTCCGGCGCGAGCGTTCGTCGTTCACCGGGGTTGATGAGTACATCTTTAAACACGCCCTGTTGCGCGACGTGACCTATGAGACAGTCTTGCTTAAATATCGGGCCGAGTTCCACGGCAAGGTCGCCCGCTGGTTGGAAGAGCACGCGAGCGAGCGCATTGGCGAATATCTGGGGCTGATCGCCGAGCATTATACCCAGGCCGGCGAGTTTGATCGCGCCGCTGCTTACCAGCACCGGTCGGGCGAACAAGCCCTGCGCACGAGCGCCTTTCGTGCCGCGCGCGAGGGGTTCGAGCGAGCGCTGGCGTTGCGCAAAGAAAGCGGCGCACTGTCTATCGAGTCGCTGCCCCACTATCTGAAGCTGGGCGAGGCCACGTTGCGTTTGAGTGACTTCCCGGCCGTGGAGCAAGCCATGCGGCGAGCGCTGGAGCTGGCGCGCCAAAGCGGCGACCTCCGGGCCCAGGCGGAAGCGCTTAGCCGGTTAGCCCCGGCCGCTTCCAGCGTCGGCCGCACTGAGGAGGCGGGCCGGCTCCTGGAAGAAGCGCTGGGCCTGGCGCGCCAATCCGGCGGCCAGACGCTGGCGAGTGTCCTCATCGCCCTGGCCACTCAGGAGTGGCAAAACGGGAATCTTGACGCGGCCGAGCAGCACGCCGCCGAGGCGCGACAAATAGGGCGCGACACGGGCGACATCGCCCTGGAAACAGGCGCGACACAAACATTGGGCATTATCGCCGGACTTGGCCGGGATTTTGAGGGATCGCTGCGCTACTTCGATCTCTGCCTTACTCTGGCGCGGCAGGCGGGCAACCGCTATCAGGAGTCGATCATCGAGTCCAACATCGGGGCGACCAAGCAATATGCCGGGGATTTTAACGGCGCCATAGTCCATTATCTGGCTTCCCTGGAAGCCGGCGAGGAAATGGGGATGATCGACCGCATGGCCATCAACGCCCATAATCTGGCCGATGTCTACGCTACACTCGGCGAACTGGACGCCGGCCGCCGCTATGTCCGCGAATGCGTGCGCCTGGCCCAGCAGGTGGGCGCGGTGCCTCTGCAACTGGCGGCTATGGTTCCGCTGGCCGACGTTTTGGTCAAGCAGGGCGAAACCGGCCGCGCTCTGGCCCTGCTCGGTCTGGCCCGCGCCCACCCCGGCACGCCCCAGCAGAAGCAAACCGGCATCGCCGAGGTGCTGGCGGCCGTGGAATGGGATGAGCAAAGAGTGGACGCCGCGCTGGCGTCCGGCGCGGCGCTGGATTTCGACACGGTCGTTCAGGAGATCCTGGACGGCAAATGGTAGGGGCGAACCGGCAGGCCGGCCGTCTTCATCCTGTGGCGCAAGCTTTCTGCGGGCGAGGCAAGACACAACCTCGGCAGGGTGCGCTACCGATCATGATTGCGAAATATCACAGACTTAGCGCTTCCGCCACCCAGCCCAACCCCACTTCCTCCAGCGTCGCCCGCCGCGGCGTGCCCGTTTCCACGTCCCAGCCGGCCAGCTCAAAGTACATCGTGAGCGCCAGGTCCAGTTCGGCCGGGTCGAGGGTCATGCCGTCGGTGCGGCCGCCGCTGAGTGGCTTGGTGAACAGCTTCCCGGGCAGCGTGTCCTGGTCGCGGGTCAGCCCCTCGCGGGCATTGTAGGCGCGCATCAGGTTGAGGCGGCGGCGGCCGATCGCCTGTATGTCGTCTACGCCCACGTCCCAGCCCGTGGCCGCGGCCAGCAGGTCGGCCATATCCTGCGGGCCGTAGAGCTGCCAGGCCGGGCCGAAGACGAATTGGCAGTAGCCCAGCACGTCGGCGGCGCTGAAGTTGTACTGCGTCAGCAAGGCGAACTCGACCTTCTCCGGATTCATTGCTTTGGGGGCGGTGGGCGTCGTCAGGCCGATCTGGGCCAGATAGCGTTTGTAGCCGGGCGCTTCCGGTTGGCCTTCGTATAGTTTTGGATGATACATCGGGTCGTGCTCGCTGCTCTGATGGTCGGCCCCAAACGGGTTGACGGCATAGATCAGCCCCAGACTACGCTTGACGTGGGGCATGTGGGCCGGAATCTCCTGGCCCTTGACGGTCAGGACGTACTCGTGGCCCTTGCCCAGCCGCTGGGCGGCCCGCGCCGACCCCTCGGCCAGCACGTCGCCGAATCCTTCGCGCTTGAGTGTCTTCTCCAGCATGGCGATCATCGCCTCGGCATCGCTGTAGTTGAGCGGAATGCCGCCGGTCTCCTCCAAGGTGAGCAGGCCTTGCTCGAAACATTCCATAGCCCACGACAGCGTCGCCCCGCAGGAGATGGAATCGACGCCGTACATATTGCAAAGTTGGTTCGCATAGCTGATGGCATGTAGATCGCTCACGCCGCAGTAGGAGCCGAACGTCGAGATTGTCTCGTATTCCGGCCCGCCGTAGGCCGGCACGAGCTGGTGGTCGCGGTACTCCGACTCGACGACGCGCTTGCAGCGCACGATACAGGCGTAGCAGGTGTCGCGGCCGATCTTGTCCTGGGCGCCGTCGGCCGCGCCGCGCAGTAGTTCCAGATAGAGGCGCTCGCCGCTGATGGCCTCGGCTTCGGCGATGTCCATCACCCCGCTGTCCCAGTTACGGGTCGGCAGCCCGCCGGCGCCCTCCTGGCCCATGACGGTATCGGCCGTCCCATAGCGGCCCAGGCTGGCCACGTCGCGGCGTTCGGGCATCAGCTTTGGCCCCCGACGTGACAGGGCGACGACGGCCTTTTTGTCGGCCGGTTGGGGTTGCTGCATGCCGCGCACGGCGATGGCCTTGAGCTTCTTGCTGCCCATGACCGTGCCCACGCCGGTGCGACCCCAGGCGCGATTGCTCATGTTCATGACGGCGGCGAACATCGACAGCTTCTCGCCCGCGGGGCCGATCTGGGCGATCTCGATCTTCTGGTCGTCCAGTTCGTCTTTCAGCATCGTATCCACGTCGTGGGTGAAGTGGCCCCACAAGTGCGTGGCGTCGCGCAATTCGGCTTCGCCGTTGTGGATCCACAGGTAGACGGGGGTTTCCGACGCGCCGCGGATGACAATGGCGTCGAACCCGGCGAACTTAAGTTCGGCCGGCCAGAAGCCACCGGCCTGGCTGTCGGCCACGCCCTTGGTCGTGGGCGATTTGCAGGTGGCGGTGCAGCGGCTCTGGCCGCTGACGGGCAGGCCCGTCGGCGCGCTAACGGCAAAGGTCAACGTGTTGCGCGGGTCCAGCGCATCGATGCCCGGCGGCGTGTTGTGCCACAGGTAGTAGAGGCCCATCAGGCTGCCGCCGGGATAAAGTTGGTAGAAGGCCTCGGCCGGTCGTTCGATAGTCAGCTGCCGCTGGGTCAGGTCAACATGCAGAACCTTGCCGGTGAATCCGTGTAGCATGAGGGTCTTGTCCTTAGAAACCGGGTTTCCGGGAAAAACCCGGCTTCTGGAATTGTCAATTTAGCGTAATCGTAGTATGGTAGTGCGGTCATTTCAAGCGCGCAAGCCACCTGTGAACGAATCGCTCATTGTGGATCGGCAGGTGGGCGACGGCGAATAGCGACCGGGCAAGGTTCTGGCATTGGTTACCGAGAGGTGATCGGGGCCGGGCTTTTTTTTCGCTTGATATTTTGAAAGACCTGACGGGGCGGCATGCGAACGCATGCCTCGAGTAATCACAGGGTTGCTGACCCGGCGGGTCTCCCGGAATGGAGAGGGTCATGACAGATTCGTTCCGCGTGGAGTTGTTGGACGTCACCAAACGCTTCGGCGATGCCGTCGCTGTGGATGCTCTCACCCTGCAAGTTCGCGATGGCGAGTTCTTTTCGCTCATCGGCCCCAGCGGCTGCGGCAAAACGACCACCTTGCGCATGATCGCCGGGTTTGAGCAGCCAACCGACGGGCGCATCTTCATCGGCGGGCAAACCGTCGAGGGCATCCCCGCCCATCAGCGGCCGGTCAACACCGTCTTCCAGAACTACGCGCTCTTCCCCCACATGACCGTGGCCCAGAACGTGGCCTTCGGGCTGGAGATGCAGAAAGTGGCCGCCCCGGAGGTCAAGCAGCGCGTGGCCGAGGCGCTGGAGCTAGTGCGCCTGCCGCAAATGGCTGAGCGCAAGCCCCGGCAGCTCTCCGGCGGCCAGCAGCAGCGTGTCGCCCTGGCGCGGGCGCTGGTCAACCGGCCGCAAGTGCTGCTGCTCGACGAGCCGCTGGGCGCGCTCGACCTGAAGTTGCGCCGGGCGATGCAGATCGAACTCAAACACATTCAGTCCGAGGTTGGCATCACTTTCATCTATGTCACCCACGACCAGGAAGAGGCCATGACCATGTCCGATCGCATCGGCATCATGAGCGAAGGTGTCTTGCAGCAGGTCGGATCGCCCCACGATGTCTATGAGAAGCCCGTCAACCGCTTTGTAGCCGATTTCATCGGCGAGACGAATTTCCTGCCGGCCACCGTGGCCCGGCTGGAGACGGAAGAGGATTATCCGATGGTCATCTTGCAGGGCGGTGTGCGGGTTTTGGCGGCCAACGAGGGCCACGACCTGCAACTCGGCCGGTCGGTGACGCTGACCATCCGCCCCGAGCGCATCAACCTCTACCCGCAAGGCAAAGTGGACGTATTGAAAGCCGAGAGCGGTCTGGAGGCGGAGGAACTGGAGCGAATCCTGGGGGCCAAGCTGCCCGGCGCGGTCGATATGAAAGAGTTTCTGCTGGCCGAGCCGGAGAATGTCGTATTGGACGGGATGCTCGAAGAGGCTTATTACATCGGCACGGACACACGTTTCCGGGTCACGCTCGAAGGCGGCGCGTCGCTCGTGGTGCGCCAGCAAAACTATGGCTCGCGTTATGACATGCCGTTCGACGTGGGCAGCCGGGTCTATGTGCAGTGGGCGGCCGAGAACGCGCAGATTTTGATCGAGTAGATAAGAAATGGCGACGGATTTAGCAAGCGATACGGATCATGAAATATGATTCCTTGTTTGGAATTGGTTTGATCCGTAAACATCCATCGCTTAATCCTCGGAGGATAGTTATGTGCATGAACGTTCGTAGATACCACGCCGGCGGCCGCCGATTCCATAACAGCAGGAGGAGCCGATGGCTGCCGCGCATAACACCGGGCTGAGTCGCCCCCCATCTACCCCCATGCAGCGCGGCCGCGACCCTTTTCTGACGGCCGCCGCCTGCGTCTTCCTGGGCCAGTCTCTCCTCTGGCTCTCCCTGCTCCTCCGTTGGGCAACCTTCAATATTATCGACTGGCAGCCGCTAGCGGCCGAACTGGCTTTGGCCCAATGGCCGGCCGTCGTCGCCTATGCCGTTTATGGGACGCTGACAGCACTGGCGCTCGCCGCCGGGATCGGGCTGCTGCGCCAAACGCGGTGGGCACGCCCGCTGGGCCTGGCCGCGCTTCTGCTGACGCTGGTCATCGCCGTCGCCTACTACATGCTGGCCCGCGAGTTCTATGGCACGGTTCTGTTGGCCGGGCTGAGCGGCATGCAGTTCCTGCTGCTGACGCGCCGGACGGCCTGGTCGCTGGCTTTTCCATCTTTCTACTGGCTGCTCATCTTTTTCCTCGTTCCCTTGGCCATTGTTTTCGTCGTCAGTCTGGGAGAGCGGGCGCGGCTGGGCACGGTCACCTACGACTTCGGCAACGTCCGAACCTTGTTCAACGACTACGCCCGCATCTTCAGTCGCATCAACGGCGAGTTTATCTACCTGCGCATCTTCGGCCGTTCCCTGTGGTTGGCTCTGCTCAACACGGTCATCTGCCTGCTCTTCGCCTACCCGTTCGCCTACTGGATCGCTCGCCAGCCGGCCAACCGCCGCACCGTGCTCATCTTTCTGGTCATGATCCCCTTCTGGACCAACTTCCTGGTGCGCACTTACGCCTGGATGCTCATCCTGCGCGATTCGGGGTTGATCAACAACTTCTGGAGCATCACCCTCCACGAGCAGGCGGTGCGTCTGGCCGGCGTATCTCCGCTGTTCGATTGGCTGGCCGCGGCCACATCGCAGAAATTGCCGTTGCTTTATAATTTTCCGGCCGTGCTGCTGGGGCTGTTCTACGGCTATCTGCCGTTCATGGTGCTGCCACTCTACACCAATCTGGAGAAGGTCAACTGGTCGCTGCTGGAGGCGTCCTCCGACCTCTACGCCGGGCGGCGGCAAAGCTTCCGGCGCATCCTGCTGCCGCTGACTCTGCCGGGCATCATCGCCGGGTCGATCATCGTCTTTATCCCCTCCCTGGGGGCCTACGTGACGCCCGACCTGATGGGCGGGGCGAAGGTGTCATTGCTGGGCAACTTGCTGCAGCAGCAGTTCATGACCGTCCGCGACTGGCCGTTCGGCTCGGCCATCAGCTTCATCATGATGGCTGTCATGCTGGCGGCGACACTGGTCTACTTCCGCGTCTCGGCCGAATCCGAACGCGCGGCCGAGATGACCGTGGGGGTGGACAAATGACGACCCACAGCGCCTCGTCCTCCCTGGATCCGGCCGGCAAGCGCGTGGCCTACCGCCCGCCCGCCCGCTCGCGCGACCGCGCCCGCGCGGCGTTCAACAGTCGCGCCCTGACCTGGCTGGCGATTGGCGTCTTCCTCTTTCTCTACCTGCCGATCATCGTCCTGGTCATCTACTCTTTCAGCGGCGCGCGCAATGTTGGCGTCTGGGACGGTTTCAGCACACGCTGGTACGCTGAATTGCTGGGCGACCGGGCGCTTATCGCCGCCTTGCGCGTCAGCCTGTGGGTCGCCCTGTGGTCGACGCTGGTCGCCACGGTGCTGGGCACGCTGGCGGCGCTGGCATTAGAGCGCTACCGTTTCTTCGGCCGTCTGACCTTCGACACGGCGCTCTACCTGCCGATCATCATCCCCGACATCGTGATGGCCCTGTCGACGCTGCTGTTCTTCGTCACCTTCGCGGTGCCCCTCAGCCGCTACACCATCCTGGTGACGCACGTGGCCTTTAACATCGCCTTTGTGGCCGTGGTGGTGCGGGCGCGGCTGGCGGAGATGGACAGCTCGCTGGAGGAGGCGGCGGCCGATCTGGGCGCGAACGCCTGGACCACCTTCCGGCGCGTGACGTTACCCATCCTGATGCCCGGCATCGTCTCCGGCGCGCTGCTGGCCTTCACGCTGTCGCTGGATGATTTCGTGATCACGTTCTTTGTCGCCGGGCCGGGTTCGACCACGCTGCCCGTGCGCGTCTATTCGATGATCAAGTTCGGCGTCACGCCCGAAGTCAACGCCATCTCGACGCTGATGTTGTTGGGATCGACCGTGCTGGTCGTGATCTCTTTGTTGTTGCAAAGGAAATGATTTGTAGGGCCGGTTTCCGAGCCGGCGGGCTATTGGGCCGCTGGTTCAGAAACCGGCGCTACGTAAGAGGAGAATGATGCTTAAGAAGTTAATTGGATTGGTCATGTTTCTATTGTCGGCAACCGTCGTTGCTTGCGGCGGCGGGCCGGCGGGTGGACCGGGCGCGGCCGAGGAGCCGACGGCCGAGACCGCCGTTGAGGGCGAAATCCAACTCGCCCCGGAGCTGAGTGTCTACAATTGGGCCGACTACATCGACGAGCAAGTGCTGGCCGATTACGAGGAGCGCTACGGCGTCAAGATCATCTATGACACCTACGCCTCCAACGAGGATCTGTTGACCAAATTGCAGGCCGGGGCCAGCGGCTACGACGTCATCTTTCCGTCCGATTACATGGTGGCGCAGATGAACGAGTTGGGCTTGCTGGCCGAGATCGATGCCGGGGCCATGCCCAACTTCGCCAATATCGACGAGACGTTCAAAGATCCGCCTTATGATCCCGGCAACCTCCACTGCGTACCTTATCAGTGGGGCATGACCGGTATCGCTTATCGGCGCGGCAACCCGGCCTTCGCCGATGGGCCGCCCAATAGCTGGGCCTATCTTTTCGACCCGGCGCGATTGGAGCCGCTGGAGCCGGAGGGGATCAACGTGCTCAACGATCAGCGCGAGTTGATTAGCGCCGCGCTCTTCTATCTGGGCTACTCGCCCAACACCACCGACCGGGCGGAACTGGAAGCGGCTCGCGACTTGATCCTGCAGGCCAAGCCGTACTGGAAGACGTTCAACAGCGAGGACTATTACAGTACGCTGATGGAGAGTGACGAGATCGTCCTGTCCCACGCCTGGAGCGGCGATGCGGCCCAGGCGTTCTGGAACACCTACGACGAGGAAACCGGCCAGGGCAACTGGCTGTTCACCGTACCGACTGAGGGCGCTGTGCGTTTCGCCGACAACGTCTGTATCCCGGCCAACAGCCAACGACAGGAGACGGCTCGCCACTTCATGAACTATCTAATGGAGCCGGAAGTGGCCGCGGCCATCACCAATTTCACGTTTTACCCCAGCGCCAACGAGGCAGCCAAGGAGTTCATCGACCCGGAAATCCTGAACAACCCCGGCATCTATCCGCCGCCGGAAGTAGCCGCCAAGCTGGAGTGGCTCCGCGACGTCGGCGACGCCATCTTCATCTATGACGAGATGTGGACGGCGATCAAGGGGCAATAGAGCGCTTCTAACTCGTGGATGCTCACGAGCGAGTTGACGAACCGATCAAGCGATTGAACGAAGCTCGACTCGCCTTTACGGAAGAGGGCCGGCAGTTGATAAACTCGACTACCGGCCCTCTTTCGCTAATGTTATGGCTCGAGCAGCAGCTCGATCCGTCTCATTCTTCGTCTTCCGCAGCCGCTTCTTTATCCTCTCCAAACGAATCCGCATAGAACCAGGCGATCAGCCGATTCTCCGACCACGGCCGCAGCTCGTTCATCAGGGTGATGCCCGGCTGCGACAAGAGTCCCTGGCGCAGGGCGGTCTCATCATCGAAGTAGGCTTCGACCATCATGTAGAAGCGCGAGGGGCCGAACGGCTGCGTGGTGATGCGACTGATCTCAAGCCGCCGCAGTCCCGGCAGCGCCTCCACCAGCGGCAAGTGGGTCTCGGTAAAGAAGGTTTCGAGCACGTTTTCGTCATCGACGCGGTAGTAGATTACGACGAATTTGAACATGATGACCTACCAAAACTGACAGGTGGGCGGAGATGTGTCCGGCCGAGGCGTCCTGCGCCCACCTGCCAGTTTTTTGATCAATCTAGCGACTCCACACGGCGGCCAACTGCTGCTTCAGGCCGGCGCGGCGCGTCTGATAGTCGGCCGCGTCCATCCCGCCCGCCTCATAGGCATCGTCGAGTTCGGCGATGGCTCGCAGGAGATCGTCGGCATCGCTCTCGTTGGCGGCGGTCGCCGGCGTTGCCTCTTCCCAGACCTCTTCTTCGTCGTCCTCGTCTCGTTCCCGCTTCTGCCAGTAGCGCCACAGGAGGATGCCGCCCACGGCGGCCAGCAGGAGCGCCCCGCCGCCGATGAGCAACTCGGTCGTCTGGTCGCGGTTGGCGACAGTCGCGCCGCCGGCGTCGGTCACGACGGACGGCCGCCCTTCCAGCACCATCGTGATCGTCTGCCCGGCGGGTATATCCGGGCCGATGTAGTTTAGAAACGTCTCGCTCTGGCCGAAGGATTGCGGCGGCTGGGCCACCCAGGGTGCATTGGTCACCTCGACCCCGGCATCGGGCAGGATGATGGTGCTGGTGGCCGTCTGGTAGAAGATGGGATGGGTGATAGACATGCCGCTGCTGTAGGGCAATGTGTAGCGCACCAGTAGCGTCAACGCGCCGTCGCCCGGCCGCAGCGGCAGGGGGTCGGCCCAGCCGCGCGCCGTCTGCACGAAGTCGTTGGCCGGCAGGAAGGAGTCCATCGCCCCGAACGAGCGCAGGAACTCCAGATTCGCCGCGCCCTCCGGCACGGCCACCTCGACCACCCCTTGGGCCGGATCGCCCGACGTGCCGACGAAGACAGCTTCCTCGGCGTTATTGACGATATAGAGCTGGCTCACTTGCACGACGTCCTCGGCGAACTCCATAACGACGTGGAGCTGGGCGACCGTGATGCCGGAGGCGTCGTTGGTCTTGTCGAAAACGGTGACAGGCAGTTCCAGCGACGCGCTGTCGCGGCTGAGTTGGTCTGCGCCGCTGCTAAAATTGAGGCCATTGGCCGTGGCTCCGGCAATATAGATCCAGTCCGGCGGCACATCGGCCACGTCGAAGCGGAAGTTGCCGTCTACGTCGCTCGTCGTCGTCAGCGTCAGCGTCTCGGCGAAATCGGGCGTGAACGCGCGCAGCGACACCTCGCTCTCGCCCAGCGTCGCCCCGGTCGTGCCGTTCGAAAGCGTGCCGAAGATAATGCCCTGTGGAATCGGGGCGCTCAGTTCGGCCATGTCGACGAAGTCATAGCTGAAGGTTCGGGCGAAGTCGACCACGTGTTGCAGGTCTGCCTCAGGCAGCTCATAGGTATGGGCCGGCACGACGCCGGTTGCCAGGTCGGCCATGACCGTCTCGTTGCTGCGATTGAACCAGTAGGCGACGTCATTGAGGGCCGAAGCGGGCGGATCGGTCGCGGCCGCGTCGGGGCCATCGCCCAGGCCGGCGTCGCCGTGACAGGCGGCGCACTGCGCCTCGTAGACCCCCTGCCCGGCG
Source organism: Promineifilum sp. (assembly GCA_017983515.1). GTDB lineage: Bacteria > Chloroflexota > Anaerolineae > Promineifilales > Promineifilaceae > Promineifilum. Next base: position 28,903 of record JAGOBF010000001.1, on the reverse strand, counting down.
GCTACATCATCCGGCGCGGTCGCCAGGCTATAGACGGCGGCCACCAGATTCCAGCGGCCGGGTTCGTCGATGGGGTTGGTGCTGGCCGGGCCAAACGGCGGCATGCCAACGGCCGCCTCGCCGTTGGTGATCTGCTGGAACATAATCGACGGCATGGCGGCACGGATGTAGGCGGCGTCAAAGGGCATGGGGGCGGTTGTCCCGGCCTCCTGGATGAGCGGGCCGTCGCCCTGGCCGGTTTCGCCGTGACAGTTGGCGCAGCGCTCGGCGAACAGTTCCAGACCGGGCAGGCCTTCCGGCGTGGCCGCGGGCAACACGGGGTCCTGGGCCGCACCGGCCGGCGGGCGCGATAGCCAAAATACGACGCCCAGCAACAAGACAAGGGCAAAGGGCAGTAACCGGCGCGTGACGGCCAGGGAGGAGAAATTATTCATAGGACAAAATCGGTGGCGCTCAGGCGCGGGCGGCCTGGGCGGGGTTGGATTCCTGCACGAGGTTGTGCCCGCATTTGGGGCAGAAACGGTCGTCGGGTTCGACACGGCGGCCGCACTGGGGGCAAAAGTGGGCAATGCCATTGGCGGGCACGGTGGCGGCGGCCGGTGCGGTCGCCCCGGGCGCGGGCGGGGCCCCGGCCGGCTTCTGGCGCGCCTGGCGGATGGCCGCCTCCAGTTGCTCGTCGAGCTGCTGGGGCGTGCGCAGCTGTTTAACGGCGGCCTCGATCTGGGCGTCAACGTCAATTGGTGGCCCGTCGCTTGCTTCCATGTAGCCGTGTTCGTCGAGCTGCTTCATGAGCACGGCCGCCTGCCTGACCATCTGGGGGCGGCGCTGCATGTACAATTCCGGCGCGACCTTGGCCGATTCGTAGTCGTCGTCCAGCTCGCGAATGTCACGCAGGAGCGCCTCCTTGCGCAAGAAAAGGCTGTCGATCTCCTCGCGGTTGAGGCGCTCCTCTTCGTCGTCGGGCATGGCAAACGGCCGCGCCAGATACAGAACGACGATGAGCAGCAACGCCGCGCCCAATAATACCGAACCGATAGTCAAATTGCTCAGAAAAGAACTCACAGTCTGAAAGACCTCCGGCTACTCGGCCAGCATTTGCGGAATGATCGTATCCAGCAATTGCTCATCCACCGCGCCGATTTGCACGTGGCGAATGACGCCGTCCTTGTCGATGAAAAACGTCTCCGGCACGCCGGTGATCTCGTAGTCCTGGGAGATATCGGTGCCCAGGTCGGGCGCGTGCGGGAAGGTGACGCCGAATTCCTTCATGTAGGCGATGGAGTTCGGCTCCACGTCGGCATAGGCCACGCCCAGAAACACAACGCCGTCATCCCGGTACTTCAGCCAGGTTTGTTCCAGCACGTCGGTCTCGTAGCGGCACTCGACGCACCACGAGGCCCAGAAGTTGAGGACGACCGGCCGGCCGCGCATGTCGGACAGATCGGCGACGGGGCGCGTGTCCCACTCGTAGCCGTCGAAGAACTCCACGTTGAAATCGGGGGCAACCTGGCCCACTTCCGGCCGGCCGGCGGTGGTGTTGAGCAGCCCCCAAGCCAGCACGGCCAGGACGGCGATGACCGCCAGCCACAGGGCGATCATCGACCAGCGGAAGGGCCGGCGCGGTGCGGCTTCGGCCGGGATTGTAGTGGTGGGTATCGTATCAGTCATGGCGATTACTTTTGTCTAAATCCTAAGAATGGCTGCACACAGGAACGGAATAGACGGATTTGTTTGTCTAGATCGGTCACTTCCGTCTGTAAGCGCAGCCAATATTATTCGTCAACTTCCTTTTCCACGCGGGAGACGTACTCATCCAGCGCGGGGTCGCCGGTCGCGGATTTGGGACGCGGTGCTGGGGCGTCGGCCGCCGGCCGGTGCATCCCGCGCAGCAAGCGGCTGAAAAGCAGCAGGCCGACCAGCACCAGCAATAGCGGCAAGATCCACAGGATGATGAGACTGGAGCCACGTCGCGGTGGGTTGGACAGCACTCCGTCGCCGTACTGGCGGGCAAAGTACTCCAGGATTTCTTCGCGCGATTGGCCCTCGGACAGCTTGGTGCGGATCAACTCGCGCCAGTCGGCGCAGGCGGCCGTGGGGCAGACATCCAGCGGCGTGCTCTCGCATACCGGGCAGTAGACGTCTTTGGCCACGGCATTGACGTCGTCATCGGTGATCGGCTGATCCTGGGCGTAGACGGCCGCGGGCAGCAAGGCCAACAGCAAGGCCAGAAAAATCAGGCGCAACAGCTTTTTATTTGCCATCATACTCATTGACAGACCTGACAGACGGGCGGCGCTTCGGTGTGACCAGCGTCTTCGTCGCCTGCCTGTGAGGTCTGTATGATCATCAGTCGCCCGCCGCCGCGGCCACGGCCGGTTTGCGGGCGCGGGCCGGGCTTTTCTCCCGTTCGGGCCAGGCGGCAATGAGGGTGCCCATGACGAACACGAGGCCGCCAGTCCATATCCAGTTGATGAGCGGGTTCAGGAAGATGCGGAACGTGGCCGAGTCGGCCGTCGTCGGTTCCCAGTTGACCAGGATGACGTAGAAGTCCTCGGTAATGGTCGAACGGGCCGACGGGATGGTCATCGGCTGGCCCGTGCGCTGGTAAAGCTCGATTTGGGGCGTCAACGTGCGCACGAATTTGCCGTTCTTGAAGAGATCGGCCTCGGCCTGAGTGATCATCAGATCATCGGCTCCGGGGAAGCGGCTGACGCTGTTGAAACGCATCTCGAAATCGCCCAGGGTGATGCTCTCGCCCGCTTGCAGGCGGATTTGGGTCTCGCTCTGATAGATGCCGTCGGCGACGATGCCGAAGGCCATGATCAGCACGCCCATATGGATCCAGTAGCCGCCATAGCGCCGCCGGTTGCGGGCCATCAGGGTGGTGAAGGCCGTCCAGGGGGATTCGCCCTTGCGCATGCGTGCCCGTGTGCCCTTGGTGAACTCCAGGATCGTCAGCACGGTCGAGAACGACACCAGCCAGAAGCCGAGCAGCGCCGGCCACAGACGAACGCCGAAGATGAACAGGAGGACGACGAAGGCCGTGGCGCCGACCACCGGCCACAGCACGGCCCGACCCAGCCGCTGGATGCTGGTGCGATACCACATCGTCAGCGGGGCGACGCCCATCAGCAGCACCAGCGCGGCAAACAACGGAGCCAGGGCGCGCTCATAGACGGGCGGGCCGACAAAACCCTTCTCCCCGGTAAACAGTTCGGAGAGGATGGGATAGTAAGTGAAGAGAAAGACCACGCCCAGGATGGCCATGATCAGGAAGTTGTTGTAGAGAAAGGCCGCTTCGCGCGACAGATAGGAGACCAGGGCGTTTTCGGAGCGCAAGCTGTCGCGCCGCACGGTGATCCAGTAGGCCGAGAAGGTGAACATGATCACGATGAAGCCGAAGAAGAAGGGGCCGATGGCCGACTGGGCGAAGGCGTGGACGGACGAGATGACGCCGCTGCGGACCACAAACGTGCCCAGGATCACCAGACAGTAGGTCAGCACGACGAGGAACATGTTCCACATCTTGAACATGCGCATCTTTTCCTGGATCATCACCGAGTGCAGGAAGGCCGTGCCCGCCAACCAGGGCATGAACGAGGCGTTTTCCACCGGGTCCCAGCCCCAGTAGCCGCCCCAGCCCAACACGTCGTAGGCCCAGCGGCCGCCCAGGATCAGCCCCAGGCCAAGGAACAACCACGCCACCAGCGTCCAGCGGCGGGTGGTGTGGATCCAGTTATCACTCGTCTGATTCGACATGAGGGCGGCCATGGCGAAAGAGAAGGGGATGGTGAAGCCAACGAAGCCCAGGTAGAGCATCGGCGGGTGGATGATCATCCCCGGATGGCGCAATAGCGGGTTCAGTCCGTTGCCGTCGGCCGGGATGACGAGGTTGCGGGTGAACGGATCCTCCAGAAAGGTCGAGACGAGCAGGAAGAAGACCTGAGTCATGCCGCTGACGATGATGACGTAGGGCATGAGTTCTTTCTGTTGCCGCCACTTGCTGAGCATGGCCGCGGCCGTGAAGGCCGATAATAACACGTTCCAAAACAGCAGGGAACCGGCCTGGCCGCCCCACAGGGCGGTCACCTTGAGATATGTGGGCATGCCCCGGCTGCTGACCTGGGAGACGTAGGCGATGGAGAAATCACCGGTCAACAGGGCGGTGATGACCAGCCCGGCGGCCAGCAGGAGCAGAGGGAAGGTGGCGATGAGCGCGTTGCGGGCGCTGCGCACCCAGCGGTCGTCGCCCTTGCGGGCCCCATAGGCAGCGGCCACGACGGCATAAATCGCGCAGAGAAAGGCGGTCAGTAACGTAAGATAGCCGATATCAGCGATCATGTGGGTTTATCCTGACTGACGGATGTAAACCGGAAAGGTCGGCGTTCGATGGCCAGTGTGACCGGCATCTTTATCGCCGACCCCTCGGGTCTTTCCATGAGCGTTACGGAATAATCGGGCGCTCGTTTCCGGCCCGTTGATCAAGAGATCGCGACCCGGAAGCCGCGACTTCTTATGAAGTCGGAAGCGTATCCGGGTGTCCCGCCGGGTCCATCTCTTCATAACGCGTCGGGCATTTGAGCATCAGGCCGCCGGGATTGGACATGAAGACGCCGTTGGCGTCGCCTCGTCCTTCCACCAGGGCTTGGGCCTGTCCCTGCAGCAGGTCAGGTTTCGGCTCATTGAGAGCTACGACGTGGAGACTGCGGCCGGGATTGGCGATATTGTCGACGATGTCGAACTCCAGGCGGGAGTTGTGGGCGTCGATCTGGGTGTAGACGACGGTGCCATCTATCACCCAGCCGGAGACACGCAGATCCCGACCGGCCAAACGGTCTTGCTCGGCATAGTATTCGTCAACCGTCTTGTACAGCTGCGTATTGCCGGTCATAGCGTTGATGACCAGGAAAACGACCGCAGCGATCAGCACCAGGCCGCCGGCGGCGAACATCAGCCGGTTACGGCGCGGTTTTTCCAGAACCAGAGACCCATCGGTGTTTTGCCAACTCACATCGGCCATATTTTCGCTCCTTTTTACTCTTCCTCATCCATAGCCAGCTCATCTGCTTCCAGAATGGCGCGGGCACGCTGGGCGTACTCTTCGGGCACGACGACGTGGCCCGTGCCAAGCAATCCGACGAGCAGCCCCAGCGCCTCACCCGCGCCTTCTTGCCACGCGCGCGCCGGAATCCCTTCGGATTGCAAGCGCCCGGCGATGATCTCGGCCGCGGTGATGCCCGGCGTCTGGGCTACCACTTCCCAGCGGACTTCCTGGCTGCCGGGGGACATCGAGCTGGAGGATTGATCGGACTCGGGAACAGGATGAGCGTTATTCATATCCATAATATTCTGTTGGACGGCCTGCTGAATCAATCAAGACGAAATTATACAACATAACTGCCGTTGCGAGCAGTCATCTAAGCAAACGCCGAACTCATCGTTCGGCGTTCGGTCCGGACTATTGATTCATTATAAACGAGAATGATACGATGCCTAGCGACATCCATCACCTGCTGGACGTGATGGATGTCACCAATCGAGGGAATAATGGCGGGGGATAGCAAGCCGGGCGGCCGGTTAGTCGCCGGCAGCAAAGGCCGGCGCGCCGGAATACAGCTCGCAGCCCGCGCATCGGGCGGGAACCTGGCCGTCGGCGCGCAGGCGGGCCACCCAGCAGGCCAGCGACTGATTGGCGTAGGCCGGGCAGGCGTCGCGCGTCTGCGCGTCACAGTTTTTGACCAGCCAGCAGGGCAGCGCGGGTTTTGTCGAGCGCATGGGCGCGGCCATGGTCAGGGCAATGGCTGGTTGCGGCCGAGGCTGGTTGGCCTCTTGCGCGTCCCAATAGATGACCAGCCGTTTCATCCCGTAGGCGATGGCCGCCATGAGCACCAGCGGCGCCACGCATCGCAGAGCAAACAAGGCCACCAGCACAGTCGTCGCCTGAAATTCGTTCATCTCACCCATTCCTTCGTCGGAGCCGCTGCCTGACCCTGGCAAATCACCCGGCCGAGCTAGCTGTTGCTCCTGACTGTAGGATACAGCCCGAAGGGGCTACGTGTCTATTGGGGAGACGGCATATTTCGCTATGGGGAAAATACCCAGGCAGAAAGACGACAGGGGCAGAAGGGAGCAACGCGTCATGCCCGCCGCCTACTCCTCCAGATCGATCAAGCCCTTCCGCAGGGCATACTTAACCAAATCGACGCGATTATGCAGGTTGAGCTTGCGCATGATATTCTCGCGGTGGCGGTCGACGGTCTTGATGCTGATGACCAGTTGCTCGGCGATCTCGCCATTGCTCAGGCCCTCGGCGATGAGCGTCAGCACCTCTTGCTCGCGCGGCGTCAGGGCGTCCATCGGCGGCTCTTGCTCATCGGTATCCCGCCGCAGCAAGTAATCCTGCACCAATCGGCCGGCCAGCGAGGGATGGATGAACACGTCGCCCCGGCTGACGGCGCGGATGGCCGCCGCCAGTTCATCGGGCGCGGCCCGCTTGGGCACGTAGCCGGCCGCCCCCGCGCGCAGCATCTCGAAGAAATACTGGTCGTCCTCATACATCGTCAGCGCCAGCACGGCCGTGGCCGGGGATTGGGCCTTGATCCGCCTCGCCGCCTCGATGCCGTTGATGCCCGGCATCTCGATGTCCATGAGCACCACGTCCGGCCGCAGTTCGGCCGTCCGCCGGACAGCCTCCTCGCCGGTCTCCGCCTCGCCAATGATCGCCATGTCGGGCTGTGACTCCAGCAACAGGCGCAGCCCGGAACGCACCACGGCGTGGTCGTCGGCCAGCAGCAAGCGAATTGGGTCAGCCATTGTGTTCCTCTCTGAAGGGTTGGGGGATGGAGACGCGCACGATTGTGCCCTCGTCGGGGGCCGAGACCAGGTCGGCCGTGCCGCCGACCAGCGCGGCGCGCTCCTGGATGCCCAACAGGCCCCAGGCGGCGCGGCCGTCTTCGCCGGCCAGTGCGCGGGCCACGTCGAACCCGCGGCCGTCGTCGTGGACCGAGATCTCCACGCCGTCTGCGCCAAAGACGATCTGCACCAGCACGCTGCGGGCTTGCGCGTGGCGCACGACGTTGGTCAAGGATTCCTGGACGATGCGAAAGATCGTCGTCTCGACTTCCGACTTCAGGCGGCTGCTCTTGCCCTGCACAATGAGCTGGGTCTGGATGCCGGTGCGACTCTCGAAGTTGCTGGCGTGGCCGCGCAAGGCGGGGATCAGGCCCAGATTGTCCAGAATGGACGGCCGCAGATCGGAGATCACGTTGTGGACTTCCTGCAGCACCTGGGCATTCATCTGCTTCATGTCCACCAGTTGGCGGCGCACGGCCGACGGGTCGCTGTCGAGGCGGTCGGCCGCGGCGGCAAGACCCAGCCCCAGGGCGGTTAGCGTCTGGCCCGTGCCGTCGTGGAGTTCGCGAGCGATCCGCTGGCGCTCCGCTTCCTGGGCTGAGACGACACGGTGGAGCAGTTCCCCTCGCAGCTTGCCGCTTTGCTGCAACTCGTCATAGAGCGTGGCGTTATCGATGGCGACGCTCAACTGGTCGGCAATGGCTCGCGCCAGGGCCACGTCGCGCAAGGAGAATGGCGGGGCATCGTAGAGCGTGCAGAAGACGAGGCTGCCGATGACTGCGCCGCGGGCGGCCAGGGGCATGGCCATCGTGTGCCCGGCCGCGGTTGTCGACGTGGTCGCCAGATCGCTCAGGGCCGACGAGTCGTCGCCGGCCGGGCCGTTGGCCGGGCCCGGTTCTTCCAGCGGCTCGACGGCGTGCTGCACCATCCACGACGCCCGGCCGGTGGTTGCCGTATACTCGGCCAGTTGCAGCCCTTGCTCCTTGCGCTCGGCCACAGGCGCGGCCGGGTCGTTGCATTCGACGATGGAGACGACTTCCAGCGGTTGCCGCGGGGCGCGGCGCAGGACAAGCATCCCCGCGCTGACGGCCGGCAACATGTTGACCAGCAGCGGCACGGCATCCTGGAGGAGAGTCGAGCGGTCGAGCGTCCCGGCCATCCGGCGCGAAATATTGAATAATAGGGCCAGGTCCTGCACGGCATCCTGAAGCTGGTGATTGAGCTGCTCGGTATCGGCCCGAGCCTGCTGCTGCACGTGGAGAGCCTGTCGTTGGGCGGCGATGCGTTGCTCCACGGCATCGGCCAGCCGGCGCTGATTCTCGATCTCGAAGGCGTTGAGGGCGCGGATGATGAAGATCGCCATCAGGATTGCCAGCACGGCGCGCAGCAGTTCCACGGGGAAGCCGAACAGATCGAGGAAAAGTTCGGAATTGATGACGGTCGAAGGAAAAATGAAGGAAGGAGTGACAAAAACCTGACCGATGATGCCATAGAGGAGCAGGGCCACGGCCGCGCCCAGCAATGACCGGCCAAAACGCCCCATGCCCCGCGCTTCGAACTCGCGCTGCTCCAGCCAGATGGCCCAGGCGGCGATGATCGCGCCGGTGACGCCCAGCGTATAGCGGGCCAGGGCATCGGCGGCGTTGATCATGATCAGCCGCTCCGGGCGATAGACCAACCAGGTCAGACCGACGCTGACGACCCACAGCAGCAGGAAAGCGCCCGCCCCCACCAGGGCCAGGCGGTCGCCGCTCCGGCCATCGCCCCGGTTGGCGAACAGCAGTTTGATGCCGAAGAACATCAGCAACAGAAAGGAGATGACCAGGTGGGTGAGATGAACCTCGTGGAGCAGCAACCAGGGGGGGATGAGCGTGCTGCCGCCCGCATCCAGCAGCCGGAACATGTCGAACCACTCTTGCAGGCCGTGGACGACGCCATAGCCGGCCAGAAAGAGCAGCGCGCCGGCCAGCCGTATTTCCGACGTGCGAAAGCGAGCCGAGGCCAACCAAATCGCCAGCCCCATGCTGAAGAAGGCCAGGCCATAGAAGAAGTAGATGATGACGAGGTTGCGTTCGAAAAATTCGGTCATCGATTCATGGCTTGGCGAAGGCCGATTTGATGCGCCAATTCGTTATTTTGCACGGGCGGGACGGCCGGCGGGACAGGGCGGCCACAGCCAGTCTCTACCAAGCGCGAGCGGTTCGGCCGCCCTGTCCGGCCCCGCCTACGAACTGAAAACGGTTATAGCCACATCCCCGCACGAGAGCGCGGCTCTCTCGGCCAGGGCACCGGACTTGACGTAGCCCAAGGCGACAGGCCCGGCCGGGCCGTCGGCGGCCGATGTAATCTTCCCCACGTTGCGCCCGCCGGCGCTGATCTCGGCCCCCGGCTCCACCGGCGCGGCCGGGCGCAGCCGCACCAGGCGCTTGGCCAGCTTGCCGCGGCTCTCCATGCGGGCGATGATCTCCTGCCCCACGTAGCATCCCTTGCTGAACGACACATCGGCCCACAGATCGGCTTCCAATGGGATGTAGTCGAGCGTCAATTCGTGGCCGAAGCGCGGCAGCCCGGACTCGATGCGCAAATAATCATAGGCCGCCTCGCCGACAGGCGTGATGCCCGCCGCCGACAGGGCACCGGCCACAGTGGCGCGGTCGGCGGCGGCAGCAGTGACAAAAAAGCCGTCGCCCGCCACCGGATCGGCGCGATGGATGTAGGCCGGGGCCGCGCCGATTTCGGCCTTTCGCCAATGGTGGAGCGGCAGATCGACCTCCGGGAACCCGGCCGCCCGCAACAACTCGGCCGCCTGGGGGCCATAGACGCCGAACACAGCCGTCTCGGCGCTGATATCTTTGAGCTGCACGTCATCATTGAAAAAGATGTTGCGCATGAAGTAGCGGGCCAGACCGTCGGCGTGGCCCGCGCCGGTCAGCAGATAGGCGGCATCGCTTGATGTGTAGAGGATCGGCCGGTCGATGATGCGGCCGATATCGGTCGTCAGCACGGTCGCCGCGCCCTCGCCGCTCTGCAGCTTGCCCACGGCCTGGGTCGACATGCGATTGATCAGCTCCAGGCGGGTCGCACCGGTCAGATACAGCATCCCCCGCCCGGCGTGCTCCACCCACACCGCGGCGTCGTGGGCGGCTTTGTAAGCCGCCGCCGGGGAGAGGGTCTCACTCATCGTCCTATTCATCTTGCTGTGTTTCCTCCGGGCCGCTGCCGTTGGACGGCGGCCGATCGCCGGTGTCCATGACATCGATGTCGGCCGGCATGATGACCGACGCGGCTTCCTCCTCGGCCGCTTCCCAACGGTCGGCGAAGGCGGTAAGGAAAGGCAAGTAGCGAGCCTCCTGCTTATAGGTAGCCTGGGCGATGATTTTGCCCAGCGCCACACCGCCCAGGCTCTTGTAGTGGCGGGGATCGGTCAGGGCGCGTTCGGACAGGTCGCTGAGCCACTCTTCCAGGTGCAGCCGCGCGCCCTGGAAATCTTCGAAGACCACGTCCAGATCGCGGCCCTGGGCGTCCTGATAGCGGGCGGCGTTGTAGAGACTGGGATTGGTCAGGGCGGCCAACAGCTTCTCCGGCGGCTTGCCTTGCTCCAGCCGCAGCAAGCCGGTGACGACCTCGGCGTCCCAGGCGGTCAGAATGCTGAGCAGATCAGCCACCGACCAGCGGCCAATGACGCCGGGGGCTATGAGGGCCTCGTCCGGCAGCGTTTCCAGGGCCACGAGTGTGCGCTCGCGGCCGGCGTCCAGTTCATCGAGAATATCTTCCAGTGCCGACATAGAACCCATTATAACCGATTAAAAATCAAAAGCGCCGCAGCGGTTGCCCGTTGCGGCGCTTTATATAGCCCACCCTTTTCCTGAGTTGCTCAACGGGAGGAGGAGGGTATCATGGCGGCGGGCACAGAGGCTTTAGCGGGCGCTTCCACCACTTCTCCATGATGTATCACGTTCAGATATCTGACGCCGAAGGTGACCGCCAGCAGGCCGTAGGCGATGACCCCGACTCCTGTCAGTATCTCAACAAGTGATGGCGTGTAGTTGGTGAACAGCGGTACGTCGCTGCCGGGAACAGTCCCGAAGACGACCAGCTGTCCAACCAGATTGGTGTCCCAGCGATAGGCGACGACGCCGAGGGCGACGAGCACCAGAGCCAGCATTCGCAGGCGTTCATTGCGCCGGAAATAGGGTATCAGCAGCAGGATAGCGGGCATCACCATGCCCAGCATGATCTCCAGCCACCAGAAATTGAAGGCCAGACGGCCCCGCGTCAGAATATGCAGCGCCTCGGACTTGCCCGCCTCATAACCGACCGGCATGGACATCAGATTCCACCAGCGGAAGACCAGCAGGAACAGAACGGCCCAACCAACCCCATAGGCCATCTTGTCCAGCACCTGCTTGTTGATCCGGGCGTGGGGCGTCAGTTTGGCAGAGAAAAGCGAGATGAACGTCACCATGGCGACGCCGCCGATAATAGCCGAGAGGTAGAAGGTGATCGCCATCGGCCAGGGGCCATACCAGATGGGCCGGGCTATCAGCTTGCCGTAGGTCAGCCCCAGCGAGGACTGGTGCAATGTGGACAGGCACAGGCCGACAAAGGCCAGGACGGGCGTGATGCGGTGGATGCTCGTCAGGCGGGTCGAGATGCGCGGGAAGCGCTGTTCCACCACATTCCAGTGGCCGATGATGGGCATCACTTCCAGCATCAGCACGCTGAAGTAGAGGCCGACGCACATCGTTACTTCCCACAGCGGCGAGTGGATGTTCCAGAAGACGAAGCCGTGCCAGAAGCGGTCGGGCCGGCCGATGTCGAGCAAGAGCATCATCATGGCGATGCTGTAGCCGACGAATCCGACGTAGACGGCCGTCTTGGCGACCGGCTGCAGTTCCTTGCGCCGCAGCAGATAGGCGATGGCCGAGACACTGAACGCGCCGGCGGCCAAAGCGATGGCCGACAGGTCGATGGAGATCCACAGCCCCCAGGGAACCAAATCAGTCAGGTTGGTGACGACGAGGCCCTTGGTGAAGACCACCAGCGCCGCGCCCACGCCAATCGCCATCAGCGTGGCCAGAAAGGCCATCCAGCGAATGACCGGTTGTGCCAGAGCGGGAATCACATAACGTCGCCAGAGAGTCATGATACGCTTTCCTCAGTTGACTTGGCCGGTAAATAATAGACGCGGGTTTCGGTGCCCAACTCTTCGCGCAGCCGGTAGGCGTCGGGCGCGTTGCGCAGGGCGACGCTGACCGGCGAATCGGGGTCGTTGAGGTCGCCGAACAGGCGCGCCCCATAGGTGCAGGCGACGACGCAGGCCGGGGTGGCGTCGGGGTCGATGCCGGGCTTAAGACCGGTCGCCAGGCCGCGGTCAATACGCTGGACGCAGAACGAGCACTTCTCGACCACGCCGCGCGGCCGGCGCTCGATCTCGGGATGACCAGCGGCGGGCACGTCGGGATTGGGCCCGGTGAACGCTTCCCAGTTGAAGTGACGCACGCCGTAGGGGCAGGCCAACATGCAGTAGCGGCAGCCGATGCACTTGTCGTAGTCCATCATGACCAGGCCGTCATAGCGATGGTAGGTCGCGCCGACGGGACACACATCGACGCAGGGGGCTTCCTGGCAATGTTGGCAGGGAATGGGCCGGAACACGCGCCCGCCATCGGCCGCGGGGGCAACTTCCTCGACGCGCGACCAGGACATATTGGGCGGCGTATCGTTGTAGGCGTGGCAGGCCGCCAGGCATAAGTCGCAACCCACGCACTTGGATTGGTCAATGACCATGACCCACTTGTGCGGCGGGTTCTCTGGGCCGTGGGCCTTGGTCGAGGCTTCCGGAGCCGCCATGGGCAGGGGAATGAGCTTCTGATTGCTCATGCCGATGCCGATGGCCGCCGTCGCGGAGGCGGCCAGGCCCAGTTTCAAAAACTCACGACGGTCAATCTTGGTCGCCATCTTTCTTCTCTCCACTGGTGCGGCGCTGTTTGGATAATCGCTCGATCCACGGGGCCAGCACGGTGCCCAGTACCAGGCCGAAGCCGGCGGGCAGAATGTAGATCAGCGGGCTGGAACCGGCGGGGGTTTGGCTGACGTAGGGGGTCACGTCCTGGCGGGCCGGCGTGAACGCGGCCGCTTCGGTCGTCTCGACGGGATAGCAGGCCACGTCGGTCTGCGGCGCGATGCTGGCGTTGGGCATCTCGGCATCGGCTTCGGCGTGCATGTCGCCCAGGTGACAATCGTTGCAGGACTGCAGGTCAACCTTGAAGGTGTGTTCGCGTGCGCCGTGGCCCATCGTGCCCGCGTCGGGCGAGTCGTTGACGCGCAGGTGGCAATCGGTGCACAGCAGCCCCTCGCGGGCGTGGCCGGTGAAGGTGTAATAATGACCTTCGGTATTGTGGCAGCTGTTGCACAACTCCTGCGAAGTTCCCACGCGCAGTTCCGATGTGTGCGGGTTGTGACACTGATTACAGGTCATACCCTGCTGGCCGTGCTCGCTGACCTCCCACTCTTTAAATGTATCGAGGTGGCAATTACCGCACAGTCGCGATGAGACGTCGGTGGGCATGTAGGCATCGGGGTGATTGGCCGGAACCGGTGAATGGCAGCTCAGGCAGCTGACGCCGCTTTCCTTATATTCACCCGTCCCCGGGTCGAAGCCGGTGGAGTGGCAGGCCAGGCATTCCTGCGGACTGCCCTGCTCTGTCCAGGCTTTCTGGAAAGCGGGGTCAACCAGCGCATAGCCGTGGGCACTTTGTTCCCAGTAGCCCCGGATGCCCTCGTGGCAACCGACGCACTCCTGGGCATTGGGGACTGGCGTGGCGTCCTGCCGCTGGGGGGCGGCCGACGCGCCGGGGATGTCGATGAACGCCAGGATCATCAACAGCGCGCCGATGAGCGCGCTATAGACGATCCGCTTGTTCACTGAAATAGTCATCTAATTTCAAGCCTCCTCCGCGCTGATCGGGGAAACCAGCGGGATGGTTCATTGAGCAACTTGTTAACAGTATAAGGGGCGGAGGGGGGTGGGTAAATCGGGTAATCACCTGATTATTGCGACAGCGGCGCATGGGGAAATCCCCCATGCCGGCGCTCCTTGGGGCGGGGGCGGATGGGGCCGGGGCGGCGGAATCGGGGGGAAATGGAGTGGCGCAGGCCTAATTCCTGGCCTGGGCGGCCGATTTGCCGCGTGGCGGCCCCGCCGGCCGTCGAACGGTCCGCTCGCCCGACTGGCAGGCACGGGCGGCATGGGGAGATCGCCTCAAACAGAAATGGCTTGTTTGCCCGATTGCCGGATGCACCCCTGATCGCCTATTCTGAAGATGAGCGGCAATTAGGTATCCGCCCATCTAGCGCCAGATTACCGATGTTTCTCCCGGCAATCGGCGACCGTACAGAGGAAAGTCATGAACGAGTTTCAAGCCATCCTGGTCGAAGTCATCTTTTTTTCCGGGCGCTTCGTCGTGCCGGTTCTGGTCCTCTATCTCGTCGCCCGTCTCATCCATCATTTCAATCGGGTCGAGGACGAGATCGAGACGAGCGAAGCGAAACCGATCGTGTAGACGGATATCGTCTGTCGCGCCCATTGATCCCCAGCGGGCAGGGTGACCGGTGACAGGCCCCGGCCGATAATCAGGGCTGTTGGCCGCCGGTTGTCTGGCCCCTGACAGATCGCACGGCGCCCCCGCCGGCGGCGATCCGGTTGCTCCGTAGGCATTGTTGGCGAAACGGCTATCGTGCGGTTGCGGGCCGGCCAACAAGGTCGCCTCAGAGGCCGCATGAGCGATATCGATCCCCACAAAGGCGATGTCATTGGACGCGAGCCGGTTCTCCAGCGTGTTCAGACATCGATCCACAGCGCGGCCTTCCCCTTGCTCAAACAACCTTGTACATGGAACCTCGATCTGTGCTAGAATGGCCCAGCAGATCGTTCGTCAGACTTTGGCCCTTCCTGGCCGTTTGCTTAACAGTCAAGGGGCGGGTTTGAAACCGGCCCTACGGCCGACTCAACAGAAAGAAGAGAGAATACATCGATCACACCGACCCTGATCACTGTTGCCTGCCCGCCATCTACTTGCCTCCATGCGTACGCTCGTCCTTTCCGATATTCATGCCAATCTCGTGGCCCTCGAAGCGGTGCTGGCCGATGCCGGTCAGTGGGATCGCCTGTGGTTTTTGGGCGATCTGGTCGGCTACGGGCCGGACCCCAACGAATGTGTCGAACGCCTGCGTGATCTGGGGCCGTCTACAGCGCTGTCGGGCAACCACGATTGGGCCGTACTGGACAAGCTCGATACCGAGGAGTTCAACGACGACGCCCGCCGGCTGGTACGCTGGACGCGCCGGCAGATGAACGATGATAACCTGGCTTATCTGGACGGCTTGCCGCCGCTGCATGTGGCCGCCCCCTACTACACCCTGGCCCACGCCAGCCCGCGCCATGCAGTGTGGGAATACATCCTCGATCTGCCCACGGCGCAGGAAAACTTCGGCTATTTCGACACGCCCATCTGCCTGGTGGGCCACTCCCATATTCCGGCTCTGTTCTTGCTCGACGAGGCCGGGCTAAACTTCTATCTGCTCGACGACGGCGAGACGGTCGATCTGACCCAGGGCCGGATGATCGCCAACCCCGGCAGCGTGGGCCAACCGCGCGACGGCGACCCGCGCGCGTCCTACGCGATCCTCGACGATGAGGCCCGAACGTGGACGCTCCACCGCGTGGTCTACGACATCGCCGAGACGCAGCGCCGGATGCGCGCCCATAAGCTGCCGCCGCGCCTGATCGATCGGCTGGAATTCGGTATGTAGGCAGGGGCGTGCCCATGTTTGGCGGGGCTCAATCTGGACGGGTTGAGCGACGGATTGACCGGATAGCGGAACCATCGCCGGCCGTTGCGCGTCACTATGGTAGAGGTGGAAACCGAAATTAAGCAGTTACAGGAAGGGATACCCATGAAACGCCAACTATTTTCAATGATCATGCTCATCGTCGTGGCCCTGGCGGTCGTGGCTTGCGGCGGCCGTGCCGATCAATCCGCGGCCGTCGAGCGCCCCGTAACCGAGACCATATCGGAAGAGTATGGCGGCTCGGCTCCGGCGGCCATGCCCATGGCCGAAGGCGAATTCGTGGCCAACGACAGCAGCGGACAGATCCCCGCCCCCGCGGGCCAGGAGCGGCTCATCATCCGCACGGCCGACATGTCCATCGTGGCCACCGATACCGAACAGGCGCTGGCCCAAATCGCCGCCATGGCCGACAGCAGCAGCGGCTGGGTGGTCGAAAGCAGCGTCTACCAGTCCACCGACACGGCCAAGAGTGGATACATCCGCATTCGCGTTCCTGCTGAGGGCTTCCAGAGCGTGCTCGACTCTATCGCCGGGTTGGCCGTCGAAGTGACCAACCTGACCACGTCGGGTCAGGACGTGACCGAGGAGTTCGTTGACCTCAGCGCCCGTCTGGGCAACATGGAGGCCACGGCGGCGCGCCTGCGCCAGTTCCTGGCCGATTCTAAAAACGTGGAGGAGGCCCTGGCCGTCAACGTAGAACTGAGCCGGGTCGAGGGCGAGATCGAATCGCTCCAGGGCCGTATCCAGTTTCTGCAGCAGTCGTCGGACTTCTCTTCCATCAACGTCAACGTGACGCCCGATGTGCTGGCCCAGCCGATTCGGGTCGGCGGCTGGCAGCCGAGCGGCGTGGCCAAGGAAGCCATCGAGGCGCTCGTCAGTATGCTTCAGGTGCTGGCTAACGCGGTCATCTGGTTCGTGCTCTTTGCCCTGCCCATCCTGCTGGTCATTGCCATCCCGTTCGTCCTGCTCATCTGGCTCATCAAGCGCTTGCGGCGGCGGGAGCGGGCCGCGGAAGCGACGACCGTTGAGTCGCCGCGAGAGTAAGGCCGCTCAACAAGTGTAGAGTAGATTCCGGAAACCGAGTTTCTTCCCAGGAACTCGGTTTCTTTTTTTTCCACGATCAGTCTCGGATCGCGCCGCGCACGGCGGCCACGTAGGCCCGGTAGGGGGCCGTGGCCTCAATCGCCAGCGTTCGCGGCCGGGGCAGGTCGATGACGAGGCGCTCGGTGATGCGGCCGGGCCGGTCGTTCATCACCACCACCTCGTCGGCCAGCAGCACCGCCTCGCCGATGCTGTGGGTCACCATCAGCACCGTCACCGGATGGGCCTGCCAGATGCTCAGCAGTTCGTCGGCCATGTGCTCCCGCGTCAGCGCGTCGAGCGCACCGAACGGCTCATCGAGCAGGAGGAGCGCGGGGCGATGGACGAGCGCGCGGGCAATGGCCACACGCTGGGCCATGCCGCCGGACAGTTGCGCGGGGTAGCTGTCCCCCTGGCCGGCCAGGCCGACCATCGCCAGGGCGTCGGCGACGAGAGCCTGGGGGGATGACTCTTCAGTCCCGCTCCCTTTTTCCCCGGCGCCCAACTCCAGCGGCAAGCGTACATTCTCGGCCACCGTGCGCCAGGGCATCAGGTTATCGCGCTGGAAGACGATGCCCACGGGCGCGGCCGAATCGGTTGGGTTCGCGCCCTGCAGGCGGACGGCACCGGTGGTCGGCCGCAACAACCCGCCAATGACCCGCAGCAGAGTCGATTTGCCCACGCCGGAGCGGCCGACGACGGCCACAAACGCCCCGGCGGCCACGGTCAGGCTGACCCCGGCCAGCGCCGTCTCGCCCGTGTCGGCAAACGTCACACCCACGTCGCGCAGGGCCAGGAAATCATCTTTCATAGGCGGGCGGATTATTCTCCGGCGTTGTCCACGAAGTCGTTGGTAAATGTCGCCGCCAGGTCGGGCAGCGGGCCGCTGAGCAGGCCCATCTCGATCAGGATGTCCTGCGTCTGTTGCCAGGCGGCCGGGTCGGTGTGCCCCAGTTGATCCGCTTGCCACAGCGGCAATGACGCTTCCAGCACACCGCGCCGGCCGTCGTCCAGCCCCTCGACGTACTTCTTGCTGATCTCATAGGCCGCGTCGGGGTCGGCCAGCGTGTCGCGCAGGCCGCGTGTGAAGGCGGTGATGAAGTGCTGCACCAGTTCCGGGTTCTCGGCGATGGTCTGCTCGTTGGTCAGGATGCCATTGGCGACGAGGTCGATGTAATCGGCCACCGCGATGACATCGATATCTTCGCCGCGCTGCCGCATTTGCACCGGCTCGTTGTTGACGTAGACGACGACGGCCTCCGACTGATCGGTCATCAGCGATTCGACCTGATTGAAGCCGATGTCGTTGGCGTCGATGTCGTCGAGCGTCAGCCCGTTGGCCGACAGCAGACCCACCAGACCGACATAGCTGGCCCCGAAAAAGCCGGGCACGCCGACATTACGGCCGACCAGATCGGCCGGCGTCTTGATGGCCGCGGCACTTTTGCTGGCAATGGCGATGGGGTAACGCTGCCACCACTGCATGACGTAGACCACCGGCAGCCCCTCAGCGCGAGCCAGGATGACCTGCTCACCACTGGCGACGGCCAGCGGCAGCTCGCCCGCGCCGACCAGGGCGATGCCGTCGGTCTCGAAGCTGTAGTCGAACTCCAGGGCCAGCCCTTCGTCGGCGAAGTAGCCCCGCTCCACGGCCACATAGAAGGGCGCGTATTGCGGGTCGGCAATGTAGCCCATCGGCAGGCGAATGGTCGTCAGTTCGTCCGGCGCGGCTTCCGGCGCGCCGCAGGCGACGAGAGCAGCGGTCAGGAGGGTAAACAGGATAATGAGGATGCGTTTCATGGGTGTGCTCCTGCTGATTATCGCGGGCTTGTGTCGAGCGAAGGTTGTCGGTCGGCGCGGATTATAGCACCGGGATGACGGAGGTCATAAAGGGCGGACAGAAGCACCCTTATTCTGCATCTGCCTCGGCTCGCAGCGCCGCCCGTATCTCCGTCGACGACACATCGTGGCGGAACAGCCCGGCCGGGATGGGCACAAACATCTCGCTGAAGCCGGCCGGGATCACCAGCGCTTCCCGTCCGCGAAACAGGCCATCGTCCCCTTCCCGCCCAGCGACGAGGAAGCGGTTGCCCCGCTCGCGCATCTCGTTGAGCGCAGCCGTCATAGCCATCTCGTCATCGCCGTAATAGCGGGGCTGGATGACCCGCTCGGCCGTGTCGAAGCCCACCACGAACGTCGTTCCCGGATAGAGGCGGGACTTCTCCACAAACGTCGGCGCGTTGCCGGCGAAGACCGCGTAGCGCCCGGCGAATTGGCTCAGCCGATCGAGCAACACGGCCGTCGCCAGCGGTGGCTTGTCGACGTTGACCGCCGAAACCTCGAAGGCCACCGGCGCGCCCAGCAGGGCCGCGGCCGTGCCGGCCAGCCCGGTGTGGCCGCCGTGCAATGGGTTGAATGAGCCGGACAGGATGGCCTGCGGGTGGGCATCGGTCGTGCGGACGCGGCCGTCGGCGTCAATGCCGAAGTAGGGGATTTCGCGCCGCCGCAGTTGTTCGGCCACAGCGGCGAAGTCAATCGTCTCCGACGTCAGGCTGTCGCCGGGGCCGAGGGGCAAGGGCACGTGCAGTCCGGCGCCTGCTGCGTCGTCGCTGCCCGTTAGGCCGCAGGACTCGGCCAGCACCTCGAGGATGAGCCGGCTCACCAGCCCTTCCTCGCCGTCCCGGTCGCGCGCGCCTTTCTCCAGCGTGAGCATCCGGGCCGTCAGGCGCTCGGGCGACCACGCGGCGACGTGGGCCCGATGTTCGCCGCGCTTGGGCCGGTCGGTGACGAGGGTCGCGGTGCAGGCCAGCCCGACGATGGGCCACGTTTCCAGTTCGCGCAGATGGTAGGCGCGGGCCAACGCTCGCCCGGCCATCATCCGCCCCGTCTCGGCCGAGACGTATTGCTCCGGCGTCTGGCCCAGGAACTCGTCGAAGGCATCGCCGGCGTAGGGGATGAGCGCCTCCAGCAGCGTGCGCGATGCGCCGGGCACGGCCAGCAGGTCGGCCAGCGCCCGGCTGCCCGCGCCTGCGGCGGCAAACATTGCCCGCGGCGGGCTGTCGTGGATGGCCTGGATGAGGCTGCGAAGGGTTGAATCCATGAGTGCTTTCCGGGAAACCGAGTTTCTTTTTGGAACCTCAGTTTCCAGATCAATCGTTCAATCTTTTGTTCATTCTTATAAAACCCCGGTTTTCAGAAAGAAAACGGGGTTCTAGCGATTAAGCTCCACTCTCATCCGGCCCGTTCGCAGGGCTAAACCCGTCCGGCCGCCGCAACTCCGTGCCGAACATTTCGCTGCGCCGGGCCGTCCAGGCCGCCCCGCTGCCGTCGTTGCCCACGTGATCCATGAAGCCGCCGATGCGGCTGTCGAGCAGGTCGATCTGATGCAGCAGCACCGCCTCCAGCGTTTTGGGCACGACGGGCGATCCCCACTCGTTGGTGCCGTGGTGGGAGGCGATGAGGTGGATAAGCTGCTGCAACTCGGCCGCCGGAAAATCGAGTTGGGCCGCGGCCTGCTCGATGAGCACGATGCCGCGCACAATGTGGCCGACCAGGCGGCCGTCCTCGGAGTAGGCGAACCCATCCTCCAGCGCGTACTCATATGCCTTGCCCAGGTCGTGGAGCAGCACCCCGCACAACAGCAGGTCGCCGTTGACGTGGGGATAGTGCCGCACCAGGAAGCGGGCGACGGCGGCCATGCTGAGCGTGTGCTCCAGCAAGCCGCCGATGAAGGCGTGGTGCATGCTGCGCGCGGCGGGGGCGTTGGCGAAGCGTTCGGCCAACGCGCCTTCGAGCAACAGGTAGCCGGCCAGCGTCTGCCACGGCTCGGCCAACGCGGCGACGTCGTCGCGCAGTTCGGCCAGCATGGCCGCCCGCGGCCGGCGGCTGGCGGGCAGGAAGACGGCCAGATCGAGGCCGGCGGCGCGCGCCAGGTCGTTGATGTTGACCTGGATGGCATCCTTGTAGAGACTGACCCGGCCGCTGACCAGCACAGCCAGCCCCGGCTTTACCCACACATCCACAGTCAGGGGCACGTCCCAGAAGACGCCGCTGATCTGGCCGGTGCGGTCGCGCAGGGTAGCCAGCAGAAAAGGGCGGCCGTCCTTCGATTGCCGCCGCACGACGTCGTGGAGCAGGAATGGCTCGGCCTGTAGCTCCATTCCCGCCTTCAAGTCTCCAATGTATTTTGTCTTTTCCGACACACTCACTCTCGATTTTGGCTTTTGCCGCTGATGACCTAAAATGTTATTGAGTTGTGACCGCCGCCGGCCGGCGACAATCGAGAGGCAATTATACCCGCAACGGCCTTCCCTGCGAGTCGCGCGGCTCCGCAGCGCCAGCTTTCTCGCGTGCGAAAAAGAACAGGCAACCTGGAAAGGTTGCACCACAGTTGAGAACGTTATGAAAAAAATCATTGTCGGCCTGTCGGGGGCCAGCGGCGTCATCTACGGCATCCGGCTGCTGGAAGTCTTGCAGGCGCTGCCCGACGTGGAAGCGCACCTGGTGATGAGCGCCGCCGCGGCCACCACCATCCCGCTGGAAACGGACTACGCGCCGGAGCAGGTTCGGGCGCTGGCGACGGAGGATTACCGCTTCAAGGACATCGCCGCCGCCATCTCATCCGGCTCCTTCCGCACCGACGGGATGGTCATTTTGCCCTGCACGATGAAGACGTTGTCGGCCATCGCCTACTCCTACAGCGATAACCTGCTGACGCGCGCCGCCGACGTCGTACTCAAGGAGCGGCGCAAGCTGATCCTGTGCCCGCGCGAAACACCGCTGCACCTGGGCCATCTGCGGGCCATGACGCTGGCGGCCGAGATGGGCGCGATCATCGCCCCGCCGATGCCCGCCTTCTACCACCGGCCGCAGACCATCGACGACATCGTCAACCAGACGGTCAACCGCGTGCTCGACCTGCTCGACGTGTCGCTGCCGGAGGACTTGTTCCGGCGTTGGCAAGGCGGACGGGCGGCCAGTGACGGCTGAGACGCGGGCGCGAGACTACCTGCGCGACCATCATGTGCTGACCCTGGCGACCCACGGGCCGGAAGGCGTGTGGGCGGCGGCCGTGTTCTATGCCAACGACGGCTTTCAACTCTATTTTCTCTCGGCCGGGCACACACGACACGCGCAAAATATCGCCGCGTCGCCGCAAGTCGCGGCCACGATTCAGGAAGATTACGCTGACTGGACGGCCATCAAGGGCATCCAACTGGAGGGGACCGTTCGGATGTTGGCGGGGAAGGAGCGGGAGGCGGCCATTGCCCTCTACGCGAAGAAGTTCTCATTCCTGACCCAGCCTATTTCCGTGGTCGAGTCGGCTTTGATGCGGGTTAACTGGTATTGCCTGTCGCCCGCCCGGCTGTACTTTGTTGATAATAGCCGCGGTTTTGGGCATCGGGACGGGATCGACCTTGATTTGAGTTGATAGGAGCCGGGACCGATTTCTGCGGTGAAATGGGCTTGTGCCTCCCCGGCTGATATAGTACACTAATAGGGTGGGAGCCAGCTACCCTCTACTCTCAAACCTGTCCATCTGAATCAGGAGCCAAACCATGTCAACGAAACATTTGATGCTGCTGCTCACTATTGTGATGCTGTCTTTTTCATCGGCCGTAGCGGCCCGGTCACCGGTTGCGCCGGGTCTGGACCTGCAGCCGACCGGCGTGCTGCGCGCCGGCGACGGCGCCGCTCGCCACGACTTCGGCATGGACATCGCCTTGCAGGAGAACACGGCCGTCATTGGCGCGCCGGGCTGGAACAACGAGCATGGCGACTACACCGGAGCGGTCTATATATTCAGCCACAACGGGCTGGCCTGGGAGGAGATCACGCAGTTGATGGCTTCCGACGCCCGCGCCTACGAGACCTTTGGCGTGTCGGTCGATCTGGAAGGCGACACACTGGTTGTCGGCGCATCAGCCGCCCAGCTCGGCCAGCCGGGCGATCCCAACTTCACCCCCAATGCCGGCGCGGTTTACGTCTTCACCGGGAGCGGCGCTACCTGGACGGAGCAGGCTCGCTTGCAACCGGCCGAACTGGTGGAATTCAATGATTTCGGCCTGGCGTTGGATTTGGATGAGGCCACACTCTTCGTCGGTGCGCCGGAGTACGGCGGGAATTACACCGAGGCCGTTTATGCCTATCACCATACCGGAGGCGTCTGGAATGCGCCGCAGAAGCTTAGCGGCCCGGACCCTTCCGGTAACCACCAGTTCGGCGCGGCCGTTGCCGTTGCCGGCGACATCGCCCTGGTGGGCGCGCCGGGCATTAACTGCTGCGATCAGTTCTCCGCATTCGAGAAGGGAGTTGTCTACGTCTTCACGCGCAGTGGCGAACAGTGGTCGGCCGCGGGCCTGCTCACGCCGGACGACGGCTTCCCCGGCGACAACTTCGGCTGCGACATCGCCTTCGACGGCACGACCGCAGTCATTGCCGCCTGCCAGGCCTACGGGTTGCCGCAGGGGGCTAATCGCGGCTACGCCTACGTTTTCACCCACGACGGCTCGACCTGGACGCAATCCGCGCGACTGGAGCCGGAAGGTGACGTTTTCTTCCCACAGGGAATCAGTTCGGTCTTACTGGACGGCGACCGTCTGCTACTCGCCACGACTTCCCGCCCTGGCGGCCCGTGGCCGGGACGCGTGTATCCGTACCGGCTGGAGGCTGGGACCTGGACGGCCGAGACACCCATTGACCCGCCCGACGGCCATCCCCAAACCGCCTTCGGCGAAGCCCTGGCCTTGAACGACCAGCATTTACTCGTGGGAGACAGTGATCTGTCGCTGGATGACGCTGGCCGGCAGGGAGGCGTCTACACCTTCGATAAGCCTCTCGAGTTGAACCACTCGGTTTATGTGCCCGTCATTGCCCGCCCGGCCGAATAGGTTGCCGGAATACTGGTCCAACGCTCGGCCTGAAGGGATGAATGGCTGCGAGGTTTGCGCACGAGACGGATTCCATCATTCAATCCGTTACAACCGTCTTAATCCGCAGCCATTACTTTTCTATGCTTTGTAACTGTCCAAGAGTTCCAGCAGGCCCGTCGGGTAAAGCGGCGGCGCGGCCGGGTCGAGACAGTCGCGCAGACTGACCCATACCGCCCGAAACGGTTCGCCGTCGTCTTCCGCGCCTTCAATGACCGGCCGATCATAAAGCGCCGAATCGACGAATTCGCCATCATAAACCATGATAATCTCGTGCCCGGTCTCGCCGCCGTAGGTGAAGAGGTTCTCAAGTGTCCCCAGATAGCGTAGATCAGTGACGGCCGCGCCCAACTCCTCAGCCAGTTCGCGCTCGATAGTGTCGGCGCTGTACTCGCCGAACTCGATCGCGCCGCCCAGCGGCCGGTAGAACGGCCGGCCCGTGAGCGGCTCGTGACCTTCGGCGGCCAGGATGCGGCCGTTGTGGCGAAAGACACAGATGGCGATGGGGCGGATGACGTTGGGTTTCATCGCAGTCGGGGGTACTAACCGAAGAACCTTCTATAAGCATCATGATTGCCGATCCACAACCAAGTTATCGTATCGCCCTCCAAAATGCCTAAGGCTCGATAATTACGAGTTACGCGTACCGACCAAATATTATCCCCAACATTGATACACTTAAAACGCAAGGAGGGATGGTAAGGGTTGTTTCGCCAAATGGAATAAACCTTGCGAGCCTGACGCTTGATGGAAGGATCCAGATCCTCATATGCCTTCCAAAAGGATGGCAGCGTTTTCGATTTCACAAGTGGTCGTAGTCCATCAGTTCGGCTTTGCCTTCCTCGATTTCACGACGTGCCTGACGAGCGAAACCCTGTAATTGAGATTGGGTTGTCGCGAAAAGTTCATCCCATTCGGCTTCATCTTCCAGATCGGCCAGATACTCACGAACTAGATCAACAACTCTGTCCTGGGTCGATTCCGGAAGAGCCTCCATCATTTTGACAACTGTGTAGATAGCCGCTGTTTCCATTAGTAATTCCTCGCGTCCTGAATTGAGGCGGATGATCCAATTTTATCATTGAAAATAAACTATGCAGAGCTTTCGGCGGCCGATTTCAATCGTATCAACGGCCCCAGCGCCCGCCACAACGGCCCGTCCTGCCGCACGCCGCGCCGGTCGAGATCGCTGGTCGCCAGGATGATCCCTTCGCGGCAGCGGGCCGTCAGGCCGCGCACGATGCGCGTCAGCAGTTCGTTGCGCACGGCGAATTCCTCGTCGATGGTCCACGGTATCTCCGGCGAGCGGCTTTGGGCCAGCACGAAAGCGTTGCTGAGCGGTTGGCGGGGGATGTCCCACCAGCCCTGGGCGCTCGTCTCCAGCCACACCTGCACTCGCGCCGGCTCCCCGGCCAATAGATAGGCGTAGATCGTGGAGAGGACGACGCCATTGGGATCGGGCGGATCACCCCAGTCGGGCGGATTGGCCGTCACCAGCCCCTGATTGACGGCATCGATGAATGTCACGCCAATATCGGCCTCGGTGCGCAGTCCCATGCCCGGCGCGGCCTTGCGCAGCCGGGCCGCCGACCGCACCAGCCAATCGAGCACGGCCGCGCCGGCCACGTCCGGCTCCGGCTGGAACTGCGGCTCGGCCAGCAACTCGTTGAACAGGCTATGCAAAAACGTGTCGATGGTATCGCGATGGCCGCGCGCCGCCAGCCACAGGCGTAGTTCCTCCACCCGCTCTATTTCTTCCGCGCCCACGCGCTCGGCGATGCGCGGCGGCAGCAGTTCGGCCGGCAGCAGCTCCGGGGCGTCGGGCCGGTAGAGCGCATCCACCGTCAGTTGCGCCCGCGCCGGGTCCAGGCTGTGGATGCTCAGGGTCAGCGCCTCGGCCACATCATAGGGCGCGGGGCGGACGCCCCAGCCGGGATGGGCCAACGCCAGCCATGTGAGCCAGGCGCGCACGCGCGGCTCCTCGCGGGGGCTGGTGCGACGGCGCAACACGCGAAAGGGAAGGCCCGCCTCGCGCAGGGCATTGGTCAGCATGTAGCGCAGCGCGCCGTCCAGGTAGGGCACGATGACGGCGATGTCGCGCGGGGCCAGGCCGCGGTCATAGACCAGTTCGTGGAGTACCGGCCCCAGGTTGGCGACCAACTCGCGCCGGTAGCGGCCACCCACGACGGCCAGGATGCGCGCCTCGGCTCCCTCGGTCGGCAGCGTGGTGTGCGTCAGGTAGTTCTCCACCTGATTGGCTACCAGAGCCATCGCCGGCGGGGCGACAAAGCTCTCGGAGAATTCGTAAACCCGGTCAAAACGCAGGCGCATCGCCTCCGCGCCGTGGGGGTCGGCCGACAGGAAGCGCTTGTAGCCGCCGCCGGCGTCTACGGCCACGGCCGTCGTCTGCGTCTCGCCCATCAGCCCGACGACGAAGTTCTGCCCGGCCGGGGTCTGCTCCTCCAGATTGTCGACGATGAGATGGCGGTAGCGCTCGCGGAAATAGCGGTGAAATTCGGGGTGGCGGACAAGCTGCGTGTCGAACACTTCGACGGTCAACGAGAGATCGAGCAGGCTGTCGGTCAGGCAGTAGCGGCGAAAGGAGCGGGCGGCCGTGGCGGCATCGTCTAGCTGGAAGCGCCGCTCCGGTTCGCCGACCCACGTGTGCGACTGCCGGGTGATGGCTTCCTCCAGCGACAGGGCGTTGAGCGCGGCGCGGTTGAGGGTGTCCAGCAGTTGGCTGACGATCTGCTGCGGCCGCAGGCGCAGGTTGGCAAACGCGCCCTGGGCCAGCATCGGCGTCACCACACGCCACATGAGCACCTGGGCCTGATCGTAGCTCAGCGAGGTGGGCGGCTGGTAGGGGCGCTCGAAGCCGGCGTCGCGGGCCACCAGCGGCCAGAACAGAGCCACCATGCGCTGGGCCAGCCGGGCGTAGTCAATGACAGTGAGTTCGGCATAGGGGCCGGTCGCGG
The DNA here is from genome assembly GCA_017983515.1 of Promineifilum sp. GTDB lineage: Bacteria > Chloroflexota > Anaerolineae > Promineifilales > Promineifilaceae > Promineifilum. Next base: position 2,214 of record JAGOBF010000001.1, on the reverse strand, counting down.
CGTCGTGGACGGCGTCGAAGAAGGCGGCGCGGTGTTCCGGCTCGGCCACCAGAGTCAGGATGGTGTAGGCCGGCTCGCCCTCGCGCAGCAGCCGCAGCAGCCGCTGGTGGAGCGCGGTGGTCTTGCCCGTCCCGGCCGGGCCATAGAGGAAACTCGTCCCCCCGACGGCCACGGCCTCACGTTGAATGGGATTCAAGTCTTGGGTTGGCATAAGAGAAAAAATCCCCGGTTAAAGCGCCAGGCTATGACGAAGGCCATCACGATCCACGTAACAAAATTGCCAACAAGAGAATGACCTCTTTCCTAAAATCCGTGAAAGCCGTGGATACTCTGTTCTAGAGTTGCCGATAGCGCAAGCGAACCGCTCCGAGTTGAACTTCGTCCCCGTCGGCCAGTTGCAGCCCATATTCCGGCACCTGGCGCTCGTTGACGTAGGTGCCGCTGGTGCTGCCCGCGTCGTAGATGCGGTAGCGATTGCCTTCGAGGCGCAAGACGGCATGGTAACGCGAGACGGTGATGTCGTCGCGAAAGGCGATGGTCGACTGCGCGGGCGAGCGGCCGAGGCGCACTTCGGCATCGCCCAGCGTTAGCTCTTCGGGCATGAGCGTCTGCGCGTCCAGCACTTCCAGATGAGCCATCACGAACGGCGATTCGTAAACGTTGGTGCTCATGAAATCGACTTCGCCGGTGGTGTCGACGCCTTCGGACGGCGTGGGCACGGACGGATAGCCTTCCGACGTCCGGCCGCGGCGCCGGCGGCGCGAACGCCCCCCGGCGGGTTCGGCGGCGCGGCCGGCCCGGCTACGCCACAGCCAGAAGCCCACGGCCGCCAGCCCGGCCAGCGCTACTAACCACAGCAGCCACGTCCAGCTGAAACCCCCGCTCGGTTGCAGCGCTTCGGGCACTTCCAGCTGCTCGCCTTCGGCCACGGTGATAATGACCGGCGCACTGGTCGAGGTGATGCCCTGGCTGTCGGTCGCAGCGACTTCCAGCCGGTTGTCGCCGATGATCAGATTGGAGATGGGAACCCGGAAGGAGGCCAGATCGCCGACGGGAATATCGGCAACGGGCGCGCCGTTGACCAGCAGCCGCGCGGCCGTTACCTCGCGCTCCTGGCCGTCGAGCCAGGAGACGGCGGCCGAGAGCTGCAACTCGACCGGCTTTTCGAGATTGGGCACGGTCAGATTACGGCTCTCGCGCGGCAGATCGATGACCACGTTGGGCGCGGCGGCGGAGATAGTCACTTCGGTGGTCGCCTTCGTATCGCGATTGTTGAGCAGGCTGACCTCGACCGGCACCGTGCCGCCGGCCGCCTGCGGGACGTTGTAGCGAATCCAGGAATGGTCACGTAGCCCGGCGATGCGCGCCCAGACGGCATTCATGGAGTCGGGATCGGCCAGTTCGGCGGCCGCGCCCCGCGAGCCGGTCGACAGATCGCGCAGATAGACGCGGCCCAGTTCCAGCCCCGCGCCCAGCGCCGGATTCTCCAGATGGAGCGTGTGGATGGGTACGCCGGCGTCGGCGGCGCGTAGAATCACGTCGCCTGGCTCGGCTTGCGACGTGCCGGGATCGGTGCCGTCGCTGATGAGGACGATGGACGCAGCCATCTCCGGCCGCGGCTTCAGGCCGTCGATCTCGCCCACGAGGCTGATGACGCTATCATAGAGCGAGGTGGCTCCCTCTTCGGGCGTCAACTCGGTGGTATCGAGAAGATTGGTAACGCCGTTGTAGAATTGGGTGGGGGCCAGGAGTTGTTGCGGGCCGTCGGCGCGAACCTGGTAGATGGCCGCATAGTCGATTTGCTCCTGCATGTTGCCGGGCGAGGCGAACTGGCGGATGGCCGTCTTGATGGCTGGAATCTGATCGGTCGTGCCCCCGGCGGCGTCGATGAGAAATACGGTCAACGTGCCCACCGGCGTCTTGCCGTCGAAGATCACTTCGTCCACGGGGAAGCCGTCGTGGCTGACAAAAAGCGGCTCTGTGGCAAAGTCGATCGGCATGCCCTGGCCGTCTATCCCGAAGAGTTGCAGCCGGACGGACGGAAAGCTCTCGGTATTGGAATCGGTGATAAAAAGTTGGCCGATCTGGTTCGACTCTTGCGCCCCGGCGACGGAGGCCAGACCGAGGAGCAGAACAAAGGCGACCAGGAGATTACACAAGGGACGACCGACGGCGTATCGCATGAGACTTCTCCCTTCCACAGAAGTTATGTTG
>JAGOBF010000012.1 GCA_017983515.1 Promineifilum sp. | reverse complement strand
AAGAAACGCCTCCCCGTTCACCAACTGATGAACGGGGAGGCGATGGCCGCGAGCAGATAAAATAACTTTGATCACTAACCCTAGTACTAGAGAGGACACTGTAATGACCGAACACAATGTATATCCCGGCTACGTCCTGTGGATGACCGGCCTATCGGGCGCGGGCAAGACCACGATCGCCCTGCTGCTGGAACAAGAACTAAAAGCCCGCGGCTGCAACTTTGAGCGCCTCGACGGTGACGTGGTCCGCGAGAGTCTGACCCGCGACCTGGGCTTCAGCAAGGAAGACCGCGACAAGAACATCGAGCGCGTCTCCTTCGTCGCCAAGCTGCTGTCGCGTAATGGCGTCGGCTGCGTCTGCTCCTTCATCTCCCCCTACCAGGCCGTGCGCGATATGGTGCGGGCCAGCACCACCAACTTCATCGAAGTCTTCATTGATGCGCCGCTGAATGTGGTCATCGACCGCGACGTTAAGGGGATGTATAAGAAGGCCATCGCCGGCGAAATCCCGAACTTTACCGGCATTTCCGACCCGTTCGAGGCCCCGACCCAGCCGGAGATCCACATCCACACCGATCGCGAAACTCCGGCCGAGAGCGCCCAGCGCATCCTGACCTACCTGGAAAAGCAGAACTTCATCCCCGTCGGCGAATCAATCCTGCAACCGGCGTAAGGAATCCATCGACCGCCACACCGGCGGAACCAGAGACCCACGCCAGGGCGCAAAGACGGCCGGAGAACATGATAACTCCCGACGTCCTTGCGTCCTGGCGTTTTTGCGTTCAAAATCCTCTCATATGACGATAGGCGATGCCCTGCGGCACGGCCGCGCCCAGCTCTATCACTCCCCCTCGCCTGCGCTCGATGCCCGCCTGCTGCTGGCCCACGTGCTGCGCCGCGACCACGCCTATCTGGTGGCCCACAGTGACGAGACACTTGGTCCAGCGGTCGTGGCCGGCTACGAGCAGCTGCTGGCACGGGCGGCGGCCGGCGAACCGATCCCTTATCTCACCGGCCATGCCCCATTCATGGGTCTGGATTTCGCCGTCTCGCCGGCGGTGCTCATCCCCCGCCCGGAGACAGAGCAACTGGTGGAGACGGCTGTCGCCTGGGGCAAGGAGCAGGGGCCGATCCGTATCGTCGATGTAGGCACGGGCAGCGGCTGCATTGCGGTCAGTCTGGCGCAAAGGCTGCCGGCGGCCGAGGTGATCGCCGTTGACCTGTCGACCGCTGCGCTGGCCGTGGCCACGACCAACGCGGCGCGCCATGCGCCGGGCCGCATCGATTTCGTCCAGGCCGACTTGCTCAGCGCCCTGGCCCCCGGCTTCGACCTGATCGCTGCTAATCTACCCTACATCGCCGGGCATGAGTGGCCGACTTTACCCATTGGAGTAAAATCTTACGAGCCGAGAGTTGCCTTGTGGGGCGGATCGGACGGGTTAGACCTGATCCGGGGGCTGATCCCTCAGGCGGCCGGGCGATTGCGACCCGGCGGGCTGGCGCTGCTGGAAATTGGCTGGCGGCAAGGGGAGGCTGTTGCCTCCTTGGCCCGAAAGTCATTTCCGGAGGCCGAGGTGCGGGTGCTGTCCGACTTTGCCGGCCACGATAGACTCGTGATGATTCGGGTTGGAATGAGTCAGGGAAGACCGAAAACGTGATATCGGAGATCGACATCGGATATTTGAAGACCAGCTATTTGCGGGCGGGCGACGCGACAGCCATCGACGAGGCCGCGATCTGGCTGCGTCGCGGCTTTCCCGTCGCCTTTCCAACCGACACGGTTTACGGGGTGGGCGTCCTCCCGTTCGATGAGGCGGCTGTCGAGCGCCTCTATCATGTGAAAGAGCGCGACCTCAGTAAGGGTATCCCCATCCTGTTAGCCGATCGGGCCGATCTGGAACGAGTTGTCGAATCAATATCGCCTTTTGCTCAACGGCTCATTGAGCAATTCTGGCCGGGGCCATTGACGCTCATTATGCCCCGTGTGCCGGGCCTGCCGGATCTCATCGCGCCCAACACCAACGTGGCCGTGCGTATTCCTGACCATGACGTAGGGCGGGCACTTATCCGCGCCGCGGGCGGGGCAGTCGCCACCAGCAGCGCCAATCTGAGCGGCCAGAGACCGGCCACAACGGGCGCGGCGACACTGGCGGCGCTTGACGGCCGGGTGGCGGTCGTGCTCGATGACGGGCCATCGCCAGGCGAGCAGCCATCGACCATCGTTGATTGCACGAGCGACAGACCTGTCGTCGTGCGCGTGGGGCCTCTGTCGGCCGCCGATCTCGGTATCGGCGAGGAGCCTGCCGGCTGACCGTTTATGACTGGCCTACTTTTGCCCATCCTCTTGTTCGTCGGCGCGCTGGCGGCCACCTTCATGACCTACCGCAATATTCGGCGCGGCGGGGCGCGATTCTATACCCTGGAGCGGGAAATCGTTCTACGCCGGGCGATGGTCACTCTGGTGGGGGCGGCCGTACTCTATACGGCGACACTGGGACTCCTCTATTTCCAGCGACAGCAGTTGATCGCCGACTTGTCGCCGGAAGAGGAGGGGGCCGACGGCGTGAACTCCCCGATCGTGACCACGCCGACGACGATGCTGGAGGTGTTTCCGCCGTCGCCGGAACCGACCTCGTCGACGCCGCAGCCGACGGTAACGGTGACGACAACGGTCTGTCGAGCGGTCGTGGAAGGCTCGGGCGGCAACGGTATCTATTTGCGCGACGCGCCGCAGGGGGTCGAACTGGTCATCCTGCCGGAAGGGACACTGCTGACCGTTCTGGAAGACGCGCCGGTCGAGGCCGGTGATTTCATCTGGCGCAAGGTGCGGGCCGTCGGCGGCGAAGAGGGCTGGGCGGCCGAGGACTTCCTGACGATTCGCGCGCCGTGCGGGAATCAATGAGTGGGCTACGGATTTTTAGAAACAGGCGAGACATAGCGGGAAACCCTTAGGGTCCGCAACGATCCGTAGCCAATTTTTGCAGATGATCATAGGAATTGACGCCAGCCGCACGCTCAGCGGCCAACGCACCGGGACAGAAGCCTATGCTTATTTCCTGGTTCGTAACCTGATTCCCCTCTGCCGTGAGCGCGGCCATACGCTGCGCCTCTACTTCAATCAACCGCCGCGGGACGACCTGTTCCCCGATTGGGGAGAGTCCGAGCGGGTCGTCATCCCCCAGCGTCGCCTGTGGACCCACCTGCGCCTCGGCCGCGAATTGCGCCGCCGGCCGCCCGACGTCTTCTTCACCCCAGCCCACGTCATCCCCGTCGGCTATCGCCGCCCGGCCGTCGCCACCATCCACGACCTGGGCTACGAGTATTTCCCGGAGGCGCATCCTCGGCGACAACTGGCCTACCTGCGCTGGAGCACACGCCACAATGCCCGCGTCGGCCGCCGCGTCATCGCCGACTCCAGCGCCACGCGCGACGACCTGCTCCATTTCTACGCTACCAATCCGGCGAAGATCGATGTGGTCTATCCGGGCATCGACTCCGATCTCCACCGCGTCGAAGACCCTGGGCAAATCGTCGCCGCCGGCGCGAAATACGGCATCCAATCGCCCTATCTCCTCTATCTGGGCACACTCCAGCCGCGCAAGAATCTGGTCCGGTTAGTGGAGGCGCTCGCGGCAAGCGGGCTGCACCAACAGGGATATTATCTCGTGCTTGCCGGAAAAGCGGGTTGGTTGGCCCAGCCTATTCTGGAGGCTATCGACCGCCAACCGCCGGCGGTCAAAGACAGTGTTCGCGTCACTGGCTACGTGGACGAGGCCGACAAGGCCGCGCTGCTCTCCGGGGCGACGGCGCTGGTCTTCCCGTCGCTCTACGAGGGCTTTGGCTTCCCGGTGCTGGAGGCGCAAGCGTGCGGCACGCCAGTCGTGTGCAGCAATACCAGTTCGCTGCCGGAGGTGGCCGGGGAAGGGGCGCTGCTGGTCGATCCGTTGGATACGGCCGCGCTGGGGGATGCGATTCGGCGTACAACCGCGGATAAGGAATTGAGGTCGCGGCTGGTCGAGGAAGGCCGCAAGAATCTTTCGCGCTTTGGCTGGGATATTGCCGCTGAACAAGTGCTGGCGACGTTAGAGAACCCTACCCCCCATGCAGCACTCCAAGTGGGTCGCTGGGCAACCGGCGATTCAGCCGGCGCAGACGCTTGTCGACCTGAAAGGCGTCGGTGGTGAACCAGAAGTACCAGACGGTGCCGACGTCGATGGGTTGCTTGCCGCTCGTCGGTTCGTGCATATGGTCATTGTAGCAGATGATGCGCCACGCCGGGTCTCGAAGAGCGGCCGAGGAGATTAAACCCTCGCAGGCTATCGCAGCAAGTCGCGCAATGAATCAAAATGCTCGACATGGTGTTCGTATGAACCCTGTAGCACGTCAATGAGCGCGTAGCCGCGTAGCCAGGGATACTTGCCGGCGCTCACCAGGTCGTCTTCAGGGGTAGCCCGCGACAGTTCCAAAAAGCGCACAAAGCCGTCGCGCCACGCGGCGTGAACGGCGGGCCAGGGCTGCTGGTGGTAGGTCTCGTGGATCGTGGCGTTGAAGTGTTCAAGGTACTCTTCGTCGTCCGGGTAATGCCCGGCGCACCAGTCGGGATAGAGCGGTTCGCCGCCGCGTTGAGCCGCCTCCAGCCGGGCAATCGACAACTGCTGCCAGGCGTGCAAGTGGCCGACGACGTCGCGGATGGAAAGGCCATCCGCAAGAGGAACGGTGGTTTGCTCTTCCGATAGGGAGGAGAGGAAGGTTTGCCAGCGGTCGAATTCGTCTTGTAAGGCGGGTAAGAGAGTGTTCATGAACTTGATCATTCCGTTGCCACAGGATGACTGCGGGCCGTTTCCTGGGCCATAGCCGACCGTAAAGGATAGTCGCCGTTTATACCCAAATTCAGTGCCGCTATCAACCGCTGGAGGCTGGATCGCCCAGCACGGCCGAAATTTTCCGCCGCGCATTGGCGGCCATGAACGGATTGCTGTCCACGTAGTAGGGCAGGGCGATGAGCGCCGTCGACAGCGCCCAACCGCGGCCGCGCGCCCAGGCGGCGTCATCCACCCCCAGCGCGGCCCGGAAGGCGGCGCGGGCCGCGCCGGTGAAGACGCTCCAGGCGGGGATGAGATCAACGGCCGGATCGCCCACGGCCAGGCAGCAAAAGTCGATGACGGCGCTGAGGCGGCCGTCGCGCAGCAGCAGGTTGCCCGGCTCCAGGTCGCCGTGAACCCAGACCGGCGGGCCGTCGTGAGCCGGGGCGCGTAGCGCGGCTTCCCAGGCGGCGGTCACGGCAGCCATATCGACCAGCCCATGCGATGCGGCGATGGCCCGGCGCGTCTCGACGTCGCGGCTAACGAGTGGCGCACCGCGGCCGCCGGCCGGGTCAGGGCGCGGGCCGTCGGTGGGGTCGATGGCTTGCAGGGCCCAGATGAAATGGGCCAGGTCGGTCGCGGTCTGGGCGGAATCGGCGGCGGGGTTGCCGGCCGCGTTCTCCCCTACCAGCCAGCGATAGATCGCCCAACGGTATGGATAGCCCGCGCCCGGCTCGCCCATCTCTATCGGTTGTGGCACGGCCAGCGGCAAATGCGAGGCCAGCCGCGGCAGCCAGCGCCGCTCCAACTCGGCCTGCTCGGTGGCCCAATGGATGCGCGGCAGGCGGACGCCCAGCTCCTCACCCAAGCGGAAGAGGGCGTGGTCAGTGCCGCTGCTGGGGACGTGGGACAGAGGGAGATGGGCGAGGTGGGGAAATTGGCTGGTGAGGAGGCGGGAGACGAGGAGGATGTCAATGTCCAACTCGTCGGGGTGCATTTTATGGGAATGCATCGGTGTTGTTCACGTCGCAACTGGAATCAGGTGAAAGACTCGGCCCAACTTAGACGCTGCTTCAATATCCCCACGATGTAACGCAGGCTGTATGTCGTCCAGCTTATAGGTGTCTTGCAATGACAGGTACAGCTACTCAGCGATAGTAAAAGGGCGGGTTTTGGACCCGCCCTTTCACTCTTAAGCATACTCCTCAATCGGAATACAAACACAGAACAAATTCCTGTCGCCGTAGACGTTGTCGATCCGGCTGATGTACGGCCAGACCTTGCGGTCGCGCACCCAGTCGGCCGGGTAAGCCGCCTGTTCGCGCGTGTAGGGGCGATCCCACTCTTCGGCCAGCACGACCTCGGCCGTATGCGGCGCGTGTTTCAGCGGGTTGTCCTCGCGATCCATGCGTCCCTCTTCGATCTCGCGAATTTCCTCGCGAATCTTGATCATGGCATCGATGAAGCGATCCAACTCTTCCAGCGACTCGCTCTCCGTCGGCTCGATCATCAGCGTGCCCGGCACCGGGAACGACAGCGTCGGCGCGTGGAAACCGAAATCCATCAGCCGCTTGGTGATGTCCTCGGCCGTCACGCCCGCCGTGTCCTTCAGATGGCGCGGATCGACGATGCATTCGTGGGCGATGCGGCCGTTCAGGCCGCGATAGAGCACAGGGTAGTGGGGCTCCAACCTCTCGGCGATGTAGTTGGCGTTGAGGATTGCGACTTCCGTCGCCACGCGCAGGCCCCACTCGCCCATCATGGCGATGTAGGCGTAGGGGATGGGCAGAATCGACGCGCTGCCCCACGGAGCGGCCGAGACCGTGCCCAGCGCCTCCGTGCCGCCCACGCCGGGAACGACCGGGTGGTTGGGCAGATAGGGCGTCAGGTGTTCGGCGACGCAAATCGGCCCCATGCCCGGCCCGCCGCCGCCGTGGGGGATGCTGAACGTCTTGTGCAGGTTCAGGTGGATGACATCCGGTCCGAAGTCGCCGGGGCGGCAGATGGCGACCAATGCGTTCATGTTCGCGCCGTCCATGTAGACCTGCCCGCCGTTGTCGTGGATGATCTTGCAGATCTGACCAATGGACTCTTCGTACACGCCGTGAGTGGAGGGGTAGGTGATCAGCAGCGCCGACAACCGCTCGCGGTGTTTTTCCGCTTTGGCCCGCAAATCCTCTACGTTGACGTTGCCGTTGTCGTCCGTGGCCACCACAATTACCTCCATGCCGGCCATGGCGGCGCTGGCGGGGTTGGTGCCGTGGGCGCTGGCGGGTATCAGGCAAATCTGGCGATTACCCTCGCCGCGGGCGATCTGGTAGGCGCGGATAGTCAACATACCGGTGTATTCGCCCTGGGCCCCGGAATTGGGTTGCAGCGAGCAGCCGGCGAAACCGGTGATCTCTTCCAGCCACGACTCCAGATTGTGGAACAGTTCCTGATAGCCCTGGGCCTGGTCGAGCGGGACGAAGGGGTGCAACGAGGCGAAGCCGGGCAGGGTAATAGAGAGCATCTCGGCCGCGGCGTTGAGTTTCATCGTGCACGATCCCAGCGGGATCATCGAGTGCACCAGCGAGATGTCGCGATTTTCCAGCCGCTTGATGTAGCGCATCATCTCCGTCTCCGACAGATAGCTGTTGAAAACGGGATGGGTCATGAAGTCGCTGTTGCGTTGGAATGGGTCGTCGTACCCCAGCTTCACGCCGTCGGCCAGCTCGTTGATGTCGATCTCACCCTCTTTCGCGCCGAAGACAGCGAAGAGCGCTTCCAGATCGGCCAGGGTGGCGGTCTCGTCCAGGGCCAAACCGACCGCGCCGTCGTCGTAGTAGCGCAGGTTGATCTCATGGGCCAACGCCGCACCGCGCAGTTCGATGTCCTGCCGGCGGCCGTCGCGGATGGTCAGCGTGTCGAAGACCGGGCCGGCGTTGACCGAGTAGCCCAGCTGTTTCAGACCGGCGGCCATCACCTCGGTCAGCAGGCGGACGCGGGTGGCGATACGCTTCAGTCCAACGGGGCCGTGATACACGGCATACATCGAGGCCATCACCGCCAGCAGTACCTGCGCGGTGCAGATGTTGCTGGTGGCCTTCTCGCGGCGGATGTGCTGCTCGCGGGTCGTCAGGGTCAGCCGGTAGCCTTTCTTGCCCGTGGCATCGATGGATACGCCGACCAGACGGCCGGGCATGATGCGCTTGTACTCGTCTTTGGTGGCGAAGAAAGCAGCATGCGGGCCACCGTAGCCCATCGGTACACCAAAGCGCTGGCTGTTGCCCAGGGCCACGTCCGCGCCCCACTCGCCCGGCGGCGTCAGCAGCACCAGCGACAGCAGATCGGTGGCGGCGACGACCAGCGCTCCCGCATCGTGGGCCTTGTTGGCGAAATCGCGGTAGTCGTGGATGTCGCCGTTGGTGGCCGGATATTGCAGCAGCACGCCGAAAGTCGGCTCGGCGAAATCGTAATCGGCGTAATCGCCGACGATGACCTTAAAGCCAAACGGCTCGGCGCGGGTGCGCACAACGGCGATGGTCTGCGGATGAACCTGATCGGAGACGAAGAAAACATTGGCCGTGGAGTTGCGCGGCAGAGCGCGATGACAGAGGGCCATCGCCTCGGCCGCAGCCGTGGCTTCGTCCAGTAGCGACGAGTTAGCGATCTCCAGCCCGGTCAGCTCGGTGACCATCGTCTGGAAATTAATGAGCGCTTCCAGGCGACCCTGCGAAATTTCGGGCTGGTAAGGGGTGTAGGCCGTGTACCAGCCGGGGTTCTCCAGCACGTTGCGCTGGACGACCGGCGGGGTAATGGTGCCATAGTAGCCCATTCCGATGAACGAGCGGTAGACCTTGTTCTTGTTGGCGATGTGACGCAGTTCGTCGAGCACGGCCGATTCGCTACGCGGCGCGTCCATCGCCAGATAGCCGTCCATGCGGATGGAAGCGGGAATGGCCTGATCGACCAGCTCGTCGAGCGAGTTGAGGCCGAGTGCGCGCAGCATCTTCGTGACGTCGTGGCTACGGGGGCCGATGTGGCGCTTCACAAAGCGGTCGGCGGGCATAAGCAAGTCGCGGTTGCTCAGATTGAGCATGCCGTTGCCCGACCCGGAGCCGCGCTGGTCATCATGAGCTTCGATAATATCCTGCCAGTTGGCGCGTGAGGTAGGTGTTGTCATGGGAGTGGTCTCTCAATATCGAATCAAGAATGGTGAATCAGGGGCATGAAACAATCGCTCAATTGAACACGCTTCATGCCTGATTCCTAATTCTTAATTCCTAATTTTTCTTAGTGTTCGCGCGTGGCGCAGTAGGACTCGTAGGCGGCGGCATCCATCAGGCTCTCGACCTGAGACGGATTGCTCATGGCGATACGAACAAGCCACGATTCATAGGGAGCGCCGTTGAGGGATTCCGGCGCATCAACGACCGAATCATTGACGGCCACGACTTCGCCGTCGATAGGTATGAGAACGTCCGATGCGGCCTTGACCGACTCGATGACGCCGAACGGCTTGCCGGCTTCCAGCGTGTCGCCGGCGCTGGGCAACTCGACGTAGACGATGTCGGACAGGGCGTCCTGCGCGTAATCGCTGATGCCGATGACGGCTTCGTCGCCTTCGACGCGCACCCACTCATCGGTCTTGGCATAATACAGATCGGGCTGGATCTTGAGGCTCATGAGAAATCTCCTTCACTTAAATTTAGTTGATATTCGCAAAGTCAGTGGAAACAAACGAGGACACCGGGCAAGATGAACCCCATACGGAGTCGATCTTGCCGGTGTCCTCTGTCATGGACCTGAGAGATTCACGGAGAGAGGAAGGCTCTTTCCCGTTTGCCCCTTCGGTGGCGGCTGCGATCGCGGCCCTGCCAGTTAAGAAACCGGCTCTATAAGGCCCGACGCGCTCACGCTTTCCAGAAGCAACCCGGCCGCTCGGTCCCTTGTGCCTGAGAGATTCTCAGGGCGACTCCTGTCGTCCCGCTTGCCCCTTCGGCGACCCCGCCTGGGGTGCTCTCCCGGACGGCCGTTGCATCCTATTCGGTTGGCAACAACTGATGCGTATATTGTAGTCGGTGGGGGGAATGCGTCAAGGCGTTATAATAGGAGCGAGTTAGCGGTATGCGATGATAGTGATCTCCACGACGATTGCCGAGGCGTTGAATGTGACGCTTGATCACTGGATTGGTTAATGAGTCGGGTGTTTATTTCATATGCTCAATTCTCCCACCATCTCTACCACCGCCATCCTCCGCCCCACCCAGGTCGAAGTCGATTTCTCCCGCCTGACAGCCAACTACCGCGCCATTCAGGCCCACGTCGCCCCGGCGGCGGTCATGCCCATCCTGAAGGCCAACGCCTACGGCCACGGGCTGGTCGAGGTGGCGCGACACATGCAGTCGCTCGCCGCGCCCTATCTGGGGGTGGCCTTTCTGGAAGAGGGCATCCTGCTGCGCGAGGCGGGCGTCACAACGCCCATCCTGGTGCTCGGCGGCATCATCGGCAACCAGATTCCCCTCTTCCTGGCGCACGATCTGACCCTCACCGCCTCATCGATCGAGAAGTTGGGCCAGATCGAAGCGGCGGCGCGGGCGATGGGTGTGCGAGCCAAGGTGCACCTGAAGATCGACACGGGCATGGAGCGTATCGGCGTCCACTACTACAGCGCCGCCGGCCTGCTGGAGGCATCGCTGGCCTGCGACCACTTTCATGTCGAGGGCATCTTCTCCCACTTCGCTAACTCCGATGCCGCCGACCTGTCCTACTCGCAATTGCAGCTCGACCGCTTCCACGCCGTCCTCGACTTTTACGAGTCGCGCGGAATGCCCCCGCCGCCGCTGCGCCACATGGCGAATTCGGCAGCCATTGCCGGGTTTCGGCCGAGCCACCTGAACATGGTGCGGGCGGGCATCCTGCTCTACGGCGTCTACCCGTCGGCCGACGTGCCGCGTACCCTCGAAGTTCATCCGTCGCTGAGCTGGAAGTCGCGCGTGGTCTACTTCAAGGTCGTGCAGCCCGACCACCCCGTCAGCTATGGATCGACGTGGCAGAGCGACCATCCCGTGCGCGTCGTCACTGTGCCCGTTGGTTATGGCGACGGTTACTTCCGCGCCATGAGCGGCCGGGCCGAGGTCATTATCCGCGGCCGGCGTTATCCCGTGATCGGCCGCGTTTGCATGGATCAGCTCATGGTCAATATCGAATGGGAGACGGCCTATAATGGCGACGAGGTCATCCTGATTGGTGAATCGGAGAACGGGGCGAGCATCACCGTTGAGGAGTTGGCCGAGTGGGCCGGCACGATCCCCTGGGAAATTCTGACTAACGTCAACACGCGCGTGCCACGAGTCTATCGGGACGGTACGGCGGATGACAGACCATAGACCCCCGCGCGTTGCTCGGCTCCTCCGCTTCAATCTTCGGGTAGTTGCCCGCAACTTGACACTCACGGATGAATAAGGGTAAATTTTATTTGTTATGTCCTGACTGCGGGGCGAGCAACCCTATCACAAGGAACCTACTGAATACCAATGGATGCATTATTGACCTTACAAGACGGCTTGCACTTCACGGCCGTGCCCGATAGCGGCTATGTGGTTCACGTGGACACCAAAGCGCAGGCAGGCGAGCTGAGCGCCGGAGCCAGCCCTATGGAGCTGTTGATGATCGCGCTGGCTGGCTGCACGGCGATGGATGTCGTTGCCATCCTTCGTAAGAAGCGCCAAAACCTGACCGGCTTCGAGATACGCGTTCACGGCGATCGGACCACCGACCACCCGAAAGTCTTCACCGATTTTGAGTTGGAATACATTGTCCACGGGGTCGATATCGACCCCGCGGCCGTCGAGCGGGCCATTCAACTCTCAACCGAACACTACTGTTCGGCCCATGCGATGCTGGAAAAAGCCGCCCACATCCGCACGCGCTACACCATCATCAATGAATAAAGGTTAGCGGTTGGCGTCGGGCCGGCTGTCTAACGGCTTGGCGTCATTCGTCTCCAATCCAGGAGCATCATCATGACCCTGATCGATTTGCTTGAAGAAGAAGGTGACCAAATCCTGGCCGAGGCCGCTCAGTCCCTCTCTCGTTCCGACCTGATCCACTACCGGGAAGCCGGGCAAGCCGTGGGCTATGAGCGGTTGGCCGAGCTTTTCCGGCTGGCCGTGGCGGGAATTCGCGACCGCAATCTGGTGCCGGTTATCGAGTATATGGCCGAGGTGGCCGACGAGCGCTTCCACGCCGGCTACGCCATCCGCGAAGTCCAGATCGCCATCAACGTCCTGGAAGAGGCCATGTGGAGCCGCATCGTCCGCCGCACCGCGCCGGATGAGCTGGCCGAGGCATTGGGATTGGTCAGCACCGTCCTTGGCGCGGCCAAAGATTCGCTGGCGCGAGCTTATGTGTCATTGGCCGGCAAGGCGAAGGCCCCATCCCTCGACTTGTCGGCGCTTTTCGAGGGGAGAACCAGCGGCTAGATGTGGCGCTTTCTGCGCAACACCCTTCATCCCGAGCGCTACCACGGCCGATTACGTGGGCAGCGGCCGCCTTTCTTCGAAGGCTGGTACTACAAGTGCGTTGACAAGACGCAACAACATCGTTTCGCCTTCATTCCCGGCATCTTCTGGGGTGAGCGGCCGCATGCCTTCGTGCAGGTCCTCGATGGTGCCAAGGGCTTGGTTAATTATCACGAATTTCCAGTCGAAGATTTTTGGGCGGCCGATAATCGCTTCGAGGTGGCCGTCGGCGACAATCGATTTAATGGGGACGGCCTGACGCTGGCGATTGAGCATGCGACGCAACGGGTCGCGGGCCGATTGGAATTCGAAAGGCCGGTGGGCTGGCCGGTGACGGTCGCCTCTCCGGGCATCATGGGCTGGTATGCCTGGGTGCCGTTCATGGAGTGCTACCACGGCGTCGTCAGTCTTGACCATGGGCTGCATGGCTCTCTCCACGTGGACGGCCGCGAGATCGATTTCACCGGCGGCCGGGGCTATATCGAAAAGGACTGGGGGCGGTCTTTCCCCGAGGCCTGGATCTGGTTCCAGTCCAACCACTTCGAGCGGCCGGGCACGAGTCTGACCGGCTCCATCGCCATCATACCCTGGCTACGCACCAGCTTCCCCGGCTTCATCATCGGCCTGTGGCATGAGGGCCGGCTCTATCGCTTCGCGACTTATACCGGATCCAGGAGCGAGCGCCTGGCGGTGACGGAACACACCATCGATTGGGTCGTGGCTGACAGGGCTCATCGTCTGGAGATATTGGTGACACAGGGCCCGGGCAGTCAATTTGGCTTGTTGAGGGGGCCATCGACGGTCGAAATGGGCAAGCGGGTGGCCGAAACGATGTCGGCCACGGTTGCCATACGTTTGACTCGCCCCAGCGACGGCCGCGTCCTGTATGAGGGCACCGGCCGCCACGCCGGGCTGGAAGTCCACGAGGTCGAGAGCAGGCTGTTGAAGATGGTCGCGCGTGTCGGCTAGTTCACTATCCCGCCACGAGCACGATGAGCACCACCAGCAACCCGGCGACGGCCAGACCGGCCACCGGCGATCTCAACCTCGTCGTGCGCGATAAATATAGCAGGCGAACCGGCAAGAAAAGCAACGCCAGCACGACAAACGCGAAGAGCGCCCACCACCAGCCGCCGCCCAGTGCTTGACCGATGACGTGGACTTGTGCCGCCGTGACGAGCGCCATGCCCGCCGCACTCGCCAGACCCACTAAGGCCGCTATCCCATAACCTATCTTGCCATCCTCGAGCGCCGGCTCCACCCGAAAGGCGAAAACCAGCACGTAGATGAGCGAGAAGGCCAACCAGGCCCCCGGCCCAAAAACGAAATAGGAAGCTGCGCCGCCTTCGCCCATTTGTGTGGTGTCGGCCTGGAAAGCCGAGGTAAAAAAGCCCAGTTGCCAGGCCAGCATCAAGCTCAGGACAAACGCGAAGAAGAGGGCCAGGGCCGAACGCGCGCCTCGCGAAAGCCACTCCGACGCGCCCTGTGGGGTAGCCTTCAGGCGGCGGAACAGAAAAACGCCGGCGACAAAGACGAGAAATACGCCACTCACCAGCAAGGCGTTCCACCCATCTGGCTGTTGGAAGCGCGATACAAGCTCCGGCAAAGCGAACCGCGCCCCGACGAGCGTAACAGCATCGACTGCCAACGCCAGTAACCCATACTGCGAGAAATTTGAATGCTTCATAGACCGTCGATTATACCAATCCAGCCACCATACCCTATACTCCATATCCCCGATCTCGAATTCCCATATCTCGTTCGCAATCCCCTCCTCTGGTTGACAGCCCTAATCCAACCCTTATAATTCAGTTTAGAGTCCTGTTGTATCGTTTCCACGAGTGACCGGGCGAATTGAATGGTAAACGGCCGCCGCCGGGGTGGCAATGTGGGCATGACGTGCGAGGGAAGTCCGCGCTGTGTCCGTGGCGTAATGGTTGATGACAATGACCGAAGATAACGGGAGAGGGTTCCACACGGAGCAGTCGAGGGATGACGGCTATTGGTCCGCCTTGTTTCAAATGGAGGATATCTTCGCTAAGGAAGAGATACCCGAGTTGCTCGACGTACCCATCTCGTTCGAGACGACCGGGGAACCCGTTCCATCGTCCGATAACGGTCAGTATGTAGCCCCACAGCCCGTACCTGTCACGCCGCCCCCGATCATCGATCCGTGGGAGTATGCTAAACAGTGTCTCGCCGAGGATCAAATCATCGAGCTGAAGGTCATCGGCCACAACAAAGGGGGGTTGCTCGTTCAATGGAACGACATACAAGGCTTTGTGCCCGCCTCACAGCTGATCGATTTTCCTCAGTTCCATATTGCCCGCGAGCGCTACCAGATGCTGGGCGAGTGGTACGACCGCGTCCTGCGACTCAAAATCATCGAAGTCACTCCATCCAACAGCCGATTGATCTTCTCCGAGCGAGCCACGCTGGTCGCTGCCGACGAACGCGCCGATCTGTTAAACGGCGTGCGGCCGGGTGACCGGCGGACGGGCAGCGTCACCAATCTGACCGACTTCGGCGCGTTCATCGATCTGGGTGGCGTAGAGGGGCTGGTTCATATTTCGGAGATCTCGTGGAGCCGTGTCGTGCATCCCAGCAGCTTGCTCCGTCAAGGCCAGGCCGTTGAGGTCCTCGTCCTGACCGTTGATCAGGCAGCGGCTCGTCTGGCCCTTAGCATCAAGCGTCTGCATCCCGACCCTTGGGCCACGGCCGAAGCCAACTACCGGCCGGGCCAGCTCGTGCCCGGTATTGTCGGCAATATCACAACCTACGGCGCTTTCATCATCCTGGAAGAGGAACTGGAAGGCCTGGTTCACATCTCCGAACTGGCCGAAGGGGTTTTCATGCATCCGCGTGATGTTGTGCACACCGGGGAGCAAGTGACCGCCCGCGTGCTCACCGTCGATCCGCGCAATAAACGGATCGCCCTCTCGTTACGCGGGATCGGCAACGATCCTGCGCCCGGGCATTAGTCCACCATGCCGCGCTCGGCCGACAAGCCACCCGCGAAGAGAACTCCTGAACCGGAAGCGACGGCCCCAGAATCTTGGGATGAGCGTCTGGTCGACGAGATCCTCCGCCGGCGGCGGGAAGTCGGCGGCCTTTTTCTCTTGTTGTTCGCCCTCATCTCGCTACTGGCCTTGGCCGGGTTATCCCAAGCCGGCATCCTGCACTGGTGGACGAGGCTGCTGCGGCAAATATTCGGTTGGGGAGCGTTCTTCATCTGTCTGGGATTGGCCGCTGTTGGGACGCATCTCCTGCTGGACGGGCTAGGTCGCTCTTTCAAAGTCGCCCCGGCCAAGCTGGTCGGCATCAGTCTGACCGTCGTCACGGCGATGGGCCTGGGGCATCTGGCCGGCGGATACAGCTTGGTCGATGCCTCGGTCGGCCGTGGCGGCGGCCTGGTCGGCTGGGCGCTTTCCGAACCGCTGTTCGATTTCTTCGGCCCCTTCCTGGCGATACTGATCTACGTGTTGCTCATCACGTGGGCCTTCATGTTGTTGGCCGGGCGCACGTGGGACGATGTGCGCGCGGGTCTGGTCGCCTCGTCAGACCGGCTGTCAGCCTGGGCCGACCGGGTCGATCCGGATCGCATCGATGTCGTCGGCCGTGGCGCGGCCGGGCCGGCCGCCGGTGCGCTCGCGCCCGTGGCCGCCCCATCGCCCCCTTCCCCCACTTCTGCCGGTCTCATCGACGAGGCCGACGGTTTCCGCGACGCCAACCGCCGCAATCCACTCTTGCCCGCCATCGACATGCTGGAGCGTAGCGAGACGATAACCCAGGCTCGCGATGAGATCGCCTGGAAAAGTAAGCGCATCGAAGATACGTTGTTCGACTTCGGCCTACCGGCCAAGGTCGTTGAAGTGCGACGCGGCCCGACCGTCACCCAATTCGGCGTCGAGCCGGGCTACGTTGACCGGCCCGGCCCGGACGGCGAGATGAAACAGCAGAAGGTGCGTGTGGGGCAGATTGCCGCGTTGCAGCGCGACCTGACGCTGGCGCTGGCCGTGTCTCGCCTGCGCATCGAGGCTCCGGTTCCCGGTCGCAATGTGGTCGGCATCGAGGTGCCCAACGGGCAGACGAGCGTCGTTCGTCTGCGCGGCCTGCTCGAATCGCCGGCCTTCGCCCGGCTCAACTCCGCGCTGGGTGTCGGGCTGGGGCGCAATGTGGCCGGCGAGCCGGTGGCAACGGATCTGGCCAAGCTGCCCCACCTGCTTATTGCCGGCACGACCGGCTCCGGCAAGTCGGTATGCATCAATGCGTTCATCACCTGTCTGGCCTTCAACAACACACCGGAGCAATTGAAACTGGTCATGATCGATCCCAAGAAGGTCGAACTGATCCGCTTTAACGGCCTGCCGCACCTGATCGGCAACGTCGAAGTGGAAGCTGACCGGGCCGTGGGCGTGTTGCGCTGGCTCACGTCGGAGATGGACCGGCGCTATGAACTGTTCGAGGGAGTCAGCGCGCGGAATATCAGCCTCTACAATCGCAAGTTCGCCGCCGCCAGCAAGGCGCATCTTAGATTGCCCTACATTGCCGTCTTCATCGATGAGTTGGCCGACCTGATGCATACCTATCCCGGCGACGTGGAACGGACGTTGTGCCGCCTGGCCCAGATGGCGCGGGCCACCGGCATCCACTTGATTGTCGCCACCCAGCGGCCGTCGACCGACGTCATCACCGGCTTGATCAAGGCCAACTTCCCGGCCCGCCTCTCCTTTGCCGTCGCCTCGGGCACGGATTCGCGGGTCATCCTCGACATGGTGGGGGCCGAGCATCTGATGGGCAAGGGCGATATGCTGTTCCAGGCCCCCGACGCTGCCGCGCCCGACCGCGTGCAGGGTGTCTACGTCACCGACACAGAGATCGAGCGCGTCGTCGCCCATTGGCGAGTGGCGTTCCCCGACCACGTGGCCGCGACGCCGCCGTGGGAACCGCTCATCGCCCGCTATGCGCTGCTGGACGAGACCGACAGTCTGTTGGAATCGGCCGTCGAGTTAGCCAGGAAGCACGATAATCTCTCCGTTTCCTTTTTACAGCGCCGGCTGCGCCTCGGCTACCCGCGCGCCGCCCGGCTCATGGAGCACCTGCACGAGATGGGCCTGGTCGACGACCCACAGACCGGCGGCAAGACGCGCCGATCCTTCGTCAAGGAAGACGACGACGATCCCATCGGCGATTACTTAGCCGACCCCTAACGTTTCGCCGGAATCTATCCGGGCTTTGGAACGGGCGTCGAATCTGTTCTATAATTCACAATCATGCCGACATTCTTCAACCAAAGGAATAACTTCACCCGTTATGCGTGGTTTGTCCTGGGTTTCCTGATTCTGGTCGTCCTGTGGGGCGCGTTTGTCCGGGCAACCGGCTCCGGGGCCGGTTGCGGCAGCCATTGGCCGCTGTGCAATGGGGTCGTCGTCCCGCGCGCGCCCCGCATCGAAACCCTCATCGAATTAACTCACCGCCTCACCAGCGCCTTGTCCGGGGTCTTCGTGCTGTTCATGCTTTACTGGGCCTGGCGACTTTATCCGCGCGGCCACATCGTGCGCCGGGCGGCGGCCCTGTCGGCCCTTTTCGTCATCACCGAAGGATTGGTCGGCGCAGGGCTGGTACTATTCGAGTGGGTGGCCGACAACGAGTCCGTGGCGCGGGCCATTTCAATGGCCGTCCATCTCATTAACACGTTCCTGTTGCTGGCGGCCGTGTCGCTGACCGCCTGGTGGGCCGGGGCGCAAGGCGATCATAAACTGCAATGGCGCGAGCAAGGACGCGCCGGGCGGTTGTTCGCCGGAGCGGTGGTCTTACTGCTCGTCCTGGGCGTCAGTGGCGCCATAACTGCCCTGGGCGACACGCTTTTCCCTTCCGGCACGCTGCGCGAGGGCATCGCTCAGGATTTTGAGGCGACGGCCCATTTTCTGGTGCGGCTGCGCGTCTACCATCCGATCATCGCCGTCCTCACGAGTATCTATATGTGGTGGGCCAGCAAGGCTATCGCGACGGCGCGGCCGGGCATGGGGTCACTGGCTTTCTCGCGGGCGATTCGCGTGTTGGTCATAGTGCAACTGGCCGCCGGGATGCTCAACATCTTGCTCAACGTGCCGGTCTGGATGCAACTGGTTCACCTGTTGGTGGCCGATCTCATGTGGATCGCCCTTGTACTGCTCGGCGCGGCCGCTCTGTCTCAGCCGACCGAGGCTGTCTATCCCGCGGCAGTTGCGGCCCCGGCCGGCGACTGACCAGGTGCGGAGGTATGTCTATGACTGATTGGTATATCGGCACGATGGGCTTCGGCTACAGGCCGTGGCAAGGCACGTTCTATCCCGACAAGCTTCCGAAAGCCCAGCAGTTGACTTATTATGTGTCGCAGTTCAACGCGCTGGAGATGGACTCGACCTTCTACGGCACGCCACGGGCGGCAACCGTAGAGCGTTGGCGCGCCGTCGCGCCGGATGATTTCAAATATTGTCCCAAAGCGCCACGGGAAATCACCCACGATCTGCGTCTGGCGCCGGTCACGGCCGCTATTCTGGACAACTTCCTCGATACGATGCGGCTTCTGGGCCAGCGGCTTGGCCCCATCGTGTTCCAGTTCCCGCCCGACTTTGGGGTGGGCGAGCGCGAAAATCTGGCCGCCTTTTTGGAGCGCCTGCCGCACGATTTGCGTTTCGCCGTGGAGTTCCGTCACCGTTCCTGGTGGAGCGAGGAGACGGCGGCCATCCTCCGGGCGCATGACGTATGCTGGATCGCCGCTGACTACATCTTTTTGCCCAAGGAGATCAGGCGCACGACGGATTTCCTCTACCTTCGCTTCCTGGGCCGCCACGGGCAGTTTACCGAGAAGACCCACGAGGTATTGGACAAGACGGCCGACTTGCAACAGTGGCGCGAACAGGCCGCCACTCATAGCGACGCCGCACCGGTTGCCTATGCTTTCTTCAACGACGACTACGCCGGCCATGCCCCGACCACCGCCAACCGCTTCAAGGCCTTGCTGGGCCTGGAGGTTGCCCCCGGGCCGCCGGAGCAGGGTCGATTGTTCTAGCCCAACGGGATGACTCGATAAAGCTCGACAACAAAAAACCCGCCCCCAAATTATCGGGGGCGGGTTCGTTTTGCACGACCTGTGGCTATTAAGCCATGCCGGACAGCGAGCTGCCGGCCTTGTTGCCCAATATCTTGGCCGCGATCTGGCCGTAGAGGTGGCCGCCGACGTACGAAATGTAGGGCCCGACCGCCAGGCCGATAAGGAAGGCGGCGATCCATCCCAAGCAAGGGATAAGGCTCAAAATGCCGATCAACAGGGTGACGACGAGCGCGGCCACCAGCGTGACCACGAAGGCGATCAGGATATCGCTCATGTTGTTGCGGATGATGCCGAATACCTCACCAAAGCGGAAACAGGCGCCAAAATCATCCTTGATGGCGTACTGGATCAGGATCGCCGGCGTCAGGAAAAGCAGCGCCACGGCGAAGAGGATGACCAGACATAGCAGCAGCAAGCCGCCACCCGTGGCGGCGATAGCCGACAGATCGTCGCTGCCGGTTAGGCTGGCCATACCGCCGGTCGCAGCTCCGCCGATGATCATCAGCAGAATGAACGGCAACGTGTAAACGAACTGGGCAACGGTCACGAAGAAGCCGTCCTTCAGTAAATCGCCCCAGTTCTCCCATTCCGGCAGGCCGTCCCAATTACCGTTCATCACCTGACGGATAATCTTCACCACATATCCCTGCAAGATAAGGGCCGGGACGATCAGGAAACCCAGCACCGACATCAACGCGCCGATGAGCAGTTTACTAATCCACTGCTTGTCTTCCATAACAAAACGAATAGCTTTATTTATGTCCATAATAGATGCTCCTTGATTAAAAGCTAATGAATATTACGTCATCCGACCAAGAAAGTTGCGCGTTAGATCACATGATAGGAGCAACGAGGTCGTCCGTCAACCTGGTCGAGTCAAAGGCTGGACAGCGGGATTGGGAACCCAGGCAGGGAAACCAGCCTGGCCCATTTCAAATATAAAATGCCGGGTCTGGATCCATAGGGCAAGGTAAGGCGAAAGAGCGACGCCTCATCTAAACGATACACGGATAACAGATGAGCGACGGCAAAATATAACGCCGGTACAGGCTCGGTCTTGTTATCATATTCAGTGACGGTGTGGATCGAGCGAGATCGATCGTGCGAATCACCGATCGCTGAAAGGAGATAAGATCATGTTGACCCAAAATCTTGAGGTGGCAACCCTGGGCGGGGGATGCTTCTGGTGCCTGGATGCCATCTACCGCGACGTAGCGGGCGTCGAGCGTGTCGTTTCTGGATACTCTGGCGGCCACGTCCCCAATCCGACCTATGAACAGGTCTGCGGCAAGCGTACCGGCCACGCCGAGGTCGTGCAGGTTTGGTACGATCCCGCTGTCATCACCTATGACGACATTTTATATATATTCTGGCGCATCCACGACCCAACGACCCTCAACCGGCAGGGCAACGACGCCGGCCCGCAATACCGTTCAGCGATCTTCTATCATGATGAAGCTCAGAAGGCGGCCGCCGAGCGCACCCGCGCTGATGCTGAAGCTGCCCGCGTGTGGCCCGACCCCATCGTCACGGAGCTCGTCCCGTTCGAAGCGTTCTACGAGGCCGAGGGCTATCATCAGGATTATTTCACCAACAACCCCAACCAGCCCTATTGCGTTTATGTGGTGGATCCGAAGGTGCGCAAATTCCGCAAGTCTTTCCAGGACAAACTGAAGCAGACGGCTTAGGTCCTGTGAAGGCCAATCCTGGCCGAAGCACGGCCGCAAATATCTGCTGTCGGCATGTGAGCATCGCGGCTGCATCGGGCACCCTCCCGACGCAGCCGTGATTTTTGATCCGGTGTGCTATTCACACAAAATAGGGTGGGCTGGTGATGAGATAGCGATCCATCCGATGCGCGCGTCCGTCGCTCATGAAAAACATAAAGGACGGGTCCAGACGATAGCCGCGACCGAGCATGTACTCGACGGCCGCGCGATTGATCAGCGGCGCTTGCAGGATTAGCTCCGACTGATCCGAGCGCGCGACCATCGTCTCCGCGTGGGCCAACACCGCCGGATAGTCGGCCGCTTCGAGCAAGGCGAATGGCCCGCTGCCGAAGCCACGGCTGACGTATCCATATCCCACGGCAACACGGCCGCGATAGACGAGAAAGCCATCGCGGTTCCCGAAAAACCATCGATGATCCATGTCGCGGCGATACCCCAGCACAGTCGCATCCAATCCGCCCAGAGTAACCAGCGTCTCGGGCGAATTGTCCAACGGCTCGAAATGCAAGTCGCTTCCGATTGACGTTTCTTCCGCCTGGCGGCTGAATTGCCCAATCGGGAACAACGGATAGACGCCGGATTTAAGGTAGAGAGAGTGGGCCCGCACATCGGTCGAGGCGATGACCGTTCGCAGCCCGACGCGCTCGCCATCAAACGCCAGCCGCAGCAGCTCCCGACCAATCCCGCCCGACTGGGCATCGGGCGAAACAAAAAATTCGGTCAGCTCCAGCGCGTCGTCTCTGAGGATCGACCGCGCATAGCCCAGAAGGCTCCCGTCCCGTTCCGCCACCCAAAAGAGGTGGGCTGTGCGCGTCAGGTGCTCGAATATGGATTGGCGCTTTTCCCAGGCCGCAGCAATAACTTCGGGATCCCGCCCGTCATTCAGGGTCCGGTTCCCCTGACGATAGGCCAGGTCACGCACGGAAAAAAGAAAGAGGCGGAAGACAGCAAAAGTGTCCTCAGGGGTGGCCTGGCGGAAAGATATGTTGCTGTTCATACCTGCGATATAACCCTCCTGGAACAGCTACTGCCGTGGTTTATTCCTCTTTATCACGCAGATGGGGAAACAGCAGTACCTCGCGCAGCGTGCGGCTGTCGGTCAGGAGCATTGCCAGCCGATCGACCCCCATACCGAAGCCTCCGTTAGGCGGCATGCCGTAACGCATGGCCCGCAAATAGTCTTCGTCGATGGGGTTGCGCTCCTCATCTTCCTGGCCAAACAGTTCTTGTAACGCTTCGAATCGCCGGCGCTGCTCAATGGGATCATTCAGTTCGGTGAAGGCGTTGCCCATCTCCATGCCACCGATGAAGAACTCGAATCGTTCGACGTGGAGCGGGTCGCCAGGCACGCTCTTGGCCAAGGGAGAGATGTCCCGTGGATAATCCAAAATGAATGTTGGCTGGATGAGGCGCGGCTCTACGAAATCGCCCAGCAAACCGTCGATGAGCTTGCCCCAGGGGGCATCAGGCGGGGCATCGCCGCCCAGTTTTTTGACGGCCGCGGCCAGTGATGGCCCATCAGGAAAATCCATATAGTCTATCTCGGCGAACTGCTTGATCGCATCGCGCATGGTCAGGCGCTGCCAAGGCTCGCCCAGCCGGATGGTGTGACCCTGAAAGGCGATCTCGGTCGTCCCCAATACCGTTTCGGTAGCATAGGCGATCATCCGCTCGGTGAAGTCCATGACGTCATGATAGTCCCAATATGCGGCATAGAACTCCAACTGGGTGAACTCGGGGTTATGCTTGAAGCTGACGCCCTCATTGCGAAAGTCGCGGCCGATCTCATAGACGCGCTCGAAGCCGCCGACCAGCAGCCGCTTCAGATACAGTTCAAAGGAGATGCGCAAAAACAATTCCTGCTTGAGCTGATTGTGATAAGTCGTGAACGGCCGTGCCGCCGCGCCTCCATAGAGCGGCTGCAAAATAGGCGTCTCCGCCTCCAGAAAGCCGTTGTCATCCATGAAGCGACGCAGGGCGCTGACCAGACGGGCACGCTTGCGGAAAATATCGCGCACCTCAGCGTTGACCGCCAGATCGGCGTAACGCTGGCGATAACGCTCTTCCACGTCGGCGAACGCACTGTAACGCACGGTTTGCCCGTCCACTTCCTGCTCCTTAGCCACCGGCAGCGGACTGATCGCCTTGCTCAGAATCGTCCATTCGCGGACGTGGAGACTGACCTCGCCCAGCTTCGTGCGAAACATCTCGCCGCCGGCCTGGACGAAATCGCCCAGATCGATGAGCTTCTTGAAGATGCCGTGTGATTCCTCACCCACATCCTCGCGCCTCACAAACAACTGGAGGCGGCCTTGCTCGTCGGCAATGTGGGCGAAGATCGTCTTGCCCATATCGCGCATACTGACCAGGCGGCCGACGACCGTCACCGGCACCGTCTCGCCCTCGGCCGCGCTCTCGAAGGCGGCCACAGCCTCGGCGGTGGTGTGCGTGCGCTCCGCCCGCAACGGATAGGGATCGATTCCCTGGGCCTGCAAGCGGGACAATTTTTCCAATCGTTGTTCTTCAAGTGGGTTTGGCTGCCAACTCATCGCGCTACTCCGAAAAAAAAGCCCGTGGGCGCCACAAGAGGCGCACCACGGGCGTGTTGATCACTATAAAGAATGGCGTCGTCTACTCTACCTGAACCACCCGGAATTCGGTGATGCCCCGTGGGGCATTGACGCGCACCACTTCGCCCACCTTAACGCCGACAAGCACCTTGCCCAACGGGCTTTCGTTGGAGATGCGGCCGGCAACCGGATCGGCTTCCTGTGGGCCGACCAACTGGTAGCGTTCATTTTCGTCCGATCCGACTTCGGCAACGGTCACCCAGTCGCCCAGCTTGACGCGGTCGTGGGGGGCCATATCCTCATCGATAATCTGGTAGTTATTCAGAATTTCGTCCAGTTCCTGGATGCGGCCTTCCAGGAACGCCTGGGCATTGCGCGAGGCTTCCAATTCGGCATTATCAACGAAGTCATCATCCTGGCCGTCTTCAAAAGCCTGATGTAAACGCTCGGCCACTTCCTCGCGGCCGACAGTCCGCAAGTGTTCCAACTCTTTGCTTAAGCGCGCCAGACCTTCATGGGTCAAAAGCGTGGGTTTTTTCGACAACATACGTCCCTTTTAACAACTGAAAAACCGCTGACCTCAGCGGCAAAGTTTTCTTGCAAGATTAAAGCTCTAGTATACCCCAAACGTCAAGACTGTAAAGCCCATCCCCCACGCACCCCACAATCCATGCTTCTTCCAAGCGTGGGGGACGACGGCCCCCCAGTTCAGGCCAGAGCCGGCTGCATGATCGCGCCCTTCGCTTCGCGACGGCTGCTGTCCGGACTGCCCTGGCCGCGCATGAGCAAACCACCCACGGGCAAGTAATCGTAGCCGGCGGCTACTAACATCTCGTAATCGGGCAACATGCGCCGGCCGTCCATCACCAGATAGGGCGGCTTAACCGTCGTTTCAATCGTCCGGGTCAGACCGCGGAACTCTTCCCAGTCGGTGGAAATGTACAGGGCATCGCTCCCCTGCATTGCCTCGACAGCCGATTCATGGTAGGTAATGCGCTCAAACAGATGGTTCTTGTCCGGGTTAAACCAGTTGCGGCGGGCTTCGTCCATAGCCAGCGGATCATAGGCGCGAACCGCGCCCACCCCTCGCGAAAGAAGCGACTCGGCCACGCGCAA
Organism: Promineifilum sp.; assembly: GCA_017983515.1. GTDB lineage: Bacteria > Chloroflexota > Anaerolineae > Promineifilales > Promineifilaceae > Promineifilum. Next base: position 90,104 of record JAGOBF010000012.1, on the reverse strand, counting down.
CGCGGCCGAGTCGCGCATGTCGTTCGTCCGCTTCTTGAACGACAAACCCAGCAAGGCCACGGATTTATGGTTGAAATTGAATTGGGCTTCATGGATCGCCCGGTCGATCAGGTAAACTTTCTGATACTCGTTGATGCTGTACACCGCGCGGAGCAAGTCGGTGGGGCGGCCGGCGCGATTGAGTTGGTAGATAAGCGACTGAATGTCCTTGCCGAAGCAGCTGCCGCCCGCGCCGTTGCTGACGTACGAACCCCACGTGCTGATGCGCGCGTCGGCGGTGACGCCGATCTTCAGGTCTTCCATGCGGATATTTGGCACCGCCTCGGCCAGCCGCGCCCCAACGCCGTTCCAGAAGGAGATATAGGTCAACAGCAGAGTATTGCTGACGTACTTAATGGCCTCGGCCGTCTCCGGCGTCGTCTCCAGATAACGGATGCGCACGTGATTGACGAATTGCGAATAGACGCGGCGCAGGATCTGCATGTCCTCGCTCGTGTCGGCGCCGATGACGATGCGATCGGGCCGGCGCGATCCTTCGATGGCGCTACCCTGGGCCAGGAATTCCGGATTCGAGGCGACGCCGAAGTTCTTGACGCCGTGGTCGATCATGACCGCTTCCAGCTCCCGCGCCGTACCGATGGGAACCGTGCTCTTGTTCACCAGAACGACGCGTCGTTTGCCGACCCGCTGTGCCAGCAGCCCCCCCAAGTGGTGAATGGCGGCCAGATAGTAGGACATATCGGTCGAACCGTCCCGGTTCGGTGGTGTGTTGATACACAGAAAGAACACGTCCGTATCCTCGACCACGGTCGAGATGTCGGTCGTGAAATACAGGTATCGGTTGACATTTTCGGCGACAATGTCGGCCAACCCCGGCTCATTGACATACCGCTCTATATTATTGGCGTCGCCTGACTGATAAGCGGCGATGCGCGTCTCATCGATATCATAGGCGTGAACTTCATGCCCATATTCAGAAAGAACGGCCGCATGGGGCAAGCCCACATATCCGGTGCCGATCACAACGATTTTCATCTTCCATGCTCCTTACGCCGGCTTATCCCAGGGATGATTGGAAACACCATTCCACTGCCGTGCACTCGATGGCGACAGTCATGGTTTGAATCTCATGCCAAAAAGTCCCCTGGGCACCGTCTACAATTTATATTCTAACGCGCTCCGACACGCACTTCAAGCCCCGCTACCTGATGAACAGACTTTGTTTACTCCGCGAAATCCATACGGGACGTCAGTTTGTTGGCGGCGATATCGTCGAGTGCCAGCCGGGCTACGCGCCGTCCTATATCGACAGCAAAATTAGTCCCGCGATCCCAGGGATAGACCTGGCTCATGCTGGCGAAATAGAGGCCCGCCATCGGCGTGCGCAGATCGGGGATAGCCCGCGAATGATTGAGCTTGGGCACCGGCTGAGCATAACGCGCCCGAAAGAGCCAACTCTTGCGCACCCAATCCGGCCGGAAATCCGGATTGAATCGGTGGAGCACGCCGATGAATAGTTTTTCCAGTTCTTCCTGGCTCATCGTCAGATAGGGGTGATCGGGCGGCACGTAATCGCCACAGTAAATGATGTGGTCGCCGCCGTAATGGGAGCGGTCGATGTAGTTGGTGTGTTCGACCAAAGCCAGGAACGGCACACCCCCCACCTTGTCGGGCGAGGTGGCCGGGATATTGAGCCAGTACGTGCCGCTCTCGCCCAGCAGGGAGTGTTTCAGGGCCAACGTCAGCACCACCGCGCCCATGCTGTCCAACTTCAGAAGCTGCCCCAGATAGTCGCCGGCCAAATCGGGCGCCAGGCGGGCCAACAGGCCGGGCGACGTGGTAACCACCCCGGCATCATACGTCTCGGTCGCGGCCCCGGCCGTCACCTCAACGCCTCCGCCATTCACTTGCCGGATATTCTCGGCCGGGCAATTCAAGCGTATTTCGCCGCCCAAATCGCGCACCACGTCGGTCAGACGGTCGATGAAGGCCTGAAAGCCGCCCTCGAAATAGCCGAGCCTTGGGCTGCGCACGTGGAGGCGGGCCCACATCCAGGCCATGTTGACGTCGCGGTAATAAGGCCCGAACTTACCGATGAGCATCGGCCGCCAGATCAACTCGTAGACCTTGTCGCCGTAATAGCGCCGCAGCCAGTCATCGGCCAGATGTTGCTCCAGCCTTCGCCACGGCTTCGTGAACCGCAAGTAGGCGCTGACCGTGCCGAAGCGGGCCACGTCCAGCATGTTGAAGCCAGGAAAGGTAATCCACCGCTTGGGCGAATCGAAGGGGACGATGCGATCCTGATAGATGACCGAGGTGATGGGCCGTGGAAAGAACAACTTGTCATTAAGGCCAATCTCTTCCACCAGCCCGATGATCGCGCTGTCGGAGGTGAAAAGATGGTGGTAGAACTTCTCCAGCGGCCACTCCCAGCGCTCGTCCCGAAAGCCGGTCGCCAGGCCACCGGTGCGGCTGTCGCCTTCCAGCAGGGTCACAGCATGGCCGGCCTTTAGAAGATCGTAGGCGGCCGACAGGCCGGCGATACCCGCCCCAATGACAGCAAATTTCACGCGCGCACCTCGTCTTCCCGATTGATGACGTCTTCGGCAGCCGGATCGATGACAACGGCTTGCTCATCAGCGGCTCCTCGCCCGGCATCGACCGCGCGGCCGATGTCGGCCCAACCCATTTCGGTGCGGAGCATATAGTAGACGCCCAGCAGCGTGATCGGCAGCCAGAGCGCCGCATGGAGAGTCAGGGTGTAGGCCGTGGCCGTGGCCGGGTCGACGCCGTAGAGCGACAGCACGGCAATGCCCGGCCCGTCGAACGTGCCGATATAGCCGGGAGCCGACGGCAATGTCGTTGCCAGATTGACCACGCCGTTCATCAACATCAAGGCGAAGAACGATACGGTGAAATCAAAAGCGTGCATCACGAACCAGTACTTTACCGTCTCCAGCAACCAGATGACAACCGAGGTCAGGAAGATCATCACCAAGCCGCGCCCACTGCGCAGCGCGGACAACCCTACGACAAAGCGGTGTGCGAAATCCATGATCGAGGCACGAAACCGCTCCGGCACCAGGCGGTTGGCGAACCACTCGGTCAATTGCAGGAAGCGGGCGGGAACGGCGGCCACCGCGAAGAAAACCAGCAGCGCGCTCAGAAAGACGCCGCTGCCGATGATGACCACAAAGCGGATAGCATCACTGGGCAGCGGCGCGAATGGCAGGGCGACGAAGACGAACATCAGCATGACCAGGCCATCGAAGACGCGCTCGACGACGATGGTCGCCAGGCTGCTACTTATGGCGACGTCCTCTTGTTGGCGCAGAACGAAGGACCGCAGTAACTCGCCCGCCCGGAAGGGATAGACGTTATTGCCCATGTAGCCGATGACGACCACGGGAAACAATCGGCGCAAGGGAATTTGCTTCATCGGCCGCAACAAATAGTCCCAACGCCACGTTCTGGCCCAAACGGCCAGAAAGTAGACGGCGACACTGGGAATCAGCCACCAGTAGTCGGCCGTGCGCAGACTGGCCCAGACATCTGGCAGGTGCAACCCACGCAAGGCTAGCCAAATAAAAACGGCGCTAATCATAACGCCGATGAGCAATCGCAAGTTTCTCGATTTCAACCGCGTTGTCCTTGATTACGACTACATACACGGCCGGCAGCCGCAAGGCTCAATTGTACCACGCCTGCCACTAATAACCCGTCAGAGCAATAGGGGCCGGCAACCTGTTATCAGCCACTTGTCACTTATCTTAACCGCGCGTATAATCAGCGATGTTCGGGGTGTGGCGCAGCCTGGTAGCGCGCTTCGTTCGGGTCGAAGAGGCCGCCGGTTCGAGTCCGGCCACCCCGACAGACAAAAACCGCATGGTGACGCACCATGCGGTTTTTTGTAACGCCGGTTTCTTAGCCGGCAATCAATGCCTTCATGCGATCTGGACCATCCCCAACGTCCTTACTCTGCCATCGAATCCAGAATCTCCTCCAGATCCTCGCGGCCAAACACGTACTCCTCCTGACAAAACTGGCAATTGACGGTCGCCTCGCCCTCGGTATCCAGGATATTCTGAATATCCTCCCGGCCCAGCGAGGTCAACATCGCCTTCGTCTGCTCGCGCGTACAATTGCACTCGTAGCGCACCGGGTACTTGGACAGCAACTTATGGTTGATGCCGGTGAACACCTCGTCCAGAATCGTCTCCGGCTTCTGTCCGGCCGCCAGCAGCGACACGATGGGCGGCATCTCCTGCAACCGCTCCTTCAATCGTTGTACGATGTCCGGCTCGTAGGGCGGAAATGGCTGGATAAGAATCCCACCGGCTTCGGCCACCGTGCCGTCCTCGTTGAGCGTCACACCGATCTCCACCGCCGACGGAACTTGATCCGACTGCTCCAGAAAATAGGCGAGATCATCGCTAATATTGCTGTCGACGAGATGGACGACGCCCGTCGCCAACTCGGGCAGGCGCAAGTCGCGCACCACGGTCAGTAAACCTGCCGCGCCAATAGCCGACGGCACGTCGGCCTCATCTCCCTTAAACGGCAGATCGACATCAGGTTCACCCACGTAGCCGCGCACCCGTCCCTTAGCATCGGCTTCGACGACGATCTTGCGCAGCGGACCGTTGCCCTCCCACTTGAGAGCCACGCGCTGGCCGACCTTCAGCAGGCCGCTCATCAGCACCGCCGCCGTCAGGGCACGGCCGAGGACTACCGTCGCTGTCGGGCCTAAGTTTTGGCGCAAACGCGCCGCCTCCACCAATTCGGTCGTCGCCGCCGCATAGCCGCGAACGCCTTCCTTACTAGCCATTGCCAGATGCATGTAATCTTTCACTTCACTATCTCCCGCTAAATTTAGAAACCGGGTCTCGCCTGAGAACCCGGTTCTCCTGTTCAGATGTCTCATCCGTCCCTGTTCTTACTTCGCCGCGGGCGAGTTTAGCAAATTAAAGCCACGGCGAGTAAAATCGGCCGGCTACTCATGACCACCTATCGCACCCTGTCCAGCCTGACCGCCATGATTCGTCGCGTCCATAGCCCACGCGGCCGTCGTCGCGCCGGTCTTTTCTCTATCGAAGGCACGCGACTGCTGGAAAGGGCCGTGCGGGCCGGCGCGCCGCTGGAAGCGGTTCTCGTGGCCGACCGTCTGGCCCAGAGCACGGACTCGCGCTGGCGCGAGCTGCTCGCGGCGCTGTCGGCCGCCGGCTGCCCGGTGACCGTTGCGCCCGACAGCGTGCTGGCCGAGTTGACTGATGGGCGCGATCTGGGGCCGATCTTGGGGTTGGTCCGATTGCCGGCGCCCCGGCTGTTGGCCGAGACGCTTTCATCCCAGCCGGCTGGACACGCAGGTCTGCCACTACTGTTGGCCGCCGTGGATATTGTCGACCCCGGCAACGTCGGCGCGCTGACGCGCACGGCCCATGCCGCCGGCGCGGCGGCGCTTCTGGCCGTGGGGGCCAGCGACCCCTATCATCCACGGGCGACGCGAATCAGCCGGGGCAGCATCTTCAAGCTGCCCGTGGTGGAATATGATTCGGTCGGCTCATTCCTGCGAGATCTGGCGGCCTGCGGCGTTACGCTTGTCGGCACGGCGGCAACCGGCGGACTCGTTCTCTCGCGGATGGCCTGGCCGGATAGCGTCACAGCGATTCTCATGGGCAACGAGGCCGAAGGGCTGCCGGCTGAGGTGCAGGCAGCGCTCGACTTTAACCTGACTATTCCCATGCGCGAGGGCGTGGATTCTTATTCGGTCAATGCCGCGGCGGCAATCATCCTCCATATGGCCGCCCAGTCTCAGAATACGGGAGATTAATTCATGAGCGATAAACCCTTTCGAGTCATCCAGATCGACCATGTTGAGTTCTTTGTCCCCGATCAATATGAAGCCGCTGCCTGGTATCAACGCACGCTCGGCCTGGAGATCGTGGCCGACTATGAAAAGTGGGCGAGCGATGGGCCATTGATGATCGCCAGCCAATCGGCCGGCACCATGCTGGCCTTGTTTCGCGGTGAGCCGCGGGGCGAGCGGCCGACGGCCGGATTTCATCGGGTGGCCTTCCGCGTCGACGGCGAGGGGTTCCTCGACTTCCTGGCGCGCCTCGGCCAGATTCACATCGTGAATCGCGCGGGCCAAAAATTGACGCCTGATCAGGTTGTCGACCACCAGTTGTCCTGGTCGATCTATTTCCATGACCCCTACGGCCATCTGCTGGAAGTGACAACCTACGATTACGATGCGGTAGCCGATAAACTGAACTGACGAGGAACCATTGAACCTGCATCATCGGTCCTATCAATCCGAGGACGACTACGGCCACATGCGTCGCTTGCTGGTCGAAATCCTCGGCCGCGTCGGATTGCCCGTCTATGCCACCATCGGCGATATCGACTGGTGGTGCAGCTCCGATGACGATCCGCAGGCGGTTTACGCGACTCACCTCTGGTTCGACGCCGAGAGACTAGTCGCCTGGGCCTGGCCGGTAGATGATCAGGTCGACATCGTCGTCCATCCCGATTATCCCCTGCTCCACGACGAGACGCTGGCCTGGGCCGAGCTGGAATATCGGCAACGGCAGGGCGAGTTCCCGGAAAAACCAATGCGCGCCTGGGGTTTTACGGGCGATGCCGTTCGCAACGCGACCCTGGACGCCAGAGGCTATCGGCGCACTGACCAGGGCCTGGTGCTATATACCCAGGCGATCGAGAGACCACCTGACGCTCTCCCCCTGCCCCCGGGCTATACCTTCGATCACGTTCGTGGGGAAGCCAACGTCGAGCGGCGCACGGCCGTGCAGCGCGCCGCCTTCGGGTCCACCTTCATGACTGAGGCCAAGACGCGCGCCGTTCAGGCTTCACCCACCTATCGGCCGGAACTGGATCTGGTCATCGTCGCTCCGGACGACAGCTACGCCGCATTCACTCAAATCTGGCTGGATGAGACTAATCACGTCGGTGTTTTTGAGCCGCTGGGCGTCGCCGCTGATCATCGCCGGCGGGGTCTCGGCCGGGCCTTGATAGCCGAAGGCGTGCGCCGGCTGGCCTCATACGGCGCGCAAATCGCCAGCGTTCAGACCGGGCTTGATAATACGGCCGCCAGAGCATTGTACGAGGCAGCCGGGTTTAGCGAACTAGACCGCAATATAGCTTGGACCAAGCCCATCGGGAACGAGCAAGACAGCTAATAGAAAATGTGAACCCAATCGCCGTTGACCACAGCCCGCTGGCTAGGTACTATATAGAGCACTCGGAAATCGGTTTAACCACAGCAACTGGAGGCGGTTAACATGGAAATCAACAGTTGGCACGAAACGGGACTCGTTCCGGTCACCATTCTGCAATTGAAAGGTGATTTGACCTCCGAAGACGAGTTGGTGCGCAAGACGCAATCCGTTTTCCAGGACGGCGTGCGCGACATCGTGCTCGACCTCAGCCACGTCCCCTACATCAGTAGCGCCGGATTACGAGCCATTCATATAGTCTACATGACGCTGCGCAGCGCCGATCCCGTCGATGAGGCCCAAGCGGCCCGAGGCATCGCTCGCGACACCTACAAGTCACCTCACCTTAAACTGGTGAAACCGACCAAGAACGGGTTGAAGGCGCTAAGCACCGCCGGGTATGACATCTTCCTCGACATCTTCGATACCAATTCCCAGGCTGTCGCCTCCTTCAAATGAAGTCCCTGACCCTGCGCTATTCCAGTGCCACCGTGCGCGATCTGAATGACATTCGCGAGTTTCTGGAAAGCGCCATCCTGAACCTGGGCGGCGATGGCGACGTCGCCGGCGATCTGGTGCTGGCCGTCAACGAGGCGGCCACCAATAGCCTTCTGCATGGCTATCCTGAGCAAACGGGCGCGATAACCGTCGACGTCGAGGCCGACGGCGGCGATCTATCGGTGCGTTTGATCGACGATGCCCGGCCCTTTGATCCCACGGCCGTTCCCCCGCCCGATATTAGCCGGCCGCTGGAAGAACGCCCCCTCGGCGGCCTGGGGGTTCACATGATGCGCCAATTGACGGACGAACTTATCTATCGCGCCACCGACGATAACCGCAACGAGCTCACCTTTGTCAAGCGGGGCGTATTGACACTGGCTCCCTAGTTCGGAGCCTGGCCGCATATGACGAACTCACCCTTCCTACTCGCCACGTCGGCTTTGCAGCTGACGGCCGACGAACGCGCACTCTACTTTTCGGAAGAAGGACGCGTCTACCTGCCGGCCGGTACGGTCATCATGCGCGAGGGCGAGCCTGGCGACGAAATGTTCGTGATCCTGGAGGGCGAGCTGGCCATCAGTCGCCAGGGTACGCGCATCGACTACCTGGGGCCGGGGATGGTCCTGGGCGAGATGGCGATGATCGACGACCAGCCACGTAGCGCCACGGTCACAACCGCCACTGCCTGTAGCCTGATCCGCCTCGATCGGGCCGGCTTTCGGGAGCTGGTCGGCCGCTCGCCGGAGTTCGCCCTGCGGGTCATGAATATGATGTCCGTGCGCACGCGGCGACTCATCGAAGAAGAGGCCCGGCGACACCGCATGGAGGAAGAATTAGCCATCGGCCGCCGAATCCAGCTCAGTCTGTTGCCATCCGGTTGCCCTTATGTGGCCGGCTATGAGTTCGCCGCCTGCTACCGCGCCGCGCGCGAGGTGGGCGGTGACCTGTATGATTTCATCATCCAGCCCGATAACCCTGCCCTCGTCCACATCGTCGTGGCCGACGTGACCGGCAAGGGCGTGCCGGCGGCACTCTATATGGCCGTTTCGCGCACGCTGATGCACACCTACGCCCTGGACGGGAACACCCCTTCGGAAGCCCTCCAGCGCGTCAACCAATTCATCCGCCAGGACAAAACCAGTCCCTTGTTCCTCAGCGCATTCTATGCCGTTCTGGATACCGACATCCACTGCCTCACCTACGCCAACGCCGGACACAATCCACCCATCTGGCTGCAACACAGCACCGGCGACCTGGAACTGCTGAAGGCGCGCGGCATCGTGTTGGGCGCCTTCGACGCTTTCGTGCCCGAGGAACGCCTGTGCTTCCTGCAGCCGGGCGATTATGTCATATTCTTCACCGATGGCATCACCGAAGCGCGCAATCTGGCTGGCGACTTTCTGGATGACGAGGGCCTGGAAGCGCTCGTCGCCTCCCGCTCCTGGAATAGCGCCGATGAATTGCTGACGGCCATCATCGCCACCGTCGATGAATTCTCGGCCGGCACCTCCCAAGCCGATGATTACACCGTGATTGTCATGCGTCGCAAACCGCTCAGTTGACGCTCGGCTGTCCCCAACATCGCCCCCCTCCATTTCGTGACATTGATAAGCGCAACGTGTGACAAACGTCACTCATCGTCTGGCGCGTCCCGGCTTATAGTAACAGGTGAAACGGCGAGCATGATGCCGTCTCGCCAACTATTGAACGGCCGACGATATGCACGAATTATCCGTCACTGAGAGTATTTTAGAGATCGCCCTGCGCCACGGCCGGCAGGCCAGCTCCGCGACCATCACCGATATTTTTCTGGTCATCGGCGAACTCTCCACCATCGTGGACGAATCCGTGCAGTTTTATTGGGACATCATCACTGAGGGCACGCCGGCCGCCCAGTCTCAACTCCATTTCCGGCGCATTCCCGGCCGGCTAAGCTGTCGCGCCTGCGGTCATAGCTATAGCCCACGCCAGGACCTGCCCTGCCCGGCCTGTGGCAGCATCGACATCGCTATCCTGGCCGGTGAGGAGTTTTACCTGGAGGCGATCGAGATCGCCGAAATCGGCGAAACGGAAGAACAAACGATATGATCACCGAACGCATACCCGTTGTGGAAAAAATATTTGGCGCGAACGACCGGCTGGCGGCCGGCAACCGCGCCCGGCTGGACGCCGCCGGCGTCTTCGGCCTCAACTTTATGGCCTCCCCCGGCGCGGGCAAGACTAGTCTGGTCGAGCAAACAGTGAGCCGTTTGGCGGGCAGGTTGCGCCTGGCGGTCATTGATGGCGACATCGCCACCAGCCTCGACGCCGACCGGGCCGCGGCCGCCGGGGCCGTGGCGGTGCAGATCAATACCGGCGGCGATTGCCACCTGGACGCCGTCATGCTGCAAAGCGCTTTGGATGAGTTGGATCTGTCGGCTATCGACCTGCTCATCGTTGAAAACGTCGGCAACCTGGTCTGCCCGGCCAATTTTGCCCTGGGCACGCACAGGAGCGTGCTCGTGGCCTCTGTGCCCGAAGGCGACGACAAACCCTACAAATACCCTGGCGCTTATCGCGGCGTCGAGGCACTGGTCATCAACAAGATCGACTTGCTTCCTTATGTCAATTTCAATATGGACTACTTCCGGCGTGGCGCGGCCGCGCTCAATCCCGGTCTGGCGACGTTCCCCCTGTCATGCCGCACGGGCGAAGGGCTGGACGCCTGGCTGGAGTGGGTCGTGGAGCAGGTATACAGCAACGGAAGAGGACACGGAATCGAGCGAATTTAGCCGATGAACGGTAACAGCATCAGCGAGGGCCAAGGCTTGCGGATTCACCTGACCGGCGTGGTACAGGGTGTCGGCTTTCGGCCGTTTGTCTATGGGCTGGCGCAGCGCTATGCGCTGGCCGGCTGGGTGCGCAACTCCTCGTCCGGCGTAGATATCGAAATCGATGGCCCGGCCGAAGACCTGGCCGCCTTCACCGGCGCGCTGACAGCCGAACTGCCGCCGCTGGCGCGCATCGACCGGCTGGAGATGGCCGAACGACCGGCCAACGGTTTCACCCATTTCGATATCCTGGCGTCGAAGTCGGAGCCGGACGCGTTCCAACCCATTTCGCCCGACATGTGTATATGTCCCGACTGCCTGCGCGAACTGTTCGACCCCACCGATCGGCGCTATCGCTATCCATTCATCAACTGCACCAACTGCGGCCCACGCTACACCATCATTCGCGACATTCCCTACGACCGGCCGCTGACGACCATGGCCGGCTTCGCCCTCTGCGCCGAATGCGCCGCCGAATACAGCAACCCGCTCGACCGGCGCTTCCACGCCCAGCCCGTGGCCTGTCCGTCGTGCGGGCCGCGCCTCCAGCTGGAATACACCGTTCGTCGTGCTCAAGACACTGTTTTGCGGGGCAATGACGCGCTGGAAGCGACGCGCGACCTTTTAAGAGAGGGCCGTATCGTCGCTGTCAAGGGCTTGGGCGGCTATCACCTGGCCTGTGACGCAACCGACCCGGCCGCCGTTCGTGAGCTGCGTCGCCGCAAGTTGCGCGTCGACAAGCCGTTTGCCATCATGATGGCCGACGTCGATACGGTTCAGCTTCATTGTTATGTCAATGAAGTCGAGAAGGAGTTGTTGCTCTCCCGCGCGCGGCCGATCGTCATCCTGGCCCGCCGGCCCGATTCGTCCCTCGCCCTCGAGATCGCGCCGGGACAAGACAATATCGGCGTCATGCTGCCCTATACGCCGCTTCACTATTTGTTGTTGGAGCATAAGTCCGGCTTCCCCGACGCGCTGGTGATGACCAGCGGCAACCTGAGCGAGGAACCCATCGCTTATACCAACGATGAGGCCCGCGAGCGCCTGGCCGGTCTAGCCGATGCCCTTCTGCTCCACGACCGCGACATCCACGCCCGTTGCGACGATTCGGTGATGCGCGTATGGAGCGTCGCCAATAAGGCGGCCGTCGCCATGCCGCTGCGCCGGTCACGAGGCTACGCCCCCTTCCCCGTGAAATTGCCCTGGGCTGCGTCGCTGCTCGCCACGGGCGGAGAACTTAAGAATACGTTTTGTCTCGTTCGCGACCACTATGCCTTCCTGAGTCCCCACATCGGCGACATGGAAAATTACGAGACGCTCTGCTCATTTGAGGAAGGCGTAGCCCACATGGAGCGTCTCTTTCGCCTGCGGCCGGAGGCGTTGGTCTGCGACTTGCACCCGAACTACATGGCCTCGCGCTACGCCCGCGAGCGCGCCGCGCGCGAAGGCTTGCTGCTCGTAGAGGCCCAGCATCATCACGCTCACGTGGCCGCCGGCATGGCCGAACACGGCCTGAGCGGCGAACGGCCGGTCATCGGGGTGACCTTCGACGGCACAGGCTATGGCGATGACGGGGCTATCTGGGGTGGCGAGTTCCTGATCGCCGACTATACCGGCTACGAACGCGCCGCGCATCTGCGCTACGTCCCCCTGCCCGGCGGCGATCTCGCCGTTCGCGAACCGTGGCGGATGGCCCTGGCCCACTTGCGCGCCGCCGGCTTGCCCTGGGCCGGCGATCTCGCTCCGATGTATTTCGGCCGCGAACGGGGAGACCATTACCTGGAGGCGCTAGACCACCAAATCGAACGTGGACTCAACGCCCCGGCCACGTCGAGCATGGGCCGCCTGTTCGACACTGCCGCCGCGCTGGCCGGTGTACGGATGACGGTCAATTATGAAGCTCAGGCGGCCATCGAATTTGAGGCACTGGTCGATGGGGCCGAAGAGGGCGCTTATTCATTCGACTATGCGAATGGCTTAATCGATCCCGCGCCGGCCTGGGCCGCGCTGCTGGAAGACCGTCAGGCCGGGATCGACACCGGCCGCATTGCCGCGCGGTTCCACTACGGCGTCGCCCACCTGACGGCCGACGTGTGCCGGCATCTGCGCGACGACCACGGCCTCAACGAAGTCGTACTCAGCGGCGGCGTATGGCAGAACGTCACCTTGCTCGGCCGAACATTGGCCCTATTGGAGCAAGAGCAATTCATCGTCTACACCCATCACCTCGTCCCCGCCAACGACGGCGGGCTGGCGTTGGGACAGGCAATTATCGGAGCAAAACGGTTGGCAAACGACCGCCGGCAAGCGCCGGCGGCCAATCAGCCACGCGCAGCGAAACTCATTGCAGAGAATACTGGTCACTGACCACTGGATACCGAAAATTATGTGCCTAGGCGTACCCGGAAAAATCACCGACATCTATGAATCAGAAGGTCTGAAAATGGGCCGTATCGACTTCGGCGGCACGCAGCGCGAAGTGTGTCTGGCCTACGTGCCCGAGGCCATCGTGGGCGATTACACCGTCATCCATGTCGGCTTCGCCATCAGTCTGCTAAGCGAGGAAGAGGCCAACGCCACACTGGAGACCTTGCGCGAAATCGCTGATCTCGAAGAAGAGCTGGGGCCGGAGACATTGACATTGGAGAGAATAAAAGGTTGAAACGAGTGATAGTCAATCTTCTGGCCTAGAGGCTCAATCCGTGCCCCATCCGTGGTTAATTCTTCAGGACAACTATTATGAAATACGTCACTGAATATCGCGACGCTGAATTGGTGCAATCGACTCTGCGCGAGATCGGCCGCCTCGTCACCCGCCCCTGGGTTATCATGGAAATCTGTGGCGGCCAGACCCACGCCATCGTCCGCCACGGCATCGATCAGTTACTCCCGCCGCAAATCGAGCTGGTCCACGGGCCGGGCTGCCCCGTATGCGTCACGCCATTGGAGCTGATCGACAAGGCCCTCAACATCGCCGCGCGGCCCAACGTCATCTTCGCGTCTTATGGCGACATGCTGCGCGTGCCCGGCAGCGGCCGCGATCTGTTCGCCGTGCGCGCCACGGGGGGTGACGTGCGCGTCGTCTATTCGCCGCTCGACGCCGTGAAAATCGCCCAGGCCAACCCCGACAAAGAGGTCGTGTTCTTTGCTATCGGCTTCGAGACGACCGCTCCGGCCAATGCCATGAGCGTGCTGCAGGCGCGGGCGCTGGGCCTGACCAATTATAGCGTTCTCGTCTCCCACGTCTGTGTTCCACCGGCCATGCACGCCATCCTTGGTTCGCCCCACAATCGGGTGCAGGCCTTCCTGGCCGCCGGTCACGTCAACGCCGTGATGGGCTATTGGGAATACCCGGCCATCGCCGAGCGCTACCACGTTCCCATCGTCGTCACCGGCTTCGAGCCGCTCGACGTGGCCACGGGCATCCTGGCCGTCGTCCACCAACTTGAAGAAGGACGAGCCGAGGCCGAAAACGCCTACGGCCGGGCCGTCACCTACCTGGGCAATCGCCCGGCCCAGCAGGTCATCGAGCAAGTCTTCGAAGTCCGTGACCGGCAATGGCGCGGCGTCGGCCCCATCCCGGCCAGCGGCTGGGGGTTGCGGCCGGCGTTCGCCGCCTTCGACGCCGAGATGCGCTTCGACGTGGGCGAGATTCATACCGAGGAATCGCCCGTCTGCATCGCCGGACAGATCTTGCAAGGCCTGAAAAAGCCCCACGACTGCCCTGCCTTCGGCGCAGAGTGCACGCCGGAGGCGCCGCTGGGGGCCACGATGGTCTCATCCGAAGGCGCGTGCGCCGCCTATTACCGCTATGGGCGCCACCTGGAGCATTACGAATTAGAAATGATGAGTTAGGAACGAAGCGATAGGCTGCTTTGTCCCCTGATTCATGATGATGGTTGACTATGAGCCACAAAGCAATTCCTCACCTCGAAGCACCTGCCTGTCCGCTGCCGCTGCGACACGACGAGAAAATCGTCCTCGGCCACGGCAGCGGCGGCCGGATGAGCCACGATCTGATCGGCCGTCTCTTTCAGCGGCCGTTCGACAACCCCGCCCTGCGCGCCGCCAATGACGCGGGGGTGGTGAGCGTTCCGCGCGGCCGCCTGGCCGTTAGCACCGACTCCCACGTCGTCACGCCCCTTTTCTTCCCCGGTGGCGATATTGGCCGGCTGGCCATCTGCGGCACGGTCAATGACCTGGCGATGATGGGGGCGACGCCGCTCTATCTGACCGCCGGATTCATTCTGGAGGAAGGGTTGGACGTGGCCGTGCTGGCCCGGGTAGTGGAATCAATGCAGGTCGCGGCGGCCGAGGCGGGGGTGCAGATCATCGCCGGGGATACTAAGGTCGTCCAGCGCGGTAAGGCCGACGGCCTCTACATCAATACCGCCGGCGTGGGCATGATCAGCCACGACCGCGAAATCGGCGGGGCGCGGGCTCAACCGGGCGACGTGGTCATCCTCTCCGGCCCAATGGGCGACCACGGCATTGCCGTCCTGGCCGCGCGGGGCGAACTGGGCTTCGCCGCCGACGTGACCAGCGACGTGGCTCCGCTCAATCACCTGGTGGCCGAGCTCATCGCCGCGGATGACTCGCCGGCGGGCGACGGCATCCACGTCCTGCGCGACCCAACGCGAGGCGGCGTGGCGACGACGCTAAATGAGATCGCCCGGCAGTCGGACGTCGCCATTATTCTCGACGAGCGGGCTATTCCGGTGCGGCCGCCCGTGGCCGCCGCCTGCGAGATGTTGGGCTTCGACCCGCTCTACATCGCCAACGAAGGCAAGTTGTTGGCCATTGTCGCCGCCGAAGAAGCCCAGACGGTGTTGTCGGCCATGCGCGCCACCCGCTATGGCGAAGAGGCGACGATCATCGGCCGTGTCCAGTCCGCGCCGGCCGGGCGGGTCCTGCTGCGCACGAGCATCGGCAGTACGCGGGTGGTGGACATGTTGGCTGGCGAGATACTACCGCGCATTTGCTAGAGCAGTTTTTCACCGCGCTCATCGCTTCCTGGCGACGGCCAGCAGCCCAACGCTCAATCCCATCAGGCCCCCGGCCACGACCCACAGTGGCAGCTGACGCCAGACCCAGACGAGTTGATAGGATGTATACTCCAGACCGTGGGCGTGTAGCCCGGTCTTCACGGCCATGAGAAACAGGGTCAGCAGCACCAGGCCAATTCCATAGGCAAGGCCGCCAGCCACGCCCAGCAGCACGGTTTTGCCCGGCGGCAACGTTCGAATCCATGACCATCGCCGCATGAGTGCCATCAGACCCACCAGCAATAGAGAACCGGCCAGCACGACATCCCGGCCCAGATCCCCCTCAGTCACCATCCAGACGGCGGTGAAGACGCCTACGATGCCCAGGGTCAGCTTGAACCGGCGATTCGAGACGTTCATTCAATGACAACTCCCAATAACCTGTGATAAGTGTGATGATTTGCTAGAATCAAACGAAAGCAATGCCGGCGCGCTTATCGAATGGGATAATCGCCCGGCCACCTAACCGGAGGAATGAATGACCGCAGACCCGATAAAAGAAGCTCTCCAGCGCCTGCCCTATGGATTCTATGCCATCACTTCTCGCCACGGTGAAGAAGTCAATGCCATGGTCGGCAACTGGCTGACCCAGGTCTCGTTCGAGCCGCGCCTGGTCCTGTTCGCCCTGGCCCAAAATGCTTACACCCACGAGGTCGTGAGTCTGGGCCAGGTCTTCGCCATCAACATCTTCAACAAGGAAGACAGCGATCATATCAAGCCGTACACCAAGGCCCGCGCCAAGAACCCGGCCAAGTTAGAGGCCGCGCCGTGGATGCCCGCCCCGGTCACCGGCTGCCCGATCCTCGAAGGCGCGGCGGCCGTCATCGAATGTCGTATGACCCAGTTAATCGACGTGGGCGGCGGCCACGACCTGCTCGTTGGCGAGGTCGTGAATGCGGTCATCCTAAAGCCCGGCGACGAACATACGTCGCTGACCCTGCCCCACATGGGATGGAACTACGCCGGCTAACGATGGGAATAAATTAGACATGGCCGCGGCACGGATTGATACGGATAGAGCGGATATTCAGTCCGTTTTTTCCGTTCGATCCGTGCCCTAGCCGTGTTTAATTCTTAATTTGGATAATCCACCCCACTGACTAAGGCGCGATGGGCGTCGCCGTCGGCAGCAGATAATACCCTTTGGGCACCTCTTGCTGATAGGGCGCAGCCGGGGCCGGCGTATCCGGCGTGAAGACGATCTCTGTGAATCCCAATCCCGCCAGAAAATTGTGCATATAGGTCTGGGCATTGGTGTTGGCCCGGGTCAGAATGTCGCTGCTCTGGGCCGCTTCGCGGATAGAGCGCTCGGCCGCCTGTCGTACCTGCGTCTCCAATTCCGGGTCAGCTCGCGTCAACAGGCCGGTGTCGCGGTCGGCCACAAACGAACGCTCGTTGTCCAGCACCGGAATGTCCTCGAATATCTTGGCCGGCGGCAGGTGAACAAGCACCGTGTCCGGATCGACTACCACGAGATCGGCCGTCTGCATCTCGGCAAAGTCGACGCCGGCATAGACCTTGCCGTAGGCAATGAAAATCATCGATTCGCCCAGCAGCATATCCAGAAACCCATCCTGCTCCGAATCGGCCGTGACAACCTTTTCCATCTCATAGGAGGCCGTCTCCAGGCGTGAGAGATCATTGATCTGCTTCACGACCGTCGCCGGATTGGGCAAAATGACCGGCGTGGCCGGCACGAACAGCGAGCGAACGCGGTCGCCAATCGGCTCGATGGCCGACGTAGCTCCATCATTCACGGAGTTCACCAATCTGGCGACCGAAAAGGCCAGAAAGGCCATCGCCACAAAGAAGAGCACCAAAAGCACCAGTAAAATGACTTTGGCCCGCGAACGCGGGCGAGTTTCAACCATATCTTCTTTTGACATCATGTCCGAATGCATTCTCACTCATAAAAATAGATAAACAAACCATCTCGATATCACTTTACCTGATCAGTATATGCAATACCTTAATGCTATACGGGATTTCCCTTAAGGTAGACTTTAAGCCTCTTCATGACTCACCCAGCCCTCATTTGCACCAACGTAGGCTTCGAGGACAATTGCAGCCATGTTCGTGGGCACGTGCATCATCACGCTGGAGCTGGAGGGAGTGCGATCGCTGAAGGAAAAGCGGAGCATCGTCAAACCGGTCATCGTGCATTTGCAACGTGAGTTCAACCTGTCCGTAGCCGAAGTCGACGGCCACGATCTCTGGGGCACGGCCGTCATCGGACTGGCCGCCGTCGGCAACGATAAGGCTCATCTGCACCGGCTGCTGGAGAAATCTGTGGCCTGGGTCGAAACCCACCGTCCTGACGTACCGATCGCCGCCTACAGCATCGAATTTTGGTAGTCCATGCCCCTGTCCCTGCTGCTCATCCGGTTCCTCCTCCTCTTTCTCCTGACGCTTGTGCAGGAGGACGGGCTGACCCTGACCGCAGAGGCCGGTTTCGATGGTCTTTATGAGCCGATGACGACTGTTCCCGTCGTCGTCTCGGCCCGCAACGACGGCGCGCCGTTCGAGGGCGAAATTCGCGTGTTCGCGTCGGCCACGGCCGGTTCCAGCGGGCTGGTTTATAGCGCCCCGATCACGCTGCCCACCGGCGCCGATAAACGCGTGCCTCTAACCCTCTACGTCGAGCCTTTCAGTGGCGGCAATCTCGTTGTGCAGCTTGTCAGCGATGGCGTGGCCGTCGCCGAGACGCGCACCAACCGGCTCAATACCGTCAACCGCAACGAATTATTCTATGGCGTCATCAGCCCCGATCCGGGTGGGCTGGCCTTTTTGGAGACTGTGCCCGGCCGCCGAACGGACGCGGCCGTTGCCTATTTGCAATTGGCCGACCTGCCGGAGGTCTCTTCGGCCTGGGACGCCCTGGACATATTGATCATCGACGACACCGATACCGGCCGCCTGACAGCCGCCCAGCGAGCCGCGCTACACGCGTGGTTAGAGAGCGGGGGACAACTCGTCGTCACCGGCGGAGCGGGCGGGGCCAAGACGGCCGCGGGGGTGGCTGATCTGTTGCCGGTCTCCGTCAGCGGCGCGACGTCGCTGGTCGATCTGCCGGCTTTGAGCGAGGCGGCCGGCGAACCCTTGGGGGCAATCGGCCCTTACGTCGTTACCACCAGCGTATTGGGTGAGGGAAAGGTGTGGCTTGAGCAAGACGGGTTGCCGCTGGTGGCCTCGCGCGCCGTAGGTCGGGGGGCGGTCACTTTCCTGGCGCTCGACCCGAAGGCAGCCCCCCTGTCGGGCTGGCCAGGAGCCGAAGTCATCTGGAGTCGGGTTGCTGCCGGCACGCCCGATGGGCTGCCCTGGGGCCAGGGTATCAACGATGGCTACGCCGCCGCCCAATCGGTATCCTACATATCCGGCCTCAGCTTGCCGTCGTTCTGGCAATTGTTTTTCTTCCTGTTCATCTACATCCTCATCATCGGGCCGATCCATTTCCTCGTGTTGCGCCGCCTCAATCGCCGCGAGTTGGCCTGGATCACCACGCCGGCCCTGGTCCTGCTGTTTAGCGCCCTCACGTTTTTCACCGGCTTTCGCACGCGGGGCAGCGGCCCCACGCTGAACATGATGTCGATAGCTTTCGGCGCGGCCGACGCCGAGCGGTTGCAAACGCAATCGGTCATAGGCCTCTATTCGCCGCGACGAGCCCGCTACGACCTCACGCTGCCCTATGATGCAAGCGCCTTCCCATTTCAACAAGGGTTCGGTACGCTGGTCAGCAGCGGCAACCTCGATGCCATCGTGCGCGCGGGGGAAGTGACCCTGAGCCAGGTGCGGACAGACACGAGCGAAGTAGCCACATTTATCGTCAACGCCCACCTGCCCCGGCCGTCGGTGACGGCCACGGCGACTCTGTCGGCCGAGGGAGACGCGGTCGACGTGATCGTCCGCAACGATTCGGGCCAAACGCTGGAAAACGCCATCATCCTCCACGGACAGAAACAGTCGTCATTGGGCGACGTCGCTCCGGGCGAAGAGCGGACGCTCTCGATCCCCCTGCCAACCGGCCCCACCGGCGCATCCCCCACGCCGGATCCCATGTTCCCGTCGAGTGTCATCGACCTTAATCCGTTGCTGACCGACCCAGCAGTCATCCTTGGCACGATTGATTATTACAGCGACCCCGAAGCCTACCCACGGTGGCAGCTCATCCAGTCTCAATACACCGGCGAAACAATTGAGGGAATAGAAGTGCCCAGTCCCACGGAAAGCGTGACGTTGGGTGGATGGTTGGCGAGCGGCATCCAGCCGGTCAACATCTCCACCGACGACCTGACCCAGACGGGAGCGACGCTCCTGCTGCTGGAAATACCGGTACAACAAGCGCCATGACAGCGATCATCGAACTGAACGATCTGACGAAACAATACGGCGATCTGACGGCGGTGGATGCCCTCAACCTCCGCATCGAGGAAGGGGCCGTCTTTGGCTTCATCGGCCCCAATGGCGCGGGCAAGACCACGACGATGCGTATGCTCACGACGTTGTTGCGGCCGACGTCGGGCGAAGCCTACATTGCCGGCCACTCGGTGATCGATGATCCTCAAGCCGTGCGCCGGGTGATCGGCTACATGCCCGACTTCTTCGGCGTCTATGAGGATATGAAGGTTTGGGAGTATCTCGATTTTTTCGCCGCCTGCTACGACATTCCCCCCACGGCCCGCACGGGCATGATCGACGATCTGCTGGCGCTGGTCGACCTGGGTCACAAGCGAGAGGCCTACGTCGAGACGCTAAGCCGCGGCATGAAGCAACGTCTGTGCCTGGCGCGCACGTTGGCCCACGACCCGCAGGTTCTCATTCTCGACGAGCCGGCCGGCGGCCTCGACCCGCGGGCGCGCATCGAGATGCGCGAACTGCTGCGCGAGCTGCAGAAAATGGGCAAGACGATCTTCTTCTCGTCCCATATCCTGTCGGAGGTGGCCGACATCTGCACCAGTATCGGCATTCTCGAAAACGGCCGTCTGGTCGCCGCGGGCAATGTGACGGACATGATGGGTCGCCTGCGCGCCCACCGGATGATCACAATGCGCTTTGTGCCCGGAGCAACCCTCGACGTGGAAGAAGCCACGCTCTGGTTGCGCGGCGAGCCGGGCGTGCAGTCCGTCACTGCGGCAAACGGCGACGCGCCGCCGAAGCTACAGATCGATTTCGGCGGCGACGACGTCGCCCTGAGCGAACTGTTGGCGCGGGCCATCGGCCGCGGTTGGCCCATTCTGACCTTTAATGAGGAGTCGGGCGATCTGGAAGATGTCTTTTTGCAGGTCACGAAGGGAACGGCCGATTAAAGATACGCCTATCGCACCCTCGAAAAGCTATAATGAGCTGCATTGATGGCTGAGACGACCGCTAGCCCACCCACCGAAAGACATAAGCCCCTGACCCGGTTGTTCAACAATCCCGTCACGACGAAGGAACTGCGCAGCCGCATGCGCGGCCGCCGGGCGTTTGCTGTACTGACGCTCTACCTGGTCATCCTCGCAGTGGTGCTTATCGCCGTCTATCTTATTTTTCTGTCAAGCGCCGGCGCGCCCAGTAGCACCATGGCCCGGTCGGCCGGAAAGGGCATCTTTGCCGCCATCCTCGGCGTGCAGGTCCTGCTGGTAGCCTTCATCGGCCCGGCCTTCACGGCGGGGGCCATCAGCGGCGAGCGCGAGCGGCAAACCTTCGACCTACTGCGCACGACTTTGCTGTCGGCCGAATCGTTCGTATTGGGCAAACTCATCTCGTCATTGAGCTATATCCTCCTGCTGGCGGCGGTGTCGATTCCCCTGCAAAGTCTGGCTTTCCTGCTGGGCGGGCTTTCCGGGGTGGAACTGGTGCTGTCACAGGTGTTGGTGCTGATCGCCGCCATCACCTATGCGCTCTATGGCTTGTGGTGTTCGGCGGCCATGCGTTCGACGCTGACGGCCACGGTCGCCACCTTTGCCGGCACGCTGTTCATCACCTTCGGCATCCCAATGCTCGCCTTCACCGGACTGTTCTTCGTCAGCACGCTTAACGCGACCAGTGCCGCGCTGACTGCCCCCACCCCGGCGTTCGAGATCGTCCTGACGTATATCGGCCTTCTTCTGGCAGCCCTCAACCTGCCGGCCACGCTAATCGTCAGCGAGGTGCTTCTCCTCAGCGAAGACACGCTCCTCGGCTACACTCATTTTGTCGGCACGCACTCGATCTGGATCTTCTCCCCCTGGACGTTGTTCATCATTCTGCACCTGGCGGCCGCCATTGTGTTTTACGTCGCCACCGTGCGCCGCGTGCGGCGGATCAGCGACGTATGACCGGCAACCCTTTCAACATGCTGCAAGCCAGTCTGGCCGCGTGGGACGTCCGGCGGCGGCGGCAGGAGCTCCTTTGGCGACTGCCGCTGGGTCTGGCGGCCGGTCTGTCCGTGGCGCTGTTCGCGGCGCTGCTCAGCCGGACGCGGCCGCTGATGGCGCGCAGCGAGCTGGTTTGGCTGGCGCTGGGTGCGGCCCTGGCCAGCCTCGTCATAACAGGCTTGGTGGTTCTGTTGCGCCGTCGTTCGCTCCCGGCGCAGGCCCGCTTCGCCGACCGCCACTTCGGCCTGCGCGAGCGAATGACAACCGCCGTCGAGATCCAGTCCGGCCGGCTGCCGGTCGATGAGGCGATGGCGAGCCGACAGCTCAGCGACGCGCTCGCGGCAACCACGACCGTCGACGTTCATCACCTGCTCCCCTTGAGTTTCCGGCTGCCCGACTGGTTGCCCAGTCTGGTCGTCGGCCTCCTGCTGACTCTGGCACTGTTATTGCCCAACCCGCAGGAGGCCATCTTGCGAGAGCAACGCGCTCTGGCCGAAGTCATTGAGCAGCAGGCAGAGGCCCTGGGCGAATTGGCGACTGACCTCACGGCCGATGAAACTTTAAATGATGAGCAGCGCGAGGCGCTCCTGCGGCCGTTGGAGGAGGCATTGGCGACGCTCAACGAGCCGGGGCTTAGCCGGGAAGAGGCTGTCGCCGCCATCTCGCAGGCCGAGGCCGAACTGCGCGCCCTGAGCCGCGAGCTTGACCCAACGTCGCTCAACGAGGCTTTGGCCGCAGCCGCCGCTCCTCTTGGCGATCAGGGCCTGGCCGGCGAGTTCGCCACGGCGCTGCAAGCGGGGCAGCCGGGACAAGCCGGCGACGCAGCGGCTGATCTGGCCGATTCTTTGAGCGATCTGGATGGCGGGACGGCGGCAACGCTGGCCGACCAACTGGCGGAAGCGGCCGCAGCCCTTGGAGCGGCCGATGCCGAACTGGCCCAGGCTCTCGAGCGCGCGGCCGAGGCCCTGGCCGACGGCGATACGGCCGCCGCTCAGACTGCTCTAGGCGAGGTGGCGGCCACGTTAAACGAGCGTTCACAGTCGGCGACGACGGCCGCTCAGGCATCCGGCGCGGCCGACCAACTCGAGGCGGCGCGCGGCGAAGTCGCCCAGGGTGGAACGGGCGAGCCGATCACGTCGGGCGAGGGCGAAACCAGCTCCTCCCCTGACGGCCAGGGCGAACCGGGCGGCGCCAACGGCGCCAACGGCGGTGCTCAGTCGGGTGACACTGTCGGTGGCCCCGCTCCGGGCGGCGGTCACGTCGAAAGTGTCTTTGTCCCGCGTCCGGCCGATCTGGAAGGCCAGGGTCAGGCGCTGGAACTGGACGTACAATGTCTGTCCGATCCGGCCGCCTGCGGCCCAGTCGGAGGCCAAGCGCCGGCAGCCCCTCCGGTTCAGGGCGGCAGTCTGGTGCCCTACGATCAGGTTTTTGGCGAGTATCGCGCCACGGCCTTCGAGGCGTTGGGCAGAGGCAACATCCCGGCCGGTTTGCAGGGGGTCATTCGCGATTATTTCTCCGCTCTGGAGCCGTAAGCCATACCGTCGCCCCTGGCGGTGATGATCGCGCCCAACTCCCGCCGGAAAGCCGTCTTTCCCCCGTGGGCCGGGTGACGAACCCGCAGCGCCGGCAGCCCCCAGCGGGCCAACGCCGCAGCCGGCCGGTTGCCCACGGCGATAACCTGCTCGATCGCGAATGCATCCAGCAGATACGTCAGGGAATCGCGGCCCAGGTCCATCTCGCGAGTCGTGGGCGTCCGGTTGGTCGCCGGGCGCTCCAGCTGATGGGGATGATAGGGAAAGGCGTTCCAGAGAAGGGGCAACACGTTGAGTTCACCCAGAGTTTGCCAGATAATCGTGGCCGTCGCCTCGCAGCGCCACGTGCTCTCGTCCACGCCCAGAAACCCGGCCGCCCGGCCGAACAAACCGTGAGGCAGATCGTCGCCCAGCATAATCGACTGGCTGGTAAAAGGCACACCCGTCACTCGCCCTCCGCGGTAGCCAAGCGCTTCGCCCAGCAGCAAGAGCCGCGGCCGTCGCTCCCTCATCCGCTGCAAGTAAAGCATTAAATTGTGACAGCGAATCTTGCTGGGTTGATCCTGGCCGGCGTAGGGATTAAAAACCGCAGCCGAACCCACTTCGGTCAGATAGTCGAGCAGAGAAAGAGGAGGCGTCACAGGTAGCGAAAGGCGAGCTAATAAAAGGGGCGGCCGTCTCCTATGAGGCGGCCGCCCTGGGTTAGCGAATTGCCGGCTAGTAGCGCAGAATCGCCCCGATTCGGCCCACGTCTTCCAGATCGGGACTATCGCTGATGACCTCAACGTGGCCTCCCAGCGACACCGCCTGGGCGACGGCCGTCTCGACGATGTCGGCTACTTCGGTCAGTTCCGTCTCGGCCAACGGGCTACGGGCCAGATTAGAGACCAGGAAGCCCGACGAGTCATGACGATAGCCGGGGGCGCGATAGCCGTCGCTGATGATCAACGTCTCAACGCGCTGGTCGGATATCGCCTGCAGCACGTCGTCCAGGCCCGTGGCGGCATTGGCACCCTGAGCATTGAGGGTGATCATGCGTTCAACCAGCTTGCCCTCGCGCTCGGCGTTGACGTCCCGCAGCAGATTCAGAGCGCGCTGGCGTACCTCCGCTTCCCCGACGTCGATGTCCATGGGGAACGAACCGACCAGACAACTCTGCAACTGTTTGGGCAGCATATCCCTGAACTGGGCCACATTTTCGCTCGTGCCTCCCAGGAATAGCCGGCGAATAGGGCGATTGGCGAAAAACTGGTTGGCCGCGGCGGCACAATCGCGCATATTGCGGGCGGCCACTTCGTCCTCGTGCCGGCCGCCGCTCGGGCCGCTGCTGCCTCCGCCGCGCCGGCCGACGGCCGACGAGCCGCCCCCGTCCTTAATGCGGCGAACGACCTCCCCGCTGAAGCTACCATCGGCCTGTAGCTCGCCCAGGTGGTACTCATAGAATTTTCCGCCCACGCGGTCGACGACGATGACTCCGAAGTGGGCGTAATGATCGAGCAAGTGTGTTAGTGGCTTAATATACGGTTGGGCAGTGAGGCGAACGCGGTTGCGAAAGGGGACGGGTGAACCGTAGGCCCGGAAGAAGTCGCCCCCACGGGCGCAGAACAGCGCCAGTCCCGGCTTGGTCCAGTCATAGCTCAGGTCAAGATACCGTTCGATGGTCTGCGCCTCCTTGTCCATCTGTGGCTGCACTTCCTTTAGAAGGCCTCTGGCGGTCAACTTAATCGCCTCCACGGACTGTCGCGTGACGTCGGTATCCAGATAGATACTGACAACTCCGCTGCCGTTGTCATCATAAGTAACCAGCTCTTGCATATGCTCCTGGCTAAACATGAATACCTCCTACTTGCCATGGTCGCCGCTGCTGCCGGCCAAGCGGCAGTCGGCGCTGCTAGATAATGGCCTCACAACCTTGCTGCGCCGGCCGACTATTGGCGTTCAGCGAGCGTCAGAGGCACGTCAATTTCCGTCCCATCACGAATGACCCTCAAGGTAATCGTCTGACCCACTTCGGCGTCGAATACAAGAAAACTGATCAGATCATCTGGACTGCCAACCGGCTGACCGTCGACAGCGATGATCAAATCACCGCCGGGCAGAATGCCGACTGTATCGTTGAATCCACTGGCGATCAGGCCCGCTTCGTCGGCCGGGCTGCCGGGGGTAATGTCTGTCACGTAGGCCCCGCTGGCCTGGGGCAACCCCATCTCTTCCTGCGCCGCAAGGTCGAGAGGGGTCATGCGAATGCCGATAAAGGGATAGTGGTAGATGCCTTCGGCGATCAGCGAGGGAATTACCCGGCTGACAGCATTGACCGGGATGGAGAAGCCGACGCCGGAATTCGTGCCCGTGCTGGTGCGAATGGCGCTATTGACGCCGATCACCTCGCCGGCCAGATTCAGGAGCGGCCCGCCGGAGTTGCCGGGGTTGATGGCCGCGTCAGTCTGAATAACTTTGGGCAATGAGTAGCGGCCGCCCCCTTCGGCAATGCGATCCGACGTCAGCGTACGGCCCAGCCCGCTGATAATCCCCAGGGAAAAAGACCCGGCTTCGCCGAACGGATTGCCAATTGCCACTGCAAACTGGCCCACCTGAATGTCATTGGAATTGCCCAAGGGAAGGGGTAACACGCCGTCGGGCAGGCCGTCGATCTTGATAACGGCCAGATCGCTGTCCACATCGGTGCCGATAATCTCGGCCGCGCGACGCTCACCGTTCGGGAATACGACTTCCAAACCGCTAGCGCCGGTCACGACGTGATTATTCGTGATAATATGACCGTCGTTATCGTAGACAAACCCGCTGCCCGTGCCCAACACAAACGATTGTTCATCGAGGACGAAGATGTTGACGACGGATGGATTCACACGTTGGTACAGGCTGATGAGGCCACTCTCAATGTCGGTGGCGAGGGGTGCGATCTGGGTCGTGGAGGATATCGAAGTGCCGGCCGCCGTCTGAGCGGGCAATTGAGCCACAACCGTGGCGACGACTTCATCGACCACTGCCTGGCGGTCGTCGCCATTCGAATTACTCTCCGGTACATTGGTTGATAAGGCCTGACAAGCTAGCGCGGAGAAAACGAGCAGAACAACAAGGAAGAGTAGGGGCGAATTTTTAAGACGGTCCATTGGTAAAGATTATGTGAAGCTGGTGCGCATGATTCCCCTGAACGGACTTGTGAGGGGGAAGATGACTTGTATTTTAATGAGCCGACGGCCCACTCGTCAAGTAACAATGATCCTGATTTAGCCGACTATCAGCCAATCCACACATTACTCACCGCAACGGGGACTCCGAACAAAAAAGGCGCGGTACATCACCCCGGATGTACCGCGCCGCTCTCGTAGCAGATGAACAAAACAGGAATCAATACAGGAACATGGGCTTGCCCAGTACGTGCCGGACCTTGGGACGATAGTTCTGGGCGTCATACAATTCATCGACGTCGACGCGCTTCACACCGCTGGTGACTACACTCATCGCCACGTGGGTATAGGCGCCGTCGCGCAGGGCCACCATGCGGCCGCTGGAACCACTGACGATGAGATCGACGGCCAGGTGCGCGTAGTTCGTGCCGACCATCAGGTCGAGCGCGTCGGGCGCGCCGGAGCGCATCAGATAAGCCAGCCGTTGGGTGATGATATTTTCGCCGGTCAATTTCTTCAACGCCTCGCCTGTGATCTCGCCGATGCCTCCCAGCTTGCGATGCCCATAAGCGTCGGTCTCGCCATATTCGACGACTTTGCCGCCCAGCATGTGCGCGCCCTCGCTGACGGTGACCATCGCGTAGTTGCTGGGGTTGGTCTTCTTGTCATGGGCTACCAGTTCGGCCAGACGTTCCGGGTCAAAAGGCACCTCGGAGATGAGCGCCCGATCGACGCCGGCCAGATAGGAGCTGATCAGGCTGGTCTCGCCCGAATTGCGGCCGAATAGCTCGATGACCGCGATGCGCTCGTGCGAGCCGGCACTGGTGCGCAGCTGATGAATGAACTGGACACTGCGCGTAACGGCCGTGCTGAAGCCGATGCAGTAATCCGTGCCGTATACGTCGTTATCCATCGTCTTGGGAATAGCCACCACCGGAAACCCTTCGCGGTGCAGGCGCTCGCCGTAGCTCAGCGTATCGTCGCCGCCGATGGGGATCAAGCGGTCGATCTTCAAGTGTTCAAGATTCTTTAGCACGTGGGGGGTGAAGTCGCGCGTCGAGCTGTCGGCCGCCTCCGCCTCCGGATGTTCGGGGTCTTTCAGAAAATCCGGCACCGAATCCGGCTTTACTTTTCCGGGGTTGGTGCGGCTGGTGTGGAGCATCGTCCCGCCCGTGCGGTCGATGGTACGAACGACGTTATTGTCCAGCGGCAGGATGTACTTGTCCATCGTGGAAGGATCATCGCGATTGACCAAAAGCAAACCGCCCCAGCCGCGACGAATGCCCACTACTTCATGGCCGGCATCGACGGCGCGATTGACCACGGATTTGATGCAAGGATTCAGGCCGGGCACGTCGCCGCCGCCTGTCAAGATACCAATTTTCATGCCAATCAATCTCCTTGAATTGATGAATGATGTCTCGTACTATACACGAACTATCCCGTTTGGCCGTCGTCCGGCATCGTCACGTCCTGATGAGCCAAGAGACGGGCGAGCGGCCGCAAGTCCATCCACCACTGTCGCAGCGGGCGGCTATGTTCGTAATCCATGAGGCGTGAGATGTCGTCGAGATCGGTGTACTCGATCTCGCCCCGAATCTGACCGATGCACACGCCGGCCGTGATGTGGCGCGTGATGTGGTCCTCCAGAAAATCGATGCAATTCACACCCAAACGCGTGGCGAAAATGCGGTCGAAAGGCGACGGTGATCCTCCCTGTTGCAGGTGGCCCAAAATGGCTTGACGTACGTCAAATAGCTCACCGCCCTCTTCCTCGAATAACAGGCGCATGAAATTCGTCGTATATACTTCGTTAGCCATTTCGTTGCGAATGATCAGGCCCAGGCGCTTGCCGCGCTCAAAGGCGCTGCGGAACTCCTCCACATCGGCCACGAGATCATTCATCGAAACGCCTTCCTCATGGAGGTAGACGCGCTCCGCTCCGGTCGCCAAGGCTCCCATCAGCGCCAGATAGCCGCAATAGTAGCCCATTACTTCCACGATGAACGCTCGCTGCGAGGCCACGGCCGATTGCTTGATCTTGTCCACGGCCGATATGATGCTATTGAGTGCCGTATCCGCTCCAACGCTCAATTCCGTTCCCGGCAAGTTATTATTGATCGTGGCCGGCAGGCAAATCATAGGGATGTCAAAGGCGGGGTAGTTCTTGCGCTGGCTGTATAGTTCCAGTATCCCCTGATAGCCCGACCAACCGCCGATCATCAGGAGGCCGTCGATCTGCTTTTCTTCCAGCGTGCGCGCGATGGCGTACAGCTCACGCCCTTTGGGGATCGTCCGGTTGGTGCCCAGTTCCGACCCCCCACGAGGGGCCCAGCCGTTCACACTCATCCAGGAAAGCTCTTCAACCTCATTGTGAATCAGCCCCCGGAAGGCGTTGTGAACGCCAAGCATGATGTGACCGCGATCAATTCCGATTCGCACGGCCGCGCGGGCGGCCGTGTTCATCCCCGGCGCCGGCCCCCCGCCGTGGACGATGGCGATGCGCAAGCGGCGTTGGTCGGGCGCGGGCGGGTGTGGCGAAGCGCGCACAAGGGTACGCACCACGTGGAATGATCGACTGAACGTTGGCCCGCGCAGCGCCAGCGCTTCATCAAAACGCTTGGCGGCTACGGCATCGGCCACGGCCTTTGTCTTTTCCAGCGCGATTAGCAAAGGGGTACGGGTGATCTCGTTGCCCTGCATGCCAACCACCAGCGGCGCATCGCCCGCGCCCATAGCGACAATGGCCTCGATCGCCTCGACGCCCAACAGCGTACTCAGATTGCGGTCAAAGGCGCTGGGGGAACCACCTCGCTGCACATGACCCAGCACGGTGATGCGTACATCTTCATTCAGGCGCTGTTCCAGCACCTCTTTGACATGACGACTGGTGATCGGTTTACCGTTGCGATCGCGTGCGCCCTCAGCGACGATAACCGTGCTGTCACGCCGTCCCATCCGGCGTCCTTTTTGCAGCATCTCGCACATCTTCGCTTCCCAGTCGTCCACGTCCGGCGGCGCCTCGGGAATCAACACCCAATCGGCGCCGGAGGCCATAGCGCCCATCAAGGCCAGATAGCCACAATTGCGACCCATGACTTCGACTACAAAACTCCGCTGATGGCTGGCGGCCGTGCTGGAGATGGCATCAGTCGCATCGACAATGCGATGCAGGGCGGTGTCCGCGCCGGTCGTGATGTCGGAGCCGAACATATCGTTATCGATGGAGCCGATAATGCCGACCACGGGTAAGCCCTTGGCACGCGCGGCCGACTTCTTGCTAGCCTGTCCGGAATCAACCAGTTCCTTGACCAGCCCATCCCATTCATCATGCAGCAGCGCCGCACCGGTCAGGCTGCCGTCGCCGCCGATAACGATCAGGCCCTCGATCTCGTGCAACAGCAAATTTCTGACAGCCCGAAGCCGGCCGGGCCGCTCACGAAACTCGCTGCAGCGGGCCGTGCCGATGATCGTGCCGCCCAAATGCAAAATACCGCCCACGTCGCCCCACGTCAGGGGGCGGATGCGTTCGCCGCCTTCTACCATCCCCGCAAAGCCTTCATAGATAGCCAAAATTTCCAGACCGCTATTAAGTCCGGTACGCACCACAGCGCGCAGCGCGGCATTCATGCCCGGCGCATCTCCGCCGCTTGTTAGGACAGCTATTCTTTTCATCTGATGCCTACCATTGATTTCAACATGATTACTTCAATCAGAATCCCCTTGAGGATCGACATTGCTCCACCGCCTGGTTATCAAGCTCCGCTAGAGGTGCGCGTTTTCTTTCGGAGGGCGTTCGAGGATTCTCTTTACAGTGTGAGTGTACAATACAGTGGGAGTATTCGCTTAATACTACAGGGAACCGGCCGCAAGGCAACCAATTTACAAGGCGTTAACAACTTCGCGCTTGTGTCGCTTCCAGTCTAAAGCGATGGGTTTCAAGTTGACAACCACCGCTTCGTAGCCCAAGTAGACCCAGGCCACGAGCGTAGAGTCGCCGGTTGATCGCACGATGCGGCGCACCCGCCGATACCCCGGCCTGCCCCACGACAGAGCAACGCCCTCCAGTTGATCGAGCAGAGAAAGGGCCGCCACATACGACGACGGCCTGACCCAGGCGACCACCCCGCGCAGCTCCCCTTGCCCAGCCTCAAGCGCCATCGGAAAATAGCCCAGGTCATACAGGCGTGCCCCGACCAGAATTGCCGGCCGCATGTCATCAATCGCCTCGCGCCACAGGCCAAAATTTATCTCGCCCGGCAGCAACGTACCATAGACGAAAAAGGGCAGGTAGGGTATGGGTCTGCTCAAGTCGTCACGCGGCCCTGTTTTGGTTAAAATTCATCTACATGTCCTCGTAGCTCAATGGATAGAGCAATCGCCTCCTAAGCGATAGATCATGGTTCGAGTCCGTGCGGGGACATATAAAATAGCCTGAGGAGTCCAATACAGCCAACTCGCCAATTCTATAGCGTGCTTTCCGGGTCGATGTCGACGATCCAGGGTTTGGGAATGGCGATGCCCTGCAACAGGCGATAAGGGTCGGGCGTGTGAACGACGATGTGCCAGCGATAGCGGCCGTCGAGCCGGGTGAAGAACGCCGGCGTCGGCCCTAATACGTCAGTCGCCGCCAGCGAACGCTCGTGGACGGTCATCTTCAAGCGTTGGGCCATCTCGCGGGCCAACCGTTCGGCCCGCTCGTTTATCGGGTCATTGATCAGCAGGCGAACCATGCGCCGGAACGGGGGTAATCCCTGGCGGGTGCGGAAGCGTATCTCCTCGACGTAGAAGCCGGCGTAGTCGTGGTCGGCCGCCGACCGCACGGCATAGTGCTCCGGATTGTAGGTCTGAACCACCACGCGGCCGCCCAGCAAGCCCCGTCCCGCCCGCCCCGCTACCTGGGCCAACACCTGAAAGGCCCGCTCGCCCGTATTGTAGTCTGGCAGCCCCAGACTGATATCAGCCGATATGACGCCGACCAACGTGACGAACGGCAGGTCCAGCCCCTTGGCGATCATCTGCGTCCCGACCAGGATATCGGACTCCCGATTGATGAACCCCGCCAACAGCGCCTCGTGCGATCCCTCTTCGCTGGTAGTATCGCGATCCCAGCGCACCAGCCGCGCTTCCGGCCATCGCTCGCGCACCATTTCGGCCAGTTTCTCGGTGCCCAGTCCGAAATAGCGGATACGATCCGAACCGCAGTTCGGGCAAACGTGAGGCTGGGCTTCACGACGACCGCACTGGTGACAAACGAGCATCATGTTGGGCTGATGATAAGTGAGGGGAATGCCGCAATTCGGGCAGTTCATGACGTGGCCGCAATCGCGACAATTCACGAATGTGGCCGACCCGCGCCGGTTCAGGAAGAGGATGCTCTGCTCCCCGCGGCTCAACGTCTCGCTAATCGCCGCATCCAACGCTCGACTAAACACCGAGCGGTTTCCGGCGCGCAATTCCTGGCGCATATCCACCAGTTGGATGGGCGGCAAAGGGATGGTCAGGGCCTCATCCATCATCAGAATGTCCTGGCCTTCGCCGCCGGCCGACAACGGCCGGTAGCGGCTGGCGATTTGCAGCCGCTCGGCCTGGCTCTCGATGCGCCGGCGATGTCCCATGATACGCTTGGGCAGTTCGAGCAACTGGTAGCGCCCGGCTTGTGCCCGATGGTAGGTGACGACGTCCGGCGTGGCGCTGCCCAGAATGACGATGGCTCCGGTGAAACCCGCCAGAGCGATGGCCGCCTCGCGGGCATGATAGTAGGGCGGCGGCACGGGCGGCGTTTGCTTATAGCTCCCGTCGTGCTCCTCGTCCAACACGATCACCCCCAGGTTGGGCAGTGGTGTGAAGAGTGCGCTGCGGGGGCCGATGACGATGTCGAACAACCCCTGCCGCGCCCGTCGCCACGTGTCATAGCGCTCGCCGTCGGAGAGGGCACTGTGCAGCACCGCCACCCGGCCGGGGAAGCGCGCCGCAAACCGACGCACCGTCTGCGGCGTCAGGGCGATCTCCGGCACCATGACGATGGCTTGTTGGCCTCGCGCCAGCGCGAACTCGATAGCGCGCATATAGATTTCCGTTTTACCGCTGCCGGTAACGCCATGGAGAAGAAACGGCGTGGCGGCGTCCAGGGGGTCGGTCGAGCCGTCGCCGTCGACCCGCGCTTCGCCCGCACTCTCCTCATGCCCATCGTCCTCGTTATCATTCCAATCCCCAGCCTCGGAGGCCTCGATCATGGCCACCTTGATGCGGCCCCAGACGCGGGCCTGGTCGAGGGTTAGCTCCGGCGGGTCGGCGGGAGCAAAGTCGCGATCGGCCAACGAGTCGCGCCAGACGTGCTCGTCGCCCAGCCGCACCAGGTCCAGTTCTGCCAATCGCCGCAGATGACTGAGATTTGCCCCGGTTGCCTCGTATATCTCGCCGATGGGCACGGCCCGCGCTTCTCGGGCCAGCACGGCCAGGATGCGTCCATAGATCTCGGCCCCGCGCAAACGTAACACATGGCCTACGACCCGCCGCCTGGGAACCGCCAGACTGATCAGCGCAGGCTGAGCTTCGATGCGCGCCCACCCGGCATCCAACCAATGCGACAGGTACTCGGGGTGCGGCAATTCGTCCGGCGGCAGCGGCAGTTGGGCGATAAGCTCTGCCTGGTCGGCCGGTATCTCCTTGGTCGGTGACGGCGCCACGATTTCGGCCGCGGGCAAGCGGGTTATGAGTCCCTCATCGACCAATTTCTTGAGGTACTTAACCGACGTACCGGTGTTGTCCAGGACCTCGGCTTCCTCCGGCAAGGGATCGGCCAGATCGACCAGATAGTGAAGAATATCGGCCGCTTTGCTCGCCCGCCCCAGTTGGGCCGCGCCGGCAAAAACGCGCTTAGGCCCGGCGATCAGCTCCACCGTGCGCACGTGTTTTGGCCGCACGCGGGGTGGATCGAGCACCGAGGCGCGGCGCAAGATGCCGCGATTGACCAGTTGGGTGGCCGCCGCCGACCACTTTTTGCCTTTGATCACCCGGCCGATCTGCCGGCTGCGCAGATCGCCCCGCGCTCGCAGAAGGTCGACCAGTTGCTGCTGGACGTCGGTTAATCGGCCGTCGCCCGACCAGTAGGGATTGACGTCATACACGGCGTCGGCCCAGCGCGTCAGGCCCGGCGGCAACAGCAGGCGCAAGCAGGCATTGAGCGGAGCCAGATAGCGGCGACTCAACCACCGTGCCAGCTCAATCTGCCACATCCAGAGCACCGGCTCAGGAGCGATCAGGCTAATGACGGGCTTGGTCTCCTCCACCGGGGCCGAATCGGCCAGGCCCACGACGACGCCCTGAGCCAGCCGGCGGCCGAACTCGACCTCGACGAGGTGACCCACCTCTAGCAATGACCGCATGTCGGCGGGGATATGGTAATGATAGGCGTCGGAGATCGCCGTCTCGATATTGACGACAACCTCGGCATAATGGCCGGTAGACATATCTCCTATTGTATCTCAACAGTCAAATTAGAACATCCGTTCTTTTTGGGACTCACTTGCCGTCCCAACGTCTTTGGCCCACACCGCACCGACCCCGGTTTCTATGGATGACGATTGGCTCGCTGAACCCAAAACACGGAGGAATATTCCACCGAAGGGCGAGAGCGATGTAGAATTTAGTGCACGAGCGTGCCACCACAATGGCGGCGCTAATCATTTCGACCACAGGAGTATGGCGTGAAACTAGTGACCTTTGAACAGGCCGGGCAAATTGGCATCGGTCTGCAGCGCGAAGATAGGATTATCAACCTTTCGTACCTGGCGCCGGATATGGTTGCATTTATCGAGATGGGCGCGCCGGGGCTGGCCCAGGCCCAGCAGATGGCCGACGCGGCCGTTGACTCGCTCTCCCTGGCCGACGTCAAGCTGCTGGCCCCCATCCACAAACCACGCCGCAACGCCATGTGCGTGGGCAAAAATTACGCCGAGCACACCCGCGAGTCCTATGAGGCGCGCGGCGAAAAGATGGAGGCGATCGACTACCCAGTCATCTTCACCAAAGCGACGACCTGCATCAACAGCCCTTATGGCGATATTCCCTACGATGCTGCCGTGTCGGAGAAGATCGACTACGAGGCCGAATTGGCGGTTATCATCGGCCGGCGTGTTAAGAACGCGACCCGTGAAGAAGCGCTGGCCGCCGTCTTTGGCTACACGGTACTGAACGACGTGACCGCCCGCGACTTGCAAACGCTGCACAAACAGTTTTTCAAGGGCAAGAGCCTCGACGGAAGCTGCCCTATCGGGCCGGTGATCGTCACCGCCGATGAAGTGCCCGATCCCTACGCGCTGCGCATCACCTGCCGGGTCAACGGCGAGTTGCGTCAGGATAGCGCGAACGAGACAATGACCTTTGATATCCCGACTATCATCGGCCATCTCTCGCGCGGCATGACCCTGCTGCCCGGTGACATCATCGCCACAGGCACGCCCAGCGGCGTTGGATTCGCCATGAAGCCGCCGGTGTTCCTGCGGCCGGGCGACGTGGTGGAATGCGCCATCGAGGGCATCGGCGCGATTCGCAACCGAATCGCGCTCAGCCTTTGAGAGTGGTCCGCGCACCAACAGTGACGGCGTCGCAGCGTCCTGATCCCGGATTGACACTCTAGCCCTTCATGCTATAATTGGGAGTTGGCTGAGTGGGTTAGGGTTGGACGGCTTGGAAGCGATTGTCGAAACCACAAAATACGACTCGTGCGTACTGATATGGGTTTCCCAATAATGACTCCAATAGTCTCTCGGGATTGGGCATAGTCGGCCGCCCTGTGTTATTCGCGATCACGCTTTTGCGAGCGATATCGCCATTGTGACTCGGCCATCTGTTGCGACCAAGCGCATCACATGGGCCGAGTTTTTTATTGTTGAACGGAATTGCAAACCCGCAAATCTAATAGCCGTCAGGACAATAGTATGTCAGAAGAATCGATGCATTCCCTGGAAGATCTGTTAGATCAACACGACTATGATATGCCCCAAGCGGGGGATATCCGCATGGGCGTTATTGTGGCGAACACGCCGCAAGGTCTCATCGTCGATCTGGGTCTAAAGCGTGACGGGATTGTGCCACAGTCCGACCTGGCCAAGCTCGAGCCGGAAGAGCGAGATGCGCTGAAGGTGAACGATGAGGTTCCGATCTATGTGGTCGAAACCGAAGACCCGGAAGCATTGGTCGTCTCGATCCATCTGGCGCGGCTAAATCAGGACTGGATCGAAGCCGAAGCCCTGCTAGCCAGCGGAGAGATCTTCGAAGGCGAAGTGATCGGCTACAACAAGGGTGGCGTGATCGTGCCCTACGGCCGCATTCGCGGGTTTGTGCCCATCTCGCATCTAAGTGACGTCACGCCCGGCATGGGCGAGCGACGTCGCCAGCAACGACTGGCCCGCGTTCGCGGGGAAACGATCGGCGTTAAAATCATTGAAGTCGACCGCCACCGCCACCGCCTGGTCATGTCCCAGCGCGAGGCCCAAAGAGAGTGGGAAGACAAGAAACGCGGCGAGTTGATGGAAACATTGCAAGCCGGCGAGACGCGCACCGGCCGCGTCAGCGGAATGCGCGATTTCGGAGCGTTCGTCGATCTCGGCGGCGCGGATGGTCTCGTCCACATTTCGGAGCTGTCCTGGCATCGGATCGATCACCCGCGCGAAGTCGTCAAGCTGGGCGACGAGATCGAGGTCTTCGTGCTCGGCATCGACAAAGATTCGGGGCGCATCAGCCTGAGCCGCAAGAAGTTGTTGGCCAATCCTTGGGATACCGTGGCCCAGCGCTACGTGCAAAACCAATTGGTCGAGGGCAAGATCACTCGCATCCTCGACTATGGCGCATTTTCCGAGATCGAGCCGGGCGTCGAAGGGTTACTGCATATATCTCAGCTTTCGCGCAACCCGGTCGAAGATCCGCGAGCCGTCGTCAAGGAAGGCGAAGTTCATCTTTTGCGCGTGGTCAGCATCGATCAGAAACGCCAGCGCATCGGTTTGAGTCTGAAAGCCGTGACGGCGACAGAACAGATCGAGTGGATGGCCCAGAAAGAGCTCGCCGAAGCGTTGCGCCAGGAAGAAGAAGAGGCGGCCGCGGCCGCGCGCGGCCCGATTCGTCAGGTAGAGGAAGACCAATCAGCCCCAGTTGATAATGAGGGTTCTGAAGAAGCCACAGCGACCGCCGATGCGGCCGATGCCGTCGTCGAGACGGCCGAGGACATGGCCGGCGATGCGGCCGATGCCATGGAAGAAACAGTCAAAGCGGCTGACGATGCGGTCGATGAAGCGGTAGACACCGCTGCCGACGCCGCCGATTCGGTCGTCGAGACGGCCGAGGATATGGCCGGCGACGCGGCCGATGCCGTGGAAGAAACAGTCGAAGCGGCTGACGATGCGGTCGATGAAGCGGTAGACACCGCTGCCCATGCCGCCGATTCGGTCGTCGAGACGGCCGAGGATATGGCCGGCGACTCGGCCGATGCCGGCGAATCGGCCGTCGAGACGGCCGAGGATGTGGCCGGCGACGCGGCCGATGCCGTGGAAGAAACGGCCCAATCGGCCGAGGAAGCCGGCGAGACGCTCATCGACACAGTACAGGATACGGCCGGCAGCGTGGTAGACGCCGCCAAGAATATCGTTGGATCGGTCGTCGAAAAGGTCGCGGCCGTAATCGAAGAAGTAATAGAATCTCCCGAGACAACCGAGGGAGAGACCGGTTAGCCGGTTGCGGAACGTTTAGTTCAAGTAGTCAGGAGTTTATGGCAAATAAGGAAGACAAACTAGAGGTTGAGGGTACGGTCATCGAGCTGCTACCAAATACACAGTTCATGGTCGAACTCGACAACGGTCACCGGGTGCTGTCCTATCTGTCCGGTCGTATGCGCAAGCATTACATCCGCATTTTGCTGGGCGACCGCGTGCGGGTCGAGATGACGCCCTACGATCTAGGGCGCGGACGGATTACCTACCGGTATCGCCGCAACGCCCAGCCGACGACCTCAGCATAAATTGAAATTACCCGTGTAGCGAGTTCGCCACGGGCGCGATATGAACATCAGCCGGCCGGGCGCGTCAGCGCCGGCCGGCTATGTAAGTGACCCAATCGCCCGCGGTGATCGTTCTTTCCACTCGTCCGCCGGCCCGGGCAATCGCGGCTTCAACGGCCGGCCCCTGTTCCAGAATGATCCCACTCAAAATGAGCCGGCCATCATCGGCCACGTAGCCCAACAATCCCTTTTCGTCCAGCAACTGAATAATGACCGGCGCGAGGATATTAGCCACGACGACATCCCACGTGTCGCGGGTGACCTCGTTGTGTACGCTCTCCAATTCGCCACGCCAGCAGTGGATGGCCTCGGCCACGCCGTTTTGGGCGGCATTATCGGCCGTGGCGCGCACGGCGAGCGAGTCGGTATCGAAGGCCGCCACCTCCGTCGCACCCAGTTTGGCGGCGGCAACAGCCAGTATGCCGGAACCCGTACCGGCGTCCAGCACGCTCATGCCCGAGCGCACGATGTCCTCCAACGCTCGCAGACAGCCCTGGGTCGTAGGGTGCAGGCCGGTGCCAAAGGCCATGCCGGGGTCGAGGATCAACACCACGTCGTCGGGCAGGGCGTCGTCGTCGGTTTCGCGCGGCAGCCAGGTCGGCCAGATTTTCAGGTGACGGCCGAGACGAAACGGACGGTAATGATTCTTCCAGGCATTTGCCCAATCCTCATCGGCCAACTCGCGAAATACTGGCTCTGGAATCGGATAGAGACGGCCCATGTGATAGAGGATTTCCTCGATGCGCCGGCGCAAGGCGGGCGTGTCGTCTTCCTCGGCCACGTAAATTTTTACGGTGACGGCGGCCTCCAGCGCGTCCGGGTCGACCGTCGTATCGTCGCCGAGTTGCTCCAGCACAACGCTCCCCTGATAAGCAAAAGGCCGCAGCACTTCCGCCACGGCCTCGGCTCCTTCACCGTCTGTTCGGACACTTATTTCGAGCCAGTACATATGCCCTCCGCCCTCCACCAACCGTAGCCGGCAAATAGAACGCGCTTAACCGAACAGATCGCCGAGCGCATCCTTTAATTGTCCCAGGATACCCTTGTCCTTCTGTGGGATGACTTCCTTGCCCAACGTGCGCGACAGCTGCTTGAACAAGTCTTGTTGTTCGGCCGACAGGGTTTTGGGAATCGCCACGTTGATAATCACCAGTTGATCGCCGCGGCCGACATTCTGACCGCGCCCGCTACGGTCGAGCTTTGGCACACCCAACCCGCGCATGCGAAATACGCGACCGGATTGTGTGCCGGGCGGCACGGGCAGATCCGAATCTCCATCTACAGTGGGCACGGTAAGCTCGTCGCCTAATGCCGCCTGGGCCACATTAATCTGCAAGTCGAGGACGATATCGTCGCCGCGGCGCTGGAAGTATTCGTGCGGAGCCACATTGAGCACGACGAAGAGGTTACCGGCCGGGCCGCCGTCCGTCCCCGCCCCACCCTCGCCGGTCAGGCGTATTTGCGTATCACTGTCCACGCCCGCGGGAATCTTGACCTTCTTGGTCACCGTGCGCTCGACCTGCTTGCGGCCGTTGCACTCGTGACAAAGATGGGGGATCAATTCACCCGTGCCGTTACAGGTGGTACAAGTCGTCACATTGACAAACTGCCCCAGGATCGACTGTTGCACCCGGCGCACCTCGCCGGAACCGTTACAGGTCGTACAGGCAATAGGACGCGTGCCCGGCTCGGCACCGCTGCCGCTGCAGACGGTACAGGTCTCGGAGCGACGGTACTCGATGTCCCGCTCCCCACCGAATACAGCCTCTTCGAAGGTGATGGTTAAATCATAGCGCAGATCAGGGCCGCGACGTGGGCCGCGACGCCGGCGACGGCCGCCAGTCGCGCCACCGAATGAGCCGAAGAATTCCTCGAATATATCGGCGAAACCACCGAACCCCTGGTCAAAACCGCCGGAGAAGCCACCGCCATTGACGCCCGCGTGCCCAAAGCGATCATAAGCGGCCCGCTTGTCGTCGTCAGACAATACCTCGTAGGCCTCGCTGATCTCCTTGAAACGCTCGCCGGCGTCGGATTCGGCGCTGACATCGGGATGATACTGGCGCGCCAAGCTGCGGTACTGTTTCTTCAGTTCCTCTTTGGTAGCCCCTCGGGATATGCCCAGGATTTCGTAGTAATCGCGTTTTGCAGACATAAGTTCATTTAGGCCGGGCAGATGCTATCGCCGTCTGCCCGGCCTCCCTATCAAGAATTAATTAGCGTCGCTGAACTCGCCGTCGATAACGTCCTCGTCGGCCGGCCCATTGTCGGCCGGGCCGGTCTCGGGGCCGCCATCGGCCGTCGGGTCACCGCCGGCGGCCTGATACATGGCCGCGCCGGCCTGCTGCAATGCCTGCTGCAATCGCTCGGCGGCCTGCTGCATCGCGGTCACGTCGCCGCCGGACAAGGCCTCTCTAGCGGCCTCAATTTGAGTCTGAACCGCGGCGCGATTCGACTCCGGGATCTTGTCGCCGTTATCCTGCAAGAACTTTTCGGCCCCATAGATGGCCGTGTCGGCGACGTTACGCGCCTCCACCTCTTCCTTGCGCCGGGTGTCTTCGGCGGCGTGGCTCTCGGCGTCCCGCATCATGCGATCGATCTCTTCCTTGGCCAGGCCGCTGGAGGGAATGATCTGCATGGCCTGCTGGCGGTTCGTGGCCTTGTCGCGGGCGCTGACATTCAAGATGCCGTTGGCGTCGATGTCAAACGACACCTCGATCTGCGGCACGCCGCGCGGCGCGGGCGGCAGCCCATCCAGGATGAACCGCCCCAGACTCTTGTTGTCACTAGCCATCGGCCGCTCGCCCTGCACGACGTGGATCTCCACTTGCGTCTGGCTGTCGGCCGCCGTCGAGAACACCTGGCTCTTCTTGGTCGGGATCGTCGTGTTGCGCTCGATCAACGGTGTCGCCACGCCACCCAATGTTTCGATACCCAGCGTCAGGGGCGTCACGTCGAGCAGAACCACTTCTTTGACATCACCGCCCAGAACGCCCGCCTGAATCGCCGCGCCCAGAGCCACCACCTCATCGGGGTTCACGCCCTTGTGCGGCTCTCGGCCGAAGAATTTGCGGACGGCTTCCTGAATCGCCGGCATGCGCGTCATGCCGCCCACCAGGATTACCTCAGTGATATCTTTCTCGGCCAGGCCGGCGTCTTTCAGGGCTTTGCGAACCGGCTCAATGGAACGCTGCACCAGGTTTTCGGTCAACTGCTCCAGCTTGGCCCGCGTCAGGGTCAGGTTCATATGCTTCGGCCCGGTGGCGTCGGCAGTAATGAACGGCAGGTTCAGCTCGCTCTGCATAGTCGTCGACAGTTCGACTTTGACTTTCTCGGCTGCTTCGCGCAGCCGCTGCAGGGCCTGCTTGTCGCTGCGCAGATCGATGCCTTCTTCCATCTTGAACTGTTCGGCCGCCCAGTCGATGATGCGCTGGTCAAAGTCATCGCCGCCCAGGAATGTATCGCCGTTGGTCGACTTCACTTCAAAGACGCCGTCGCCCACTTCCAGGATAGAGATGTC
Organism: Promineifilum sp.; assembly: GCA_017983515.1. Taxonomy (GTDB): domain Bacteria; phylum Chloroflexota; class Anaerolineae; order Promineifilales; family Promineifilaceae; genus Promineifilum. The sequence goes on along the minus strand of JAGOBF010000012.1, from coordinate 48,924 downwards.
AAACGTGCCGCCGCCCAGGTCATAGACAGCGATCATCTCGTCCTTCTTGTTGCCCAGCCCATAGGCCAGCGACGAGGCCGTCGGCTCGTTGACGATGCGCAGCACTTCCAGACCGGCGATCTTGCCCGCGTCCTTGGTCGCCTGGCGCTGGCTGTCGTTGAAGTAGGCCGGAACCGTGATGACCGCCTGCGTCACCGTTTGGCCCAGATAGGCTTCGGCGTCGGCCTTGATCTTTTGCAGGATCATGGCCGAGATCTCCGGCGGCGAGTACTCGCGGCCGTTCATGATCACGCGCAAGTCACCGTTGGGCGCTTCTTTCACCTCATACGGCACGTAGGTCAAAGCCTTCTGCACTTCGGGGTCGTTAAATTTGCGACCCATAAACCGTTTCACCGAGTAGATGGTGTTTTGCGAATTCATCACTGCCTGCCGCTTGGCAACCTGGCCCACCAGGCGCTCGCCCGTCTTCGGGTTGACGGCTACCACCGAAGGAAACAGCCGGCTTCCTTCCGAGCTGGGGATGACCACAGGCTCCCCGCCTTCCATGACGGCGACAACGGAGTTCGTTGTGCCCAAATCAATACCGATTATCGTTGCCATTTAAACTCTGTCCTTTTATGATGTCGAATTAGGGAGCGACGGATACAAGCGCGGGCCGAATGACCCGATCACCCAGTTTATAACCGCGCCGTGCTTCGCGGACGATCACGCCACTGTCGTATTCATCGGAGGGTTCCTGCGTCAATGCCTCGTGGTAATTGGGATCGAAAGGCTCGCCGACGCTGGGAATGATCTGGACGTTCATATCATCGAGTATGGCCAGCATCTTGCGATAGACTAGAGCGATGCCGGAAACCCAGGGATCATTCCGATCTTCCTCGGGTACAGCTTCGAGCGCCCGTTCAAAGTCATCAATAGTCGGCAAGAGCTTGCCCACTAAGTCGATATTGGCAGTCGTGAACGCCTCGGCCCGTTGCCGGTCAAAGCGCTTGCGCGCGTTGGCGAATTCGGCCTGCGTGCGTTGCCAGCCGTCCAGGTTGCGCGCGGCCTCGGCCTGCGTCGCCGCCAGTTGTTCTTCCAGGGATAAAGTTGTAGCCATCGCGTCGGGCGCGTCCGCGCCGCCGACGGCTTCTTCCCACTCTTGTTGTTCTTCTGGTATTGTCACTCTTGTCAACCTCTATCTATTTGATCCAGGGTGCTGCCACCCGCGTCGGCCGATTCCTGGACAAAGTAATCGGATACAAAACCGCTCATTAGGTCGGCCACGTAGCGCACCGCGGCCACATTGCGGTCGTAGGGCATACGTGTGGGGCCAACGACGGCCAGGGTGCCGGAAAAGCTCTCGGTCACGCCATAGCGGGAGAGGATCATGGTGCAATCTTTCAGCTCTTCCCAGCGGCCATCGCCGCCAATCACCACCTGCACCCCTTCCCCGCCTTGCGCTTGCTGCACCGATAAAACCGACGCCAGCAGCGTCCGCTCTTCGAGCAGCCGGATAGCCTGGCGCGTGCCCTCGTCGTCCAAAATATTGACCAACCCGTCGCGGTAAATATCGCTGATCGAGCGGTGATCGTTTCGCCGCAGAATCTCCATCACCAGACCGACTATCTCGCTCTCCAATGTGTCCAGATGCGCCGCCGCGACACGCCCGCCGACCTCGTCGGCATCCATGTCGGCAAAGTAGCCATTAAGCTTGTCGGCCGCGATGCTCAGGCGATTTTGGGGCAAGGGTTCGGCCAGCGTCAGCATCTGCTGCTTCACTTCGCCGCCATATAGCACCAGCACCATCAGCACCAGACGCCCTTGTGTGGCGATCAACTGGAGGTGCTTGAAACGGTTGGCGCGGGCCTGGGGGGCGGTGACGAAGCTGGCGCTGCCCGACGTGCGGGCCAGGATGGCCGCCGAAAGCCGCATCCACTGGTCCAGTTCCAGACGCGCCTGATGAAACTGATGGCGGATCATTTGGCGCTCGTGCAGAGGCAGGTGGAACTCGCCCAACAGCTTTTGCACGAAATAACGGTAACCGCGTTCGCTGGGAATTCGGCCCGCGGACGTGTGCAACTGGGCCACGTAGCCCAGTTCGCCCAGGGCGGCAAAGTCATTGCGCACCGTGGCCGAACTGAAGTCCAGCCCGTAATCCTCGACCAGCGTGCGGGAACCCACCGGCTTGCCCGTCTCGATATAGCTTCGGACGACCATCGCCAGTATCCGTTCCTGTCGCTCGGTCAATTGCTGAAATTCGTCCATGGTCACAATGCAATCATCGACCGGGTGACTAACTCACCAAGAGCTATACCCGGTCGCATCCATCTTTTCGGTTACGATGGTGGTTAGCAGTCAGCTTGCGCGAGTGCTAAACCAGCCCTTTTTGATCATAACATGCCGCCGGATCAGCGTCAATAAGAAGGATGTTAGATTAAAGACCCTTTCAACCGGGGATTAATGATGAGCTTTATCTTCCGTGGGGGTAGCGATTTGCCACAGAGTGCGCAAGAGGATTTTAGTATCGAGCAGGATGGACCAATTTTCGGAATACCACAGGTCGTATTTGGTACGTTCGCTGATGGAACTGTCGCCCCGCAGGCCATTCACCTGTGCCCAGCCGGTCATGCCGCCCTTCTCCCGGTGACGATCCATGTAGCGCGGCACATAGCGACGGAATTGTTCGACGTAATAAGCCTGTTCCGGCCGCGGCCCGACCAGACTCATCTCTCCCAACAGGACATTGATCAGGTTGGGCAACTCATCGACCTCAAGCCGCCGCAACCACGAGCCAATCCGCGTCTGGCGTGGATCGTCCCTGACCGTCCAGCCGGGGCCATCCTTTTCGGCGTCGGTGCGCATGGAGCGAAACTTGATCATCATGAATTCACGGCCGTCGAGACCCATGCGCGGCTGCACAAAAAACACGGGGCCGGGCGATTCCAGCTTGATCGCCAGCGCGGTCATGAACATCAGGGGCGACAAGGCGATCAACCCCGCGGCCGACCCAAAAAAGTCGATCACCCGCTTGAGCGTCAAGAAATAACCGCGCAAAGCGTAATCGCGCACCGACAACAGGGGCAAGCCGCCCAAGTCCTCAATACCGGCCGTCGTGGTGATATATTGGAACAGATCGGGGAAGACCTTGATCGTGACGCGGCCGCGCTCGCAATAAGAGATGACATGGAGCGTCTCGCGATGCCCTTTCTCCGGGATGGCGACGATGACCTCGTCGATCTTGTATTCGTCGATGAGATCCGGCAGATCTTCTGGATTGCCCAGCACGGGCACGCCGAGGATATCGGATTCCGTCCCGTCGCCGTCGATGATGCCCACCAGATCATAACCGAGGTCGGGCGACCAGACGATGCGTTGCAGGATCATGCGGGCCGTGTCCCCGGTCCCGACGAGTAACACTTTGTCCTTACCGATCCCTCGTTCCTGCAGGCGCTTGCGCAGCCAGTTGGTCAGGAACCGGCCGAGCATCAGCAATACAATAGTCAGCAGCCAGTTGTAGACGAGCATCGTCCGCGGATAATCAAGGATGGCGCGATCCGTGCGGAAGAAGATCGTCGACAGCGCGACGGCGATCAGGATGCCGACCGACACGCTGATGAAGACGTAGTAGACCTGGTCGATGCGCGAGGCCGCGCGCGGGATGTAATACTGGCGGTTCAGGAAAAGAACCGCGATGATGCCAAACGCCTGGGCCAGGAACAGAGAGAAATAATCGGCCAGGGGCACCTGATTCAACAGCGGCTCCGGCCAATCGACTGAGACGCGCAATTGGTAGGCCAGGGCGAAGGCCAGGCCGATGAGCAGAAAGTCTAACGCTACTAACCAGATGGTAAATAGAGTACGGACGCGCTGGGTGGTCATATCAATGGCGAACTATTTGGCGACCAGTAAGTCGTCCTTGGCCTCAGCGACATGTCGCAGGATCGACTCTGCGCCCCACACGGCCGTCTCCCCTTGCGTGCCCAGCATGGCCGCCAATTCACGCACGCGTCCCGACTGATCCAGCCCGGCCACATGGGTGATCGTGCGGCCGGCGTCAACCGCCTTGCTGACGTGGAAGTGGGCATCGCCGTAGCCGGCCAGTTGCGGCAAATGGGTGACGACGACGACCTGGTGGTTGGCCTCGGCCGCCAGGCCCCACAGCTTACGGCCGACCACGTCGCCTACCCGTCCGCCGATGCCCTGGTCGATCTCGTCAAAGATCAGCGTCGGCGTCTGGTCTACCTGCGCCAGGGCGGTCTTCAACGCCAGCATCAGGCGCGCCGTCTCGCCGCCGCTGGCGACGCGCGCCAGCGGTTTCGGCGGCTCGCCCGGATTGGCCGAGATGAGAAATTCCACCTGGTCAATGCCTGTCTGGTCGAACGACAGACGCTGCTCGCCATCATCCGTGGACACGTAGCACCCCGCCGCCGACGGCTGCCTGCGGAAATCGACGCCAAAGTGCGCCCCTTCCATCTTCAACTCGGCCAGGTGGTGCTCTACGGCCGCCGACAGTCGTCCGGCGGCCACGTGGCGCTTGTCCGAGAGCCCGGCCGCCATGGTGCCGATATGTCGCAGATAGGTTTCCTGCTCGGCCTCCAGTTCGGCGGTGCGCACGCCGCTATTTTCCAACGTCTGTAGCTCGGCCACGGCCCGTTCGCCGGCGGCCAGCAGGCCGCTCACGTCCGGTTCGTTATACTTGCGCTTCAGATCGCTGATCAACTCCAGTCGCCCTTCGACCGTGTTTAGCCGGCGCGAGTCATATTCCAGCGCATCCAGATAATCCTGAAGCTCCGCAGACAATTCGCTTAGCTGGAATCCGATGCCTTGCAGAGTTGCCAGAGAATCCTGCCGCGTGTCGTCCAGCTTGGCTAACTGGGTCATGGCGTGTTCGACGCGCCCCAGCATATCGGTTATGGCCGGGCGGTCTTCATCCACGGTCGAGAGCAGGGCAATCGCCTCACTGGCATGACGGCCCAGTTGCTCGGCGTTGGCCAGCCGCAGGCGCTCGATGCGCAAGGTTTCTTCGTCGTCCGGCTGCAAGGCGGCTGCGCCGATCTCCTCGACCTTGAACTGGAGCATCTCCGTGCGCTGGGCCATGTCGCGGCCGCTCCGCCGCAGGTCTTCCAGCTCGCGCTGGACGGCGTGCAGGCGATGAACTTCAGCGGCCAACGCCCGCCTCTCCGCCTCCAGGCCGCCAAAAGCGTCGAGCAGGGCCAGATGGGAGCGCGGCCGTAGCAGGGAAAGGTGTTCCCCCTGGCCGTGGATATCGATAAGGGGATCGGCAACCTGCCGCAGCAGCGACAGACTGACGGTGCGGCCGTTGATGCGGCAGATATTGCGGCCGCTGGCGCGCATCTCCCGCGCCAGCACGACGAACTCGGCTCCTTCTTCATCCAGGCCCTCGGCCTCCAGGATGGGGCGCAGTTCAGCCTGCAACCCTTCATCCAGGCGGAAGGTCGCCTCGACGTAGGCTTCGTCCGTCCCGGCGCGGATGACCGTCGTGTCCGCTCGCTCGCCCAGCACCAGGGTCACCGCGTCCAGAATGATGGACTTTCCGGCCCCCGTCTCGCCGGTAAGCACGTTGAAGCCGGGATTTAGCCGCAGACGCAGTTCATCAATAATCGCGAAGTTGCGAATAAACAGTTCCGAAAGCATGGCACTCGAATATTAGCGCATTTGCCAGTAAGCGGCACTGGCGCCGACAAATAAGTAGATGCCCGGCCCTAACAGGGCCATCAAGCCGCCGACGCTGCCAGTTAGAACAGCCAAAAGGATGGGCAGCGCCGGGATAGCCACACCCAGGATCATCATGGCGACTACCAGACCGGGCAGATAACGCCCCCGTCGCCCACCGATGGCGCGCTTGGTGGTGCGGCCGATAAAGCTGCCGATCGCGCCACTGACAAAGAAGATAATGATGAAAAACAGGAAGCCGCCGCTGAAAAACCTGACTATCAGGTAGCCGGTTAACAGGCTGATCGGCAGCGATACCAACGCGGCGATTAGATAGTCGAGCGGCTTGCTGTTAAAGAAAGCATCCTCCGCCTCGCGCTGACATTCGGGACAAATGTAGCCAACCGGTGTCTTATTGGCGCAAGTGCTGCAGATCGGCCGATCGCAATTGTAGCACCGCAATGAGGTGGCGCGATCGGGGTGACGATAGCAGTACAGCTCATAAGCAGCCTCGCTATCGGTCGTGGTGACATTATCCGCACCCTCATCCACGAGTCCCGCTTCAAACGGGGCGATCTCCTGTGGTTCCTGGGCTGCTTCCAACGCCGCAGCTATCTCCGGCGGGACGGGCCGGCCGTCCAGCCGGGCCAGCCCGGCGATCGCCGCCGGCATGCCCGGAGCCAGATCTAGCGCTCGCTCATAGGCGGCGCGCTTCTCATCCGCGCCAACGACCACTTCGGCCAGACCCAACCAGGCCGTTTCGGCATCCGGAGCCATGTCCACAATCTGCCGATAAATACTTTCCGCGGCCGCGTTCTTGCCGTTGGCCGCATTGCGGTCGGCCTGAGTCAGTAGCGAGCGAAGTCTAGGGTCTTTGATAGCCATATCGTTTATTCAGGAATCCGGTCATGGGTTAAGCCCAAGCCGGCCCCCTTTCAGGAGGATTGTCGCCAGATAGATAAATTTCCCAATAGTATGGGATGAACAGCAGCTAAGCTTTATCCTCACGATTAGGGCCGACGATGCTCAGATGCGGCCAACTGAAACCCAAACGTCCCATCAGGCGGCGGTAGAAGTAGCCGGGGCTTTCGACACGGGCAAAGCTACACACACTTTCGTTTTTCGTGATAATGATCTCGTCACCATCCTCGACGGCCATGCTTTTCTGCCCGTCGGCCGTCAGAAACGCCTCGTGGCCCATTTCCACCTGGATGGAGATGCGCGCGTTCTCGTGTAAGACCAGCGAACGATTCAGGCTCAAATGGGCGGCCACGGGCACGATGACCAGATTTTGCAACTGGGGCGGCATCAGCGGGCCACCGGCGGCCATTGAATAGGCCGTCGAGCCGGTGGGCGTCGCCACGATCAGAGCGTCGGCAATGTAGGTCGTCACCAGATCATCATCGACGCGCAAGTGCAGGTGGATGACTCGCGCCTGCGCGCCCCGGCCAATGACCACTTCGTTCAACGCCGAGAAAGAAGCCTCCCTGCGGCCGCCGCGCCACAGTTCGGCATGAAGCAGCAGACGCCGCTCGATCCAGTAATCGCCATCCAGTAGCCGGGCCAGCTTTTCCGGCCAATTCTCCGGCGTGGCTTCGCTGAGGAAGCCGACGCGGCCGACGTTGATGCCAAAGATGGGCACGCCATAGGGCACCGTCCAACGCGCCGCGCGTAGCGTCGAGCCGTCGCCGCCAAGGACGACGAGCAACGACGTACCCTCCAGCGGGGCATCGAGGTCTTCGTCGTCAACCGGGGCGGCCGTCCACGACGACACACCTCGCGCCGACAGCCATTCGCGAACCTGGCGGGCCAACGGTGCAGAATCGGGCAGACGGGGTTGTTCGAGAATGCCGACGAGGTTCATAAGCAAGGGTAGGGCATAGAAGCGCTGCCGCTGGTTCTCGGCCGTTCGAGACGACACGACTCGCGGACGAGCATCGTCACGCCAGGCGCTCCCGCAACCAGTTCACGATTTCATCCAGCGACACGACGACCTGGGCTTTGTCGCCAGCCAGCGACTTGGCGGCTACGGAGCCTTGAGCCAGCTCGTTCTCGCCCACAATGAGCGCGAAACGAGCGGCCAGATGATCCGCCTCGCGCATCTGGCTTTTCATGCTGCGCCCACGGCGGGAGAAGGCCAAACGCGCGCCGATGCCCGCCTCGCGCAGGCGATAGACGAGGCCCACGGCCGCCGCTTTGGTCGCCTGGCCCATGTAGGCCACCAGAACCGGCACCGGCGGCAGCGCGGGCGGTTCCACGTCCTGCTCATTCATACCCAGAATAACCCGCTCGATGCCGCTGCCGAAGCCGACGCCGGGAGTCGGCGAGCCGCCGATATCTTCGGCCAGACCGTCGTAGCGGCCGCCACCACACAGAGCGGCTTGCGCGCCAATACCCGTCTGCCACACTTCGAATACGGTTTTGACATAATAATCAATGCCACGCACCAGGCGAAAGTTGAGCGAGTACGATTGACCCAACGCCTCGAGCAAACCGCACACGTCAGCAAAGTGCTCGCGGCAATCTTCACAAAGATGATCGACGATGTGGGGGGCGCCAGCCAACAGCTCATCCATGCCCGGCGCTTTGCTATCGAGCACGCGTAGCGGGTTTTTGGTCAGCCGCTCCTTGTCGATGTCGGCCAGCTTATCGGTATGTTGGGCCAGATAGGCCACCAGTTTCTCGACGTAGGCTGGCTTGCAAACCGGACAGCCGGTGCTGTTGAGTTGGAAGGTCAGCCCCCGGAAGCCAAGCTCGCTAAAGAAAGTCATCGCCAGCATCATGACTTCCACGTCGGCCGCTGGGTCGTCCTCGCCCAATATCTCGCAGTTGAACTGGCTGTGCTGGCGCAAGCGGCCGGCCTGCGGCCGTTCGCGGCGAAAGCTGGGGCCGATGGTGTAGAGTTTCACCGGCTGCGGCCAGTTGCGCATCCCGTTGCTGATGTAGGCCCGCACCAATCCGGCGGTAAATTCCGGGCGCAGGGTGATGCTGCTGCCGTCCGCCTCCGCTATCGTATACATCTCTTTCTGCACGAAGAAATCCGAACCCTCGCCCACGCCGCGAACGAACAACTCGGTGGCCTCGAGGATGGGTGTATCGATGCGCTGGAAGCCGAAGCGCCAGGCCACCATTTCGGCCGCGGCGATGATCGTGTCCCAATACCGGCGGTCGTCGGGCAGGACGTCGTGCATGCCCGTCAGCCGCTGAATTTGTGTCGACATTATAATAGCCCTCCGCCAACGGCAGGCGCGCCAAAATCGCTTGCCAGCGTGATTAGCCACTTATTATACCGGGAAAAGGAGATTAGGAAATGCGCGGCGAAGCAGTGGGGAGGCAAATGGGCGGCACGGCGCGTCTAGGCCAGCCGCCGGTCGCAAGCCTCACGAACGCCGCAGGCGGCACAACGGCGGCGTTCAGCATGATCCGGATCCGGGTCAAGCTCCTGACGGGTGGCGCGCATCTCGTCCAACAGATCGAGAAGGTCGGCTTCCAGTTCGTCCGTATAATCCACGGCAAAAGCGCGATCCCTGTACTGAAGGATGCCGTAGGGCGGACGCACGCCATAATTGGATTCTATCAGTAGGCAATAGGCGGCCAGTTGTAGCACCTGCCCGTCCCACGGCGTTTCGGGCGCGAGGCTGGACTTCACTTCAACGGGGATGATGGTTCCATCGTTCTGCTCCACCAGATAGTCTGGCTTGCCGGTCAGGCGATACTCCGAGGCATTCAGAACGTTGCTGTTGGCCCGCCACGTGCCGGTATCGGTGTAGATGACGTTGCCGGGCGGCAGTCCGCTTTCCTCGCGCATGTCACGGCCGCGAAACCAGAGCGCGGCCGCCAGAAACAACAGGGCCAGGACGATCACCAGCGGCAAGCCACTCATCATCATGTTCTTACCCGTTCAGGTATATCTCCCTCGATCTCCACTCGCCTCATCCGGACAACAATTGGAAAACCAGCACCGCGATGGCACAAAACAGGATCACGTAGGCCAGCCGCCGCAGCCAGACGGACATCTCCACAGCGCGGCCGTGCTGCTCGTGGTAGCGGGTTCCGGCCTGCATCTGCGTGACGTTGATCGACGCTACGGCCCGTACCCGGCGCAGCCACCAGGAACGCCGGCAATAGACATATTCACCGATCTCGCTGGCCCGAATCCACGGATAGCTCATATGTTCTATTGTATTGACTTACCGGCGGCTGTCAAGTGAGACCTGACCCGGGGCGTACCCAGACCAAAATGAATCCAGGGCCAGGCACGCCCCTTGTCTGGTCTATGGCAATTGGAGCAGGCGATTAGGCTTGCGGCCGGGCGTCGACGGCCGGCAGCCGGCGCTCGGCCGCGGCATAGCGATTGAGATAAGCGCCCAGAAGGAGGATGAGGCTACTAAAATAAGTCCAGGTCAGGAAGGCGATGATCGTCCCGACCGAACCGTAGATTAGATTGGATCGCGATAAATAGGTGGCCACGAAGTACAAGAAGAGCTGTTTGGCGAAATGCCACAACAGACCGGATACGATAGCTCCGGGCAATACTTCGCGCCAGCCGACTTTAATATGGGGCATGAACGAATAGAGCAATGCGAACAGCAGGACGTTGAGAAAGATAGCCCAAAAACGGGTCGTGAAGGGGGCAATGCCAGAAAGGGCCGAGGGCAGCAAGCTATTGATGATGGTCACAATGGTCCCTTCAGCCGAGGAGGCCACCAGGAGCAGCATCGTAATAGCCAGCACCATGACCACCGCCAGCGTGCGGTGGCGCCACACCGAGCGGCGGTGATTGATGTCCGCGCCCCATATCCGGTCCATGGAGCGCGTGATTACATTGAACACGTTGGAGGCCGACCAGACCAACATGAGCGCCGCCAGGCCGGTGATCTGCCCGCGAGCGCTGACGAGGTTTTGCAGATTCTCGCCCAGCAGCGACTCCAGGCCGGGGATAATGAACTCCATCTCGGCGACGATGCGCATCTCGGCCATCAGGGGATCAATCCAGTTGCTGGCGATGGCCACCACCAGCAACGACAAGGGAAAAACGGAGAACAGCGTGTAGTAGCCGATGGAGGAGGCGATCAGTTGCGATTCCGGGGCCATGGTATCCTGGAATGCGCGCAGGATTAACCCGCCCCACCGCCTGACGGCCGGCAGCAGATCGATTTTTAGCCATTGGCGGCGGTCAAGCCGTGCTCCTTGCGGCCCAGGAGTTAAGTTGCCCATTTCTTCTTAATTTCCACAGGTAAAAAGAGTATAGTTCTATCCCGTCCAATGCTCCAAAAAGTCGTCGGCGCGGCGGCGATGATCGCGTCCCGTTTGAGGATTAACGCCGCCCGTGTTACCATTCAAGCATATGAAACGGCCTGAAACCTTACGCGAATATAGCTGGCTGGTCGCCGCCGAACTGGCCCAGGACTCGTCTCGCTCTACTGCCGGCGACGCCGTCCATCCCGTGTTGAGGCAAATCCTGCACAACCGGGGCCTGACTCAGCCGGGGCAAATCCAGTCGTTTCTGGACAACCATTACCTCCAATCGCGTGACCCCTTCGAGTTGGCCGACATGGAGCCGGCCGTCGACCGCATCGTCCGCGCCGTGCGCGACGGCGAAATGATCGTCGTCTACGGCGATTTTGACGCGGACGGCGTCACCTCGACCGTCCTGCTGACGGAAGCGTTGCGCGCTCTCGTGGATGACCGTCGGTTGGTCGTGCCCTACATCCCCGACCGGGTCGATGAAGGTTACGGGCTAAACCTGGAGGCCCTGACCTCCCTGCGGGCCAAGGGCGCGGGCCTGATCATCAGTGTCGACTGCGGCATTCGCTCTCCCGTTGAAGCCGCTCATGCCCAGGCCATCGGGCTGGACATGATCATCACCGACCATCACAGCCTGGGCCTCACGCTCCCGCCGGCCGTAGCCGTGATTAACCCCAAGCGAACCGACTCCGTCTATCCGGAAAGGATGTTGGCCGGCGTCGGCATCGCCTATAAGCTGGCCCAGGCGTTGGCTCGCGCCGCGCCCGGTGGCGCGGCCATCGACGAGTCGGCTTTGCTCGACCTGGTAGCCATCGGCACCGTGGCCGACCTGGCCCCGCTGGTGGGCGAGAACCGCAAGCTGGTGGCCGAGGGGCTGGCCGTGCTGAACGAAGTGCGCCGGCCGGGAATCGCCGCGCTGATGAATGTCAGCGGCTTGTCGCCGGGGCAAATGACGGCCGAGAGCATCGGCTTCGCGCTTGGCCCGCGCATCAATGCCGCCGGCCGCCTGGCCCATGCCTACGACGCCGCCCGGCTGCTCATCGCCACCAATTCGGCCAGCGCCCAGGAGCAAGCCCGGGTTCTGGATGAACTGAACCGCAAGCGCCAGGCCCTGACGCGCCGCCTCACCGTCATGGCCGAGGAGATGGTCGATCCGGGCGCACCGCTCATCATTGCCGGCAGCCCCGAGTTCGCCTCCGGCATCGTCGGCCTGGTGGCCGGTCGCCTGGCCGAGAAGAATTATCGTCCCACCATCATCATGGAACAGGGCGAGGAGGAAAGCCGGGGGTCCTGCCGCTCTATCCCGGAATTCCACATCACCCGGGCGTTGGATCAGGTGTCCGATCTGCTCGTTCGGCATGGCGGCCACGCCCAGGCCGCCGGATTCACCCTCCGCAACGAGCATCTGCCGGAGTTCATCGCCCGCATGACCGACATCGCCGTGGAGCAACTGGGCGAGCAAGATTTGCGGCCGAGCCTGCGCATCGACGCTGCGCTGCCCCTGAGCGAGGTCGATTGGGCGCTCCACGGTACGTTGGAGAAGCTGGAGCCGACCGGATTCCAGAACCCCCAGCCGCTCCTGCTCAGTCGCGCGGTCGAGATCGTCAGCCATCGGCCCGTCGGCGCAGACGGCGGCCATCTGCAAATGTTCGTCGTCGACGCGCACCGCAACGGTTCTGACCGCTATGGCGGCGGATCGGGGCGGCCGACGCAGGCGTTCCCGGCCATCGCTTTCCGCCAGGGAGAATGGGCCGGCCAATTGCCGCAGCACGTGGATATAGCCTATCGGGTCAGCGTCAATCGTTGGCAGGGCAACACCAATCTCCAACTCGTCATCGAGGACATTCGGCCCACTGAGGAAGAGAGCATCACGCTATGACCGTACTCGTCACCGGCGCGGCCGGTTTTATCGGCAGCCATCTGGCCGATCGCTTGTGCCGTCGCGGGGATGACGTCGTCGGGCTTGATAACTTCAACGACTACTACGACCCGGCGCGCAAACGAGCCAACGAAAAGAGGCTAAACGAATACCCCAACTTTCGTATGATTGAAGCCGATGTGCGCGACCGCGGGCACATATTGTCCATACTGGCCGACCACGCCATTACCCACGTCGCCCACCTCGCGGCCATGGCCGGTGTCCGTAACGCGGTCACTCATCCCGACCTCTACGTCAACGTTAACCTGAACGGCACCCAAAATCTGCTCGACGCGGCGCGCGCCACGGGCCATGTCGAGAATTTCGTATTCGCCTCCACGTCCTCGGTCTACGGCAACACCACGCAAATCCCCTTCGTGGAGACTGACCCGTGCGACCGGCCGCTGCAACCCTACGCTGCCGCCAAGCGCGCCGCCGAAATCCTGGGGTACAGCTATCATCACCTTTTCGGGCAGAATCTGACCGTGCTGCGCTTTTTCACCGTCTACGGCCCTAACGGGCGGCCGGATATGATGGCTTATCTTCTGGCCGACAGTCTGATGAAAGGTCAGGACATCCCCCTCTATGACAACGGGCAGATGTTTCGCGACTGGACGTTCGTCGACGACACGGTCAGCGGCATCGTCGCCGCCCTCGACCGGCCGCTGGGCTACGAGATCATCAATCTGGGCCGCGGTGAGCCGGTGCTGCTGGCGAACTTCGTGGCCCTCATGGAAGAGATCAGCGGACGCAAGGCCAATGTAACGCCGACGCCGCGCCTGGCGGCCGATTTTGTGCGCAACGAAGCCGACATCAGCAAGGCCCGTCGCCTGCTCGACTATCAGCCGTCCGTCTCCGTGGCCGAGGGTGTGCGCCGCTTCTGGGAATGGTATCTACAGCATGACGCCAGACAATCCTGATCGTACGGGGGAGCTGCCCCCATTTCAATACATTGACACGCCCGCCGGCTGGGCTGCCTGCTTGCGCGAACTGCGGCAAGCGCCCCGTCTGGCGATTGACCTGGAGGCCAACAGCATGTTCGCCTATCAGGAGCGTACCTGCCTGATGCAGATCTCCACCTCCGACGCCGACTACATCGTCGATCCGGTGAGTAACATTCAACTCGACCCCCTGGGCGAGATCATCGCCGATCCGGCCGTTGAGAAGGTCTTCCACGCCGCCGAGTACGACCTGATTCTTATGAGACGAGACTTCGGCTGGCATTTGCACAATCTGTTCGACACGATGTGGGCCGTGCGCATCCTGGGCTATTCGCAGATGGGGCTGGCCAACCTGCTGGAGAAGTTCTACGGCGTTAGCACCAGCAAGCGCTTCCAAAAGGCCAATTGGTGCAAGCGCCCCCTCTCCACCGCCGAGTTGGCCTACGCCCAAAAAGACACTCACTATTTGCTGCCCCTGCGCGATCAGCTGGCGGCCCAGTTGGAGGCCGGCGGCCACGCCGACGAAGCCAACGAAATCTTCATGGAACAGGCCCTGGTGCGCCTGCCGGATACCGATTTCGATCCTGACGGCTTTTGGTCCATCAATGGCGCTTTCGATTTGTCGTCGGAGCAGCAGGCGGTCTTGCAGGGTCTCTATCTTTTCCGAAATCGCGAAGCCAAACGACGCGATGTCCCCCCGTTCAAGGTGGCTGGAGAGCGGACGCTGCTGGAACTGGCGACCAGACTGCCGGCCCGCATGAGCGAGCTGGACGATATCCACGGCATGTCCGACGGCCAACAGCGCCGCTATGGTCACCGCTTCCTGCAGGTGATTGACGAGTCCCGCCGCTCGCCCGCCCCACAGCCGCCCAAACGCACAAAACGGCCGCCTGATGATGTCCTCAATCGCTATGATCGCCTCCATAACTGGCGCAAATCGCGCGCCAGAGCGCGCGGCGTCGAATCCGACGTCATTGTCAGCCGTGACGCGCTCTGGGCAATCGCCCAGGCCGCCCCACGAACGCTCGAGGAACTGGAGGCGCTGGAGACGCTCGGCCGCTGGCGGCTCGCCACCTATGGGGCCGAGGTGTTGCGTCTGGTTTGATGTATTGAGGTAAGATCGCCGATTAGGTCACAAGCCAACCGTCCGGGAGGATATTATGGAAATCACTTTTTTTGGGGCCGCGCGAACCGTCACCGGGTCGCAGCATTTGCTCGATGTCAACGGCTACCGCATTTTGCTCGATTGCGGCCTGTATCAAGGGCCTCGCCAGGAGAGTAAGGATCGCAACCGCCAATTGCCGTTCGACGCCGCGTCGATCGACGTCCTCATCCTTTCCCACGCCCACATCGACCACAGCGGCAACATTCCTAACCTGGTGAAGAGCGGATTCACCGGCGACATCATCTCTACCTTCGCCACGCGTGATCTGTGCAACATTATGCTGCGCGACAGCGCCAAGATTCAGGAGATGGACAGCGAGTATTTGAACAAAAAACGCCGCCGCGACGATCTGCCGCCGCTGGAGCCCATCTACACGATGGCCGACGCGCTGGACAGTCTCAAGCTCTTCATCGGCATCGGCTACGAGCGGCCCTACAACGTCGCGCCGGGCATCACGCTGACGTTCTATGACGCGGGCCACGTCCTGGGATCGGCGCTGGTAGCGCTGGACATGGAAGACAAGGACAGCGGCACGACGCAACGACTGGTGTTCAGCGGCGATCTCGGCCGCGCCCACCGGCCGATCCTGAATGATCCCGTGTTCCTCGACAAAGCCGATATTCTGCTGCTGGAGAGCACCTACGGTGACCGCGAGCATCCCGACGATCAAGATACCGACCACATGCTCGAGGACATCATCCGCGACACGGTGAAGCAGGGCGGCAAGGTCGTCGTGCCGGCTTTCGCCATCGGCCGCACGCAGGAGCTGGTCTATCGTTTGAACAACCTGGTGGAAAAGGGCGACTTGCCCCGCGATCTGGCGGTATACGTGGACAGCCCGCTAGCCATCGACGCGACGAGCGTCTTCCGCGCCCATCCGGAAGCCTATGATGAAGAAACGGCTGAAGTCCTGATGACTGACACCGATCACGACCCGTTCGGCTTTCGGCTGATGCACTACACCCGCTCCGTGGAGGATTCCAAAGCCCTCAACTTCGTCAAGTCGCCGGCCGTCATCATAAGCGCCAGCGGCATGGCCGAGGCGGGGCGCATCCTGCATCATCTTAAGAACAACGTCGAGGATGGGCGTAACACCGTGCTCATCACCGGCTTCCAGGCCGTCAACACGCTCGGCCGGCGCATCGTGGAAGGCCACAAGCGCATCAAGATATTCGGCGAGGATTACGATGTCCGTGCCCGCGTCGCCAGCCTGAGCGGCATGAGCGGCCACGCCGATCGCTCGGAGCTAATCGCCTGGGCCGGCCACTTTAAGCCGGCCCCGCGCCGCACCTTCCTGGTGCACGGCGAGCCGGATGCGGCCCTGGCCCTGGCCGAACGGCTGCGCACCCAGCTCGGTTTCCCACAGGTCGACGTGCCGGAATTGGGACAGCGCTTTACGCTATAACGCCCAACTCGCGGCCGACCCGCCCGAACGTCTCCAGGGCGATCTCGATGTCGCTGAGGTTGTGGGCGGCCGAATTCATTACGCGGATGCGCGCCTTGCCCTGGGCCACCGTCGGATAGGCGATGGCCATGGCGAAGACGCCCTCATCCAGCAGGCGGCGGCTAAATTGCTGCGCCAGCGTCGCCTCGCCCAGCATCACCGGTACGATGGGCGTCTGGCTGAAGCCGGTATTGAAGCCCATCGCCTGCATCTCCTTGCGGAACAGTTCGGCATTGGCCCACAGGCGGTCGATCAACTCGGTCGATTCGCTCAATATCTTCACCGCCTCGATGCAGGCCGCGGCGTCGGGCGCGGTCATGGCGCTGCTGAAGAGGAACGGCCGCCCGCGCTGCCGTAGCCACTCGACGATGATCGACTTGCCCGCCACCAGTCCCCCCATTACCCCAAAAGCCTTACTCAACGTCCCCACTTCGACGTCGACCCGACCATGCAGGCCGAAATGGTCGACGATGCCGCGACCGCCCTGCCCCAGAACGCCCTCGCCGTGGGCATCGTCGACCATCAGCATAATACCGGACTCATCGGCCACGTCGGCGATCTGGTCCAGCGGCGCGATGTCGCCGTCCATGCTGAACACGCCGTCAGTGATAATCAGACGGCGGTTATAGTCCTCGCGCGCGGCGATCCTGGTCCGCAGGTCATCGACGTTATTGTGGGCGTAACGCACCACCTCCGCCCGGCTCAGGCGGGAGCCGTCGATGATGCTGGCGTGATTCAACTCGTCGGAGAAGATGAGGTCGCCGGGGCCGACAAGCGCGGGAATGGTCGCCAGATTGGCCGTGAAGCCGCTTTGAAAGGTAACACAGGCTTCGGCGCGTTTGAACGCGGCCAGCTCCTTTTCCAGCTCCACGTGGAGCGAGGTCGTGCCGGCTATCGAACGAACCGCCCCCGGCCCCACACCATACGTCTCAATACCCCGTATGGCCGCCTGACGAATGCGGGGATGGTTAGCCAGCCCCAAATAGTTATTGGCGCAAAAATTGAGCAGGCGGCGGCCGTCGATGGTTACCCAGGCATCCATCGGCGACTCGATCGTGCGAATGTGGTTATATAGGCCGGCATCCCGGAGGTTCCTGATCTCATCCCGCAACCATGCAGTGCGTCCATCTTCTGGCATGTTTTCCTCTCTCACAAGTTAACAAACTCTCGCAGACGTCACAGGTCAACGACCTGTATTCCGTCCAGCCAACGCCTTTTACGTCTACCTTTCGGGCCTCCATCAAGGCGATTGACGTTTAACGCGGGCATCGCTATACTTCCGAACGTATGAGCAGTAATGGCCTGTTACAGGAGCCGGTGCTCATCCTGAACGTGACATTCGAACCGATGCACGTTTGCAGCACCAAGCGAGCTCTGACTCTGGTATTTTCCGGAAAAGCCGAGATCATTATCAATGGTCGCGGTACCATTCGCAGCGCCACATCTGAATTCGAAATTCCTTCCGTTATCAAACTGAGCCACATGGTGCGAAGGCCTCGGCCGCGCATCGCCCTGTCAAAACGCGAGATTTTGCGGCGCGACGATTACACCTGCCAATACTGCGGTCGAAAGATGCGCACGCTGACACTTGATCACGTCGTGCCCCGGCGACAGGGCGGCGCACACACCTGGGAAAACCTGGTAGCGGCCTGCTCGCCCTGCAACCGGCGCAAAGGCGGCAAGCTGGCCGCCGAAGTCGACATGGCTCTCAGCCGCCTTCCTTTCGAGCCAAACCCTTCGGCCGTCTATCGCTTCGGAACCCTCCTCGAACAACGCCAGGAGTGGGCTCAATTCATTGAAGGTTGGTAAAGAGCCAGATCGGCCCCGGCCGTACTTCTTAGCCGGGGCCGCGCCCGCCGCTAACCACGGCCGTTGGCTTGCTCTTTGGCCAGGGTGATGATGCGCTCCAGCCCAGCATCGAGCAGCTCAGTCAGGCCGTCATACATCCGTTCATACTCTTCCAGTGGCCCGCCGTAGGGGTCAGGGATGTTGTAGGCTTGGCCGACCATCTCAGCCAGTAAGTGAACTTTGTGAGCCTGGTCGGGAAATTCCGCCCGCAGTGCTTCCGCGTGACCAATCTCCATCGCCAGCACCAAATCCGCACCCTTCAATAATCTTTCATCGACCATCATGGATCGATGCTGGGTGATATCGAGACCGGCGCGCCGAGCCACCTCGATGCTGTTGCGCGACGCGCCTCGAGCGACCATGGCCCAGGTCCCGGCCGACAACACTTGCCAGTTGGTGAGGCCGCGCCGGATCAAGCGGTCGCGCAGCAAAGCGGCGGCCACGGGCGAGC
Source organism: Promineifilum sp. (assembly GCA_017983515.1). Lineage (GTDB taxonomy): Bacteria > Chloroflexota > Anaerolineae > Promineifilales > Promineifilaceae > Promineifilum. The sequence goes on along the minus strand of JAGOBF010000012.1, from coordinate 30,255 downwards.
GGCAGATATTGGCCGTGCAAACAATTAGAATATTCGCCATAGGGAGGCGTCCGTCCTATCCCATTTCGGGCTGCAAGAGGCCAAAGGTACCATCGCGACGACGGTAGATCACGTTGACCGCCTCATCCTCGGAATTAAAGAATACGTAAAAGTCGTGACCGAGAAGTTCCATCTGATCAATGGCCTCCTCCGACGACATGGGGTGGAGAGCAAATCGCTTTTGGCGAACGATGACTTGATCTTCCTCGACCCATTCCTCATCGATCGGCAATGGCTCGCCCAGATCCATCTCTTCGCCTTTGCCCCGCGTCCTCTGCCTTTGCTTGCCTCGATAGCGCTCGATCTGGCGGTATAACTTGTCGACCACGGCGTCGACGGCGGCGAACATATCACTATTGCGCTCTTCGGCGCGAAGAATGGTGCCACGTTCATCGCGGATGGTGATCTCGGCCACGTGGCGCTGGACGGCACTACGCGTGTTTTCCATGGCTAATTCAACCTGAATCGTGGTTAGAGCGGGCAGATAGCGGTCGAGGCGCGCCGTTTTCTTTTCCACATAGTTACGCAACCGTGGCGTCAGGTCCATGTTGTTCGAGAAGATTTGTAGTTCCATATGGGTACTCCTGCTCCTTGATAGTTAAATGTGGTGCGTACTCGAAAAGCCCGCCGGCCGGATTCCTCGTGCGTTGGCGAACTCGCTTGGGCTGCTATTATCCCATGTCTAGCTAACCCGCGCCAAACAATAGGCCGCCACATCGGCCGCACCGGCGGCCAACAGCGCCTCGGCCGCCGCCCGCATGGTGGCCCCCGTCGTCAGCACGTCGTCGATCAGAAGAATGTGGCGGCCGCCCACGACGCCGGCCTCGGCCGCGAAGGCTCCCTGCACGTTGGTGTGTCGCTCGTCCGGCCCCAGGCCCACCTGGGGCACGGTGTGGCGTGTGCGTCTCAGGGCCGAAACATCTATGGAGATCGCCATCGCCTCACCCAGAGGTCGGGCCAGTAATTCAGCCTGATTGTAGCCGCGCTGTCGTCGCCGCCGGGGGTGCAAGGGGATGGGCAGGATGAGATCGGGGGGAATGTTCCAGCCCGGCCAGCCGTCGATCAGAAAGCCAGCCAGCGGCCGCCCCAGGGCGAAGTAGCCTTCGAATTTGAATCGGTGGATGAGCGTACGGGTTGGCTCCTCATAGCGCAAGGGCGCGCGCATTTGGCTCAGCACCGGCCGGTGGGCGCGGCATTGCCGGCATAGCCCGCCGGCGGCCGTCGAAACGGACAAGTCATCCATCCGACCACAATGAGGACAAATGGCGTCGGGAACCCGGATCATCCCGGCTTGGCACGGCGGACAAAGTAGCCATCCGACGCGGCCGCAGGTGGCGCAAGCCGGTGGAAATATCACATCCAGCCAGAACGCCCCCGGCCGGCGCAGCCAAGAGTCTGTCTTTTCAGTTGTGGCCCTGAGTGCGTTCACGGTCGTTAGTGAATCAGATCAGCTACGAGTGCTTCAAGCAGTTGGCGCTTTTCGCTCCGGTTGAGCACGACGCCGTGGGTTTCCAGCAACTCATCCAGTCGATCATGGACATACGGCCGAACCTGGGATCTTTGGGACAGATCGAGCTCAGGCCCGATTTGCAGGAGAATCTGAGCGTACAATCTGTTTTTCAGCTCCAGGAAGGCATCGCGCGCGCCCGGCGACGGCGAATCGCGACGGACGCGAAGCTCGCGCAGGTCGTCGGATTTCGTTGAGCGCTCGTCGCCTTTGTTTTCGTTCGCCACGGTGTCACACCTTTAGGCAGCAGGCCATGATCAGCAACAGAAAGGGGCTCAGCCGCCGCTCCCCAACACCTGACTGAACCAGCCGGCCACGTCATTCAACCAGTTGCCGATATAAGGCCCCAGGAGAGCCAGCACGGCGATGGCAACAACCGCCACCAGGACAAGTATCAGGGCATATTCGACCAGACCCTGACCGTCTTCGCCTCTGAAGAAGCGCATATTCCCATTCCTCGGCCAGCCCAAAGGGATGACCCGATATGTATGCTAATTCGACGTGGGCGCGTCCAGCCTCACCCAGCCGTGTCGCAGCGCGTAAACGGCCGCCTGCGTGCGATCATCCACATGCAGCTTGCGCAAGATGGCCGTCATATGGTTCTTCACCGTCTGCTGGCTAATCGTCAGCCGCAGCGCTATCTCTTTGTTGCTCGCGCCCCTCGTCACCATTTCCAGAATTTCCATCTCGCGCGGCGAAAGGGGCGTGTAGTTGTCGGCCGCCTGGTCATCCGACGGATAGTTATAGCGCCCAACTCGCTGCTGCACCCAGAGAAGCACCTCATCGTAGCTCATGACCTGCTCGTGAACGACGTAGTTACCCTCATGGACGGAGTAGATCGTGCTCAGCAGACCTTCGGGGGGAATATCCTTGGAGCAATAGGCGGCCGCGCCGACGCGCAGCGCGTGAAAGACCTGTTCCGCGTCGTCATAGCCGGTCAAAATAATGACCTTGGTCTTGGGCAGCTCGTTGAGGATGCGGCGGGTCACGCGCAAGCCATTGGCGTTGGGCAGGTTGACGTCCATCAGCACGATGTCGGGCTGATGCTCGACCGCATGGTGGATGGCGACCTCGCCGTCGGCGGCCTGGGCAACGACCATTAATCCGGGATCACTCTCCAGGACATCCACAAGTCCCTGCCGAAACAGCGGGTGATCATCAACGATTAATAACTTGATCGGGGCCATGTTAAGCGTTTCCAATGTGCATACATCTAGCGCCTCAGTATAGCACGAACTCACTGATCATCCCATTTGGCGACGCCTAATCGCGACGACGACTAATGAACGTCCTAAGGTCGCCGAAGTTGATGGGCACGGCCGCATGGCTCAGCGACAGGCCGTTAATCGCCGTCCGGGCCACGCGACCCAGGGCCGGACTGATGCCTCCCACGCGCGACGCCAGGTAACCCAGGCTTAGATAGCGCCCCTGCGCGCCATCCCAGACCCCTTCAAAACCATGTTCAGCCAACATGTGGCGCAACGTCCGCTTGCTGAAGTAGTAGAGATGCATGTCCATCAGCCAGGGCCAGCGGCGGCCCATGAGCCTGGCGATGGGCGCGTCAATGTCCATCGTGTGAACCACGAGCCAGCCACCGGGTCGCAGCACTCGCCTGGCGCGTTCCAGTTCGGCCGCCGGATCGACAAGGTGCTCGATCACGTCCCACAGGGTCACCACGTCAAACGACTGGGCGGGCAGTTCGAGCGTTTCCAGTGTGCCGACCTGCACGTCGAGGCCGGCATGTTGGGCCTCGGCTGCGGCCCATTCCGACGGCTCCACGCCCTGGGCGCGCCAACCGGCGGCGGCCGCCGCTTCGACAAAAACGCCGATATAAGCGCCCACGTCGAGCAAGTCCCGCCCCTCGGGCGGCCCGACGATCCGCTCCAGGTTGCGCAAATGGCGGCGAAAGGTCAACTCGCGCCCCAGCCGCTCGTCGATGTAGGTCTTGTCCTGCACGGCGGTGTAGGCTTCCAACACGTCGTCGGTCGACCAGCGCGGGTTGGCGTAGACCAGCCCGCAGTTTCGGCATTCCACGATCCGGGGATGATGACCGTAGCCGGAGTGAGTGCAGCGAAAGGCATCTACCCGCAGGGTATCGCCGTCTGTTGTGGCCGGGAAACGCACTTCGTAATCGTCCCGGCCGCACAGATTACAGTTAGTGATTATCATTACTTATGGCGGGTGAGACGGCGATGGCCGGCCGGCGGGGTTCGCCGCCGCGGAGACGGCGCCAGAACAACCGGAATACCGTATATTGCGCCTTAAAAATCTCCTGGCGCGAAATTTTGGTCTGCCCCTTGCGCCGATCTTCGAAGATGATCGGGATTTCGCCGATCTGCCAACCGCGACGCTGGCACAGAAACAACATCTCCACCAGAAAGGAGTAGCCGCTGGAGAATATTTCGTCCAGAGGGATGGAGAGCAATACTTCGCGCCGGTAAAGTCGGAAGCCGGCCGTTACGTCACGCGCTTTCAGGCCCAACAGGGCGCGGGCGACAAAGTTGGCCCCACGACTCAGGGCAATCCGTTTATTCGAACAATTTCGCGTGCCCCCGCCGGGCACGTAACGCGAACCGATGACCACATGCTGGCTGCGACTCAGCTCGATCATGGCCGGGATATAGCGAGGATTGTGGGAGAAATCGGCGTCCATCGTCAGGATTCGTTCCGCGCCGATCTCGTGGATGGCCTTGTTGAAGCCCGTGATGTAGGCTGTTCCCAGGCCCATTTTCGACGGCCGATGAATGGCATAGATCCGACCCGGATAGGTCACCGCCCAGCGCTCGGCCATATCGCCCGTGCCGTCCGGCGAGTTGTCATCGACCACGATAGCGCCAATGAGCGAGGGCAAGGCCAACAACTGCTGGAGAAGCTCATCCAGATTATCAGCTTCGTTGTAGGTGGGCACGATGACGAATGTATCAATAGTCATGGAGGGTGCTCCGGATCAGGCCGGATTGTAACGACAAGCCCGATGACGGTCAAAAGACGACGGCCGAAAGGTGGCCGCGGAACGCAGTCGGGCGGACAATTGGTATCGTCATGCGCATCGGAATACTCTCTCGCAACCCGCAATTATTCAGCACCCGACGGCTAGCGGCCGCGGCCCGCGAACGCGGACACACGGTGGTGATCATCGACACGACATCGGTTGCCGTCCACATCGGCGGCAATGAGCCGGAAGCTCGTGCGCCGCAACTTCTTGTCCCGGGTGTACCCGGCCTGGCCGGGGCCGCCGAACTGCCCGCGCTCGACGCTATCATCCCCCGCATCGGCACCTCGGTAACTTTCTACGGATTAGCCGTCGTGCGCCAATTCGAGACGGCCGGCGTGTTGACAACGGCGTCCTCCAGCGCCATCGCCTGCTCGCGGGACAAGCTGCAAAGTTTGCAGGTGATGTCGCAGGCGGCGCTGCCCATTCCGCGGACGGCCGTCGTGGCCCGGCCCGAAGCGCTCTATGCAGCCGTGGAGGCCGTGGGCGGGCTGCCGGCCGTCGTCAAGCTCATCCACGGCACACAGGGACGCGGCGTGTTCCTGACCCACCATTTCGCCACGATCGCGACCATCTTGCAGAAAGCCGCGGAATCGAACCGACAGGCCATCGTGCAGGAGTTCGTCGCCGAGGCGCGCGGCCGCGACTGGCGGCTCATCGTCATCGGCGATCGCTGTGTGGCGGCTATGGTGCGCCAGGCTGCCCCCGGCGAATTTCGCGCAAATCTGCATCGTGGGGGGGCGGCCACGCCGTTCGTACCCGACGCGGCCACGATCAGGCTGGCGGTGGCCGCCGCGCAAGCCCACGGGCTGGCGGTGGCCGGGGTAGACTTGCTGCCCTCACATCGCGGCAACCTGCTGCTGGAGGTCAACTCCTCGCCGGGGCTGGAGGGAATCGAACGGGCGGCCGGCGTGGACATCGCAGGCGAAATCGTGCGCTATGTCGAGAATGCCCACAGGCAACGCCTCGTGACCCAGCCCCCGCCCCGACGATAGATCAATATCCGGCTTTGTCGCGACCCTAAAAAAACGCCGGCTTGCGGCCGGCGTTCCTGAATTAGTGGATTACCTTCAGAGCAATATCCCGGCCTTTCTTGGCGGCGATATTCTCGACCGTCAGCTTGCTCGCGCCATGATCGCCCACTTCCAGCCAATGGCAGGCGGCGTAATGGCCGCCGCCATAGTCCTTGAAAGGCGGCTCTACCTGGGAGCATAGATCGAAGGCGATGGGACAACGGGTGTGGAAGCGGCAGCCGGCGGGCGGGTTCAGCGGGCTGGGAACGTCGCCCTCAAGGATGATGCGCTGGCGCTTGTAGGTCGGGTCGGGGACGGGGATAGCCGACATCAGGGCCTGGGTATAGGGATGGAGCGGGTCTGAATAGAGCAGGTCACGGGGCGCCATCTCCACCATCTTGCCCAGATACATAACGCCGACGCGCTCGCTAAAGTGCTCGACGACGCTCAGGTTATGAGCGATGAACAGGTAGGTCAGCCCGAAATCGCGCTGGAGTTCGCGCAAAATATTGAGTACCTGGGCCTGGATGGACACGTCGAGGGCCGAAACCGGCTCGTCGCAGACGATGAACTTCGGCCGCAGGGCCAGCGCGCGAGCAATGCCGATGCGCTGCCGCTGTCCGCCCGAAAATTCATGCGGATAGCGCCGGGCGTGTTCGGCGCGCATACCGACGCGCGTCAGCATCTCGGCCACGATGTCGTAGCGCTCCTGGCCGCTCTTGTTGGTGTGCACTCGCAGCCCTTCGGCAATGCTCTCGCCGATGGGCATGCGCGGGTCTAAAGACGAGTAGGGGTCCTGAAAAATGATCTGCATGTCGGCGCGCATCTTCTTCAACTCGGTCGAGTTGAGTTCGAAGACGTTCTTGCCGTCCATGATCACCTCACCGGACGTGGCGGGGATGAGGCGCAGGATGGTGCGGCCGACGGTTGTCTTGCCGCAGCCCGATTCACCCACCAGGCCGAATGTCTCGCCCTCGTTGATGAAAAAAGAGACATCATCCACGGCCTTGACCCAGGCCTGGACGCGCTGCATCAACCCGGAGCGCACCGGGAAATACTTCACGAGGTTATTGACCTCGATAAATTTCTTTCGCGGCGGCGCGGCCACCGTCATTTCTTGTTGGCTAATCTGATCGAGCATCCGATTCTCCTCAGCTTGTCGCTTCCAGCCGAACAGCACGCCACAGGGCAGGAGGGGCGTCTTTCATTTCAGGGATATCTTCATACAACCAGCAGCGCACCGTGTGTCCGGGGGACAGTAAGGTAAGCTCAGGCTCTTCATGAAGGCAGATTTCCAGTCCATATTGCAGTCGCGCCACACAGCGCGGCGAGAATTTGCAACCCGGGGGCAGATCGATGAGATTGGGCACCGAGCCGGGGATCGTCGTCAGAGGCTTGTCGGCGTGGCCCAGAACCGGCGTCGAGCCAATTAGGGCATCGGTGTAGGGGTGCTTGGGGGTCTTGAACAGTGCGGTGACCGGCGCCTGCTCGACGATGCGGCCGGCGTACATGACGTTGACGCGGTCGCACATCTCGGCCACGACGCCCAGGTCATGGGTGATCAGGATGATGGCCGTGTCCATTTTCGTGCGCAGGTTGCGCATAAGGTCCAGAATTTGAGCCTGGATTGTCACGTCGAGCGCCGTCGTCGGTTCGTCGGCGATCAGCAACTCCGGCACGCAGGCCAGGGCCATAGCGATCATCACGCGCTGGGCCATGCCGCCCGACAACTCGTGGGGAAAGGCCTTAACGCGCGACTCCGGGTCGGGCACGCCGACCATCGCCAGCAGTTCGATGGCTCGTTTCTCGCCCAGCTCCTTGCCAACATCCTGGTGAATTTGCAGCACCTCCGACAATTGATCGCCTACCCGAAAGACGGGGTTGAGGCTGCTTTGCGGCTGCTGGAAGATCATCGAGACGCGATTGCCGCGAATTTCGACCATCCGCGACTCGGGCAGCTCCACCAAATCCTGATTGTCGAAGATGATCTGACCCTCGACGATTTTGCCCGGTTGGCTGATCAGGCGCATGATGGAGAGCGAAGTCACGCTCTTGCCGCAGCCCGATTCGCCCACAATGCCGACGACTTCGCCGCGCTTGACGCTGAAGTCGATGCCGTCCACGGCCCGAACCACACCCGCCTCGGTGAAAAACTGGGTGTGCAAATTCTTGATTTCGAGTATGACGTTATTGTCGTTTTCCACGATGGTCTATTTCACTCCCCTGATAGTCCGCCCTACAGTTTGAGGCGCGGGTCGATCGCGTCGCGCAGGCCGTCGCCCAAATAGTTGAAGGCCAGCGTGGTGACGAAGATCATTAAACCGGGATAGAGCGCCTTCCACGGCGCGGTGAACATGTCTTTCTGCACGCCCTGGAGCATGTTGCCCCAGGTGGCGACCGGCGGCTGGATGCCGAAGCCCAAAAAGCTGAGGGCCGACTCCAGCACGATGACGCCGCCCAGCGCCAGCGAGGCGTTGACGATGATCGGCGGCAGGGCGTTGGGCATCATGTGCCGGGAAATGATCTGGAGATTCGACATCCCCAACGCGCGCGAAGCTTCGGTAAACTCCTGATTGCGCAGGCTCAGCACCATGCCACGCGACAAACGGCACGAGCCCGTCCAACCGAAAATGGTCAGGATGGCGATGATAACCACGGCCTGACCCCATTCGGCCGGCAGAAACGGGATCTGCAAGTCTCGCAAAATCGATGACAGTGTCAACAGCAGCGGTAAGGTGGGCAGGATGATGACGAATTCCGTCAGACGCTGGATCAGGCTATCCGTACGGCCGCCATAGTAACCCGAAACCGACCCCAGAAACATGCCGAACGACTCGGACAGAATGACCACGGTGAAGGCGATAAACAGCGACAGCCGGCCGGCCATCAGGATGCGGAAAAGCACGTCGCGACCCAACTCGTCGGTGCCCATCGGGTGTTCCAGCGAGGGCGCGGCATTGATATTGCGCAAATCCTGGGTATCGCGGGCGTAATTCATTTCCTGATTCTGGGCGATGTTGAAATACGTCATGCGCGACAAGATGATCGGCCCCAGGATGACCGACAATATGATGAGGATCAGCGCAATAAGGCTGGCCGTCGCCAGGCGGTGGCGCCGCAAACGCCTCCAGTAGGTCAGCAGAAGCGGCTCCGGCTTGCCGGTTAGAAGGGCTTCGGCCTGAAGGCTGCTAATATCAATTTCAGCTACGGACATGGAATTTCCCCCTTTCCCATTAATCAAACCGAATGCGCGGGTCGACGATGGTATAGAGAATGTCGCCGACAAGCGTGGCGATGACGACCAGGATGGCGGTGATGAACAGGATAGCCATCACGATGGGCCAGTCATCGCGGCCGAGCGCATCGATAAACAACCGCCCCATGCCGGGATAATTGAAGATGGTCTCGGTCAGGATAGCGCCGCTGAAGATGCCCGGAATCTGGAACACCACAATGGTGATGAGCGGAATCAGCGCATTGCGGGCGGCGTGTTTGGCAATGACCGCGCGCTCGTGGAGGCCCTTGGCGCGCGCCGTGCGCACGTAATCCTGGCGCAACACTTCCAGCATGGAGGAGCGCATGAAGCGACTCCAGCCGGCCAGGTAGAGCAGCGTCAGCACGGTGACCGGCAGGAACAGATGGACGATCCGGTCGGCCAGCGTGTAGGGAGTGATGCCCAGCACGTCCTGGATGCTGCCCGGCGTGACGCGCGTCGTGAACACGTCGCCGGAGGGAAAATAGGGCAAGCCCCATTCTCGAAATTTGAGCGTGAACAGGATGATCATCAGCAAGCCAAACCAGAAGACGGGCATGGCGATGCCGAAGAAGCTGAAGGTGGTGACGGCGTAGTCCATCTTGGAATATTGGCGGACGGCCGAGATGATGCCAATCGGGATGGCGACGAGCAGTGAGATAATCGTCACGGTAGACATGAGGATCAGCGTGTTTTTAATACGACTGCCGATGACGCTGGTGACTGTTTGGCCGCGGGCCAATTTCCATGATTCGCCCCAGTCCCACCGCATCACTCCCCGGCCGCAAGGCGGCCGCTTGCCTTCCTCCGTGCCCCGGTTGGTGCCGCCGACCGCAGAACACTTGGGCGATTGCAAATCGGCCCATGTGCCCGTGGTGGGCATTTTCTCGGCATTGCCGGGGTTACCAATGATGTTGCCGACCTCATCAAGCCAGTCTTCGCCCAACAGCCAGGTCAGATAGGAAAGATAAAAAGGCTTGTTCAGACCCAGGGTCTGCTCGATGCGGGCGATTTCCTGAGGACTCATGCGGTTTTTGGCACCGACGGCCATGTTCAAACCCGAAAGAGGCCCGCCCGGCACGGCATTCAGGAGAGCGAAAATTGCGATGGTCGCCAAAATGACGACCATGATCATTTGCAGGCTACGGCGAATAAGATAGGCGGTCATCAATCACCTCCACAAGTGTCGCGATGCACCGACGTAAATTCGAACGGCGATGGAGCAACAGCAGCTTGCTACCTGTACAAAGACACAATGATTCAATTGACAGACACGAAAATCAGCACCCGGATACGATGGGAAATTATAGCAACTGTCGGAAACCGATGCCACCGTCGCGCCTGGTCATAACGATCTGACTCAGGCCGGAGTGGCATCAAGGATAGACATGGCGGCGACGCTGTCGCGCCGCCGCCATATCTACTTTACATCCGATCGATCCTTATTGCTGGAGATCGATCTCGGCGATGTTATACAGGTGGGAGTTCTGGGTCGGGTCGATGCCGTAGTTCAGAACTTCGGGCCGGGTGACGCCGGTCTTCACGCTCAGGAATACCGGGATGACCGGGACTTCCTGCGAGAAGATCTGCTGGGCCAGGATGTGGGCTTCGCTGTACTCCGGCGTGCCGGGCAGCGAGCCAAGGGCCTGGGCACAGGCCGCGTCGTACTCTGCGTTTACCCAGCCGGTATTGTTCTGGCCGCCCCAACCACTGCCATAGGGCAGGCCGGTCTTCTCGTTAACTTCATCGGCCGGGCCGGGAACCTGCGAACCCATGTACAGCTCGCAAGCGGGCTGCACACCGGTCAGCCAGGCGAACAGACCGAGGTCATACTGGCGGCCGAACAGCGGCCCTTCCGGCCCATCGGCAAACCATTCGCTGGCGGGCAGGGTGTAGAGTTCCACGTCGATGCCGCAGGCCGCCTGGTTCTCCTTAAAGATCTGGGTCATGCCGGCGCGCAGCACGTTGCCGGCCGTCGTGCCCAGGGTCGGGACAAAAGGCGAACCGTCGGGGCTTTCGCGGAGACCATCGCCGTCGGTATCGACGAACCCAGCCTCATCCAGCAGGGCGTTGGCCGCTTCAGGATCGAAGGGCCATTCCGTCAGGCCCTCGGTCGGGTAAAGCGGGTGAACGCTGGGGATGTAGGTGTGGATGATCTCCGAACGGCCGAACAGCAGGTTATCGACCATGCTCTGGCGGTCGGTGCACATCGTCATGGCCTGGCGGACGCGCACGTCCTCGAACCAGTCGTAACGGGTGTCGGTGTAATCGCCGTAGGTATCGACGGCGAAGTCAATGTGCTGGAAGGTCGTGCCGGTCTGGAAGTAGGGCACCAACAGGCCGGACGCTTCGGCTTCGGTCAGGAACGGCGCGTCGGAGACTTCGAGACCCGGCTCGGGCACGATGTCGCACTGGCCGGAGAGCACCTGGGCCAACAACTGGTTGGTGTCGGGGATGAACTTGAAGGTGACGCTGTCCAGATAGGGCAGACCCTCATCAGCGCGCCAGTAGTTCTCGTTCTTGGTCATGCGGATGCTGTCGCCGGCAATCCATTCTTCGATCACGAACGGGCCGTCGCCGATGGGCAGGCGGCTGGATTCTTCAGCCTCAAGCAGCTCGGCGGCGCTGAAGGCGCCCCAGATATGCTCGGGATACGGCTGCCAGAAGTTGATAAAGTAGGTCGCATCGCGGAAGCCGGGCAGGCCCGTCCAGCGCGTGCTCAAGTCGCCCGTGGCCTCATAGGTGGCGGTGCGCTCGGCGGTGTACTTGGTACTCGGCGTATCCGGCTCCAGGAGCAGGTTGAAGCTATAGACGGAGTCGCTGGCGTTGACCGGCGTACCATCGGACCACACGGTGGGCTTCATCGTGAAATCGACTGTCAGCTGGTCCATCATGACCGGCGTGCCGTCGAAGGTCACTTCTTCGCCATCGGTATTCTTGATCACGTCGCCTTCAGCAAGCTCGCCGACGGTATCGTCAGCTTTCAGAACGACGTCACCCGTGTTGACTTCCACGGCACTGAGTACCGCATCGCCGTCCTCGAGGCTCGGCAGCTTCTCAAGCGCGGCGGCCTGGAAGTCATAGGAGAGCGTGGTGATATAGTTCTCAAAAATCGCGTGTTGGACGTTGCTGGCGGCGAGCATCGAGCCGCCATAGGGGTAGAGGGTCTCCGGCTCCTGAGACTGGCAGATCACCAGGTCTTTCGGCTGGGCCGGGGCCTCGGTCGGGGCAGCAGTCACTTCGACGACCTGCTCAACGATGCGGGTCACTTCGACAGCCTGGCCTTCTTCGGTGATGGTCTCGGTCACCACGCGGGTCACTTCAACCGTCTGGGCCGCAGGCTGGCAAGCTACCAACACCGCAGCGCCGACTAACACAAACAGGGCAACAAGCACCCATACTTTCTTCGACATGTTAGGTTGTCCTCCTCTAACACTTAACTTGATTTACAGACTATTCCCGGACAATTTTCAGCAGCACACCCGGGGATCGCCATTCGGCGTCTTCACTTCGATACTGAGGTGATCCTTGCGACTTATCGGCCGCAAGCAATCAGATTTTCAGGCAGATGCATCACCCCCTCTAAACAGTATGATCTTCCACCACAAGTTATAAAAAAAGCACAGTCAAACGCCTCAGGATTAACTCCGAGGGCTGTGGCTGTGCCCAACTGCACGTGCGATAAATAGCATGTCAATAGAATTCAATCAGATTCACTTTGATAAGCGCCAGATTAGAATGAGGGCAGATTATAGTGTTGGTTGCGAGGACTGTCAAACTGGTGTCATTCAAGTGGCTAACGAGGAGTGGCTGGGGGGCTAAAAAGGGATTTCGGCGTCTGGCCTATAGCACAAAAGGCCGCCTGCGCGACCTTTTATGATATCCGAATGGTGGAGATGGCGGGAATCGAACCCGCGTCCGAAAAATTCGACCTCCAGATGTCTACAAGCTTAGTCGATCTATTTAGTTTCGTGACCGGGCGCCCCAATCGACTGGGTCAGTCGGTCCTAGCCGATCACCCCCGAGAGGGCATCTCTAGCCACGGCCATCGGCATCGCCGTGGAGCACGTCGACATTAGTGTCGCCCGCAATTGCCCCGTCGACGAGAGAGCAAAAGCGAACGGGTTCCTTGTTTAGGGGAACATCTGGCTTTCCTTAGGTTGCTTTACGCAGCCATGGGGAGAGCGCTGTATGCATTGGTGCGATTGGCACTTATGCGTGTGCTTCCAGTTTTACGAGATGTGAAGCGTGCTCGGCTTGCAATCCAGGGCCAGCCTTCCCCGTCGAAGCCAGTCATCCCCGAATATGAGGATAGTATAGCATACCTGCTACCGGGCGTCTATCGGAGAATAATAAGAATCGCCTCCGGTGGCGGCGATTCTTTGCCCGCCACAACCCCGCGACATGCCCTTTCCTTCAGCAGCCGCAACAAACCAGTTCTACTTCCACCGTGTCAGGATCGTCTCGCGCTGGAACAGGCGGATAGCCAGATAGACGAGGATCACGTCGAGAACCAGCACGATCAAGCCCAACACGATCATCAGTTGGCGGTCGATTAGAACAAGCCCCACCGACTGGCCGACAATCAACAGGATCAAGGGCAGAATGACCACGGCCGACAGCTGCTCGGCCACGCGCGGGTCGGACACGCGCGAGGAGACGATGACCGCGATGCACGTCGCCAGGACGGTCAACAGCGGGGCGACGACGAAGATAGCCAACAGCCAATGGGCATCGAAAAACTCGGCAAACACGGCCGCAGGCGCCAGCAGCCACGCCCCAGCCATAAAAATGGCGAAGGCCAGCCATGTGGCAGCGATGGCCGGAACGACGGCGGCGATAATTTTGGCCACTAGCAGCTCAACGGTCGTGATGGGTGTCGCCAGCAGCGGCTCCAGGCTACGCGTCGTCTTTTCACCCACGATGCTGTAGGCGGCAATCGTCACCGGAATGGCGACGGGCAGGATCATGAACATGAGCACGAACAGGTTCAGGGTGTACACCAGGGTACAGTCCACTGGGTTCAACCCGGCGCACATCTGGCCCGCCAACTGCATGATCTCCGGGTCGCTCATTTCGGTCTCAAAGCCGTCGATCTGGTTAAAAGCGATCAGCATCCCTATCGGGATAATCGCCAGAACCACCGGCAAGAACAGCACCGTGAATAACACGAGCTTATTCTTGAACACCTCGGCCCATTCCTTGCTGACGATGGTTCTAATTTTGTCCATGTCTCTCTCCATCCGGCGCTCAGCCAGCGGCCGATCCATCTTCCTTCATGAGTTGCAGGTAGACGTCCTCGAGCGAGAAGCGCAGTTCACCTACGAACTGGATGTCGGCCCCCGCCCCCACAAGGGCGCGAACGATATCGGGATTGCGGCGTTCGGGATCGTCCAGCGTGACGATCAGCTTGGCGTCCTTGGCCTCGGCCGACTCGACATACGGCAATGACTGCACCTGCGGCAAAAATACCGCCGCCGGCCCACCCAGGTGAAAGGCCACCTGCCGGCCATAGACCTGTTGCCGCAACCGGCCGGGCGTATCGAGCACCCGCAAGTGGGTTTTGAACACGGCCACGCGGTCGCAGAGCCGGTCGGCCTCGTCCAGATTGTGGGTGCAGAGGAAGATAGTGCGGCCGCGTCCCTTCAGATCGGCGACGAAATCGTGGACCAGCCGCGATGCCTCGGGGTCGAGGGCGGCCGTCGGCTCATCGAGAAACAACACCCGTGGTTCGTGGAGCAACGCCCGGCCGATAGCCAACTTCTGCCGCATGCCCTTGCTGAACTCGCCCACGGCGTCGTTGCGCCGCTCCCAGAGGCCCAGCAGCGTCAGGTACTTCTCCACCTGATAGTCCACCTTTTCGACCTCGTAAAGTCTGGCGAAAATGGACAGGTTGCGATAGGCCGAAAGCCGGTCATACATGCCGGGCGTCTCGGTCAGGATGCCGACGTTGCGCCGGATTTGCTCATCGTCGCGGCCGACCTCGTAGTTGAGGACGCGCGCCCGGCCCGAGGTGGGAGCGATGAGACAGGCCAACATGCGGATGGTCGTCGTCTTGCCCGCGCCGTTCGGCCCCAGAAAGCCGAATACTTCGCCTTCGGCGATGTCGAGGTTCAGCCGGTCGACGGCAACCTGGTCGCCAAACAATTTGGTCAGATTTTCAGTGTAGATCATGGCTATGACTCCAGAGACAACTGCACTGTATCGCCGCCATCATGCCCTGTCAAGTGCTGGAGCGCTGTCGCCCGGGCAACGGCGCCGTTTGCCCGCCTCGCCATCGGCCGGCCTAGCGCCGGCGATTTAATCAGCCTGCGCCAACTGCCCTCATCCCCGGATTTGCCTTGATTAACTTGATAAAACTTGATTAAATACGGCAGTCGCCTCCCATAAGATGGATGACAAGCACGATCTACTCCACACCAAGCTCTACATCCCGCCCGCCCGCTCCAATAGGGTGGCGCGCCCACGGTTGTGCCGGCAGCTGGACGAGGGGCTGGGCCACGCTCATCCGCTCGTTCTCATCTCGGCGCCGGCCGGCTACGGCAAGACGACGCTGATCGCTGATTGCCTTCGATCCTGGGCCACCAGGCCGGCCAACGCCGCCCGTATCGCCTGGGTATCGCTGGATGAGGGCGACAATGCGCCCGCCAACTTCTTCGCCTACGTCGTCGCCGCTGTCCGGAAAGCGGGGCTGGACTGGCAACCACCGGATCAGGCGCTGTGGTACTTCCCCGAATCGCTGCCGGTCGAAGCGATCTTCGCCTCCCTCCTGAATGAAACCGGACTGCTGGATGAGGAACATCCGCTCATTCTGGTGCTGGACGATTATCATAAAATCCACTCTCCGGTCATCCACGAGTCTTTGCAGTTCGCCCTGGATTTTGCCGGCTCTGGCCTGCATATCATTCTGATCACGCGTGAAGACCCGCCGTTGACATTATCCCGCTGGCGGGCGCGGGGGCAGTTGACGGAGATTCGGGCGGCCGATTTACGCTTTACGCCCGAAGAGGCCGAAGGATTCCTCAACCACCTCATGGGCCTCGACCTGTCGAATGACCAGCTGGGGGCCCTCGAACACCGCACCGAGGGCTGGATCGCCGGGCTACAACTGGCCGCGCTGGCCCTGAAATCCCCGCGCATGGGCGAGCAGCAGTCAGGCGACGCCTTAATCGCCTCCTTTAGCGGCGCGCACCATTACGTGATCGACTACTTGCTGGAGGAAGTTCTGCGCCAACAGGAGGCCGGCGTGCGCGATTTCTTGCGGCAGACTTCCGCGCTCGACCGGTTAAGCGCCGGCCTTTGCAACGCAGTCACCGGCCGCGATGACAGCGGAGACGTGCTGCGACAGCTCGACCGGGCCAATCTCTTCCTGATTCCGCTCGATGAGCGGCGCGAATGGTACCGCTATCATCACTTGATGGCCGATTCACTACGCGTGGGTCTGGATCAAGCAACCCGGATGGACGTCCACCGCCGCGCGGCACATTGGCATGAGGCCCACCGCCTGCCGGCCGAAGCCATGCACCACGCCCAGGCCACCGGGGATCCGGTGTTGATCGCCGACATTCTGGAACGGATTATCCGCGAGGCCGCCGCCTGGTCGCGCGGCCACGTGTCCCGCCTGACCGGCTGGCTCGATGGCCTGCCCCACTCCATGTTGCTCGACCGGCCGGCTTTGTGCCTCCACGCATCGCGGGCTTTATATCTGTCCGGGCAAATGGAGCGGGCCGAGGGCTTGCTGCGGCAGGCCGAGCTGTCGCTGGGAAGTGAACTCGTTGAGCACCAGAATCCCGAACTGCCCGCCTTGGCGATCACCCTGCGCGCGGCCATGAATGCGATGCGCGGCGAAAATTTGACCCAGGCGGCTGCATCGATGCGCCGCCTCCTGTCCCCGCCCCATGTCGTGGCCGATCACACCGCCGCTCGCGCCGCTGACACGTTGGGGCTGGCCCTTGAATTGACCGGCGACGTGGCCGCGGCCGAGCAGGCCTATCGTCAGGCCGGCGAGCTGGCCCATACGGCGGGCGTGACTTATCTGACCATCAACGCTCGCTGCGAGGCGGCGCTGATGCAGATCCAGCAAGGCCGGCTCGCCGCGGCCGAAGCGTCCTGCCGGTTGGCGCTGGACGTGTCCGCCGATGACGATCTGCCGCCCAAAGGACTGGCCTGGATGATCCTGGGCGAGGTTGCCCGCGAGCGCGACGATCTGGCAAAGGCCGCGCGGCTGATTCCGGCCGGCATCGAACTGGCCCAAAAAGGCGGCATCGTCGATGATCTGCGCTACGGGTATCTGTTTCTGGCCCGGCTGAGCCAGGCCCAGGACGACCCGGCCGCCGCCACGACCGCCTGGCACAGGGCGGACTCGATCCTGCGCTCCTACGGCATCCCCCGCCTGGCGCTTCTCGCGTCGGCCCATCGCGCCCGTCTGGACTTGGCTCAGGGCAATATCGCCTCGGCCGAGCGCTGGGCGCAAGATTATCGGCCGATTCGCGCCGGCGGCCCGGCAGAGTATTTACGCGAGTTTGAAGACCTGACCTTGGCGCGCGTAGGGTTGGCGCAAAAACAATCCGGCGAGGCGCTGCCACTCCTGAATGAGCTGACGACGGCCGCCCGGCAAGCGGGGCGCTACCGCACAGTCATCGAGGCGCTGCTGCTGAAGGCGGTTGCCCAACAAGATTTGGGACAACGAAACGTCGACGACACGCTGACGGCAGCCCTGGCCCTGGCCGCGCCGGAAGGGTTCGCGCGCCTCTTTCTCAATGAAGGCCCGGTGCTCGTCCCGCTGCTGAAGCGCGTGCGGGCCGCCGCGCCCGCCTTTGTCGATCGACTGCTGGCCGCCCTCTCGGCCGCCGCTGCCGAGGGCAGCCCGCCGACGATCCACGGCCTCCCGCCCCGGCCGATGACCGAGCCGCTCAGCGACCGCGAGATGGACGTGCTGCGACTGCTCGCTGCCGGACTATCCAATCAGGAGATCGCCGATCAACTGATCATCTCCGTCGGCACGGCCAAATGGCACGCCCATAACATTTTCGACAAACTGAACGTCCACGGCCGAACGCAGGCCATCGCTCGCGCTCGCGAGTGGCAGTTGATCTAACCCCTCCCGCCCCAGCCTATCCCCCAACCTATCGATCGATAGGCGACATACCAGCCTCGCTTCGGTTACTCTGTCAGTAGTTGACAGGATGAAGCCGGAGATAGACGAGAATGGACACGCCACCCATTTACGAGATCCGCATCCAGGGCTACCTGGATATCCGCCGCGCCGAGTGGTTCGAGGGTCTGACCCTCACCCACCTGCCGGAAGGCGTCACTGCCCTCAGCGGCCCGGTGATCGATCAGGCGGCTCTCCACGGTTTTCTGAGCCGCATTCGCGATCTAGGCGCGGAGCTTATCTCCGTTCAACGGCTGGAACAGGGAGCTTCATCAGAGCCGAAAGATTGACTGTGTTTCGATATAGCAGGAGATTACCATGAACCGCACACTCAAATTCGTTTTAATCATCATCGGCAGCGCGCTCGCCTTAATGCTGAGCGTGGTCGTGGCCGGTTTTATCATGCTCCGGTCGGCCGGTTGGGTATTGACCAACGTGCTCGACGGCCAACCGGCGTCGGTCAGCGAGGTCGGCCGCTCCATCGCCGACTATGCCGTACCTGAACCGTATAGCGACGCCTATGCGGCCGAGATCGCCGAATTCTCGATGGTCGCCTATCGCGACGTCAACACCGACGGCCACATCTACCTGATCCAGATGCCGGCGACCATACAAATCGATCCCGCCGTTCTGGAAACGCAACTGCGCGTAGCGTCCGGCACAGAAGTACTGGCCAAAGTCGCCGTCGTTCAGCACATCCCTTGCCGGATTCGCGGGCAGGAGACGACGCTGGTCATCAGCGAAGGCCTAAACCACAACAATCGACCCTATCGATCGGCCAGCGCCATCTTCCCCGGCAAGGGCGGCCAGGCATTGATCAACATCTCCGGCCCGGTCGAAGCCTGGGATCAGGCTATGATCGATTCCTTTGTGGAGTCATTCCAATGAGCAACGTTCGAGCTTCGTTCACGGCCCCTTCTAATGATCAGCACCGCCGGATACACGATAAGAACAGGAGAAAATCATGAGCACCATAACAAGTCCGCGGATCACGACCGATCGGCCGGATGTGAAAAAACAGCCTACCCCCGGGCAGGGGATACGAAACGCAGGGCGGGCTATACTGCTGATACTCGGTAGCGTGCTACTGGGGGTAACGATGCTGCCGGTGGTCCTGCTGCCCCTGATAACATCGGTACCCTGGTACGCCTGGTTGGCGCTGGCAATCATCGATGCGGGGCTGCTCTTCGTCCTGGTCGCCCACGCCGATACGCTACCCTACAAGCTGCTCATTATCGCCGCTATTGTTGGCGTCTCGGTTTTGGCGGTTTTCCTGTCACAATGGTTCGCCTCCACGCCGCCCATCGTCGACGCAGACGGCCGCCCCGTGCCCGGCAGCATCGCCGAACTCGAACAAGTTGAACTAAACGGCAGCCGGCAGTGGATCTCCATTCGCGGCCACGACCAGACCAAGCCAGTGCTGTTGTTTCTGGCCGGCGGGCCGGGCGGCAGCCAGCTGGCGGCCACCCGCAAACAGCTCGGCGAACTGGAGCAGCACTTCGTGGTCGTCAATTGGGAGCAGCCGGGCGCGGGTAAATCGTATGGTGCGGTCGATGTGGCCGGCCTGACGCCGGAGCGCTATGTCGACGATGGCCTCGCCCTGACCCGCTACCTGCGACAACGCTTCGATCAGGAAAAAATCTATATCCTGGGCGAATCCTGGGGCACAGCGTTGGGGGTCTGGATGGTACAGCGCGCCCCGGATATGTACCACGCCTTCGCCGGCGCGGCCCAGATGGTGGATTTTCTGGAGACCGATCTCTACGATTACGATCTGGCTCTGCGGCTGTCCTTCGAGAGCGGTAATTTCAGGAAAGTGGCGGCGCTCAAAAAGCAAGGCCCGCCGCCCTACTATGGAAAGGGGGTTGCTCGCAAGTTCAGCAGCTATGTACTGGTTCTGAGCCAATACATGATGAGCAATCCGGCCATCACCGGCCCCGGCTACGATACGTTCGGCGACATTGCCGCCGACGAATATGGTCTGGTTGACAAGGTTAACTACGCCTGGGGCCTGCTGGCCACGCTCGACGCCGTCTATTGGCAACTCTGGGACGTTGACCTGCGCGAACAGGCGCCGCGTCTGGAAGTGCCCGTCTACTTCCTGGAGGGCCGGCACGACGTCAACGCCCCGCCGGCGCTGGCCGAGGATTATCTGCAAAAGCTGGCAGCGCCGCACAAGGAGTTGATCTGGTTCGAACACTCCGGCCACAGCCCCTGGGTCGATGAGGCCGCAAAAGTGGTCGATGTGATGGTCAACAAGGTGCTGGCCGGAACAACCCCTTAAGTCCGGGAAACCCGACACCACGCCGAATCAGACAGGAGACGGATTGAAGATCGGTCAGTCCGTCTCCTGATTCAGACTTTGCAGTAATCGGCCGGTCTCCCCGAGGCCGATTTCTTAACCGGCTCCCCGGCCGACCCCCACCGCCGGACAAGAATCCGGCGCTACACTTCCAAATCGACTCACAACTGAAAAGCCCGGCCTCCTCTCCTGATCGACTGCCGGCCCGCGGCCGGGTATGCTATCATCTATCGTTAGAGGCGAAACGAGATCGGAATCCGACCTATGGACAGCAAGCTGACCCCCACCGGCGACAACTGGCGCGAGCGCGTCCGGGAGCTACAGGAGCTGCTGGACGCGTTGCGCCCCCAACTCATCGACGCCGAAGCCCAGCTGGCCGAGCGGCTGGCCGCTATCAGTGCTTTCGAATATCGGCTACGCGCCCGTCTGGAAAAGCTGAGCCAACGTCTCGATGCGCTCCAGGCGGAGATCGACGGCGTGCGGCGGGAACTGCGCCGCTATCAGAGCGGCGAACTCCTGTGGGACGACGATATACCCACGGACGGTCAGGCTGAAGAGGCGTGGCGATTCGAGGAGAGCGCGGCTTCGTCCGGTTCCTATCGCTATCGATCCCGGTCAGAGATGCCCCGCCCTGCGCTGGAAGGCACGCGCCTGGCCGCCCTCAAGCAACTCTACCGCCGTCTGGCCCGCCGCTTCCATCCCGACCTGGTGCTCGACGAGGCCGACAGAGCTTACCGGACGGACATGATGATGGCTATCAACGCCGCCTACGCCGCGGGCGACCTGGAGGCGCTGGAAACGCTGGCCGGCGAGCCGGACACCGTCTCCTATACGCCGCAAACCCTGGAAGAGCTGGCCGCGGCGCTACAACGGGAAGTGGATCATTGCCGCCGCCGGCTGGCTGAAATCGCCTCCGAGATGAGCACGCTGGAAAAGCACAACAGCGCGCGACTCATGAAACGAGCTGAAACGGCCGCCGCCGCCGGGCGCGACCTGCTGTCCGATCTGGCGGCCGATTTGCGCCGGCGCGTGTCCGAGAAGATGGTCGAGCGCGACGTGCTGGAAACACAACTGGAAGAGGTCGAGCGGGAAGGAGTCGAAGTCAGCGGCGATGATCTGGCCGACATCGTCTACAATCTGGGGCTGGAGCAGGCCGACGAGGGGAATCTGTTCGGGTCGGATGGTAGCTGGCGGCCACGAAACCCCCGGCCGTGGGAATCGAACGACGGTCAGGACGAAGACGATAGTGTGGACGATATGTATTAGGAAGCGGCGCGTTTAGGGCCCAAAGAGGTCGAGCACCGGCTCATAGACGGCATTACATCCGCCCGGCCGCGAGCAACCTTCCAGCGGTAGTTCGGGTATATCCTCAAACGCATAAGCCCCTTCTCGCGCCCGGCATACGGGGCAGGCATCGGGCGACACGAGAATACGCGCCCTCGTTGCCAGGCCGTTGCGAATACGATCCAGAGCGGCCTTCTGTTGGGCCCGTTGTTCTTCGTCCGTCATTACCCGTGCTGTAGACACAATTCACTCCTGTCAGCGACGGCCGCTGCCGCCACCGAGATAATCGGGATTATACGGTCGCGCCGCGTCGCGGGCAAACATGACCGGCCATAACGTGATAAAATCAATCGTCATGACCTGCACGATGATCAGCCCCGATCTCCCCATCAGTGAAGCGGGGCGGCTCCTGATGCTCGATGAACTGAAAACGATTCAGGCGTTTTGGGAGCCTTGTCGCGAATCGGCCGAGATAACGGCCGTCCACGAGACGCGCAAGGCGATCCGCCGGTCGTTCACCCTCTTTAAACTATTCGCCCCTTACTTCGCAGCCAAGGATCTGCGGCGCGCCCGCGCCGGACTGCGCCGCATCATGCAGCGCCTGGCCCCCTGCCGCGATATCGCCGTCTTCCGCTCGAAGCTGGTCGCTTACAACGAAGCTGCTGAACACCCGCTAAGCAAACTGGAAGCGTACTGGGCCGGGCGACAGGAAAAGGCCGACGACCGCCTTCGCCAATTCCTGGCCCGGAAATCGGCCGCCGCGATCATCAGCCGTTATGCCGACCTGCTGGCCGCACCCGGCACGGGGGTTGGTTCGGCCGGTGACAGCGCCGCGCCCCTGCTGGTGGGCCACGCCTTGCCCGCTCTGGTCTTCGAGCGTCTCGGCCGGGTGCGGGCCTGGGGCGAAATCCGGCTCGCGGCCCGGCCGGAGCAGTTCCACCAGTTGCGCATCCAGTTCAAGGAGCTGCGCTATACGTTGGCATTCTTCGAAGATATTTTGCGGCCCGATGCCGCCGCGATCCTCGACCTCAGCCGGCGCATACAGGATCATCTGGGCGACCTCAACGATGCCCGGGTGGCCGTGGATTTGCTACAGGGTATGAAGAAACATCGCCGCGAAGCCGACTGTTACCGTGTCTGCCAACAAGCCGAACTGGCGCGCCTGATTGCCGGGTTCCAGCCGCTTTATGCTGAGTTTGACCGGCCGGCCATACGTCGCGATCTGGCCGTCGCCCTGGCCAATCTTTAGCGAGAAGGTGTGTTATGGGTTTCCTAAAGAAGCTGTTTGGAGAAAGCGAGCGCGATCGCCGGCCGCCGAAAGCCGCGGCCGATACCCAGGGCGTCTACTTCTACGTGCAATGTGATCGCTGTGGCACGCCCGTCCGCCTGCGCGCCGACAAACAATTCGACCTGATCAACGAGGGGACGGGCTACGTCTGGCACAAGACCATCATCGATAGTCGCTGTTTCCAGCGCATGCCCACGGTCGTGAATCTCAATAGCGCCTACGAGATGGTTAGTCACGAGATTACGGGCGGCCACTACATTACCGGCGATGAATATGAGACCTTGCTGGCCCAACAAACGGCCGCCGACCGGAAAACGGACGAGACCCCGTCCGGCTCCTGAGTGTCGATCGCTTCGCCGGCGACGTTACCGGCCGCGTTGGTCGCGCCGATGCTCCAGATAGATGAGCGTGGCCGAGAGAATCCCGGCGGCCGAGACGATGCTCAGGCCCAATTGACCGACGCGCTTCTCCAGACGTTCCTGCTGTCGCAAAACGTCGCGATCCGTCTTCAACTGCACCCGCAATCGCCCCTTTTCCGCTTCCTCCAGCAGGCGCTGGATGCGCAGCGGCGTCTCCAGGTAGGGACGCAGCGTATCGATAACCCCGGCCAACCCCCGCTCGCGCAGGTGGCTCAGGCTCTGGGTGCGCAGCAGCTGCTGGCCGTACCGCTCGATCTGCCGCCAGGGATTAATGTGCGGATCCAGCTGAGAAACCAGACCTGATATCATGCCCAAGGCCCGGCCCAGGTAGATAAAATCCTGCGGGATCTGGAACGGCAAATCGAAGAGCAAGTCGCGGAATTCGCTGCCGATGGCTTCGATCTCGCGCGGATCCGGTTGGGCCAGATCTAGAAGATTGCGCCCCCAAATCTGATTGAGGATCACTTCCTGCGCCTCAGTGATGCGCTCCAGATCGGCTCCGGGCAAAAAGAAGCCCAGATCACGGTACGCCTCAGTGAGGCGACGGGCATCGCGTTGGGTCACGCCGATGAGCACCTTGCGCAGGTTCTCGCCCATCGACTTGGGAACCCGAACGGCCATCCCGAAATCGACAAAGATGAGCTGAAAGGTTCGCGACCGCGGAGCCGTCCCATCCGGATCGGCGAACGGGGCAGACGGCCCCGGCCGCACGAACAGGTTGCCCGGGTGGGGATCGGCGTGGAAGAATTCGGCCACGAAGACCTGGGTGAAATAAGCCTCCAGCAGCAGCTCGGCCACTTGCTGCGGGTCGACGCCGGCCGCGGTCAGCGCGTCGGTGTCCGCGATTTTAAGAGACTCTACGTCCTCGAGAACCACGACCCGCTCGGTGGAATGCTCGCGATAGACTTTAGGGATGTAAATCCGCGGATTATCGGCGTGAATGCGGGCAAACTCTTCGGCATTATCCGCTTCGGATCGATAGTTCAGCTCTTCCCACAACGTGCGGGCAAACTCCTCCATCAGGGCCGGCACGTTGGCGCGCTTGCGAATCGGCTTGTAGCGCATGAGCCAGCGGGCGACAACGCGCAAGGCCGCCAGATCGGTGCGCACCATCTCCTCGATGCGCGGGCGCTGGACCTTGATGACGACGCGCTCGCCGGGGCCAGACGCGCCGCGGGCCGGCCGCAGGCGGGCGCGGTAGACCTGACCCAACGAGGCGGCCGCCAGGGGTTCGGGGTCGATGTACTCAAACCGCCGGTCGATGTCGCCCAGTTGTTCATGCAGCAGCCCCATCACCTGCCGCGTATCGGCCGGGGGCACTTCGTCCTGTAGCCCGCGCAACTCTTCGGTCACCTCAATCGGCAGCACGTCGACGCGCGAACTGAGGAATTGCCCCAGCTTGATCATGACTCCACCCATTTCGATGGCCAGGCCACGGAATTCGCGCGCGAACTCCCGGTAGCGCTGCGGCCGCGTGGCCAGGGCGCGCTGTCCAGCCACCGGCACCCGCCGAACCACGAGATCCCACCATATCACGTGGGCGATCATGCCCGAAAAGAATTGTAGGATACGCCGATAGCGGCTCTGGTCGATGGTTGTCTGGCTGTCCATGATTTCGTTCGTGATCTGCCGCCCCGCGTCGCGGCAAGGTTGTCCCTGGATCAGATTTGATTGTACCAAAGTAAAGCCGAACTATCCCCACCTAATGGCAGAAACTCTCACACAACGGCCTAACCGCTTCGGACAGGCCCGAAAGAGTGACTGGACGACTTGGCCCGGGAAACAAAAATCCGCACGTAGAACTACGTGCGGATGATGCCCCATAGGGGACTCGAACCCCTGTTTCGGCCTTGAGAGGGCCGCGTCCTGGGCCGCTAGACGAATGGGGCCAGCGACGCCAGATTCTAGCAAAGACGGCCTAGCGTGTCAAACTTCCCGGCTCGATCAACACCTTATCCACCCGGTTGCCGTCCATATCGACGATCTCGAATCGATAGTCATTCCATTCCAGCCAATCCCCGGCCCGCGGCAAACGGCCGAGCATCAGCACCACGAACCCGCCCAACGTCTGGTAATCGGCTTCGTACGGTAACTCGTCTACCCCCAGAAGCTCTTTTAGTTCCTCGCTGTCCAGATAACCTTCCACCAGGAAAGAGCCATCCTCGCGCCGCACGACGGGCGGCTCGGCGATCTCTTCCAGCGTCGGAATGTCGCCAACAATTGCTTCCATCATGTCAATGAGCGTCACCATGCCCTCGATGCCGCCAAACTCATCGACCAGCAGCGCGGCCTGGATGCCCGTCTGCTTAAAGCGTTCCAGTGCCCTCAGCGCCAGCATCGTTTCGGGCAAAAACAGGGGCGCGCGCAACACGCGGCGCAGGTCGAACGGCTCATCGGCCCAACTGCTGGACAGCAGGTCTTTGGCCTCGGCAAGGCCGATCACGTGGTCGAGCGCCCCGTCGCAAACCGGGAATCGGGAATGGTGGCTCCGGCTGATCGTCTCGCGCATGGCCGCTTCGGAATCGTTGATGTCGAGCCAGACGATCTCCGTCCGCGGCGTCATCATCGAACGCAGTTGGCGGTCACCGAAGCGGAAGATACTCTCTACCATATCGCGTTCCGCCTCTTCGAAAACCCCGGCCAAGGCCCCCTGCTCCACCAGCACCCTGATCTCTTCCTCCGACACGGTCGACTCGCTGATCGTGTTGCGAATACCCAGCAGGCGCAGGAAAAATGCCGTAGCCAGCGTGAGCAGGCGCACGAGCGGCCGGGCAATACGGGACAGGGTTCTCATCGGCCGCGCCACCGAGGCCGCGATGCGCTCCGGGTCGCGCAAGGCCAATCGCTTGGGCACCAATTCGCCCAGCACGACACTGAAAAAGGTGATGGCGCCCACGACCAGCACCAGACTGATCACCCTGGCATAGGGGCCGATCAGAGGAATCGAAGCCAGCAACGGAGTCAGCTCGGCCGAGAGCGAAGCGCCGCCGAACGTGCCGGCCAAAATGCCGATCAGCGTGATGCCGACCTGAACCGTCGACAGCAACGGCGTCGGCTCTTGCGACATTTCGAGGGCGATTACAGCACCCTTGTTGCCGTTGTCGACCAGCATTTGCAGCCGCTCGCGCCGGGAAGAGACGATAGCCAGCTCGGCCAGGGCGAACACGCCATTGAGCATAATCAGGAAGATCAGAATGCTAATTTCCACTAATAGTCGTGATTCCATAAAACGTCTGGTTTCCAGTTGTTACCTTCGGCAACCAAACTGCCCGGCGAGGCAGCTATCCGGCACGGCTTCAGGCGATGCGTCGCGGCCATTTTAAGCGATCAATCGGGTTTTGTCCCCCCAGTATAAACGATTCGACGTAAAGGGAGCGAAACCCGGCCAGCGTCCTGGACCTAACCCGCCCAAAAACTGAAACTAAAGCTGACCCAAACGGCGCGATGTTATAAAATGAGGTCATGGATCTATTAGCTACCCTGAACCCGGCCCAACGTGATGCCGTCAGCACGCCGCCCGGCGCGGTTCTGGTCGTCGCCGGCCCCGGCAGCGGCAAGACGCGCGTCCTGACCTACCGAATCGCTTACCTCATCACGGAGATGGGTATCTCCCCCTGGCAGATCATGGCCGTCACCTTCACCAACAAGGCGGCCCGGGAGATGGAACACCGCATCGAACAATTGCTGGGCGGGCGGCCGCAAGGTCTCAACATGGGCACGTTCCACGCCATCTGTGCCCGGCTGCTGCGCCGCGAAACGGACAACCTGACCCACTACCAGCGCGATTTCGTCATCTTCGACACGGCCGACCAGTTGCAGGTCGTCAAGCAAGCCCTGTCCGAACTCAACATCGACGACAAGAAATTCCCGCCGGGCAAACTGCTCAACGGCATCAGTAGCGCCAAGAATGATCTCATCATGCCCCATGAGTATCAGGCGACGAATTACGCCGGCGAGGTCACCCGCCGCATCTACGAACGCTACCAGATGACGCTGCAGGTCAATAACGCTATGGATTTCGACGATCTGCTGATGAACGTCGTCCTGCTCTTCGACGAGCAGCCGGCCACCTTGGCCAAGTATCAGGAACGCTATCGCCACATCCTGGTTGACGAATTTCAGGATACCAACGCCACCCAGTACCGCTTGCTGCAACAGCTGGCCGGCCAGAGAAACAGCCTTTTCGCTGTAGGCGATTCCGACCAGTCCATCTACCGCTGGCGCGGCGCGGACTACCGCAACATCCAGAATTTCTACCGCGACTATCCCGAATCCCGCACCGTGGTGCTGGAACAAAACTACCGCTCAACCCAAATCATTCTCGACGCGGCCGTCGAAGTAGTCCGTCGCAATCGCGACCACATCCCCAAAAAGTTGTTCACCGAACGGCCGAGCGGAGCCAAGATCGTGCTGCGCGAAGCCTACAACGAGTCCGACGAGGCGGCGACGGTCGTCAATACCATCGAGAGCCTGATGCTGGAAGGCTACAACGGCAATGCCTTTGCCGTGATGTATCGCACCAATGCCCAGTCGCGCGCCCTGGAAGAGGCCTTTGTCCAGGCCGGGTTGCCCTATCGCCTGGTAGGAGCTACCCAGTTCTACCAGCGGCGCGAGGTCAAGGACATTATCGCCTACCTGCGGGTCGTCCACAATCCGCTGGACGCGGTCAGTTTCAATCGGGTGCTGAATGTGCCGACACGCGGCATCGGCCAGCAAACGCAAGCCCAGTTCATGGCCTGGGCCGCCAATTTGGGCCTGCAGCCGGCCGAGGCATTGCTGTGGCTGGTGACCGACTCCGACGCCCAGCATCCGTTCAACGGCCGCGCCTACAGCGCGCTGGCGACCTTCGGCAATTTGCTCTCAGGTTGGATGTCCTTGCGCGATCGAGTCAGTGTCGGCGAGTTGCTCGACGCTATTCTGGAGCGCATCAACTACCGCGTCTATCTCGACGACGGCACGGAGGAAGGCCAGGATCGTTGGGCCAACGTCATGGAGCTTAGGGGCGTGGCCGCTCTAAACGGGCCCGGCGTCGACAGCCAGATGAATCTGGGCGACTTTTTGCAACAAGTCTCGCTCGTGGCCGAGACCGACAACCTGGACGCCGAAGCGCAGGCCGCCACTCTGTTAACGCTCCACGCCGCCAAAGGTCTCGAATTTCCCATCGTCTTTATCACCGGGCTGGAGGAGGGCCTCCTGCCCCACAGCCGGTCGATGGACAGTGAGGATGAGCTGGCCGAAGAACGCCGCTTGTTCTACGTCGGCCTCACCCGTGCCCGCGACGCGCTCTATCTATCCCACGCCTTTCGGCGCACGTCGTGGGGCGACAGCTCCGTCGCCGTGCCGTCTCGCTTCCTGCTTGACATCCCGGAGGAGCTTGTCGACGGCCGCCGCCCCGGCAACCGCCGTCGCGAGAGCATCGACCGAGCCAGCATGTGGGATCCGGGCAAGGTAAGCTGGAACGATTCGGCGCGCACCCGGCCGTCCGGCGCAGGGCGCGACAATAAGGAGCGGCGCGCCCCTTCCGCGCCGGCCGTCCTTGTGCCGGGGGCGAAGCGCCTGCCCACCCCCAACGACCATGTCGACGACCCGCGGCCGACACGCCCCGCCACGGCGCAGTTCAAGACCGGCCAAAAAGTCCGTCACAGCAAATTCGGCGAGGGCACGGTCATCGAGAGCAAGGTGACAGGCGGCGACGAGGAAGTGACGGTCGCCTTCCCCGGCACGGGCATCAAGCGGCTGGCGGCCAGCATCGCCGGCCTGGAAGCGATAGGCTGAGCCATGAATTATCTGATTGACGGCCACAACGTCATCGCCCAAACCCCCGGCCTCTCTCTGGCAGATCCCGACGACGAGGCCAAACTGGTTCATTTGTTGCGCCGCTGGACAGCGGCCGACGCCCGGCGTCAGGTGACGGTTATCTTCGACGGCGGTCTGCCCGCCGGAGAAGCCAAGCATTTATCCGGCGGCGGGGTGAAAGCCGTCTTCGCCCCCAATAATTCCACCGCCGACGCCGTCCTGATCCGGCGCATCGAGGCCGTCGGCAATCCGCCCGAATTTGTAGTCGTCAGCAGCGACGGAGTTGTGCGCGCGGCCGCTGCTCGTCGCCGGATAGCGGTACAACGCTCGGAAGAATTCGCCGTGGCGATGATGACCGACCGGCAATTTAAGAAAGACGATAAAACCAAACCGCAACGGCCGGACGCCCCGACCATGAACGCCGATGAGATGCAGGAGTGGCTGTCGCTCTTTGGGCCGGAGCCGGAGACGCCGCGCCCCGCACGGCCGGTCCGCAAACCGCCGCCCAAGCCCAGTGCTCCCCAACCGAAGACGGAAGAGCAAAAAGCGGCCGATGATATCGACGATTGGTTACGCCTGTTCGGGTACAAGGAGTGAGCCGCCCCCGGCCGGCCGCTAGCCATGCCTGCCCCACATCCGGAGGAAATGGGGGCGCCAGTTCTTGCCCTTCGAATCGCCATCCAAGTAGGAACCAGTTAGGGATTTCTGGAACGGGCGCACCGTTGAGCCTCAGTTGCGATGTCCGGCACTCACGGCTCTAATTGGGCGGCATGAACACCATCCGCGCCTTCATCGCCGTTCCCCTGTCTGATGAGGTCAAGCACGGTCTTGGCGACGTCGTGCAGGCGCTGTCCGGCCGTATCCCGCGCGGAGCCGTGCGCTGGGTGCGGCCGGAGCACATGCATTTGACGTTGTGGTTTCTGGGCGACACGCCTGCCGACCAACTGGCGGCCATCCGGAGAGGCATGGATGCGGCGGCCAGGCACAACCCGCCCTTCACCCTGCTTCTGGGCGACCTCGGCTGCTTCCCCACTTGCCAACGGCCGCGCGTTATCTGGGTCGCCCTGGCCGGCGAAGTAAACCGGCTGGCCTCGCTCAGGACGGCTCTGGACGGCCCATTGCTGGCCCTCGGCCGGCCTCCGGAGGCCAAGCCGTTTCGGGCCCACCTGACGCCTGGCCGCGTCAAGAAGGAGCGCGACGTTCGGGGC
>JAGOBF010000011.1 GCA_017983515.1 Promineifilum sp. | reverse complement strand
GCTTGCTCATGCGGGCGTCGAGGACAAGGGATAAGAAATGTTTCGGGCACCAGCAACCAACACTGTTAATACACTGCCCACCCTCAACATGGGGTGGATGAACCGTTGGCTGAAGCTTGGCCTGGATTATGCCCTGACTCTGCCGACCTTAATCCTCATCGCTCCGCTGCTGCTGGTCATCGCCGTCCTGCTGCGGCTCGATTCCCCCGGCCCGGTGCTCTACCGCCGTCGCGTCGTGGGTCGCCACGGCCGCGAGTTCGATGCCTTCAAATTCCGCACCATGTACGTCGACGGCAACGACCGGCTGATCGCTGACCGCGAATCGTGGATGGAAGTGCTGCAGGGCTGCATCGACAACGACCCGCGCCTGACCCGCGTCGGCCGTTTCCTGCGCCGCTACGGGCTGGACGAACTGCCGCGGCTGTTCAATGTGCTCAATCGTACCATGTCGCTGGTCGGCCCGCGCATGATGACCCGCCCGGAGCTGCTCAAGTTCGGCCACCGCGTCAATGGCTACACCAGCGTGCTGCCCGGCATGACCGGCCTGTGGCAAGTCAACGGCCACAGCCGCGTCATCGACGACCGGGTCGAACTGGAATCGCGCTACATCCGCAACTGGTCGATTCTGCTGGATGTGCAGATCCTCATCCAGTCCGTCATCGTGGCCTTTACGGCCCACGCTTAAAGCGACCCTTTCTCTATACGACGCCAATCTCTGGCCCCGCCAACAAGGTGGGGCTTTTTGTTTCCCCGCTAACCCTTGTAACGATCGCCAGCTTACCCGATAATCCTGGCTCATCACGATTCGGGAGATGGTTATGAGCGTTACAGGCTGGGTTGTGCTGCGGGCCGGGGAGCGAGGTTAATCGACGCTATGCTCCACATTGACGGCCGCCTGGGCGAAGGCGGCGGCCAGGTTCTGCGCACCAGCCTCAGCCTCTCGGCGCTGACCGGGCGGCCATTCCGCCTGACCCACCTGCGCGCCAACCGCAGCAGGCCGGGACTGCGACCGCAACACCTGACGGCCGTGCGCGCCGTGGCCCGGCTGTGCGGCGCGGCGCTGGCCGGCGACGCCATTGATTCACGCACGCTCGAGTTTCGTCCGGCCATGCCGCCGCAGCCAGGCGTGTACCATTTTGACGTCAGCGACGCGACGCAGGGCGGCTCGGCCGGGGCGGTCACACTCATCTTTCAGGCTATCCTGTGGCCGTTGCTGTTCGCCGGCGGCCGCTCGCGAGTGACGCTGCGCGGCGGGACGCACGTGAACATGAGTCCGCCGTGGCATTACGTGGCCCACGTGTTGCGGCCGGCCTTCGCACGAATAGGGGCGACGTTCGACACGACCCTCGAAGCGTGGGGATGGTATCCGGTCGGCGGCGGGGTCATGACGGCCAGCATTGAACCGGCGGCCCGGCTGGACGCGCCGGCGTTTGAGCATGTGCCGGCCGAGCGGGTCGAGGGCGTGGCCGCCGTCACCAATCTCCCGGCCGATATCCCCCAACGCATGGCCGGGCGAGCGACCAACCTGCTGGCCGCCGCCGGGCTGCGGCCGGTCATCGAGCCGCGGCGCGAGACGGGCGCCGGGCCGGGCGCGGGCATCTTCCTGTGGCTGCCGGGCGGCGGTTTCGGGGCCGTCGGCCGCCGGGGCTGGCCGGCCGACCAGGTGGCCGAGGCGGCGGTTGCGGAAACCCTGGCTTTCGTGGACAATACCGCGATGGTCGATCGGCATCTGGCCGACCAGTTACTCTTACCGCTGGCTCTGGCCCACGGCCACGCCCGCTACACGACCGACCATCTGACCTTGCACACCGTCACCAATGCCGACCTTCTGCGGCTGTGGCTGGACACGAAGATCGACATTAGCGGCGATCTGAACGGCCCGGCGGAGATCAGCGTGACCGGGGCGGGATTCACAATCGATTAGCCAATTGGAATTTTATGTTCGAAGTGATATTTTTGGGCACCTCGTCGTCGGCGCCGACGACCACGCGGGGGCTGTCGAGCCACATTATCCTGCATCGTCACTACCGCTTCCTGCTGGATTGCGGCGAGGGCACGCAGCGCCAGATTTTGCGCAGCGGCCTGGGCTTCAAGCGCCTCGATACGGTGCTGCTGACCCACGGCCACCTCGATCACATCCTGGGCTTGGGCGGGTTGGCTTCGACGCTGGCCCGCTGGGAGAATCTGGACCACATCGATATCTATGGGGGGCGCGCGGCATTGAATCGCGTCAACGACCTGCTGTTCAAGGTCGTTTTCGCCGGCCACCGGCCGCCGATCGACGTGAGCCTGCATCCGACCCAGCCGGGGGACGTGATCTGCGCCGACGACAAATTTACGCTAACGGCCTTCGAAGTGATCCATCGCGGACCGGACAATCTGGGCTATCTGTTCGAGGAGAAGCCCCACCGGCCGTTCCTGGCCGAGCTGGCCGACGAGTTGGGCGTGCCGTTCGGGCCCGAGCGGTCGCTGCTGGTGCGCGGCGAGGCGGTGACGCTGGCCGACGGCCGCGTCGTGCAGCCCGACGACGTACTCGGCCCGGCGCTGCCCGGCACGAAGTACGTCCACATCGGCGACGTGGGGCGCATCGACAACCTGGTCGAGGTGGTGCGCGGGGCCGACGCGCTGGTGATGGAGGCGACCTACACCGAAGAGGAAGCGGATATGGCCGTCGACTTCGGCCACATGACGGCCGCGCGAGCGGCAACGCTGGCTCGCGACGCGGGCGTCAAAAACCTCATCCTGACCCACCTGAGCCGTCGCTATGCGGAGCGCGACATCCGCACCGAGGCCCGCGCCATCTTCCCCAACACCTTCGTGGCCCGCGATTTCGACCACTTTCAGATCACGCGAGAGGGGGTGGTGCGGGTGAAGAAAGAGGAATGACCGGTCGCTAGTCGCCCCGGTTGTGGCTGATCATTGCCGCAATCCGCCGCGCCTCGATCCCGATCTCCCGCAGCATGCCCGTCCGCGAGACGTTGAAACCGCACATGTAGAGGCCCGGCCGGGATAGCGCGCGCCCGCGGGCGACCGGTACGCCGTCCTGCGCCACGGTTTCGGCCGCGTCGGGGATGAATTCGTCCAGGTCGGGCCGGTAGCCCGTAGCCAGAACCACAGCATCGAAGGCGGCCTCTCGCCCATCGACAAAAATGACGCCGTTGTGGGTGAAGCGCTCAATGGCCGGATAGACAGGCAGATGCCCCTGCTTAATGAGTTTCACCGTCCCCACGTCGATCAACGGGATTTGCTCCAGGGCCTTGATCTGTTCAATAGGGCCGATGCGGCTCTTGCGCACGCCGTAAGGGGTTAGATCGCCGACCGAGGCCCGCACCAGCGGCGCGGCGACCCAATCGCCCAGATTACCCGGCAGACGGCTCAGTACCAGATTCCACGATACGGAGGAGATCCCCAGCGTGTCCCGGGCGACGATGTTGACCGGACTACGAACCACGATGGCCGGCCGCGCGCCGTGCTCGAACAGATCAACGGCGATCTCGCCTCCGGAGTTTCCAAAGCCTACCACCAGCACGGCCTGGCCGGCGAAGGGTTGTCCGTTGCGGTATTGGGAGCTATGGATGATCGGGCCGGCAAAGTCGGCGCGGCCGGGCCACTCCGGCACGTTCGGCCGCCGGGCATAGCCGGTAGCCAGGACCAGGTTGTCGGAAACGTAGCTTCGATCTTCGGTGGTGGAGCGCCAGCGCCCGTCTACTCGTTCGGCCTGTACAAGTCGCTGGTAATAGATTGGCTCCAACTCGAAGTGAGCGGCGTATTGCTCCAAATAGGCGACGACCTGGTCACGGCTGGGATATTTGGGGTAGTGGCGCGGCATCGGATGGCCCGGTAGACCCGACAGGCCGCGGCTGGTGTGCAGGTGAAGGCGGTCGTAATGCCGCCGCCAGGAGTCCGCCACCCGGCCGCTCTGCTCGATGAGAGTGAAGGGCTGGTCGCGCTGCTTCAGACAGGCGGCGACGGCCAACCCGGCGGCGCTGGCCCCGACGATGAGGGTTTCGGTTTCTATGATACGGTTTACCTTATTATTCCTCTGCATCCAAAGCTTCCCGGACGGCTTCGGGGTTCTCGGCCGCCACCCGCAGCAACGCCCGCGCCGGGCCCACCGGCTTGCGGCGGCCTTGCTCCCAATTTTGCAAAGTGCCGACGCTGACTCCGATCATCAACGCAAATTCGCGCTGAGATTTGTCGAGCTTTTGGCGGATGACTTTGATATCCATCGGAGAAAACTCAAAGACGCGGCTCGGCTCTCGGGTTCCCCGTTTGATCGCCCCGGCTTCCTTGATGCTGTCGACCAGCTCCGAGAAATCCTTGTCGTTCATTGCAACCATTCAGATAACGCGGATGCCGCCTTGCTTCCCACTGCCCACCAATCGCCAGCGAATCTTTCTCAGGCCACCGCAGCCGGGGATCAAATCGCCGGCCGCCGGCTGCATCAGAAGCGCTTCCTGTAGACGCTTGTACTCTTCATCGGGCAATAGTTCTGTAACCTGCCGGGTGAAAATAGTGGTTTCGATGAAGAGCATGCCCATACGATACGTCAGTGGCGTACTAAATGCAATATAGGCCAATCGCCGTTTTTGGCTATCATCAGGGGAAATGGTAAAAGGAGTCCGCATGACAACCCCCAACTTACACCCAACCGCCTTTTTCGATCTCTCCGACCCAACCACGGCCGTTTTCTTCGACGGCTGCGACTACGTCTGGCAGGCGCTGGCGCACATCAAGCGCCACGTGGCCCGGCTGACGGCCGGCGGCCGGCGCATCGACGGCACGGTGATGGACGGCGCGTGGCTGGGCGAGGCGTCGATCGTCATCGAGGCGGGGGCGGTGGTGGAGCCAGGAGCCTATATCATCGGCCCGGCCTATATCGACGCGGGGGCGGTCGTGCGCCACGGGGCCTACGTGCGCGAGAACGTCATCCTGCTGGCGGGCAGCACGCTAGGCCACGCCAGCGAAGCCAAGAATGCCCTCTTCCTGCCCGGCGCGGCCGCCCCCCACTTCGCCTACGTGGGGGATTCGATCCTGGGTCACCGCGTCAACCTCGGCGCGGGAACGAAGCTGAGCAATCTGGGCATCCTGAGCGCCAGGGACGCCGCCACCGGCAAGCGGCCGACGATCAAGCTGGTCATTGAGGATCAGGCGTACGACACGGGGCTGACCAAGTTCGGGGCCATCCTGGGCGACGACACGCAGACCGGCTGCAACGCGGTGCTCAATCCCGGCTGCATCGTCGGCCCGCGGACGCTCGTCTACGCTAACATGAGCCTGCGCAAGGGCTATCACCCGGCCGACAGCATCATCAAGCTGCGGCAGAACGTGCGGGTGATGGGGCGGGAGTAAACAGTGGACAGTCGACAGTGAAGCTAACCGCCGACGTCCTATCTACGGACAATACTGCCGCTTTTTCTGTACTGTTTACTGCTTACTATTCACTGGCTCGTGTCGCAATTGCCCGTCGTGCAACTCCAGCACCCGGTCGGCCAGAGGGGCGATGTCGGGGTTGTGGGTGGCCATGAGCAGGGTGCGGCCGGCGTCGCGGGTCAGCTCCAGCAAGAGAGCCAGCACGCGCCGGCCGTTCTCGTCGTCGAGGTTGCCGGTCGGCTCGTCGGCCAGCACCAGCAGCGGGTCGTGGGCCAAGGCTCTGGCAATGGCCACGCGCTGCTGCTCGCCGCCGGAGAGTTTGTCGGGGAAGGCGTCGCGCCGGTCGGCCAGGCCCACGCGGTCGAGGAGAACCATCGCCGCCGCCTCGACCGTTCGGCGGTCGCGCCCGGCCAGTTCCTGCGGCAGGGTCACATTTTCCAGCACGCTCAGCGTGGGGATCAGGTTGAAGAACTGGAAGATGAAGCCGATGTGGTCGCGACGAAAGAGGGTGCGGTCGCGCTCGGACAGCCGGGTGATGGGCGTGCCCAGGATGGAGACGTCGCCGCCGTCCGGCCGGTCGATGCCGCTGATCAGGTTGAGCAGCGTACTCTTGCCGCTGCCGCTGTGGCCCAGCAGGACGACGAATTCGCCTCGATTGAAGACATAATCAACATCATCGAGGATAACCCGCTCGCGGCCGCCCTCGCTATAGACCTTGCGCAGGCCGTGGAGCTGAATAATGGTATCAGCGGCATCGACCGCCGGAGTCTGTTGAGTTTGGATCACGTGCAGAGTATAGTCAATACGATGGCCTGATTCAACGAATGGCAGACGTTATCTGAACGCGTCACTCGTCTCTCGTCTCTCCCAACGCCCTGATCCGTTCCACCAGTTCACTCAGCATCATAGCTGTCGCCCCCCACACGCGACGCTCGCCCACGCGGAAGAAGGGTACAGGCAGCCGCAGCCCGCCGCGCAGCTCCATTTCTTCCTCGGCCCGCGTGGCTGGGTCGAGCAGCAGGAGCAGGGGCACTTCCAGGATGGCCGCCACCTCGCGCATGTCGGGCACGAAGCGCGGCCGCCCCGTGCCGGTGTAGACCCCGACAAAGGGGTAAACCTCGAAGTCCGACGGCATGATGTAGAGGGGCGTTAATTCGCCCAGCAGTTCCACGTCGGTCGGCGGGATGCCGATCTCCTCCCATGTCTCGCGCAGGGCCGTCTCGCGCAGCGTCTCCGGCGGCTCGTGGCGGCCGCCGGGGCACGATATCTGTCGAGCGTGGACGCCGTCGTAGTCCGGCCGCTGGGTCAGCACGACATGGAGTTGGTCGTCGGCGCAGTAGAGCAGGATGAGCACCCCGCCCAGGCGGGGGCCGTCGGGCCGGTCGCCGGCGCGGGCCATAGGTCGGGCAACGGGAGCCATGCGTCGCTGCGCGGCCGGGCCGTCGAAGCCGGGCAGGGCCAGGGCGGCGCGAATGTCGTCCAGGGAATAAGCGGTCGACATAGTTCTACTAAAATTCGGCTGTCCGGAATCAGGGGCAGGGAGAATCGATCTCGCTTATCCCTGTTCGTCCGTGGCGGACTCATTCTTATGAAGGTCGCGGAAGCTGTAACCCGCGCCGCGCTCGGAGAGAATGTAGCGCGGCCGCGTCTTGTCTTTGCGGTCCTCGATCTTGCGTCGCAACCGATGCAGGTGGACATGCAGCCGGTCTTCGAACACCGGTTCCAGGGGCCACAGGCGGCGCAAGAGGTACTCGGTGGGCACGGTGCTGCCCGCCTTGCGCATGAGGATATAGAGCAATTTAGTCTCCGTGGGCGTCAGTGCCTCGCCTTTGCCCTCGACGATAGCCGTGCGATTGGGGAAGTCGATCAGCAGTCGCTCATCAATGCGCGTCTGTGGCTCCAGGTCATAGGCGAACTCGCCGATGCGCCGCAGCACGCGGCGGGTGCGGGCCACCAATTCGCCGGGGCTAAACGGCTTGACAATGTAGTCCTCGGCATGCTCTTCCAATCCCTCGACGACCGTGGCTTCGTGGTTGACGGCCGTCAGCATGATCAGCGGCAGATCGCTGTACTGGTGGACGCGGTGGGCGAACTCGAAGCCACTGATGCCCGGCATGTGGAGATCGACGATCCCCAGGTCGGGCAGGCCGGTGGTCTCGATTTGCTTCAGCGCCTCTTCGCCGGAGATGGCCGTGATGATGCGAAAGCCGGCCTCGCGCAGGGTGAATTCCACCAGACGCAGGGTGTAGGCGTTGTCGTCAATAGCCAGGATGCGTTGTTGTCGTTCGGTCATAATGATTACCAGCGCTGTCCTAATTCCCCAGCGCAAATACCGTCCCGAAGCGCCCCGTCCGACCCTTTTCGGCCCGGTGGGAGAAGAACAGGTCGGTGCGGCAGGCGGTGCAATAATTCGATAGTTCGATGGTGGGCACGCCGGCGGCCGTCAGGTTGCGACGGTTGGCTTCGGGCAGATCGAAATGTGGGCGCGATCCACCATTTTGTCGCAGCAACTTGTCGGGCTCGGCGAAGGCGGCGCGCACGGCGTCGATCACCTCGTCACCGACTTCGTAACAACACGGCCCGATGCATGGCCCCACGGCGGCCACCAGATCGGCCGGATCGCTGCCGAACTGCTCGGTCATCGCCCGCACCATCGCCCCCGGCAGGTTGACCATCGTCCCACGCCAGCCGGCATGTCCCAGGCCGATGGCCCGGTGGCGCGGGTCATAGAGAAAGATGGGCGCGCAGTCGGCGAAGTTCATGCTGAGCACCGTGCCGGGGTGGTTGGTGATGAGGCCGTCGAAATGTTCGACCCACGTGCCGTTGTCGGCCGGCGTCACGCGGGCCACGTCGGCCCCGTGCACCAGATGAGCGTGGACAACGGTATCGGTATCGCGGCCGAACAATCCGTAGACGCGCCGCCGGTTAGCATAGACGCGCTCGCGCGTGTCGGGCACGGACATACTCAGGTTGAGCGAGTCGAACGGGGCCGGGCTGACGCCCCCGCGTCGGGAGAAGACGGCGTGGGTCGCCAGGCCATTGGCCGGCAGAGACTCGAAGCGAAAGTAGTGCAAATTGTCGTGTTGGAAACTTTTCAATTGCTCCTCTCAGGAAACCCGGTTTCTCGAAAGAAGCCCGATTCCCTCAACCAGGATGCTACTCCAAACGCCACGCCCCCACAAGTCGGGGAAACGATAAAAAGACGGCCTGTTAGCCGGCCCTCATGCGTTATGGGTTGGATTTGACGGCCGAATGGAGGGGAGGGAAGCCGGATTAACTTGAAAAGTTCAGCATCGAGGTTACATTACGTTTATACTATTTTGGATGAAAGATACATGACCGAACTTGTCTACCAACCCAAAGGGCTGTATTTTGAGGACTTCACGGTTGGCACGCGGCTGCGCACCGCCGGGCGGACGATCACCGAGGCCGACATCGTGGCCTTCGCCGGTCTGTCGGGTGACTACAATCAGATTCACACCAACGCCGTCCATGCCGCGGCCGACACCTTCGGCAAGCGAGTGGCCCACGGGCTGCTGGTGCAATCCATCGCCACCGGGCTGGCTGTGCAGTCGGGTGTCATCGAGGGCACAGTGCTGGCCTTTCGCGAACTGGATTGCAAGTTCAGCCTGCCGGTCTACATCGGCGACACGGTCCATGTGGAGATCGACATCGTCGAGATGAAAGCCTTCCCGCGGCTGAAGGGCGGCAACGTGACGATGAAATATGCCGTCGTCAATCAAGACGGCGCGGCCGTCCAGCGCGGCAACTGGGTGATGCTGGTCAAGAGCAAAGGATAAGGGAACATTCGGTGACCCGTGAGCGTCAAATCGGTAGAGGCGGGTTCGAGACCCGCCTCTACGTATGGAGTGCATCCGGGGAGTGGAGTTCAAACCCGCTCCTGCGCGATGATTGATTGATACCATGCAAGATGAAAAAGACCGCGAATCCGACGAAAAGCCCTCCGGCGACGAGCGACGCTCCTCGCCTCTGAAACCCTACAGCAAGCCTGAAACGCCGCCGGAGGAAGCAGAAACGATCTCTCTGCTCGACCTGATGGCCGAGGAGTCGGAGTCTCAGGGGCAGAAGACGATTATCTTGCCGCCGGAAGCCAAGACGGCTCAATTGCCACCGCTGGTTCCGTCCGGCTCGTCGACGCGGCCGTCCCAGCCTCCTCCCATCGACGATACGCAGGCCACTCCTACGGCCACAATTTTGCCCCCGGAGCCGGCCGACACCGCCCCGACTCCCACGACTCAAGGGCGCGCTGAGCGTCCCCTGACGGGCCCATCATTCGACGCGCCCGAATCGACGCCGACGGTCGATGATATGGAGGCGACGACAGTGCAGCCGCGCGTGGCGTTTCCGGGGGCAACCCAGGTGCGACCGCCGGCGGATCAGAGGGCAGCGACGGCCGACGGCCGGCCAACGCCCAAGCCGGGCAGCGAGGACACCACCTACATCGGAGCAAGACCGCCGGCCGGTCGCCGCCCGCCGCCTGCTCCAGCCGGGCAGCGCCCCCCGACGCCCCCAGCCGTGGCCCCACCGGCCCTGCCGCCCAAGCGCGAGCAACGGCCGTCTCCGCCCCCGCCGGCCGGTC
Source organism: Promineifilum sp. (assembly GCA_017983515.1). Lineage (GTDB taxonomy): Bacteria > Chloroflexota > Anaerolineae > Promineifilales > Promineifilaceae > Promineifilum. The sequence continues at coordinate 106,907 of JAGOBF010000011.1, read as the reverse complement.
GCCGGCCCGCGCCGCCCCCGCCGTCGATCAACACCAAAGCCAGGCGGCCGATGACCGCTGGACGCATCGGGCGTGGCTTTGTCATCACCCTGCTGGTGCTGTTCGTGGGCGGGCTGTTGCTGGCCTCGGCCGCGGCCATTGGCTACAGTCTGGTGGCCGGCGACTTGCCACGGCCGACGGAATTGCGCAATCGGGCCAGCACCTTCGAGACGGCCCGCATTTATGATCGGAACGGCCAGCTGCTCTATGCCCTGGCCGACCCCAACGCGGGCAATCGTACCTACGTGCCACTCGACCGCATCTCGCCCTATCTCGTCCAGGCCACCATCGCCACCGAGGACAAGCGTTTCTATGACAATCCTGGCTTCGACGTCATTGGCCTCGTTCGCGCCGTCGTGCAGGCCGCGCGGGAGGGGGAGGCCGTGGCCGGGACGAGCACCATCACCCAGCAACTCGTGCGGGCCACGCTGCTGGACGAGGACGAGCGCACCGAGCGCAGCTACCGGCGCAAGGTGCGCGAGATCATCCTGGCCGCCGAAATCTCTCGTACCTATAGTAAGCCGGAGATACTCGAGCTATATCTGAACGAGATTTATTACGGCAATCTGGCCTACGGCATCGAGGCGGCGGCCAACACCTATTTCAACAAGTCGGCCGCCGATCTAACGCTGACCGAGGCGTCGCTGCTGGCCGGGCTGCCCCAGGCTCCGGCCCTGTGGGACCCCTACACGGCCCCCGACAAGGCTCTCGGCCGCCAGCGGGAAGTGCTCAGCCTGATGGTCGCCAACGACGACATCAATCTGTCCGATGCCCAGGCGGCGCTGGACGAGATGGCCGCGCGCGTCTACGAGTTGCAACGGCCGGAGGTGACCATCCGTCATCCCCATTTCACCTTTACCGTGCTGCAACAGGCCGAAGAGCTGCTGGGCGCGCAGTCGATCTATCGCGGCGGCCTGAGCATCCTCACAACGCTCGACCCCGACGCGCAACGACAGGCCGAGGAGGCCGTGGCCGCCAATCGCGACTTGCTGGCCGCGGGCGGAGCCAACAACGCCTCGCTGGTGGCCCTCCAGCCGCAGACGGGCGAGATCATCGCCATGGTTGGCAGCGCCGACTTCAACGACGAAGCCATCAGCGGCCAGGTCAACATGGCCCTGGCCCCGCGCCAGCCCGGTTCGTCGGTCAAGCCGCTCGTCTATCTGTCGGCCTTCGAGCGCGGCTGGACTCCGGCGACGCTGCTGTGGGACGTGCGCACGGAGTTCCCCGACGGCGTCAACCCACCCTACATCCCCAAGAACTTCGATGATGAGTTCCACGGCCCGATGCGCATTCGCCCGGCGCTGGGCAACTCCTACAACATCCCGGCCGTCAAGGCGATGGAGTTCGTCGGCGTTTGCGAGTTCATCAGCGATGTCCAGAAAGTCGGTCTGACTTACTTGCAGGACGACGGCTGCGCGGAGAGCGGACAGCCGCGTGATCATGGCCTGTCGCTGGCGCTGGGCGCGGGCGAGATCCCGCCGCTGCAAATGGCCGGGGCCTTCGGGGCGCTGGCGAACGGCGGCCGCTACATCACGCCCTACGCCATCACGCGCATCGAGGATCGCAACGGCAACGTCCTGTATGATAATTCATCGCCCGCGGCCGTGGCGCCGCAGGCCGTGCGCCCCGAACATGCCTATCTGCTGACCAGCATCCTGAGCGACAACAACGCCCGCCTGACCGAGTTCGGCCAGCAGAACAATCTGCTCATCCCCGGCTACCAGGTGGCGGTCAAGACGGGCACAAGCGGCACAACGGCCGATGACGTGCGCGACGCCTGGACCATCGGCTATGCGCCACAGGTGCTGGCCTCGGTGTGGGTGGGCAACACCGACAACCGGCCCATCGGCGCGGGGCAGTCGGGCTACCGGTTGGCTTCGCCCATCTGGAACCGCTTCATGACTTCCTATCTGACTGGGCGCGAGGCGCTCAGCTTCGTACGCCCGCCGGGCGTGGTCGACCGCGAGATCTGCGCCGACACGGGCATCGCCGTCGACGCGACTTCGACCTGCGCCCAGCGGATGACCGAATCGTTCGCCGGGGACCAGCCGCCGCAGGACGCTTCGCAAGGCGTCACCCGTATGGCTATCGACCTGTGGACCGGCTTGCAAGCCAATCCGTCGTGCAACGAGGCCGTCTATGAGGCCACATTCGGCGGCGGCGTGCCGGTCAACGGCCGGCCCGATGTGCTGGAGCGCGAACGCGCGCTGGCGACGAACTGGATGCAGACGACGGCCCCCGGCCAACAGTGGGCGGCGTCGCAAGGGGCGACGTCGGCGGCCATCTCGCCGCCGACGCAGGCTTGCGACGGTAATACCCCCCGGCCGCGCGCCGAGATCATCCGGCCGCGCAACGAGGGTGATGCCCTCGACCGCAGCGCCATCGAGATTTGGGGCACGGCTATGGGGCCGAACTATCAGGGCTACCAGGTCGAATATGGTTTTGGCGAGAATCCCGGCGGATGGGGAATGGTGCAGGAGCGGCGGCCGGAAGCGGTGCAGGATGGCCTATTGGCGGTCTGGGATACGTCGCAGATAGACTACAGTGGTCTGGTCACGATTCGGGTCATCGTCTTCGGCCCCGACAATCCGTTCACGCCGGAGAATGACCCGGTGCTGCATGAGGGGCGAGCAGTGTTCAATCTGCAACAGCCGACGCCGACGCCGACGACCACGCCGACGGAAACGCCGACCGCCACGCCGACGGGCACGGCCACGCCGACGGTCACCGTGACCTCCACGGCGACGACCTCAGCCACACCAACCGTCTCGCCGACGCCCACGCTGGAGCCGCCGACAGTCGAATCGCCGACTGTGGAGCCGCCGACGGTTGAACCACCCACTGTGGAGGCGGGAGGGACGCCGGAAACGACGCCGGGGCCGTAACGAAGAGGGGTTCGAGCGGGCGTGTGACTTCAGTCTATACGATGGAAGCACGCTCAATGGCCTGGCGCAAGCGCTTCGGATCGCCCGAGATCGCCGCGCTTAGGGAGCGCATGCGGCCTCTCCTGGAAACCCTGCTGGCGCCGGCAAAATGCCGATCGGCCGCAGGCCCGTTTCTGTCCCCAACGGCGGCGCCTGGGCTCCAGCCAGTCGCCGGAATTCGCCGCCGGCGTAGATGTAAAACCCGTCCCGGCCGCTGACCAGCAGGGTATCGATGTCGCCCAGCGGCGCTATCCAGCCGAGGCGGCCATCGGGGCTGCCGGCCGAGACGAGGGAGCGCGTTACCTCGCCCGTCGCCGCGACCCAATGCACCTGGCGGCCGGCCAATGGATCATCGTCGGCGACCAGCAGGCTGTCGCCGATGATGAGCAGGTTGTCGCTCGCGGCGTCCCAGACAAGGCCGCGGCCCGGTTCGGCGGCGGCGAATTTGGGGTAGCGTACCACGGCGCTTGTCCCCGCCGTCAAATCGACGATTCCCACCCAGCCCTCATCGACCGGCCGGTAGGTATAGGGATGAGCGGCTTGCAGCAGGGTCTGTACGCTATAGGCCAGATAGCGCCCATCGGGGGACGGGGCCAGGTCGTTAATCGCGCCGAGCGGTTCGGTATGGCCGGTCACTTGCCGGGATGACGAGCCGTCGGGCGCGGCGCGGAAGATCTGTAGGACGCCGCCCGCGTCGTAGTCGGTGAAGTAGAGCCACGCGCCGTCGGCTGACCAGGCCAAAGCCCGCGGATTGCCGCCGCCGTGGGTCGTCTGTCGGACGACGGCAAACGGTGGTGACAGGGAAACCACCTCCACGTCGGCCGCGGGCGCGGCCGCCCCCGTCTGAACGCCGGAGGCCACAACGTAGACCAGATGCAGGCGATCGGGCGAAAGTTGGGCGGTGTTGATCGCCTCTATTTTTCCGGCCACTTCCGGGGGAACCGACCACTGGGCAAGACCGTGCAGGTCTATCAACTGGCCGTGGACAAACAACCGGCAGCCGTTATCGAACCATTGCGCTTCGTCGAGGTAGATAGGCAGGCCGCTTTTCAGCAGGCGCAGAGCGCCGGTCGCCGTGTCGAAAATCGAGAAGTACACGTCCTCGTAGTTATCTTCCACATAGAAGCCCACCAGGGGGCCGGTCAGCGGCCTGTCGGCCGAGGGCGGCTGGATGGGGGCGTCGATGGGGCCCGTGTCGTCTGGCAATTGAGTCTCGGCCGGCGGTGGTGGCACAACCGCAGTCGTGGCAGTCTGGTCGCAGGCCGCGGCCAAAGCCGTCAGCAGCGCCAACAGGACGAACAACCGGGGATAGCGACGAGTGCTCGCGCAAGAGTTCATCATACCTTGAGTTGTTGGGGGGCCACGGCCCGCACGAGCGCCCGCGCCAGGACGCGCGTCGGGTCGATGAGCGTCCGCCCGTCAAATTCCTGCTCGGTGAAAGCCAGCGGCATTTCCGTGCAGCCGACGATGATGGCCTCGGCGCCCTGGCGGCAGAGATAGGCGGCCGCCTGTTCCAAAGCGGCTCGTGCTCGCGCCGACACGCGCCCGTTGGCCTTGATGCCGTAGACGGGATCATAGACGGCGGGGTGAATCGTCGCCACTTGCCGCGCCTCGTCCGGGGCGACGACCCGATAGCCGAGCGGTTCAAGCGCGGCCGGGTAGAGGCGCGTTTGCCACGCGCCGGTGGTCGACAGGACGCCAATCGTTTGCAGCGCCGGATGATTAGCCATCAGATGGGCGGCCGTTTCGTCGATCATGTGCAGCAGACGCAGCGGCCGCTCGAACGCGCCCACGCCCTCGCGAATGACGTCGAAGATGGCCGGCGCGTGGGCGGTGTTGCAGGGGATGCCGGCCACGGTCGCTCCCGCGTCGGCCAGCAAGCGCAGTTGGGCGACGATGGCCCGGGCCGGGTTGTCGGTGATATGACCGAGCAGATACTCCGTTCGATCGGGAATGCGTTGGGGCCAGGACACGGCGATAACCGGCAGGTGATCCGGGTCGCCGGTGGCGATGGTCTCTTCGAGTATCTTGCGCTGCAAGTCCAGCCCGGCGAACGGGCCAACGCCGCCGACGATGCCGATGACGGGCGGGGCGGAGCTGGACGGGGCGGAGGTATCCCGCTGATCAGGTGACATTTTTGGCTCGGTGAACTAAACTCCAAGGACGAGTGCTAGCTTAGCACGGCCGGCCATTTCCATCCACCGGTCCTTTCCATCCACAGCCGATTCAATCATTTCACAAACCATGTCGTCCTCCTTTTCCGCTGATCGCTACGTCATTCTGCCGCCCGAAGAGGCTTGGGTCGAACGCCCGGCGAACGGCGATTGGCTCCTTCGCTGGCGACAACCAGCGGCGCATGTGGCCGTTTACGTGAGCGACGATCCCGATGCGCCCGCCGGCGGCTGGCCGCTGCCCGTGGGGGGTGCGACGAATAACGAATTACGCATGACGAATTCGGAGATAGAAGCGGCCGTCGGTGGGCCGTCGTCGGCCGTGCGCCCCTATTTTCTGCTGGAGCTTGACGGCCGCCGCCACGTCGTCGCCGAGCGGACGCTGCCGTTGGCCGGTGAGTCCAACTTCCGCGATCTGGGCGGCTACCGGACGGCCGACGGCCGCGCCGTGCGCTGGGGGCGGGTCTATCGCGCCGGGTCGCTGGCCGAACTGACCGAGGCGGATGTCGCCTATCTGGGGAGGCTGGGGCTGCGCTTGTCCTGCGATCTGCGCTCGCGCGAGGAGGTTGAGAACCATCCCGACCGCCTGCCGCCGGGGGCAATCGCCAGGCATACGCCCATCGCCGCCGAAGTCGGCCGCGTGCGTCGCCTCGTCACCTTGTTTCGCCTGCGTTCGCGCATCCAGAAGATGCTGCAGCAGGTCTACGTCATCATGCTCGACCAGAACGGCCCGCTCTTGGCCGGGATTCTCCGTGCCGCGGCCGATCCAGCCAATTTGCCGCTGGTCGTCCACTGTACGGCGGGCAAGGATCGCACCGGGCTGGCCGTGGCCCTGCTGCTGTTGTCCCTGGGCGTGCCCGAAGAGACGGTCATCGCCGATTACACACTGAGCAATCGCGCCTTCGGCGTTTTGGCCGAGCGCATGCGCTCGGAATTGGAGTTGCTCTACGCCTTCGGTTTTAGCGAGGAGAGGCTGCGGCCGTTCCTGCTGGCCGAAGCGCCAACGTTGATCGGCGCACTGGCCCACCTCCGGCGGCGCTACGGCTCAGTGGAGGCCTATTTGCGGCGAGCGGGGCTGACGGAACATGATCTGCAGCGGCTGCGTGAGACGTTGCTCACCGGCGATGGCTGATCGGCCAGGAGATATTTCAACGCCAGGAAGCAAAGACGCAAGGAAAAGAAGCGGACACCGTTGCTCATTCTTCTGTACCCGGCGTTGATCTCTGCCGTCCACAATCCAACTTGCCGCTTGCCGCCGGCCAACCGATAATCAAGCCATGAGCTTTCCCATGTTTCACAAGGTTCTGATCGCCAACCGGGGCGAGATCGCCCGCCGGATCATTCGCGCCTGCCACGAGCTGGGGGCGAGCGCGGTGGCCATCTACTCCGACGTAGACAAGGACGCGCCGTGGGTGCGCGAGGCCGACGAGGCCTATGCGCTGCACGGCAGCACCGCGGCCGAGACGTACCTCAACAGCGAAAAGCTGCTGACCATCGCCGGTAATCACGGCGTCGAAGCAATCCATCCCGGCTACGGCTTCCTGAGCGAAAACGCCGACTTTGCCGCCGCCTGCGCCCGGCGCGGCCTGGTCTTCGTCGGGCCATCGCCGGAGGCCATGCGCGCGCTGGGCAGCAAGGCGGCGGCCCGCGCCCTGGCGCAGCGCCACGACGTGCCCGTGGTGCCCGGCGTCGACGGAGCCGGCCGGAGCGACAACGAGCTGGCCGAGGCGGCCGAGGCCATTGGCTACCCGGTGCTCATCAAGGCCAGCGCCGGGGGCGGCGGCAAGGGGATGCGCGTGGTCGATGATTCGAGCAGCTTGCCCGACGCGCTACGAGCCGCCCGCCAAGAGGCCCAATCGGCTTTCGGCGATCCCCACGTGCTGCTGGAGAAGTACTTCACGCAGATCCACCACGTTGAGGTGCAGGTGTTGGGCGATGCCCACGGCAATCTGCTGCACCTCTACGAGCGCGAATGCTCGATTCAGCGCCGCCATCAGAAGATCATCGAGGAAAGCCCGTCGCCGGTGGTGGGCGACGATGAGGGCCTGCGCGAAGCCATCACCGCCGCGGCCGTGCGCCTGGCGCGCGCCGCGGGCTACAGCAGCGCCGGGACGGTGGAATTCATCGTCGACGGCGCGGGCGGCTTCTACTTTCTGGAGATGAACACGCGCTTGCAGGTGGAGCATCCGGTGACAGAGAGCGTGACCGGCATCGACCTGGTGACGTGGCAATTGCGCGTCGCAACCGGAGAGCCGCTGGGCTTCGCGCAGGACGAGGTGACGCGGCGCGGCCACGCCATCGAGTGCCGCGTCTACGCCGAGGACCCGGCGACCGGCTTCCTGCCGTCCATCGGCGAGATAGTTCACTACGGCCGACCGGCTGGGCCCGGCTTGCGCGTCGACGACGGCATCGAGAGCGGTTCGGCGGTGTCGCCCTACTACGATCCGATGCTGGCCAAGGTCATTACCTGGGGCGCGGAGCGGCGGGAGGCTATCCGCAAGATGGAGCGCGCGCTGAGCGAGATGGTGGTACTGGGCGTGGCGACCAACATCGGCTATCTGCGCGACATCCTGGCCGAGCCGGCGTTCGTCGCCGGGCAGACCAGCACAAGCTTCCTGGCCGAGCACATGGCCGATTGGCAGCCGCCGGCCGGGGCGAGCGAGGATGAGTGGATTGCCGCCGCGGCCTTTGAAGTCCTCAGCGCGACGAATAGCGAGACGGCGGCCACGGTGACCGGGGGGCAGCCGGTGTATGATCCGTGGGCGACGGCGCGCGGGTGGCGGAATGTGGCTGTCTAGGCGTATTTGCCTCTGATCTTTGCAGACGACCAGGAACCGTAGTGTTCAGCGCTCGCAGCCTAGCGGGCCAGCGTGATGATCCCTTTCTCCAGGGCTGTGGTCACGGCCGCGGTCCGGTCATCTACGCCCAGCTTGCCGTAAATATGGATGAGGTGGGTTTTCACCGTTGCCGTGCTGATGTGGAGAGTTTTGCCTATTTCTTTGTTGCCCACTCCTTTGGCCACCAATTGCAGCACTTCAATCTCGCGGGCGCTTAAGTTCTCTTCGGCCGGGGCACGCATCCGGGTCATGAGGCGAGCGGCGACGGCCGGGGCCAGCACGGAGTCTCCCTGGGCGGCGGCGCGTATGGCGCGGAACAGCTCTTCACGAGGGGCATCTTTCAGCAAATAGCCGGTGGCCCCGGCCTCGATAGCGGGCAGGATATCGGCGTCAGAGTCGTAGGTGGTCAGGACGATGATTCGGGACGACGGCTGTTGGGCCTTGATCGCCTTAATCGCCCCCACGCCATCCAGGCCGGGCATTCGTAGATCCATCAGGGTGACGTCGGGGGCCAGGGAATCGTGCAACGTAACGGCCGTGTCGCCATCCGCGGCCAAGCCTATGACCTCAAAATCGGACTGGCCGGCCAACATTCCGGACAGCCCTTCGAGCACAACCGGGTGATCATCAGTTATCAAAATGCGAATTTTGTCCATAAGCAACATCCAATCTGCCAACTCATGAGTAGTCGACAGCGCTCCTTAGCCATAAATCGGGATAGAGACGACAACTGTCGTGCCCTCGCCCGGTTCGCTTTCCAGGGTCACTGAGCCTCCACATTGTTCGGCCCGTTCGCGCATCGCCTGCAAGCCGTAGCCGCCGGAAAGGGGCGACGCCGCTGCGGCGCCCGCCGCTGCGGCGCCCACGCCATTATCCTGAACGTCCAGCACAACGACGTCATCAATATACGAGAGAGTGATCTGCACGGCCGTGGCCTGGGCATGTTTGCGAATATTAGCCAGCGCTTCCTGGGTCGCTCGCAGCAGCGTCACTTCGATATCGGGATGCAGGGGGACAGGGTCGCCGGTGGTGATCGTGGTCAAGGGAATGCCGGTTTCTTCGTGCCAACGGACGGCCGTCCGTTCGATCGCATCCGGCAGTGATCGCTGATCCAGTGAGTGGGGTCGCAAAGCGTGTACCACCCGGCGCGCCTGTTCCAGGCTGGTCCGAGCTGTCTCGCGAGCCCGGTCGAGATGCTTTTGCAGCGTGTCCAGATCATCAGGCAGGGCCTGATCGGCCGCCTCGAGGTGCATAACGATGCTGGTGAACCCCTGGGCCAGCGTATCATGGATATCGCGCGCCAGCCGCTGGCGTTCTTCCAGAACCCCGGCGCGCCGTTCGGCGGCCGCCAACTCCGTCTGCGTCGCTTCCAACTGTTCGATAAGCTGTCGACGTTGAGCGCTCTGTCCTATGATGGCTGTTATCCATATGCCGAGGACGATGGCGCCCAGTGCCGTCAGGAGGAACAACCAAACGGTGGGGTTTGCCAGAGAGAACGACGCACCCGCGCTGGACAACTGCTCGAAAATAATTAACCCGGTCAGAGTTAAGACGGCAATCGCGCCATAGCGGATGGGTAAATGGCGAAAAACCAGGCCGAATAGACCGAAGAGGGTGAAGTAATAGGCGGGCGACACATTGACCAACGCAAACCAGAGAATGATGACGCCCAAGATAACGATGAAGCGGAAGATGGCGTGATCGTCCGAATCACCCGATTTCCGGTAGGCCAGTTTCAATCCGCCCCAATGCCAGAGCAGTAAAAGCGCCGTCAGCAAGAGCGCGGCCGAGATCGGGGCTTTACGGTCATCGTCCAGCAGCATTAGCCACGTGGAAACGATGACGGCGGCGTAGAAGAGCGCTTTCCACAGCCAGTCCCACTTCAACCAGACGTCTTTCTGTCTTTCCTGCTTAGCGTTCATGGTCTAGGCCAATGAAAGTCGCCAGCTTATTCGAACGACGGCCGAGAGCTATCTTCAGCATAGAAAGCTGGCGACTTCCTTTCTCAATCATAGTCAGTGTACCATTACTCCCAGCGGAATGTGAAACGGGATATCACCAGGCCCAGGATGAGCACGACCGCGACGACCGTCAATGATGTGAGGTTCCAGGTTCCCTTCAACCAGAGTTCTTCGATCAGGATGACGACGTGGGTCAGCGGCAAGAATCCGGCGATCTGTTGCACGAAGTCGGGCATGATGTAGCGAGGCATGGCCGCGCCGGACAGGAAGAGCATGGGATAGAAAATAGCCATCCCGACGGCCTGGGCCGTTCGCGCGGAGGGCATGACGCCGGCCAGGACGAAGCCCACGGCGAAGAAGCTGAAGGCGCTTAGCAGGATGGCCGGAACGATAGCCAGATTGCCGTCGGGGATGCGCAGGTCGAAGATGGCCAGGCCGGCGATGAAGAGCAAGATGATGCCCGCGACCGTCATGATGACCTGCGCGGCCACCTGCGACCACAACACCGGGCTGGAACCCAGGGGCGTCGCGCGCAGCCGCCGCAGAATGCCCAGGTCACGATAATTGGCCAGCGTGGTGGGAATGCTCAGCATGCCAATGGTGCCAACGATCATGCCGATGTAACCGGGCACCGACAGATCGACCCGGCCGTAGCCGCCGAGCAACGCATCGGATTCGTTGCCGAATATGAAGCCAAACAGCACCATGACCATCACCGGAAAGGCGAGGGTGAAGAAGAGGGCCAACGGCTCGCGGAGCTGTAGTTTTAATTCCATGTAGGTCAGCTTGAGAAAGGTCTTCATGATTAACTCCTTTTGATCGCGACTGATTAACCGGGTCAGCACAAGGCTTCACCTTCACTCAGTTCCTGATCATTCGCCCGGTCAATGCCAGAAAGACATCTTCCAGATTGGCCTGCTGCACGCGCAGGTCGGCCGGGGCGATATTGTGTTGGGCCAGCGCGGCGGCCACATTGGCCAGCAATGGGCCATTGCCGCTGATAGTGATGTGCTGGTTGTGTTGGTGCATGGTGGTGACGCCGCTCACTTTCTCCAGTCGCTGCGCCTCAAATCCGTTGGGAACTGAGAAGAGCACCTGCGTCTCCCCGTTCAGGCCGGCGATCAGGTTGGCCGGGGTGTCCAGCGCGATGACCCGACCGTGATCGATTACGGCCACCCGGTCCGCCAGCGCTTCCACCTCATCCATGAAATGGGAAATTAACACAACGGTCTTGCCCTGCTCGCGGATAGCGCGGATCAGGTCCCAGGTCGCCCGGCGAGCCTGCGGGTCAAGCCCTGTCGTCAGCTCATCCAGGAAGACGATTTGGGGATCGTTCAGCAAGGCCAGCGAAATGAACAGGCGCTGCTTCTGCCCGCCGGAGAGATTCCCATACTGCGTGTTTCGCTTCTCGGCCAGGCCCCACTGCTCGATCAACGGCTCCCACGGGACGGTCTTTTCATAGAAGGAAGCGTATAAATCAAGCGCTTCCCATACTTTCATCCGTTCCGGCAGCGCCGCTTGTTGTAGCTGGGTGCCAATGCGGTTGCCCAATTGGCGCGCCTCATTTTGCGGGTCCAGACCGAGCACCGAGGCGCAGCCGCTATCCGGCTTGCGCAAGCCGATGACTGACTCAATCATCGTCGTCTTGCCGGCCCCATTTGGCCCGATGATGCCGAAGATCTCGCCTTCATCGACGTTGAAGGAAACATCATCCACGACGGTAATTCCGTTGTAAGCCTTGCGTAGATTTCGTACTTCAATTACTTGTGTCATTGCGCCCTCATTTCCAACTCTGCCTCTATTTGCTGCCAAACAAGATGAAAGAAACGCCAACGATAATGATGCCCAGAGGCCACAGGCCTGAGACAGCGTAGCCCAGCAGCATCGCGGTCATGTAAGCGAAGGGCAGCACGGCGAAAATGGCAATGCCGAAGACACGGCGGGTGAGGCGGCCGTCTTCCTTGTAGCGCCTGTAAGCCGACACGCCGATCCAATAGATGGGCAACAGGGCTATCAGCAGCGTGGGACTGTGCCCCCCGATGGTGAACCCGGACGTCCCCATGAAGAAGATGACGCCCATAAGGATCATTAACACTCCCATCCACTTTCCAACTTCGTGTTCCCCTTTGACCTGTTCTGAAGTGACGACTGTTTGCTGTTTCATGACATTCTCCTGTGTGGTTCTGGTTAGGTTTGTGTTCATTGACAACAGGATAGCAGCCGGCCCGGAGAAAGTGACCGGCCGAGAGGTTGAAATTAGGCTATCGAGGGAGGGATTACGCGGTCAACCGACTGGGAGCGACCGCACCAACCGATCGGTTGATGCGCTGTTTGGCCTTCTGGGAGCAATTGGACGAAAACCCGCTTCTTGCTGCGTCACATAATTAACGCGCTAACTTTTCTTATGGTGCCAATAATCGTCTCAAGAGCTGTCTTCGCAGGTGATTCACTGGATTTTAGTGTCCGTTGCGACTGTTGCCGGAGTTGCGGCCGGTGGCCTCATACGGCTTGTAGCCCAGATGCTCGGTCAGTTCGCCTTCTACCATCTGCTCCAGCGTGGAGGCAAACAGCCGGGTGCAGACGCCTTCCTTGCCGGAGGAGGCGTCCATGGGCTGGACTTTGGCCAGCTCGGCCTGGACTTCTTCCGTGGAGGGCAGAGACTCCTGGGGTGATGGGGATTTCTTCAGTTTTGTTATCGTGTAACCTCCCGCCGCCTGCGCGGCTAAACGGTAGTGGATTTCTGGTTACACAATTTCTGACAGCCCCGCTATGCTCCATTCCCGGCCAACGATTGAACTAGCTTTTCCCACTCCCCCACTGTCAATGTCTCCGCCCTGCGCCTGCCATCGACTCCAGCCTTTTCCAGCGCGGCCGCAATCGCCTCATCACTCGGCCCCAGCCGCCGCAGATTGTTCTTCAGTTGCTTGCGCTTCTCGCTGAACCCGGCGCGGACGACGCGGAAGAAGGCTTCCTCTACTTCGACCGTGCCCCTCTGCTCCGCGGCTTGCTCGCCGGTTAAGAAACCGGCGCTACGACTCAGATGCCGTTCGTCCACATCGATGCGAATGACGGCCGAATCCACTTCCGGCCGCGGCCAGAACGCGCCCGCTTTCACCGTGCCCATCCCCTTCACCCGGCCATAGTACTGCACGCTGACCGCCAGCAGGCTCATGTTGGGCGGCGCAGCGGTCAGTCGCTCGGCCACTTCGCGCTGGACGGTCAGTACCATGCGCCGCGGCCGGGGGTTGCCCTCCAGCAGCCGGCGCAGGATGGCCCCGGTGATGTAGTAGGGGACGTTGGCGACGACGACGAACGGCCCGGCGAACCGCGACGCCGGGTCGAAGGTCAGGATGTCGCCGTGGACGATTTCGACGTTGCTGAACGGCTCCAGCTCGTAGCGCAGGATGGGCAGCAGCCGGTCGTCCAGTTCGACGGCCACGACGCGCCCGGCCACCGAAGCCAGTTGGCGCGTCAACGCCCCCAGGCCGGGGCCGACTTCCAGCACGGCGTCGTCGGGCGACAATTCGGCCGCGGCGGTAATGCGCGCCAGCAGACCCTCGTCATAGAGAAAATTCTGGCCCAGGCTCTGCTTGGGGGCGATGCCGTAGCGTTCCAGGATCAACCGTGGGTGCATAGTAGTGTTTAGGTCAGACCTGACAGGTTTTCTGAAACCTGTCAGGTCTTGCGACGGCGGAAGAACAGCACGCCGGCTGCCCCGGCGGCGGCCGCCGCGCCCACCGCCGCCACCGGTCGCCACATGCCCGACCGCCCGGCTTTCACGCCCTTCGACGAGACGGGTATCGTCGCCAGCTTGGCCGCCGATTCGCTTTGAACGCGGGCAAACAGGGCCGGGTCGGCGCGCAGTTGGTCGGCCAGCACCCGTTTTTCGGCCACCATGTCGTCGGTCACATACTCGTCGTGGGAGCGCAGCCCGGCGATCTGGAACTGGTGCTTCTTGAAGAGGCGATAGATTTCCTTGACACGCTCCATGGTGATGTTGCGGCCTAGGGTGTAGTCCTCGAAGCGGCCTTCCATCGCCAGCAGGGCCGTCTCGGCCAGGCAGGCGTAGGCCGTCTTGGGTGGCAGGCCGATGTTGTAGCCGAAGTCGATGTCGCCGGGGATGAGCACCTCGCCGCTCTCGATGACCAGCACGTCGGGCCGCAGCGCCGCCTCCTCCTTGCTGATGTCGGGCGGGCGGGCGACGTCGCATATGACCGTGCCCGGCTTGCACTTGGTGATGTCGACGATGCGCTGGCCGAAAGCCGAGGTGGCGGTGACGATCAGATCGCATTCGCCCAAGTAGTCATCGGCCCGCGTGGCGATGGCCACGGTGGCTCCCGGCGTCTCCTCCTGGATGGTGCGCTTGAGTTCGATCAGACGCTCCGGCTCAATCGACACCAGGACGACGTCGTAGATCGCCTGCGCCAGCAGCCGCGAGCAAACCGCGCCGATGGAGCCGGTGGCGCCGATGATCATGACCTTGCCCTGGGTCAGATCGGTCGCGCCCATCTTGATGACCGCCTGCTTGGCCGCCTCCAGCGTGGCAGCCACGGTCAGGCTGTTGCCGCTGGTGATGGCAATGTCGGCCTCGTGGGCCACGGTGATACCCGCGTCGCCGACGACGCTGGTGAACGCGCCCAGACCCATGATGCGCGCGCCTTTGCGCTCGGCGATGCGCGCCGCCTGGTTGAGCTTGTCGTAGGTGAAGCGCTCGCCGTGGTTCATCATCTGGCGGGGTGTGGCTCCCAGCGAAATGAGATGGCCTTCGATACGCTGGCCGGTCGTGGGCGAAACCCCGCCGGTGATGCGCGACAGGTAGAAAGGTGGTATGCGGGCCGAAAAGGATTCGACCAGCCCGTCGGGCAGTCTTTTTGTCCAACGAAAGCGCTTGTCGTTGTGGATGAATTTGATGCTAAGGGGATGGATGACGAAGGCAAAGCGATTGATGCCTGCCTCGCCCGGCTGCAGATAGCGAACGGCGGGCGTCCAGTCGAGATCGGCCATCAGGTCCAGATAGGTATCCTCGCTCAGCGGGGCGGCAGGATCCGGACGCAGGGCGACCATGACTGCCTCGATGGCCGCCGCCGACCAGCGACCCAGTTCGCCGCGCCCGTCCAGCGCGGGCATCATGGTGATTAGGATGTTGACGCCCCGCTCGCGCAAGTCGGCCAGGTCTTCATCGGTGGCCCATTCGACGACGACCGTCTTGCGCTTGAGGTCGGCCGGGGCGTGGCGGCGGATGACGCCGATGTCGCCGGCCAGAACGTCGGCCCAGGCGAAAGCGCCGGCATCACGCGGTTCGGGCGGGCCGCCGGGCAACGGTTGCAGGCGGTCGAAAGCGGCGTCCTTGAGCTGGTCAAGGGTGGGGCCGGAAGCCTGGTCTAGCGTTCCCCGGCTGCCGACCAGCGGCACGGCCGGCAGATTGAAGTAGACCATCGGATCGGCGTAACGCAGGTCGGCGGCCCGGCGGCCGAGGGCCTGGGCCAGCCCGTTGTGGTTCAGCCCGGGAACCATGAGCACGTGCTTCTGGGCGAAGATACCCGGCTGGGCGCGGTCGGCCAGAATGACGCCCCAGCGCTCCAGCCCGGCGCGAATGCCGGAGCCGTCGACGACGGGCGTGCGCTGGGCCACCCGGGGCAGAGTCGTACCCAATTCGTGCGGCCGTCGCGCGCTGCCCAGTTCCAGCGTGTTGGGCATGCCCTCCAGGGCGATGGCGTCTACCTGGCCGTCGTTGGTCTGAATGAGCGCGCGAACGCGCTCCGCATCGCCGCCGCTGCCTGCTCGCCGCAGCAGCAGGTTGTGGCCCATAAATGAGTAATCGGCCGTCTCGCCGCCTTCGCCGTTGTGGATAACCAGAATTTGTTTCATAGAAAACACCTTAGTGGTGAGAATAGCTCGACCCTAAAATGACATCGTAATGTCACCCTATTGACACCTAATTGACACCATAGTATACTGTCGCGTAGGAATGCACAACACGAACCGCACTCAACAGCAATTGACTTGTTCCTCCCTTACGATGAGCTATCCAATCGCCGAAAGAAGGGAATAGCGGGTGGGGTGGAGCGTCAAAAGACCGGAGGTGTCATATTTCGTAAAACTTCTACTACTTTACCACAAGCAGCGCCGAATACCCGTCCCAAACGGGCGGATTATTAAGTGAGGAGATTCAAGATGTTACGATTCAGGAAAAGCGGCCTAATGATGGCCTTGTTTTTGGTAGTTGCCCTCGTGCTGGTCGCCTGCCAGCCGCAGGCGCAAGTCGTCGAAGTGACGCGTGTGGTCACCGAAACGATTGTAGAAGAAGGTGAGCCGGTCGAGGTGACGCGCGTCGTCACCGAGGTGCAGGAAGTAGTGGCTACGCCGGTACCGGACGTGCAGGCACCCGCGGGCGCGGCCGACCCGACAACCTGGCACGAGGTATCCTTCGGCGAACCGGACACGCTCGATCCGGCGCTGGATTACGAGACCTCCGGCGGCAACGTTATTCAGAACGTGATGGAGCCGCTCGTCATTTATGACCACACCAGCCCGACCGACTTCGTGCCGGCGTTGGCCGTGGAAGTGCCCACCCAGGACAACGGCGGCATCTCCGAGGATGGCAAGACGTACACCTTCAACATTCGCGAGGGTGTCACCTTCCACGCCGGCGGCACGCTGGAGCCTCATGACGTGGCCTACACCTTCCAGCGCGGCCTGCTGCAGAGCGACCCCAATGGCCCGCAGTGGCTTTTGTTGGAGCCGATCCTGGGCTATACCTCCGGCGACATCACCGAGGGCATCCAGGAAGGCGCTTTTGCCGGCGACCCGGAAGGGCTACTGGCCGGGGCGACGGCCGAAGAATTGGCCGCCACCTGTGAGCTGGTCAAGTCGGCCATTGTCGCCGATGATGATGCCGGCACAGTGACCTTCACCTTGGCCGTACCCTGGGGGCCGTTCCTGGCCACCATCTCCCAGACCTGGGGCATGATCCTGGATCAGGAATGGACCATGGAGCAAGGCGCCTGGGACGGTGATTGTGCGACGTGGCAGAATTGGTATGCGCCTGGGGCCGAGAACTCGGAGCTGTCGCCCCTCATCAACGGTACTGGCCCTTACATGCTCGACCACTGGACGCCCGGCGAAGAGCTGGTGCTGACCGCCTACGAGGGCTACTGGCGCACGGAAGAGACGCCGAAGTGGGAAGGCGGCCCCTATGGCCCTGCGGCGCTTAAGACGATCATCTACTCCGTCGTGGATGAGTGGGGCACGCGCTTTTCGATGATGCAAGCCGGCGACGCCGATTACTCTACGGTGAACCCGGAGCATGAAGTGCAGATCGATCCGTTGGTGGGCGAGATTTGCGACGCGCAAACCGGCGATTGCCAACCCAATCCGGAGAATCCGGAGGGCATCTTCCGCAAGTACGTGAATCGGCCGGGCGTGAACCGCACCGACATCTTCCCCACCTTCTTCGTAGCCGACGGCTCGTCTTACGTGGGCAGCGGCCAACTGGATGGCAACGGCATCCCGCTGGACTTCTTCAATGACGTCAACATGCGCAAGGCGTTGGCCACCTGCTTCAATTACGAGATTTATAATCAGGAAGTCTTGCTGGGCCAGGGCGTGCGCAACAACGGCCCCATCATCAGCGGCATGTTGGGTTACAACCCCGAAGGCCAGATGTATGAGTACGATCCCGAAGCGTGCGCAGCCTATATTGCCGAGGCCTGGGGCGGTCAACTGCCGGAGACCGGCTTCCGCTTCCAGATCGCCTTCAACACGGGCAATACCACTCGCCAGACCATCGGCGAAATCTTGCAGGGCGAATTCGGCGCGCTCAACCCGCTGTACCAGATCGAGACCTTGGGATTGCCGTGGCCGACGTTTCTGGCCGCCCAACGGGCATCGCAGCTGCCGGTAGCCGTCAACGGTTGGCAGGAAGACATCCATGACCCGCACAACTGGGTGCAGCCGTATCTGGTCGGCACCTACGGCGCGCGACAGAACATCCCCGCCGAGTTGATGGATCAGTATCGCGAACTGGTCAACGCCGGCGTTCTGGCCTCTGACCCGGCCGAGCGCGAGCAGACCTACTTCGACCTGCAAGCGCTGTTCTATGACACGGTGCCGCAGATCATCCTGCTGCAACGCGATGCGCCCTGGTACACCCAACGCTGGGTCAACGGCTACTACTATCGAGTCGGTATGTTCGGCCGCGATTACTACGCTTACTCCTTGACAGCAGCGGAATAAACCTGTTTGTCCTCCTCTTCAAATGGTGACTGCCTGATAATCAGCACTTATTAGCGCAGCGCCGCAGGCTCCCTTCCTCGCCAGCACGGGGGAGGGAGCAATGTTTTTCCGATGCCAGCATGGCAATAAGCTATCTAGCTTGTAAAGGATGAGTATGAATGTGAACAGGTGTAGCTACAGTCGGTGTACTCAAGTCAAAATCTCGCCTGCCATTATTTTGCCACCAACTTGTCACCTGAAAATTACCATGTTATAATTTATACTCTATGAACGTACCCATCAGGCCATCTTTCTGATGCACGCGTATGATCTGTTCGTTTCCGAAATGAGCCGAATTTTATTGGCAATGCAAGGTTTTGCGTTATATTTAGCAAGCTCTAATACTGTGATCAGAGTTTGCAGGCGTGCGCTGCCTGGCTGCCAAGAGGAGATGGCTATGAATCCTGGACTTTTCAAACGCACACGGGGGACCGATGGCTAAATTATTGGAAGTAAAGAACCTGACCACCAGGTTTTACACCGAGGACGGCATTGTCCACGCGGTGAACGGGATCTCATTCGAGTTAGACGAGGGTCAGTCGATGGCCATCGTAGGGGAGAGCGGCTCCGGCAAGTCGGTGTCGATGAAGTCGATGATGGGCATCATCCCCAGCCCGCCGGGGCGCGTCGAAGATGGCCAGGTTATGTTCAACGGCCGCGACCTAATCAAACTTTCCCCCGACGAGCTGCGGCGCGTGCGCGGCCGGGAAATGGCGATGATTTTCCAGGACCCGATGACTTCGCTCAACCCGGTGCTGACCGTTGGGGCGCAGATGACCGAAGCACTCTTGCTCCATCTGGGCATGAAGCAGGAGCAGGCCGACGAACGGGCGGCCGAGCTGCTGACGCTGGTCGGCGTGGCCAATGCGGCCGACCGCCTCAAGGATTATCCCCACCAGTTCTCCGGCGGCCAGCGGCAGCGCATCGGCATCGCAATGGCCCTGTCGTGTAATCCCTCGCTCCTGATCGCCGACGAACCCACCACGGCTCTCGACGTCACCATCCAGGCCCAGATTGTAGACCTGGTGCTGCGACTGAAGCAGCAGCTGGGCATGGCCATCATATGGATCACCCATGACCTGGGGGTCATCGCTGGCATGGTCGACCGCATCATCGTCATGTATGCCGGATTCATCGTCGAGAATTCACCCGTGCGCGCTCTCTATAAGGAGACGGCCCACCCTTATACCGTCGGCCTGCTGGAATCGCTTCCTAAAATCGATGCCAAACGCAAGGAGCGACTTATTCCCATCAAGGGCTTGCCGCCGGAC
The DNA here is from genome assembly GCA_017983515.1 of Promineifilum sp. Taxonomy (GTDB): domain Bacteria; phylum Chloroflexota; class Anaerolineae; order Promineifilales; family Promineifilaceae; genus Promineifilum. Next base: position 87,430 of record JAGOBF010000011.1, on the reverse strand, counting down.
TTATTGCGAGAGCCGACCCGCTGCCCGTTCGCGCCGCGTTGCCCCTACAACATCGAGCGTTGCTGGGAGGAGAACCCGCCCCTGATTGCCATCGCTCCCGATCATTACTCGGCCTGTTGGCGGGCTGAGGAAGTTCATGCCGGCCTGCGCATCCATGATATGGAACAGTTGGCGGTGGTAGACGCGGCGGCCGTTGCTGCTTTGGTGGAGGTAGAGTAATGGCTGATAACGTCATCACCAACGTCACGACTCAAATGCCGGGCGCAACCGGCAGCCCGACTCCTCCCAAGGTATTCGACCAAGTGCTTGTCGAGGTTCGCGACCTCAAAAAGTATTTCCCCATTAGACGCGGCGTGCTGCGGCGGACGGTCGGCCACATCAAGGCCGTCGACGGCGTCAGCTTCGAGATCTACAAGGGCGAAACGCTGGGGCTGGTGGGCGAGAGCGGTTGCGGCAAATCGACCGCCGGGCGCTCCATCCTGCAACTGGAGGAGCCTACGGCCGGAACGGTTCAGTTCGCCGACCGCGAATTGACCACCATGAACAAGACCGATCTGCGGCGCTCCCGGCGTCATATGCAGATGATTTTCCAGGATCCCTACGCTTCGCTCAACCCGCGCATGACTGTGGGCAACATCGTCAGCGAGCCGCTGACCATCCACGGTATCGGCGACTCGGCCAGCCGCAAGGCGCGCGTCCAGGAACTGCTGCGCGTCGTTGGCCTCAATCCCTATTTCGTCAATCGCTACCCCCACGAGTTTTCGGGCGGCCAGCGGCAGCGCATCGGCGTGGCCCGCGCGCTGGCGACCAACCCGTCGTTCATTGTGGCCGACGAACCGATCTCGGCCCTGGACGTCTCGATCCAGGCGCAGGTTGTCAACATGCTGGACGACCTGAAGCAGGAGTTGGGACTGACCTATCTGTTCATCGCCCATGACCTGTCGATGGTGCGCTACATCAGCGACCGGGTGGCGGTGATGTATCTGGGCCGCATTGTGGAGTTGAGCAGTCGCGATGAGGTCTACGATCATCCGTTGCATCCTTATACCCAGGCGCTGCTGTCCGCCATTCCTGTGCCCGATCCCGACAAGGAGGGCCGGCGGCAGCGAATTATTCTGGAAGGCGACGTGCCCAGTCCGGCCAACCCGCCATCAGGTTGTCGTTTTCACCCGCGGTGCGCCTATGCCACCGAGATATGCCATCAAGTAGACCCGGAATTCCGCAATCTCGGCACAGCGCTTGTGCCCCACATGGTGGCTTGCCACCACGCGGAAAAATTCTTGTGATCGATTAGGAATTTGGTCTTGGAACCTTGTAACGTCCGGGAGTTACCTATTCGTAATTCAATTTGAGGAGGTGGTGTCTAGAGGTTTGACGCGGAGAGAAGATTAGATTTTTGAGTTTGGCAGGATAGGGGCGTTGCTGGCGCACCCTTCCGGAAAACATAGAAAACCCATTTGAAGATGGAGGAGACACGAAACATGTTTACGAAGAATCGCATCGGCCTTTTAATGGCCGCCCTGCTGGTATTGGCGCTCGGACTCGTCGCCTGCCAGCCGCAATCGCAAGTCGTCGAAGTGACGCGCATCGTCACCGAGACGATTACCGAGGAAGGCCAGGAAGTGGTCGTGACCTCGGTTGTCACGGAGGTTGAGGAAGTCGTCGTCACGGCGACGCCGGAGCCGGTGGAGGAAGTCTCCATGACCGCGCCGGACCCGAACACCTTTGTGCAAATGACCTTCGGTGATATCGGTACCCTGGACCCGGCTCTGGGTTATGACACGGCGAGCAATACGCCGATCATGAATATCTATGAGACGCTGATCTGGTACAACGGCCCCGACCCGACGACCTACGTCCCCTTGCTGGCGACGGAAGTCCCCTCGGTCGAGAACGGCGGCATCTCCGAAGATGGCTTGACCTATACCTTCAAGATTCGCGAAGGCGTCACCTTCCACGACGGCGCGGAATTGACCCCCAGCGACGTGGCCTACAGCTTCCAGCGCGGTTTGCTGCAGAGCGACCCCAATGGCCCGCAATGGCTGTTGCTGGAGCCGATCCTGGGTTACGTCACTGGTGACGTGACTGAAGAAATTCAGGAAGGCGCCTTTGCCGGTGACCCGGAAGGCCTGAAGGCCGGCGCTACGCCCGAAGAACTGCTGGCGACATGTGAAAAGGTTCAGGCCGCCATCGTGGCCGACGACGCTGCCGGCACCGTGACTATCAACCTGGCGCAGCCGTGGGGCCCGCTGTTGGCCACGCTGGCCGGCACCTGGGGTTCCGTGCTCGATCAGGATTGGACCGCCGCGCAAGGTGACTGGGATGGCGATTGCGCCACCTGGCAGAACTATTACGCGCCCGGCACGGAAAATGACGCCATCACGGCCGTTGCCAACGGTACCGGCCCCTATATGCTCGATCACTGGACCCCCGGCGAAGAGCATGTCCTCGTAGCTAACACCAACTACTGGCGTGCCGAAGGCGAGCCGATGTGGGAAGGTGGCCCGTCCGGCGCCCCGCTCCTGCAGACGATCATCGTCCGTCTCGTCGACGAGTTCGGCACCCGCTTTGCGGCCCTGCAGGCCGGCGACGCGGCTAACGTTGCCGTCAATATCGACCAGCGTTCGCAGGTCGACCCGCTCGTGGGCGAAACCTGCACGGCTGATTTCACCTGCACCCCGACCGACAACCCGGATGGCACGCTGCGCAAGTGGGTTGATCTGGCCAGCACGAGCCGCACCGACGCCTTCCTGACCTGGAACGTCGCCGCGGACTCGCCCTACATCGGTTCCGGTCAGCTGGACGGTAACGGCATCCCGCCGAACTTCTTCAGCGACCCCAATGCCCGCAAGGCTATGGCCACCTGCTTCGATTACGATACCTATATCTCCGAAGCATTGATTGGCGAAGGCGTCCGCAACAACGGCCCGATCATCCTCGACATGCTCGGCTACAACCCCGATGGCCCGATGTACATGTACAATCCTGAGGAATGTGCTGCCTACTTCGAGCAGGCTTGGGATGGCGCGCTGCCGGAGACCGGCTTCCGCTTCCAGACGGCCTTCAACACGGGCAACACCGTGCGCCAGACGATTGGTGAAATCTGGCAGAGCGAGCTGGCGGCCATCAACCCGCTGTATCAGGTCGAGACCATCGGCTTGCCGTGGCCCACGTTCCTGAATGCTTTCCGCGCCGCGCAGCTGCCCATCGCCGTCAGCGGCTGGGTTGAGGACATCCACGACCCGCACAACTGGATCCAGCCGTACACCTACGGCACCTTCGGCGGCCGTCAGGGTCTGCCGGATGACATCATTGCCAAGTACCAGGACCTGGCGTCGGCTGCTGTGACCGAGAGCGATCCGGCCGTCCGCGAGCAAATGTACTTCGACATTCAACAACAGTTCTACGATGACACGATCAGCGTCATCCTGGCCCAGGCCACCGGCGCCCGCTATGAGCAGCGCTGGGTCAATGGCTGGTTCTACAACGCGGCTCTGCCCGGCACGTACTACTACGGTATGTCGCTCACCGGCGAATAAACCGCACTTTACTTCAGTATTCCGTAGGGGCGGGCCACAAACCCGCCCCTGCGGGATAGTTCGCCCCTTGCCGGGGCGGCCGCACGGCCGCCCCGGCAAGACGGCCCGTTGGAGCGAGCGCCTCAGCGCTCAATGGTTATGGCGCGAGCCTTGAGCCGCCTGCTGCAACGAGTTTATCGATGGTTCGTAGTCCGGTCGTAATCAGCCCCTTCAGTGGCGCTGGGCGACAGATGAACTGCTAACGTTGTTCACTGCGAACGATGAACGAGATTCCTTAGGAGACGGCGAGGAAACTTTCTGACGCCGCAAGCATCTATTCAAAGAAGGAGAAAATCGAATCATGGCCGCATATATCATTCGTCGTCTCTTGATCCTGCCGGTCATCCTGTTCGGCGTGACGGTTTTGATTTTCGGCATGCTCCAGGTATTAGGGCCGGTAGAGCGCTCGGCTTTATACGTGCGCGACATTCCCAAGAACGAGCACCAGGTGGACGCGATCATCACCCGCTACGGGCTGGACAAGCCGTTCTATGTCCAGTACTGGAACTGGCTGGTCGGCACAGTGGACGGCGCGACCGGCGAGCGAGTCGGCGGCGTGCTGCGCGGCGACCTGGGTTATTCGCGCACCGGCCGCGAGCCGGTCATCGACGTGTTGCTGCGCCGTTTCCCGGCCACTCTGGAGTTGGCCGCCTGGGCCATGGTGCCCGTCATTGGTCTCGGTATCTGGTTGGGGGCAAAGGCGGCCCTCAACCATAACAAACCGTTCGACCAGGTGGTGCGCGTTCTGGCTATCCTCGGCTGGTCGTTCCCCACGTTCGTTTTTGCTCTGCTGATGTTGCTGGTCTTCTATGCCAAGCTGGACTGGTTCCAGCCCGGCCAGCTATCGACTCAATTCTCGCAGGAGATACTGAAGCCGGGATTCACCCAGTATACGCGCATGATGACCATCGACTCGCTGCTCAATCTGCGCTTCGACATCTTCCTCGACTCGCTGCGTCATCTGATCATGCCGGTGACGACGCTGATGGTCATTGAAGTGGCGTTGTTGCTGAAGATCACGCGCTCGTCCATGCTGGAAGAGATGCGCCAGGACTACGTGACGACGGCGCGCGCCAAGGGACTGCCGGAGAAAATGGTCGTCAATCGCCACATTCGGCGCAACGCCCTGATCCCGGTCATCACCGTGGCCGGCCTGACGCTGGCCGGTCTGATGGGCGGCGTCGTGATCACCGAGACGGTGTTCAACTATCCGGGCATCGGTTCGTGGGCTGCGGCCGCGGCGGTGAGCCTGGACGTTTTGTCGATGCTCGGCTATGCCCTTTTCACGGCCGTGCTGCTGGTGATCGCCAACCTCATCGTCGACGTCATGTACGCCGTCCTCGATCCTCGGGTGCGACTGAGCTAAAGATAAAGAGCGACCACAGATGGCATAGATGAAAAATCAATAAATCTTGTCATCTGTGGATGCTGTTGCTAAAGGAGTCGAAATCATGACGGCAGCAAGTGAACCCGTAGTCTTGCGACCCGGCGCCAGCGATGCCGGCGAGCTTCGCGAATTGACACGCCTGGAGAAAGCGATCGGCCCGGAGTGGGCGCGGCTGCTCAAAGGGATTGTCACCAACCCGCTTTCGGTGACCGGTATCGTCCTGATCGTACTGTTCGCCCTGATGGCCCTCTTCGCCCCCACATTGGCTCCCCCGCCGAATGAAATGTGGAACCCCATGCAAATTCCGCGCGACGGCTTCCGGGCGGAGCCGCAACCGCCGATGAGCCTGTGGAATAAGAATGCGCCGATGACGGTGCCGTGGTGGTATCGCAACATCTGGCCGCGACAAGAGGAATGGGTGCACCTGATGGGCACGACCAGCGGCCAGTATGATATCTGGTACGGCGTCGTCTGGGGCGCGCGCACGGCATTCTTCGCCAGTTTCGTGGTGACGTTCGCCACAACGCTTCTGGGTGTCATTATTGGGGCGTTGGCCGGCTTCTATGGCGGCTGGATCGATGAATTGCTGATGCGCGTCGTGGAGATATTCTACGCATTCCCTTTCATCACCGGTGCGCTGATCCTGGCCTCGCTTCTGACGCCACTTTTCGGCCGAAGTGTGTGGCCGGCGACCATCGCCCTGATCATCTTCGGCTGGACAGGCTATGCTCGCCAGCTTCGCGGGGATATTCTGACGACCAAGGAACGGGACTACGTGCTGGCGGCGCGGGCCAGCGGCGCGAAAGACAGCCACCTGATGTTGCAACATGTCATTCCCAACGCCATGTTCCCGACGCTGGTGCGCATCTCGCTGAACATGGGCGCGGTCGTCCTGTCGTTCGCGGCGCTCAGCTTCCTGGGCATTGGCCTGCCCGAAGGGTATGCCGACTGGGGACAGGTAGTCAGCTTCGCAAGGTCCTGGATTCTGACGCTCGACCAGTACTGGTATATCATCATCTTTCCCGGTATCGCGCTGCTGCTCTACGGGTTGGGCTGGAATCTGATCGGTGATGCGCTGCGCGACATTCTAGACCCGAAGCTGCGCGGGAAGAAGGCCTAACTCGCTCAGTCCGCGTCGCTACGAGTCCGAGACCTACGGTGAACGTTTCGGGCGCAATCGAATGAAAAAGGAGGCGGGTGGCAGAAATGTGCCCGCCTCTTGTATTCTAACCCTTTCATGACGTAAGCTGTCAGCTTGCCAAAGGGAGAAAGCCACCCTGACAGGCTGAGCGACGATATTATGGTACCTCGGAAAATAGTTATCGGCGCGGCCGTCGTGGCAGCTGGTATCTTCTGGCTACTCTTCACCACTGTCATCCAGGCCCAGATCGAGCGGGGCGGCCCGGCCGCCACTCGTACGCCCATTCCGCCCACACTGGTGCCGGGCACGATGCCGACGCCCGACCGCCTCGCCCCGCCGCCCACCGTCCTCGCGCCAACCCAGGCCGACGAGGGAGCACAGCTCTACTGGCTCCACTGCCAGCCGTGTCACGGCGACCGCGGCCAAGGCCTGACCGATGAGTGGCGCGAGCAATACCCACCGGAAGAAGAATATTGTTGGGAGAGCGGCTGTCACGGCAATCAGCCCTACAATGAGGCGTTTGCGCTGCCGACCCAAGTTCCTGCGGTCATCGAGGCCGGCGCGCCGCCGGGCGAAGGCCTTCGGGTGCTGCAAAAATTCGAGACGATGGACGCGGTTTATCGCTACGTCAGTGTGGCCATGCCCTATTTTTTCCCCGGCGACTTGACTCAGGAAGAGTATCTGGCGATCACGGCCTTCCTGGTGCGCGAGAACGGGCTGTGGGACGGCGAGACACTGACGACCGCCAACCTGGGACGCTACCGGCTGCGGCCGCCAGCCGCCGCGGCCGACCCGGCCGACGCGCGGGGCCATCTGACCCCGACGGACGTCGCGCCCCCAACGGTGGCCGCATCCAGCTCTGTTTCCCGGCCCACTTCGTTCGCGGCCGAGGTAATCGGCCTGCTGGCCGTGGTCACGATCTTGACCATCGGAGGTGTTGTCTTATGGCGGAAACACGCTCGCTAGATCCTTTCAACCTCGATCTATCAACGGTCGAGACCGAAAAGCTGCCCGCCTATCGCCGCATTGGCTTGCTCAACGGCCTGCTCATCGGCCTGGCGCTGGGGCTGGGGGCGTGGGGGCTGGAAGCCTGGCACGTCGCCCAACTCCCGGTGACGGGCTACATGCCGTCGTTGGCGCTGGGGCTGGGGCTGATGGTTATCATGGGCGGACTCGTCGGGTGGCTGACCAGCCGGATCGCGCTGACGCCGGTCGCGGTCGCCCTGTGGGCCCTGACCGGCGTGTTGGGCATCCTGATCATGGGCTACACGCCCTATTACGGCCGAACCCTCATGGCCTGGCTGGCCGATTGGCGCTTCCGCGGCCGCGACGTTTACCCCTATGTGCTGGAGGGCAGCGTGACCGGCCTTATCCTGGGCGGCCTGCTGATCATCCTGGTGCTGGCCGTGCTGGGTCTGCTGCAGAGCTATCGCCTGGAGAATATCACCTCCGAAGTGAGTCAAGTGGGCCGTCTGAGCCGCCGCGGATGGATATCGCTGCTGGTTCCCTTGCCACTGGTTTTTCTGGCCGGTCTGGTGACCCAGAGTGTGATGGCCAATCCGACCGCGCCGGCTGTGGAGATCACCAATCGGGCCATCCTCGTTGCTCAGGACTTTGACGGCGATCTGCGCGATCTCAATCTGGGCGATGGCATTAGCTATATCGCTCTGCGGCCGGTGCAGGACATGATTGATGGCGACTTCATGCTGAGCATCGTTGACATCAACCCGCTCAATGCGACCGTTGTCGTTCGGGCGGAATTTTCGGAGGGGGCCTGGGTCTATTGTCGCGTCATCAACGGCCAGCTGACTTTTTGTGACGATGCATCGCCGGCCTACACGCGTGGGCTGCGGTCGTTGATCACCGGTGAACCCCTGCCGGATGGCTGCCGGGGTTGCGGGTTGCAATCTCTCGACGAGGTAAATACCTGGCTGGCCGAACGCCGCGACCGGCTGGGCAGGGATCCGGTCATCGAGCGCGTGGCTCAGGAGGGCAGCCATGTCCTGATGAGCGTGACCGGCGACGATGGCTATGTCATCGAATGCTGGATCGAAGGCGTGGGGCCGACCCGGGTGACGGAGTGCCGGGAAGTGGGGGGCGGACAGTAAGCAGCGGACGGTGGGCGGTTGCCTGAGGGCTGCCCGGCAAAGGGATTTGAAAGGATGGATCTTCTCAAACAAATCGGCTTGCGGCTGCTCTCAATACCGCTGACGTTGCTCATCATCACGGCCGCACTGTACGGCATCATTATGCTGGCCCCGGCCGAGGAGCGGGCGTCGCTCTACCTGCCGCCGCGCCTGCCGCCGCTGACGGAACAGGAGATGCAGAACGTCTTGAATCGGCTGATCGCCGAGCACGGACTGAACGACCCTTACCCGGTGCAGTACGTACGCTGGTTGGGCAATCTGCTGCGCGGCGACTGGGGCTGGAGCCCGGTGTTCAAGGAGGACGTGCTGGTCCTGTTGAAGCGCCGGTTGCCGGTGACCGGGGAATTGACCTTTTACTCCGTGTTGACACTAATCCCGGTGGCGCTGGCGTCGGGCGTGATGGCCGGTTGGCGGGCCTATCGGCCGTTCGATCGCGGCTTTCGCCTGACGGCCTTTATCGCCACGTCCGTGCCGCCGTTCATCCTGGGGCTGTTTCTGTTGTCTATATTCTACGTGGGTCTCAACTGGTTTCCGCCCGGCCGCACCGGCATCTACTCCCTGACGATGACGACCAGCGATTTTCGGACGATCACCGGGTTTCTGACGTTCGACGGCCTTCTCAACGGCCGGCCGGATGTGGTCATCGACGCGCTGCGGCGGCTGGTCTTGCCGGTGTTCACGCTCGGCCTGCTCTACTGGGCTACGATCAGCCGGGTGACGCGCGTGGCGATGATCGAAGAGAAAAACAAGGAATATCTGGACGCGGCCCGAGCCAGGGGGTTAAGGGACAGGCAGCTGGAATGGCGTCACGCCTTTCGCAATGCGGCGCTGCCGGCCATGACGGCGATGGTTCTCTCGGCCGCCGGGCTGGTGACGGGCGTCTACATCGTGGAGGTGATATTTAACTTCAAGGGCTTGTCGGAGGTGATCACCAAAGGGTTCCTCTTCGGCGCCGACGCGTCTCTGGTGATGGGTTTTGCCATCTTCAGCGTTTTGCTGGTGCTGCCGATTATGCTCTTTTTCGATTTGGTGAGGCTCTGGGTCGACCCGCGCCTGAGAGAAGATGGAGTCGAGTTGTAAGATGATACGCTGGCGACGATTCTTCGGCCGGACGTCTAATTTGATAGGTCTGGCACTGGTCATGTTCTTCGTGCTGATCGCCATCCTGGCTCCACGCCTGGCCCCGCCGATTGATCCCGATAATCCCTCGCCTTTCAAAAATGTGACGCAATCATTCTCCCGTCAACCCTTGCCGCCTGGCCCTGATCTGTCGCTGGGCACGACGCCGCAGATTCTTCTCTTGCCGCTCTTCGGTATCGCGCCCGGCCAGGATGCAGCCTATCAATGGGATGTCTATTACACGCTGATATGGGGCACGCGCTCGGCTTTGCGCTTTGGGCTGATGGTAACGGTGGCGACGGCGGCCATCGGCGTGTTCGTGGGTCTTGTCAGCGGCTACGCCGGCGGCTGGTTCAGCCTGATCATCATGCGCATCACCGACGCCTTTCTGGCTTTCCCGGTCATCGCCGGGCTGTGGGTCATTCAGCGCACGCTGTTCAGCAATATTTTCAACCCCTTCATCGAGCCGGGTACGTTGGTCTGGTGGGAGCGGATCATTGCCGGATTGAAGATCGACCCGATCATGCTGGCGTTCATCCTGTTTCTGTGGATGCCCTACGCGCGGCTGATGAACGCTTTGGTGCGCGGGGCGATGACAAGCGATTACATTTTGGCGGCGCGGTCGATGGGCGCACGCGGGTCGCGCATTATTTGGCGCCATCTGGTGCCGAACACGATCGCGCCGGCCGTCGTGTTGGCCGCGCGCGACGTCGGCGGCGTGGTCGTGCTGGCCTGCGCCTTTATTTTCATCGGCTTCGGCGGCAATGTGGCCTGGGGTATTATGCTTGTCAGCAGCCGCGACTTTGTGATCGGCCTCAACGGCAACCCCTTCGCCTACTGGTGGACGTTCGTCCCCGTCTCGCTGGCCCTTATCTTTTTCGGTATTGGCTGGAATTTGCTGGGGGATGGGTTGAATGCGTTGTTGAACCCCTATGAGCGCTAGCCGGGGCCTCTGCTACTCGTACCGAGTCCCCATACGAATGATTATCACCGCTTTTACATCATCCGACGCCTGGGAAGTGATCCGCGGCCGCACCCTATTATGGCGCGCCTATACACCTCGCAGGTCGCCCGCCAGCACCCTGATACGAACGGCTGCAAACCTGATATAAGGCTTTCCGCCTAGCGGATAAACTGCCGTCCCCCCAGGAAACTTTCCCTCAACGACTCCACCGCCTGGATGTCATCGATATAGACCCCATTGCGCGATCGACCGGAGTGGATCATCGTCCAGCCGTCGGGGTCGTAGTCCGCGCCCAGGCTGATGCCGACGTGGCTGACGGTGCGGTGGCCGCCTGACCCGCCGAAGTAGAGCAGGTCACCGGCGGCATAGGGCGGCTCGACCGGCCGGCCGGCGTCGAACTGTACGTCGGCGTCGCGCGGGATCGTGACCCCCACCAGCTTGTGCATCAATTGGGCGAAACCGGAACAATCGATGCCGTGGGCCGTCGTGCCGCCCCACAGGTAAGGGACGCCGATGTAGGGCAAGGCGTTGGCGATGAGTTGCGCCCGGCGTTTCTCGGCCGGCTGGTCATCGATCAGCGGTCGCAGATCAGCCGCGGCCGCGTAGCCGCACAGGCCGCCGACCAGCGTTACCTTGGCCCATTCACCGGGGCCAACGACAGCGGCGACCTGCGTGCCGGCGAAGACTCGCCCGGCCAGGGGCGCGCCGGCGTCCGGTTCGCGCCGCAGCAGGGCAACCGGCGCGCCGACTCTATGGGTCGGTTCGGCCGCCCCGGCCCCGGAGGTCAGATAGCCGGTGTAGACCCAGCCCAGATAGCCGTCTTCCAGCCGGCCGAGCGACCAGCGCTCGCCCGCTTCGAGGATTTCGACGAGCATGCCGTTGATCACCTGCGATTGTTGTTCGCCCAACCAGGACGGCTCGCGCTGCCAGCCGGTCATGTTGGTCGCCACAGCCATCAATTGCGGCCGGGTCTGGCGCAGTATCCTGACCTCCGGCTGTTCCCAGCGCGTGCCCGCCAGGCGCATATGCAAATGCTCTGTCACGGCGTTGAGAGTGGATTCATCCAGGACCACGCCTTCCAGACGATAGCGTTCGCCGTCCTCGACGATCTCCAGACGGGAGACATTGAAGCGGGTGTCGGCAAATGGTTGTTGCGCTTCGGTCAGCGCGTCGGCGAGTTGTTCGTTCATGGGAGTATTATCCGTAGATTCGGCAGATTAAGGAGTAAGGCGCGGGCGCTATTCGCTGCGGGCTATTCACTGTAATGCCTGAAATTTATCGTCCCGGCGTCCTTGCATTAATTCTTGCGCGAGTGAGTTATTGGAGAGCACGACGATGGATAACGCCGATGCCGGGGCGCTCCGGCACATGGACACGGCCGGCATCGTCATAGCTCAACCCGTCGAAAGGATCATTGGCGATGAGCCACGGTGCGTCGAGGTCGAGCCAGTCCGCCAGCCCCATCAGGTGGGCCATGGCCGTGGCCCCGATAGACGTCTCGACCATGCAGCCGAGCATGATACCCATGCCCAGCTCGCGCGCGCGCCGCAACATGGCCAGCCCCGGCCCCAGCCCGCCGACCTTCATGAGTTTCAGGTTGATGCCGCCCACGCCGGCGGCGGCCAGCCGTTCCACGTCGGCCAGGGTCTGCACCGATTCGTCGGCTACAACCGGAACGGGGCAATGGGCCTGCACCCGTCCCATGCCCTCGTAGTCGGCTTTGGTGACAGGCTGCTCGACCAGTGCGACGCCGTGGGCCAGCATGCGTTCGATCTCGCCGATGGCCTCGTCGGCCGTCCAGCCGGCGTTGGCGTCCACGTAGAGGGTCACGTCGGGGCGAGCAGCGCGCACGGCGGCCACGCGGGCCACGTCGCGGCCGTCATTTCCGCCCAGCTTGAGCTTGATGACAGAGCAGCCGGTCAGCGCGGCCGCGCTGCGACCCATCGCTTCCGGTTCATCGATGGCCAGGGTGAAGGAAGTGGGCAGCGGACGGGGGGCGGGCAGACCGAGCAGGGCGTGGAGCGGCTGGTCGTGCAGGCGGCCGAGGCGGTCGTGGAGCGCCAGGTCGAGCGCGGCGCGGGCCGGAGCCGGCCCGTCACTGCCCACGTAGGCCGGAATGCCGGCCGGGTCGTCGGGGAAGGGTTCGGCGCGCCGGGCGGCCGCGTCCCACCAGGCGGCCATGTCAGCGGTGGTGACGCCATAGTAGGGTGGGATAGTGCCCTCGCCCCACCCTTCATCGGCGGACAAGCGCAGCCAGTGGGCCGTGCGCGTGTCGCTCGTGCCGTGGCTGATGCGGAAAGGGTTGCGCAGTTGGAGCGTAAGGGGTTCCCAGGTGAGTCGGGTCATAGAGAAGTATTATCCGCCTATTTAGCAGAATTGACAGATTTTTGTGGGCAGCATCCACGGATTACACAGCTCGCCCGTCGGCGCACTGGGCCATTTCGAAGTCGCGCACGGTCGTACTCAGGACTTCATCAGCAGAGCGGCCAACAGCGCGCTGCGCTCGAGCAGCTTGGAGATGATCACGTGCTCGTGAAGAGCGTGAGCGCCATCGCCCACCGGGCCTAGGCCGTCGAGCGTGGCCGTGTGCAGGCTGGTCAGGTTGCCGTCAGAGCCGCCGCCGACCGCCGTCTCCTCCAGGGCCAACCCCATCGCCGCGCCCGCCTCCAGCGCCAATTCCCACAAGGCGGCGTTGCGCGCCGTGCGCTCCAGCGGTGGGCGGTCGAAGCCACCCTTGATCGTCAGTGTCGCCCCTTCCAGCGGCAACACCAGGTCACGCACGGCTTGCTCCAGCCGTTCGGCGTCGGCCACGGTGGCCGCGCGCACGTCGACCACCGCGCGGCACTCCGCGGGGACGACGTTGGAACGCACGCCGCCGTTGATGAGACCGACGCTGACCGACACGCCGCGGGGATAATCGTTGAGCGTCGCCAGCGTGCGCACGATCTCGGCCATGCCGACGATGGCGCTGATGCCTTTCTCCGGTTCCAGCCCGGCATGGGCGGCGCGGCCGTGGACGACGATCTCGAAATCGCCGATGCCCTTGCGCGCCGTCTTGAGCATGCCGCTCGGCCCGGCGGCTGGTTCCAGGATGAGCGCGCGGGCCGAGTCGGCGGCCAGCTGCTCGATCATCGGCCGCGATTCGATGCTGCCGATCTCCTCGTCGGTGTTGACGAGAAACACGGGCGCGAGCGGCGGCTCCAGCCCCAGCTCGTGCAATGCGCGCAAGGCGCAAAGGCCAATCACCAGTCCCCCTTTCATGTCGAAGCTGCCCGGGCCGCGCAGGACGTCGCCCTCAACCTCCAGCGGCATCTCGGCCAGCGTGCCGACCGGCCAGACGGTGTCGCAGTGGCCGAGGAGGAGCTGGCGGGGCCGGCTGTCGGCCGCCGGATGGCGGGCGACGAGATAGCCGCCGGTTCGTGTCCCCGATGTGTGGCGCACATGATAGCCCAGCCGGTCGAACTGTTCGTAGAGGATGCCGATCGGCCCGGCCTGCGTCTCCGGCGCGTCGGAGGGCGATTCGGCGGCCACCAGCTCGGCCAGGAGGGCCACCATGACGTGGCGTTGTCGCGAGAAATGATCGAGTAGAAGTTGACTATGGCTCATGCTGGAAGTATAGACAAAGAAACGGGGTTTTCCGAAAAATAGTTTTCTTTGCTGGCAAGACCATCTGGCTCAACCGTCGCCGGCAAGCTAGAGTCGAGGGCAATGAAGCTCGTATCGTCGGACGTGCCAGGTACGAGGAAAGGGTCAAGGCATTTGCTGCCCCGATCAACTGTGGAACCGGGCCATGCCCATGCTGGATGAGTGAAATTGGATGTCTATCCGGCCGCCTTGCGCTACACTTTCCTCTCGTCAGCATACTGACCGGGAAGGTTTGAATGACCACAGGAGTGATCGCCGCCGGAGACAAGGAGACGGCCGCCGCCGGGGCCGAGATATTACGCCAGGGGGGCAATGCCGTCGACGCCGCCGTGGCCGCCGCCTTCGTGTCGTTCATCGCTGAGGCGGGCGTCGTCCATCTGGGCGGCAGCGGCATCGCCCAACTCTATGACGCCCGGACGGGCCTTTCCCGCGTCTACGATTTTTTCAGCGTGGTGCCGGGGCTAGGGGCAACGTCGGGCGAGATCGACTTCGCCGAAGTGACCATCGACTTCGGCTCGGCCACCCAGCGCTTCTATCTGGGGCGCGGCTCGGTGGCCGTGCCGGGCAACATCGCCGGCTTGTGCCGGATGGCCGCCGACTACGGCCGTCTGCCGTTGACCGTCCTGCTGGAGCCGGCTCTGCGGCTGGCCCGAGACGGCGTGGCCCTGGTCGCCTTCCAGGCCGACACGGCCCGCCTGCTGGCCCCGCTCTATACCCACACCGAAAGTATCCGCCGTGTTTTCGCCGCCAATGGTCACATCATCCAACCGGGGGAACGGCTGTTCATCCCCGATTTGGCGGCGACGCTGGTCGCACTGGCCGGCGAAGGAGAGGCTTACGCTCGCACCGGCCGGCTGGCCCAGGCGCTGCTGGCCGACCAGGCGGCGAACGGCGGCTTGCTGACCGCCGCCGATCTGGAGCAGTACGAGGTCGTGTGCCCGGCGCCGATCCGCGTGGATTACCGGGGCTATCAGGTAATACTGCCGCCGCTCTGTTCGGCGGGCGGTGTGCTGACGGCGTTCATCCTGCGGCTGCTGTCGGCGTTCGATGTGGCCGCGTTGCCCCACGGCTCGGCCGCCCACCTGCGCTTGCTGGCCGAGGCGATGGCCGCCACGACACGGGCGCGGGTCGAGTGGGATGATCTGTTGGAAAGGTATTCGGGCCATGAGGCAACGGCTCTATTGTTAGGCGACCTGTTCGTCGGCCGCTACCAGGAGGAGTTGCGCGACGTGTTGGCCGGCCGAACCCCTTCGCTCATCGCCGCCGAACGACCCGGCCCGGCCAATACCAGCCATCTGAGCGTGATGGACGGCGACGGCCTGTGCGTCGGCCTGACGACAACGGCCGGCGAGTCGGCCGGCTACGTCGTGGGCGGAACGGGTTACATCCCCAACAACATGCTGGGCGAGGAAGATCTGCACCCCAAGGGCTTTCATAGCCGGCCCGCCGGGCAGCGCATCCCGACGATGATGGCTCCAGTCGTGGTGTTGGAACGCGGCCGGCCGCGGCTCGTCGTCGGCAGCGGCGGCAGCATCCGCATCCGTAGCGCCATCTTGCAGACGCTCAGCAACCTGCTTGATTTCCGGCTGTCGCTCGATGAGGCGGTGAATAGTGCCCGCGTTCATCTGGATGGCGATGTGTTACAGTGCGAGGCCGGTTACGACGCGCGGGCGGTGGACCAGCTGGAGGAGATGGGTTATCAGGTCAATCGCTGGACGGCACGCAGTATCTATTTCGGCGGGGCGCACAGCGTCGCCCGCGGCGATGACGGCCGTCTCTATGCCGCCGGTGACAGCCGGCGCGGCGGGGCGACGGCCGAGGTCTGAGAAAATGAAACCGCAGATCTCGCTGATTTTGCGGCCGGGAGGCGCGGCTCGATGAAGTCTACGGTCGCCACCGGTTCGTGAGCTTATGCGCCGCACGGAATACACACTTTTGGGATTGCTGCTGCTGGCCTATCTGGGGTTGGGGGTGTTGTTTGCCGCCCGCACGGCAGCGTGGCAAGCGCCCGACGAACCGGCCCACTATAACTACGTCCGCCAGCTCTTGGACGGGCGATGGCCTGTCATCGAACCGGGCGACTGGGATCAGGCTTACCTGAGCGAAGTCGTTGGTGCGGAGTTCGACCCGGCCTATCCGGTCGATGGACTGACCTACGAGGATTGGCAGCCGCCGCTCTATTACCTGCTACAGGTTCCGCTCTACCAGCTCAGCGGCGGCTCGCTGACGGCCATGAGATTGTTGTCGGTTGCGCTGGGGGGCGGGGTCGTCGCGCTGGCCTATTTAATCGGCCGGGTCGTGTTCAATGGGCGGGTGCCTTTGGCGTTGGCCGTGGCCGCCTTTGTCGCCTTTCTGCCGCAACATCTGGCTATCCTGGCATCGGTCAACAACGACAGCCTGGCTGAACTGATCATCGCCGCTATTTTGGCGCTGTTGGTGCTGCCCTGGCCCGACCGGCCGGCGGCGGGACGGCTCCTGGGGCTGGGTTTGCTGCTGGGTTTGGGCTTTCTGACCAAGGGAACGGCCTATCTCATGGCCCCGGTGGCCGGCATATTTCTGCTGGCGCGCTATTGGCCCAGACCTGACAGGCTGGTGGCGGGAAAGGCACAAGAGTTGCTGAAGACGAGCCGGCCGCTTGTCCGGGCGCTGCTCCTCGTTTTCGTTCCGGCGCTGCTGTTGGGGCTGCTGTGGTGGGGGCGCAACCTGGCCGTCTATGGCGGGTTGGACGCGATCGGCAAGGAGGCCCACGACGCGGTCGTCGTCGGCCAGCCGCGCACGGCCGAATGGATCGCCCAGTATGGCCTCGGCGACACGGCCGGCCGCTTCCTGCGCACGACCTTCACCAGCTTCTGGGGCCAGTTCGGCTGGATGGCCGCGCCGCTGCCGGGCTGGATGGTGGCGCTGCTGGGGTTAATCACGCTGGCGGCGGTGGCCGGCCTGTTGCTGGCGGCGATGAATGCCAGACGACGACCCACAGTTGACGGACGACGGACGACGGTCGATGGTCAGGGGTCAATGGTTGGCGGTCAGAAATTTCTCCACGTGCTTGTATTGGGCTTGACGTTCCTGCTGACGCTGGCGCTCCACATCTTCTACAATTTGACGTTTGTCCAGCATCAGGGGCGCTATCTGTTCCCGGCGCTCATACCGATCGCCGTCGGATTCACGGCCGGGCTGGCCTATTGGCTGCGGCCGCTGGGGCAGCGATGGACATGGGCGGCCTATTTGCTGCCGTTGGGGGTGGCGCTGCTGTTGGCGGGGATGGCGCTATTCGCGCTGTGGCGGATTGTGCCGGGGCTGATGCCGGGATGACCGCCGGCTTCTTGCGTGGCGGGCCGGGCGAGATAAGAATCCTGTACTATGCTAATCGCTGTGTCGTGGGCAGATCGCGTAACTGCCAGGTCAACGTATCGGCGCGCAGCAGCAACTCGTGCACTCCATCCGACAACATAATCAGCACATGGCGGCCGTCGACGTCGGCCCATTGACGGCCCTGCTCAACGACCCGCCAGGGCTTGCCCACCCGAATGCGCCGCACACGGATGCGGCCGTCCTCGTCAAATGTACAATCGACTTCAACCGGCATTGTTTGACCTCCCGGATCGTGGAGAATCTGCCCGCCATAACTCGGCCAGCCGCCGATACTTGCGCCACTCATAATAAGCCATGTATAGGCTGAGGCGCAGGCCGTGGAGCCCATCGCGGTAGCCTTTCAGCGTGACGAAGCGCCACCAGAACTGGCGCAGGGGCTGGAGCACGAAGTTGCGCGGCTTCGGCCGCAGACCTTGCTCTTTCAAAATGGCGGCGTCGTGCTCGACGTAAAAGCGCTGCTTGGCATGGAACTGGGCCGGATGGCGATAATTATAATGGATAAGCGGGTGTTCCAGGTAGCCGACGGCTCCGTCTACCTGGCCGAGTTCGTGTACCGGCCGGACGTAGCGGGCGCGGCCGTGGCGCAGCAGTCGGAACTGGTAATCGGGATACCAACCCGCGCCCAGCGTCAGGCGGCCGAAAATATAGTTGTGGCGAGGCACATACCAGCCACTTTCCGGCCGTTCGTCGATTACCCGGCGGATCTCGTCGGCCAGCGGCGGCGTGCCGCGTTCGTCGGCGTCGATGAATAGAACCCAGCTAGTTGCGCCGTCCGCCGGGGCCACGGCCTCCAGCGCCGCGTTACGCTGGGCGGCGTAATTGTCGAAGGGGCGCTGCAACACCTGCGCGCCGGCCGCCGCCGCCAGCTCGACCGTATCATCATCACTATAAGAGTCAAAGACGACGATCCGATCGGCCCAGCGGAGACTGTCGATACATTCGACGATGTGGCGGGCTTCGTTTTTGGTCAGGATGATGGCGGTCAGTGTGGGCATAGTTGATTAGAGATGGCTGTCTTCATTCGTCCTTTATCGTTCGTCATCCATTCTCACGGTGTCCGCCTCAACTCCAGACGATAGCCGGCCCTATCGCCGAAGTATTCGCGCAGGACGATGCGCCACGCACCGCTGATTGGCACGAGAAAGGCGCGAATCGCTTCATCTCCGCCGGCCGAGGTTCGGTCGACTTGCTGGATGGTGAATCCGTCCGGCCCTTGCAGCTGCAGAACGATGTCGCTGCCGAGGTCTCCAGCCTCTACGTCAATATCGATCACGTCCCCGGTTTCCGCGTTGAATACCCAGGCGGCGGCCGCGCCGGGTCTCAGGGCGCCGATGATCGCATCGCCGTAGCTGAGCGTGCCCGCGTTTTCCGGCGTGGCCACCGGCGCCGCCCCCAGCACGATCTCGTATGGGCCTGGTTGGCCGTTGAAGTCTCGCACAAGCACAATATATTGGCCGTCGGCGCTCAATGTCAACTCAATCGTCTCCGGTTCGCCCGCGACGAATTCATCGACGGCGGCGATGCGTTCGATGTGGTCGTCGAGCAGCCAGACGTTGAGATCGAGGTCACCCTCTAGCGGTGTCACGCGGATAAGAATATGGTCGCCCGCCTTGCCCTGCAAAAACCAGGCCTGAGCTTCCTGCCGTTGCAGCGATTCCTGGTGGACGCTGCCATAGAGCAGATCGCCCGCGTCATAGAAGTTTTCTATCGGCCGGTCGCCCTCGTCGAGCGAGACCGTATAGGGGCCGCCCTGGGGCGAAAAGCTGCGCACGACGATGACGTATTCCCCGGCGGCGGGCAATTCGAAGTCGGAGATAAGCTCCGGGTCGCCGCTGAACCCTTCGTCCAGAGCGATCAATTGCGTGCCGTCCGGCCCATACAGTTCCAGGATGGCGTCAAACGTTTGCACACCCGGTTCGACGACGACGCCGATGTGCTGGTGGGCAGCGGCCGAAAAGACCCAGTTGTGTTGTCCATTGGGCGGCAGCTGCGTCTGCAACGCCTGGCCGAAGGCCATTGTTCCGCCGTTGCCATGCGTGGATTGACCGGATAAATCGAGTGAAAGGGTATAGCGGCCCGCCGCCTGGGCGAAATCACTGATCTCGACGATGTAAACGCCGGGTTGCGACAGCCATAGATCGACCGTCGATTCCGTCACGCCTTCATAGCCGTTCTCGATGCGCGCCACCGTTTGCCGGTCGGGGGCGAGCAGCGTCAAGGTCAAGTCCAGATGCGGCTCCTCGGGTTGCAGGTGCAGCGACGCATAGCGGTTGCCGGGAGACGAGAAGGTCCATACATCATTGACGTCACTCTCCAGATGGGCGCTGACTTCGTCCCGTTCGCCGCTCAACTCGCCGCGGACGACGTTGCCGGCCGGCGTCGCTGTGCCGGGGTCGATGTTGTAGACCTCGACCGACTGGAGCATGCGTTCGAACCGACCGGCGTATTGGTTCCAACTGTCGACCGTGGCGCTGAACAACAGGATGACCCAATTCTCGGCCTCTTCGCCGACGGCGGCTGGCATGAAGAGCACCACGCGCGTGCGCAGGTTGTTGGCATCGGATTGGCTGAGGCCGACCGGGCCGTCGGCGTCGGCGATGTCGACCGCCAGGCCGTTGACGCCGTTGGCCGATTGGAGCGGGGCAACGGCTGTGAGGCGGACGGCCGAGGGGGCGGCCGTGGCCAGCAACTCGACCAGCGCCGCTGCCGGGTCGGTGACGGCCACGGGCGCGGCGACGATGAGGCCGGACACATACGCCCCGTCTGTGAAAGCTTTGCCCGCCAGGAGACTGCGACCCGTCCGTTCTGAATCGGCCGAAAAGATGAGGCCGATGCCCAGGCGGTTGCCCATCGCCGGATCGCCGCTCCGATCGGTCAGATCGACCCAGTCTGGCGGGATGGCGAGGGCCAGGCCGGCGCGCGGGTCGCCCAGGGTCGGCCAGTCATCGGCCGCCGGCGGGGCGGCAGGAAGCGGAGGCTCGTCGGTCGGCAGGGGCGCGTCGGTGGGTACGGTTGGGCTGCCGGCCGCGCTGATCGGGCTGCTCGTCTCCAGCCATTCTGGCTCGAGGTTGGACAGGTCATTGTCCGGGGACGAGTGACAGGCGACGGCGGTGATTAGGAAGCCCAGAACCAGATAAGGCACGTCGCGCTTCTGCATCGGGACGGCTGCCTAGGGAATCTGCCAATCCTCGCCCAATATCACCAGAACATCGAAGTCGCCCGCCGGGTTCGTGCCGGTGCTGACGTTGAGCGGGGGGATATTCATCAGCCGCACGAGATATTGCACGGTGCCGGGGTGGGAACCGTAATCGATGATCTGGGTTGTCGAATAGGTAGACGAGTCAGCATTACCGACCTCGGTAACGGTCACATTTTGCCGCAGCAAATATTGCTGGGTCTCGGCCGCCAGCCCAAAACTCGATGTGCCGTTGAAGATGGCCACGCGCGCATCCTCGACCGTGATGACGGTCGGCAGCGCCTCGATGATCGGTGTGGGCACGGGGGGCGGCGCGAACAGTTCATCGCGCAACAGGCGCACCTCATCGCGCAGGGGCACCAGCACCTGCTGGCCGTCGAACGTCGTATCGTTGTAGACGTAATCGTAATCGAGCACCCTGTTATGGATGTTATCGCGGGGAATGTTGCGCACTAGATTGGCCAGTTGCAGCGCCTGATCCAGGCTCAAATCGGTATCGACGTTGTCCTGGAACGACCGCCACAGTTGCGGGGCATTAAAGAGTAATTGCGGTAGCGAGTTTAATTGGGTGGCCTGGTCGCGAACGGCCAGGATAACTTGTTGTTGACGGCCGGCGCGGTCGACGTCGCCGCCGAAGGTGACGCGTGTGCGCGCATATTTGAGGGCAGTAGCCCCGTCGAGCCGTTGTTGACCGGCGTCAATGGTGAATGGGTCGTAGCCGTAGCAATTGTCGGGGTAGTTCGGATCCTCGATACGCTCCGGCACGTCGATTACGACGCCATCCATCATGTCGACGAAATCGACGAACGCCTTGAAGTCGACGGCGAGGTAGTAATCGATGGGGATGCCCAGAAAGGCCTCTACCGTCTCCACGGCCAGCCCGGCGCCGCCGCCCGGCAGTTCGTAGGCCTGGCCCAGAAAGTAGGCCTGATTGATGCGGTTGGCCCCGAAATCGGGTATCTCCACCCACAAGTCGCGCGGCAGCGACAGGAGGGCGGCCGACTGGCTGACGGGATCGATCGTGGCGATGATGATCGTGTCGCTGTGGGTGGGGCCTTCCTCGTCGCAGCGCAGATCGACGCCAAGTAACAGGATGTTGACGCGCTCCGTACCCGACCATACGGGCATAGAGTCGGGCGAGACCTGGCCGCCGGGAGCGGCAATTGTGCCGGCCGAGACTTCCGGCGCGCTTTGGCCGGGGCCCGTTTGGCCGGGGACGGGGTTGAAATCGGGGCCGGGGCCGTTGGGCACGGCCGCCAACCCACGAACCGTGCGAAATAACCAGACCGAACTGAGCCCCAATAACGAAAGGCCCAGTACCAGCAACAGTACTAAGGCCCACCCCGGCAACCGAAGGCCGGAATTGCGACGAGGTCCACGCGAATCACTAGACATAAAACACCACCCCAATGGTACGTGCAGGCGGCATTATAGCGATGGGCCGCCAATCAGGCAATTTTCCCCAGTTTACTCTCAGCGGTGCGGGGCGATTGAAAGGCGTTCGGCCGACTTGAAGCGGCGATAGGCGGCGTAGTTTACCTGGGCCGTCGCCAGCCACTCGGCCAGAGTCGTTTCGTCGCCGGCCTCCAACGCCAGACGAACGTCCGCTAATTCAGTTTCATAATGGCGCAATGCTTCGAGAACGGCCTCACGGTTCGTCAGAAGAATGTCTAGCATCATGCGCGGATCGGAGCCGGCCAGCCGGGACGTGTCGCGGAATCCGGAGGCGCTGACCGGCCATAGGCGTTCGTCGGCGGCCACGCGCATCAGTGCCGCCGACAGGAGGGCCGGCAAATGGCTGACGGCAGCGACAGCGGCGTCGTGGTCGGCCGCATCGATCCACAAGGGTCGCGCGCCGATACAATCGATGAGCGCCAGGGCCATAGCGTTGACAGCGGGCGTCGTCCGTTGCGAGGGGCAAAGAAGGAAGAGTTGATCGCGATAGAGATCGGCCGTGGCGGCGGCCAGGCCGGCCGTTTCCTTGCCGCACATTGGATGGCCGCCCAGAGCGGCAAATCGGGGCGGCAGCAGATCCATGGCAGCCACCACCTCGCGCTTGGTGCTGCCGAGGTCAATGATCGCGCAACCATCCGGGTATAGATCGGGTAGCATGCGGAACGTGTCCAGAATGGCCCGCACCGGGGTCGCCAGAACGAGCAGATCGACCGGCGGAGGATGGAGCGTCAACGACTCCCCGGCGTCGGCGACGATGCTTTCGCGCAGCGCCAGCTGGCGGACGTCCGCCAGCCGCTCGATTGCCGTGAGTCTGGCGACGCGGTCGCGCAAGGCCAGCGCCAGCGATCCGCCCATCAGTCCCAGACCGACGATGCCCACGCGGAGATTAGCGAGGATATTTTCGGCGACGTTATCTTCCTTTGGGGTCATGTCTATCCGGCATTATAACGAAGGTTGCGTAAATTGTCGCCGGACAACCATGTGTTACAATTCGTTGCCATATGGACGGCTGCTCGCCGGGTTGCTCATCGGTTGTCCGGCGGTTCCACTCTATAAAAACCCAACATTTCCCCTTAACAGCGATTGCGCAAACCGTAAAGGACTATAGGCCGCAGCGGGTCGAACCTCCCGCGACACGGTGGCCAGTGGAGGTACAATAATGAATGATGATTTTATTTTTCGCGGATCGGTAGCCGACGTAGATGAGGCAGTCAAGGAAATTATTGATCGCGAAGATGCCCGCCAGGCAGCGACGATCATCCTGATCGCCAGCGAGAGCGAGGCCCCAGAGGCCGTCGCCGAGGTGATGAGCAGCAGTTTCGGCAACATCTACGCCGAAGGCTACCCGCGCGAGGAGAGCCGCCGGCAGACCGAGGCTGAGATTACCGACATCGACATGGAGCTGGCCCAGTACCGGCGCTATAGCGATCCGCGCTACTACAAGGGTGTTGAAAACGCCGACATCATCGAGGCGTTGGCCCGGCGGCGCGCGGCCGAGCTTTTTGCCGCCAACGGCATCAGCGCCGACAATCTCTATGTCAACGTCCAGCCCCTGAGCGGCGCGCCAGCCAATAGCGCCGTCTACACCGCGCTGTTGCAGCCCGGCGATACGATCCTGGGCCTCAACCTCAACGACGGCGGCCATCTAACTCACGGGTCGCCGGTCAATCGCTCCGGCAAGGTCTACAAGGGCGTGCCCTACTTCGTCGATCCGAAGACGGAAGAACTGGATTATGACGCCATCGAACGGACGGCGCTGGAGAGTAAGCCACAGATCATCGTCGCCGGCTATTCGGCCTACCCCAAAATCATCGACTGGAAGCGTTTTCGGGAGATCGCCGACAAGGTGGGGGCCTACCTTCTGGCCGACATCGCTCACATCTCCGGCCTGGTGGCGGCCGGCGTGCACCCCAGCCCGATCGGCATCGCCGACGTCGTCTCGACGACCACGCACAAGAGTCTCTGCGGGCCACGCGGGGCCATGCTGATGACTCACCGGCGCGATCTGGCCCGCAAGCTTGATCGCGCCGTATTCCCCGGCGAACAGGGTGGCCCGCACGTCAACACCATCGCCGCGCTGGCCGTGGCCCTTAAGCTGGCCCAGACCGAACAGTTCCGCGCCTTGCAACAGCGCATTGTCGACAACGCCAATCGGCTGGCCCAGCAGTTCCAACAGCACGGCATTCGCGTCGTCGGCGGCGGCTGCGAGAATCACCTGTTACTCATTGACACGAAGTCAGTGACCCACGACGGCGTACACCTGACCGGCGATATGGGGTCGCGCATACTGGACGTGGCTGGCATCGTCGTCAATCGCAACACCATCCCCGGCGACAAGGGCGCGCTCTCGCCCACGGGTATTCGCATGGGAACTGTGTGGATCAGCCAGTTGGGATTCGGCCCGGAGGAGATCGATTTGTTGGCCGAAGCCATCGCCACCGTCCTTAAGGGCTCGCGGCCGTACATCCATACGAGCACCGGCGGCAAGCGCGAATTGCGGGCGCGGGTCGATTACCGGGTGTTAAAGCGCGGCCGGGAGATCGTGCGGCGTCTGCGGAATGTGCCGGAGCCGCCGGCGGGCATGGCCGTTGCCGTGCGCGGCGATGACGCGCCGGCGTTTCTCAACTATGCCCTGACCAGTGACGTGACCAGCTTGGGCGACGGCGATTCGCAGCCGTCCCATCTCTTCGGCCCGGACCTCGACCTCGACGCCACGCTGCAACGCATCGACGCCAAACATTTCGCGCTCCATTTCGGGAGCAACGAGGACGCCGCCGAAGCGGCCGAGTGGCTGCAAGCCCTGTCGGACGGCTATGCCCAGTTCGACGACGTCTACGCGCGGCTGCCTGGGCCCATCGTGGCGCAGGTGATCCCGGCCGCTCTGGGCGACGTCGTCGGGTCGGCGCTGTCGCGCGCGGCGGCCGCTGTGGGCGCGCTGCGCGGCGATGACGCCGCGCCGGACGCCGCCTTTGTCGACAGCAAGCCATATTTCATCGGCCGCGAGCGCCGTCCGGCGGGTAATCCATTGCCGCCCTTCACCTGGGAAGAACCGGCCGACCCGCCGCTGCTGACCACCAGCCTGCACGAGACCCACAAGGCGTTGGGGGCGCGCATGGTGCCTTTTGCCGGATACGATATGCCGGTCTGGTATACCAGCGTCGGCGAAGAACATGCTGCCGTTCGGGAAACTGCCGGTTTGTTCGACGTGACGCACATGGGTGTTCTGGACGCGCGCGGGCCGCACGCGCTGGAATTCCTGAACACGGTCACCGGCAACGACGTGGCCGCGCTGACTGTCGGCGAGTCCCAATATAGCCAATTTCTGTTGCCCGACGGTTCCGTCGTCGATGACCTGATGGTCTACCGTGTGGAAGACGAGGTGTATCTGGTAGTTGTTAACGCTTCCAACAACGATAAGGATTGGGCCTGGCTCAACGCCGTCAACGAGGGTCGCGTGTTGATCGACGCCGACCGGCCGTGGGCGCGCATTCAGCACCCGGCCGAGCTGCGCGACCTGCGCGACCCGCAGCACGGGGCCGACGGGCGGGTGGACATCGCCTTGCAAGGCCCGCGCGCGGCCGACATCCTGATCGCCCTCTCCGGCGACGATCCCGTTTTCGCCAAACGTCTGAAGGCTATGCGTTGGGCGGGCGTCATGCGCGGCAATCCCGGCGGCTTCGACCTGATCATCTCGCGCACCGGCTATACCGGCGAGCGTGTGGCCTATGAACTGTTTGTTCATCCCGACCGCGCCGTCGATCTTTGGAACGCGCTGATGGCCGTGGGCGAGCCGCTGGGTATGAAGCCCTGTGGGCTGGCAGCGCGGGACAGCACGCGCACCGAGGCGGGTCTGCCGCTCTACGGCCACGAGATGGCCGGGGCGCATGATTTGAACCCGGCCGACGCGGGCTTCGGCAGCTTTGTCAAGCTGTGGAAGCCGTTTTTCATCGGCCGTCGCGCTTTCGCCGATCATGAGGAGAACCGCGACCGGGTCATCGTGCGCTTCCGCATGAACGAGAAGGGCGTGCGCCGGCCGGAGTCGGGCGACCCGGTGCTCGACCGGCGCGGCAAGGTTGTCGGTCACGTCACGAGCTGCGCTATCGACGCTGAAGGCTACCTGCTGGGGCAGGCCATCCTGCCGCTGAACATGAGCGAGCCGGGCACGCCGTTGGGGGTGTATCAGTTGGGCGGTGGCACGCGGCCGATCAAGGCCGTTGACCGCACCGATCTGGGCAGCCGCCTGCCCATGCCCGATTCGGCCGTGGTGCTGACGCGCTTCCCGGAGCGAAAGAAGTAAGAAAATATCCCGCAGATGAGGCAGATGGGGCAGATTAAAGAAGGTGCTTAGGCCATCAGTTTATCGGGTGGATTAATTGATTGCTGACCACCCTATTGATTTTCCGGATGGTCACAAATTCTTAAATCTGCCCCATCTGCTAAATCTGCCGATAGACTCTCTGAGATTGACACGATCCCGGCGAGAAGATAGGATAGCCGGTTACGATGAGGAGTGGACAATGCGACGCGAAGTCTTAACGTGGTCTGACGTCGATAAACTTATCGATTATCTCGTGCCGCAGATTCGGGGGCGGTTCGATTCCATGGTGATCATCACCCGTGGCGGCATCGTGCCCGGCGGGATGCTGGCCGAAGCGCTGGATATCACCTACATCCTGACGGCCTCGGTGCGGTTTCCGTCTGACTTTCCGGGGATGCAGCCGGAAATGGTCAAGTATGCCATCCCGGAGTTCATTCAGTTCCCCGACGAAGAAGTGTTGCGCGGCCGCCGCGTGCTCGTCGTGGACGACGTGTGGACAAAGGGGCGCAACAGCGTGACCGTCGCCAATCGCATCGATGCCGCCGGCGGCATCCCGGAGATGTGCGTGCTGCACTACAAGCCGTCGTATTCGCTCTATCCGGGCTACGCGCCGACCTACTATGCGGCCGTCAGCGATGCCTACATCATCTATCCCTGGGAGCTGGATCGCGGGCCGGAAGTTCTGGGTGTCTGGAACTAAACTTCGTTCGCGGTTAGCCGCCTGAGCGGCCTTGTTCGGGGCAACAACAACTGAAGTGGTTCAGCCCGAACGGATGAGTGGAGAGTAAGGGGATGCCGCCCGGGCTGGCCCGTCGTTGACCCTGGGGCGGCGATCGGCTATGATTGCCCGGTTAACATGAATGCGCCCATGAGCCCGGTGACCACTGGGTCCCTGGCGGCGGAAGCCGTCGAATCGTGTCAGGTCCGGAAGGAAGCAGCACTAAGATGTCTCTTCCGGGTGCCCAGGATCACCTGGTCGGTCACCGGGTTCATGGGCGCATTCCGTTTCCGTTATTCATCCAGCTCATTCGTAACTGAGATGCCCCTGTTGTGACTGGTATTCTCCCCTTGCTTTCGCACCACAAGTCGCTCATCCACATCCTGATTCTGATGTTACTCATAGGGGTTGTCGCCTGCCGCCCCGCCGAGGTGACCTATACCATCGTCGACGGTGGCACGCGCATCCCCGTGACGGGCCGCTACCAGACGGTGGGCGAGGTGTTAGCGGCCGGTGGGCCGGTGCTGGCAGCCGATGACGTCGTCCTGCCCGAGCGCGACGTTGCGGCCGACCCGACCACGCCTATCGTCATCGACCGCGCGGCCGAGGTGATGGTGCTCGACCAGGACAGCGTGACGATCTACCGCACGCAGCAACCGACGCTGGGCGGCTTCCTGGCCGAGGCCGGGCTGGACGTACCGCCGGGGGCGCGCCTGCTGGCCGATGGCCAGCAGGTGAGCCAGGACGCCGTGGGGCAGTTGCCCTTGCCCGGCCGGATCATCTTCGATCCCTATAAGCGCGTGATCATTACCGACGGCGGCGAGCGGTGGGCGTTGCGCACGACGGCCCGTACGGTCGGCGAAGCGTTGGTCGAGTCGGGGGTGGTCCTGGGTGCGCTCGACGTCGTTGAGCCTCCGCGCGAAGCTCCGTTGACCCCCGAAATGGGCATCACGATTGAGCGCGCCGCGCCCTACGTGGTCGCCGCCGACGGCCAAACGGTGGATGTGTCCAGCGATTCGACAATCGTGTTCGAGATATTGGCCGACAATGGCATTGCCCTGGGGCCGCTGGACTACACGCGGCCGGCGGCCGACGCCGCCGTCGTCCCCGGCGACGCCATCGAGGTTGTGCGCGTCGCCGAACGTATTGACACCGAGGATACGGCCGTGCCGTTCGAGACAGTCTATGAGGCGGCGGCCGATTTGCCAATTGACACACTGGTTGAGGCATCGCCGGGCAGCAACGGGACGCTCCAGCGCCGCACGCGCGTCCGGCTGGAGAACGGCCTCGAGGTTTCGCGCACACCGGACGGCGAAGGCCTGATCGTCGCGCCGGTCAACCGCGTCCTGCGCTACGGCACGCAGATCGTCATGCGCACCATCGATACGCCGAGCGGCCCGGTCGAATACTGGCGGGTCGTCAACATGCGCGTCACGTCCTACACGGCCACCAGCGCCGGCAAAAACCCGGGCGAGCCGGGCTATGGCATCACCGCCAGCGGTATGCAGGCCGGCACGGGCGTCATCGCCGTCGACCCAACGGTCATCCCGTTTCGCAGCTACGTCTACGTGCCGGGGTATGGCGTGGCCTTCGCCGGAGACACGGGCGGCGGTATCAAGGGGCGCTTCATCGATCTGGGCTACGACGAAGGGACGTTCCAGTCGTGGCGCGGCACGGTCGACGTCTACTACCTTGGCCCGCCGCCGCCGGCCGAGGATATCCGCTGGATCTTGCCCTAGTACTTTTGTACCTCTGATATTCACCGTTTCCCCCCAATCCGCTTATTTTTCACGCGCGGTTTATGTGAAGCGCCTCTTGCCTGTGGCATGATTGCAGGCGAGGGTCGTCTGCGCATTTGCCGGCGACCCTTGCTTGTTTGCCGGCGGCGCGACGGCCCCTGAACCTATCACCTTTTCCGGCACGGCCGGAATACAAATTTGCGGAGGGGTAATTACACCATGAGAACCATTGTCGAACGCATCGAGAGCCGCCGGGCGCGGCCGAAGGTCATCGTCTTGCTGGCCTTGCTGTCTTTATTCCTGATCGCTCTGGGCAGCGCCGCCGCTCAGGACGACGACATCGTGCCGACCTTCACCATTGAGAACGTCATCGTCGACGGAAGTGTGTCCATTCTGAGCCAGAACTTCCCGCCCAATCAGGACTTTGTCGTCACGATGGGGCCAATCGGCACGCTGGGCATCAACGGCACGCCGGTCGCCATCAGCAATTCGGGCCTCTTCGGGGCGTTTTCGGCCACGTACCCCATCCCGCCCAACCTGGTTGGCGAACGCCAGATCGCCATCCGGCTGCAAAGCCCACAGGGTTTTTATAGCTATAACTGGTTCTGGAACAATCTGACCGAACCCGTGCCGCCGCCGATCCCGACGATCTCCATCGATTCGGTCGTCGTCAACGAGACGGTCACGATTCGCACCCACAACTTTCCGGCCGACATGACTTTCCTGGTGACGATGGGCCACATGGGCACACTGGGCATCGACGGCACGCCGGTGGGCACGCTCTACTCCGGGCCGGGCGGCGAGATGACGGCGACCTTCCCCATCCCCGTCCTGCTGAAGGGGCTGGAACGGATCGCTATCCGCACCCAGGGCAATCCCTTTTTCTCTTACAACTGGTTCGATAACCAGACAGAACCGCTGCCGACGCCGACATTCGTGGTCTGCGGCGTGATCCGCGACGACATCGTGGTCATCCGCACCGACCCGACTTTCCTGCCCAACCGCAACTTCACGGTGATGATGAACTACATGGGCACGCTGGGGACCGACGGCTACGTAGTCGGTGGCTTCAACACTGGGCCAACAGGGGTGACGACGGCGACCTATGCCATCCCGACCGGGCTGCGAGGGCTTGATCAGATTCAGATTCGGGCCGAGGAAGTTGGCGGCCCGTTCTATAGCTTTAACTATTTTGATAACCAGACGGCGATCTATTGCGCCCCGTAGATGGTTTGTCATCAGGCGCAATTGGGGATCGAGAATTAAGCACGGATGGAACACGGATTTGACGGATGCGGCGGATTGACCATTCTCTTCAGCCGTCTAATCGGTTCCATCCGTGCCGACCTGAATAGGCAGGAGACAAGAGCCGGGCGAACTCAGCGTCGCCCGCCTGCCTATCAGATCCAGTTGAGAGCAGTCCCAGGGAAACGGTCTGTCGGCCGCCGGGTGCACTAGGGCACTCGGCGGCCCGGCAGCCGTTTTGCGTTCAGCCCGATTATCGCTCCAGCACAACCACGTCACGCTCCCCGGCGACGATGACCTCTGTCGCCATCCCCAGGAACAGGCCATGTTCGACGATGCCCGGCTGGGCGCGGATCAGTTGGGCCATCTCCTGTGGATTTGGCAACCCCGCAAAGTGACAGTCGAGGATGCGGTTGCCCTCGTCGGTCACGAACGGCCGGCCGTCCTTATGCCTTTCCACGACACGTGCCCCCAGCGAGGCCAGGTAGATGGCCGCCGGGCGCAAGGCAAAGCCCACGATCTCCACCGGCACCGGCCCACGCACGCCCAATTGTTCGACGCGCTTGCCGTCGTCGGCGATGATGATGAGACGGCGCGAGGCGACGGCCACGATCTTCTCGCGCAGCAGTGCCCCACCCAGCCCTTTGATGAGATTGAGCTGGGGGTCGATCTCGTCCGCGCCGTCGATGGTGACGTCGACTGTCGGATGATCGTCCAGCGTGCCTAACGGGATACCGGCACGCTGCGCTTCGTGGGCGGTGGCCTCGGACGTGGGAATGCCGACGATGCGCTGCAGGCGCCCTTCGGCCAGCAGCACGCCGATACGACGCACGGCGAAGACGGCCGTGCTGCCCGTGCCCAGGCCGACGACCATGCCCGATTGAATGAAGTCGACGGCCCGCTCGGCCGCCTGTTGTTTGAGTTGTTCGATAGCTGTCGCCATTATTCTCGTATCTCCGTCATCTGCCAGGCCCGCAAGACCTCGGCCACGCTCCAGGCCTGGGCGATGCAGCCGCGCGGCGCGAATGGCGCGTCGCCCTCGAAAATTTCGCTGATGCTGCCGACGCCGTGGTCGACCAGATGGCGCAGCAGGGGTTCCAGGTAGGCGCGCGCCCCGGCCATGTCCTGGTAAACGCGTAGATGGGCGCTGATGAAGGGGCCGATGAGCCAGGCCCAGACCGTGCCCTGATGGTAGGCTCCGTCCCGTTTGCGCCGGTCGCCGGCATAGCGGCCGACGAACGCCTGATCGTCGGCCGACAGGGAGCGCAGTCCATGAGCAGTCAACAGATGGCGGGCGCAGGTATCCACGACCGAACGCTGCTGTTCGGCCGTCAGCGGGCAGTGGGGCAGCGATACGGCCAGCAATTGGTTGGGCCGCAGGCTGAGGTCGTTGCCGTCCGGCCCGTCGATCACGTCAAAGCAGTAGCCCATCGGCGCATCCCAGAAGCGGGCGAACCCCGCGCGAACACGCCCGGCCAGCTCGCTGTAGACGGCCGGGTCTTGGCCCAGGTGCGCGGCGAAATCTTCCATGATACGCAAGGCGTTGAACCACAAAGCGTTGATCTCCACCGGCTTGCCGATGCGTGGCGTCACCACCCACTCCTCGACCTTGGCATCCATCCACGTCAGCTGCACGCCCGGCTCGCCGGCGTACAGTAGCGCATCGTCGGGGGCCATGTGGATGTTGTAGCGCGTGCCCTGCTTGTGCCGATCGATGATGTCGACCAGGGTGGGGAACAGTTCGCGTAGCAGCGCCGTGTCGCCGGTGGCCCCCACGTATTCGCGCAGGGCGACAAAGTACCATAGCGTGGCGTCGACCGTATTGTACTCCGGCGTCTCCCCCGCATCGGGAAAGCGATTGGGCAACATCCCCTGGTCGACGAACTGTGCGTATGTGCGCAACACGCCGGCGGCCACTTCCGGCCGCCCTGTCGCCAAGGTCAGGCCCGGCAGGGCGATCATCGTGTCGCGGCCCCAGTCGCCGAACCAATGGTAGCCGGCGATGATCGATTTGCCGTGGGGGTCGGCGGCCGTCGGCCGGTTGACGATGAACTGGTCGGCGGCCAAAACGAGTTGTTTGAGCGGTTGAGGGAGTTCAATGGCGGCCCGGCCGTTGTGACCAACCGGTGCGCGGAGATGGCCGGCGCGTTCCAGCAGGGTTTGCTCGTAAGCGCGCCGTTCAGCGTAGGCGGCGGCGTGGTCGAGATTGGGAGCGGGCGCCGTGCCGGCTATGACGGCAAACGATTCACCCGGGCGCAGCAGGATTTGCAGCTGGGCGGCGTAGAAGTGATCCTCGCTCACGTCGCGTTGGCCGCGCTGCTCCTCGACGGACAAGTACAGGTCTTCATACCAGTCGAACTGGGGAGTGATCTCGGCCCGGTCGCTGAACAGGTAGAAGGGCGTTGCCTCGTCGAACATGCGGATGCGCAGGCCGCGGCCGCCGGCAACGGCTGCGTTGTCAATGGCTGGATCCCAGTCATTCATGATCGTCGTGGCGTGATAATCGCGATAGTTGACCAGGGCCTTGATCGACAGGCTGAGCGGGCCGGTAGCGCGTGTCAAATGATACTGGACGTAGGTGGTGTTGGCCCCCGGTTGCATCCAGATGCGCTTTTCCAGCAGGGCGTTGGCCAGAGCGTAGGTCCAGACGGGCGTCGTGCCTTCCAGATGAAAGCGGTCGATATAGCGATGACCGTGGCCCTCAATGTTGCCGTCTTCCCAGCGGTTGGTGAACAGCGGATAGTAGCGCCCGCTATCCGGGTAGACGCCGTCGTATTCGGCCGTTTCGTCGAGCTTGGCCAGCAAGAGCGTGCGTCCGAGCGGCGGCTTGAGCGCGGCCATCAGCAAGCCGTGATAGCGCCGGGTGAGCATCGTGGCGACTGTGCCGGAGGCGTAGCCGCCGATGCCGTTGGTGACCAGCCACTCCCGTTTCGTCGCCACGGAGAGCTCTCCGCAAACCTCGCGGCCGAAATCAAAAATCATACCTGTTACTCCCTGTGTGGTGCGGTGGTTCATCGAACCGACTTTTGTCGATGCCCGCCAGTCGAGAGCCAACTATAGCCAGAAATGGGTCGGACGCACAACCGGCGCATCGACATCTTAGAAAAGGGGCGGTGGGGCCCGATTAGGCTTGGTAAACAGGCCTTTCCTGTGTAGCATGGAGGGGACAGCCCATGAGGAGATGTGATTGAACGAAGAAATGACCGCCGGTTCGGCTGCCCACGTGGCTGAACTCATCGCCCGCCTGCGGGCCGCCTATCCCGACGCTCATTGTGCTCTCGACTATGAGACGCCGATGCAGTTGCTCGTGGCCACGATACTGTCCGCTCAATGTACCGACGAGCGGGTGAACCTGACGACGCCGGCCCTCTTTGCCCGCTACCCGACGGTGGAGGCGCTGGCCGCGGCCGATCCCCAGGAGATGGAGGCGCTGGTGTGGGCGACGGGGTTCTATCGCCAGAAGGCGCGTTACATCCGCGAGTCGGCGGCGCGATTGCTGTCGGTGTATGGTGGAGAAGTGCCGACGGCAATGGATGAGTTGCTGACACTACCCGGCGTGGCCCGCAAGACGGCCAACGTGGTCCGGGGAGAAATCTACGGATTGTCCGACGGCATCACGGTGGACACGCACGTGAAGCGCCTGGCGGCGCGGCTGGGATTAACGGCCCAGAACGACCCGGTGAAAGTGGAGCGCGACCTGATGGCGATCATTCCGCGCGCGAGCTGGATCGAGATCGCCCATCTGCTGATCTGGCACGGCCGCCGCGTCTGCAGCGCTCGCAAGCCGGCTTGTGCCGGTTGCCCGCTGAATGACATATGTCCCTCAGCTTCGTGGGAAGTAAGCAGTAGTCAGCAAACAGTTGGCAGTAGCGAGTGAGATTTTCACTCATTCCCGATTCGTCACGCCTGATTCGCATTCATCGTGCCTTATTTTAATTATAGTATCCACGTTGCCGAGGCCGGGGCCGCGTCCTATTGGGAGCGGCGGGCATTTCTCAATGCCTGGTGGAGCCTCTACGAGGATGACAGTCGCTGGACGCCGCCGGAGTTCGCCCGGCTGCGGCGCGAACTCGATCCCCGTCGCGATGAGCATCTGGCCCGGCTGGAGGCGACGTTGATCCACATCGACGCACTGCATCGCACCGGTGTCCGGCGCTCACGCACCGACCAGCAGGAAATCCCGCTGGTCAGCGTGATCGAACGGCCGTTGGCGGCGGCCCTGACGATTGTCGATCCGCGGCGCAAGGGTCAGACGGCTTATCTGGCGTTGCCCCATCTGGGCCGCGACAAGGAGGCGTTCGACCATCTCTATGATCACCTCGTCGAATCCCTGTCGGCCCGCGGCTATCACCGGCTGATCACACCGGTTGGACTTTCGCCCCACCTCGGCGCCGGCTGGCAGATCGACGGGTGGGATGAATGGCCGGCGCTGCATACGCCCTCCAATCCACCCTACGTGCCCGAGTTAGTGGAAACGCGGCTGAAACCGTTTCAGAATGGCCGGTTGTACCGGGTTGCCGTGCCCTCGAAGCCGGTTGACAATTTCGCCGGGCCGGCGACGATCCGGCCGTTCGACCCACGGCGACTGGCCGGTGACTTGCTGCCCTTGCTGGCGGCGGCCACGGAAAATGTGACGGCCGGCTTTGCACTGCCGGACGCGGCCGAAGCGGCCTTTCTGCTGCGGTCGCTGGGGCCCGAATCGCTGGCCGGCTATCTGGCTGAGGTGGACGGCCGTCCGGCGGGATTTGCGCTGCTGGGGCCGGACGCGGCGAGGCGAGCACGGGCCACCCGTGGCGGCCGTTCCCTCTGGCGGCGCGGAGCGTATGCCGCCGCGAGCCGGTTAGGCGGCCAAGGACAGGACAATAACGGACGGGTTTTCTTTGCCGCCGTGCTGCCCGAATGGCGACGACGGAGCATAGGCCATCAATTGTGGTTGCAAACGCTGGCCGCGGCGCATGAGCACGGGTGGAATGCGCTGACAATTGGCCCGATTTGGCGGCCGTCGGGCGCGCCATTGGCCGCCATGACTTTCCTGGAGCAGCGCGCGGCCGTGCCCCGGCAGACTTATCGGCTCTATGAGCGATCATTTTAGTGACATGACCGTTTCCTCTCTTGACGAAGCCGCCGACAACCATTAAAGTATTATGTATTAGTTATAACTAATATCCGGTCAACCTTTCCCCATTGTCCACTTTGTCGTCGGGGAGCTATACCGATGGACAAACAATCACGAAACAGCGCGTCGCGGACCCGCACGACACGCTGACTCGCGACTTGGCGGAGGTCCTATGAACGCACTACTTGCGGATAGCCCGGTTTCATTTTACCAACAACTCTATGCCATTTTGCGCCAGGAACTGGCTCGTGGCACGTGGCGGCCGGGGGAGCGCATGCCCTCCGAAGCGGAATTGATCACCGCCTATGGAGTCAGCCGCATCACCGTCCGGCAAGCATTCGAACTGCTGGTCAACGATGGGCTCGTCTATCGGCGGCGAGGGAGTGGGACGTATGTCACCATCCCGCTCATCGAACACGGACTTAATCGTATTATCAGCTTCACAGAAGACATGCAGCGCCGCGGCCTGCATCCCGAAACGCGTCTGATCGGGATGAGACTGGAACCGGCTTCGGCCGATGTCGCTCGCCGGCTTGATATCGATATCGGTGCGGAACTGGCTGTAGTAGAGCGATTGCGGCTGGCCGATGGAGTGCCTATGAGCATTGAGTGCTCGCACCTGGTGCACCGGCTGTGTCCGGGCGTCCTGGAAGGCGACTACGTGCAGACCCCGCTCCACAAAACCCTGCTGGAGCGCTACGGCATACGCCTGGCTCGAGCGCATCAAGCCATCCACGCGGTGGCCGCCGACAAGGCTCATGGAGACTGGCTGTCGGTGCCGGTGGGCGCACCGTTGTTTTTCATCGAGCGCGTATCCTTTCGGCAAGGGGGCATTCCGGCGGAATTTCTGCAGATCCGCCAACGCGGTGACAGATATGTGCTCTACAACGAGCTGCGCGCCTGACGGAAAGGGCGTCCACCGGTTTTACAGATGACCCCGATTTCCCGGAAATCGGCCGGGAAAGTTTGCGATATTTCCAGGCGTTTTATGCTTGTCAAAGGTGAACCATCGACATCGTTTGTCTGGGCGAGATGTTGATCGATATGTTCCCGGCCGAGCTTGGGCGGCGGCTGGTTGACGTGTCGGCCTTCCGGCCGGTGCCGGGCGGCGCGCCGGCCAACGTGGCTGTAGCCGCGCGGCGATTGGGAGCTGCGTCGGCGTTTATCGGCAAGGTGGGCGATGATGCTTTCGGGCAATTGCTGATTGACACGCTGTGCGCCGATGGCGTCGAGACACGGGGAATGCGAGTCGATCCCGCGGCCCGCACGACGCTGGTCTTCATCGCCATGCCCGACGCGACGTCGGCCGAGTTCGTTTTCTACCGTAACCCCGGCGCGGACATGATGCTGCGGCCGGACGAGCTGGATGAGGCATTGTTGCGTGAGGCACGCATCCTGCATTTCGGTTCCATCAGCCTGATCGCTGAGCCGAGCCGTAGCGCCACGCTGCGAGCCATCGAGTTGGCCCACGAGGCCGGGGCGCTCATCTCTTTCGACGTCAATTACCGGCCCAGCCTGTGGCCCACCGCTCAGGCGGCCGTGGCCGCCATTCGGGCCGTGTTGCCCCTGGCCCATCTGGTCAAGGTCAACGAGGCCGAAGCGTTTCTATTGACGAGCAGCAATGATCCGCCGGCCGTCGGGGCGGTGCTGATCACCGGCGAGACACGCGCCTGCGTCATCACCCAAGGGGCCGCCGGCAGCACCTTATGCGTTCGCCAAGGCTCCGACCGGTTTGTGGAGTTCATCCCCGCCTTTCCGATCGAAGCAGTCGATGCGATTGGCTGCGGCGACGCCTTCATGGCCGGATTGCTGACTTGCCTGACGACAGGCGACGAGCCGGGCGGCCCATTGGAACGGCTCAATGGACTGTCTTTACGCCGGAGTCTGCGCTATGCCGCCGCCGTGGGAGCGCTAACGGCGCTCCAGCATGGCGTCATTCCCGCACTGCCGACCGCGGCGCAGGTGGAAGCGTTTCTGAGCAATTCATATCCCCATGATGGAAACTATAGCCAAAGGGGTAACTGATGTTAATTAACGCAGCGCGGGAAGCGGCCGCCGGCGGCATGGCGATCCGGGCTGACGATTCCTCAAGCAATACTCATTAGTAGGAGGTTGATCTATGCGCATCGGCGTTTTTACGGCTCTGTACCAGCAATTCGACTTCGAGGAGGCGCTCGACAAGGCGGTAGCCGCGGGTGTATCGGCGGTGGAGATCGGCGTCGGTGGCTACCCCGGCAGCCAACATTGCCGCGTCGACGATCTGCTGGCCGGCGCAGGCGAGCAGCGCGCCTTTCGGGACGCCATCCAATCGCGCGGCCTGCTGCTCAGCGCGCTGAGTGTCCACAACAACCCGCTTCACCCGGACGCGGCCGTAGCCAGGCAGGCCGACGAGGAACTGCGCCGGGCAATCCAGCTGGCCCAGGCGCTGGGCGTGCCGGTCGTCAATGGCTTCTCCGGTCTGCCCGCGGGGGCGCTGGGCGATACGATGCCCAACTGGGTCACCTGTCCCTGGCCGCCGGAGTTCCTGCAAATGCTCGACTACCAGTGGAACGAGGTGGCTATCCCCTATTGGCGAAGGCTGGAACCGTTTGCGGCCGATCACGGGGTCAGGATCGCCTTCGAGATGCATCCCGGCATGTTGGTCTACAACGTCGAGACATTGTTGCGACTGCGGGCGGCGACCGGCCCGGCGCTGGGCTGCAACTTTGACCCCAGCCATCTGTGGTGGAATGGCGTCGACGCGGCGGCGGCCGTCCGGGCCTTGGGCGACGCCATTTTCCACGTTCACGGTAAGGACTGCTACATCGATCCGATCAACGTGCGCGTCAACGGCTGCAACGACCACAAGCCCTATGACCGCATTCTGGAGCGGGCCTGGACCTTTCGAACCATCGGCTATGGCCACGACGCGGCGGTGTGGAGGGAACTGGTCAGCGCCCTGCGGCTGGTTGGCTACGATTACGTCATTTCCATCGAGCACGAGGACGCGCTGATGAGCAACGACGAGGGATTGGCGAAAGCCATCGCGCTGCTGAAAGAGGTGGTGATGGTGGATCAACCGGGCGCGATGTTTTGGACGTGACATCTTCCCCATGAAAATCGTACAAATTGACTCGGATAGCTGGCAGGCGGGACGCGGCTATCGCAAGAGCCGGTTGCTGTCGGCCGAGACATTGGGGCAGTCCGGTACGCTGCTGCAGATCGTCGCCATTCCCGCCGGCGCGCACGTGCCGCCACACAGCCATCGTACGTCGGTGGAAGTCTACATCGTCCGGCGCGGCGTGTGCGAGCTAACGGTCGACGGCCTGTCTCACGAGTTGCGGCCGGGCGATGTGGTGCTCATGGAGCCGGGGGACGTGCACGAACTGTTCAACCCCGGAGAAGAGGTATTTGAGGTGTGGGTGTTCAAGACGAACGCCTTCGATGGTGACGCGGTGTGGGACTAGGATGACTATTCCGTCGTAATACTTAGGGATACTGGGATTTCCTCCGTTGCCCTCACGGGATGCGGCCCCATAATAGAGTTTAGTTGGCCCACTTCCGGTATCCGCCGGGAGTTAACGGTTTGGCGAAACTGTTTTCACGAGCCTATCCCGGCCGCGCGTTGCCGAGCTTAGGGACAGCTATTGACTATCTTATAAGGAGAGATATTAAATGCGCTCACTCAATTTGTTGGATAATTTGGAATATCATCCTAATCGTCCTTATGCTCAACCGCTGTACGTTGACAAAAACGGCCGCGTGCTTCGGTTCACGCTCAAGTCGGGTCAAAGCATCAGCGAACATAACGCGCCAAGTTCCCCTTTCTACGTCGTCGTGATCAAAGGACATGGTGTTTTTGCCGGAGCCGACGGGGTCGAACGAGAATTCGGCCCTGACTCCATCTTGATCTTTGACGAGGGCGAGAACCACATGGTTCGGGCTTTGGACGAAGAGCTTGTCTTCGTGGGATTTTTACACGGCGTGGAGGGCACGCGGCCGGACAAGATCGGCGGGCTGCTGGGCGATGCGTAGGCGGGGCCCGGCGGCCTGCGGTCGATCTCAACAGATCGGCCAACGTTTCAAGCAGAATGCAGTGTGGCGGCAAGAAGATGAGGCGCGTCGAGGTTATGTTGCGCTGGCTAGTGGAGATCGGAGCGGGTCGGTTGCGTTTGTCGCCTGCATCGTCTTACTTTCGCCATTGAGACACCACCTCCACCCAAAACCCCTGGGGCGCTAAATCCACCGGCTGAAACGCCACCGGCCGATAGCCCATCTTCGCCAGCCGTTTAGCGTCCTTGGCCAGCGCTCCTGCTTCGCCGGTGATGACCACGCGCCGCCGCGGGCGCAAGCGCTCCAGCAGCCGGAATGCCGCCGGAGATAGACCCTCTTCCGGGCGATAAAGTCCGGTCCGCAAGATTACCACGTCCGGCTCGGCGTCCAGCGCGGGAAAGACTTCCTCTTCCATGCCCTGATAGATGGCTACGTTGTCAAAGGCGTCGAGGTTCTCGGCCGCGTCGGCCACGGCATCGGGGTTCGGCTCGACGGCGGCGACCTGGGCCGCGCGCCCGGCCAGCGCCGCAGTCAGCCAGCCCGCCCCGCCCGGGCTTTCCAGCACCCTATCGCCCGGCGCGAGCTCGGTCAATTCCAGGATGACCTCGGCCAATCGTTCAATCATGGCCGGGTTGGCCGGATAGGGCACGCCGGGCGAGAAGCGGAATTCGCGGCCGCCTATCGTCCGCAGCAGATACGGGTCGCCGATGAGCGAGGCGGCCGTGTGATCGGGCAGGACAATCGACACCGAGACGGGGAAATCGACCAGCAGTTCCGGCGGCTCCACGTCGTCGACTTCCAGCGCGGCCAGCAGTTCGTCATCATCGCCCAGCCTGAGCGACAAGCGCCGCAGGCCGGGCAAGTCCACGTCCAAATCGGGCAAGGCCGCTTCCAGGGCCGGAGCCAGGATAGGGCATTCTTCGACCCGGAAAATACGCTGCTCGACCGGCGACCAATAGCCCAGTCCCCCTTCATCGGCCGGGAAGAGTGCAGTCTCCGCGCGATAGCCATAGGCTTCCGGCGCGGGCAGGATGGGCCGCAGCGGCGGGTTGTTGAGGCCGCCGACACGGG
The DNA here is from genome assembly GCA_017983515.1 of Promineifilum sp. Taxonomy (GTDB): domain Bacteria; phylum Chloroflexota; class Anaerolineae; order Promineifilales; family Promineifilaceae; genus Promineifilum. The sequence goes on along the minus strand of JAGOBF010000011.1, from coordinate 47,187 downwards.
TCAACTGGTCGCGGACGGCCGCTTCCTTGGCCCGCAACTGGGCCGCATAGGTCATGTGCTGGAAATGGCAATTGCCGCAAATGCCGAAGTGACGGCAGCGTGGCGTCACGCGGTCAGCCGAGGGTTGGAGCACTTCCAGCAGTTCGGCCCGGGCGAAGCCGCGACGGTCGTCGGGCACGCGAACGCGCACGGTCTCGCCGGGGATGGCGTAGGGAACGAAGACGGCCCGCCCGCCTTTGTCGCGGCCGAGAGCCAGCCCACCGTGGGCCATGTCGGTAAGAGTCAGTGTCAGATCGGACATGGGGATATTATCCGCATATTTCGCCGATTAAGAAGATTTCTCGGACTCCTTCCCCGGCAATCGGCCGAATCGGCCTAATTTGCGGATGATTTCTAGGGCGGTACCGATGAGAATCAACGATACAGGTCCAGGTCTTTGGGCCGGACGAGGTCGGCGGCGCGGCCGTCGGCCGGGGGCAAGCGCAGGCCACGCAACAGGACGGCCGGCAGACCCTCGGCCGCCTGGCCCATGAGCAGCCCGGCGGCGGCGGCGATTTCGTCGGCCACGCCGACGTCGGTATGTTGCAGGCGGTAGCCGTAGAGGTCGGTCTCGCCGCGCCGGTCCCATAGGGCGGGCAGCCCGGCCACACCGATGGCGACGCCGACCGTGCCCAGGCGGAAGGGACGGCCGTGGCTGTCCGTGATGACGACGCCCACGTCCACGCCCCGCGCGCCGGCGATTGTCTCGCGGATGTGACCGGCCGAGGCATCGGGGTCGAGCGGCAGCAGCAGCACGCGCTCCTCTCCGTCCGGACCGACGTTGGAGCGATCGATGCCGGCGTTGGCGCTGGTGAAGCCGAGGCGGTGGCGGACGATGATGACGCCCGGCCGCAGGCGCGAGACTTTCTCGCTCTCGCGCAGGATGAGTTCCATCAGTCGGGGATCTTTGCCCACCTGAGCGGCCAGTTTGGTGGCGTACTCGCCGGGTTCCACGTCGGCCAGGGCCACCAGACGCCCCTCAGCCTTGCTGATGATCTTCTGAGCGACGGCCAGCACGTCTCCGGCCTGCAGAGACAAGGCGGCCCGCTCGAGCGCATCCAGCAGCAGGCGGCCGACGTCATCGCCGGCCGTCACGTCGGGTATGTCAGGTAGAGCGGTGAGGGTTAAGTGGGTGGACAGGAGTCGTATCCGGTGATCAGTTAGTAGTCAGCAGTAAGCAGTAGACAGTAAGCGTTGTACTAGAGTAGTAAGTAGAAACGGGTTGCCCTATTCTGCTCACTGGATACTGCTTGCTGCTTGCTATACGCTGAGCTTATTCTTCCGGTAGTCCGGTGATGCGAATGCCCGCGCCGGTGATCTTGTGGCGGATGTTGATGCCCAGCAGGACAGCCGTCAGGCCCTCGGCAACAGCGGCGTTGGCCAGCGCCCCGGCGTTGATGCCGCGCATCCCCGCATCGCGGCACAGTCCGGCGACCACATCTTTGTCGGCCGCCTTCTCGCCGCAGATGAGCACGTCGCAATCGAGATCGTAGTCCAGGTCGCGCAGATGGCCGGCGGAGATGTTCTGGAAGGCGGCCACGACGGTGACGCCTTCGCCGAGTTGTTGTTGGGCTTCCTCGGCCGCCGACAGGCCGCTGGGCAACCGCCAGACGCGCGCCTTGGGCTGGCCCAGCGGGGCGACGACGGTGACAAGCAGCTTGCCCTGCACGGCATCATGGACGTCGGCCAGCGTTTTTGCCTGGGCGTCATAGGGCACGGACAGGACGACCAGCTCTGCTTCGGCGGCGGCCGAGGCATTGTCCGTGCCGCTGATGGCCGCCAGGGGCAGCTCGGATTGCATTTCCTCGGCGGCGCTCTCGCCTTTCTCGGCCGTGCGCGAGCCGATGGTGATCTCATGTCCGGCGGCCGCCCACCGGTAGCCTAACCCGGAACCTTCCTTGCCGGTTCCGCCCAGAATCGCGATTTTCATAGGTACTCCTGTCTCTCAATGGGGTGTGTATAGTGGGCAGTAATCAGTATCCAGTGGCTGATCAGGGCCATAATCTCCAGGCATGCCGTCCCACTAATCACTGCCGATCGTCTGCTATCAGACTGTTTACTGAATACTGCTTACTGTTCGCTGTCCTAATCCAGTTCGTTATAGCGCTCCCACACCTTGGCCGCCAGTTCGCGGCTGCGGGCAGTGATTGCCGCTTCGTCGAGCGTCAACAGCTGCCGGTCGCGCATGAGCATCTTGCCGCCGACGATAGTCGTCGTGACCATGCTGCTCTCGAAGCCGAAGATGATATGCCAGGGCAGATTTCCGGCGCTCAGCGGCGTGATGGCCTGGTAATCGACCAGGATGACGTCGGCCGCCGCGCCCACCGCCAGCCGGCCCAGCGGTAGATCCGGCCAGAAAACGCGAGCCAGCGCCGCGTTGTTATAGACGGCCATCTGCACCACGTCCATGCCGTTCGCGCGGCGCGGATCGCGATGAGCCACCTTGTGCAGGAAATAGGCTTCCTTCCATTCGCCCCACATGGCGTTGCCCATGCCATCGTTGCCCAGGCAGACCGGAATACCCAGCCGCATCATGCTCTCGACGGGGGCCGCGCCGACGGCGTTGTTCATGTTGCTGCGCGGCTGATGAGTGACCCACGTGCCCGTGTCGTGCAGTAGTTCCATCTCGCGCGCGTCGATGTGGATGGCGTGGGCGACGATGCTCTTCGGACCCAGGATGCCCGCCGCCGCCAGCCGGTCGACGACGCGCAGGCCATACTTCTGGAGCGCGTCATATTCGTCCACTTCGTGTTCGGCCACGTGGATGTGGAATCCGGTGTCCAGGCCTTCGGCCGCGGCCACGCACTTCGCTAGCGTCTGGTCGCTCAACGACAGAGACGCATGCAGGCCGAAGGTGGCCGCCAGCAAGTCGGTGTTGCGCTCCTTGACCGCATGGAGAAAGCGCACGTTCTCGCTGATCCCCGCCTGAGCCTCGTCGAGGCCATTGCGGTCGCTCACCTCGTAGCACAAGGCGGCGCGCACGCCGGCCTGCTCCACAGCGTCTGCGATCTGATCGAGCGAGCTATCAATGGCGTTGGGGCTGGCGTGATGGTCGATGAGCGTCGTCGTGCCGTGCTTGATGGCGTCAACCAACGAGACGAGAGCGCTGTACTCCACGTCCACGTCCAGCAGGGCCCGGTCGAGCCGCCACCAGAGCCGCTCCAGGACTTCTGGGAAGTCTTTGGGCGCGGGCCCGGGAATGGCCATGCCACGGGCGAATGCGCCGTAGAAATGGGTATGGGCGCAAATGTTGCCGGGCATCACCAGCTGGCCGCGAGCGTCTATCTGTTCGGCGTCGGGGTACTGTTCGCGCAGGCGCGCGGACGGCCCCATGGCGGCGATGCGGCCGTCGCGCAGCAACAGGGCGCTGTCTTCAAGGAATTCATTGGGTGTGTTCCAGGTCACCAGGCGACCATTGTGGATAAGCAAGTCGATCATAGACGCTATTTTAGCGGCTGTGGCCGGGCGCGCCACTCTGTAAGGTGATTTGTCGATCTGGATACGAGGGGGGTGGGCGACCGAAGACCGCTTGCCGGCGTGAACCGTGTGCCTGCCCGCCGGGCAGGTCTGGAAAAATTCATAGGTGAATCATTGATGGGCGACAGGTGCAAAATTGACGCTGGTTTTGTATAATTTGCCTCACGCTTACGTCGTTCCAATGTAACCGGGTAAGAATAAATAGAATCGTCGCGTCTACTAGCTCGTAGGCAACATGAAACATAGCTCTGAAGGAGATAATTTATAATGGCAAAGCCACTCGAAGTTACCGATGCCACCTTCCAAAAGGAAGTGTTGGAGTCTGATATCCCCGTCTTGGTCGACTTTTGGGCCGACTGGTGCGGCCCTTGCCGATTCATCGCCCCGTTCGTGAAGGAAATCGCGGCCGAGCAAGAGGGCGCCCTCAAGGTCGCCAAGGTTGACGTTGATGACAATCCGGCCGTGCCCGGCCGCTATGCCATCGTGGGCATTCCGACTCTGATGCTCTTCAAGGGTGGTCAGGTTGTCGAGCGCATTGTCGGCGCGCAGCCCAAGGAACGCATTCTGGCCCAGGTGCTGCCGCACCTCGAGAAGGCCGCGGCCTAATCGAGCCGAATTAAAAATCGAGAGCGTCGCGTTAAGCGGCGCTCTTTTTGTTTCTCGCGACCACAGCGAAAACCTTAGTGTTCTCAGAAGACCTATAAAGTTTCAGGAGCAGTGCCTTATGGAAGTCGCCATCATGATCGAAGGCCAAAACGGTCTGACCTGGTCGCGCTGGCAGCGCCTGGCCGCGGCGGTCGAAGACCTGGGCTTTGCCGGGCTTTATCGCTCCGATCACTACACCAACGCCGAGCCGCCGGATATCGACTCATTGGAATTGTGGGTCTCGCTCACCTGGTTGGCCAGTCATACACGGCGCATCGAATTCGGCCCGCTGGTGTCGCCTGTTTCCTTTCGCCAGCCGACGATGACGGCGCGCATGGCCGCGGCTGTAGATGACCTGTCCGGCGGCCGCCTGACGCTGGGTCTGGGCGCGGGCTGGCAGGAGCGCGAACACGCCAACTACGGCTGGGAGCTACTGGATGTGCCGGCGCGCTTCGCCCGCTTCGAGGAGGGACTGCGCATCATCTCCCACCTGCTCCACAACCCTGCGCCGCTCGATTTCGAGGGCGTCTATTACCACTTGCGCGAGGCCGTAGTGCGGCCGCGGCCGGCGCGTGACGGCGGGCCGCCCATCCTCATCGGCGGCAATGGCCCGAAGCGCACCTTGCCATTGGCGGCGCGCTATGCCGATGAATGGAACGCGGTGTACGTGAATCCGGCGCGATTCGCGGAATTGAACGGGCGGCTGGACGAGTTGTTGGCCGCCGAGGGGCGCGCAGCCGAATCAGTGCGGCGGTCGCTGATGGCCGGCTGCCTCTTTGGCCGCGACGCGGCCGAGCTGGCGCGCAAACTGGCCGAGCGCAACCGCACCGCGGCCGAGATGCACGCCCGGGGTGTGGCTGCGGGCACGGGGCCGGAGATCGCCGCCCAACTCGAGGCATGGGCCGGAGCGGGCGTCCAGGGTATCATGCTCCAGTGGCTCGATCTGGATGACCTTGCCGGCCTGGAAGCGCTGGCCGCGGCCGTGCTGAAGAATTAAACCAGGAGTTTACGGATTCAACGGAATAAAACGGATTGAGTTTTTTGGTTCAATCCGTTCAATCCGTTGAATCTGCGTCCCATCCTTGTTTAATATCTTATTCCGTCGGCGATTTCTCGGCCGGAGCTTGCGGGTCGCGGTCGGCGGGGGTGAACTGATTGGCGAGCTTTTCCAGCTCGGTGCTGAGCCAGCGCAGGCCGCCGACCATGCCTTCCTGGGCCTTCTGGCCGATCTCGCCTGACTCCACGCGATCTTTCATCCCCGTGGCTTCTTCCTTCATGCGGCTGGCGGTCGGGTTTTCCTTGGCCTGGTTGAACACTTTCTCCACCTCGTCGGCGAAGCTCTTCATGCCAGCGCGTACCTCGGTCTCCATGCGTCGGGCCTCTTCGCTATTGAAAATGCCTTCCAGCGTGCTGGCAAACTGGCGGCCAAGCCGCTTGAATTCATCGACGACGTCGGTCGTGCCGGCCTTGGCCCCCGCCGCGTCTTCCTCGAACGGGATGTCGATCTTGATGCGCTCCTCGTCCTTCAAATGGTTGATTGTGGATTTTTCGTCACTCATTGCAGTGCACTCCTTTCTATCTCATAACGCCCAGGGCGGGCTCTCATTTACGCTTACAAACCTGTGCGGAGGGCAAGCCCCATCGGCGTTGCGGCCTCTTCTAAACAGTACGCCAAACTGCCCCCGCCGGTTGCAGCGTTGAAGCAATGCGGTTCCTCAAACCCCACTTAAAGTCGATTATCGCCGAAATGGTTATAGTGGGCGACCTTTGAAGAAATGACAGATGGGTGGTCTAGGTTCTAATCGCATATGGTACTTGGCCGCCCAACCGTTATGTCTGGGCCTGTGCTACAATGTGGCCCGCAATCTGCTATTGACTCTGCCCTTTGGGCATGGTCTAAACTGCGTAATATGAACCGCGCGACCGACGACTTGCTGAGCATCGGCTTGTTTGCACGCCAATCGGGCTTGTCGCCCAAGGCGCTGCGCCTCTACGCCGAGTTGGGATTGCTGACCCCAGCCCACGTTGACCGCTTCACCGGCTATCGCTATTACGGCCGCGAACAGTTGCGCGCCGCGCGTCTGATCCGGCTGATGCGCGATATGGAGATGCCGTTGAGCAACATCCGCCAGGTGTTGGCTGCCGGACCGGAGGAGGCCGAGCGACTGGTGGGCGAACACGAGCGCGCTTTCGCTCGGCGATTGGAAGAGGTGCGGCTGGCCGGCCGTCGGTTAATCTCATCCATGCGGCCTAAGGAGATTGGTATGACACTGGAAGTCGAGGAGCGAGAGCTGCTCCCCCAACAAGTAGTGAGCCTGACCGGGCACGTCCTGGTGAGCAACCTGGATCAGTTCATTCTTGACAGTCTGGACACGCTAAACGAGTACGTTGCCACGCAAGGCGGCCGGAGCAGCGGCCCGCCGCTGGGCATCTACCACGGCGCGATCAACCATGAAGACGATGGGCCAATCGAGGTCTGTTTACCGGTCGAGGGAGCCTTTCGGGCCAAGGGTGAAGTGCGAATCCGCGAGCTACCCGGCGGCCGGGCGGCCGTAGTCGTCGTGCGCGATGAGTACAGTGCTTTTCCCAAGATCATCAAAGGGTACGACGCTGGCTACGACTGGATCGTCGCCCACGGGTATCGCCACGCCGAAGCGCCGCGCGAAGTATGGGTCGGCGGCCCTCAGAGCCAGGGACCGTTCGAGATCGTCTGGCTGTTTAATTAGGGGGGAGCCCGTCCCTACAAGGGCCGGCGAGCCACAAACAGCCCCTCGCGCAGACGAAAGGTCGTCAAGCCGGTATGGGTCTGTGGGTCGAGGAACTCGGCCGCGTCGGCGGGGGCGCGCAGGAGCAGTACGCGCAGACGGGTCTGCATCTCCGGCGTGTGGCGGGCGGCCCACGTCTCAAAGGTGAGGCGCTTGTCCAGCGTCTCGGCCGTTTCTGTGGTCAGGCCGGCGGTGACCAGCGCATCGAGCCATTCCTCATAGCTCAGGCAACGTACGTGGCTGGGGTCGCGCAGTTTCTCGAAAGCGTTGACGTACTGCCCGGCCTCGCGCTGGCGGTTGGCCTTCTTGCCGCGCAGAGGGCTGCCGGGCACGATGTTATCGACCACGGCCAGCGCGCCGCCCGGCCGCAGCACTCGCGCCGCCTCGGCCACGAAGCGGCCGATATCGGGGAAGTGGTGGGGGGCAATGCGGCAGGTGACGAGGTCGAAAGCGCCGTCGCCGAACGGCAAATCTTCCACGTCGCCCACGGTAAAGGTGATGTTGAACGCGCCGCGTTCGGCGGCTAGGCTCATCGCCGGGGGCAACATCTCCGGCGTCAGGTCGAGGCCGACGATGGCGGCGACGTGGGGCGCAAAGGCCAGCGCCGTATGGCCCGCGGCCGTGGCCAGGTCGAGGACACGCCACTCCCGGCCGGGGGCGACGCGCTCGACAAGTCGCGCCAGGCTGGCTCCCTGAGCATGGATCGGGCTGCTGACATAGGCGGCGACGTTGGCGCCGAATTGCTCTCGCACCTGTTCTTTGGTCATCATGCGCTCCTGCCGGAAGTATAGCGCCGCCGCGAAAAACGAAAAGCCGCGCCAGGGGAGGCGCGGCTCTAAATCTGCCTATTCCGAGAAATCTGTCGATTCTATGCTAGCGACGCGGCTTGGCCTGCATCGGCGCGGGCATACGGTGAACGCCGCTGGGCATCGACGGCCGCTGGTGGGGCCGCCCGCTCGGGCCGCCGCGGTTGGTCACCGGCATCGGAAGGTCGTCTTCTTCGACCAGGGTCATCTGCGGTTCCAGTCGGGGCGCGGACTGGGTTAGAGGCAACGCTACTGGCTTTTGGCGCGCGGGTTGCGGCCGGGCGGCCTGAGCCTCGCGGTCGCCGGCCAGGTCAAAGATATGCTCGCCGGCTACCGAGAACGCGCCAATAAACAGGATGCGGGTCAGCAAAACCAGCGCGGCCACAAAGACCGGCACCAGCTTAAGCAACGTCTCGCGGCCCAGGACTTCGTTGCCGAAATCGTGGCTCAACAGGGTCAATGAAACCGCCCACCAGGTCATGACGGCGTTCATCGTCGCGCCCAGTAACCAGGCGCCCATGAGATACCAGACCTCTTTCGGCTCGTCAGCCCCGCGCTCCGGGGTGAAAAGTCGCGCCAGTCCGGCGAAGTCGATGGCGCAGAAGGCAATAGCCAGGACGGTGGCCCAGGTGATGCCCATGAAGGCTATCTCGCCCAGCAGACTGTTCAGCGCGAATCGGGTCGTGTCAAAATTAAAAATCTCGAAGGCCACCAGCGCCACCACAAGAATGATGCCGATGATTGCTTTGCGCGAAGTACTCTTGAATTGCAGGTCAACCGACGAAGCGCCGGCGAACCGATCGAAAAATCTATCTTGTTGCATGGCTCTGCTCCTCTTTTTCTCACTCGCAGGTGTGAAAAGGCCTCTTCTCCTTGGCTCCCCATCCAGAAAGGAGAGAGAGCCGGTAAGCTCGCACTTACCGGCTCCCGTTGGAGGGGTAGTGGTGGGAGGGAAGAGGATGTGTCTGTCCTGGCAATATAGTAGCACGAATGTTCTATGCTGGTCAATGCCGTTGGGATAAACTGGTGATAACTGGGGGATATGTTTGGGTAATGCGCGGAGTATAGATTTAGGGTATCGACCGGCCGAGCGCGGGTCAAAAAAAAGAGCCTTGTCGTTGGACAAGGCTCTTCATGGATTCATTCTGCTTGCGCCGCTCAGGCGTCGGGTTCGATGACGGCCGAATAGTCGCCCGACTCGACGCCCGGCCCATAGCGATAGACGTTGGGCCAGGGAATGTAATTGCTGACGAAGTTGCGCTCGTCGATGAGTTGATCGTCGGCATTGAAGACGCGTCGGGCGACCGTCACGCGTGCGCCGTCGGCGGCCCAGTCGTACTGCACGGCCGTGCCGGCCGGCACCTCCTCATCGTACTCCCAGATATCTTCTGTTGGCGCGGCCACGATGTTCTCGAAGACCGGCTCGTCCTTCTCCACCCGGCGGCCCATGCTGGTGCTATAGAATTTGAATGTCAGTGACTCGAACTCTTCGTTATAGTAGTTCTCGATGAGCAGGTGGTAGGGTGTGTTGTTGATGAAGCGGAAGTCGACCAATGGCGAATAGACGGTTGCGTCCATGCCCGGCCCTTCGCCGTCGTTGTAGTAGCCCACCATGTAGCCGTGCTCCCAGCGTTCGACGATGGGAAACCCGGCCCAGAAGGCGGTCTGGTAGAGCGTCGTGCTGACCTGGCAGACACCGCCGCCCACGCCCTTAAGCGTACGGCCCCCGATAATGATCAGGCCGACTTCATAACCGTCGGACTCGCTGATCGAGCCGAGGTAACGATTGAAGGAAAACTCCTCGCCCGGAGCCACGACGACGCCGTAGAAATTGGCCGCCGAGCGGGCGATGTTGTGCTTGCGCTCATCGGTCGAGCCGTAGAACCAGGTCGTCGTCTCAGTGATCAGTTCGGTGATGCCCAATTCGACGCCCGTGGCCCCGGAGTGCGCGGCGGGCACGATCTCCTTCACGACAAGCGGCACGGCGTGGTTGTCGGTGTTGATCTGCGCCACGAAGCGCTGCAATGTCGCCTCCACGTCCAGTTCGCGGCCGTTGATATGGGGAGCAACCAGCACCAGTTCGCGCGTATCGTCATTGAAGTAATAGCGGGCATTGACCGGCTGGCGATAGATCTGCGTGCCGAACTGAGCCAGCCAGTTGCGGGCGGCATTCTCATCCACTTGCAGGCTATGCTCCACGCGGCCGTCGCTGCCGGTCACTTGCTCGACGCGCAACCACCGGGCCAACTCCTCGCGCGGCAGCGTGACGCCACTCAGGTCGAGATCGTCCAGCGGTTCCTGGAAGTAAAAGGTGATGGGAGCGCCGAGCGTGCGCTGGAGGCGGTTGGCCGCCTCAGGATCGTCGTAGGTGGCCGGAAAAACGTCCTTCGTCAATAGCTCCACACGAGCATCGCTGAAGGTGGCAATCGGTTGGCGCAATTGAGCGCGCAGATAGCCGCGATCGATGCTGCGGCCGATTTGAGCCGGCGAATAGGTGGGCGCGCCGCTATCATCACTGCCCCAGGCAGCGCTCAGTGCGTCGCGCTCGATCTCGGCCGACACGCCGCCCAGCGCCCGGTCGAGTTGGGCCTCGTCGAATACGACGATAGGCGCGACCGTGCGACCATAGTACCAACTTTGGAACGCCTCCTGCAGTCGACGCAGGGGGCCACCGGATCGGCCGATATCAAATGCTTCCTTCGCCGTTGCCTCAGCGTCGACCTGAATACCCAGTTGTGCCGGCGTGAAGGGCCATTCCGCGCCGCTGCGCGGATCGACCAGCGTCAGATTGCCCGACGTGGAGTAGGCCGATGTGTCCTGCAGGGCGGTGGCGGCCTCGGCCGGCGTCATGCCGCCGATGTCGATGCCCTGGACAGTCACGCCGGTGTAGATGCGGCCGCTGTAATTGGCGCGGTAAAGGGTCATGGCCGCGCCCAGCAGCAAGACGATCAGGGCCAGGGCGATGATGGGCGGGATTAGGAAGAAGCCGATGCGCCGGCCCAAGCCGCGCCCACTTGGAGAGGATGGTGAAATTGCCTGCATAAAATAATTCCCAATTCAATGGGCCATATACCCACTCAGACCCGCCGCATTCTACCACGGCCGCGGGCCGGGCGACAGAAAACTCAGGCAGGGCTCACCCGTCGGGTCGCCTGGCCCAGACGAGTTCATAATCCACTTGCCACGGTTGGCTGCGAACGTCGACCAGCCCCAAGGCGGCCAGCATTTCCTCAAAGGCGTCGCGATCATAAGTGTGGCCGAGGAAGTAGGAGGCATCCGCGCCCTGCCGGCGGCTGACGAGCAACACGCCGCCCGGCCGTAAGACGCGCGCCATCTCCCGCAGCGCGCCGGGCGTATCTGGCAGGAACTCCAGCGCCTCGAGGCAGGTGACGGCAGCGAAGGCAGCGTTGCCGAAGGGTAAGTCCAGCGCCGACTGCTGGACGAGCGCGGCGCGGTCGCCGAAAGGGGTCAGCTTGGTCTGAGCGTGGGCCAGCATCCCGGCCGAGGCGTCGAGGCCAATGACGCGGCCGTTGAACTCCGGTTCCTGGAGCAAAAAGTAGGGCAGCCGGCCGGTGCCGGTGGCGACGTCGAGCACCAACGGCGCGGGCCAGCCCTTCAGGCGGCGGCGCAAGGGCCAGGTGACAAAGGCGCTTTCGGCGTCGGGGTCGAACTGTTTGATGACATCATAGCGGCCGGCGGCCAGGTCATAGAGCCAGACCACGACTCGCCGCCCCAGAAAAACACCTTCCGTGCGAATGAGCAGCCAATGGGCCAGCCAGAAGCCGCCGGCGGCCGCCAAGACGAGCAGAACCAACACGATGGGCAGCATACCCGGCAAACTTAACCCAAAGGGACGCTGACGCAAAGAGAATGCAGGATTCAGGAGAAGGGCCGGTGAATTCACCGGCCCTTCCCGCTATCTGGCGTCTAGGAGCGTTCGACTTTATGCGCTTTGGCGCGTTTGCGCTGATTCTCGACCCGGCGGCGGGTGGTGATCAGGAACTGTCTTACCGGCGTCAGGCGGATGAATAACAGGAGTGCGACGATGCCGGCGAAGATGAGGGGCTGCGTGTAGGCATTCTTGACCAGCCAGATGTAATGGATGACGGCCAGCACGGCGACCAGATAAACGGACTTGTGGAGTGTTGTCCAGCGCTTGCCCAATTGACGTTGGGAATTTTTGGTCGACGTAATGGCCAGGGGGATGAGCAGCAGGAAGGCCGCGAAGCCGACGACTGCGTAGCGCCGCTTGATGATCTCCTCGACGACGAGGGCCAGCATGAAGCCGTAGTCGAGCCAGACGAAGATCAGCAGATGGATGCAGACGTACATGAAAGCGTAGAGGCCCAGCGCCCGGCGCACGACGACGGCCTGTTTCCAGCCGAAGATGATATTGGCCGGGGTGCAGGCCAGCGACAACACCAACATGATGATGGCCGCCTTGCCGCTGCGCAGGATCATGGCGCGGATAGGTTCGGGGCCGAGGAAGCCGAGCCAGAAGTCGAAGATGAGCCAGGCCAGGGGAAATAGACCGACGGCATGATAGAGCACGCGCAGTAGCCGCCGCTGGGCGTCGCGCGACAGGCGGCGCGGCCGGGCTGCGAGGGGTTGTTTCGTTGTTGTCGTTGTCCCTTGCTCAGTCATGTACCATTGTTCCTTAAACTCATGGGTGCATAGAAAAGCAGAGTCCAATCTTCGGCGGTCGACCGCGCTATCCTGCGAAATAGGTGGATGTTTTCTCCGTTAATAATTCTTCGCCAGGTCCATGCCCGCATAGAGGCTTGCGACCTGTTCCTCATAGCCGTTGAACATCAACGTCGGCCGCCGGCCGGCGTCGCCAATGCGTCGCTCGGTCGCCTGCGACCAGCGCGGATGATCGACCTCCGGATTCACGTTGGCGTAGAAGCCGTATTCGTTTGACGCAGCATGCATCCACAGCGACTCGGGCATCTTGTCGACCAGTTCTATTTTGACGATCGACTTGATGCTCTTGAAGCCGTACTTCCAGGGCAAAACCAGCCGCAGAGGGGCGCCGTTTTGCGGCAGCAGTTCTTTGCCGTAGAGGCCGGTTGCCAACAGCGCCAGGTCGTTCATGGCCTCGTCCAGCCGCAATCCTTCCACATAGGGCCAGCGGAAAAAGGGGCTGTTCTGGCCGGGCATGTTGCGCGGATCGTGGACCGTCTCGAAGCGAACGTATTGGGCGTCGGCGGTCGGGCCGGCCTGTTTCAGCAGCGCGGCCAGCGGAAAACCCAGCCACGGGATGACCATCGACCAACCCTCGACGCAGCGCAGGCGGTAGATGCGCTCTTCCTGCTCAAACTTGGACACCAGGCTGTCGAAGGCATAAGTTCCGGGGTTACTCACCAGCCCGCCGACGGTGACGTGCCACGGCTCAGTGGGGAAGTCCTCCGCCTTGCCGGCCACGGCTTCCTTGTTGGTCGAAAACTCGTAGTAGTTGTTGTAATGGGTGATGGTCTCGTAGCTGGTCAGCGGATCGCCGAGTTCGTCGGTTTGGCCGGGGATGATCGCCGGCGTGCTGGTGGGCGGTGCGGCCGTGTCGCCGGGCGCGGCCGTGGGCTGCAATTGGGCCACGCTGCTCGCGCCGGTGAGGTCGGTCTTGGGCGCGCAGGCCGCGAGCACGGCCGCGCCAGCGATGGCCGCGGCTCCCGTAATGAAGGTTCGGCGCGATAGATACAGGTGTTCGGGCGTAATCTCCGATGACGGAATCTCGATTCCGGTGCGTTTCTTGATAAGCATGTTGTCAATTTCCTCGCTTCTGCCCGGTATACGCAGTAGGCAGCTCGTTTGCATTCGTCACTATACTATACTCTCATTCTAGTAAAGATTCGGCCGGAAACCATTATTAAAAGATTACAGGCCGGCCGGGCACCGTCTCTCTGAAGTGACCCACTCTAGGCAATTCTCCTCAGCTGTTCACGCTCTCTTCACGCTGAATTTACGAAAGTCACACGGACGGCCGTCCTCTGCCGACGTATGCTTCCAGCTACGGACGTGTAATCCGTTGGAGAAGGGACAAAATTGGTGGAAATCGTTCAAATGGAGCCGCTCCCGGACTTCCTGCGCCGTTATGGGCTGGAGGGCGTCCTGGTTCTGGCCGAGAATGGGAAGATTCTGTCAGCGAATCGGGCGGCCGAATCGCTGCTAGGGTATGGGGCTGGACAATTGACAAATTTATCAATAACTGATTTCTACAAAGGGTATCGCCCGCCTGGCCGGGCGGCGGCCGATTGGGCGCGCCCACACGACGCTGAACTCGTTCGCCGCGACGGCGAAGCGCTGCCTGTGTCGCTTGCCGTTGGTCCGGCGGAAGCGCCGGCCGCCGGCGAGCAGTTGATGTCGTTTGTCAGTCGGGCGGAGCTGGAGCGGCTCAATGATGCCCTGCTGCACGCCCAGCGGCTGGCCGGAATCGGTACGCTGACCGCCGGCGTGGCCCACGAGTTAACTAATCCTATCAGCATCATCACCGCCTCTTGCACCAATCTGATTGATGAAATCAACGAGGGAACTGCCGGCCGCGAGGAACTGGTGCAAGCCATCGAATTGATCGAACAGAGCGCCTTTCGCTGTGCTCGTATCGTCGATATGTTGCGCAATTATGCCCCCCACGTCGACCCCGACGGTGACGTGGACGAGGCCGACAACATGATTGCTATCACCAGCCCGACGGCGATCCTGCAGGATGCGCTGACGATGGTGGAGCAGCAATTTCGCAGGCAGGCCCGGGTGACGGTGGAGGTTGACCTTGAGCCGCAATTGACGACGATCTTCTGCGATCATCATCGTATCGCTCAGGTGCTGATCAACCTCCTGCTCAACGCCCGGGATGCCATGCAGCCGGCCGGCGGCGTCATCCGGGTGCGCTTCTGGGCGCCCGATCTGTCAACCGAGCCTGTGGCGGCGGAGCAAATCCGGTCGGCTATGAGCAAGACGGGCAACGGCCGGGATATGGACACGGCCGATCTGTTCGCCTTCTCCGTGGCCGACACGGGAGTGGGGCTTGACCCGGCGATCATGGATCGCCTCTTCGAACCGTTCTTCACGACCAAGGCCAACCATCAGGGTACGGGGCTGGGTTTGTTCATCGCGCGGAGCATCGTCACGCAGTACGGCGGCTGCCTCTACGCCGAAAATAACCCGGCGGGCGGGGCGTCGTTTACGGTGGTGCTGCCGCGACGGCCGTCGCTGGTAAACGGTAAGTAGCAGTATTCGGGGGGCCGCAAGCAGCATCCAGTGAATAGTAGGCAGTGAGCCAGATTGCGGATCGCTGTGACTGTCTGCTGGATACTGCTTACTCTTTACTGCTTTTCCCCTCGGCCACCATCTTCACAAAATACTTGTGGAACCGGTTGTCGCCGGTCAGTTCGGGGTGGAAGGACGTGACTAGCCAATGGCCTTCCTGCGCGGCGACAGGCGTGCCGTCGGCCAGATTGGCGATGACCTGGGCGTTGCCGTGGGCCTCCACCAGGCGCGGGCCGCGGATGAAAACGGCGGGAAATGGCTCGCCGGCGAATTCGCTAACCTCAATCGGCGTGATGAAGCTGTCGACCTGGCGGCCGAAGGCGTTGCGCTCGACGACGACGTCCATCACGCCCAGCAGCGGTTGATCGCGACCGATATCCTTGGCCATAAAGATCATCCCGGCGCAGGTACCCCACACCGGTTTGTCGGCGGCGAACGCGCGCAGCGGCGCGGTCAGATCGAATGTGTCGGCCAGTTTGCCAATGGTGGTGCTCTCGCCGCCGGGGATAATGAGGCCGTCCAGCCCTTGCAGGTCTTCGGGTAGCCTGACTTCGACCGCTTCCACGCCCAACTCGCGCAGGATTTTTATGTGCTCGATGAATGCGCCTTGCAGCGCCAGTACGCCGATCTTCATGTCGCTCTCCGAAAGAAACAGGTATTGAGCGCCGGACGTCAAGTAAAATGACAGGCTGGCTTCCTGACGTCTGGATGCTATCGACTGATTTCTATTCTTGCGCCCTTTCGCCGTGGCGCGGGCGTCTCGTTACGGGGTCAACCGATTGAGCGTCCGCGCAAACGGGACAGTCTGCCGTATGTGGTCAATGCCGCAAATCCAGGCTACCGTGCGCTCCAGACCCAGGCCGAAGCCGCTGTGGGGCACGCTGCCGTAATTTCGCAGGTCGATGTACCACCGGTAGTTGGCTTCGGGTAATTCGTGGCGACGGATGGCCGCCAGCAGCACGTCGGGATCGCTCATGCGCTCGCTGCCGCCGATAATCTCGCCATAGCCCTCCGGGGCCAGCAGATCGACGCTCTTGCAGATCTCCGGCCGGCCGGGCCACGGCTCCATGTAGAAGGCTTTGACCGCCGTCGGATAGCCGTAGACAAAGACCGGCTTGTCGAACTGCTTGGTCAATTCCGTCTCGTGCGGCGATCCGAAGTCATCACCCCATTCGATTACCAGTTGTTTCTTCAGATCGGGGTCGTCGGTGGCCTCGCGAATGGCCTGGATGCGCTCGACGGCCTCATCGTAGCTGATGCGCGGGAAGGGGGTCGTGATGTTTTGCAGCGCCGTCAGATCGCGGCCGAGAAGCTCCAGCTCGGCGGCCCGCTTCTCCAGCGTCGTCTGAACGATGTAGCTGACGAACTCCTCTTCCAGGGTCATCAGCTGGTCGAGATCGCAGTAAGCGATCTCCGGCTCCACCATCCAGAACTCGGCCAGATGGCGGCGGGTCTTGCTCTTCTCGGCCCGGAAGGTGGGGCCGAAGCAGTAGACCTTGCCGAAGGCCATGATGGTGGCCTCGCTGTAGAGTTGTCCGGTTTGGGCCAGGTAAGCTTTTTCCTCGAAGTAGTCGACCTCAAACAGATTGCTGGTGCCTTCGGCCGCGCTGGGCGTCAAGATGGGCGTGTCGATGTTGAGGAAGCCACGGTCGTCGAAAAAGTCGATGATGGCCCGCTTGATGGTGGCTCGCACGCGCATGATGGCCCACTGCTGGCTGCTGCGCAGCCACAGGTGGCGATTGTCCATCAGGAACTCGATACCGTGCTCCTTAGGACCGATGGGATAGTCGACGGCGTTCTGGACCACGCGCGCTTCCTCGATGCCGATCTCATAGCCGGCCGGGATGCCGGGGGCGCGGTCGTTGGCCCGCACGACGCCGGTGACGACGAGCGACGACTCTTGCCCCAAATGGACCAGCTCGTCGAACAGTTCGTCGCCGACGTCCGGCCGATAGGCTACAGCCTGGGTGATGCCCGTGCCGTCGCGCAGCCGCAGGAACAGCAGCTTGCCTTTGTGGGTGCTGGCGTAGAGCCAACCCTGAACCGTAACGCGCTCGCCGATGTGGTTGGGGATTTGCTCGATGGTGAAAGAGTTGGTCATACGGTATTTCTCGTGAGGTGAATGATCAGACCTGAAGTATAGCAGAATCAGGCGAAAGCGTCGGGCGGCAGGAAGTTATGGCCGTCATGATGCCCGGCGAGTCGTCGACCTGAATGTGACGACTGCCTGGAGCGCGGCCAGGCAGTCGAGCGAACTAAAGTTGCCCATGACCGACACCGGCAGCGTTATTCGGGCCGCGGCGCGGCGTCACCAGGCGCCCTTGTGGACGCAAGATATTGAGCTTGCCGCGCTGGATGACGTGAAATACGAGCCCAGGCGGGGGTGAGCCGGCTATCCTACTCGGCCAACAATGCCTCCAGTTGAGCGGATAACGTGGCGATGACGGCCTCGTGTCCCGGCTGGTAGGCGATATTGACAAGTTCAAACGGATCGCGGCGCAGATCATAAAGCTCTACGAACCCGTTGCCGCTGACGATGTATTTCCAGTCCGTTGTGCGCACGCCGCGAAAAGCGTCGTTGCGCAGCGTCTCGATGAGCAGCACATCTTGCCAGGCGGCGGTGTTGGGATCCGCGGCTTCGAGTAACGGCCGGAGACTGCGGCCGTTTTGCGGCGAGCGGGTAGGGTTCAGGCCGGCAATGTCTACAATCGTAGCGGTGACGTCGACGTTGGAAATGAGCCGGTTAATCACGCGAGGCGTGTTGCCACCGGGACTCGCCACGCCGGGGTAGAAGACCAGGAACGGTATCTGGTTACATTCCTCATAAGGGCAGCCGCGGCCGACTTTGCGGTGCGATCCCCAGGAATAGCCGGAGTCGGAGATGAAGAAGATGACCGTATTGTCCAACTCGCCTTTATTGGCCAGCAAGTCGACGATCATCTGGACCCCATCATCGATAGCCATCGTTTGTTGCAGCGAGCGGGTGAATTCATCCACGACCCAGTCGGGATCCCACATGTAGCCGGGGTAGCCATTAATCTTATGTGGGTAGCCGCCTTTAATCAGTAAGGGACTTGTCTTCACCCGGGGCGGTTTGTCCGACACGTCGGCCTCGTTGAAGTTGGGCTTGGTCGTCGGCAGCGGCACGACTGAGACGTCGGCCCCCACGTAACGGGCGGGCGGGTTTGCTCTGCGCTGGGGGGCGCGATGGGCCAGCCACAGGAAAAACGGTTTATCGTAATGGTCGACAGTGTCCGCCAGCACTTTGGTCACTTCGGTGTTGTAGACGTCTACCTTCTTGTGGCCGAAGTATTTGAAATAATCCCAGCCGGGTGGCGTGTATTTCTTCCCGCCCCAGACATTGGGATAACCGTTGAGGTACTTGCCGATGAACAGCGTGCGATAGCCCTCATTCTTGAACCAGACGGGCAGCAGGTTGCTATCGTTAAGATTGCCCGTCTCTCTGTTCGATACGATATTATGATTGTGTGTATACTGTCCGGTGAGCAGGCTAACCCGAGACACGCCGCCAATGCTGTCGACGTTGAAACCCATTGGAAAGTAAACCCATTTTCCGTAAGGATTGGCCATCACCTTGCGCATGATAGCCACAGATTCGGCAAACTGGTCATCGGTGATGATGACAATAACATTAGGTTCCGTAGTGAGCGGATCATTGGCGGCCGTTGCTTTGGCCTGGACGAGGAACGGAATGACGACAAAAGCAAACAGGATCAACGCCCTTTTCGCGTTCATGGTTGGCTCCCTCTATTGTGTAAGCTGCGGCGATAAACTGGCCTAAACTGACGCTTATATTATAACATATTGAGTGACGACTGTATATAGTTTTCTGTTTCGCCATCCTTTATTTTGGAAGTGGCTAGTCGCCCTCCCTGGGCACTGTTCCATGTATCCTCTGACGCTCGATTTCGCCATGACGGCAAGGAAATATGCAACCACGTTATAACCTCTGGCTCGAAATTGACGGCCAGGTTGTCCTCTCTCTGTGGCGCGTCAAGCTGCTGCGCGCTGTCGCCGCCACCGGCTCCATCAGCGCCGCCGCCGAGCAACTCGACGTGCCCTATCGCACCGCCTGGCAGAAGATTCACGAGATGGAGACGCGCCTCGGCGAGAAGCTGGTCGAGACCCAGATTGGCGGGCTTCATGGAGGCGGGGCGAAACTAACCGCTACGGCCGAGCGCCACCTGGCCCGCTTCGATCGCCTGGCCGAGGATATGGAGCGTTTCGTCGCCGATTCATTCGACGCCAATTTTCCCCCGGTCTGATCTCTTTCCTTTTCAGGTCTACCCAGCTTATAATCCGAGCGTTATGATCGGATTTCATAGCGCTATCCGGACTTGGGAGAATACACACATGAAGAAAAGGATTACCCTGCTACTGGTGATGATCGCGATACTCTTGCTGGCGGGCTGCGGTGGCGGCGAGCCGGAGGTGCTGCGATTGGCGACCACGACCAGCACGGCCGACTCCGGGCTGCTCGAGGCCATCTTGCCCGGCTTCGAGGAAGCTAACAACGCCCGCATCGACGTGGTAGCTGTCGGCACCGGGCAGGCTATCGAACTTGGCGAGGCGGGCGACGCCGATGTCCTGCTCGTCCACGCCCGCGCACGCGAGGACGCCTTTGTGGCCGAAGGCCACGGCATCGATCGCCGCGATGTAATGTACAATGATTTCATCATCGTCGGGCCGACGACCGATCCGGCGGGCGTGGCCGGCATGCCGCTGGCGGCCGATGCGTTGACGGCCATCGCCGGCGCAGAGGCACTGTTCGCCTCACGGGGCGACGACAGCGGGACGCATACCAAGGAATTGAGCCTGTGGGACGCGGCCGGAATCACTCCCGATCCGGCCGGTGGCTGGTATAACTCGGTGGGACAGGGTATGGGGGAGACGTTAACCTTCGCTAACGAGGCCGGAGCCTACACCCTGACTGACCGCGGCACGTTCCTGTCGATGCGTGACAGCTTGCCCGATCTGGCGGTGATGGTCGGCGGCGACAGTATCGACGGCAACGCCGATCCGGCGCTATTGAATCCTTATGGGGTTATTCCGGTCAATCCGGACAAATCGGATGCCATCAACAGCGAACTGGCGGAGAAGTTCGCGGAGTGGATCACGTCGGACGAGGTGCAGGAGCAGATCGGACAGTTTGGCGTGGACAAGTACGGCCAGCCATTGTTCTATCCCAACGCCCAATAAGCCAGGGTGCGGGGGGTGGGTAGTGAGGATTAGGTGGGCGACGGCCCTCAATCGGCCAGAGCCACCTCATCCACCACCCCCACCACGACGGCCCGAATCGGGGCAACTTTCATGTCGAGTACTTGCCGCGCGCCGTTGCCCTCGTCGAGCACCAGCACCCGATCGCCCACGCCGGCCCGCACTGCGTCGACGCAGATATCGTAATCGGCCGTCGGCTGTCCATCCAGGTCAAGTCGCTCTACCAGCAATAACTTGTGCCCGGCGAAGGCCCGATGCTTGATGGTGGCGACGACTGTTCCAGCAACTTGTCCGATGTACATGACAGCTCCTCGTGTAGCGCCGATTTCTTAACCGGCGCTACAGGTTGACGTCATCGACCAGCCCGACGATGGCATGGTCGACGGGGACGAACGTCTCCGGCAGAGCCTGGGCGGCCTCGCGGCTGCCGACAATGAACACCAGCTCGCCCGGCCCGGCCTGAGCGGTGGCATCGGCGGCCACGACCGGCTCACCGGCCGGCTGCTGCGTCTTGCTAAGCGGCTGGACGATGAGAAACTTGATCCCTTCCAGCCCCACATATTTTTGGGTCGCCACGACCGTACCCATCACGCGCGCTAATTGCATAAGAGCATCCACAGATTACACAGATTGCACCGATTGAAGGCGGTCTATCCGCAGAAAAGGCCGAATTTGCAGATGAGCAAGCAGAAGATCTGCAAGATCTGCCGATAGTTTTCTTACGCCGGGGGCCAGGCGAAGTGATCGCCGAAACGGCCGCTGCCGTTGACGTTGGCCCACATCTCGCCGTGGAGTTGGGCGACGACCGCGCGGCGCACCACCAGGCCGGCCACCGCATCGCCGCCGATGGCGACGGCCGCTTCCACGTCGGACACCAAGCCCACAAATAAAGCCAGACCCTTGCCGCCCAGCCCGTCGCCCAACCGAAGCTGGTTGAGTCGCACCTCGGCTCCCTTCAGCCCGGCGTCGGCGGCCACGATGCCCGCGGCCACGGTGGTGGTTTCCACAATGCCCAGGGCATCGGCCGCGACCGGCGCGCGTTCGCCGCGCAGCGCGGCCACTACGCCCGGATGAACGTTGGGCAACAGCAGCCGGTCGCGCAGGAACTCGCCGCCGATCAACACACCGGCATCCACGGCCTCGACCACGTCGGCCACCTCACCGGTCACCAGCACGAGGTAGTAGCCGGGCTGAATCGTGCCCGATAGAAGGCGTTCGACCGGGGCGCGCTTCACCATGGCGTCGCCGGCTTCGATGCCGCCGGCGATGCTGTGGAACTCAAGCAGGGCGAGCGCGGGGGAAGCCATCATACGATCCGGAAAGCATCGACCAGCGTGCAGCGCCGGATGCGGCTAAAGCTGATCGGGCCGGTCAGACCCTCGCCGGTGGGGCTGGCGATGGTGAATGAGCAGAAGCCCTCACCGCCGTAGCCCAGGCCCGCCAGGCAGGGGCCGTTCTTGACGAAAATGCTGCAATCCATTTCCCGCGCCATGCGGCTCAGATTGTCCAGATTTTTGGAGTGCATGACGGCCGTGTGGCGGAAGCCGTGCTCGGCCTCGACGGCCAGATCGATGCCCTCGTCGGCGTTGGCTACCCGCACGACCGGCATGATGGGCATCATCTGCTCCGACCAGACGGCGGGGTGATTCTGATCGACCTCGGCCACGATCTGGCGCACCTCCGCCCCGGCGCTGATGCCGATCTCGGCCAGCAATACGGCCGCGTTCTTGCCGATGAAGGCTTTATTCATATCGGCGTGCTTGCGCGGGCCGCGGTCGGCGGTGGTCACAGCTTTCCACAGGCGGTTGAATTGCCAGGAGTTGAGGCGCACCGCGCCGTTGGCTTCCATCACGCGGATCAGTTCGTCGGCAATGGAGGCCACGGCGAACGTCTCTTTCTCGGTGGTACAGACGATGTTGTTGTCGAACGAGCCGCCGATGACGACATCGCGGCCGGCTTGGGCGATGTCGGCCGTCTCGTCGACGACGACCGGCGGGTTGCCCGGTCCGGCACAGACGGCACGCTTGCCGCTTTTCATGGCAGCGCGGACGACCGGCGTGCCGCCGGTGACGACCAGCAGGCGGATGAGCTTGTGAACCATGAGCGCCTGGGCCGATTCCAGCGTGGGGTCGGCGACGCCAGTCAACAGATCGGCCGGGCCGCCGGCAGCCATGATGGCCCGGTTGAGGACTTGTATCGTGCGATTGGATGCCCCTTTGGCGCTGGGATGGGCGTTGAAGACGACGGCATTGCCGGCGGCCACCATGCTGATGGAATTGCAGATGACCGTGCTGGTGGGGTTGGTGCTGGGCGTCAACGAACCGATGACACCGTAGGGAGCATACTCAACCAACGTCAGCCCGTGGTCGCCGCTCCAGGCCTGCGATGGCAGCGCTTCGGTGCCGGGGGCCTTGTCGGCGTTGAGGACATTCTTGAGCACTTTGTCTTCGACGCGGCCCATGCCCGTCTCGCTCTGGGCCAGTTCGGCCAGCAGCAGGGCGTTCTCTCGCGCCGCGCGGCGCATGTGGGCGACCATGTCCTGGCGGATGGCCAGCGGCAGGGTATTGAGGCGCATGAAGGCGGCGCGGGCGGCGGCGGCGGCCTCGTCGAGCGTGGGATAGATGCCCGAATCTCCCCCGCTCGTGGGCGGGGCGGCGGTCGCGCCGTAGCTGCCGTTGGCGCGTGCGGGCGCGGCCGGCCGGGTGGCCGGTTCCGCGGGGGCCGGCACCGGGTGGCCGTCGACCTCGCGCATCACGCGGTCGATGATGGCCTGAATATCGCGGTCATTCATTGCGTTTTACTTGCCTGAATCCTCGTTCGTCGCAAGGCACTTTGGCGCGGCCCCTAATAGAGAAAGCAGATTTCAAGGATTGCGCCGATTCTCAGAGGCGCACCCTAAAAGTTCGTGGCATTTCTAAGCACTTTGTCTAATAAGAACGCAACTAAAGCTGCTGACTACGAACCTTGGCCCTTGTTATACCGCTCGCGTCCGTCCACTTCCCATGAGTCGACGATGGCCATGATGACCGCGTCGCACGGCCGCTTGTCGGTCATCACCGTCTGGCGGGCCGAGCTGCCGGTGGCGACCATGACGACCTCGCCCAGACCCGCGCCGACGGCATCGGCGGCCACGACATAGCCGCGTTCGTCCTCGTTGTCGACGCTGAGGCGGCGAACAACCAGGAATTTTAGGCCGTCGAGCGAAGCTTCTTTCTGCGTCGCCACCAGCGTGCCGATCACCTTGCCGAGAAACATAGTTCACCTATGAGGAGAAGAATTTTTAAACACGGATGGGGCACGGATAGCACGGCCAGTACGGATTGAAGGATTTTGATCCGTTTGATCCGCACCAGCCGTACTATCCGTGTTTGATTCTTCTCCGGTCGACTACTCAGCGCCTGGCGCGCGGCCGAGGGGCAACATGCTGTCGACATTCTCGTGCGGGCGCGGAATCACGTGGACGGCGACGATCTCGCCGATCTTTTCGGCTCCACGCGCGCCGGCTTCCACGGCCGCCTTCACCGCGGCCACGTCGCCGCGGACGATGGCCGTCACGTAGCCGCCGCCGGTTTTCTCATAGCCGACCAGCTCGACCCGGGCGGCCTTCACCATCGCGTCCGACGCCTCGACCATGGCGGCGAAACTGCGGCATTCGATCATGCCCAATGCTTCTGTCATGTTCATCTCTCCTCAATAACGAACCACAGATTTCGTAGATTACCCAGATTTCCGCTCTTTAGTCTGCGAAATCCGTGTAATCAGTGGCTTATTCTATACTCGCTACTCGCTGCGTTTACCGTCTTGTTCGCGGCCGCTGATGCCCTCGATGGCATCGAGGGCCGCCTGATAGCCGGCCATGATGTCGCGCTCTTCGCCGCCCAGGTAGATGCGGCCGAAACTGCCGATGGCCCGCACCTCCAGAATATTCAGATTGGCGCGCTTTTCGGCTTCGTTGGCGGCCAGGGCCGCGTAGGCCGCCGGGGCCACTTCCATCACGTACAACGTCTGTCCGGCCATGATCATCTGTCCATGCCGCACACGGTTGATCAGCTGCGTCTGGTGCGGATCGACATTACGGATGATCTGGCTGGAGATGACCTTGGGCTTGAGCCGCTGCGACTCAGCCACGCCGAGTTCCTCCAGGATGGCCGCGCCGGCGGCGCGCACGCTGGCCTGGCTGGGCGAATGGATTTCCAGCAGCCCATAGAGGCGCTCGATGACCTGCATCCCCGGCCGTACGTCGGTGGACTTGAGGGCCACATCGGTGATGCGGTTGATCTCGATGCCGGGCGAGATCTCGATCCACAGCGAGGCGTCGCCGGGCAGCGGCAAAAAGCCGCCGGCTACTGTGCCGAGGAAGGCCGCGTGTTGCGGCTGGAGATTGTCGAGAAAGACGTAGCTGCGCAGTTCAGTAGAGGACACGATTAGCGACTCCTGCGGGCCTGGGGCAGCACGGCCGGATCGCGATGCGGGGCCTGTCGCCGCCGCGTGCGCCGCCGGGATTCCTCGGCCGCCTGTTCCAAAAGGTAGTGAACTCCGTTCAGGAATTCGTCGTCAAAAAAGCGGTTGCCGCAGATGTCGCAGACGTAGGCCGGCGAATCGGGCATGACCAGCATGTGTTTGCCTATGGGCAAAAGGTAGGGCGTCGTCACCGGGCGACAGCGGCCGATTCCACACTCCTGGCATTGGATCGATGTCACCATGTTATCTCCTGGCCTCGGCTACGATAGCCACGCCGGCGCTGGCACCGATCCGCGTGGCCCCGGCGGCAATCATCGCCTGGGTGTCGGCATAGTTGCGGACGCCGCCGGATGCCTTGACGCCCAAATCGGGGCCGACGACGCGGCGCATGAGGGCGACGTCCTCGACCGTGGCCCCGCCCGGCCCAAAGCCGGTGGATGTCTTCACGTAATCGGCTCCGGCCGCCTTGGAAAGCTGGCTGGCGATAACCTTCTCTTCATCAGTCAACAGGGCCGTCTCGATGATGACCTTGACCAGGGCATTGTGGGCGTGGGCCGTGGTCACGACGGCGGCGATGTCTTCATAGACAGCGTCGTAGTCACGCGATTTGAGTGCGCCGACGTTGATCACCATATCTATCTCGGTCGCGCCGTCGCGAATGGCCTGTTGGGTCTCGTAGGCTTTGACCGATGCGGCCGTGGCTCCCAACGGGAAGCCGATGACCGTGCACACCTTCACATCGGAGCCTTTCAGCAGTTGGGCGCAGAGCCGCACGTGGGTGGGGTTGACGCAGACGGAGGCGAAGTGGTGGGTGCGGGCCTCGTAGCAGAGTTGGGCGATCTGGTCCTGGGTGGCGTCGGGTTTCAGCAGGGTGTGGTCGATGTATTGGGCGATGTTGGTGTCCTGGGGCAGCACGCCCAGCCGCGACGAGACGCGCGATGCCCCGGCGGAGACGACGCGACCGACCTTGTCGGCGCAGTGGGCCACGCAACTGCCGTCGCTACAGTTGCAGCCGTCGGGTTGGGCCGGGGCCGGTGCACTCTGTCCGAGTCGGAGCAGCACTTCGCGGGTCACCTCTTCGATGACGCGTTCAACGGTAGCGGTGTCGTAGGTGGTCATTTAGTCGCCAGTATACCAAACAAGTCGCCCGCTCAATAGGCGGGCGGAGTTTTCGTCGCGGCGCTGGCCGGGGAGACGGGCTGGGCCACGGCCGGACGGCGGCCGTCGAGGGCATCGATCTTGGCCACCCGCGCGGCGTGTCGCCCGCCGCCGAACTCCGTTCCCAACCAGGTCTTGACAATTTGCTGAGCCAGGGTGGGGCCGATGAGGCCTGCGCCCAGTGTCAGAACGTTGGCGTTGTTGTGTTCACGGCTGTTCACGGCTGTGGCCTGATCATAACACATTGCCGCGCGTACACCAGCTATCTTGTTGGCGGCCATGCAGCTACCGATACCCGCGCCGTCGATGACAATACCGCGCCAGACGTCGCCCGTCGCCACCCGCTGGGCCACAGCTACGGCAATGTCGGGATAATCCACAGGGTCTTTGCTGTGCGTGCCGCAGTCGATGACCTCGTAGTCGGCGGCGAGCATGTTTTTCAGCGCTTCTTTCAGTTCATAGCCACCGTGATCGGCGCCGATAGCGACGCGACGCGCTCCGGTCCTGGCTGCCACGTGGGGCGGCGGGGCGGCGGCCGTTTGCAAGGTGATATGTCGTTCCTGAGCCACCTGGCGAGCCAAAGGCGTGACGAGCGTGTCGGGCGTCAGTTGGAGGATAGCGCCGATGGGCGTGTCGCGCATCGTGGCCTCGTCGAGCAAGGTACGCTTGCGGCCGGAGGCGGCCGCCGGCGTCGCGCCCAACGTTCTCATCACGACCTTTCGCACCAGGGCTTCAATTGTCGCCCTCTCGTCGACCATTCATAACCTCCTGAGAATAGGTTCACAGATTACACGGATTTCACAGAATGTAAAGTCTGGTTTGTATTATCCGAGGGCTTTTCAGTTGTCAATTGATTAGATCACGTAGCGCCGGATTTTAATCCGGCGGCGGCGAGGTGCACCGGTTAGAATGGCGGGGTTGCGAAGCCGGTTAAGAAGTTGGCGCTACAGGGAGCGGCCGGTTTCTGAAAAAGCCGTGTGCCGTCCGAGGCTATTTCGATCTGGCTCGTGACGCACAAATCTCAAGGGTTGGCGGTTGACACGAATTTCATCAATCGCAGACCTATAAATCGGTGGATTCTTCTTAACTGGAAGGATAGTCGTGGTGGGGAACTTTGGTCCACTCACTTGGCGGCCAGTAAACCAGCAAGGCTTTACCCAGGATGTGGTCTTCCGGCAGGAAGCCCCAGGCGTGGGAGTCGCTGGAATTATTGCGGTTGTCGCCCAGGACGAAGAACTGGCCCTCCGGCACTACCCAACTACTGCTGTAGGTTGGCGGGGCCTGGATGTAGGGTTCATCGATTGAGATGCCGTTAACGCTGACCACGCCGTTTTGCACTTCAATCGTGTCGCCGGGCAGGCCGATGACGCGCTTGATGAGGTTGAGTTCGCTGCGCGGATGGTGGAAGACGATGATGTCGCCGCGCTCCGGCTCGTCGAGCTTATAGGCGAAGTTGCTGATGATGAGGTATTCGCCGTTGAGCAGCGTAGGATTCATGCTGTTGCCGTCAATGCGATAACGGCCGATCAGACCATTGACTAGCCAAAAGATGAAAAATGTCAGAAGGAGCGTCTCGATGATCTCGCGGATGAAGGCGGAGGTGGGGCGGCGCTGGGCGGCCGGTTCAGTTTGTGGAACTTCTCCAAAGACGAGCGGTTCCTCTGACGTTAATGATGTATTTTCGACCGCTGACATGAAGTTTACTCGTAAATTGCTGCCATAGATCTAAACCTGACGTTTAGATAATAGCTTTGCTACAGGCCGGGTGCAACACCTGCCACGAATCCTAAACGCGCTATAATGTGGCGGTTATGACAAACTCGTTGGGCTTTCCGACCTGGACGTTGTGGGGGATGGGGCTTGGCGCTCTGGGGGCGCTCATCGCTGTCCTATTGGCGTTCCTGGCCCAATCCCCGCGCCTCCTGACCCGATTCAAGCTGACCGGCCGGCGGCTCGACCTGCGTGCTCGTTCTTTCACGGGCTATGGGTTGGCGTTGTTGTTGTTGGCGATGGGGTTTTTTCTGGCCGGCGTCCCGTTGGATCGTGGCGAAGCGACGGCGGCCGCGACCGACGATCCGGTTGTTGCGGTGACGGAATCGGCGGGGACGGCGGTGGCCGAAGATGGGACTGTTGGCGAGGAAACGGCTGGTAGCCAATCCGGCGCGATGGTTGGCCTGCCGACCTCAAGCGCGGGTGGGGCCAGCGGGGCAATGAGCGGCCTGATCACACCCCAGGCCACGCTGGAGCCGGGCGTGGTCGTTACCGGCACCCTGGATGCGGCGACGGCCGAGATCGCGTTGCCACCCGGCGCGGGCACCGAACAACCGGCGACCGGGACGCCCCCGCCGGCGGCGTCACCAACGCGCGCCCCCACCGTGACGATGACGCCCGAGCCGTCGCCCACGCCGACGGCTACGCCTATCCTCGTGCCCACGGCGATCATCAACAATGAGACCAGCACGCTGCCGGTGCGGCGGCTGCCTGGCGGGCCGGTGTTGGTCGTGCTTGTGCGGGGCGACACGGTTATTCCATTGACCGGCAACGCTTTTTACGGCGGCCAGGTGTGGCAAGAGATTCAGACTGTAGACGGAACGATCGGCTGGGTGCCGGATCGCTTTCTGGATTATGCGGAAGCGACCACGGAATGACGTGGTTAGCCGTGAAAGCGTGCTCGATGACACTCAATGATTTGCAAAATCGACCAGGCAAAAATCGGCCGACGGTGACGATTGGTTTTCGAATGCCGCAAGATAAGGGAATCGTTTCCGCGCTTGCCGAAGCGAAGCTAACGTATACAGATTAATACAAATGAACGTTGAACTTGAACAGATGGACGGCGTGACGGTGGCGACGTTGTTCGGCGAATTGGACAGCCGGACGGCGCCGCTCGTGCAGGAAAAACTTCTCACTCTGCCGGAGCCGGACGGCAAAGCGTTACTCGACATGAGCGGCGTGGGTTATATATCCAGCGCCGGACTGCGCGCCCTGCTGATGCTATATCGGCAGATGACGGCCCACGACGGTCGCGTCGCCCTCGTCGGCCTGACCGAGAACATCAAGGACGTCATGATGGTGACCGGCTTCCTGGAATTTTTCGACGACTACGACACCTTGCAGGAAGGGCTGGCGGCGCTCCAAAGTGATTAGAGGCTGGTGAAATATCACCGATTTCTCCCCGAATGTCTTAGCCTCTCCGCACTGGCAGCGCACCTATGACGCCTTCTATCAACAACCTTCCTCTCTATCGCCTTGCCTGGCGTCGCCTGCGACGCCGGCCTTTGCAGTACATTTTATTCATCCTGGGCGTCGCCATCGGCGTGGCGATGATGGTTTCCATCGATCTGGCTAATGGCTCAGCCCAGCGCGCCTTCTCCCTGTCCACCGATGCCGTCACCGGCAAAGCGACGCACCGCATTGTGGGCGGCCCGGCGGGTGTGGATGAGGAAGTTTACCGTCGTATTCGGGTGGAAGCGGGTTTCTCCCCGGCTGCGCCCGTGGTTGAGGGCTACGTCGGCGCGCCGGCCCTGGGCGACCAGCCGTTTCGTCTGATCGGCGTCGATCCGTTTGCCGAGCCGCCTTTTCGCAGCTACTTTGCCCCGCCCGGCGGCGGAGCCGGCGTGGACGTCAACGGCCTCCTTGGTTTTTTGGCGACGCCGAACAGCATTATCCTGTCGCAGGAAACGGCCGAGGCCGCCGGCGTCGCCTTGGGCGACACGGTGACGCTCGACGTGGACGGCCGTGCGCTGGCCGTGCCGGTGGCCGGCTTGTTGCAACCGGCTGACAGCGTCTCGCGGCGCGCCCTGGAGGGCATCCTCTTCACCGACATCGCCTCAGCGCAGGAGATGCTGGCCATGACTGGCAAGCTGAGCCACATCGATCTCATCGCCGACAGTGACGCGGCGCTATCGACTGTGGCCGCCATCTTGCCGCCCGGCGTTACCATTGAGACCGCCGCCGCGCGCGGCAACGCCATTCGCCAGATGACGGCCGCTTTCGAACTCAATCTGTCGGCCCTCAGCCTGTTGGCTCTGGTGGTCGGCATGTTCCTCATCTACAACACCGTCACCTTCAGTGTCGTCCAGCGGCGGCCGCTCTTCGGCATCCTGCGCTGCCTGGGGGCCACGGGCGGCCAGCTGTTCGCCCTCATCCTGGGCGAGGCCATCCTGCTCAGTCTGCTGGGCTCGGTGTTGGGCCTGGGGTTGGGCGTGCTGCTCGGCCGGGGTACGGTCGGCCTCATTACGCAGACAATCAACGATTTCTGGTTCGCGGTCAACGTGCAGGACGTATCCGTGCCGGCGTCCAGCCTGGCGCGAGGGTTGCTGGTGGGGGTGGGTGCGTCGGTTCTGGCCGCGCTCGTGCCGGCCATCGAGGCCGCACGCACCGTGCCGCAGAGCACGCTGCGCCGCTCGACGCTGGAGAGCCGCATCCGTCGCCTGCTGCCCTGGCTGGTGGTGGCCTGGGCCGGGCTGACCGGCATCGGTGTGCTGCTCCTGCGGCTGCGCGACGGCGGGCTGGTCACAGCCTTCGGCGGTTTGTTCGCCGTACTCATCGCCGCGGCGCTGCTGGCCCCGCCGGTGACGGCCGCCGCCATGCGGCCGGCGGCCTGGATTGGCGACCGGTTGCTCGGCGTGCTGGGCCGCATGGCCCCACGCGACATCGTGCGCTCGCTGAGCCGCACGTCGGTCGCCATCGCCGCGCTGATGACGGCCGTGTCGGTCATCGTCGGCGTGTCGATCATGGTCGGCTCGTTTCGCGGCACAGTCGTCCAGTGGCTCGACCAGACCTTGCAAGCCGACATTTATGTTTCGCCGCCGGGCGTGACAGCCAATCGCGTCTCCGGCACGCTCGACCCCGACGTGGTGGCGCGGCTCAGGACGTGGCCTGGTGTGGCGCGCGCCGTCACGTCGCACACGGTGCAGATCGAGTTGCCCGACTTCGGCCGCCTGGTGCAACTAGTGGCTGTCGACGGCGATGTATCGCGGGGTAACCGGCCCTATTCCTGGGTTCGCGGCGACTTGGCCGACCCCTGGGCGGCGCTGGAAACGGGCGAGGGAATCATCATCTCCGAGGCGCTGGTATTGAAGGAGAATCTGCCCATCCCGCCGCCGCCGGTCACGCTGCCGACGGCCGGCGGGCCGCGCGCGTTTCCGGTGCTGGCCGTGTTCTACGATTACTCGTCCGACCAGGGCACTGTTTTCATCGACAACGATCTCTATCTCACGCTGTGGGACGATCCGTCGGTATCGGCCGTGGGCTTGATCCTGGAGCCGGGCGCGACCGCGGATGATGTCATCGCCGACATCGAGGCGTCGCTCGCCGGGCGGCGGGACGTGCTCTTGCAGTCGAACGAAGCGCTGCGGCGCGGATCGCTGGAGATATTCGACCGGACGTTCGCCATCACCTCAGCCTTGCGCCTGCTGGCGGTCGTCGTGGCCTTCATCGGCGTGTTGAGCGCGCTGATGAGCCTGCAACTGGAGCGGGCGCGCGAGTTGGGCACGCTGCGGGCGACGGGCATGACGCGGCCGCAATTGTGGGTGTTGACGCTGCTGGAAACGGGCCTGATGGGCATCGTGGCCGGGCTGCTGGCGATGCCGGTCGGCTACGCGCTGGCCTGGATACTGGTCTACGTCATCAACGTGCGCTCGTTCGGCTGGACGCTGCAGATGGATTTGCAGCCGTCTTACTTCCTGCAGGCGCTGCTGGTGGCCGTGGCCGCGGCTCTGCTGGCGGGTATCTACCCCTCGATTCGGGTGGGGAATATGGAGATTGCGGCCGCGCTGCGCGAAGAGTAATCCTCGAATTTTGATGCTCCGGGTTGGGAGGAACAGTTGGTTTATCGGCCGGTGGGCCGATTTTAAGAAGAGGGTTATCGGATGCGGAACTTCACCGGCTTTGGTTTTCATCAAGGGTTGGCGGGCTTATGAAAAGAGTATGGATCGTCTTGATCGTCATGGGTTTGCTCGTCGTCGGGTTCGTCGTCGGGCGTCCGTTGTTGGCGGGCGACGGCGCAAAACTGCCGGAGGCGGCGTTGCAGGCGTTGCCGCCGGCCGGTGCGGTCGATGGCTTCGCCCGAGCCACCGAGCCGGACGCCATCGTCTTCCCGCGCGACCTGGGGCCGCACGACGACTACCAGACCGAGTGGTGGTATTACACCGGCAACCTGACCACGGCCGACGGCCGGCCGTTCGGCTTCCAGTTCACCATCTTCCGCCGCGCCCTGATGCCGGGAGAGGAAGCGGTGGATTCTTCCTCTTCCTGGCGTAGTAATCAGGTGTATCTGGCCCACTTCGCCATTAGCGACATCGGCGCGGATCAGTTCTACGCCGCCGAGCGCTTCAGTCGTGGCGCGGTCGGGCTGGCCGGGGCCACCGCCGAACCCTATCGCGTCTGGCTGGAGGATTGGTCGGCCGAGGCGGTCGCGCCGGGCCAGGTTCGGCTGCGGGCGCGAACGGACGAAGTCGCCCTCGATCTGACGCTGACCGAGACGCTGCCGCCCGTGCTCCACGGCGACGGCGGCCTGAGTATCAAGGGGCCGGAGCCGGGCAACGCTTCCTATTACTACTCCATCGTGCAGCAGCAGGCGGGCGGGACGGTGGCGGTCGGCGCGGAGACGTTCGCCGTGACGGGCCAGGCCTGGAAGGACCACGAGTGGAGCACCAGCGCCCTAAGCAGCGGAGCCATCGGTTGGGACTGGTTCTCGCTGCAACTCGACAACGGCGGGGCGCTGATGCTGTTCGAGATTCGCCGCGCCGACGGCACGCGCGAGGCGGCCTCGGCCGGGAGCTACATTGCCCCGGACGGGACGGTGACGCCACTGGCGCTCGGCGACTGGTCGCTGGAGGTGACCGATACGTGGACCAGCCCGACCAGCGGCGGAGAGTATCCGGCGGGTTGGCGTATCGCTGTGCCGTCCATCGGGCTGGAGTTGGCCGGGCAACCGCTGTTGGCCGATCAGGAACTCAACCTGTCAACAGTCTATTGGGAAGGGGCGGTATCGTTTGGCGGCACATTAGACGGCGCGCCAATCAGCGCCAAGGGGTACATCGAGATGACAGGCTATGCAGGGTCGATGGAGGGTCGGTTGTAAGCTTGCAGACGGGTCATTTTAGAGATGATGTGGCTACATCAGTGCTGTGAGCGGCATCGTATGAGCGTGCGGAGTGTTGGTATTCATGATGCGTTCGTTTCTTTCGCCAGCCCTCCATAGCTACCACGATAGCGCACAGCAACAGGGTGATCCCGCTAATGCTCAGCCCGATCGTGTGCAGCACCGGCCGAAATTCAAACACATAGGTGTGCTCGCCGGCCATCATCTCCGCGCCCAGATAACCATTGACGGGCACAACTTGCGCCGGCCGCCCGTCAATGGTCAGACGCCAGCCCGGATAGTCACTGACCAGTACCACCAATTGCCGGCCCGGCCCAACGGCCGCGCCATCGACGATGACCCGGTTCGGTCCGTCGAGGTGGACGGCCAACTCGCCCACGCTATTCCGGGTGATGGGTACGGTCGGGTCGGCGGCGAAGGCGTAGGGCAGCGCTTGTGGCTGATACCACACATTCATCTGCCGGATGGTGGTCATGAGCGTGGCCCCTTCCGGCATCGGTTGATCGGTGGACAGGATCACGTACTTGGGCTGGGCATTGAAAGGTGACTCCGGCCGGTACTGGGCGTCCATCGACAGGACGCGCCGGTTGTAGCGAAAGTTAAAGACCGGCATTTCCAGCTCGTAGGCATGGGCGACCCAGCTCCAGTTGGGCACCGGGCCACCAATGTTGATGTAATAGAGGCCGGTGTCATGCAGCCGCAGCCAGCCCAGTGTCTCCTCGGCCACGACGAGGCGCGGGTTGGGGTGCATCACGAAGTGGTAGTTGACCCGGTAGACGTTGACCATCGCTATTAGCAGCAGCAAGGCGGCCGACAGGTTGATGAGCACGATGAGGCGAATGCCGAATTCGTGGTGCCCTTCGCCGGCGGGCAAGATGTTTAACCGGAGGCCACGAAACGCGCGCCGCAGCCAGACAAGCACCCCTTGCATGTTCATCGCCGCCAGAATTACCAACGGAATCGTGGCGAAAATGAGCAGGCGGTTGGGGAAGCGAAAGGTAAACAGGAATGGGAACCACTCATACAGGTAACGTACCGGAGCGTGGCGGTTGGCGTGCCACAGAAGAAGCACG
The DNA here is from genome assembly GCA_017983515.1 of Promineifilum sp. Classification (GTDB taxonomy): domain Bacteria; phylum Chloroflexota; class Anaerolineae; order Promineifilales; family Promineifilaceae; genus Promineifilum. The sequence goes on along the minus strand of JAGOBF010000011.1, from coordinate 13,157 downwards.
AGCAGCAGGCTCAGCAGGGTCAGAATGCCGCGCCGTCGCCAGGCGAAGCGGCCGAACAGCCAAGGCGTGAAGGCCAGAGCCAGCAGGGGCAGCGCTCCGATGTAGAACCAGCCGTAGCCGCTGGCGCGGTTGAGCGCGGCGGTACGAAACCACGACTCGTCGGAGACGACGTAGTTGAACAGGGCATAGGGAATGGGTTGAGAGTTGACCTGGGTGACGTCAGGCGGGGCGTCGCGGCGCGTATAGCGCAGGCCGTCGACCAGTGGCACCAGATAGACCGCGGCCAGCCCGATACTCAGGATGGCGACGGCCGCGGCGCGGCGCAGGTGGACGCCGCGGTCGGCCGGCTTATGGAAGGCCAGCGCGGCAACCGTCAGCACGATCAGACTGATTCCCAAGTAAAACGGATAATAGCCCCCGCCGGCGGTCAGCACCAGGGCGATTGACAACGCGGTCCAGACCAGGGACGAGCGGTCGTGCCGGTGGAGCGCCCGCCACAACAGGGCGAAGCACCACGGGAACCAGGCCGCCCCCACCAGCAGCTCATACCATCCCAGCCGCCACAATAATAGCAAACCGCCGGACAAGGCGAACAGCAAGCCCGCCCACAGCCGAAATATACCGCGCAGGCCAAAGGTGTGGGCCAGAAACCATTGGCCGAAGGCAGCGACGAGCAACGACAGGAAGACCGACACCTTCATCCCATTGATGCCGCCCCATAACAGGACCGGGAGTGTGGCGACCGGGTTCCAGAAATGATTGATCAGGTCGCCGGCATGAGGGAAGCCGGTGAGCATGTAGGGATTCCACAGCGGAATCTCGCCGTAGCGGCGCAGGCCGATCTCGGCCAGGATGGGCAAGGTGGCGCTTTCGTTGTGCTCGCCCGTTTGTTGTAGCTGTCGGGGGTCGAAGTCCAGTAAGGTGATGCGACTGAATAAGATTACCACCAGCAGGATAATCAGCCATTCAAGGATAAAGAACCCTAAGCGTGACCGAAACTTCACATAGGTCATTTTGACGAGGTATCGCTACTGTTGCAGAGAGATCTTAACATGCCGGGAATAGGTTTGCCAACGGCGGCGCATAGTCTTATTTACCCTAAAAAATGGCGTAATTTGGCCGGGTATATAACTTTTCAGGCGGTGCTATACTGTTCGGATGTCGTGAAATATTAGCAGCGATTGTTGAACCTTCCCATTTTGTGGCTCCGAAGCTGCCGCAGTCCGGCGAAATGGTATTGGCGTTTCTTTCTTATGGGAGGTGCGCGACAACTTCCACAGTAGGAGGTATCTAGCGAACTGAATCCGACAAATCCTGGTTGTTCGGGGGTGAGCACTATGGATTGTGTGCTGAACAATGCATAGCGGACGTGTTTAGCTATTCCTGTTTGACAAAGAGGAGACCGGACGTGATGAAACGAAGTCGTCAAATGCTACCTCGGGGTAGATTTACACTCGTAATGGTAATCCCTATCCTGCTCTTGCTCCTGTTCTTTGCCTCGGCCTCTGGCGCGGAGCCAACCACAGCCGAACCCGACCGAGCGGTCGGACTTCCCAAACTGTCCCAACCCGACAGCAACGGCCTGCAACGTCTGGTGCAAGAAACCGGCGGTCAGGTTGTATTCAGTCAGAACCCGGCCACGGGAGTCGTGGGTTTTCTACGGATTACCAGCGATGCCGGTTTGTCCCTGACGCAAACCGATTCTCCCCAGGCGGAAACGAGCACGTTTTTGCAGCAGTACGGCGGCATCTTCGGCGTTACTGATGCCACTACGGAATTGGTCCAGGTCGATGCCGCGACGGACAGTCTGGGGATGAAACATCTGACGTACCAACAGGTGTATGAGGGCGTGCCCGTGTTTGCTGGCATTCTGCGCGTTCACCTCAACGAGAACAGCCAGCTGACGGCCGCCAACGGCGTCTTTGTGCCTCGCATCAAGGTTAACACGACGCCATCTCTCACCGCCGAGACGGCGGCGGAGATCGCCGTGGCCGCGACCGCGGAGCTGGCAACCGTGGACGGCGCGTCGGCCGGCGACCTGAGTGTCGCCACCAATACGCTCTACGTCTACCGCGATGGTCTGCTCCAGGGCGTGCCCGGCGCCAACTACCTGGTCTACGAAGTCCAGGTGACGAATCAGGGCAACATCCGCGACTTTGTCTACGTAGATGCCCACGCCGGGAACATTATCAATCATGTCTCGGCCGTCGATAATGCCCTGTTCCGACGGCTCTACGAGATGAACACCGGCAATCAGGTCTGGAAGGAGGGTGATCCCTTCCCCGGCGCGTTGAACGGCGACCAGCAGAACATCGTCAACTATAGCGGTGACTCTTACCGCTTCTTCAACAATGCTTTCGGCCGCGATTCCTACGATGCCGCCGGCGCGGAGATGCGCTCGGTCAATAACGATCCGACCATCTCCTGCCCCAATGCCAACTGGAACGGCTCGACGACCAACTACTGCAACGGCGTGACATCGGATGACGTGGTTTCCCACGAGTGGGGCCACGCCTACACCGAATACACCAGCAATTTGATCTACCAGTGGCAGCCGGGCGCGCTGAACGAATCCTACTCCGACATCTGGGGCGAGACGATCGACATGATCAACGGCGTGGGAACGGACGCGCCGGCCCCGGTGCGGACGGTCAACTCTTGCTCCACCTTCGAAGCGACCCCGCCAGTGGTGATCGTCAATAGCCCCGGCGCGATCGCCGGGACCTATGCCGCCGCCTCAGCCTCATTCGGCCCGCCCGTGCCACCCGCCGGTCTGACCGGTAACGTCGTTCTGGGCGATGACGGCGTGGGGGTCGGCAGCGACGCCTGCACGCCGCTGGTCAACGGCGCGGCCGTGGCCGGCAACCTTGCCCTGGTCGACCGCGGAACCTGCCCCTTCACCGTTAAGGTCAAGAACACGCAGGATGCCGGGGCCACGGGGGTAATAGTCGCTAATAATGCAGCGGGGCCGCCGGCCGGCATGTCCGGCGTCGATCCGTCGATCACCATACCATCGCTGCAAGTTTCGCAAGCGACGGGCAATCTGATCAAAGGCGCGCTACCTGGCGTGAACGCGACCCTCGCCGCTGCGGCCGGCGCTTCGCCGCAGGCATCCTATCGCTGGCTGATGGGCGAAGATTCCACGGCCTTCGGCGGGGCTATTCGTGATATGTGGAACCCCACCTGCAAGGCTGACGCCGGCAAGGTTAGCGACGCCGAGTACCAGTGCGCGGCCACCGACGGCGGCGGCGTTCACTCAAACTCCGGCGTGCCCAATCACGGCTACGCCCTGCTGGTAGACGGCGGCACGTATAACGGCCAAACAATCACTGGTATCGGCCTGACGAAGGCCGCACACATATACTGGCGAGCGCAGGCGGTCTATCAAACGCCGACTACCAAGTTCGCCGACCACGCCGATGCGCTGGAAGCGGCCTGCACCGACTTGATCGGCCAGAATCTGCAAGGTCTGAGCACGTCCGTGCCGGCTGGGCCATCGGGCCAGATCATTACCGTCGCCGACTGCGGCGAAGTCAGCGATATGATCGACGCGGTTGAGTTGCGCACCGACCCGGCCGCCCAGTGCGGTTTCGAGCCGCTGCTGGAGCAGGATCCGCCGGCCCTTTGCGCTACGGATGTCGTCCGGTCGATCTATAGCGATGATTTCGAGTCCGGTCTGGGTGACTGGACGTTGACTAACCAGGGCGTCTACTCCGGCTGGCCGAGCCTCAACTGGACGCAGGATACCAGCCTGCCCGGCGGCCGTCCGGGAGCCGCGGCCTTCGGCATCGATCTCGACGCCGGCAATTGCAATGCCGGCAACGGCGACATCTCCGGCGTGATGCGTATGGCGAGCAGCGCCATCGCCGTCCCGGCGGCCAACACAGCGACGACGCGCCTGGTATTCGATCATTACATTGCCACCGAGCTAGGTTGGGACGGCGGCAACCTGAAGATGAGCGTCAACGGCGGCGCTTATAATGTGGTGCCCGCGGCGGCCTTCACCTTCAACCCCTATAATGCGAACCTGCAGACAGCCGGAGCGGGCAACACGAACCCGCTGGCCGGGCAGCCCGCTTTCACGGGCACGGATGAGGGCGAGGTGGGCGGCAGTTGGGGTCAATCGCAGGTCAATCTTGGCGCGGCCGGGGTTTCGTCCGGCGACACGATCAGCCTGCGCTACGACATGGGCATGGACGGCTGCACCGGCATCGACGGCTGGTACGTCGACGACGTCAACGTGTACTCGTGCGAGCCAAACCAACCGCCCGTTTGCTCCGGCACCGTCGCCAGCACCAGCAGGCTATGGCCGGCGAACCACAAGTTCATATCTATCGACGTTCTGGGGGTGACCGACGCCGAGGGCGATCCCGTCACCATCACAATTGACAGCATCCGTCAGGATGAGGCAGTGGATGCCAACGGTAGCGGCAATACTGCCCCGGACGGCCAGGGCGTGGGCACGAGCACCGCCCAGGTGCGCGCCGAGCGCGTGGGTAACGGCAACGGCCGTGTCTATTACATCAGCTTCACCGCCGAGGACCTCTACGGCGGCGCGTGCAGCGGTCAGGTTCAGGTAGGCGTACCCAAGAATTCGAACGGAACGGCCGTCGGCGACGGCCCGAACTACGATTCAACGGTCATTCCCTAGGCGCTGCGGCGATCCGCTGTCGGATCGCTCTGTGACCAACAACAAGGCCTCGCAGGATTATCCTGCGAGGCCTTGTTTGTGAACTCATGGGTGGCCGGCGCTACCTCAGCTTCTTGCGCCGCCGCGTGGCACTCCAGCCGACGACGCCCAACAATGGCAGAATCAGCGCCGAGGCGCACAGTTGCACACCGAAGGCGGTTGTCCCCGAGGCGGGTGTTCCCGTCGATGATTCGCTCACAGGCGCGGCCGCTTCGGACGTGACCGGGGCCACAGTGCCGCCGGCGGCCGGCGTGGAGAGCGCCGGATCCGTCGCGCCCTCGCTGGTGATGCGATAGGCTGTGCCGTCGATGACGACGATGATCTCCTCGCCCAGCGCCAGCGCCTGGCCCAGTTCCGGACGGCCGCTTAACAGGTCGAAGTAGTCGTCGGAAGCGAAGGGGATCACCTGCGGCTCGTCGCCGGCGTCATAGGAACTGTCGACCCACACACCGCCACGCAGGAAGAATGTCCGGCTGCCGGCCGTCTGCACCGGTGCCTGGGCAATAGTCTGCCCAGCGGCATCGCTGACGTTCATCGTTGCCAGAGGCATGGGAGCCTCGGCCGCCGCCAGCTCGCCCTCGGCCGCGGCCCGGTCGACGGCCGCCGCCCCACTGGCTTCCAGGGGAGCTTCCAGGGCTTCATTCGCCATTTCCATCGACGGCGCGCCGCCGGTCTGGGCGAAAATGTCATCTTCCTCGATGAGGAAACTCGTGTACGGCGTAATGATGCCGTAGCGTGTGCTCAGATTGACGATGCTCTGCACCAGTTCCTCGTCCTCTCCACTCAGGCGAATCTGCTGCATCAAGTGGCCGATGGCGCGCGTGGCCCACAGGCGGGGGATGAAGGCTTCGCCACCTTCGTCGCGGAACCGCAGGTCATCATACGTAAAGCTTTGCGGCCGGCCATTGGCCTCGCCGGTCAGGGTGAGAGTGGTAGGGCCGCCAGCGCGATAGCGCCCGGCCACGACCAGCTGCGTTCCGGCAAACAGATCGGGCAATTCAACAGGGTAAACCTGATCGGCGCGAATATCGCCCATGTCGAGGGTAATGTCGGTCAGGACGGGCGAACCGATCTTGGCATAGAAGGCGCTGACCGCCTCATCGACGGCCTGCCCCGGCCGGACGTAGGTCGTTGTGCCGCGCTGCTCGCCGGCCAGCGTATCAAGCAACACCGTGTCCACGTCGTCGCCGACGCCGAAGGCGAAGACGCGCGCGTTGTCGGGCAGGGCCGCGCCGACACTGTCCAGCAGCAGCGGCGTGTCAGTGATGCCCTCGGTCGCCAGCCCGTCGGTCAGGAAGATAATCGTCGTTGGCCGCTCGTCCACGAGGTTGGCCGCCTCCAGCAACGCCCCGCTAATATTGGTGCCGCCCACGGCCGACAGGCTATCGATGTACTGCCGGTAATCGCCCGGCTGGTTGGCGGGCAGGAGCTCCGGTTCGAAGAGGCTGACGCCGGTGCTGAAGCTTACCAGGGCAAAGCGGTCCTCGGCATTGAGATGCTCGATCACGTAGCCGGCCGCCTGCTGGGCCTGGGCCATCTTCTCGCCTTCCATGCTGCCGCTGGTGTCAATGACCAGAATCACGTCCCGGGCGACGACCTCGCCCGGCTCGATGCCCGGCGCGACCAGCAGCAGAAAAAATCCATCTTCTCCCGCCTCTTTATAGCTAAGCAGGGTCAGGCCGATCTCTTCCGGCGACACGGTGTAGTACAACTCGAAGTCGTCCGTGGGGATCACGTCGGTGGCCTCATAGCCTACGGTGGCGCTAAAGTCGCCCGGCCGGTCGACGGCCACGCGATGACTCGGCGAGTAGAGGGTGCGGATAGCTTCGTTGGAGGACAGCTCGACGCGGATCGATTGTTCGTCGAGCGGTGTTTGGGTGTAAAGCCCGGCCGACTGCGGGTAGACGTAGCGGAATGCGCCGTTTTCAGCCGTCAGCAGGTAGCTATATTCGATCTCGATCTTGCGTTCGCCGCCGGGCGGGATGGGGAAGACGTTGGCTTGTATGGCGTCTGTGCCGACGTATTCCAGCAGGGCGGGATCGCGCAACTGGCGCACAATCGCATCATAGACGGCGCGGGCCTCTTCCTGGGGCAGAATTTTGGCTTCGATGGGCGCTCCGTCGACCCACATCGTCAGCTCCGACACGGCCGCGCCGGGCGGCAGGGGGAAGAAATAGGTGCCCTCCAGCAGCCACTCGTTGGGGTTGCGGAAAAGCTGCTCGACGCGCGTCGTGGCGACCTGATTCTCGATGGTCACGTTCACGCGCTGATAGGGGATCTCCAGCCCTTCCATATTCCAGATGGGCGGCACGGGAATGGGGCAGTCGATGCAGATCGGCCGTTCGTCGACGGCCGGGGTGACGGGTTCATCAATGGGCGGCGGGATGACCGGCTCGGTCGTGACGCGCGGTCGCGGTGTGTCCTGGGCGCGCGCCGTGGTCACGCTCAAGATACTCAGCAAGACGATCAACAAGGTAAAAACTGTTTTCTGCTTCATCATTTTCCTCCTCAGGATGCCTATAGCAGAGACGCGACCCACCGATAGAAAGTTCCGGTGCAGAGGGAAAGGCCGGGAATTCGCCCGACGTTCTCCCATCCGCTCAAAGCGTGTTATTATTTGCCCAGCATCGTGGAGGTAATGGATTAATCATGCGCCGGCGTTGGTTGGTTAGCCTGCTTTTGCTCGTCATTTTGTCTATGGTTGCCTGCGACCGGTTGGAGCCGGCCGAGGTCGACTCCGGCGTCGATTTTAGCGACCCGGACGTCGGCGGCGGCGCGGGGGTGGAGTCCGGCCCGGAGACTCCCATTCCCACGGCCACGGCCACCACCGAATCCTCGCCGCGCCTGGACGCCACGGCCGAGGCGTTGGCTACCTTCCCGCCCGCCTCGCCCACGCTGGCCGCCACGACCACGCCACAGCCGGCCGGGTCGCCGCTCGCCGGCGAGCCTACGCCGACGCCGCTAGCGCCCGAGCCCACCGTTGAACCGGAGCCATCGCCCACTCCGGCGGCCGCCTCCAATGACGCGGGAGAGATCATCCACGTCGTGGAGTCCGGCGAAACCCTCTACCAGATTGGCTTGACATACGGCCTGTCATGGGTAGCCATTGCCGAATACAACGGCCTCGCCAATGCCGATGCCATCACCGTGGGGCAGGAATTGCGCATTCCGCCCGCGCCGACGCCGACGGTCGAGGCCCAAGCGGGCGGTACTGTGGCCGAGGCCGCGCTTCCACCCTCGCCTGCTCCTCTCGGAGACTCTGCCGGGCAGCCTGAGGCCGTCGACGGCGGCCTGCTGCCCGTCACCATTTCCCCCGCTGTCGATGATACCCACACCGTTACCGCCGGTGATACCCTGTTCGACATCGCCGGCCGCTATGGCGTCAGTTGGGAGCAGGTAGCGGAGGCCAATGGGCTGTCGGCCCCCAATCAGATCTATGCCGGACGGGTGCTCAAGATACCGGCCGACGTTCCCGGCCCGACGCATACGTTTACACATCAGGTCCGGCGGGGGGATACATTGACCGGCATCGCCCGGCAGTACGGCCAAAGCCTGGTCGCGCTGGCCGAAGCCAATGGCCTGAACCTCCCATACGTCATCTATCCCGGACAAGCCATCACTATTCCCGGAGAGTGAGCCGCTATTCGGCACGACCGCGGTCTACTGATCACCGTCCACTATCCACACAAGGAGTCAGCCCCATGTGGCCCGGCGTCATCGAAGCCTATCGATCTTACTTGCCCTTTGACGACAACACCTCCGTCATCACCCTCAACGAGGGGAACACGCCGCTCATCCACGCGCCCCGGCTGGCCGAAACAATTGCCCCTGGACTGGGGTTGCGGCTGTTTCTCAAGTATGAAGGGTTGAATCCTACCGGTTCTTTCAAGGATCGGGGCATGACCGCGGCTATCACCCAGGCCGTGCGCGAAGGGGCCGAGACGGTCATCTGCGCCAGCACCGGTAACACGGCCGCCAGCGCCGCCGCCTATGCCGCGCGGGCCGGGCTACGCTGCCTCGTGCTCGTGCCGCAGGGCAAAATCGCCCTGGGCAAGCTGGCCGCCAGTCTGGCCTATGGCGCGGAAGTCATCAGCATCGACGGCTCGTTCGACGATGGGCTGCGCATAGTGCGCGAGATCACCGAGCGCCGGCCGATTGCTCTGGTCAATTCCGTCAACCCCTGGCGGTTGGAGGGACAAAAAACCGGCGCGTTCGAGATCGTCGATCAACTGGGCGGCCGCGCACCGGACTGGCACTGCCTGCCGGTGGGCAATGCGGGTAACATCAGCGCCTACTGGCTGGGCTACAAGCAGTACGGCCGGGGCTTGCCGCAACTGCTGGGCGGGCAGGCGGCCGGGGCCGCGCCCATCGTACTTGGCCATGTCGTGGACAAGCCGGAAACGCTGGCTACGGCTATTCGCATCGGCAATCCGGCGCGCTGGCGGCAGGCCGTCGAGGCGCTGGATGAGTCGGGCGGCATCATCACCGCCGTCAGCGATGAGGATATTCTGGCGTCCTGGCGCATGCTGGCCCGGATCGAGGGGGTGTTTGTGGAGCCGGCGTCGGCCACCGGATTGGCGGCGCTTAAGCAGCAGATCGAGCGGGGGGAGATCGATGCAGCGGGCAAGACGGCCGTCGTCGTGCTGACCGGCCACGGGCTGAAGGACCCGGGCACGGCCGTGGAACAGGCTGAGCAGCCCATAGCGCTGCCGGCGAAGATCGAGGCTCTGGAGGCCTATCTGGCAAACGAGCGTTCGTCTCACTGATCACGAGACAAACGGACTGATTACGGGTCGGGCTTTTTCTCTTCGTCCCGCAATTTCTCGGCCAGGGCTTCCAATCGTTGGCTGAGCCAGCGCAAACCGCCCTCGGCCCCTTTCTGGGCTTCGTCTTTCCAGTCGATTTCGCGCAGTCGCGCCTCCACGGCATCGACCGTGGCCTTCGACTGGGCCTGAATTGCCTCGCCGACTTTGTCGCGCACGGCCTCGGCGCTGCGGCTGGTCGCCTCAGTGGTGGTGTCGGCGATTTTGGTCGCCATGCGGGCCGCGGAGCCTTTGACGGTATCACTGACCTTGTGGCCCAGATCGGCCGCACCGTCGCGTAATTTGCTACGTTCGGGTATCGCCGCCGGCGGGCTTTCCTCGGCCAGGTCCTCCAGGGTAATTTTCAGGGTCTCTTTTTCACTCATGATCCAATCTCTCCGCACAGGATAACTTATTCTCTATACGCCTCGGCCGGGGGCAAGTTGCATAGAGCGGCACGACTTCGCAGCGAAACGCGCGTTCACTCACTATGGTACATGGGATAGTCCAAAAGGCGACTCGCACGCTCAATGAGAAAAATACAAGAATCGTCCTTCGTATTGACGGGGGGCGTTACAATAGTCAGGCTTCCCGCTGGGGGAGTGAATTTCGGGGGAGAGGATGCCCATGCAAAACCGAACGATATCCGTCACCACGCGCGCAATCATCATGACTGCCCTCCTCTTTGGCGGCGGGATTGTGCTATTTTTAGCGATGGCCTTGCGCGCGGAAGGGCGCTCGGCGGCCGAAGAGTCGTTTCTGAGTGCCTATGTGCCGCTGTTGCTGGCCGACATGGGCGGGACGGCCAGCACCCCGACGGCGACGGCCGAGCAATCGCCAACTGTCACCATGACGATGGAGGTCACTACGACGCCCAGCGCCACGTCCACGGCGACTCCCTCCGCCACGCCGGTTCTGACGCCAACCGTCTCGATTACGCCAACACTGACGCCGACCGTAACCCCTAGCCCCACGACCACAGGCACCAGCACCCCCACAGTTACGGCCACCGCGACGACCACCCCGACCGGGACAGCCACGGTCAACCTGGAAGAAACATCGACGGCCACGCCTACGGCAACGGCGACCCCCACCTCAACCTCCACCTCTACCGCCACAGCCACGTCTACCGCCACGGCCACCTCTACCGCCACCGCGACGGCCACGCCGACCGTGACGCCGACCCTGCCGCCCGGCGACGAGCTTTTGGTCTTTGACTGGAACAAGCCCGTCACCCTGGCGGAGAGCGGCTTTGCCGTGGACATTCCGCCTATAGCCAACGGCGACTGGACCAAGCCGATCAACTTTGCCGAGGGGACACTCTATTTTCGGGCTCAGATTCGCAGCCAGCCTGTTGCTCAAAAAGATATGCGATTGGGATTCTGTTTTTGGCAAGGAGATGCCGAGAATTGCGCCGGCGCGGATGTGCCGGGCCAGACCGGGACGGTGGTCTATTGGTCCCGGCCGGTCAAGGACCTGTTCAAGGTGGATGGCTTGGCGGTCGACTGGACTCAGCCTCGCCGCCGCAACGGATTTGCCGTGCGTAATGGAAGTAATAATCCGGTCAGCGACAAGCAGGGCGGGAATTGGGCTGGGGAGAAACCGCTGGATTGGTATCCGCTCAACTTGCGGTTGACCGTCGTTGTGGTCGAAAAAGGGGCAGGTTTCTCCGGCTGGGATAATTACATCGATAATTTACCCTGATTCGGATGATTCATTCCTCGTCATGGGACTAATTAACCACGTCTCTCACCGGATCACAACGCACTATTCACGCTGCTGTTAACGCTTGTTCGGTACACTTTATAGATGAGGTACCTTCACGGAGAGGGGGCGCTTGACCACGCCTCCGAACGGCCACGACGTTGTGACCGTTAGCCGTTGGAGACGATACAGTCCTGTCAACGCCGGGTCAAGGGGAGCTTGTAGTGATAGCCCTGGGCACACTGGAGCTTGCCTGCTCGTATGATTATGGGGCGGGTGGTCATCTGCAACGGAAACCAAACTATCGCAGGAGTTGTTTATGAATGTAAATGGAATGCCGACAAAGTGGATGCGTGTCGTCGCCCTGACGCTGGCTCTGGGGGCGCTGGTCGCGCTGGCCTTTGGCGCGCCGGCCGGCTTGCGGGCCGACGGTGCTAACGCCCTCGCCAACGGCGATTTCGAAAGCGGCACAAACGGCTGGACGTGCAAGTTGTGCGCGCTGACGACGGGCAGCCCGGCCGACAGCGGCGCGGCCGGGCAACTGACGACGACGAAGAAATCCGGTCGTGCCCAGTTGTTCCAGAGCAATATCAGCTTGCAGCCCAACACGACCTACGAGTTGCGCTTCTGGGCGCGCTCGGCCGATGGTGCGGACTTACGGCTAACCCTTTATCAACAGGTAGCCCCGCGCGCCAATTATGGACTCAAGAATCAGGCTTTTAATCTGACCGCCAACGGGCAGATGTTTACCCATACCTTCACGACGACCGGTTTCAGCGGCACTGCCAACGATGCGCGGTTGCGGTTCCAGGCGGACAAGGGTAAAGGACATCAGTACAGCATCGATTCCATCAGCCTGATTCCGACCGATTCACCGCCGCCGCCACCACCGGGGGACGAACAGCTCATCTATGACTGGAACAAGCCCATTACGGTGGACGAGGGCGGCTTTGCCATGGATAAAACCTCGCAATATTTGGGGCAGAATTGGGAATCGCCGGTGAATTACGCCGATGGTCAGCTTTACTTCCGCGCCCGCATTTACAGTATCCCCCAGGATCAGCCGGGCATGAAACTCGGTTTCTGCTTCTGGCAAGGCACTCGCGAGAATTGCAAGGGGTATGACGTGGCCGGCGTGGCCGGTACGGAAGAGACCTGGCAGTTCGGCTTGCACGAGATGTGGAAAAAGAACGGCCAGGAAATCGATTGGAGCACACCGCGCAAAAAGATGGGCTTCTCCGTACGCGATGCCCAGAACGACCCGGTCAGCGACAAGACCAGCAGCAACTGGGGCGGCAACGATCCTAATGACTGGTATCCGATGAATCTTCGGTTCCAGGTTGTATTGGTTCCGGCCGGGTCAGTCTTCTCCGGCTGGCAGAACTATCCGTAGGGCGGGCGCTTCGCGCGGCCGCTAGGCTTTTTATCGGGAGAGCAATGGAAATGAACGTATTGTCAAGGAATGGGTGGAGAGTAATGGGAGTGGCGCTGCTGGCCGGCGTCATGGCCCTGCTGGCATTTGTCGCGCCGGCGGGTCTGTGGGCGGCCGGGGAGACCGTGGTCGTGAATGGCGACTTTGAGAACGGCACAAATGGCTGGGCCTGCAAGCAGTGCAGTCTGGCGACCGGCTCGCCGGCGCAGGACGGCGCGGCGGGGCAGATGACCACAACCAAGGTTTCGGGCCGCGCTCAACTGTTGCAGAACAACATCGTGTTGCAGCCGGACACGACCTATGAGCTGAAGTTCTGGGCCCAATCGAACAAGGGCCAGGACTTGCAGGTGACGTTGCTTAGGCAATCCTCCCCTTACACAAACTACGGCATCAAGCCGCAGAACTTTAACGTCACCCAGTCGGGGCAGGAGTTTACGGTGACTTTCACGACCACGGGCTTTACCGAGCCGGTGAGTGATGCGCGGCTGCGCTTTCGAGCCGACAAGGGTAAAGGTAAGGTCTACAGTAT
>JAGOBF010000010.1 GCA_017983515.1 Promineifilum sp. | reverse complement strand
GCTGCTTCCCCACTTGCCAACGGCCGCGCGTTATCTGGGTCGCCCTGGCCGGCGAAGTAAACCGGCTGGCCTCGCTCAGGACGGCTCTGGACGGCCCATTGCTGGCCCTCGGCCGGCCTCCGGAGGACAAGCCTTTTCGGGCCCACCTGACGCTGGGCCGCGTCAAGAATGAGCGCGACGTTCGGGGCGTGGAATGGACGGCCGGCGTACCCCGCCTGGCAGTGCCGATTACGACCCTCCACCTCATCGAAAGTAACCTTCGACCGGACGGCCCGGTCTATACCCTCCGGTATCACAGTGAATTGGATGGGCAGGCGCAGGTCTGAGACCCGCCCCTACTTCACTTTCACCAAATGATACTTCTTCCGCCCCTTGCGCAAGATGAGAAAGCGGCCGTCGATGGTCTGGGATAACTCGATGGCTCGCGCGCCATCGTCGACGCGCTCATCATTGAGATAGATACCGCCGCCCTCAATCGCGCGACGGGCATCAGCCCTGGAGCTTGCCAGGCCGCTATCGACCAGCAGATCGACGACCGTCATCCCATCGCTCAGCGCGTCCTTCGTCAGCTCGCTCGACGGCGCTTCGGCGAAGATGTCTTCGATCTCGGCCGCCTCCAGCCCGGCGACATCGCCGCCGAAGAGCGCCTGGGAAGCCTGCTCGGCCTTCGCCAGGGCCGTCTCGCCGTGAACCATCCTTGTTACCTCGCGTGCCAGCGTGCGCTGGGCTTCGCGCCGTTCGGGATGCGTGAACAACTGCTGTTCCAGCTCCATGATCTGCGCCGCAGACAACCAGGTGTAAAATTTCAGGTAGGTCACGACGTCGGCATCGTCGGCGTTGAACCAGTACTGGTAAAAGCGATAAGGAGAGGTGTAGCGCGGACTAAGCCACACGCTCGTCCCCGCGGCCGACTTGCCGAACTTGGTCCCGTCGGCGCGCGTGATCAACGGGTAGACCAGCGCGTGGGCACGTTCGCCCCGCACGCGACGGATCAACTCGACGCCGGTCAGGATGTTACCCCATTGGTCGCTGCCGCCCGCCTGAACAACGCAGTTCTCGGTTTCGAACAGGTGCAGGTAATCGTAAGCCTGAAGCAGCATGTAGCTAAATTCGGTGAAGGAGATGCCGCCGTCTTCCCGCTCCAGTCGGGACTTGACCGAATCCTTGGCGACCATGTAATTGACGGTGAAATGCTTGCCCGTGTCGCGCAGGAACTCGACCAGCGATAGTTGCCTCAACCAGTCGCCATTGTTCACGACCTGGGCCGGGTTGCTCTTCACTTCAAAGTCAAGGATGCTCTCCAATTGGGCTTTGATGTGGACGACGTTGGCGTCGATCTCCTCCAGCGACATGAGGTTGCGCTCGGTGCTGCGGCCGCCGGGATCGCCGATCATGCCCGTGCCGCCGCCGGCCAGGGCGATGGGCGTGTGGCCGAAGCGCTGCCAGCGTGCCAACTGCATCATCGGTACCAGATTGCCGACGTGGAGTGTGTCCTTGGTGGGATCGAAGCCGTTGTAGAGCGTCAGCCTGTCGGCCGCGGTCAGTTCGTTGAGACCTTCGGTCATATCATAGATCAGGCCGCGCCAGCGTAGTTCATCAATGATCGTCGCCATCTGCATTCTCCTGAAAGGTAGCGCCGGTCGCTTAACCGGCATACTGTTCGCCGGCTAGGAAACCGGCTCCAACAAAAAAGACGCGGGGCTGCCGCGTCTCTTGCTCTCTTGTCGGCCGTCGCCCGTCAACAGGCGGCAGCCGTCAAGCGCTGAAACAGCGCGGCCGGTGAAGGCTGCCGGTAATAATACAAGCTGTGATCGCGGGTCATCGGCTTCATTCTGCGGGCATCATAACATGGCGACAAACGTCCGTCAAGCGCCGGCCATTAACTTATCGACGGCCGACGAAAGTTGAGCCAGATTGCGCACCATGTAGACCTGATCGCACAGCGGCGCATAGAGCGGCATATCGCTGTCGCCCTCGCTCCACTGCCGTGGCGCTTCCGGGTTGAACCATATCAGCCGCCGGGCGCGCTTTTGCATGTCCTTGATCAGGTCCAGCCGGGGATCGTTAAAATTATTGCGGCCGTCGCCCAGGATCACCACCGTCGTGCGATTGTTGATGCTATCCAGCCACTTGTCGTACAACGTCGCCAGGCTATGCCCCAGGTCGGTGGCGTAATGCTGCGGCGCGCGGCCGTAGAAGGACTCCATGACCCCATCGACCGCCTCGGCCGCCCGGTTGCCCGACATCACCAGACTGATCTCTTCCATATCGCCGTAGAATCCGAAGCTGCGCGTCTTGGCGACCTGGTCTTGCAACTCATAGGTCAGCCGCAGCATGAACTCGGCCACCGACAGCATGGAGCGCGATATGTCACAGATGAGCACCAGGCTGGGCTTCAGCTTCTTGCGCTTGAACTTCAGCTCCATCGGCACGCCGCCGTAGCGCTGATTGGCCCGGATGGTGCCCTTGGAATCGAAACGGCCTTCCTTGCCGCGCTTGCGGCGCAGAGCGGCCCGGCTGCGCAACTGAGTCACCAGCCGCTGCACTTCCTTGCGCAATATATTGGCCTCTTCCTGAGATAGCGCCTCAAACGGCTTGTGCATCAGGTCGGAGCCGAACAAGTCATCCGGCCGGTTGGCCCGCTGCTCGGCGATCTGCCGGCCCACGCTCTGGGCTACCTGCTCGGTCAACGCTTCGCGATTGGCCTCCACGACGCCCATCAACTTCTCGATGGCTTCCTGGCTCATTCCCATCTCGGCCAAGCGCTCCATCAATTCGCGCAACTGATCTTCCAGATGAGTCATGCCCATCTGCTGCAACATCCGACGGGTGACCCAGGCGCCTTCCTGCTGATTGTTGGCCCACTGGACACCGGCGCGCTCGGCCAATTGCTCCAACTCTTCCCGGGTCGGGCCTTCGCCGCTGGTCAGCCAGTCCATGAGCGCCTGCAAGCGGCCGCTCAAGGCCTGTAGAGCCGCCTGCAACATTTCCTGCTCGTCTTCGCCCAACTCCTCCAATGCATTTTGCATCGGCGGGCCGCCGGCGCTGAAGTAGAGCGGGAAGAGTTCCTCGAACACCGCGAAATCGTCCGACTCTTTCACCAGCGTCGTTCGCAACGACTGGCGGAACAAATCCTTGTCGGCGATGCCCAGCACCTCGACGGCGCGCATGGCGTCGGCCGATTCGGCCATCGATACGCGCACGCCGGCCGCCCGCATGCCCCGCACAAATTCGACAATCCGGTCGTCCATATCTCGCCTCGCCTGCAATTCAGGTAGGAGCGGGTGTAAAACCTGCCCCCAGGGCTTCAACCCTCTTTCTTCCGGTGAACCGGGGCGGGTTACAACATTCCGCCCCTGCAAACTCCTTTAGCGGTTGGCCGGCCCGCGGCGGCCGCCGTTGCCCATCATCCGTTTCGCCTTCTGGACATCGGTCTCGTATTTGAGCAGCACGGTCAGCGTGTTGTTCATCGTTTCTTCGTCGATTGCCCGCGCATTAAGGGCCACCAGCGCCCGCGCCCAGTCGAGCGTCTCGCTAATGCTGGGCACTTTGCGCAGGTCCATATTGCGTAGTTGTTGCACCACGGAGACCGCCTGGCGGGCCAGCTCCGGCCGCAGGTCGGGCACCTTCAGGCGCACGATATCCATTTCCGCTTCGAGGTTGGGATAGCCGACGTGGAGGTATAGACAACGCCGCTTGAGCGCCTCGCTCAGTTCGCGGGTGTTGTTGCTGGTCAGAAGAACCATCGGTTGATGCTTGGCCTGGATGGTGCCCAATTCGGGTACAGTGACCTGGAAGTCACTGAGGACTTCGAGCAGGAAGGCCTCGAACTCGACGTCCGAACGGTCGATCTCATCGATGAGCAAGACGACCGGTTCATCGGAAGTCAATGCTTTGAGGAGGGGTCGAGGCAGCAAGAAGTTCTCTGAAAAGAAGACGTCTTCTTCCTGGGCCAGCCGGCTTGCCGCTTCGGCCAGGCTCGCGACGTCATCGAGTACGTTGTGCAGCGTGTCGCGCAGGAGTTGGGTATAAAGCATCTGTTTGGCATACTCCCACTCGTAGAGTGCCTTGCTTTCATCCAGCCCCTCGTAGCATTGCAGGCGGATCAATGGCGCGCCCAGCGCGGCCGCCCAGGCCTTGGCCAGTTCCGTCTTGCCCACCCCCGCCGGGCCTTCGGCCAGGATCGGCTTGCATAACTCTTGCGCCAGATAGATCACGGTGCCGATCTCGTCGGAAGCGATATATTGCTGCTTACCCAAACGCTGGCTCACGTCGGCTCTGTCTTTGAACATCATGCGGATGATCTCCATTTTTAACATGCAGTCCGGCCGGAGCCGGCCCCATTAAACAATACAAGGTCAAGGTGGATTGTAAGAACAATCGACTAAAGCGCAAAAGGATGAAGGCGCTTCTTATTCAGTTTTCAGCCCCTCAAGCTCGCAAGCCAAATAATACCAGTTACCCACTTCCAAAAAACCTAGACTTTTATACAGGTTCATAGCGACGGTGTTTTGTCGCCACAGCCCGATCTCCACCGTCCGCGCGCCGCGCCGGCGAAGGTCATGGAGTGCGGCCAGCAGAAGTCCGCGGCCCACGCCCCGGCCCTGATGCCGGCGAGCGATGCCAATGGGTTCGATGCGGCCCCGGCCGTCCGACAACAACTCATGCCACACGACGCCAACCGGCCTGCCCTCGACGACGGCGAAGAGCAAGTCCTGCGGACGAACCAGCGCGGCGGCCACCTCCGCTTCCGTATAAGGCTGAGACCAGGGCATCCCGGCGAAGCTCTCTTCGTAAATCCGGCCGAATTCGCTCACCGCCTGGGCCTGGGGAAACGTTGTCATGTCGCCGGGCCATTCGGCCGGCAGCGGCAACTGGT
Source organism: Promineifilum sp. (assembly GCA_017983515.1). Classification (GTDB taxonomy): domain Bacteria; phylum Chloroflexota; class Anaerolineae; order Promineifilales; family Promineifilaceae; genus Promineifilum. The sequence goes on along the minus strand of JAGOBF010000010.1, from coordinate 115,711 downwards.
CAAGATCGGCCAGTTCCAGCAGACACTCTTCATGCTCCACGTAGAAATCCCGCTTCAGGAGAAACTGGGCCGCCTCATCTTCGAGCCCGGCCAGGCGGCAAGACAACTGCCCGCCGCCCGCCTCAGCCGACTCACGCTGCACGTGACGCAGCAGCATCGTGCCCAGTCCCTGCCGCCGCCGAGCGGTCACAATGCCGCCCTCCAGATCATAGATGCCGGGCAGGCCGGGAACCGGGTCGACGACCGCGTATCCGGCCAGGCGACGACCGCCGCCCACGACCCAGGCCCGGCCTCCCGACTCCAGGCGCGCTTCCCACGCTTGCGTCCAGGCGAGCAATTGTCCCGCATCGGTCGGGGTAATGGCGGCGTGGACAACGAAGAGAGCGGCCACATCCTCCGGCCCTATTGACCGTATTTCTTCCTGCGAAAAAGACATCATGCAGGATTCATCTCCCGTCAGCAATCTATTCATCTCAATTCTAGCCGAGAGTTTGACCTGTTGCCGCTCAAATGCTAGAATTGCGCCTTGTTGCCCTCATCGTCTAGGGGACCAGGACGTAGCCCTTTCAAGGCTGAGACCGGGGTTCGAATCCCCGTGAGGGCACAAGATCATTTGTGGAAAGCCAGCCGCGCCAGCCGACTGGCTTTCTCATTACATCGACCCACCGCTATTTGGAGTCGATAGCATCTCGTTAGCCTCTCATCATAGAGTCTCCGGATCCCTAACCCGGATTGGGACAAGCATCGGAATATCAACGTCGTGGCCGAACCGGTACCTAGTCGCACCCAGGCATTATCAGAGCTACAACGGTTGGTTGCATCTCATTTGGACATGGATGAGTTGCAGATGTTCGCCTTTGCCTTGGGTGTGGATTGGGACGAATTGAGGGGCATGACCAAATCTCTTAAGACCGTCGCCCTGATAAAGTATGTTGATCGGCGGGGATTGATCAACGGGCTCCTGGAGCTGCTCGGAGAGGAACGACCGGCCATCGCTTGGCCTGCTATCCCACCCCCCGTTTCCCCGCCCGCGCTTAACAGTGAATTTGTCGGCGAAGAATTGACTGGCATCCACGTGCAAAGCCAAAGTGGCGGGACGGTCAACGTCGGCAATATTATCACCGGTCGCGTCGACGGCGACATCGTCCACGGCGACAAAGTGACTGGTGGCATCGTGATCAGCGGCTCAGTCACGGGCGACGTCCATATCAATTACACCATCCGACCCGATGTGCCGCGCCCTCCGCCCCCGGCGGCAATCCCAGAAGTCCCTTTCTTTATCGGTCGTGAATCGGAGCTGTCTTACTTCCAGACGATGCTCGACCGGTCGGGTCTGGCGGTCATAAGCGGCATGGCGGGCATGGGTAAGACCACCCTGGCGGCGGTCATGGCCCGACGCCTCGCTGCCCCGGAACGGACATTCTGGCACGTTTTCCACGAGGGCGAAGGCGTGGAAAGCGTCATCTGGCGTCTAGCCGGATTCCTGGCCTTTCGCGGCCAGGATGAGTTATGGCGCTTGCTCCAGAACGCACGACTGACCAACGGCCGGCCACCGCCGTCGGAATCCTTGTTCGACTACCTCACCCAACTTCTTCGCGGCCGCGATTACCTCCTTTGTTTCGACGATTTTCAGCATGTCGACGAGGACCCATTTCTCCACCAACTCGTCGAACAATTGCGCATCCTTCTCGGCGGGGGGGAGTTGCGGATGATAATCACCACGCGCCGCATCCCGGAATTTGTCCAGCGCGTCGTCGCCTTTGAACCATTGGGCGGGATGAGCCTGGCCGATACGCGGCAACTGCTGGAAGGTCAGGAAGTTTACCTGACCAGTGAACGATTGGAACAACTGTATCAGTATACGGGTGGCAACGCCCAACTCCTGTCGCTGGCCACCGATATCCTGCGCGAGAGCGGCGGGGCGGCAGCCCTTCTGGGCCGATTGATCCATGCCGACAATATTGAACGTTACTTGTTGGAAGAAGTCGACGGCCGTCTGACGCGCGACGAACGTCAGGTGATGAGCGCCATGGCCGTGCTCCAGGGCTACCCGGCAGGTCGCCACGCGCTCGAAGCCGTACTCGACGGCTGCAGTATCATGCGCGTCTTGCGCGATCTGGCCGACCGCTCGCTGCTCATTGTCAGCCGGGTCGACGAGGAACGACAGTATACCCAGCATGCTATCGTGCGCGACTTTTATTACAGCTCACTGGGTCTAGCGCAACGGCGCGAGATGCACCTGCGAGCCGGCCATTACTATCGCGATGAGGGGCAGGACCTGCTGCTGGCGACGCGCCATTACTACCTGGGCGGGGCATTTGTCGAGGCGGCTGAGCTGGCGACGACCGACGTGCGGGCAATGATCAACCGCGGCCAGACCCAGCAACTCGGCCGCCTGTTGGCCGGGTTTGAAGCCAGCCAAATTGATGACATGCATTGGGCAGCAGTGAAGAACGCGGAGGGCCAAATTTTCCTGTATCTTGGCGAGAGCCGGCCGGCCCGCGACGCGTTCCAGGCCGCGCTGGCGACTCTGGAGGCACTACCTGATTCCGAAGCGGTTCGGCTGGCTTTGGCCCGCGCCTACCTGGGCATGGGCGAATTGCTGACCCAGCAAGCGCCGGAGGAAGCGTTGGAATGGCTGGAGCGCGGCCTGTCGACGGCGACCGGACTTGATACCCGCTTGACAGCGGCGCTCACGTTGCAAAAGGGCGAACTGTTCATGTTCACCGGCCGCTATGAAGAAGCCCAAGCCGCCCTGGAACAGGGGTTGGCCGATCTGCCGCCGGGCCCTAGCCAGTGGCGGGCGTCGGCATTGGAGAACCTGGGGGCCGTGGCCGTCATGTCGCGGGGGGACGTGGCCGCCGCCTTCGATCTGGCCGAGCAATCCCTGAGGGTTAGCGAGGAACTGGAAGATTCCTTTCGCATCGCGCGGCTGAAGAGCATGATGGGCGGGCTGCGGCAAATGAGCGACGACTGGCCGGCGGCACGGCGCATTCTGGAGGAAGCCGTTGCCATCGCCGAACGACTGGGAAATCGCAAGATTCTGGCGCAGGCAGCCATGAACGAGGGGGTGTTGCTCGTCTATCTGGGCGATTATGATGCCGCCCGGCAACGGCTGACCCTGGCGCTGGCAGCCGCCCGTCAGACGGAGCAACTGTACGGGGTTGTACTGGCGCTGTTGAGCCTGGCTGATGTGGCCGTTCTGGCGGCGGATTGGGGCGAAGCAACCGCGCTCATCGACGAAGCGCAACAGCTGTCCGAGGAGTTACAGTTGCACTTTCAGATGCCGCGCGTCCAGCAATTACAGGCATCAGTCGCCCTTGGCCTGGGCGATGGCGAAGCGGTGCTCGATCGCGTCGAGGAATCGATCGTGACGGCCGACGCAAACGGCGATCAACCGTCGGTGGGCATCGGCGAACGGATTCGCGGCCAGGCGCTGGCGCACCTGGGGCGCGGTCCGGAGGCCGAAACGGCTTTTCAGCGGAGTATCGAACTCCTTGAGCCGTTCGACCGTTTTGAGGCGGCAAAAACGCGAGCCGCTTGGGGGACGGCGCTGGCGCGGCAAGGGGAGAATGAGCGGGCTGCCGAACTTGTTGCGCAGGCCCAGGCCGCCTTTGAGGCATTAGGGGCACGGGGAGAGCTGGCTCGCCTGCGCGAGCCGAAGGGGGAGCATGGGGCGGGCCGGAATGAAACACTATGATGTAGTTAATCAGTCTGGAGGGATGTTTAGATGAAACGCTTGCCGCTTGTGTTCCTGTCGCTCTTTATTCTTGTAACCTGTCTATTGATCGGAGGTTGGAACGCCAAGATCGGCAAGGCTGCCCCGGATCGAGCCATTCCGTGGTGGTTTGGTGATGAAGATTACTTCTACTCCGAATACGAATGTAGGGATGGCATGGCTTTGTGGGTTACAAACCCTGAAGGCCCGTATGTCAGAGTGATGGCAGAGTTGGTCCTGAATGGTTCGATCCTCTTCGATGAAACATTCACTATGGTCAAAAACCACCCGGATGGAGCTTATAATTACTATGGTGAATACACCCTAGATTGGCCTCAGGAGCTTGACCCAGGTTCAAAAATCCGACTCCATATCGATACTTATAAGAAGAAACCGAATGGTTTTCAATATCCGGAGATAAATCTATGGATTGAGGACTGTAAGCTCCCTGGTAACCCGCAACCTTCCGAGTTGAGTTTATATTTTGAAGGGGGGACTCCCACTACCAGTGTTAACCAGTGTGATACATATGAATTTTCTGTGGACCCATACGACTATGAACACGATAATAGTTTCGACTTACCCATCAGCGATCTTGATGTCGCGTTTTTAATCGGATCCGCACCGGCCGCCCACTTGAGTGCCACACTAGAATCCCCAAGCGGCACGAGGGTTAAGTTAATTGATAAGAATCACAAGCCCTCGTTTCGAATGGGTACAACCTGTAGCGATTTTGATTATGCCCTACCTGATTTCGTCTTGGATGACGACAGTATCTACTCCCTGATAAATGGTGATCGCCCTTTTAATCGAACTTCCTTTTCGCCATTTCCCGATTCCCTGAGCGCCTTTAGCGGGGAATTAGCCACCGGCACCTGGAAGCTGGAACTTTGCAACTACGAAGCACCGGCGGCAGAACAAGTTTACGTGGGTCGAAATGGGAATTTTGAGGAAGGAACAGTCGGGTGGGTGCGCTCTTCATCCACGGGGCGGGATTTGATCTACTCTCATTCAACTACGACTCTACCTGTTACTCCGCATAACGGTCAATGGTTAGCTTGGTTGGGTGGCGTTAATGATGAAATCTCTCGAATAGAACAGATTATTAGACCTCCATCAATATTAACGAGTTTCGATCCTGTGCTTCAGTTCTGGTATCAGATCAGGTCTTCAGATTCTTGTTATAACGACCTTGCATACTTGGTAATGAACGATGAGGTACTTGAAGAATTCAATCTCTGTTCTTCAACGGCGACAACGAGTTGGATAATGCACGAAATTGACCTAGGTGACCTCGGTTATCAAAGCGATTGGTCTATTCGTGAGGAGTCGGTTTTTGAGGTAGTTGTTGAAACTAGCCCATCCAGTCCCAGCAGTTTTTTTATTGATGATTTAGGATGGGATTTCAATAACCCCGGTAGCGAAGTGTCTTGTATGTTGATGGATTTTACGGCCGAATCGAGCACACCTCAATACACCCTTACTGTCAGCAACAATGGTCAAGGAACAATCCAAATAAGTCCTGCTAATTCGGTTTATGACAGCGGGCAGATTGTCACCCTGACGGCTGTCCCTGACGACGGCTACACATTCACCGGCTGGAGCGGCGACGCAAGCGGCACGGCGAACCCCATCCAGATCACCATGAACGGCAACAAGTCCGTCGCGGCCTCATTCGCGCCAGTCGAACCCGACACTTACACGCTGGAAACACCAACTTCCGGCGGGGGTATCATCATCCGCAACCCGAATCAGACGGTCTATCAAAGTGGCCAGGTTGTTACCCTGACGGCCGACCCGGACGACGGCTACGTGTTCACCGGCTGGAGCGGCGACGCGAGCGGAACGGCGAATCCCATCCAGATCACCATGGACAGCAACAAGTCCGTCACGACATTCTTCGAGTTGGTCGAACCCGACACTTACACGCTGGAAACACCAACTTCCGGCGGTGGTATCATCCTCCGCAACCCGGATCAGACGGTCTATCAAAGTGGCCAGGTCGTTACCCTGACGGCCGACCCGGACGACGGCTACGTGTTCACCGGCTGGAGCGGCGACGCAAGCGGCACGGCCAACCCCATCCAGATCACCATGAACGGCAACAAGTCCGTGACGGCCTCCTTCACGCCGGTCGCGCCCAATACATACACACTAAACACGCCGTCCTCTGCCGGCGGTTCCATCGACCGCAACCCGGATAAGCAAACTTACCAGAGCGGCGAGGTGGTCACCCTGACGGCCGTGCCGGCCAACGGCTACCAGTTCGGCGGCTGGAATGGCGATGCGAGTGGTTTGGAGACTCCGATCCAGATCACGATGGACAGCAACAAATCCGTGGGAGCTACTTTTACTCCGATCGGAAGTTCAGACGGTTTTATCAATTTTATGCCGCTCATTATTAGATAGAGCGGTTGGTCACCCATTTCCGGAAAGCCTTTTAGTAAAGCTGGATATTCCTTACCGGAATAGTTCCATCAGACCGAGACAGCCGCTCTACTTTCGAAGAGCGGCTGTTTGTTCTGACCAACTTGACTTTCGTTTTCTCCTAATATACATTACTGGTATACATCACACGAGGTTGGCATGATGATGGAGCGAACACAAATCTATCTGACACGCGAACAACGCGACACGCTGAAAGTTATCGCCAAGCGGCGTGGGCAGACAGCAAGCGAGATTATTCGTGCGGCCATCGATACCTACATCGACGACTATCAGGATCTAGATCGTCGGGAGTTGATGCATCGCGCAGTCGGCATGTGGGCTGACCGCGACGACTTGCCGGAGTTCTTCGAGGAGCTTCGACGAGAAGGAGACCGGGATTTGATCGATGAACCTGCCGAACCGCTTCCTGCTGGACACTGATATTTTGATCGATTACATTCGCGCTCGGGCTCAGGCTGTCAAATTCGTTGACAATCTGGAAGGCGAACTGCTCGTATCGGCCGTCACCGTGGCCGAGTTGTATGCCGGCGCGCGCGATGATACCGAGCAACAAAGACTAGATGATTTATTTTCAGCATTTTCCTTTATCCCCGTTGATAAGACAATTGCCAAGCAAGGTGGTCGATATCGTTATCAGTACGGCAAGAGCCATGGCACCGGCCTGATGGACGCCCTCATCGCGGCCACGGCCGAAACGGAAGGGGCCACCTTCGTCACCTTCAACCGGCGCCACTTCCCCATGATCGTCGACCTGCAAGTTCCCTATGAGAGGTAACCCATGCGTCTAGGTCTCATGCTCGGCTACTCGGCCGGAAAAGTTGAACTACCCGTCGATCTCGTCCGCGAGGCCGACCGGCTGGGCGTCCACGCCGTGTGGACAGCCGAAGCCTATGGCTCCGACGCGGTGACGCCGCTGGCCTGGCTGGGGGCGCAGACACAAAACATCAAGCTGGGCACAGCCATCATGCAGATGCCCGGCCGCACGCCGGCCAACGCGGCCATGACAGCCATGACGCTTAACCAGATCTCCGGCGGCCGCTTCCTGATGGGTCTCGGCCTGTCCGGGCCGCAGGTCGTCGAGGGGTGGCATGGCGTCAGCTATGCGCAACCGCTGGCGCGCACCCGCGAGTACGTCGAAATCGTCCGGCGCATCTTCCGCCGCGAGGCGCCGCTGACTTTCGAAGGGCGGCATTACCAGATCCCCTACCACGGCCAGGATGCCACCGGGCTGGGCAAACCATTGAAGAGCACCCTGGTGGCCGACCCGGCTATTCCCATTTATCTGGCGGCCATCGGCCCCAAAAACGTGGAACTGGCGGCCGAGATCGCCGACGGCTGGCTGCCCATCTTCTTCGCCCCAGAGCGCTACGATGCCGTCTTCAAGCCCCACGTGGAGGCCGGGCTGGCCCGGGCGGGCAAGACGATGGATGGATTCGACATTGCCCCGACGGTCTCTGTAGTCATCAACGACAACCTTGATATCGCCTACAACATGTTGCGGCCGTTTCTGGCCCTCTATGTCGGCGGCATGGGCGCACGCGGCAAGAACTTCTACTACGACCTGGCCGTGCGCTACGGGTTCGAGGACGCGGCGACGGAGATCCAGGACCTTTATCTGGCCGGGGACAAGGGCGCGGCGATGTCGAGGGTGCCGGCCCAATTGATCGACGCCGTGGCCCTCGTCGGGCCGCGAGAGCGCGTTCGCGAGCGGTTGAGCATCTGGCGCGACAGCCCGGTGACGACGCTCAACATGACTGTGTTCGATGTCGAGACATTGCGTACGATGGTCGAACTGGTCGAGGAACTGGCATAGTGACCGCGAGTGCCAACCGCGAGGCGCTTTGGCAAGCTCGTAACGAGCCGATCGACATTACCGGCCGCGAAACGATGCTGGCAGAGTTGATCGATGCCTTGGCCCACCTGCGGCCGCTGACCGGCAAACGCTATAACCGCGCCATACAGGGCTTCGCCCGGCGCGGTCTGCCGTGGCTGTCCAAGGCCCAGGTGCTGGCCGCCTACGAGCAACTGTGCGCGGCCGGCCATCTGACCCATGATCCCGACCTGCGGGCGCATCTGCAGATGAAACCCATGCGCACACAATCGGGCGTATCGGTAGTCACTGTCCTGACCAAGCCGTACCCCTGCCCCGGCAAGTGCATCTTCTGCCCCACCGATGTGCGCATGCCCAAGAGCTATCTCCACGACGAGCCGGGCGCGCAACGAGCCGAACGCCACGGCTTCGATCCCTATGACCAGACAGCCTCCCGGCTTCGCGCGCTGGAAAAGATTGGCCATCCGACAGAGAAGATCGAGCTGCTCATCCTCGGCGGCACGTGGTCGAGCTACCGGCGCGATTATCAGGAGTGGTTCGTCAGGCGCTGCTTCGACGCGCTGAACGGCTTCGAATCGGCAACACTGGCTGAGGCCCAGACAGCCAATGCCACCGGCCGGCACCGCAACGTCGGCCTGGTCGTCGAGACGCGGCAAGACCACGTGGATGTCGCCGAGCTGCGCTGGTTCCGCACGCTGGGCGTGACCAAGGTGCAGGTCGGAATCCAGACACTGGACGACGATGTTTTGTCGTTGAATCAACGCGGCCACGACGTGCAGAGCACGCGCGACGCCTTCCGGCTGTTGCGGCTGGCGGGGTTCAAAATCCACGGTCACTGGATGGCCAACCTGTTGGGGGCGACCGTGGCCGGCGACATCGAGGATTTCGGCCGCCTGTGGAGCGACCCGGCCATTCGTCCCGACGAGCTGAAGATCTACCCCTGCATGTTGGTGCCCAACGCCGAACTCCACGAATACTGGTTGCGGGGCGAATACACGCCCTACACGGAGGAAGAGGTCGTGGAGGTGTTGGCGGCCTGCAAGGCGCAAGTCCCGCGCTACGTCCGGCTCACGCGCGTCGTGCGTGATTTTCCCACGACGAATATCGTGGCCGGAAACAAGAAGGCCAACCTGCGGCAAGTGGCGCAAGAGCGGTTGCGCGAACGGGGAACGCCTTGCCGCTGCATCCGCTGCCGCGAAATCCGGAACGATGCCGTTCGCCTTGAAGACCTGGAACAGCGCGATCTGGTCTATCAGACCGACGCGACCACCGAGCATTTCCTCAGCTACGAGACGGCTGACGGCTATCCGACTACCGACCGGCTGGCTGGCTTCCTGCGTCTGTCGCTGCCCGATCCGGCGATCCCCCATCCCCTGCCCGAGTTGGCCGGCCAGGCCATGATCCGCGAAGTCCACGTCTACGGCCCGGCGCTGAATCTGGGCGACGAAAGCCGGGGCGAAGCCCAACACATCGGCCTGGGTACGAGGCTGATCGACCGCGCGAGAGAGATCGCACGCGCCGCCGGCTACCGACGGCTGGCCGTCATCAGCGCCGTCGGCACACAGGAGTATTACGCCCGTCTCGGCTTCGAGTTGGATGGGCTTTATATGACGACTGCCCTGGACTGACAAGACTTTGTTCGAGGCACCGCGGCGCTCCGGCTGGCCCTTTTCTAAATATCAGGCCCGCCAGTAGGCTAATCCTTTCCAAATGAGCCGATTTCCGGCATGATAGGTGGGAGGAAAAGGCCAACAACATGAGCAGACGACGATCAGCCGAACGGAACCACCGGTCAATAGAACCGGTCATCAACAACACGCGTCCCGGCCTGAGCTTGTTGAGCGAGGAGCAAAAGGATCAAGTCCATCGCTACGCGCTGTCGATTCTCGGCCGCACCGGAATTCGCGTCGATTCTCCCGGCGTCTTGCGCTTTCTGGAAGAGAAGCTGGGAACCCGCGCTGAGGCCGGCGTGCTGCGCTTGCCGGCCGAGGTGGTCGACGAAGCCATCCGAACCGCCCCCAAGACGATTGATGTGCACGATCGCCTGGGCAACCACATCTTCAGGCTCGGCGACGACAGCTTGCGCTTTGGCATCGGCGTCACCGCGCTGTTCTACCAGGACCCGCTAACCGACGAGCTGACGCCCTTCACCTGTGGCAATATGCAGGACATGGTACGCCTCGGCGGCCGTCTGCCGCACTACGACGTTATCTCGACTGTGGGCATCGTCCAGGACGTGCCAGTGGAGCTCACCGATCTTCACGCCAGTCTGGAGATGATCGCCAACACGACCAAGGCGCTGGTGCTGCTGGTGTCGGACGAATACAAGTTCCCGGCCGTCCTGGATATGTTCGAACGGCTGCATGGCGATCTGGCGACAAAACCCTTCGTGCTGCCCTATTTCAATCCCGTCTCGCCGCTGGTGGTCAACGAGGGCACGGCCGACAAACTGAAAGTGGCCGTCGAACGCGGTTTGCCGGTCATTTATTCCAACTACAGCATGGCCGGGGCCTCGACGCCGCTAACACCGTCCGGCACGCTGGCCCTGCTGCTGGCCGAGCTGCTGGCCGGGCTGACCATAAGCCAGCTCATGCGACCCGGCGCGCCTATCAGCCTGGGCATGTTACCGGTATACTTCGACATGAAGACGATGATGAACTTCTATGACCCGCAGAGCATCCTCATCAACCTGGCCTGCGCCGAGATGATGGCCCACTATGGGCTGCCCCACACCGGCACGTCGGGCAGCGGCACGGGTTGGGGCATGGACCTGATCGCCGCCGATACCTATTGGCTCAATACCCTCACGTTTAGCATGACCAAGGGTGGACTGGCTCCGTTCATCGGCGACACGCTCGGCTCCAAAGCTATCTCGCCCCTGACGCTCGTCCACGTGCATGAGATCATCGCTCAGGCGCGCCGCTTTGCCGCCGGATTTCAACTGGATGACGCGCATTCCGTCCTGGCCGAGATCGATGAGGTCAAGCCGGGCGGCCATTTTCTGACTGTCCCGTCAACGCTGGAGCGCTACAAGGACGGCTACTACACCAGCCCCCTCTATCCACATTGGAGCATGGAAACCTGGCAGCTGGAGGGCCAACCGGCGGCCGACAAAACGCTGCGCGAACGAACCGTCGAGTTGATGCGCGACGCTCCGGCCCCGGCCGATCACGAGGAATTAATGGCCGCCGGTCACGCTTTCATCGCGGCCCTATGAGGCTCCCCACGACCAGGTGACACCAGATGGACCGCGAAACCCTATCCAGCGCCGCGAACGCCGACAATCCAGCCCCGATGCTGATACGCGAGGCGCGCCCGGAAGACGCCCCGGCCCTGATCACCTACTTTCGGCGTCTGTTCGGCGAGTCGGGCATCAATCTGATCACGGAGGCCGATGAGTTTTCGCCGACGGTGGAGGCGGAATCGCGCTTCATCCGCGAGATGGCGCGCGCGAGCAACAGTATTTTCCTGGTGGCCGAAATTGACCATCACATCATCGGCCAATTGACGCTGGAGGGCGGCAAGCGGCGCAACGTGAAACATGCGGCCGTGTTGGGCATTACCGTGGCCCAGGAGTGGCGCGGCCAGGGCATTGGCCATCGTTTGCTGGCCCAGGCTATCGGTTGGGCGCGCGCCGGCGGGGTCATCAGTCGCATCGAGCTGCACGTATTCGTGCGCAATGAGCGGGCCACTCGACTCTACCAGGAATTCGGATTCGTTGTGGAAGGTCGCCGCCGGGAAGCCGTGATTCGCGACGGTCAGTACCTGGATGATTGGGTGATGGGGTTGTTGCTCGAGACCGCCCGGCCGCCGTCCCGTGACATAACGCAAGTTTCCTGACTTGCCCAGTTGGGGCACGAGTCAAGAAATTTGGGCGACTTTGCTCAGGAGGAGAGCGATGAAAAAACTTTCTCGTGTCGACTGTTTGTCCTTTATGATGGCCCGGCCGCGCACCGGCAAAATCGCCACGGTCAGGCCGGACGGCCGTCCCCACGTCGCGCCTGTCTGGTTTATACTCGACGGCGACGAGTTGCTGTTCACGACCTGGCACACGACCGTCAAAGCCGTCAATGTGCGGCACAATCCGCAAATTTCACTATGCGTGGATGATGAGACGCCGCCTTTCGCCTTTGTGAAATTCGACGGCAATGCCCGCTTCTCCGACGATCTCCAGGAATTGCGCCAGTGGGCCACCGCGATCGCCGCGCGCTATATGGGCCACGAACAAGCCGATGCCTTCGGCAACCGCAACGCCGTGCCGGGCGAGTTGCTGGTTCGCGTGGCCCCCACAGCGATTAGCGGCCAAGCCGACATCGCCGGATGGTAAATCGGGTTTCTGTTCTGCTGACAGGCGTCGGTTCTCGCGTCAATTGTGCCTGCGCGGGGAAGGGAAAAAGCAGCCAAAATCTGTCCACATATTGCACAGTTTAATTATTGACAATACATGGACAATAGGTTATCCTATGCTCAATGAGTTCCCTACCCCAGCCGAGTCAAAAGCGGTAGTGAAGCTGTTTTATTGCGGTGGATAAGAGCGGGAGAACGATAATGAGCTTACTAGTTGAGACGTGGGAAAAGCGACTTCTGGCCCAGGCTTACGCTCCGTTAGAGAATTTTCTGCGTCAGGAGGCGGAGATACTAATGGATCAGGCTCAGCGACAGCGCGCCTATGTTCGCTGCGAGGCGATCACGCGCGAGCACAGCCGGACCTTTTCCATCGCCTCCTCCCTGCTGCCGTCGAACCAGCAACAGGCCATGCACGCGCTCTACGCCTTTTGCCGCGTGAGCGATGATCTGGTCGATCGCAATCCCCATGACAAGGCGAAGATGCTGTCCGACTGGCGCACTCGCAGTCTGATCGGGACGCCGCCGGAGGACGATTTGGTGGCGTGGGCCTGGGTCGATACCCGCACGCGTCACCACATCCCGCGCCAGTACGCCGAACAATTGCTGGATGGAATTGCCACCGATTTAACGATAACACGCTATGACACCTTTGATGATCTGGCCCACTACTGCTACGCCGTCGCCTCGACCGTGGGGTTGATGGTCATGCACATCGTCGGCTATGCGGGCAAAGAAGCCATCCCCTACGCCGTCAAGCTGGGCGTGGCATTGCAGATGACCAATATTTTGCGCGACGTGGGCGAAGATTGGCGTAACGGCCGTCTCTACCTGCCCCAGGATGAGCTGGCCGCCTTTGGACTGAGCGAGGCCGACATCGCCCAAGGTGCCGTAGACAGTCGTTGGCGCGACTTTATGCGCTTTCAAATCGACCGCACCCGACGGCTTTATGCCGAGGCTTTGCCCGGCGTGGGGCTCCTCGGCCAGCGGGGGCGCTTTGCCGTCGGGGCGGCGTCCGAACTTTATCAGGCCATCCTGAAGGACATCGAGGCCCACGATTACGATGTCTTTACGCGCCGGGCCCACACGCGCGACCTCCAAAAGCTGTCCATGATGCCCGGCATTTGGTGGCGCTCGCGTTCCGGCAAATATCCGGCCCATCGAGTAGCGCAGGTATAGCCGATGAAAATTTAAGCGTGACCGGTCAGGGATGCGACGCTTAACGCTTCATCTTCAATCATATGAGGGAGCTTCGATCAGAATGAAAGAGAAAGTAATTATCATAGGCAGCGGTTTCGGCGCATTGGGCGCGGCCGCCCGCTTGGCGGCCAGAGGCTACCAGGTGGAGATTTTCGAGAAACGGGACAAACCGGGTGGCCGGGCCTACGTCTATGAGCAGGACGGCTTTAAATTCGACGGCGGACCGACGGTCATCACCGCCCCGTTCATGTTCGACGACATCTTCGCCGCGGCCGGGCGCAACCGGGAAGAGTATGTAGAGTTCGCCCCGCTCGACCCGTTCTATCGCATATTCGACCACAATGGCCGTTCGTTTGACTACAACGACGACGAAGAATTCATCGACGGTCAGATTCGTGAATGGAATCCGGCCGACGCCGACGGTTACAGGCGCTTCATGGAATCGACGCAAGCCATTTTCCAAAAGGGTTTCGTCGAGCTGGCCGACCAGCCGTTCCTGAGCGTCGGCGACATGCTAAAAGTAGCCCCCGATCTCATCCGCCTGCAGTCGCACAAATCTGTGTACAAATACGTCTCTCAATTCATTGACAACGAATTTCTGCGGAGCTGCTTCACCTTCCACCCCTTGCTCATCGGTGGCAATCCCTTCGACTCGTCGTCGATCTACGCCATGATCCACTATCTGGAGCGGGAATGGGGCATCCACTACGTGATGGGCGGCACAGGGGCCGTGGTTGATGCGCTCGTGCGGCTCACCGAGGAGATGGGCGGCCGATTCCATTACAACACCGAAGTCGCGGAGATCATCGTCGAGGGTAAACGGGCCAAGGGTATCCGGCTGGGCGACGGTACAAGCCACACCGCCGACTACGTCATCTCCAACGCCGACGTGGCCTGGACTTACCTGAACCTGATTCCCGGCCGATCGCGCGGCCTGCGCAACAGCGATTTCCGCTACAAAAACCTCACTCGCTACAGCATGTCGCTGGTGGTCATCTACTTCGGCACGAAGAAACTCTACCGCCACGAGGGCAAGCTGGCCCACCACAACATCATCCTGAGCGAGCGTTACCGGGGACTGCTGTCCGACATCTTCGACAAGAAAGTCCTGCCGCGCGATTTTTCACTCTACTTGCATATGCCAACGCTGACCGACCCGTCCATCGCCCCCGACGGCCACGAAAGTTTCTATGTCCTGTCGCCCGTGCCCCATCTGGGGGCCGAAGTGGATTGGGCCACAGCGGCCAAACCGTATCGCGACGCCATTATGCAGTTCCTGGAGGACAACTACTTGCCCGACTTGCAAGCCAATATCGTCTCGGAGCACATGATCGATCCCCTTCACTTCCGCGACACCTTGAATAGCCACATGGGCGCCGCCTTTTCCATCGAACCCGTGCTGACTCAGTCGGCCTGGTTCCGGCCGCACAACCGCTCCGAAGACATCGATAACCTGTACTTCGTCGGCGCGGGCACCCATCCCGGCGCGGGGCTGCCCGGCGTCCTGTCGTCATCCAAAATCGCCGACAATTTGATCGCGGCGGCGAGCGGTCTCGAAACTGTGACCGGCGATGAGCATCTAGTGCTGAGTTATTGAGTCATGGACGAAAAATGCCCTCTGCCCGTGGCTGGGCCTGAAACGGGGTTAACGGTTCTCAAAGGGCTGGCGCGCGAGCGATCATTGCTCACGGCGCTGGAGATCATGCGCGATGAGGTCGGCCCGGCCTTTCAGATCACGCTGCCGGGTTTTCAGCCGGCCGTGCTGGTGGGGCCGGAAAGTAACCGGCAGATCATGGTCAGCCGGCGCGATCAGTTCCGCTGGCGCGGCCCATCCGATCCCGTCACCAAGCTCCTGCGCCACGGTGTACTGGTCGAGGACGGCCATCAACACGATTACCTGCGGGCGCAGATGGAGCCGGTGCTGCAAAAGCCTCAGGTCGTCGGCCACATCACGGCCATGCACCGTTACACCGACCGCATCACGGACGATTGGGGCGACGGCACAGTGGTCGATATGCTCGTCGAGATGCGGCGGCTGGCGCTGCTCATCTTCATGGGCACGCTGGTCGACGTGGAATTCGGGCCGGACATGGAGCGATTGTGGCGGCCGATCCTGCGGGCTATCAAATATATCTCGCCCGGCCTGTGGATCATCTGGCCCGACATGCCCCGCTTCGGTTATACGAAGTCATTGGCTCAACTTGATGGGTATCTCTTCGACCTTATCCGCGACAGAAGAGAGCGCGTCGCCGGGGAGCGTCGGGAATCGGGCGGCCTCGCCCCCGCTGCCGGCGATCTGCTAACCCAGATGGTTCGCACGCCCGGCATGAGTGACGATCTCATCCGCGATCAAATTCTGACGATGCTCATCGCCGGCCACGACACCAGCACCGCCCTGCTGGCCTGGACGCTCCACGTGCTGGCCGAATACCCCGACGTCATGGCCCAGGCCCAATCAGAAGTAGATCGCGTCGTGGGCCAGGACGAATTGACTTCCGGCCACGTCGATCATCTCGATTACCTGGACGCCGTGATCAAAGAGACGATGCGCCTCTATCCGCCCATCCACATCGGCAATCGTTTTGTGGCCGAAGATACGACCATAAGCGGCTACGACTTGCAAGCAGGCACGCGCGTGATGGCTTCGATCTATCTGTCTCACCGGGACGAGCGCTATTGGGACGCGCCGGAGGAGTTCCGCCCGGCCCGCTTCGGCCCGGAGAGCGAGCGCGTGCCTCCCTTCACCTATATCCCCTTCGGCGGCGGCCCACGGGTATGCATCGGCGCGACCTTCGCCCAGATCGAGGCGAAAGTCGTATTGGCCCGAATATTGCAACACTTCACATTGACAAGCGACGGCCGCAAGGTACGGCCGTACATGGGCGCGACGCTGGAGCCACATCCCGGCGTGTTTTTGCGCGTCCGGCGGAGATAACATTCATGACCTATTTCGGTTTTTTGCTGCGCTTTTTGGTCATTCCTATCATTATTTTGATAGGCATTACCTTGTGGAACAAACGGCGGGGACGAGAACGGGCCGCCTCACTCAGCGCGACGTCGGTCGGGTTGGGCATCGGCCTTCACGTGCTGATCGCCTTGTTCTACACCACGCCGTGGGACAACTATCTGGTCGCCACCGGCGTGTGGTGGTATGACCCGTCGCTCGTCACGGGTATTGTGTTGGGCTGGGTGCCCATCGAAGAGTACACTTTCTTCATCCTGCAACCGATACTGGTCGGACTATGGCTGGTATTGTTGGCCCAAACTCTGTCCTTCAGGGAGGAGCCGTTGCGCGCTGACCTTCGCTGGTGGCTGCCGGCGCTGGCGGGCATCGTCTGGCTCGGTTCCGTCGCCGTCCTGCTCACCGGCAAGCAATCGGGAACCTATATGGCCTTGCTGTTGGCCTGGGCGCTGCCGCCGGTGATGCTGCAACTGGCGTTCGGGGCCGACATCCTCTGGCGCTACCGGCGGATGGTCTTCCTGTCAGTCATCCCATTGACTTTGTACCTGATCACGGCCGACGCGCTGGCTATCAGCTTTGGCACCTGGACCATCGATCCGGCCCAGTCGTTTAACATTTTCATCGCCGGCACGCTGCCCATCGAGGAATTCGCCTTCTTCCTTATGACCAATATCCTGCTGACATTCGGCATCACGCTGGTCTGGGCCGAAGCCAGCCACGAACGATTGGCGACCTATCGCCAACGGCTGCGACAGCAGCTCTCGAAAAACAAGCAGGCTGTTCCAGAGGGCTAGGGCAGGTTCGTCTCACCCATCAGCCAGCAATCCACTTCACGGGCGGCGGCACGGCCCTCATGAATCGCCCATACCACCAGGCTCTGGCCGCGCCGCGCGTCTCCGGCGGCGAAGACCCGCGGCGCGCCGGTCTGGAAACGGCCGTCGGCTGTGGCGATGTTACTCCGCCCGTCCTGCGCCACGGCCAGATCTGACAACAGCCCTCCCTGCGGCCCAAGAAAGCCCAGCGCCAGGATGACCATCTGTGCCGGCCATTGGCGCGCCGTGCCTGGCACGGGCTGTGGCGATGGCCGGCCGTTGCCGTTCATCGGCCAGGCCACGTCCATCGTGGCCAGGCCGCGCACACGCCCTTCCCCATCGCCCAGCAATTCGACCGTCTGCACGCTGTAGGCGCGCGGGTCGTTGCCGAAGATCGCCGCGGCCTCCGCCTGCCCATAGTCCATCCTGTAGACGCGCGGCCATTGCGGCCAGGGGTTGTCGGCGGCGCGCATCTCCGGTGGTCGGGGCATGATCTCGAACTGCACCAGGCTGCGGCAGCCGTGGCGCAACGCTGTGGCCACACAGTCGGTGCCCGTGTCGCCGCCGCCGATGACGATGACGTCCTTGCCTGCGGCCGACAGATAACGACCGTCGGCCCGGTCGGAATCGAGCAAGCTCTTCGTGTTGCCGTGCAGGAAGTCCATCGCAAAATGAACCCCGTCAAGTTCCCGGCCGGGCACAGCCAGATCGCGCGGCTGGGCGGCCCCGGTGCACAGCACGACGGCGTCGAAATCACGATTCAGGTCTTCGGCCGCCATATCTGCACCCACTTCAACGCCGGTCAGGAAACGGACGCCGGCGGCGGCCATCACGTCGATGCGCCGCTGCACCAGCGCTTTGTCGAGCTTCATGTTGGGTATACCGTATATCAGTAGCCCGCCGGGGCGGTCGGCTCGCTCGAAGACGGTCACCTCGTGGCCGACCGTGTTGAGTTGTTCAGCACAGGCCAGCCCCGCCGGGCCGGAGCCGATGACGGCCACCCGTTTGCCCGTGCGCCGGGTGGGGGCGGCCGGCTCGACCCAACCCTCTTCATAGGCCCGCTCGATGATGGCCAGCTCGATGGACTTGATCGTAACCGCCGGATCACTGATGCCCAGCGTGCAGGCTGCCTCGCACGGCGCGGGGCAGACCGAGCCGGTAAATTCGGGGAAGTTATTAGTCTTGCGCAACCGGTCATAAGCCTGTCGCCATAGGCCGCGGTAGACCAGATCGTTCCACTCGGGGATGAGGTTGTTGATGGGGCAGCCGGAGGTCATGCCGTTGAGGATGCGGCCGTTGTGGCAAAAAGGAGTGCCGCAATCCATGCAGCGTGCGGCCTGGGTCTGCAAGCGCTCTTCGGGCAGGTGCAAATGAATCGGCTGCCAGTCATGCACGCGCTCCTCTATCGGCCGCTCGCCCGGCGCTTCCCGCTCAAAGTTCATGAATCCGGTGATTTTATTCATAAATAGGAGTCCGCCGATTCCACAGATTACGCAGTTCTCTCTTTAATTGGCGCCATCTGCGGATAACTGCTCTTAGTTGCCACCGGCGCGGGCCAAGGCGCGCCGATTAGCCTCGAAGGCGGCCAAAATGGCCTCGTCGCCGCTCAGGCCCTGACCTTGCGCCTCGGCCAACGCCAGCATCATCCGTCCGTAGTCCCTGGGAAGCACCTTCACGAAGCGCGGCCACGTCTCTTCCCACTGTCCAAGCATGTGCCGAGCCGGCTTGCTGCTGGTATGACGGCCATGTTGCCACACCATCGTGTTGAGTTCGGCGGCGTCGGCCGCGTCCAGAGGCAACAAGTCAACCATGTCGCGATTGCAGCGCCCGGCGAACGTCCCATCCGGGTCATAGACGTAGGCGATGCCGCCGGACATCCCCGCGGCGAAATTGCGCCCGACAGGCCCCAGAACGGCCACGCGACCGCCGGTCATGTATTCGCAGCCGTGGTCACCCACAGCCTCGACGACCAACGTCGCCCCGCTGTTGCGCACGGCGAACCGCTCGCCGGCTACGCCGCCAATGTAGGCTTGGCCGGCCGTTGCCCCATAGAAAGCCACGTTGCCGATAATAATGTTCTCTTCGGGCAGGAAGGTCGATGCCTCCGGCGGCTTGACGGCGATCACGCCACCGCAAAGTCCCTTGCCGACATAGTCGTTGGCGTCGCCCTCCAGCGTAAAGCTGAGGCCGGGAGCCAGGAACGCGCCGAAGCTCTGCCCGGCTGACCCCTGGAAGGTCAATTGCACCGTGTTCTCCGGCAATCCGGCCGCGCCATAGTGCCGCGTCACGGCGCTGCTGAGGAGCGTCCCGGCCGTGCGGTGGATATTGCGGATCGGCAGCGTCGCCGCCACCGTCTCGCCGTTTGCCAGCGCGGGACGGGCCAACGGCAGCAGTGTCGTCTGATCGAGACTGGATTCCAGGCCGTGGTCTTGCAGTACGGTGCAGCGCGTCTCCACTTCCGTCCCCACTTGCGGCCGGTACAGCAGCGGCGACAAATCCAGACGGCTGGCCTTGTCGCCTTCGCCGGCCGGGCGAACGGACAGCAGATCGGTGCGGCCGACCAGTTCATCCAGCGTTCGCACGCCCAGCGCGGCCATGTGCTCGCGCACGTCCTGGGCTACAAAGCGCATGAAGTTTTCAACGTGCTCCGGTTGGCCGGCGAAGCGCCGGCGCAACTCCGGGTTCTGGGTGGCTACCCCGACCGGACAGGTATCCAGATGGCAGACGCGCATCATGATGCAGCCCATCGCCACCAGCGGCCCGGTGGCGAAGCCGAATTCCTCCGCCCCCAGCAAGGCAGCGATGACCACGTCGCGGCCGGTCTTGAGTTGCCCGTCTGTCTCCAGCCGCACCCGGCTGCGCAGATTGTTGAGCACCAGCGTCTGGTGCGTCTCCGCCAGACCTAACTCCCACGGCAGCCCGGCATGCTTAATGCTGGATACCGGCGAAGCGCCGGTGCCGCCGTCGTGGCCGCTGATGAGGATGACGTCGGCGTGGCCTTTGGCGACCCCGGCGGCGATGGTGCCAACACCGACCTCCGACACGAGCTTGACGTTGATACGGGCCTCCGGGTTGGCATTCTTCAGGTCGTAGATAAGCTGGGCCAGGTCTTCAATCGAGTAGATGTCATGGTGGGGCGGCGGTGAAATCAGACCGACGCCGGGCGTGGAGTGGCGCGTCGTGGCGATCCAGGGATAGACCTTATTCCCCGGCAGTTGGCCGCCTTCGCCCGGTTTGGCTCCCTGGGCCATTTTGATCTGTATCTCCTGGGCCTGATTCAGATATTCAATGGTGACGCCGAAGCGGCCGCTGGCGACTTGCTTGATGGCGCTGTTGCGATTGAATCGGCCGTCAGCGTCAGGTTTATAACGTTCGCGGTCCTCGCCGCCCTCGCCGGTGTTGCTCTTGCCGCCCACCCGGTTCATGGCAATGGCCAGCGTCTCGTGGGCCTCCCGACTGATCGAGCCGTAGGACATGGCTCCGGTCTTGAAGCGGGCCATGATCGCCTCCACCGGCTCGACCTCCTCTAACGATAGCGGCGTCTGAATAATATTCAGCTCCAGCAGGGCGCGCAGCGTGGCTAACTGAGTTTCGCGGTCATGAACTTCGGCCGCATACTGCTGATAGGCCGCGTAATCACCCGTTCGCACGGCATGCTGCAACTTGTGAATCGTGGAAGGGTTGAACAGATGGAATTCGCCGCCCGCACGATATTGATAGCGGCCGCCGGCCTCCAGTGTGTGGCCGTTGGCCGGGCGCGCCGGAAAGGCGGCATCATGCCGCTGCTGCGCCTCGCCGGCCAGAATGCCCAGATCGGCCCCCTCGATGCGGGTCGGAGTGCCAGTGAAATAAGGGTCGATGACGCTCCGGCTCAGGCCCAGCGCTTCAAAGATTTGCGCGCCGTGGTAGCTCTGCACGGTGGAGATGCCCATCTTGGAAGTCACCTTGACCACTCCCTTGGCGATAGCCTTCAGGTATTTGCCCACCGCCGTTTGGTAGGCAACGCCGGTCAACAGCCCGCGGTCGATCAGATCGTGGATGGTCTCAAAGGCCAGGTACGGGTTGACAGCGTCCGCCCCGTAGCCGATCAAACAGGCGAAATGATGCACCTCACGCGGCTCGCCAGACTCCACCAGCAAACTGACGCGGGAGCGCGTGCCCCGACGAATGAGGTGCTGGTGCAGCCCGGCCGCGGCCAGCAAGGCCGGCAGGGGCGCCTGCTCCCGGCTGATGCCCCGGTCGCTGAGGATGATCAGGTTGGCGCCGCCGCTGATGCCCCGGTCGGCGGCGGCAAACAGTTCGTCCAGGGCGGCCGCCATTCCCGCGCCTCCGCTTGCGGATGGGAACAGCATCGGCAGGGTAACGGCGCTAAATCCGGGGACAGCGGCACGATGCCCCCCAACGCCGCGCAACCGGGCCAGATGGACGTTGGTCAGGATTGGCGACGACAAGCGAATGCGGCGGCAATCGGCCGGCTGCGGATTCAGAAGATCCCCTTCCGAGCCGAGCAAGACCACGCTGCTGGTGACCAGTTCTTCGCGGATGGCGTCGATAGGCGGGTTCGTCACCTGAGCGAACAACTGGCGGAAGTAGTTGTAGAGCAACTGCGGCCTTTGCGACAGGACGGCGATGGGCGTGTCGTCGCCCATCGAGGCCAGAGGTTCGACCCCGTCGCGGGCCATCGGAGCCAGGATGAGGCGCAGATCTTCGAAGGCATAGCCGAAAGCGTGCTGGCGCAGCACGACCGTGTCGTGGGCCGGAGCGCGTTCGCGGCCCCCGTCTGGCAGCTCATCAATCGAGAGCAGGTTTTCCGCCAGCCAGTCGGCGTAGGGGTGTTCCCCGGCAACCAAATGCTTGAGTTCGTCGTCGCCGATGATGCGTCCCGCGGCCGTATCGACCAGCAACATGCGGCCGGGTCGCAGGCGACCTTTGTGCTTGATCTGCTCCGGCGGCACGTCGAGCACGCCGACCTCCGACGCCATGATGACCCGGTCTTCGGTGGTCACGTAATAGCGAGACGGCCGCAGGCCGTTGCGGTCGAGCACTGCGCCGATCATCGCGCCGTCGCTGAAGACAATGGAGGCCGGGCCGTCCCACGGCTCCATCAGGGCGCTATGATAAGCGTAGAAGGCGCGCATCTCGTCGCTCATCGCCGCGTCCTTCTCCCACGGCTCGGGGATCATCATCATCATCGCGTGGGGCAACGACCGGCCGGCCAGCGATAAGAACTCCAGCGCGTTGTCGAACATGGCCGAGTCGCTACCGTCCTCATCGATGATGGGCAGTATCTTGGGCAAGTCATCGCCGAATGCTTCCGAACGGAACAGGGCCTGCCGCGCCCGCATGGCGTTGACATTGCCTTTGATGGTATTAATCTCGCCATTGTGGGCCAGATAGCGGCTGGGATGGGCGCGCCGCCAGGCAGGAAAGGTGTTGGTGGAAAAACGGGAATGGACGAGGGCAATGGCCGAGTCGAACAGCGGATCGGACAGATCGGGGAAGTAGCCGCGCAGTTGCCCAGCCAGCAACATGCCTTTGTAAACGACGGTGCGGCTCGACAGGGAGGCGATATAGAAAGGGGTGTCCTCACCCGGTTGATCACAGTTGATCTGTTTTTCGGCCAACCGGCGGATGACGAATAGCTTGCGCTCGAAGGCTAACGGATGGCTGGATAGCTTGTCACCGCGGTCGATAAATACCTCACGCATGAACGGTTCACTGCGTACAGCCGTCGCGCCTAGGTCGCGATTGTCCGTGGGCACGTCTCGCCAGCCTAGCACTTCCTGGCCTTCGGCGGCGACGAGTGCGGCAAACGATGTTTCACAGGCCGCGCGCCGGGCGGCGGCACGGGGCAGGAAAAGCATCCCTACGCCGTAATTTCCCGGCGACGGCAACTGAAAGCCAGCCTGGCGCGCCTGTTCGGCCAAAAAGGCGTGCGGAATCTGAACCAGCATGCCCGCGCCGTCGCCGGTGTTAAGCTCGGCGCCGGCCGCGCCACGGTGGGCCATGTTCTCGAGGACAGTCAGCGCGTCGGCCACGATCGCCTGGGAACGCCGGCCTTTGATATGGGCCACGAATCCGACCCCGCAGGCGTCGTGCTCAAAGCGCGGATCGTACAGACCGCGCTGGGGAGGCTCCGTGTTGGTGTTGGCAGGCTCCGGGCTGGACCGGCCATGCTGTTGTCGGCTGGGATACTCCATATTCTTCTCCTGTTGCGACCAACCCCGGCTCATTGCCATGAGCCGACTTACCAGGTATTCGCCGCCAAAACGGAGGGCGATAACGGCTATTAACGTGCAGACGCTACAGTGTAGCGGGTTGTGCCTGCTCTGAATTCATACACTTTTACCGAAATTCGGTTGGCTCCGTTCATTTATATTCGTATGTTTTCGTAGATTGACACAGAGCGTCATTCGAGTATCATATAGACTTGTGTTCGTTAATCGGTTCGCCGACTGAACAGCGAGCGATTAAGCACAACAGAATATTGGTTTTGGCCGCGACGCCTCTTGCACAATCATTCGGATTGCGCGCGAGGCGTTTTTGTTTTGGGCGGCAGTGATGTTTTTGTGTTCTAGTGGGAGTTGAAACAATGAAACCTGCGGATGTAATCAAGTTAATCGAGGATAAGGGCATCGAAGTAGTCGACGTGAAATTTACCGACCTGTTCGGGCAGTGGCAGCACTTCTCTTTGCCGGTGGAGCATTTCGGTGTTGAGGAAGCTTTCGAGGAAGGCCTGGGCTTCGACGGCTCCTCAATTCGCGGCTTCCAGAGCATCGAATCGAGCGACATGATCCTTATCTGCGATCCGGCGACGGCGATTGTTGACCCGATCTGCACCGCGCCGACGCTCAGTTTGGTGGGCGACGTATACGATCCCATGAGTCGCACGCCCTACTCGCGCGATCCTCGCTACGTGGCGCGCAAGTCGCTGGAGTACCTGAAGGGTACGGGCATCGCCGACACGGCTTACTTCGGACCCGAAGCTGAATTTTTCGTGTTCGACAAGGTGATGTACTCGGCCGGCGAGTACTCCTCGGCCTATCAGGTGGACAGCATCGAAGGCCCGTGGAACACGGGCATCTTCGGCTATGGCCACTCGGTGCCCCACAAGCGAGGCTATTTCCCGGTGGCGCCGGTCGACACATTGCAAGACTTGCGCTCGGAGATGGTGCGAACGCTGATCGAATCCGGTGTGGATGTGGAACTGCACCATCACGAAGTGGGCACGGCCGGGCAATGCGAGATCGACATGCGCTTCGACAATATGCTGAAGATGGCCGACAACGTGCAGCTCTACAAATACATCGTCAAGAACGTGGCCCAGAAGCACGGCAAGACCGTCACCTTCATGCCCAAGCCAATCTACGCCGACAACGGCTCCGGCATGCACACCCATCAGAGTCTGTGGAAGGACGGCCAGCCGCTATTTTTCGATGAAAACGGCTATGCCGGGCTGAGCCAACTGGCGAAGTGGTACATCGGCGGCCTTCTCAAGCACATCAACGCATTGCTGGCTATCTGCGCGCCGACAACCAACTCTTATCGCCGCCTGGTGCCGGGCTACGAGGCCCCGGTCGTGGTCGCCTACTCGGCCGGCAACCGCTCGGCCGCCGTGCGCATTCCCATGTACTCCAAATCACCCAAGGCCAAGCGCATCGAGTTCCGCTGCCCCGACCCGGCGGCTAACCCATACCTGGCCTTCGCGGCCATGCTCATGGCCGGTCTGGACGGCATAAAGAACCAGATCGATCCCGGCGACCCGGCCGAGAAGGATCTCTTCCACGACGAGAACATTAACGGGGTGACGATGACCGTGGGCAAGCTGAACGAAGCGCTCGACGCGCTGGAAGCCGATCACGACTTCTTGCTGGAGGGCGGGGTCTTCACCTCGGACGTGCTCGACGCCTACATCAGCTATAAGCACGAGACGGAGATCGGTCCGGTCAGCCTGCGACCGCATCCGTATGAGTTTCTGCTCTACTACGGCGTCTAGCTGGGCGCATCAATGGGCAGGGAGTGGGCATGAAGCCGCATGGCTCATGCCCACTTTTTGTTTCTACGGCGGCCCGGCTCTGGTGTGGAAGCTCCAGGTGTAAGTTGTGCCGTTGGCGTCCACGCGAACGGAGTAAGTCGAATCGGGCAGTAGCGGTTGCTGGGGGATGATGACGACAGCATCGCGCTGATCCAGGATGAGCCGCGCCGATTTCTGTCGAAATTCGTTAGCGTGGGTAAAGTTCGTCTCGTCGAAGTAACAGTGGGCCAGATACTCGCCGTCGCGGTAAAGCGCTGTGGCGGTGACGTTGGGCACCTCGCGGCCGTCGCCGATCTGCAGGATGATCGGCGCGCCGGTTGGCTGCGTATAACCGATGCAGGTGCTGAGCGCCTCGGGAAACTCGGGCAACGAATAGCGCAGCACCCACGTCGTGCCGCCGTCGCGCGGATACATAATCGGAAACGTAACGCCTTCGGGCAGCGGGCCGAGGCCGCGACGAACGTCCAGGGTCGCTGTCAACGGCTCTTCGGCCGCTGCATCGCGGTATTCGGCAAAGCCGGTCGTTTGTAATTGGGGGTCGATGATGGGAATGGCGTGGAACGGGGCCGACATCCAGTAGTTGAAAGCCCACTTGAAGGGATCGGAGCCAAGATAACCAGCGGCAATATTGCCGTTTTCCCCAGCGGTCTGGCCGGAGGTCGTATAATAGGCGCTGGCCACATCTTCACTATGACCCAGGTTGCCGGTGTAGGCCATGTAACGATCGTGCTGGACGCTATCGAGCGACCAGGCCGCGTTTTCGAGCAATGGCGGCAGATTGGATTCGCGGCGGAAAATGTTGAGATACTGGAGCCAGTCCGTCCCAACGGCCTCGATGGTCGGCGAGGGCGGCGCTTCCGGGGTGGCTGTAGGAGTGGGCAAGGCAGTCGGAGACGCGGACGGTACTTCGGTAGGGGATAAGACCGTCGGCGCTTTGGTGGCCTCCTCTAAAACGAGCGCCTCAGTAGGCGTGGGAGCCGTTTTTGTCGGGACTACGGTCGCTGTCGCGCGCGATTGCGAGGCCTGCATCACAGCCGGTTGCCGCCGGGGGGTCACTGTCGATGGCGGGGAAATGGTGGCGGTGGCCGCGCTTTCCACCAGCTGCTCGACCGCATCCACACGCCGGTCGGGGTCGGCCGCCTTTTGTCGCGTAAAGAGAACCAGCAGGACCCCATTGGCGAGCAGAGAAATAACGAGGATGATTCCCAGCCACTTGCGATCCATTCCCACTTTCTCCATGTTAATCGTAGACGATGGGCCGGCATTATCGGCACTATGAACGATGCTGCGCCTCATATTGTAAACAATCTCCCTCGATACTGCACCCTGCAATTTCAACGCGGCTAGCCGAGCCAGAGGCGCGGGCTATAATAGTCTTCCTGATGACGCCAATGACCGCGCTTGCTTCCTCTCGCTCTCGCTCTCGCTCTTTCACCGCCTTACGCGAGATCGCCCGTTCGCTGAGCGCAGTCGTCGATCTGGATACGACGCTCGATTTGATGGCCCGCAAAACGACCGAGGTGATGGGCGTCAACTCCTGCACAATCTATCTGCTGGACGCTGACGGGCAGACGTTGCGCCTGCGGGCCTCGACCGGTCTGGCGCGGCAAGCGCTCGGCCGGGCCACCTTGCAGATCGGCGAAGGCATGACCGGCCACGCCGTGGCCCGCAACCGGCCAGTCTACGCCGCCGATGCCCAGCACGATCCCCACTTCAAATGGGTGGACGACACCGAAGAGGTGCGCTTTCGCTCCCTATTGGCCGTGCCCCTGGTGCTCGACGATCGCCCCATCGGCGCGCTCAACGTGCAGACGGCCGAACCGCGCGATTACGCCGACGAGGAGATCGAGATGCTGGCCCTCATCTGCGATCTGGCCGCTGGCGCGCTGGTCAAAGCGCAACTCCACGACCGCCAGCAGCGACAACTCGATGATCTGCGCACCCTGGCCCAGGTCAGCGAAGCCATCACCTCCCCGCAATATCTCGACGACATCCTGTCCGTCGTCACCGAGCTGGCCGCCCGCACCGTGGGAGCGGTCGCCTGCTCCATCTACTTGCTGGAGGGCGGCGGCGATGATCTCGGCCGCGCGAAGAGCTCACCCGTCTTCGCCGTGCCCGGCGGCGCGGAACAGGCCGCCGCTCCGCTGCCGGAGGCCGCCGTGCTGGAAGACGTGGTCCGCACCGGGCATCTCCGCTACGCGCCGCCCCCGGAAGGCCGGCCAGCGCCGCCGTTGCTGGTCGTCCCTCTCAGTCTCCAGGACAAGGTCATTGGTGTGATGATCTGCCTGGGGTCTACGGAGCGCCGGTTTAACGAGAGCCAGGAGACGCTGCTGATCACCCTTGCCAACCAGACGGCGCTGGCCATCGAGAACGCCCGGCTGGTGAGCAGCGCAGCCATCGTTCGCGAGATGCACCATCGCATCAAGAATAATCTGCAGACTGTGGCGATGCTGATGCAACTCCAGTTACCCGACGCCGACCGGCTGGAAACGCGCCAGGTGTTGTTGACCAACATCCATCGCATCCGCAGTATCGCCGCCGTCCACGAGATACTCTCCGAGCAGGGCTTCCGATTGGTCAACGTCAAGGCCGTGCTGGAGCGCATCGCCCAGACAACGATGACCGGCATGGCGCGGCCGAATCAGGAGGTGGTGATCACCGTGCGCGGCGACAACCTGCATCTGCCCAGCCGGGCGGCCACGGCCCTGGCGGTTGTGGTCAACGAACTGGCCCAAAACAGTCTGGAGCACGCCTTCGTCGGCCGCGCCAAGGGCCACATCGATATCTCGCTGGCCCGCGCCCCCGACGCGCTCATCATCCTGGTGCGCGACGACGGCGTTGGTCTGCCGGAGGAAATGGAACGCAACCTGGGTCTGGAGATCGCCGCAGCCCTAGTCGGCGACGACTTGCAGGGCGAGATGCAATTCAATCGTCTGCCGGCCGGCGCCGAGGTTATCATTCGCCTGCCCCGCGCGGCCGAAAAGCCGGGCGCAGAGATGACGGAGTGATTGACCGCGAATGAATAGTGACATCACCGATTCCCGGGACAGTCGCGTCTGGGTCACAAAAGCGATTTAGTGGGCCGTCTCGCCACACAAGACACAAAGAGATGCTGATTCTCATCGCCGACGACGAGTCGATCATCCGGCTGGGCCTCAAGTCGATGCTGGAAGGCCTGGGCCATCAGGTGCTGGCGGCGACAAACGGCCGCGAGGCTCTGCGCATGGCCGAGCGCCGGCCGCCTGACCTGGCTATTCTCGACATCCACATGCCCTACACCGACGGCCTGCAAGCGGCGCGGGTGCTGCTGGCATCCCGACCGTTGCCCATACTCATCCTGACCGCCTTCAGCGAGCAAGACCTTATCGACAAGGCGACTGACCTGCCAATCCAGGGTTATCTGATCAAGCCGGTGGAGCCGGAGGCACTGGCGGCGGCCGTCAGCGTGGCCGCCAAACGTTTCGCCGACAGCCGGGCACAGGCGGCGCGAGTGGCGCAACTGGAGGCCGATCTGGCCGCGCGCAAGCTGATCGACCGGGCCAAGGGCAAACTGATGCGGGACGGGTTGTCGGAAGATGAAGCCTACCGGGTGATCCAGGACCTGGCTCGTCGGGAACGGCAGACCCTGGCCGCGGCGGCCGCAGCGGTGCTCACGAATGTCCACTAGACAAGGCCTCTCTGTGAAATCTGTGTATTCTTTCCTCATAAGTTACGGCCGAGGCACCCAATGACGACGCGTATCTATCTGGTCCGGCACGGCCAATCAACGTTCAGCATTGAAGATCGCTTCTGTGGCATCACCGACGTTGA
Organism: Promineifilum sp.; assembly: GCA_017983515.1. Lineage (GTDB taxonomy): Bacteria > Chloroflexota > Anaerolineae > Promineifilales > Promineifilaceae > Promineifilum. Next base: position 86,551 of record JAGOBF010000010.1, on the reverse strand, counting down.
CTTGTCGGCTACGGGTCGCGGGCAGGCCGGCCGCCTGGCCCAACGCCTGGCCGGCGACGACATAGCCGCTTTCTATTGCAGCCCTCTACGCCGGACGTTGGAAACGGCAATGATTCTCAGTATGCCCCATCAGATGCGGCCGGACGAGCGAGCAGGATTGCGCGAACTTCATTTCGGCCATTGGGAGTCGATGCCGCGGCAGGACGTTAAGACGCAATTCGCGGCCGAGTATGCCACCTGGCAGCATGATCCCTATAACATCGCGCCCCGGGGCGGCGAATCCGGGGCCGAGGTGCTGGCTCGCGCGCTGCCGGCCATGCAGGAGATCGTCATGAACCATGACGGACAAACCGTGGTGGTCGTGTCCCACAAGTCGACCATTCGTCTGTTGTTGACCAGTTGGCTGGGGATCGACTCGCGCTTCTACCGCGACCGGCTGGGGCAGTTGCCCGCGTCGCTGAACGTCCTCGATTTTGAGGATGCCGTTCATGCCCGGCTGCTTCTATTCAATGACGTGTCCCACTACGTCAACCAGCAGCACCCAAAGGACGCCATTCCCTGAGCACCTCGATCAACTGCTCGGCCAGCTCGTAGCTCTCGCGCACAAACGCATCGGTGTAGCCAAACTGCTCGGCCGCCTCGGCAAACTCGTCCTGGTCGACGATGCGCGGACTGTCACCGGCGTCCATCTGTATATCCAACTCGTGATCGATGTAATGGATTTCTTCGCCGATCACTTCTACCGGGCTGGTGATGTCGGCGTAAAGTTCGTGCAGCCGGCCGTCGGCTTCATAAACTTCGAGTAAATTATGCCGCCGGCCGGGCCAATAGTAATTACGAATGGACCACTCCTGGTCGAATACGGGAGCCGAGAACTTTTCCACATTGTGATAAACCGGATTGCCGGCGTGGGTATAGGCGATGATGCAATCGTGCCCAACCGTCTCGACCCGCGCCTGCCACCAGCGGTGCGTGCGGCCGTCGGCCTTGAAGACGCGCACCCAGATCGTATCGCCGGACTTCACGATAGCACTCCGCCCAATTGCAAAGCGCGGATAGCCTCGACTGTGACGTGGGCCGCGTTGTCCGCTCCCTCGTCCGACGGCCAATGCCCGGCCGGGTCGCGCAAGCCGACAAGCCGCTCGACGGCCGCGCCGACAGCGTCGTGCTCGGCCGACACACCCCCCTGTCGCAGGGCCAGGATCATCCACGCCAGATTGCCCGCGGAAAGATCGGGGACGCGCCCCCGCAGATAGGTCAGCCCTTTCAGCGTCTCGTCGTCCATTCCCTGATGCCGCCACAACGCCGCCGCCAGCCAGTGGGTCTGGGTGAAGGACGGCATCACGCCATTTTCGCCCAGATGAAAACTGAGGAACAGCGCCGCGTCGTGGGCCGCGGCGGGAACGAGGCCGGTCATCGCTACCCAAAAGGCGCAGTTGGCAGTGACGTACAATTTTGCCGTGTCATCCCCCGGCCGGGCCCATAGCGGCGCGTTCTCCGCCTCGGCCGCTTCTTCCTCCCACGACCCGTCGAATGCCTGCCGCTCCACCAGAAAACGGATGGCATCGACCACCATCAGCGAACGCGAACCGATTCCCAGTTGCTCGGCCTGGGCCAATTGGTAACAGGTGGCATCGAGCGAACTATACTCAGGCGCCCACACGGCGGCCCAGCCCCCGTCGCCGCGCTGCGACCGCTCCAGTGGCTCGCGCACGTCATCGGGAGCGGGCTGGCCAGAGATGATATGCTCCAGACGCGCTTTTTCGAGCGGCGTCCCCTGACGCCGGACATAATCGATGGCTGCTTGTAATTCCGTGAGGTTCATATGTAATTCTCCTCTCGCTGGTGACGGCCGATGGGACTGTTAATACATGGCTACTAACAGGATCGCCAATTGTTCGCAGTTAGGCACTATAGCGTCGTTGGACGGCAGGAGTCGCGCTTTCCATTACATCCATCGCATCCGTATCCCAGCCGTCCCCATGTTCTTCGCCCCTACACGATACCCACACGAACGCGAGATGTCCAGAACCAGCGCTCCGGCTTCTCCTCGCCCAGCCCGGCCAGATCGCTCCGCAGTTGGTCAAGGCCGAGCGCTTCGTCGCTGAGTCCCGCCTTGCGCAATGTCTGCACCGATCCCAGGCTTAACGCCAGCCCCACCAGCCGGCCGGCGCTGCCCTCGTCGACGGTGTGTAGCATGAATTCGCGCGTGAACCGGAAGCGGCCGCTCATCTGCATGCGCTCCAAATGGCCGGCCTTTTCGACTTTGATCAAGTCTTCCCCTATGGAGTGGACTTCCTCAAGGCGGTGGATGCCGGCCGTGAAACGACGATAGGCCGCCTGCATCTCCCAGCGCGGCGTGATCGGCGGCCAATCATAATCGTAGGCAGCGAAGACCCCACCGGGACGCAGGATACGCGCGGCCTCAGCAAAAGTCGGCCCCGGTAGCATCCAGTGAAGCGATTGCGAGCACGTAACGATGTCGGCGCAGGCGGCGGGCAGGCCAGTCTCGTGCGAAAACCCCTCGCGGAAGGCGACGTTGACGGCCGAAGTCGCCGCTTGAGCCTGGCGGCGCATGTCGGCCGACGGCTCGACGCCGATGATCTGTTCGGCATGCGCCGCCCAATAACGCGTCGAGGTCCCCGTGCCGCAACCCAGGTCGACGACCAAGGACGGTCGATCGCTTCCCGTCAGGCCGGTCAGTACCTCGACCAGAGCCGCGGGCGGTCGGGGGCGGTAGGCATCGTAAACGTCGGCAAAGCCCGAGAAGCGGGCGATATTCGCGCTGAAATTCATTGGCGACATCGGACTATTCAAGCAGCCGAGCCTAGGTCTTGGCTTGGCGCGCGGCCGGCTAGATCACCACGCCGCTCGGATCATTGCCCGCTTCAGTGATCGCCCGGCGCACGTCGACCCGGCTCAATAACAACAGACCCAGAACGAAGAAGATGATCAGGCTGACGATGGCGATGCGCTGCGAGCCGGTCAGTTGCACGGCCAACGCAAAGGCGAACGTCCCCAGCCATGACGTCCCGCGCTCGCTGATCTCGTAGAAGCCGAAGTACTCCGCCTCGTGGTCGGGCGGGATCATCTGCGAGAAGAGCGAGCGGCTCAGCGCCTGGGAGCCGCCCAGCACCAGGGCCAGCACTGCGCCCATGACGAAGAGCTGGACGGTGTTGTTCAGGAAAAGATAGGCATAGATCACGATGGCCGACCAGATGACCAGGCTCAGCATGATCGAGCGCTTGGCGCCTATGCGCTTGGCCAGATTGCCAAAGAGCAGCGCGCCGCCGAAAGCCACAAACTGGATCATCAAGACCAGAATGAGGATCGTCTGGGCCGGGACGCCCAACTCATCGGCGGCAAAGGCCGCGGCTACCACAATGACGGTCTGGATGCCGTCGTTATAGACCAGATAGGCGATCAGATAGCGCAACGTCATGGGATACGTGCGCCACAGTTCGCCGAAGGTGTGCAAAATCTGGCGAACGCCGTGGGTGAACAAGTTTACGCCGGGATGAGCATGGCCCGGTGCGCGCTGCACCAGCCGTTGTTGGGGAAACAGGAATGTGAACACCATCCACCATACGCCGGCACTGGCCATGCTGATGCGCACGGCCAAAGACGTATCTTCCATGATTACGAGCAAGCCCAGATTGAGCAATAACAGCAGACCGCCGCCCAGATAGCCCAACGCCCAGCCGCGCGAACTGACCTCATCCCGCTTGTCGGGCGATGTGATCTGGGGCAGAAAACTGTTGTAAAAGACGATAGCCGCGCCAAAGGCCAGATTGGCGATTATGAACAACAGGCTGCCGGCAGCAACGGCCCCCCGCGTGCCGAAGACGGGCATGTCGGCGCGGATGAAGAAGAGAAGGATTGTCGCGAATGCGCCGGTGTAGGCAAAGGCCAGGAGCATCCGCTTTTTCAAATGAGTGTAGTCGGCAATGGTTCCTAGCAGAGGCAGGAAAAAGACCTGCAAGATCACGGAGAGCGAGACGGCCGCCGGATAGATGGCCCCCGGCTGGATGGCCGTGCCGAATAGCCGGAAAGGCTCTGTCGCCGCTTCGGCCAGCGCCTGAATATAGGGACCAAGCAGGGCCGTGACCACGGTCGTGCTGAACGCCGAGTTGGCCCAATCGTACATCATCCAACCGCTGATCTCGCGTCTGTCGTTCACTCCTGCCTCCTGAATCGACCCGGGCTGCAAAAAAAGGACGATGGCTGCCCGTGCGGCATGCCATCGCCCTCCACTGGTTTATCTCATGCGGGTCTCATCAGCGGGAATTATGCCCCCGCCCGGCGATTCGGGCAATGTCATGTTTCCGGCGGCAAGTCCGCCTCGGGAGCTTCGAATGCCGGGCGGCAGGGATTATAATCGTTGCCGATGATCACTCGATAATTGTAGTCGGACGTTTCGTCCACGAGTTGGATGCGGCTCTTGGGCTCACCCATCACCCAGCTAAACAACCAGTCGTAGGAGCCCTTGAAATTGTCGCCGTAGTAGGTCAGTTCCGAATTCTCTTGCGCTTCGCGCGTTTGGCCGATGACCGGCACAAAACCGTACCAGGCCAGATTATCGGCCGCCAGCAATCCCTGAGCCGGCCATTGGCTGGCGTTGATGATCTCGACGGTGATTGGCGCACGGTCGGCCCGATTAAGAGCCGGAGGCAAAAGCAGACGGCGAAAGGTATCCTTCATCATGCCGTCTCCCTCCCAAACCGGCAGCTGAACCGCCGCGCCGCTGTCGGGCACCGTCCAGGCGCGCATCTTGCCCGCTAGGTAGAGATGTTGAATTCCGTTTTCGCGCACGTCGGACGCCATAGCCGCCAGTTGCAGGATGCGGCCGACATCCATGTTGGTATCGACCACCTCGTTAAACGCGCTCCACAGTTCCGGCGCCTTCGCCACCAGGCCCAGGTCAACACTCTGATCGAGCATCCCCTGCAAGAGTTGTTGCTGCCGGCGGCCGCGGTCAAAGTCGCTCGTCGTCAGGCGCGAGCGGGCATACCACAGCGCCAGATCGCCGTCCATCTGGTGCATCCCCGCTTCCAGCTTGTAGCGCTCCCAGTTCTCCTCCAGCGTCGGATCCAGCTCGGGCGAGATCAATCGCCAGTCTTCCAACGGGCAACTGACGGCCATCTCCACGCCGCCCAACAGGTCAACCACCCGCTTGAAGCCCTCGAAATCGACCTGGGCGTAATAGTGGATGGGGATGCCGAAGTTATAGAGGATGGTCTGCTCCAGCAATTCGACCCCACCCAGCGTCATGGCCGTATTGAGACGGCTCATGATGCGGTTCGGCAGGTAGACGTAAAGGTCGCGGGGCAGCGAGATCATCGAGGCGGTGCGCGTCTGGCCGTTGACGGAAACGACGATCATCGTGTCCGTGCGGCCGTCGCTGCCGTCAGCGTTGGCGTCCTTGCCCAGCAACAGAATATTGGTCGTGCCGTCCGGCAATTCGAACGGGGGCACGGGGGACGGGATCGGCGTCGGCGGAGTAGGTTCTCCCTCACGCATGGAGCCGGTGATGTTGAGCGCCGCCGTGGGGTTGACTTGCGGCCGGCTTGTGGGCGTGGCCGTGGGCCTGCGGGTTGACGTGGCGCGAGGCGTCGCCGTGACCGGTGGGGTAGCGGTGGCGTCCGCGGGGGGCGGCGTTTCCGTCCCGGCGACGGCGTTCGAGTCCACCACTGTGGGCGCGGCCGTGTTCGTATTCGCGACCGTGGGTTCCAGCGTGGGCGCGGGCGCTCCAGGCGTGGCCGCAGCCACGACCGCCGTGCCGGTGGGGAATGGAGTCACAACGACGGTGGGTTGTCCCGAATTGCAACTGCTCAGGAGCAAGCCGGTCAGCAAGACCATTGCGGTATAGACCAGGCGAACAGACTTCATGATTATTTCGGAGAGTGAGCTAAAGTTTCTCACCAAACAGCGGGTTTAGCCGGTTGAAAACGCCATACCCGATGATGAAGACGATAACGGATGTTACAAACGTCCTCAACAGATAAGGAGGGTACATCGCTACCGGCCCATTGCTCGTGTAGGTGCCCCACAGGACCGTCCGGTAGCCATCGATAATCGACGCCATGGGATTGATCCAGCGCAAGAGCTGGGCCGGAACAAAGGTGACTCCCAGTAGGGTGGACGACTGACCAAACGTTTCCAGCGAATAGAAGACGGGCGTCAGGAAAAACCAGGCCAGCATCACAACTTCCAGGATCATCAACACGTCGCGATAGAAGACAGTCAGGCTGCCCAACAAGAGGGCCAGGCCCAGCGTGAAGATGATTTGGGTCAACAGAATCAGCGGCACCCATAGGGCATGGACGGTCAGACCAATGCCGAAAATGTAGAGAAACACGATCAGCACCAGAAAGGCGAACAGAAAATTGACCAGATTGGACAACACGGCCGCCGTCGGCAACAACTCGCGGGGAAAATAGACTTTCTTGACCAGTCCCGAATTGCCCGTGATGGCCGTCGTCCCGCTGGTGAGCGATCCACTGAAAAAGTTCCAGGGGATTAGGCCGGTCAACACAAAAATGGGGTAATCGCGAATCTGGTTGCCGGCCAGCACCGAGAACACGACGGTGAAGACGACCATCAGGAACAACGGGTTCAGCACGCTCCACAGGATGCCCAGAACCGAGTTCTTGTAGCGCACCTTCAGATCGCGTGCAATCAGGTTGCGCAGCAAATAACGATATTGCTGTAGCTCCCTGAGTTTGCCCCACCCGTCCGCGCGGCGTTGTCCGGCGTTATAAGAATAGGTGGGTGTTTCGCTGTCGACCCGCGGCCGGTTTTCGTAATCCATCTGCTCTCCCACCGCCATTCAGATTTCGGCGGCCGTTGCCGGTGGGCAACAAGTCGGGATTATAGCCTATTTGGGGCGATTGCCGATCAACGGTTCACCGCCGTTAATGAGACGACGGAACAAGGGGGGTCAGCGCTTGGCGATAAACGTCATCAATTTGCCTGACGTGCTCGGCCTCCGTGCGTACTTGGGGAATGCCGGCCCGCAGCGCGTCAAGCCGTGCCGGGTCGGCCGCCAGCCGCGCCAGGGTCGCCTGCAACGCCGCCACGTCTCCCGCCGGAAACAACAGGCCGTCCACCCCATGCCGGATCATGCTGCCCGGCGCGCCCAGATCGGAAGCGATCACCGGCAAACCGGCGGCGAACGCCTCGCGGATGGTCGCCGGGGAGGCTTCATACCACAGGGTGGGCATCACCAGCGCATCCATATCGCCCAGAACGGCCCACAGACGCTCGCGCGGCAGCAAGCCGTTGAAGCGAATCCCTGGGTGACGGACCAGAGCGCGCAGTTCGGCCACGTATGCCGGGAAGACCACCAGATCGCCATAGATGTCCAGTGTGACACCTTCTACCGGCAATTCGTTCATCGCTTCGATGAGAACGTGCAGTCCTTTCTGCCGGCTGATGCTGCCGACGTAACCCAGCTTCAGTTCGCCGGGGATGCGCGCAGTCCTGTGGCCGGCGATTTGCTCGGCCAGGCCCGGCGGCCGATCCAGGCCCAGCGGATTGATGACCACACGGGCCGTGGAAAAGCCCATGCCGGCGTGGACTTGGCGAACGAATTCGTTAGGGGCCATGATCCGCCGCGCCCCGTCGAAGATCGGCCGCAAGACCTCATCCCGCCGGCGCATGAGGGGCGCTGCCAGCGGGCCAAGCAGCCCGGCCCCGGCCGCCAAGCCGGCGCGGGCCACCGCACAACGGCCGCAATTGTGGAATCGCGCGTCCGGCCCTGCGCACAGTGTGTGGCTGTCGTTGGTCAGCAATTGACCGTTGGCGCAACCGTACCAGTAGTCATGGAGAGAGATGACGTAGGGGCTGCCGCTTTCCTCCAGGCGGAGCACCGCGCCGGCCGGGAGGCCCATCAAGTGTTGCAGGTGGACGATGTCGGGAGCCTCGCGTTGCCGAACGGTCTCCAGCGCGGCCGACAGTCCGGCATGGCCGAAAGTGCTGCGAAACACGGCCGTGGCGCTGCGCTGGCCGACGGGCACACGGTAGACGCGCACCCCGTCTTCCTCGTCCGGCGCGCCGGAGAACCGGCCCGGCCGATTCAGCGGCGTAAAGATCGCGACCTCATGGCCGCGCTGGGCCTGCCGGCGGGCCACCGACTGCGTATACAGCTCCGTCCCGGCCACGTGATCGGGCACGTACTGATGAACGATATGGAGAATGCGCATGGCCTGAGGATTAGCTCGCATCCACGAGAGCGCGATACTGGTCGCACACTCGCGCGACCACGACGTCCCAGCAATAGTGCGAGCGCACCTTCTCCCGCCCGGCCTCGCCGATGCGCCGGGCAAAGACTTCATCGGTGATCAGGCGTTCGGCGGCGTTAGCCAGGCCGTCGACGTCGGCAAACGGCACCAGCAGCCCGTTCGCGCCGTCGCCGACGACACCGGGGATACCCCCCGCGCGGGCGGCGATGACCGGCACACCGTGTGCCCACGCCTCGAGCAACACGATCCCAAAGGAGTCGCTGCGCGAAGGCAACATCAGGAATTTGGCCCGGCTCAGGACGGCGTGTTTGTCGCGGTCGGAAATGATGCCCAACGGCCGGATCGCCGCCTGGTCTTCTGGGGAAAGCCGCCGGCGATATTTCTCGAACTCCGGCGTCGATGAGCCGACCAGCAGCAAGGCGATGTCCCGCCCGCGCCGGCGCAGCATTCGCACGGCGTCGGCGGCATGGAGCGCACCTTTGTCAAACGACTGCCGGCCGATGTAGACGCCGAAATTGCCCCGCGCTTCGTGATGATCGTCGGCAAAATAGGGCGAATCAGTGAAGTCATCGGGGATAGGGTCGGCGCCGCTGCCCATCACGTCGAGCCTTTCGGGACGCACGTGATAGCGCGCCAACCCGTCCGACTCGATGCGGGTCAATACCAACACCTTGTCTGCCTGGCGCAGTATTCGCAACTGGTGATTCATGGTCGAGTTGCGGGCCACCCGCCCCAGGCTCGACTCCCCCAGATGGGCAAACGGGGTGATCGCCAGAGGAACGGCCGCGCGCCGGCTATAGGCATGAGCCGCTACCAAGGCATGTTCCCAGGATATGTTGAAGCCGTGGACAAGATCAACCGCCTCCAGACTGTCCAACGCTTCGTCGATGCCCTCAATCGCCGGGAATTGGCGGGCCAGACCCGACAGGTACGACGACTGATCGCCGGGCAAGGCCGAAACGAGCACCATCCACTTGCGGCGGCGCATGAGACCCGGGCGGCCGCCGGCCGCGGGGCTCACTGGCAGACGAATCACCCGTACGCCGTCTTCGACCGTATCTGAACGGCCGTCCGTGCCGTTCCAGAAGTCGGACTCGGCCGTGGCTGCGCCGGTGACAACTGTCACGCGCAGCCCGGAAGCAACCAGCCCGCGCGCCAGTGCGCCGACATAGCGTTCGCCTCCTCCCGGCAGGGGCGGATAGGCCGGAGTGACCAGGGCCACGTGCATCGGACGGGCACTCATGAGGCCGATCCGTCGGGCAGCAAACCCAGTTGGCGCAAATACGCTTCGAACTGCCGGCGAACCTGCGGCTCCAGGAAGTCTTGTGCCCGCGACGTTTGGCGGGCGATGATTCGGCCGCGCAACCCCTCATCTTTCACGAGGATATCGACCAACTCCGCCAGCGCCTCATAGTCCTTCTCGTAGAAAAGAATGCCGGCGTCGCCCATCGTTTCCGGGACAGCGCTGGAGGCATAGGCCACGACCGGCAGCCCGCAATACATGCTCTCGATGAGCGGCTTGCCGAAGCCCTCGTGCTCGCTCATGGAAACGTAGACGTCGGCGCAACGATAATAGGTGAGCATATCCTGATGTGAGACATGGCCGGCGATGTGGATGGAGGATTCGTCCAACCGTAATTCCTTGGCCATCTGCTCCTGCCAGTCAACATACTCCCGGTCGCCGGTGTTCCCGACCAACACCAGATTAGCACGCGGGGCGAATCGGTGCAGGTAGAAGTGCAACTTGAGCAGGTCTTCCTGACGCTTGTTGGGGGCCATACGTCCCACGAACAGGATCAGAGGGCGCATCGCGCTGCATTGTGCCGCCAGGGCCTCGTTAAGCGGCTGGTCAAACGTGCTTTCGTCCAGGACAATGGGCAGTGTGCCCGTGGGCGAAAATCCCGCTTCGATCAATTCGGCCTCATTGTAGCCGGAATCGCCAACCGCCAACGCCGTGCGGGGAACCATTTCCGCCAGTTGTCGGCGTCCCTTATCCAGATAGAGGGCCAACGTCGGGTTGGAGTGGGCGTAGAACTCCGTGGGGGTGATATTGTGATAGATGAGGATTTGGGGCAGAGCGATCGTCTTGATTCGCTCGGCGATGGCCGAGCCGATGGCGTGATGGTGCAGGATGTACTTCTCATCGCGATGGGGACGATAATCGCCCACGGGATGGATCATGCCGGCCAGTTCGGGATGAGATTGCTCGACATAGATCTCGGAAACAAAGCCGAGGTCTTGCAACCATCGCTGAATCATAAAGGCCTGATCGCTGGTGGCGTCGCCTACGAAAGCGCCTTCGGCAAACTGATGCAGTATACGTTGAGCCATTAGCCCCTTATTGTTGCCTTCCGCCGGTTACGGCGTCAAAGATCATCCGGTATTGGGCGATAATGCCCGGCCATTGATATCGATCCGTCACGTAGGCTTGGCCCTGCCGGCCCAACCGGGCGCGCAGCGCATCATCGTCCAACAGGCTTCCCACGGCCTGGGCAAATTCGTCGTAATCGGTGTAGGCCAGGCCGCCATTGCTCCGTTGAATCTGATCCCTCAGCACGTCGCTCCAGCCATTCACGAGCACGGCTGTCGCCTGTGCCCAGGCCTCCAGCAAGACGATGGACAAGCTCTCGTAGCGCGATGGCATCGCCAGGGCCACGGCTGCCTCAATGGCGTCGTACTTGTCCTGCTCCGGTACAAAACCCAGTGATACCACGTCGGCGCGGGGCGGCAAGTCGATATTCAACCGGCCGAGGAGCACCAGCTTCAGCGGCCGGCCGGTCTCGTCTCGGAAGCGGGTGAAATCATCTATCAGTCCCGGCACGTTCTTGCCCTGATCGATGCGGCCGACATAGAGCAGGAACGGTTCGTCGATCCCGTACTTCTCGCGGAAACGGGCCGCCGACGCGTCGGGCGGCGGATTAATGCCCATCCCCGCGACGATCTGCCGGACATGTTCATTATTCGCCACCGTGTTGACCAATTCCCGCTCTGGTTCCGTGCTATAGACGAGAAACTGCGGCAGATGGAACAAAGGGCGGAAGATAGGAAAATGTAAATACGGCTCGTCGTGGGCGGTGGGCACAAGCACGGCCTTGTCCGACACCAGCTGCAAACCGAAGTACGTTGGCGCGTAGAGATAGGTGAAGAAAATGAACAGGTCAAAAAAATGGTAAGCGTCGCGCAAATAATTCAGCAGGTCATCGGAGTAAGGGCCTTGATCCATGATCCACTGCACTTCATCGAAAAGCGTGTGCGCATCATTCTCGAGGAGAGCTTTCGTTTTCTGGAGAAAGTCGGGCACGCGCGGCGCATCCACTGTGAAGCGGTGGATGGTGACGCCGTTGAGCTGGTCTTCGCCCGGCGGGTAGCTGTTGGCCCAGGTATGGTGATCCACGGCGCAAGTGGTGATCACGTGCACTTCGCCCAGCTCCAGCAGATGCTCGGCCAGCAGACGCGCCAGGACCTCGGCGCCACCGTTCACTTCCTCGCCGTACCGTTGCACGACGACGGCAATTCGCTTTTTGGGCCGCGGCACATCCAACCTTTGCAGATGAGCTTCGAACTGGAGACGTACCTTCGGCTCCAGAAAGGCTTGCACACGCAAGCGCTGAGCATCGATCATTCGCCGGCGCAGCATGTCATCGGCCAACACCAAATGAGCCAGTTCGGCAATGCGCTCATAGTTTTTATCGAAGAAGAGCAGCCCCGCCTTGCCCATCGTTTGGGGGACGGCCGCGGCACCATAGGCCATGACTGGCAGGCCCAGATACATGCTCTCGATCAGTGGAACCCCAAACCCCTCGTGTTCGCTCATGGAGACATATAGATCCGCACCTTTGAGATACGTCATCATATCTTCGTGCGATACCTTGCCCGTCAACGTCACATGCTCGGCCACGCCCAACTCCTGGGCCAACTGCTCCAGCCACACATCGTAACCCATTCCCCCCCGGTCTCCGACCAGATAGAGGTGTCCGGCGGGATGGATGCGCCGCAGGAAATGGAGCAAGATGACGAGATCGGCCTGCGCCTTGTTGGGGGCCAGACGGCCGATGAAAAGCAAATTGGGCCCGCTGGTCGCCAGTTTGGCCGCCAGATCGGGATTGACCGCGATGTCGTAACGCCGGGGCTGGAGCGTGATCGGCAAGACGGCCCGATTTTCATAACCGGCCATCCGCAAGTCAATCGCATTAAAAGAAGAGTCCGCCAGGGCCAGCGAGGTGATGGGTCGCAACTCCGCCAGTTGGGCGTGACCGAGCCGCAGTTGATAGGCCATCAGCGGATCGACGCCGGCGAAAAATTCCGGCGGCGTGATATTGTGATAGATCAGAATGAGCTGCAGCTTCCGGCTCTTCAGAAAGGCGGGCACGTCGGAGCCGATGCTGTGATGATAAATGGCCCACGTCTCGTCCGGCGCGCGGCGGTGCCGGCTCAGGGGCAGGATCTCCGCCTCCACGTCAGGGTCGATGTGTTGGGCGAATATATTCGAGGTGTAGCCCATGTCTCGCAGCCAACCGCGCATCATCAGCGCCTGATCGGTGATCGCGTCGCCTGAGCGAGCGCCGGGCAAGAATTGGTGCAAGACTGTTTGGCTCATCGCCGGCCCTCAGCCACGCGGCGCGGCCGTCGATAAGCGGATGGCCCAGACGTAGACGGGAGCGGAGTGGCGGTCAGGAGCAACAATGGACTCAACTATGACGATGATCTTGTTTCAGACGTTGAACCTCGGCGCGCAGATCGTCGATTTCCTCTTGCTGGACCTGGCTCACGCGCGTCAACTCATTGAGCACGCTGACGACGTTGATGTTCAACTGACTCTGGTCGCTAACGCTGCGGTTCACATAGAACAGGACAAGCTGGTGAAACTGGGCGCGCACCATTCCCCACAGGCGGCCGAAGACGGGGACTCTCGTCGAGGGTGAAGGAACCAGCAAAGGCTCGAGCTGGGGCGTGGACTTCCTGTTGGCCTGCTTGAGATAGTGATACAAATCCGGATTATAGACCCCACTCTCCACGGGCGGCTCAGGATAGGAGGACATGTGGCCGAACTTGGGAAACAGGACGCGCGTCACTCCCAGTTCGGCGCGTCGCTGGTCAACACGCCGCTGCACCTCGGCCACAAGCGCCTCGGAGCTGATCTGCTCATCCTGAATCCTGAGCCAGGGCTGTTCGTCGGTTTTTCCAGCGTCTTCTGCTTCCATAGATGGGCACTCTTAAACTGCGAGTTCCGGAATGATGTTATTCACAGCGGCCGGCGCGAATGATCAACATCCTACTTTCGTGGCTTCGCCAGAATATCCAGGTGGGACAATCCCGAATCTTCATGCGCTTTCAGGATATCCGCAATCGCGTCCGGCACGGCGGCCGTCGTGCCAGTCTGCAAGATGATGAACAGATCGTACACGGACTGGACTTCGCGCAGGAACTCGGCCGGATCAACCTCGCTGGTATGGCGCAGCAACCCAGGCGAGAATTCGAAGGTAATGACCGGCTTGTGGCGGCGAATGGTCTCCTGCATCCCGCGCCAGACGCGCGCTTCGGCCCCCTCCACGTCTATTTTGATCACGTCCACGCGGCGGCAGTCGGCCAACATCTCGTCGAGGGTGACGGCCTCGACCGTCCAATTGTCCACAGTGCCCCTTTCCGCCTCGGCCGGATTAACGACGCGGCCGTTGCTATCGATGCTGGGGGTTGTAAACTGCAACTGCCCTTTCCGTTCGGCCACAGCGACCGTGTGCACCGAGATCACGTCTTCAAAGTCATTGGCGGCGGCGCTCATGCGCAGCAGATCGCAGTTGGCCGGATTCGGTTCAAATGACAATACCTTTCCCGTGCGGCCGACGCACGAGGCGCCCAACAACGAAAAGTAACCGATGTTGGCCCCCACATCGATGAATGTCGCGCCGCGCGACAACAGGCCCGACACAACCTGGCTGACGTTCGGCTCATACTGCTTCCAACGATCAATCGTCGCCCCGATGAAATTATCATTCAGCCGTACGTATATCTGGAAGTCTGGCAATTGCACCCTACGTGGCGCATTCCGCGCCGCCTGCGCAGCCCGGAACTCGGGTTTGGTCAGGAATTGATCGACCAGGTAGCCGCGAGTAATGTAGTGTTTCTTTAGATGATCCTGCCAGTAGTTCCAGGACTCCTCATCCATCTCGCTGTCCAGCAATAGCCGGTAAGCGGCTTCCACGTCCATCAAGGTCGCCTGATCGTCGGCGGCCGACGGTTTGCCGCCAAGACTTCTGGATGGATCCCAATCCGCCGGTTGTCGTGGCCCGCCGGTCGTGGATTCGGGAAGGGCAGCGGCCATCAGCAGCAGGTGGAGATTTACGTCGGCCTGCCGTAGGGCATGTTGGTTGACATAATAAACGACCAACTCATGCGCCTTGACGCGTAGCCGATCGAGCAGCGGCCCCACCAGGGGGACAGAGCTTGATCGAGCCGCGACCGGCAATTGCAAATTGTTATTCAGATAGGCCGCGCGATTCAGATGCTCAAAATACTTGAGCGGCGGATTGATGGTTGGGTTAACGGGTTTATCCTGTTCCATGAGATTCTTCGGGATCATGCGCTTCGCGCTGTTATGCGCTGGTGACGATCATACCGTTGATCATCGCCGCTCAATATAACTCAACATTAATTGCGTGGTCTCAGGGTTGACGCGCTGTGGTTTGAATTCGTAGCTGCTTTCCAGGCGTTCGGTTTCCAAAATGACCGGCATTGTCGTGTAAGCCAGGCCTTGAGCGTCCAGCCAATCCGTCGCTCCGACCCAAATGACTGGATGCCCCGTATTCTGCCACGATTCGATGGACTTAACAAGCTCGGCCGACACAACCTCCGGCGTCTCCCGCAGTGCAAAAACGTCGTAGCCATAGATAAACCTGAGCGGCGTGCCCCAAAAGTCGCCCTGGCCCACCGGGGACTGATCGTTGAAAAGCACGACGGCCCCCTGCGGCAGACTCGCGGCCAGCTCATCGACCTGGGCCGTAAGACCAGCGTAATCCACCTGACCCACAAAGCCACGCGCCGCCCAGCCGACGCCCGCCAGCCAAACCACGGCGATAGCTGCGGCCACGAGCGCGCCGGCCGGATACGGCCCCCGGCGAAGGGCAGCAGGCCGAGCCGTGCCCCAGTCCAGGCGCCTGAAGCCGATGTGGCCCAGCAGATAGGCCGCGCTCAGGGTGAAGAAGGGCACGACGGCCGGCACGTAGCGTCGCATCACGTAGACGTGGTGGGGGTTGGCGCTGATGTTCCAGAGATAGACGCCGGAGAACATGAGGCCAAGGGCCAGCACCAGCACCGTCCGGCGGTTGACGCGCCACAGCATCAGACCGGCCCCGACAACGCCCAGCCAGATGCCCAGCGGCGTCAGATACCAGCCCAGTCGAAGCCAGTTCTCGTGATTCGTGACCGGGATTTGGCCGGCGCTGAAGATGTCTGGCCGCAGGGTGGTCGTGTTGAGTTCGGGCCGCAGAAACCAGCCGTAGAGCGCGTACCCGACCCACGCGCTGAGCAATCCGTAGAGGACAAGCCGCTGCGCGCGCTCGGGGGCGCGAAAACGGCCGACCCGCTGCGGCAACCAAAGCAGCACTAGCCCCAGGCCGACGAGACCTGCCAACAGGAACGGCCAGAGCCGCGCCAGCAGGCTAAAACCGTAGCCCACTGTCTCATAGAAATAGGGCGCGCTGAGAAAATGGCCGTGCAGAAGGGAATGGAACACCAGCCCCACGAACGGTACGGCGAACCAGCTATCGATCCGCCGCCAGCCGCGCAGCCAGCGCCACAGCAGGACGAGCGCGAAAATGGGCAGGAGGATCAGGCTGTCGATGCGTACCAGAAAGACGGCTCCGAAGGCGCAACCGGCGGCGAAAGCCCACAACGCGCCCGGCCGGCGCTCTTCCAGCCACCGTCCACCGCTCCAGATGCCGGCCCACAACAGGAACTGCGTCAGGGCTTCACTGGTCGGATAGCGGCCGAACCACACTTGCAGCGCCGAGAGCGAAAGTCCGGCCAGCGCCAGCGCTCCGACCACCGGCCCACCCACGTCCCGCGCCGTTAGATAAACGGCCAACGTGCCCAGCAGCATCCACAGCCCAGTCAGCAGCAGCGCCGCGTCTACGCCGTCTGCGTCCACGCCGTCTGCGCCCCCGCCCGCAACGCCGAAGGCTACCGCCTGCAAGACCGGGTGCAGCGGGTAAAATTGCGGCGTCAACCGGCCGGCGGCCTCGTCGGTTACGTAGAAGCCCGGCAAGTAATAGGACGCAGCGAAGGGGGTGTTGGGTAGTGGGCGCAACACGGCCGACCGCATCGGCGGCGACAGGGCGGCCAGCGCCTCATCGACGATACGAAAGCTGCCGTGCTGCGCTATCTCCGCCCCCAGGCTGACGTAGACCCCGGCGTCAGCCGCCCCCGCGATATATTCGTGCGGCCGGAAAAAGAGCCAGAGCGCGGTCGCCAGCCAGATTACCAGCATCACGCGCTCCCAGGTCGCCCACCGTTCACTGGACTGCGGTTGAACGTCCGGCTCGGGGGCGAGCGCGGACGGCCGCCGCCTGACGAGCAAGGCGGCCCCCAGCACCGCGGTCAGCGCGAGTACCATCCCTGCGTTGAAGAGACCCAACTCCGCCAGGACAAGGGCCAGCCAGCCCATCCCGATGATTCCCAGCGTCAAGGCCGCGAACACGAGAGCCAGATTCCAAGGCGCACCGCGCGGCAGAAAACGCCGAACCAGCATCCCGCCCAGAAAAGCGGACGACACGACCATCAACAACAAGGCCAGCCCACTAAACACGGGCCGGCTCCATCACGGTTTGCAGAAACGCCAGGTAGGCCTGGGCGACTCGCTCCGGCGCGCAAAAGTCGCGGACGTATTCGCGGCCGGCTCGCCCCATCGCGCGCCGTCGTTCGGCCGAGTGGGCCAGCGCGGTCATCGCCTGCCGCAAGGCAGCCTCGTCGCCCGGCGGAACCTTCAGCGCGGCCGCATCAGGCAGCTCGCTGTACCAGCCGTGGTCGTAGACGATGAGCGGCCGGCCGGCGGCCAGGGCGCGCAGCGCGACGGCCGATGTCTCCCCCGCCGTCGGCTGCCGCAAATTGACAACAACATCGACGGTGTGGATCCAGTTGATGAACTCAGCCAGCTCGGCCACATAGCCGACGTGATGAACCACGCCGTTCAGTTCCGGCGCGGCCAGTAACCCGGCCAGATCAACGCCGGGCAGCGCCTCGCCCACCAGCAAATAGTGAGCTTGGGGCGACGACCGTCGCGCGTCGCGGAACGCGCCTAGCGCCGCGTCAATACGCTTCCCGGGAGTCATTTGGCCGAAGCTGCCGAACAGCACGGCATCCTCCGGCAGGTTTAATCTAGAGCGCAACGAAACGCCGGCATGGGGTTCAACCAAGGCGGGAATGACCGCCAGGGGAACGTCAGGCCGGTAGCGCCGCACGCGCTCGGCCGCGAACCGGCTGTGGACGATTATGCCCAGGGCCGCGTCAATCACCCGTTGATTGAGAGGCGCGTCGAATAGCGGCGCCTCGGCCCGTTCGCGATGTACGGCGCGAGCCAGACGGCGGCCCTCATGCCCCAGCGCGTAGCCCATCTCCACCCCGTAGCCCGTCCAGTCACCCCGCCCGATGGTTCGATGCCGGATAAAGTGATGCAAAAAATAATCGTGCAGCACCACGACGCCAGGATATTGTCGCAGCATCGTGTAGACCGTTTCGTGCTGGTCGCTGTTACCCATCTGGTAGAGCGGCAGATCGTAATCGGCATGGCACGACGGAAAATCGCACGCGGGCCGGCTGATAAAGCCGGACAGGGTGACAGCTGAGGGATCATCGGCGAACAACGTGACGTCGGCCCTCTCGGCCAGATACGGCAGCAGTTCGGCGCTGTAGTCGGCGATGCCGCTGCGGGCGGGCGGCAGAGGGCTGAAGTAGGCGATCTTGGGACGGCCGCCATGCTGAGGGCGGTCAAAATTGACTCTGTCGAGCGTCAACCGGCTGGTGGCACGATTGAGACGGGTCTGCCCGCGGTCGGCGTGGGCGAACAGGTCATCCAGCTCGGCCAAGCCCGCCGGCCGTTCCAGCCAGTCAACCAGCGCCCGGTTGAACGCCGACTGCTGCTCCATCACCGGCCGGGCCTGCCACTTCGTCGCCACGCCGTTCCAGAGTTCGCGCGCGCGGGCCACCCAACCACCCACAACCGGCACGCGCGAAGTAAACACATACTCCCGCAGCGTTTCGCGCTGCCGGAGTTCAGTCAGCCGGTCATTGTCGGGGTTGTCCTGGGTCATCGAGCGGAGACGGCCGTCAGTCATGCCAGGGCAATTGGGGCACGGCGGCGGGTACGGCATAGGGGCCGGCGGCAAAATCGTCGAAGTAGTTGTTGGCAAGCAAGGCGCTGTAAGAGTAGAGGGCGTGGCCGGCCGTGCCCAGCTCGCGCGCCGCGTTGATCCGCTGGACAATGTCGTCGAACGACAGCAGACCGGGGCCGATGGCCCCAATGCCGGGAACGACGTAGCGATCGCCCCGATTGGCCTGGTGATCGGCGGCCAGAATACGCCAGCGCTCCAGAGGAAACGGGTTCTTGTCCGCCGGCTGGGTATAGGAGTAGATCATCGGCATTAGAGCATCAATGTAGCCGCCCTTGGCCCAGCCCTGCGAATCTTGATAGTAATCGCGGTATCCCTGGCTATAACCCCAGCCCCACTTATCCTGATAGGTGGCCCAGACGGCCGCGCTCAGCCACACTCCCCGATCGGCGGGCACGATCACCTCTTCATAGATTTCGCGCACCAGCGTATTGACCTGTTGCCGCTGCCAATCCTCATACGATGCGCCGCCGGACGTAAAGCACGGCGCGCCATACATCGTCGCGCTGACCGGGTCACAGGACGTATTGCGGCCCGCGTAACGGACGCGATCCAGGTGGATGCCGTCAATGTCGTAGCGCGTCACCAGATCGGCGGCGACCGACTTCACCCGCGCCCGCACCTGGGTCGAAGCGGGGGAAGCGTAAAGGTATTCCGAGCAGGAGACCTGGCCCAGCGTCGTCCATTGCGTACCGTTCAGCTTGCCGTCGGTCGTGCCGTGGGCGCTTTGCAGCAGGTAATAGAACGGCGTCGGGGCCACCATTGGCGGCGGATTGGTGCAATTATCCCAGATCGGGTAGACGTTGATGTAGGCATGCAACTGCAAGCCGCGCGCGTGGGCCCGGTTAACAAAGTAGGCCAGCGGGTCCCAGAAGGGCGACGGGGCCTGGCCGTATGCGCCACCGCTCACCCGCTGCGCCC
The DNA here is from genome assembly GCA_017983515.1 of Promineifilum sp. Lineage (GTDB taxonomy): Bacteria > Chloroflexota > Anaerolineae > Promineifilales > Promineifilaceae > Promineifilum. The sequence continues at coordinate 67,008 of JAGOBF010000010.1, read as the reverse complement.
ACGGCTCCAGGCCGGGCGCGTAGTAAGCATCGGCCGACGCGCGCACCTGGAACAGGATGGCGTTGAAGCCTGCATCGGCCGCGTTGTCCACGATCTCGTCGATTTTGGCCGGGTCGGCCGGCGAATTCGAGCGCGTCCAGTCGAATCGCGTCACCCACAGGCCGCGAAATTCCACCATGCCTGGCGTCTGGGTCGGGGTGGGCGTGGGCGTCGGCAACACGGCGATCTGATAAATTTCGATGAAGTTTAACTTGTTATTATCGGCCCGCGGCCCACTGCGAATCGTTAGGCGGCCGTCCGTGACTGTTACGGCTGTGGCTGTGCCAACGACGAATCGTCGCCCATCGGCCGGAGCGCCATCGACCAGCGCCTGCCCCTCGGCCAGACTGTGCATGTAGCCGTTAAAAGCTTCGGGATCGCCGGCCACGGCATAGATATCATAGATGCCCGGCGCCAGCGAGATCTCCCAGACGGCGTCCGGGTTGTCGACCTTTTGCAAATGGATCAGCGTGTCGTACCGCTGGTCGGGGGCCAGGGGCGAATTGCGCTCACGTGTGGTGGCGCTGTTGTCGGCGTTCCAGCCATAGGTAAAGCCATTGCCGCGGTTGGCAAAGGTCGCGCCGCTGTCCGGCAGATAGCCGGGCGGCACGTCGGCCGCGCTGGGCTGGAAATTGATCTTCACCAGCGGCGCGCCGGCCGACGCCTGACCGCGCAGGACAGCCGGGAGAAAGGTCCGGCCTGCCCCTTGCGCCATAACAGCCAGAACCATGCCGGCCAGCGCCAGCAACGCCGCCACCAGCCATAGGGATCGCGTACTCGATTTGATCATCTGGCCGCTATTTTGCCACAGATGGCGGTTTCGTCCCATATCACTCGGATTGACACGGCGTCGGGCGGTATCTATACTCAGCCTTAGTCTATCATCTTTCCAGGAGAGCAATTTAACGATGAGTGTACGACTCTACGACATCAGCCGAACGCTGTTTGCGAGCATGGCCGTGTGGCCGGGGGATACCCCGTTCGAACTGCGGCCGACCGGCAGCCTGGCCAAGGGCGACACCGTCAATGTGACGACCCTGGCCTTCAGCGCCCACACCGGCACCCACGTCGATGCGCCCTACCATTTTACTGAAGACGGTCAGACGTTGGAGCAGGTCGATCCGGCCGTCTACTGGGGCCTGGCCCAGGTAGTCACCGTAAGTCGCGAGTCCGGCCCGCTCGTGCCGGGCGACTTCGCCGGCTATGATCTGGGTCGCGCGCCCCGCTTGCTGGTGAGGTCTGGCGCCAGCGCAGCCGACCCGCGCTTGTTCCACACCGAATTTGTGCATCCCAGCCCGGAGTTGGCCGACTATCTGGGCACGCTGGGCATCGTCCTCTACGGCGCCGACGCGCCGTCGATGGATGAGCCGAACAGCAAAACACTGGCCGGCCACCATGCCCTGCAACGCAACCACATTCTCATCCTGGAAGGGCTGGACCTGACCGACGTGCCCGATGGCCTGTACGAGCTGGTCGCCTTCCCGCTCAAAATCCTGGGCGGCGACGGCAGCCCGGTGCGCGCCGTGCTGCGGACAATCGCCGACGAGCAATGAGCGGCCCGGAGCGGCACAGCGCCGAACGAGCGCGACAACTGGATGCAGCCGATCCGCTGACGGCTTTCCGGGAGCGCTTCGTCATTACCGATCCCGATCTCATCTATCTGGACGGTAACTCGCTGGGCCGGCTGCCACGCGCCACCCTGGAGGTGTTGACCGGCGTCATCGGGCATCAATGGGGCGAGCGCCTCGTGCGCAGTTGGGGCGAGGGCTGGTTCGAAGCCGCCAACCGCATCGGGGGCAAGATCGCCCGGCTGCTGGGGGCGGCCGATGGCGAGATCATCCTGGCCGATTCAACTTCGGTCAATCTATTCAAGCTGGTCTCGGCGGCGCTGGTCGCCCGGCCCGGCCGCCACACCATTCTGACCGACGATCTCAACTTTCCGTCAGACCTTTACGTCCTGCAAGGCATCGCCCGGCGCGCCGGGGCCGCCTACCACGTTCGCGTTGTGCCCTCATCCGACGGTATCGATGGCCCGGTCGACGTCCTCATGGCCGCGCTCGACGAAGACACTGCGCTGGTCACGCTCTCCCACACGGTCTTTAAGAGCGGCTATACCTACGACATGGCCGCCGTCACCGAGGCCGCCCACCGGGCCGGCGCGTTGGCCCTGTGGGATCTCAGCCACTCGGCCGGCTCCGTCGCGGTAGAGCTAAACGACGCGGCGGCCGATCTGGCAGTCGGCTGCACCTACAAGTATCTGAACGGCGGCCCCGGCGCGCCCGCGTTCCTCTACGTGCGCCGCGATTTGCAGGCCGCGCTCCCCAACCCCATCAGCGGCTGGATCGGCCAACGGGATCCGTTTGACTTTGCACTGGACTACACGCCGGCAGAGGGCATTCAACACTTCCTCAGCGGCACGCCGCCCCTCCTGTCGCTGGCGGCCGTCGAGCCGGGGGTGGACTTGCTGCTGGAAGCGGGCATGGAGCGACTGCGGTAACGATCGGTCCGCCTGTCGGAATACTTCATTGACCTGTGGGAGGCCCGGTTGGCCCCGTTGGGTTTTCGGCTTCAATCGCCTCGCGATCCGGCGCGGCGCGGCAGCCACGTCTCGCTCGGCCACGATGACGCCTGGCGAATCAATCTGGCGCTCATCCACGACATGAAGGTCTTGCCCGACTTTCGCCGCCCGGATAACATTCGCTTGGGCATCGCGCCGCTCTATAACACCTTCAGCGATCTGCACCAGGCCGTGGAACGAATGGGCGAGGTGGTCGCCGGCCGCCATTACGAGCGCCACGACGGGGCCACAGCCAAAGTGACCTGACACCGCAGCGTCGCGCCCGCCGAATGATTATGATGAAACCACCACAACGCTACTTAACCTCGGCCAAACGGGTCATCTATTCGTTTTCGGTGCGCTCCTTCCCGACGCTGATCAATAACATCCACGTGATCGACGACGGCCAGGAACTGATTCTGGTCGACTGCGGGTCGGGGATGCCGCAGGCCAACGCCGATCTGGAGGCCGGTTTTGTGGGCGTCGGCGAAGCGTTCGGCCGGGCCATGTCCTTGGCCGACGTCACCACCATCCTCATCACCCACGGCCACATAGACCACTTCGGCGGTCTGAACTTCGTGCGCCGATTCACCGGCGCACCCATCGGCGTCCACATCCTCGACCGGCGCGTCCTGTCCAATCACGAGGAGCGCATCGTGTTCTCCTACCGGCGACTAGGGGACTTCCTGGAGAGCGCCGGCGTCGCCGCCGAACAGCGAGAGTCGCTGATGAGCATCTACCTTTTCGGCAAGACGTACTACCAATCGACCCCCGTGCAATTTCTGCTCGAAGAAGGCCGGCCGACCGTGGCCGGCCTGGGTGTCCACCACGTGCCCGGCCACTGCCCCGGCCAGGTCTGTCTACAGGTAGACGACATCTTGTTGACGGCCGATCAAGTCCTGTCGCGCATTACCCCCCACCAGGCCCCGGAGAGCATCACCCATCACATGGGGCTGAGCCACTACCTGGACTCTCTGGACAAGATCGCCGCCCTTCCCGACTGCCGGCTCGGATTGGGTGGGCACGAGGAGCCGATGGACGACATACCGGCGCGAATTGAGGCGATCCGTCAGGCCCACGACGATCGGCTGAACAAGGTTATGGCGATCAGCCGTGAACCGAAGTCCATCGCCGAGATTAGCCGCGATCTCTTCGGCCGCGTCGACAGCTATCATGTGCTGCTGGCGCTGGAGGAAACCGGCGCCCACGTCGAATACCTCCATCAGCGCGGCGAGCTGGTAGCCGCCAACCTGGAGGAGATCGAGCGCACCAGCCATCCCGTCGTGCGCTATCGGCGCGCCTGAGCCGGGTATGCCGACCGGCCGCCCCTCTTTCCCGCGCCTCTACGCCCCATGTCTACGTTGAACGTTTCCCCTGCGCTGCTCGACTGGTGGGACGAGGGCCATGCCGACCTGCCCTGGCGGCAGAGCAAAGATGCCTATGCCGTCTGGGTGGCCGAGATCATGCTCCAGCAAACCCAGATCGCCACGGTCATTCCCTACTACGAACGCTGGATGGCGCGATTCCCAACGGTCGAGGCGCTGGCCGCCGCGCCCCTGGGTGATGTGCTCAAGTTTTGGGAAGGGCTGGGCTATTACAGCCGCGCCCGCAACCTCCACGCCGCGGCGGCGATCGTCCTGCGCGATCACGCGGGACGCTTGCCGGAGACGGTCGCCGGGTTGATGAAGCTACCCGGCATCGGCCGCTACACCGCCGGCGCCATCGCCTCCATCGCCTATGACGTTCCCGCGCCGATCCTGGACGGCAACGTTGTCCGTGTGCTCAGCCGCCTGTATGACGTGGCCGAGGACGTGACCCAACCGGCGACGCGCCGGCGGCTCTGGAAACTGGCCGAAGAGATGCTGCCACCCACGCGCCCAGGCGATTTCAATCAGGCCTTGATGGAATTGGGGCAGCAGATTTGTGTGCCGCAGAACCCGCGCTGTCTAATCTGCCCGCTGCGCGCGCCCTGCCTGGCGCGGCAGCGGGGGACGCAACTGGAGCGCCCAGTGCGCCCCCCACGCCGGGCGACGCCCCACTTTGACGTAGTGGCCGCCATCATCTGGCGTGACGGCGTGCCGGCACGCCAGGGCAACTTTCTGATCGCTCAGCGGCCGCTCGAAGGCCTGCTCGGCGGACTCTGGGAGTTCCCCGGCGGCAAGGTGGAGCCGGGCGAAACGTCGGCCGACGCGCTGCGGCGGGAGATACGCGAGGAGTTAGCCCTGGAGGTGAGGCCAGGCGCATTCGTGATCGAGGTCGCCCACGCCTACACCCATTTCCGCATCACCCTGCGCGCGTTCCACGCCGCCTTTCTGGCCGGGGACGTCGAGCACCTGGGCGTGGCCGACCATGCCTGGGTGACGCTCGACGACCTGGACCGCTACGCCTTCGCTGTCACGGACAGAAAGATCATCGACGCATTACGGGGGACGCTCAGTGCCGGAACAGACGCCACCGCAAACCCGACCGGTTCAGATAGGTGATCGTCTCGCGGAAGCGGGCCGGTTGAAAGCCGAAGTGCCGCTGAACCATGTCCAATGCGATGACTTCGGGCACGAAAAATCGGTCAACGAAATAGCGGCCGACGGCCGGCCAATACCACCACATCAAAAAGATGCGACTCAATAACTTCATCAGCGACATGGGCAGCGGCAGCATCAATCGTTGCTTGCTGGTCACATTGAGGATCGTGCCCACCAGTTGGCGGTAGCTAATTAGCTCATTGCCGGCGATTTCCAACGTCCGGTTGAGCAAGGCAGGACGATCGAGGATGGCGATCAGGCAGTGGACGTAATCTTCGACCCACAGCGGTTGCACCAGCATCTTGCCGCCGCCGGGAAGCCAGGCCAGAGGCCAGGACCATAACAGCAGGCTGTAGATGATCTCGCTAAATCTGTCGTCGCGGCCGAACAATGTGGACGTGCGCAGGATGGTGTAGGGAATACCACTCTGTTGCACGATCCGCTCCGCCTCGCCCTTGGCCCGCAAGAGGGGGTGAAATGAGTGCAGATTGGCGTTCAACCGGCTGGGCAGCAGGATGCGCGTCACCCCCACTTCCCCGGCAATATCCACAAGATTCTGCGTGCCCTCGACGTCGACATGGCGCAACAGGCGGTTGCTGCCGCGCGCTTCCGCCCCGGCCAGATGGATGACGGTTTCCACCCCCTCCAGTTCGGCGCGCAGTGTCTCCGCCTCGTTTAGCCGGCCGCTATAGGGTCGCCATGCATAGCCGGCGTGGTCGAGTGCGCGGCCGAGAACGCGGCCGATGAAACCGGTGGAGCCGGTAATGAGGATCATTGGGCCAATTGTACTGCGACCACGCCCCACTGCTATAATCCACCGCCATGAGCCGTTTTTCGCCCGATAATCCTCTGCGCGTGTGCTACTTCGGCACCTATCGCGCCTCCTACACGCGCAATCAAATCATCCTGAAGGGCCTACAGGCGCAGCCGGACGTGGCAGTCACCGTTTGCCACGCTGCGTTGTGGCAAGGCATTGAAGATCGGGTGGCCCAGGCCAGCGGCGGATGGCGCCGGCCCGCATTCTGGCGGCGCGTGGCCGGGGCCTACCAGCAACTCATTCGCCGCCATCGGGCCGCTCCCGACTATGACGTCATGCTTATCGGCTATCCCGGCCAGTTCGACGCCTTTCTCGGCCGCCGCCTGGCCCACGCGCGCGGCCGGCCCGTGGCCCTCGATATCCTGATGTCGCTGCACCTGGTGGCCGAGGAACGCGGCCTGATCGCCGCTCATCCAGTGACCGGCCGTCTGATTTTCCGGCTGGAACAGAGCGGACTGCGCCGGCCGGATCTGCTGATCGCCGAAAACCCCGAATATGGCGGGTATATCGCCGCGAAATATAACTTGCCGGCCGAGCGGTTCCGCTACGTACCCCACGGTGCGGACGAGACGGTGTTCCACCCCCGCCCGCTGCGTCCGCCGGACGACCACTTCCGCGTCACCTATCATGGTGGCTATCTGCCGTCGCATGGCATGGACGCCATCCTCGGGGCAGCCGCCCTGCTGCGCGACGATAAGAACGTGCGCTTTCATTTCTACGGCAGTGGGCCGGAAAAAGAGCGGATCGTCCGGCTGGCCGGCGAATGGGAGCTGCCCAACGTCACGTTCCACGGCTTTGTCAGTCAGGATGAATTACTCGACAGCCTGGCCCAGGCCCACGTCTGCCTCGGCGTCTTCGGCACGACACGGCAGGCTCAGTTCACCGTCCAGAACAAGGTGTGGGAAGGGCTGGCGATGGGCCGGCCGGTCGTCTCCGGCGATTCGCCGACCATTCGCGCGGCGTTGGCCGACCGGCAGGAGGTCTATCTGATCGCGCGCGACGATCCGGCCGCACTGGCGGCAGCCCTGGGTGCGCTGCGTGATGATCCGGCGTGGCGCGAGCGCATCGCCACCGCCGGCCACCTGCGCTACCTGGCGGGCAACAGCATCCCGGCTATCGGCCGGCAGATGAAAGAGGCGTTGCTGACGCTCGTCGAAGCTTAGGACGCTCTCGTGGCCCACCGGTCACGGCGAGGCTGTGGCTATTTGCGCTCGTCGGTGCGGCCCCGGAAGAGCAGGCGAATGGGTGTGCCGGTGAACGGGTAGCGTTCGCGCAGCCGATTCTCCATGTAGCGCTGGTAACCGAAGTGGACCATCTCCGGCCGGTTGACGAAGAACACGAACGTCGGCGGAGCGACGGCCACCTGTGTGGCGTAGTAAAACTTGAGTTGTGTGCCGGCCTTGGTCGGCGGGGGGTGATGGGCCAGGATGTCGCGCAACAGATCGTTGAGTTCGGCGGTGGATAGCCGGTGCTGCCGCGCTTCCTGGACGGCCATCACCGTTTCGAGGATTTTGTTGACGCGCTGGCCCGTCTCGGCCGAGATAAACAGCAGCGGCGCGAACGAGAGAAAGGTCAGCTCCTGCCGCACTTTCGTCTCGTAGGCGGGCATGGTGTGGGTATCCTTCTCGACGATGTCCCACTTGTTGACCAGCAGGATGACCCCGACGTTCTCTTCGGTCAACATGCCGCCGATGTGGGCATCCTGAGCCGTCACGCCCTCGTCACCATCGATGAGCAACAAGGCTACGTCCGCCCGGCGCAGGGTCCTGATCGCCCGCAGCACGCTGTACTTTTCGATCCCCGGATCGATCTTGCCGCGCCGGCGGATGCCGGCCGTGTCGATGATCGTGAAGTCCTGGCCGTGCCAGCGCAGCTTCTCGTCGATGGCGTCGCGCGTGGTGCCGGCAATGGGACTGACGATGACGCGCTCTTCGCCGATCATCTTGTTGAGCAGGGTCGACTTGCCGACGTTGGGGCGGCCCAGGATGGCGATCTTGATCGACGTGTCCTCGACGTCATCCTCCGGCGAAAAAGGAGGAACAGCATCGACAATGGCATCGAGCAAATCGCCCGTCCCCGCGCCGTGCAAGGCAGAGACCGCAAACACTTCGCCCAGCCCTAACTCATAAAATTCGTAGGCCGTATCCCACAGTTTCGCCGACTCCAGCTTGTTGGCGGCGACGATGACCGGCTTCTGGGCTTGCCGTAGGATGGCAGCCACCTCGCGGTCGGCGGCCGTGATGCCGCTCTGGCCGTCCACCACCTGCACGATCACGTCGGCGTCCTGCATGGCGATAGCCGCCTGTTGCCTGATGAGCGGCAAAAATTGCTCTGAATCCTCGGACAAGGGAGCCGTATTGCGCCCTTCCGTCACCTCAATGCCGCCCGTGTCAACGACCGTGAAAGCGACGCCGCCCCATTCGGCATCGGCATACAACCGGTCACGGGTGGTGCCCGCCACTTCGGATACCACCGCCAGCCGGCGGCCGATGATGCGATTAAACAGCGTCGATTTGCCAACGTTCGGCCGGCCAACGAAGGCCACCAGTGCTTTTTGACTCATTCTACCTTCCGTCTCCCGACACAAATTTCCTGCACAGCGGCCGAGACCCCACCCGCAGAGGCCAGGTAGCAAAACGCCGGCACGCGAGTATTCGGCGTTGGGACTATGGCTGTCAGCGCTTCACCGCCCGAGACGACCGGCGTCTCAATCGTCGACGCCGTGCTCGGCGCCTTCGGGCTAATCGTCACCGTCACCGCCGCCGGCTGCACCGATCTGATCTCGATCCCGCGATCCGGTATATCGACGTCGGGCACAATCGAGTACGTTCCCTCTGTCAGACTGAACAGATCGAGGATCACCCGAACGTCATTTTCGGACAGGGCATCGAGCATCGGCAGCGGCCCGAAGAGGACCACGCGCACCTGTTGCGGCTCGACTGCGGCTTCGTAGCCGGCGCGCAAGCCGCGCGGCTCCGGCACCCGGTTGTAGGAGCTGGTGGTCAATATCGGCTCGATCTCGATATTGACTGTGACCGTCTGCTCCGGATCGACCGTGATGCCGACCGGCAGATCGAGCACGACCGCCTGCTGAAAGGTTTCCGTCAGGCCGTCAATGTCGATAGGCTCGGTGCTCACGCTGGCGAGCAGGTTGACCTGGGCCGGACGCCCCTCGACGAGGACGCTGGGCGGATCGGCTGTCACGCTGAGCAGACGGTAGCCGGGTGCCGGCTCGCCTGTCCATACGACCGTCACGAGCTTATCGGCAAATCCGGCCGACTCCTCCACCGGAATCGTGACCGTCACCGCATCCTGGCTTAAATCCATCGCGCCAACGCTGGCCACGCGCCCGGCCTGATCGTAGAAGATGGGCGAGGGGGTCTCGATTAGTGTTTCCACCGCGCTGTTGAGAAAGATCGTCACCAGCGCAAAATCGAGTTGGTTGACCTGGCTGGCCGGCCCGGTGACGCGAATGCTCGCCGGCTCTACGAGAGATTCACCCTGCGTATGGCCGCGCGCCACCGAGCCGCGAATGTCAAGCTCGATGGGTATATCGCGCGTCACCTGCTGTTCGAGCATGACTTCGACCTGCTCCGGCGTGATGAACGAAATGGTTGCCCCTACTCTGGACATGGTCACATTGATATCGACCGATACCTGTTCACCAAACGGCACCTGGCTCAGATCGATGGTGGCAATGAAGTCGTTGGGAGTATACTCTTGCAGCGTCGAATCCGGGCCTTCCAGCCGAATCTGGACCGTCTGGCGCGGATCGACCTTGACGAGGCTAGCCTCTGCCGGAAGGCCCACATATTGCAGAGGAACGTCCAGGAAGCGCGTCCGGACGGGATCCTCGGTCTGGGATGCCGACATCCAGATGAAGATAGCCAGCACCAGCGACAGAAGGAACGTCGCCACATTGGTCAGAGACTCACCCGCCCGATTCACGATTTTCCCTCCGCAGGATTTCCGGCTGGCGCGGGCCGGCCAGGAACGCATTGAGGATCGAGTCGAGGCGGGCGATGTCCTGGCGGCGCAAAATCCGGCCGTTATGGGCGATAGACACCTGTCCCGTCTCTTCCGATACAACGACGGCCACCGCATCGCTCACTTCACTGATGCCCAGCGCGGCGCGATGGCGCAAACCCATCTGCCTGTCCGACAGGCTGCTGGTGGAGAGCGGCAGGACGCAGGCCGCGGCCGCTAACTTGTTCTCGCGCACGATGATCGCCCCATCATGCAGTTCGGTATGCTTGTTGAAAATGGTCAGAAACAGTTCCGCCGAAGGTTCCGCGTCGAGAATGACGCCGGTGTCGATGTACTCCTGCAAGCCGGTATCCTGCTCGAAGACGACCAACGCCCCATGCCGTCGCTGTGACAGGCGCAGCGCCGCTTCCTTGAAGGTGGCGACGACCGGGCTGGTTTCGTCGCGTCGAAAAATTCGAAGATAGCGCCCTGCCAGGCCCAGTTGCTCCAGCGCGCGCCGCAATTCAGGCTGGAAGATGACCGGGATGGCAAAAAGCAGCACCGGCAACATGTTATCGACCAGCCACTTGAAGGCCCGCAGATCAAAGATTTGGGCGAAAAAGAAGACAATGGCCGCCAGCACGAACAGACCGCGCAACAACTGCACGGCCCTCGTACCGCGGATCAGCATCAGCACGCCGAAAATAATGAAGGTGACGAGCAAAATGTCGAATAAATCGACGATGCTGATGAGCGCGAATCGTTCCAGTACTGAGTCGAAAATATCCAAATGTTCCCGGCCAACCATGCTTCAGCGTACGGCGTCCACCAGACCACCTTAAGAAGGCTAACCGGGGAAATCGAATGGCAGCCGGCTGTGATCGGATGGAGCAACGCGCCTGTGAGCTGTTAATCTGAGGCGCTAGTATACCACAGTGAAATGGACGCGAAAGCGACGCAAGCCCATCGCCGACATAACGATGTGACGATTCTCCGGCCGCACAAGCATCAAAGCGCAGGGGATCGCGCCAGCACCGCTGAAAGCCATTGACAACGACTCATCGCTTATGCTATTCTGTGCCCCATGAACACCGTTGCGCACTTCGGGCGACTGCATGGCTTATTACTTGGCGCATTACTCGCCGGTCATGCCGGGCCCGCTCGATTTGCGTAGACAGTGATTCCATACATCCAGACACGCATCGGCCGCAGGCGCTCCCTGCGGCTTTTTCGTTTCTCCTGCCTTCATCTGTAGACGGCCGCAGAAGGTGCATCTCCCCGGCAAACCAATCACAAACTGATGCGATAAAACTTTGGCTGAACTGATGAGGAGTGATGAAATGATGGCTAAACCGAAAAGCCCCGACAAGAAAGGCGACAGACGTTACGACTTTCGCGCGCTGGAGGAGAAGTGGCGGCCGCGCTGGCAGACGGCCGATCTATATCGTACCGGTGATGACCCGGCCAAGCCCAATATCTACATCCTGGACTACTTCCCCTACCCGTCGGGCGACGGTCTGTCGGTCGGCCACTGTCGCAATTACGTTCCCACCTGCGTCAGTGCTCGCTTCCATCGCATGCGCGGCTACAACGTGCTGCACCCGATGGGCTGGGATGCCTTCGGCCTGCCGGCCGAAAACTACGCCGTCACCCACGGCATTCATCCTCGCCTGACGACCGAACGCTTCGCGGCCAACTACCGCCGCCAGATGGAGCTGGTCGAGTGCTCCTACGACTGGTCGCGTGAGATCAACTCCGCCGACCCGACCTACTATCGCTGGACGCAGTGGTTCTTTCTGCTGCTGTTCCGGCGCGGTTTGGCCTATCGCGCGCCAGGCAGCCAGTGGTGGTGCCCTCAATGCCGCACGATCCTGGCTAATGAACAGGTCGAAGACGGCCGTTGCTGGCGCTGCGACTCCATCGTCACGCGCAAGGAACTGGAGCAATGGTATTTCCGAATCACCGACTATGCCGAGCGGCTGCTGAGCGACCTGGACACCATCGATTGGCCGCAGCGCATCGTGGAGATGCAACGTAACTGGATCGGCCGCTCCGAGGGCGCAGAGGTCATGTTCACCGTTCGCCCTGGTAACGTTCCGCCGTCCGTCGTTAGCCAGTTCGGTGGCGTCACAGCGCAGGAACCAAAAACGGCTGAAGTCGTTACGACCGACGAGAAGATCCCGGTTTTCACGACGCGGCCGGACACTCTGTACGGGGTCACCTTTCTGGCGCTGGCCCCGGAGCATCCGCTGGTCGCCCACGTCGTCACTGCCGACCACGCTGCGGAAGTCGCCGCCTACGTCGATGCCGCCGGCCGCCTGAGCGAGATCGACCGGCTGGCGACCGACAAGGAGAAGACCGGCGTTTTCACCGGAGCCTACGCCACCCACCCGCTGAGCGGCGCGGCGGTGCCCATCTGGGTCGCCGATTACGTGCTGGCCGGCTATGGCACGGGGGCGATTATGGGCGTGCCCGGCCACGACGCGCGCGATTTCGAATTCGCGCGGCGTCATGATCTGCCCGTGGCAGAAGTGGTGGCCCCGGAGCAACGTCCCGCAAGCGGCGGCGAGCCGTCCATTTTCACGGGCGAAGGGACCCTGATCAACTCCGGGCCGTTCGACGGCCAGCCGTCGGCCGAGGCCGGAGCCGCCATCGCCGCCGAGCTGGCCGCGCGTGGCCAAGGCGGCTCACAGGTGACCTACCGCCTGCGCGACTGGCTGATCAGTCGCCAACGCTACTGGGGCGCGCCCATCCCCATCATCCACTGCCCCACCTGCGGCGCGGTGCCGGTGCCGGAAGCTGAACTGCCGGTGGTGCTGCCCAACATCGACGACTTTAGCCCGCCGGGAGACGGCCGCTCGCCGCTGGCGCGGGCCGAAGGGTGGGTCAACGTTCCCTGCCCGCAATGCGGCCAACCCGCCCGGCGCGAGACGGACACGATGGACGGCTTTGCCTGCTCATCGTGGTACTTCCTGCGCTTCGCCGACCCGCACAACGACGAGCGGCCGTTTGACGCCGATGCCGTCCGCGCCTGGCTGCCGGTCGATATCTACGTCGGCGGGGCCGAACACGCCGTCATGCACCTGTTGTACGCCCGCTTCTGGACGAAAGTCATCCACGACGCCGGACTGATCGACTTCACGGAGCCGTTCGCCCAACTGCGCAATCAGGGTATGTTGCTGTCGCCGATAGACGGCCAGAAGATGTCGAAATCGAAGGGCAACGTCACTACACCGGATGAGGTGATCGCCGTGTACGGGACGGACGTGCTGCGAACCTACATCCTGTTCCTGGGGCCGTTCGACGCCAACGCAATGTGGGACGACCGGGGCATCATCGGGGCGCAGCGTTTCATCGAGCGCTACTGGGCATTGGCCCACGACGTGGCCTCATTGCCGGACAACGGCCATCCGTTCGACGAGGCGTTCGAACGCGCTCGCCACCAGATCATTCGCCGCCTGACCCGCGACATGAGCCGCTTTCGCTTCAACACCGCCGTAGCGGCGCTAATGGAGTACGTCAACGACCTGTATGCAGCGCGCACGCGATCCGTCGGCGGGCGGCAATGGCGCGAGGCCGTCCGCTCGCTGACGCTGCTGCTGGCGCCCATTGCGCCGTTCGTGACCGAGGAGGTGTGGCGAGAGGTGCTGCGGCAGAAAGGCTCTGTTCATCAGGCTGAATGGCCGGCCTATGACGAAGCCCTGGCCGCCGATGAGGAAGTGACCATCATCATTCAGGTCAACGGCAAGCTGCGTGACCGGGTGCAAATGGCGGCCGATGCCGACGCCGACACACTGCGTGAGATGGCCCTGGGAAATGAGAAGGCCACATCGGCCGTCGGCGAGCGGCCGATTCGCGACGTGATCGTCGTGCCCGGGCGGCTGGTGAACGTCGTAACCAGCTAGGGATTAGTGGGGGCGGGTTTGAACCCGCCCCCACCAGTGATTAGGGAATGCAGAGCGTCGAGCCGGCGAAGATCAGGTTCAGGTTAAAGATATTATTGGCGCGGGCGATGGAAAACGGATCCACGCCGTACCAGCGGCCGATCATCAACATCGTCTGCCCCGGCGTCACATAGTGCGACCAGCGGCAAGCCGGCATTGGCGGCGGCAGCGGCGGTGGCGGAACCGGCGTGGGGGCGGGCGGAACCGGCGGGGGTTGCGTCCCAAACGGTACGAAAATCGTCTGCCCGGTATAGATCAGATTCCAGTTTGTGATCTGCGGGTTGGCGGTCAGGATCGCCTGGACGGACGTACCATATCGCTGGGCGATGAGCGACAGATACTCCCCGCGCTGCACGATGTGATAAACGCCGTTGCCCTGGGCCTCGGCGGGCCGGGCGGCCACCATAAACAACATGACCACCAGCAAGGCCGCCACCACAACCAGACGGCCGGCTGGTTTCTCTCTGGACAAAACCCATCTCATGTGACCCTCCACTATGAACCGCATTGATTAGGATATAAAAACCAGTGAAGTCGTCGCCCGATCAGGGTTCGATCTAGACCCGCGTGAGGTACTCGCCCGTGTCGGTATTCACCCGGATACGATCGCCCGCCTGGACAAACAGCGGCGTCTTCACACGCAAACCGGTGTCGGTCAGAATCTCCTTCGTCGCGCCGGTGGCCGTATCGCCGGCCAGAGCATTCTCTGCTTGGGCCACCTCGAACTCCATCGTTTTCGGCAGTTCGTAGTCGATTACCTCACCCTCGTAGGAAAGGAGTTCGAGTTCCATATTATCGCGCAGGAATTTGGCGTCACTCTCCAGCACACTGTGGGCGACCTGCTTTTGTTCATACGAATTCATGTCCATGAACACGTGGAATGTCCCGTCGTCATACAGGTACTGAAACGCGCTCTTGTCCATGCGCACATCTTCCACACGGTCGCCGGAACTGAAGGTCACTTCCTTATTGGTGCCGGTGCGCAAGTCGCGAACCTTAACGCGGATGGTCGCCTTGCCGCGGCCGGGTTTGGTATGGGAATATTCATTCACTTTGAGTAAAGCGCCGTCGTGGAGAAATGTGACCCCGCGGCGGAGCTGATTTACATCGATCATTAGTTATATTCTACTCCTACTTTACAAGACATAATGTCGTCTACATGACACAGTTTAGCATATTTATTATACGCTTGGCAATTACCATCTGCCGCCGGGCCATGCTACAATGTTGACCAAGGACCTTCGACATGGCCGACTCCCAAGCAACCACTCAGCTCCTTTGCCAACAGTGTGCCGCCGCGCTAGTCGTGGAAGCGGGGGCCAGGTACGCCACCTGCGAATTCTGCGGCACGGTCAATTTTCTGGACAAAAGCCAGGCGGTCCTGCACTATGCTGTGCGCCCCACCATCGACGATGCCCAGGCCGCGGCGGCGCTGCGCCGCTGGATGGCTGGCAACCAGACCGTGAAGGGTCTGGACACCCATGCACGGATTGAATCACAACAATTCCAGTATTTCCCGATGTGGCTGGCGATCACCACGGAAAATGGCCGCGAGGAGGTCCACTTGAAGCCGGCGGCGGCGCTCTCCATCGTCGAACTGGGCAACCTGCGCGTGCCCGCTTCCGATCTGATGCCCTACGACGACGCTATGGACAGCGCGGCGATTCGGGCGAGCGTGCCGGTGACGGCCGTGCGCGCCTGGTTGGCCGAGAACGAAGGGCTGGCCGCTGGAGCCATTGGCGAAATCTCGCTCGTCCACGTGCCCATCTATCAGTTCAAGTACCGCTACAAGGATGGGTCTTATACGGCCCTTGTTGACGCCGCCACGGGTCAGGTATTTGCCGCCATCTTCCCCGAAAAGTTCGAGTTGCCCTACGTCTCGATCGGCGGGTTCGGCTGTCTGGCCTATTTTCTGGCGGCGCTCATCCCTATTATCACCTATACGGTTGTCGGCAACGCCGCCGGCCTCGGCATCGGCACGCTGATCTACATCGCCGTTGCCGTGGCCCTGGCCATCCCCATCTTCATCGCCGCCGCCTCTGTGTCGCGCAAATACTAAACATAGCTTGATTATGGCTTCTCTAACCCCACCCGATACGAATCCCGTTGCCGCGCCGGCCGCCGGCGCACCCGCGCTGCGGGCCAAGGAGCAGTCACAGGGATTGATCTGTCCCAATTGCAGCGGCGTCGTCTCCATCGCTGAGGGCGACCGTATTGTCCAGTGCCCATATTGCAGCCTGTATTCGCTGGTCCAGGGCGAGCGCGGAGTGCGCCGCTGGCAAGTGGCGCGGCGCATCGAACGCGCCGATGCGGAAGGGCACGTGCGCGGCTTCCTGTCCGGCATGCGCAAGGCTCGCGACCTGACCCGCACGGCCAAAATCGAAGAGATGTTACTCGTCTATCTGCCCTTCTGGCGCGTGGAAGCCACCGTCGCCGGCTGGTTGTTCGGCCGCGTTCGCAAGGACAAGGACGAAACCAAGCCCGACGAGCACTACGTCTTCGAATCGATGCACTGGAACGACGCCGCCGTGGACGTGTCCGAGTTTGGCGTCCATCGCATTGTCGTCTCCCGCGACGATCTGTTGCCCTTCGACAGCCAGGCGATCCACGCCGAGGCGATGGTCTTCGAGCCGTCGGAATCCCGCACCGACGCACAGGAAGAGGCGCGCGCCCATTTTCTCTATCGCAGCCGGCAGGCGGCCGGGCAGACGCGCACTGACTACGAGAACATCCAGCTCTTGCGGCCGGAGTTCTCGCTGGTCTACTTCCCGGTCTGGTTGGCGCGCTATTCCTATCGAAACCGGATCTATCAGGTGGTTATCGATGCCTTCGGCGGCAAGGTGATGTACGGCAAGGCGCCGGGCAATATTCTCTATCGCGCGGCCGCCCTGGTCACTGGCCTGGCCGTGGGCAACCTCGTCCTGGTCAACGGCACCATTCTGGCCGGTATCGCCGCGTCCGGCGATGATGACAGTTTCGGCCTTCTGCTGCTGCCCATTGTCGTGGGGATCGCCCTCATCCTCTTCGGCTACCGGCAATTTCGCTATGGCGAAGAGGTGGAGGACAAGCCCAAGGAGTTTCAGAAAGCAGCCACTGGGCCGGGCAAAGGATTATTGGGCGGAGCAATCCCCGGCATTGGTGATCTGCCGGGCATGATGAAAACCGGGATGACCCTCCTGGAAGACTTCGAGGAAATGTCCCGCCAAGGGCGCGCCAATAAGTGAACCCATGAAGCTGTTATTGTTGCGCTGCCCCAAATGCAATTTTGCCCTGTCGCCCGGCCGGGACGACCAGGTTGTCCAATGCCCGAACTGTCGCGGAGCCGTCGCTATCCATGAGGGCGGCCTGGCCGTACTCTCGGCCCAATACGTGCGGCCGACAGTGGAGAACCCGCCTCTGTGGTTGCCGTTCTGGGTCTATCGGGCCAAGGTAACGATCAAGGAACGCAAAACCCAAGGCGGCCGCTCGGCCGAAAAGGATGCCCAGGCCTTCTGGGCACAGCCGCGCCAGGTCTATATCCCCGCCTGGGCCTGTGACCTGATCGAGGCGCGCGATATCGTGGAAATGCTGTTGGAAAAGCAGCCGACGATGGAGGCGATCATCCCCCCGGAAGGCGTCGCCTTTGAGCCGGCCGTCGTCACGCCCGCCGACGCGCGCAAGCTGCTGGAGTTGGTCATCGTCTCTATCGAAGCCAAGCGCTCGGACTGGATGGAAAGCCTCGATTTTGACCTGCGTCTGGACAGCGAAGCGCTATGGCTGCTGCCCGCCGAACGCAAAAACGACCAATGGAAGATACTGTTGAAGAAATTATGATTGACGAGGTTACAATTTGATGGAAAAGAAACGCATTCATTCCAATGACGCTCCGGCCGCGGTCGGCCCTTATTCGCAGGCGATCCGGGTCGGCAACCACGTCTTCACCTCCGGACAGGTGGCCCTCGACCCCGCGAGCGGCGAGCTCGTCGGCGACGATGTGGCGACCCAGACGGAGCAGGTGGTGAGGAATCTGCAGGCCGTGCTGGCCGCCGCCGGCGCAGCGCTGGAGCACGTGATCAAGACGACGGTCTTTTTGCAGAGCATGGGCGATTTTGCGGCTATGAACGCCGTCTATGCCCGGCACTTCCCCGAGCCGTTCCCGGCGCGCTCCACCGTTGAAGTCGGCGCGCTGCCCAAAGGCGGGCTGGTCGAGATAGAGTGCATCGCCCTCGTACCTCACACCGGCTAATCCCGCGACACAGGTACTCCTTATCTCGTATCTCGCATCTCGCATCTCGCATCTCGACATGCCCGACACCATCCTCATCGCCGACGACGAACCCAGCATTCGCGATCTGGCCCGTCTCTATCTGGAGAAAGAGGGCTTTCGCGTGCGCACTGCCGAGAACGGCGAGCAAGCGCTGGCGCTGGCGCGGAGCGATCCGCCCGCGCTGCTCATTCTCGATCTCATGATGCCGGAAATGGACGGCTGGGAAGTTTGCCGCCGCCTACGAGCCGAGAGCACGCTGCCAATCCTCATGCTCA
Organism: Promineifilum sp.; assembly: GCA_017983515.1. Taxonomy (GTDB): domain Bacteria; phylum Chloroflexota; class Anaerolineae; order Promineifilales; family Promineifilaceae; genus Promineifilum. The sequence goes on along the minus strand of JAGOBF010000010.1, from coordinate 48,642 downwards.
CCGCCCGCGATCAAGACATCGACAAGATCGTCGCCCTGGAAATGGGGGCCGATGATTATCTGACCAAGCCCTTTAACCCGCGCGAGATGGTGGCTCGCGTTCGCGCCATTCTGAGGCGCACCGGTGGCGGCCGCCTCGGTCCCGACCAGCCGCGCCGCATCGGCCGCGTCACCATCGACCCGGCCAGCCGCGAAGTCAGGATCGATGACGAGACGATCACCCTGCGGGCCAGAGAGTTCGATCTGCTGCTGACCCTGGCCGACCACGCCAACCATGTTCTCTCCCGCGATCAGTTGCTCGATCTGGCCTGGGGCTATGAGTACCACGGGCAGACGCGCACGGTCGACGTCCACGTCGCCCAACTGCGCGACCGGCTGGCCGGCGCCGACGTAGAGATCGAGACGGTGTGGGGGCGAGGCTATAAATTGAGCCTACCGGAGGGTAGTTGATTCCCTTGAAAACGAAAATTTCTCTCGTTCGCCACGGACTGGTCGAGAACCCCGGCGAAGTTTATTACGGCCGGCTTCCCGGTTTTGGCTTGGCGCAACTAGGCCAGGCTCAGGCCGCCGCAGCCGGAGATTACCTGAGTGAAGACGCGGTTGACGTCATCTATCACAGCCCCATGCTGCGCGCCTTCCAGACGGCCGAGATCATCCAGTCGCGCTGCGGCCCGACGACGCCATTGGTCGAATGCGACCTGCTGAACGAGATCCATTCAGCCTACGATGGTCAGTCCGTGGCGGAGATGGAGCGACGGGACTGGAATTTCTATCTCGAAGTTAGCCCGCCCTATGAGCAGCCGGAGGACGTGCTGGCCCGAATCGTAGCCTTTTTCGACCTGGTCCGTGAAAAACATCCCGGCCGGCACGTCGTCGGCGTGAGCCACGCCGATCCCATCTCCTTTGCTGTCATGTGGGCCAACAGCTTGCCCGTGTCGGCCGAACAACGCAAGCAACTCGTCGTCTGTGGCGTGCCCGATGGCTACCCGGCCCCGGCCTCCATTTCGACCTTCTCCTTCGCCAACACCGGCGAAAGGGAATTATTGGAATTTTGCTACCACGCCCCTCCTGTTCCGGGAACCGGGCAGCATGAAGCGTAACGCTGCCCATTTTAATTGTTGGCAAAGTTGACGTTGGCAATTATCATACACATAAGTCGCGTCGAGTTAACGCTCGTCGCGACACGCCAGAAAGCAAGACGTCTTTTTGGCACTTCCTTTCCATTTTTTCCAACCGAGGAGGTAAGAATGAACGCCCGTAGATTGATTTTCCTGTTTGGCATCGTTGCCGTTCTTGTGCTCGCCCTGGCCGCTTGCGGCGCTGGTGAACCGGACCTGGGAACTGCCGAGAATCCCATCGTTATGTCCTTTGTCCCATCTGGCGACACCCAGGACATTATCGCCAGCGGTGACACGCTGGCCCAACTGTTGACCGAACGCACCGGATTGACCGTGACGTCCAACGTCGGCACCGACTTCTCGTCCGTGCGCGAGGCCATGTGCGCCGGTCAGGCGCAGATCGGCTGGCTGAACACGTTTAACTACGTGTTGGCCAACGAGCAGTGCGGCGTCGATGCCGGATTAGCCACGTCGCGCTTCGGGGCGACCACCTACGCCGGCCAGATCATCGTGCGCGCCGACAGCGGCATCACGACCCTCGAAGACCTGCGCGGCAAGGTTATGTGCTGGGTTGACCCCGCTTCGACCTCCGGCTACATCATCCCCCGCATCCTGCTCGCCGCAAACGGCGTCAACCCCGACACCGACTTCAGCCAGACCATCGAGGCCGGTTCCCACAACAACGTCGTGACGCAAGTCTATAATGGTGACTGCGACGCCGGCGCGACCTTCTCCGACGCCCGCACGGGCATCGAAGAAGAGTTCCCCGACGTGCTGGAAAAGGTAGTCGTCCTGGCGACCACCAGCGACATCCCCAACGACAGCGTTTCCTTCGTCAAGGACATGCCCGAAGAAATGCGCACCAAAATTGTCGCCGCCCTGTTGGACATCGCCGGCTCGCCCGAAGGGCAAGAAGCGCTCAACACGCTCTATAACATCGAGTCTCTGGTGGAGTCGAACGACGCTTTCTACGATCAATTCCGGGCCGACCTGAGTCTGGCCAACATCAACATCGAAGACCTGGCGAAATAACCATCGCCAAGTGACAAACGTTACCCGGAAGCTGAACACTTCCGGGTAACGTTTGGACAAGTTGTCCGCTAAGGGGCCTCTGTGCTGCAAATTAAGAACCTGACCAAGGTATTTCCTGATGGAACCGTCGCTCTCAACGACGTCAGCTTTGAGGTGGAAGAGGGCGAGTTTCTGGCTATTATCGGCCTGTCCGGTTCCGGCAAGTCCACGCTGTTGCGCTGCATCAATCGCCTGATCGATCCCACGTCCGGGGTCATTATATGGAACGATCAGAACATCACCTCCGCCGGCGGCGCGGAACTGCGGCACATTCGCCGGCAGATCGGCATGATTTTTCAGCACTTCAATCTGGTCAAGCGCAGCAGCGTCACGACCAACGTCCTGACCGGGCGACTGGGCTACGTTCATCCCGTGTGGAGCTTGTTCGGCCGCTTCACGGCCGCCGACCGCCAACGGGCCGTTGCCGCGCTGGAGCGCGTCGGCATCGCCGACAAGGCCGACAATCGCGCCGACCAGCTCTCCGGCGGCCAGCAACAGCGCGTCGGCATCGCCCGCGCTTTGATGCAAGAACCACAACTACTGCTGGCCGACGAACCTGTCGCCAGCCTCGATCCCGTCTTGTCGCATTCGATCTTGCGCTACCTGGAACTCCTCAACCAACAGGATAGCATTACCGTCTTGTGCAGCCTGCATTTTCTGGACCTCGTTCATCGATATGCCACGCGTGTGGTGGGGCTGAAAGACGGCGAGCTTGTTTTCGATGGTCTGCCGTCCGAGTTGACGCCCGAGAAGTTTAAAGAGGTGTACGGCGAAGAGGCGGAAATGGTCTCGGTAATGCCGTCCAATGCCACCTGAAACCCGGCCGACCACGAATCCCTGGCTGCCGGCCGTTCTCTCTGTGATTATTCCGGGGAGCGGCCAATTCATCCTCAACCATAAATCCCGCGGGGTTGTCCTCTTTCTGACTTTCTTTCTATTGCTGGCCCTGGTCCTGTGGACTCAGACCTATGCCTTGCTAGTGCCGCTGGCCTTGCTGTTGTTGTGGATGGGCCGTGATGCTTACCGGCTAGCCAAGGGCGGCCAACCCGGTTGGGGAACGTCCTTACTGCTCATCGGCATCGTTTTGTATGGTGCGGCCATCATCGTCACCGAGGTACGGCCCACGCGGCTGGTGACAGGGCTGCCCAACGTCCAGCCTTACCTTCGCTCGCTGCTCCACCCGGAATTGTTCGAAAATCCGACCGAAGATTTCGTCGGTGTCACGCCGGTCATGGTCCCCTGCGTAGAGCCTCTGCCGCCGCCGGATCGCGAGGCGACGACCCGCCCGGTCTTGATCCTGGGCGCACCCTGCACGGAGGTGGGCGACCTGCTGCAGGTGACGGGCGAAGGCTTCGAACCCAACGAGTCGGGCCAGATGCAATGGGTCGATCCGCTGGGTATGCCGCGGCGGGCCACGCTCGAAGGCCAAGTGGTCACGTTCACGGCCGACGCTGACGGCCGCTTCGAAGTGACCTTGCGCGTTCCCCAGGCCGTGCCCCTGACCGCCCAGCCCGCCCCCGGCCAAACACTGACCCATGCCGTGCGCGCCGTGCAGAGCATTCCCTCGGGCGGGCTGCAACCCACGCAAACCCTTGCCCTGGTCATCGAAAAGATCGGCGAGACCATTGCCCTGGCCTTTCTGGCCACGGTGCTGGGCGTCGTCTTTGCCGTGCCGGTCAGCTTCCTGGCAGCGCGCAACCTGATGAGCGCAAATGCCGTCACTATCGCCATCTATAATATCGTCCGGGCCATCCTCAATGTCATTCGCTCCATCGAGACGCTTTTGTGGGCCATCATCTTTGTGGTCTGGGTGGGGCTGGGGCCATTCGCCGGCACGCTGGCTCTCTGGCTGCACACCGTGGCCGCGCTGGCCAAGCTCTATTCGGAAGCCATCGAGAGCATCGATCCCGGCCCCATTGAGGCCGTGCGGGCAACCGGCGCCAGTTGGCCACAGATGGTCATCTACGCCGTTTTACCCCAGATTCTGCCGACCTTCACGTCCTTCACGCTCTACCGCTTCGACATCAATGTGCGGCTCTCGACGGTCATCGGACTGGTCAGCGACGCCGGTCTGGGTTTTCTCGTCATCCAGTGGGTGCGTCTGAACCGTTTTTCGGCCATGGCTACGGCCATCATTGCCATCATTATCGTCGTCGCCGTCCTGGACTTTGCGTCCAGTTGGCTACGCGAGCGCATCATCCAGGGCCGGCCCATCATTGGCACGAAGAGTCCGGCTCTGCGCACAGTCATTAGCGGCTTGCTCGTCGTCGGTTTTGCGGCCGCCTTTGTCTGGTCGTGGCGTGTAGCCAGGATCGAACCTGCGGAGTTGATCCGCGGCGCCCCCCAGGGCCTGGCGCTGGCCAGAGAGTTCGCCACACCGGAACTTTTCACCCGGCCAACGGCCACCACGGCCATCAGCGCACCGCTTGTGGTTCCCTGCGGCGCGGCCGAACCCGCCGCGCCGGCCGATCCGGGCATCCTCCTTTCGGTCGCCTGTGGCGAACCCGGCGATCCGCTGGTCATTTCCGGGACTGATCTGCCGCCTAACCGAACCGTCTCCGTTCGCTGGGTGCTGCCCGGCGGCGCATTTCTGCGCGTCCGTTCCAATTGCTGCGATACCGACGACGACGGCAATCTGACCGTAGAAACAACGATCAACCCCATTGTCACCGTGGGCGAGGACGGCAGCGCCCCGGCACGGGTCGAGATCACCTATGAGGACGTGGCCGGCCGCATTCAGCTCAGCGACACGGTCAAGACGGTCGTCAGACTATCGGCCGTGACCCTGCTGATGGCGCTCATCGCCACCACACTGGGCGCGCTGTTCGCCATACCCCTCAGCTTTCTGGCGGCCCGCAACATCATGGGCGATTCGCCGCTGGGTAAAACCGTTTACTTTGCGCTGCGCACGATCTTTAACGTGAGCCGCTCGGTCGAGCCGCTCATCCTGGTGCTCATCGCGGCGACCTGGGTGGGAGCGGGGCCGTTCGCCGGCGTGCTGGCCCTGGCCCTCAACAATATCCCCAACCTGGGCAAGCTCTTCTCGGAATCTATCGAGGAGATCAATCCCGGCCCGGTGGAAGCCATCACGGCCTCCGGGGCGACACGGATGCAGTCCCTTGTCTATGCTGTCGTCCCCCAACTGGTGCCGCCGTTTCTGGCCTTCATCATTTACCAATGGGATATCAACATCCGCATGTCAACGGTGATCGGCTTCGTCGGCGGCGGCGGTATTGGTCAGCAGTTCCGCATCTGGGTCAGCCTGAACCAGTACGGCGCGGCCGGCACCGCCATCTGGGCCATCGTGATCATGGTCTGGACGATGGACTACCTGAGCGCCAAGGCGCGCGAAAACCTGGTCTAGGCCGGCACAAAAGCCGGGTTTCCAGCGGAGACTCGGCTTTTCATTTTCATCCAACGGCCGACAGTCTTAATGATCAGCATGATCGCTTTACGCACATCCATCTTTGCGCTAATTTCATAATATGTTCTTTACCCTGCGCGGCCGCTTGTTGGGGTCCTTCGTCGTGGTCATCCTCGTCGGCTTGCTCATCGTCGCCGTGTCCCTGTTCGGCTTTGCCGGCGTCTCCAATGCCCGGCTATTGCCTTCTCTGGAACGCCTGTCGGCCATCAGCCGCACCAACCAGCGCGAGCTTCTGCAACTATGGGGAGCCGGAGCAGAGGGCACCGAACTGCAAAGCCTGCTGTTCAACACATCGGAGCAGGCCGACGTGCGCATCCTGGTCGTGGACACGAGCGCCGAGGTGATCGTATTCGACACGGCCACCGGCGACGACTGGGTCGGCGACCAGCTGACCAACGTCGAGCGGCCGCAAAATCTGGTGCTGGCCAACGTCAGCCGGGGCGGCATCTTCGGCACGTTCGTCCACACCAATGGTTCGCGCTGGCTGGTCTTCGCCGAACCGGAACCTTCACTCGGCCGCGCGCTCATCTTCTACGCCCAGCCGGAGCCGACGGCCGGGGAATTCTTCAATGAGTACTTTCTGAACCCCCTCATCTATGCCGGAACGTTGGCTCTGCTGCTGGCGGTCGTTCTGGCGGCGATCATTACCCGTTCCGTCACCCGGCCGCTGGGCACGATGGCCGTCGCCGCCGAAGCCATCGCCCGCGGCGAGTACGAGCAACGCGTGCCGCAGGAAGGGCCGGATGAGGTGCAGCGCGTGGCGGGCAGCTTCAACAGCATGGCCGCCCAGGTAAAGACCACCCAGCAGGCGCAGCGCGATTTCGTCGCCAATGTCTCCCACGACCTGAAAACCCCGCTGACGGCCATCACCGGCTGGAGCCAGGCGCTAATCGACGGCGCGGCCGACGGGCCTGAGGAGCGGTTACGGGCGGCCGAAACGATCCACGACGAGGCCGACCGGATGGCCCGGCTGGTCAATGAGTTGCTCGATCTGGCGCGCCTGGAATCGGGCCAGTTGCAGATGACCATGCGCCCCGTCGACTTGAACGCCGTGCTGGCCGACGTCCATCGCAGCCAATTGCCGCGCGCGCGGGCCAAGCAAATCGATCTGCAACTCGACGCGGCCGAAGGGGCATTGGTGCTGGGCGATCCCGACCGGCTGGCGCAGATATTCACCAATCTGGCCGACAACGCCCTGGCCTATACGTCTTCCGGCGGCGGCGTCCGGCTGAGCACCCGCGCGGCGGACGGCTGGGTGGAGGGCATCGTCACCGATACCGGTCCCGGCATTGCCGTGGAGGAACTGCCGCGCGTCTTCGAGCGCTTCTACCGGCTGGAAAAGTCGCGAGCGCGTGGCGAGGGTGGCCGCGGTTCCGGCCTGGGCCTGGCGATAGTCAACGAATTAGTCGCGGCCCACGGGGGGCAGGTGCGCGTTTCCAGCGAGGTGGGTCGCGGTTCGGCTTTTGTCGTCCGGCTGCCGGCCGGCGAACATCAGTAAGCCGGCGAATCGCTGGCCGGGAAGGATTCCCATCCTGCTTCGTCGATGACGTCCCCGCGGACGATGGCGCTTTCCAATTGGCCGATCTTCATCGCCCTACCCTGTTGCGTACCCAGCAACACCTTGCCCTTGCTCTGGCGGCTTTCTATATAGCGGTGGGCCTCGGCCGCTTCTTCCAGCGGGAAGGTTTTATCGATGCGCACTTTCAGGCGGCCGTCGGCCATCCAGGCAAAAATATCGCCCGCGCGGCGCAAAATCTCTTCGCGACTGAGCGTGTAGTGGGCCAGCGTCGGCCGCGTCAAAAATAACGAGCCTTTTTGACTTAGCACTTGAGGAGCAAATGGTTCGACCGCCCCACTGGACTGACCAAAGAGCACCAGATAGCCGCGCGGCCGCAGGCAGCCGAGGCTCTTGAGAAAGGTATCGCGGCCGACCGAATCATAAACGACAGAAACGCCACGCCCATTCGTCAGGCGCATGACTTCGGCCTCAAAATCCTGCTCGGTGTAGCGGATGATCTCGTCTGCGCCCATTTCCCGCGCCAACGCCTCTTTCTCCTCGGTCGAGACGGTGCCGATAACCCGCGCACCCTGTAACTTTGCCATCTGCACCAGCAGCAGTCCAACGCCCCCGGCGGCAGCGTGAATGAGCACGGTATCACCCTGACCAACAGGATAGGTGTCATGGATCAGGTAATGGGCCGTCATTCCCTGCAACATAACGGCCGTCGCCTCCATAACGTTGATACCGGGCGGAAGGGGAACCAGTTTCCAGGCGGGCACAACGGCATAGTCGGCATATGCACCGGGGTTCATGGCAAAAGCGACATAGTCGCCCACGGCGCACGCCTCGACATCGCGGCCCACGGCATCGACCATCCCTCCACCTTCGCTGCCGAGGATGAAGGGCATATTCACCTTGTACTGTCCGCTGCGATGGTAGGTGTCGATGTAATTGACCCCGATCGCTTTCAGCATCACCCGAACTTCGCCTGGGCCTGGTTCGGGCGTCGCGATTTCGTCCAACTGCAAAACGTCGGGATGGCCATATTCGTGTACGCGGATAGCTCTCATGGTTTATCGCTCCTCTTTTATAGTCTAATTGATTCGCTTCCGGCTATTGGCTGATATAGGATACAGTATCAGGTACAAAGCGGGATACAAAACCTGATCTTATTATGATCGATAAATGCCCCGAATGTGGCGCGCCCCCGACGGCCGGACAAGCCTGCCGCGACTACTTCCATCAAATGCTCTTCTGGGAGAGCGAAGACCGGACGCGCTGGGCTGTCCATCACCTGATGGTGTTGTGCTATCACTTGCAGCACCCCAGCCTGTACTCGGCCGAGGGATTGGTTAACGCGCGGGGACTGCTGACCGACTTCATCGAGCGAGGCCTCAGTCCCCAAGAAGTCAGAAGGAAGAACAGCGGGCAGGTCGCTTCGGGAGCGCGAGACTGGACGATCACAGCCCGCCCCGGCAATCAGGGCGCTTACGACCGGCCGATCCGTTGGACGATGACGGCGGCCGACGTGGTGGCTGCGGGAGCGGAGGCCTATGTGGAGAGCGTCGGCGCCTGGGCACGCGCGGTTCACGCCGATATTCGCCAATCCATCGACAAGTAGTAGCTCATCCATCCATCAACCATCGATCTGGCCATGCGACGCCCCACCTCCCCTGTGCTATAATCCGGGGGTTATGGGCAAATTTCTAAGGGCCAACCGCAAGAAGCTGTTCGGCATCTCCCAAGTCCTGCTCAGCATCATCTTACTGGTCTGGCTATTGCGTCAGGTCGGCCTGGCCGAGGTCGTGGAAACCCTCGCCAATATCCATTGGGGCTGGTATGCCCTGGCCTTTCTGCTCTTCCAGCTCAACGTCGTCATTCGCGCCTATCGCTGGTTCGTCCTGCTGCGCTCGTTGAACGACAAGCCGAGCTTCGGCTATCTGGTTTATCTGTACTACATTGGCTTCTTCGCCAACAACTTTATTCCCTCCGGCTTCGGTGGCGACCTGGTCAAGGTGGTCAGTCTGCGCCAGCGTCACGGCCACGGCGCGGAAGCCCTCAGCTCAGTGCTGATGGAGCGCATCACCGGGCTGGTCGGTTCGTCGCTGGTGGCGCTCATCGCCCTCCTGTGGAACTTGACAGTCCATGCCATGACGCTCGATTTGCCCTGGATCCTGTGGGGGCTCATCGGTGTCACGGCCGTCGGCATTCCCCTGGCTTTTTTCGTCGCTCGCTGGTCCGATCCCATTCGCCTCCTCAATCGCATCTACCCGACGGCCGCCAGTTTGCCGCTCTATAGCAAGGTGGAGAATCTGGTGAACACGATCCACCGCTATCCGTTGCGCGCCTTGATCTCGTCGCTGCTCATCAGCCTGCCGTTCACGCTCAACCTGATTCTGGTGCAGATGACCATCGCCTGGGCGCTGGGCGTCCATCTGCCCTTTCGCATCTTTGCCCTGTTCGTGCCCATCATCGCCATCATTAACCTGCTGCCCATCACGTTCAACGGCCTGGGGTTGCGCGAAGGCATCTACACCTTCTTGTTCGTGCCGGTTGGCCTCCCGGCGGCCACGGCCGTCTCCATGTCGCTGGCCTTCTACTTCCTGCGCTTCAGCGCCGGATTACTGGGCGGCCTGATGTATGTCTTCCGCAGCCTCCTCAGCTTCGCCCGGCCGCCGGAGGCGCGCGAGGTGTAGATTCTGCCCCATGAAGAAGGCGGGTTTCAAACCCACCCCCAACGAATGCACTATGACCCAACGCAAAGTCGCCGTCTTCGGTCTGGACGGCATCACCTTCGATTTGTTACAGCCCTGGCTCGACGAGGGCCGGCTGCCCAACCTGGCCCGGCTGCTGGCCGAGGGAGCGAGCGGCCGCCTGCGCTCCACCATCCCGCCCGTCTCCGCCTCGGCCTGGCCGTCCTTCGCCACCGGCACCAACCCCGGCCAGCACAGCCTGATCGACTTCACGTACCCGGCGCAGGACAGCTACGAAATCCGCGTCTCCAACGGGCTGACCGTCGCCGTGCCCGCCGTGTGGCAGATAGCCGGCGCGGCCGGCAAGCAGGTCGGCGTCGTCAGCCTGCCCATGACCTACCCCCCGCGGCCGATGAACGGCTTTATGCTCTGCTCCTTCCTGACTCCTAGCCCCGATAGCGATTACACGTACCCGCCGGAACTCAAACAGGAATTGACTGACGCCTGTGGCCCCTTCCCGCTGCGGATGTCGGAGAAGGGCCGTGGCGTTGACCCGACCGTCTTTGTTCGGGCCTGCAAGCAGCTGGAAATCGACCGGGCACGCTCGGTGCAATATCTGCTGCGCGAGAAGCCGTGGGATCTGTTCGTCTACGTCATGGAGACGACTGACAATTTGCAGCACGAGATTTGGCATCTGGTGGACGAAACGCACCCGATGCACGATCCGGCGACGGCCGCGCGCGTACTGCCCGATATACTCGACTATTATGATACAGTCGATCGTCTGCTGGGCGAGATGGCGGCCCTTGTGCCGGAAGAAGCGCTGGTCATTGTCCTCTCCGACCACGGCTTCGGCCCATTCCACAAGTTCTTCCACATCAACAACTGGCTGGCGGCCAATGGTTGGCTGGTATTCAAGCGCACGCCGGTCAGTCTGCTGAAGCGGGCAGCCTTCAGATTGGGTGTCACACCGATCAACGCCCTGAAGTGGCTGACGAGGCTGGGCCTGAGCGATATGCGCAAGAACGTCAAACGCGGCCGAGGCGGCAAGACTCTGCGGCGGTTCTTCCTCTCCTTCAACGACGTGGATTGGGCGCGCACCCAGGCATTCTCGGTCGGCAACTTCGGTCAGGTCTACCTGAATGTCAAAGGCCAACGGCCGCAGGGTGCGGTCGAGCCTGTAGCGTATGAGAAGGTGCGTGACGCGATCATCGCCCAAGCCAAAGCGTTGCGCGACCCGGAAGACGGCAGCCAGGTGGTGCCCGTCGTCTATCGGCGCGAGGAAATCTTCCACGGCATCAGCGAAGCCCGCCTGCCTGACCTCGTGCTGCATACGGACCGCGCCAAGTACGTTTCTTTCGGCCACGCCGACTTCGGCTCCAACCGGGTCATCGAGCCGAGCACCGGGCAGACCGGCCATCACCACATGGAAGGCGTCGTCGGGATGCATGGGCCGGGCGTGCGCCCCGGCGTGAAGCTGGAAGGGGCCAGCCTGCTCGACCCCGCGCCGACGCTGCTCCACTATCTCGGCCTGCCCGTGCCGCAATACATGGACGGCCGCGTCCTGACCGACGCCTTCACCGAGGCGTTCAACGCCGCCAACCCGATCAGCTACAGCCAAGTTGAGCCGGTCGAGGGCACAGGCAGCGATTCGATCTATACCGATGCCGAGGAAGAGATGGTCATGCAGAAGTTGCGGGATTTGGGGTATGTGGCCTGATAGGCCCTTATCCGTCAGCGCCAGCGCGGCTGGAGGCTGGTTGAGGATGGTCATTACCACTTTTGACGACAGCATGGTTACGGCATGCGTTGTCGCCAATTCTGAATCGTATCATGGGGGTGGTATGTTGACGTGTCGACCCGTTTACTGCAGCCCCTTACAGTAGGAGAGTGAGGCAGTTTGATCAATCCTTTCTCTGATTCGGATCTAATTGATCTTAGCCTGGTCATCCCCGTCTACAACGAGGAAGAAAACCTGCGTCCGTTGGCCGCGGAGATTCGCGCCGCGCTGGGCGGCCGCGGCCTCAACTACGAAGTGATCTTCATCGACGACGGCAGCAAGGATGGCAGCTTCGCCTGTCTGCGCGAACTGGCGGCCAGTGATAATCGCGTCATCGCCATTCGCTTCCGGCGCAACTACGGCCAGACGGCGGCCTTCTCCGCCGGATTCGACCACGCCCGCGGCCGTGTCATCATCACCCTCGACGCCGACCGCCAGAACGACCCGGCCGACATCCCCACCCTGCTGGCCGAACTGGACAAGGGCTATGACGTCGTCAACGGCTGGCGCGAGAACAGGCAGGACAACGTCCTGCGGCGCTTGCCGTCGCGGGTCGCCAACTGGTTGATCGCCGAGACGAGCGGCGTCCACCTGAAGGATCGCGGCTGCTCGCTGCGCGCCTTCCGCGCCGAGGTCGTCCGCGATCTCCATCTCTATGGTGAGCTGCACCGCTTCATCCCCGAACTGGTCAATTTCGCCGGGTTCACCATGTCGGAGGTGCCGGTCAACCATCGCGCCCGCGTGGCCGGGTCGTCGAAGTATGGCCTGTCGCGCACCTTTCGGGTCATTCTCGATCTGTTCACCATCCACTTCCTGCGCAAGTATGGCGACCGGCCGATGCAGCTCTTTGGCCGCTGGGGCATTATCCTCTTCGGGCTGGGCGCGCTCGTTGGCGGCTATCTGACCGGGATAAAACTGTGGGCAGGCATCACCGGCGGGCTGGCGGGCTTCAACGCCATGACCATCGGCGACCGGCCGCTGCTGTTGCTCGGCGTGCTGCTGGTCATCCTCGGCGTGCAATTCATCGTCATGGGCCTGATCGCCGAACTGACTGTGCGCACGTATTATGAGACGCAAGACCTGAGCGTTTATCGCGTGCGGGAGATCGTGGGGCCGGCCGAGAAGGGATCATCCGCAGTTGGGACAGAGTCGGCCGGTTGAACCGCGCTGTTTCCTAAGCCAGCGAGCAATAGCCTCATAGAACAACCCGTGGTGCAAGTCATCATTTATTCATGCATTCGTTCACCCAATCAACTTTACGGTATACTCGCCCCTAATGACCTTACTGATTATCGGCTTCGACGGCGCGACATTTGACCTCATCAAACCGTGGGCGCGCGACGGCTATTTGCCCAATCTGGCCGGCCTCATGCGCGACGGGGTGATCGCCGATCTGGCCTCCACACTGCCGCCGGTCACCAGCCCTGCCTGGCCGACCTTCATGACGGGCGTCAACCCCGGCAAGCACGGCGTCTTCGACTTCATCCAGCCCCACGGCGAAAACTTTACCCTGGTCAATTCGACGCAGATTCGTCAACCCACCCTGTGGAAGCGCCTGTCCGAGTTGGGCTACCGTGTCGGCGTGCTCAACGTGCCGGTGACCTATCCGCCGCAGGAAGTCAATGGCTTCATGGTCACTGACATCCTGAGCCCGCGCAACGCCACCATCAGCCACCCGGCCGACTTGATCAATCGTTACGAAGCGGAGATGGGAGCGTATCGGGTCGCGCCCGACGTCCAGTACAAGCCGGGCAACGAGCGCGAATTCATCGCCGACATCTACGATCTCATCGATCATCACGGCCGTTGGGCGCTCAAGCTGGCCGAGACCGAGCCGGTGGACATGTTGATGGTCCACTTTATCGCCATGGACATCGCCAAGCACGCGCTGTGGCGCTTCATGGATCACACCCACGAGCGTTACGAAGATTCACCCTACGAGCACGCCATACGCGACGGCTACGCCCGGGTCGATGCCTGGATCGGTCGTCTGATGGATAAACTGCCCGCCAACTCGACGACCATCGTCATGTCCGACCACGGCTTCGGCCCACTGAAGAGCATGGTCAATCTGAACGTATTCTTCATGCAGCGAGGCCTGTTAAAGCTCAAGCCCAACGCCGTGACTCAACTCAAGGCGTGGGCCTTCCGCCACGGGATAACGCCCGCGTCAGCTTATCAGTGGCTCTCGCGGCTGGGGCTGCAAAACAGCATCGCCCGTGTCAGCAAGAAGGCGCGCAACGACATCGTCGGCAAGTTCCTAAGCTTCGACAGCGTGGACTGGAGCCGGACCATCGCCTACAGCATGGGCCACGTCGGGCAGGTCTATTTGAATCGCGCCGGCCGCGAGCCGCACGGCATCGTCACCGATGCCGAATACGACCGTCGCCTGGCGGAGGTCAGTGCCGCGCTGGCGGAGATGCGCGACGACGAAGGCCACTCCATCCTGACTAATCTCGTCCGCGGCCATGACGTCTATAGCGGGCCCTACGCCGAACGAGGCCCCGACCTGCACCTGGAACTCGATCATTATGCCATGATCGCCTGCCCGCTCTTTGCCACCGAGGGGCGGGTGATGACCAGCCAGATTCGCGGCGACTCCGGCTGCCATCGGCGCGAGGGCATCTTCATCGCCAGCGGCGCGGGCATCCAACGCGGGCTGGAACTGCCGGAAGTCAACATCGTAGACCTGGCCCCCACTATCATGCATCTGCTGGGCGAGCCGGTGCCGCGGATCATGGACGGCCGCGTGCTGGTCGAGGGGTTGGTCGATCCCGCCCCGGTGCGGTTTGTCGCCGATGAAGAGACAGATGACAGGGATGAGAAGGGGTTCGACGCGGCCGAATCCGAGCAAATTGAAGAGAGGTTGCGAGGGTTAGGCTACTTATGACCCGCTCGATCAGCCGCTAACGCGCGAAGGCCCGGCAACGATCACTCGACCTGCTTGGATCGTTTTTCGTCCCGGACGCACCTACGAAGGCAAGCAAGGTCTCCCGTGCGCCAAGGGTATTTTCGCCGGCAACACGGGTGCGCAGGCCATATCCCTGACGGCGTGGCCCATCAACCCTATAATCCGAGCGTCGATGATCCGTGCATGGCCGCCCTGGCCAGCACGGATCCTAATTAGCATGATAGCGTCGTTCTTCTATGACAAACGAAAACCGCATCTACCTGTCTGCTCCCGTCAACGCCATCGTTGAGGGCATCTATGAGGAGCACGTGCCGTTTAGCGAGATCAAGCGCCACGGCGATTTCGGCCTGGGCACGTTCGACATGCTCGATGGCGAAATGGTGATGCTCGACGGCTGCGTCTATCAGATGACGGCCGATGGCTGCGTGCAGGAAGTGGGCGACGAGGCGCTGACGCCGTTCGCGGCCGTCACCTTCTACCGGCCGGAACGCCATCTGGAGCTAGACGAAGCGTTGAGCTACGACGACCTGTTGCGCCGCCTCCAGGAAGCGCTGCCCTCGCCCAACATTTTCTACGCCTTTCGTCTGGAAGGGGAGTTCGCATACATGAAGGTGCGCTCCGTACCCAAGTCGGAGTGCTACATCCCGCTGGTGGAGATCGCCAAAGAGCAGCCGGTATTCGAGTTCAGCAATATCCGCGGCACATTGGCCGGCTTCTTTACGCCGGAATTTATGGCCTCCGTCAGCGTGCCGGGCATGCACCTGCACTTCCTATCCGACGACCTGGCCCACGGCGGGCATCTACTGGAATGCCGGCCGCGGCGGGTGCGCGTCGGTATCCAGCCCATTTACGCCGTCGAACTGGCCCTGCCGACGACGCCGTATTATCTCGGATGGGATTTCCAGCGGGATGTGGTGAAAGATTTGGAAAAGGCGGAGAAATGAAATGGCTACGGATCCGCAGCCAATTCTATGCGTCAATCCGTAGTCAATTCTTCCGATTTCCGAGCGAGGAGATAGGCCCGGCGGCTCTGGTGTTCCACATCGGCCGGGTAGGGGTCGCGCTCGCGGACTTCCTCGACCACGTAACCGGCCTGCTCCAGATAACCGGCCATCGCGGCGGGATCATAGAAGGTGAAGTCCAGCGCCACCGGCCGCGCCCACATCTCTTCGACGTGGACCGTTTCATTGCCCATGTGGAACGCCAGTAGCAATAACCCTCGCGGCATCAGAACGCGCCGCAACTCAGTCAAAGCGGCTACAACCTTTTCGGGCGGGATGTGGATGATGGAATAGAAAGCGGCGATCCCGGCCCAAGATTCGTCGAGCTCGTCGAGGGAAAGCATATCACCCACACGGAACGGAATGTCGGGGTTTAGCGCCGTTGCCTGAGCCACCATCCCCGGCGACAGATCGACGCCGACCACCTCCAGCCCTCTATCGGCCAGATAGCGGGCGACGTGGCCCGGCCCGCAGCCCATGTCGCAAACCACGCCCCGGCCGCGCAGCCGCTCGGTGAAGCGGTCGAGCATCTCCCGGTCGAACGGCTTGCCCTCCAACTCGTGGTAGATACGCCGGACGTATTCCCCGGCGATGCGGTCGTAGCTGGTTCGTGTGTCGGACATTCCAGTATTTAGTAGGTCAGTGAATCAGTAAGTCAATAATCAGTAGAATAGTGGGTCACTGAGAAAGTACAGATTGAATCCTGACCTACTGCTCCACTGATCACGGCTCGACCGGTCCACTACGACCCACTCTCCACTCGACTCTGCATCGCCAGTGCACCAGTGACCAGATCGAGCCACCATACTTCCTGCACCGAGTAGGCTCCGTCACCGCCGGCGGCCTGGAACTCCACCGTGCGCGCGTCGATAAATCGAACTGAGTCCGGCGCCAGCCCGGCCAGCGTCGGCTCATCAGGCCAGCGCGCCACGTAGCGCGTTTGTGGGTCGGCCGTGGCGTCGAAAGACGGTTCGACGAAGAAGTAGCACGTTGGCGACGTGTAGAGCGAACCACAGGTGTCATCGGCCGTGCAGCGTTGCGGCGCTTCGGGGCTGCCGCAGACAGCCGCCGCGCGTTCGGTGGCGATGATGAGCGAATAAGGCGCCAGGGGGCTTTGGGCGACGGCCACGACCCGATAGGGCGCGTCGAGAAAAGCCTGGATAAGGTCGAGGGCACTACCCTCGACGGGGGTGACGGCGGTGGCCGTCGGGGCGGGCAGCGTCTCGGTCGGTTGCGCGGTCGCGGTGGCCGTCGCTGTCGCCCGCAGGGTAGGCGTAATGCTCTGTGGCGGTGGCAAGGCCCGGGTGGGGGCAGCATCGGTCGCCCGCCCGCATCCGACCAATCCCAGCCCAATTGCGCCCAACGCCAGGTAGCGCACCCAAGGTCGATAAGTATCCCTGATGCTCATTGTGTCTCGCTCCTCAGTAAAGCGAGGAGAAGTAAATCCGCGGGCCGGGCAGAGATTCACCTCCTCCTGGCCCGCGGGTAACAGGCTGCACGGTATTCGAGTGACAGCCTGAATGGAAAGACGTCGGGATTGTAGTTTAGTGCGCCTCGCCTGTCGAATGACCCCACAAAACGACAGCGGCCGGTCGGATTAAGTTCCGACCGGCCGCTGTTTCTTCAAGGAGACTTTCTATATGAAGCGAAACTGTTTACGCCGCTTCGAATTCACCTTCGACGACGTCCTCATCGTGGCCGCTCGCGTCCGGCGCTTCCGGCTCCCCGCTCGGCTGCTGGTACATGCTTTCGCCCAGCGACATGGCCGCTTGCTGGAGCGTCTCGGCCAATCGGCGGATGCGGGCGGTATCCTCACCCTGCATCGCTTCGCGCAGCTCGGCGATCTGCCCGGTCAGCTTCTCACGCATCTCTGCGGGCGCATTGGTCATTTGATCCAGGCTCTTTTCAGTCTGATAAGCCAGTTGGTCAGCCGCGTTACGAGCTTCAATCAATTCGCGGCGACGCTGGTCATCAGACGCATGCGACTCCGCTTCCTTCACCATCCGCTGAATCTCGCCCTCGTTCAGGTTCGTGCTGGCGGTGATGGTCACCTGCTGGCTGCGGCCCGTGGCGCGATCCTTGGCAGTTACGTTCAGGATACCGTTGGCGTCGATGTCGAACGTCACCTCGATCTGCGGGATGCCGCGCGGCGCGGGGGGCAGTCCTTCCAGACGGAAGACGCCCAGCGCATTGTTATCCTGCGCCATCGGC
Organism: Promineifilum sp.; assembly: GCA_017983515.1. GTDB lineage: Bacteria > Chloroflexota > Anaerolineae > Promineifilales > Promineifilaceae > Promineifilum. Next base: position 30,933 of record JAGOBF010000010.1, on the reverse strand, counting down.
CGCTCGCCCTGCAAGACGTGGATGTCGACCGCCGTCTGATTATCCTCGGCCGTGCTGAACGTCTCGCTCTTGCGCGTCGGAATGGTCGTATTGCGCGGGATCAACGTGGTCATCACGCCGCCCAGCGTTTCCAGGCCCAGGCTCAACGGCGTCACGTCGAGCAGCAGCACGTCGGACACGTCGCCGCCAATGACGCCCGCCTGCAAGGCTGCGCCGATAGCGACGACCTCATCCGGGTTCACGCTCTTGTTCGGTTCTTCGCCCGTCAGCTTGCGGACCAAATCCTGGACCATCGGCATACGGGTCGCGCCACCGACCAGGACAACCTCGTCCAGATCGCCGGCTTTAATGTTCGCGTCTTGCAATGCGCGGTTGAACGGCTCAACCACTCGCTGCAGCAGACCTTCGGTCAGTTGCTCGAACTTGGCCCGCGTCAGGCGCATTTGCAAGTGCTTCGGCCCGTTGGCGTCGGCGGTGATGAAAGGCAGATTGATCTCCGTCTCCATCGTGGACGACAGCTCGACCTTGGCCTTCTCCGCCGCCTCGCGCACGCGCTGCAGCGCCTGTCGATCCTGCTTCAGGTCGATGCCCTGATCGCGCAGGAATTCGCTGGTCACCCAGTCGACGACGGCCAAATCCCAGTCGTCGCCGCCCAAATGGGTGTCGCCGTTGGTAGAGACCACTTCGATGAGGCCTTCACTCACGTCCAGCACGGACACGTCAAACGTACCGCCACCCAGGTCAAAGACCAGAATGCGCTCGTCCTTTTCCTTGTCCAGCCCGTAGGCCAGGGCCGCGGCCGTCGGCTCGTTGATGATGCGCAACACTTCCAGACCGGCGATGCGGCCGGCGTCCTTTGTCGCCTGGCGCTGGCTATCGTTGAAGTAGGCCGGCACCGTGATGACCGCCTTGGTCACCGGCTGGCCCAGATAATCTTCGGCGTCCTTCTTCATCTTGGCCAGAACCATCGCCGAAATCTCCTGCGGCGTGTAGGATTGGTTTTTGACAGGAACACCAATGCGCACGTCACCCGCCGGCCCCTTCTCGATGGGATACGGCAGACGATTGCGGTCTTCCGTGGTCTCGGCATCCTCAAAATGACGGCCGATAAACCGCTTGACCGAAAAAATAGTGTTCTCAGGGTTGATTGTGGCCTGGCGCTTGGCCGTCTGGCCGACGAGACGCTCGCCGTTCTTGGTGAAGGCAACCATCGACGGCGTCAGACGACCACCCTCGGCTGTCGTGATAACGGTCGGCTCGCCGCCTTCCATCACCGCTACGACTGAGTTCGTCGTGCCCAGGTCGATTCCTAGAATTTTACTCATGTTGATTTACTCCGTTATCAGTGAACACCGTTCAGTGTTCAGTAAAGTCTTTTCGTGTTAGCTATAACATACAAAACCGGCGTAAGAATTATGTTGGTACAATGTATGCGTTATGTATGTAACGCCGGTTTCTTACCCGGCGACAAGGTGGCCCGGAAAAGTCACCGCTTAAGAAACCGTTGTTATAGGGATAAACATGAGCACAAACTGGCAGCCGTCTGACAACTGGATCCGCATTACGACCCTCGACGCCCATACTGCCGGCGAGCCATTGCGCATCATAACCGGCGGGCTGCCGCCTATCCCCGGCGACACCATCCTCGCCAAGCGGCGCTACGCCCGCGAACATCTCGACCACCTGCGCACGGCGCTGATGTGGGAGCCGCGAGGCCACGCCGACATGTACGGCTGCATCCCCACGGAAGCGACGACGCCCGACGGCACACTCGGCGTCCTTTTCCTGCACAACGAAGGCTGGAGCACCATGTGCGGCCACGGCGTCATCGGTCTGGTTAAGGTTGGCATCGAGACAGGGCTGCTGGCGGCCGACGCCGAAGTGCGCCTCGACACCCCCGCCGGCCGCGTCACCGCCTACCCCCACCTGGACGCCACGGGGCGCGTGACCCATGTCTCGTTCGACAACGTGCCGTCGTTTGCCTACGCTCTCGATCAGCTTGTGGACGTGCCCGGTTTGGGGCGTGTGCGCTATGACGTGGCTTTCGGCGGCGCGTTCTACGCCTACGTGTCGGCCGCGGAAGTCGGCATCGGACTCACGGCGGCCGATTTTCGACAGCTCATCGATCTGGGCACGCGCATCAAACAGGCCGTTATGGCCGCGGGCATCCCCCAACATCCGTTCGAGCCGGACCTGAGCCTGCTCTACGGCGTAATCTTCGTCGGCCCGGCCCATGATCCGGCCAACCAGTCGCGCGAGGTGTGCGTCTTCGCCGACGGCGAAGTCGACCGCAGCCCGACAGGCACGGGGGTTAGCGGCCGGGCGGCATTGCACTATGCGAAGGGAGAGATTGGACTGAATGAGCCGTTCGTCGTCGAAAGTATCCTGGGGACGACCTTCACCGGCGAAGTCGTGGAAGCGACGACGTTTGGGCCTTATGCGGCCGTCGTGCCGCGAGTGACGGGGACGGCTTATATCGTGGGGCGGAATGAATGGTTGATCGATCCGGGGGATCCGCTAAGCGGAGGCTTCTTGTTACGATAGGGACATCTACTCGGTGAGCGAACGAGCGTCACCCAGCACTAAAACAAACGCAAACGCGGCCGCCCGATAGCCCGATCCTTCCACATCAATCGCCCGCGCAGGCCGAGCCACAGCGACCGCCAGGCGACACTCCCCATGACCAGCATCGTGATCGGGTAAAGCAGCGCCGGCACCAGGGGCGCCTTTAACTGGAAATAGGGTGCGAGCCAGACGAGGAGGGACAACCCGATGCAAACGAGCACGGCCGCCACGGGCACATCGATGGGTAAGCCCGCCCCATACAAAGCCAGATCGAGAAACGGCTTTAGAAACAGCACCAGCAGCCACGTCCAGGCCAATACATAGGGGGCGACGCGAAATTCGAAGGCCGCGAACAGGTTGCGGGATAACGCCGCGGCCGCTTCTTCGCCGCTTCGGTACATGCGACAGGCGATGAGATCCGTAATAGCCACCATGCGCCAGCGGTAGCCGTGGCCTTTGACCTGCCGCGCCAGCGCCAGGTCTTCGATGATCGCCGCCCGCACTGCCCGATGCCCGCCGATAGCGTCATAGGCGGTGCGTCGAAACAGCAGTGCCTGCCCGACGGCGGTGGAAACGGCCGGAGTTTTGAGTCGATAACCCAGCGTCAGCGGCGTGAAGCAGTAGATGACCCACGAGAAAAACGGCACGATGAACTTCTCGCCCCACGTCCCGACCTCTTGCCGGGGAAAACCGCCCAACAGGTCGGCCTTTTCCCCTTCCAGGGCCGTCACCAGTTCGCGCAACGTGCGGGGATGGTGATAGGTGTCGGCGTCGGTGAAGAACAACAAGTCACCGCCGGCTTTCGCCGCCAGCTGGGCGCAGGCCCAATTCTTGCCCGTCCAGCCCGACTTCAACGGCCGCCCGGCCAGCAGCTTCAGGCGCGGTTCCCCGGCGGCGATTGCCGCTACCATAGCGCCCGTCCCGTCAGTAGATTCATCATCCAGCACCAGCACCTCCAAATCGGGATAGTCCTGGGCCAGCAGCGAGTTCACGCAGCGCTCGATGTTGCGCGCTTCGTTGCGGGCCGGAATCAGAACCGAGACTTTGGGGAAACGAGGCGGCGGCGAATGGCGGCGGGCGCGACGCAAGACCCGGACATTGCTCAGGGTGATTACCAACAGCACCAGCTGAAAGGCGATGAGGTCGTAGATCAAATCGTGTCGAAACATCGCCCTGACCTAATGGGAAAAGCGTCTTGTCAACCACGGCCGCAGATGAGGACGCTGCCGCAGGTCGTTGAGGTGCTTCACGCCGAGAATAATGAATTGGCCAATCACGACGCCCACGAACAACGGGGCTGGCATCCACAACAGGATGATGCCCAACAACACGGCCAGGGCCAGCATAACAGCCCAGCCGTCGACGTCGATTACTCTCCTCCAGAATAACACCAGCAACAGCGCCGGCAGAGATAATTTCCACAGGGTCAGCCCGATCCACACCCCGAAGGCGACGGCCAACGCCTTTCCCCCACGAAAACGGAGGAAGGGCGAGAAAGCATGCCCCAACACGGGGGCGGTAGCGATCAACAGCATGGGCCAGCCGGTGATGCCAGCCTGAAAATAGGCCCAGCCCACCGGCGCGGCGGCCTTGCTGACGTCGAGCAAGAGCGCCGCCAGTCCCACACCCGCGCCGCCGACCCGGAAGGCGTTCGTAGCTCCGGGGTTGCCGTCGCCGTATCGGCGCACGTCTTCGCGGCGAATCAGTTTGGGAAGCCAGACAGAGAAGGGCAGAGAGCCGCAAACAAAAGCCAGGAGAATCCACGGCAGAGAGAGGGGCGGCGATGAATCGAGAGACGTCAAGATGGCCGCAAGGATAGCACAGGCCCGACCCGCGACAAAGCGAAACGCGCCTGTGCGAAATCCGCGTCATTTGTGCCCCCAGTAGAGGCGCCTGCCCCTCATCCCGGGGTCAGAAGCACCTCATCCAGTTCGACCGTCTCGGCGAAGATCAGCCGGCCGGCCTGCTCGGCGATTTGGCCGTTAGCGATAGTATAATCGGCCGAGATGTACTCGTACTCTTCGATGAGCAGCCGGTAGCGGCCCGGCGGCGGTGTTGGCCCGAAGGTCACTACCCCGGCCCACATCTCCAGATCGGGCTGCCCGGGGTAGACATTGTCGAACAGCGGCGTGACCACCACGGCCGTCGAATCCTCCACATCGTGCCAGGCCAGGTCACTGGCGATCGTGTCGTCGTGCCGCTGCACGCTCACCCGGATATGAGTCGGCCGCGCGGCCGGCGACGGCAGAGGGGCCGCCCTCCGCAAGGCCGCCGGCGGCCCCTGCGGCGCGACGCCGGAGACAACAACGCGCAACTGTCGCGGCGCGCCCGGCTCCACAGAAAGCAGCACGGAGCGATTGGGCGTCAACTGAACAAAGTCGGCCAACACCACGCGGGAAATGCGGGCATCATCCAGCGCATGAGGTTGATAGCGCACCAGGGCCAGCCGCACGAACGGCGCATAGGTATTGCCGGTGTTTAGCGTCAGGTCGGCGAACCACAGGCGGCGCTCCGGGTCATAGACGACCGGGAAGCCGGCCACGTCCACGCGGCCCGGCTCGCCGGCCGAAAGTCGGGCCGTCTCCTCCTCCAGCGAAACGCCGTAGTCGCCGGTCTCGCTGTCGGGGAAATGGTAGACCGCCGGCGCGCCGGTCAGATTCGCTGTCTTCCAGATGGGATCCATGCCCCACTGGGTAAAGTAGGCTTTGAACTTGTCCCGGTTGGCCGCGGTCAGCGAGCCGTTGGCATTGCTCCAGAGGGCCACGCCGAGCAATTCCCCCTCGCCCGACGAGAACCACGGCCGGCCCAGATACACGCGCAGCCCGTTGCCGAAGCGCACACTACGCTTGATATTGCTTTCCGTTTGTCGCTGCCAACCGAAGGTCGGCAAGACGTAGGCCACGGAAGGAGCCAGGGGGCGGGCGCTGGCCGGCACATCGACCATCACCGGCTCGCTGAGGCGGGTGAAGTCGAGCGGCGGCAGGCCATCGGCCTCGCGCGCGGCGTCATTGGGGAAGTACTCACGATAGCGCGACGAGGCGACGGCGGTATAGGTGATGCGACGGCGTTTGGTGTCGTTGAAGACGTGGCGTGGCGCGGCGTCGACAAAAAAGTGGCCGTAGCCGCTGTCTAGCGGCCCACCACGGTCGCCATAGCGCACGAAGGCGATCTGATCGTTTTCCGGATCGTAGAAGCCGGCCAGGCGGTTTTCGCCGGCCGCATAAAGGTAGCGTTCGCTCGTGTCCGGCAGGGCGATGGTTTCGATCGACGCGGTGCGCTCAACCGTCTGCGGGGCGGGCCGGCTCTCGTCGTCCAGAGGCTCCTGCCACGCGGCACGCAAGTCTACCTGAACCGTGGACGCCCCATGAAGGCGCAGCGCACCCATCAGAAAAGCATCGACCCCGCCCAGCCGCCGCCAGGACGTAATGGCCGCCAATCCGGCCGGGTCGGTATCCTCGCGGACGCGGGCGGTATGGAGCGGATCGGCGACGCCGAGGTCGTCGTCATGGTCGACGTTGAATCCCGTAAAATAAGGCGCGCCAATAGGCTGCTGAACGGCATGGACGAGCGTCAGCAGCAGCGGCGGGTTGATCATCCAGTGGCCGCCCTCGACGGCGCGTTGCAAGACATGGTTGATCTTGTCCACGGCCGCGCCCGGCTGCAAATACTGCGGCTGGGGATTAAACAGGGTGATCAGCTCGATGTACTGTCGCAGCCACTCCCATTGCCCCATCAGCTTCAGGGCGTTGGCGGTCAGGTAGGTGCTCAGCGGCGTGATGGCCGTCTGTCCTTTGGGCAGAAAGACGGTTAGCACGCGCGCGGCCGCGTCCCATTGCGGAAGCAGGTCGGTCTGCCCCGGCACAGGGTCGGCCAAAGACAGCCGCAGGCCGAGGCGGTCGCGCCAGTCGCCGTCGCCAAAACTCAGCAGCGTGGCGGAGCCGGGCCGCGGATTAGGATCGTTCAGGACCTGATAGCTGACGGCAGCCACGGGCTCGCCGCCGGGCGCGACGCGAGCCAGCGCGCCGTCGGGCGCGCCGGGCAGATCACGCAGGGACGCGCCCGCGGCCAGCAGGTCGGGCAGATAGGATAGCGCGGCCAAACTGTCGCCTGGCTCGACCGGGTAGTCCTGCGGCGGCTGCCCGGCAACCTCGATGGCCTGGTGATTCAGTTGCCCCGCGTCGCGCTCGGCGATCAGCTGCCAGGTGGCCGCATCACCTCGCAGCTTGCCGGTGGCATCGTCGAACATGCCCAGGCGCTCGCCCATCTCGACGCTGGTGCGCGGCGGCAGGAGATGGCGGTCGCCCGCGGTCGTGTCGGCCGGGTTCGCATCGGCCGCCGGATTGTCGTTGTAGGTGCGGATGACCAGCCGGTTGACGGACGAGCCGGGGCCGGTGATGGCGGCCGGATCGCGGATGACCACCAGCGGCGCATTGACCGGCTCGAAGCGCAGGTAGGGCAGCCCGGCGAGACTGCGCGGCAGAGCCATCGTCAGCGACAGCAGCGCCGCCAGCGGAGCGTCGTGGGCCAGGCTGTTGCCCGCCAGATCGACCGTCCGGGCGCGCAGCCGATAGCGGCGACCGAAAACCAGCCGCGGCAGCGAGCCGTTGACGATGTTATAGTCCACCGTCATCCCAAACGGCGTCAGCGGCTCATCTTCGGCGTACTCGCCTGTCGGGTCGTTGTCGGGCGGCACGGCCTTGCCGGGGTCTCCATAGCGACTGAGGTGCTTGCCCGGTGTGGGCACGCTGAGGCTCCAGCCGGCCCAGCGAGCGATGGCCTCGTGGAGGTAGAGGTCTTCGGCGTCCGGCCCCTCGGCCGCGCCCGGTGCCGGCTGCATGGCCGCCGTCTGCACAAAGCCCTCTTCCTCGCCCGGTTTGAAGCGCTCGTCGCCGATGTGGTAAGCGCCGACGCGCCGGTGGAGCGAGTGCCAGTCGTTGGTGTGAGAATCCCAGATATCGACGCGATAGCCGCGCAGCAGATCCTCGGCGAAGAACGGCCGCGACTGCGCCCCGCCGCTCTCTACAGCATCATTGAAAGCCTTCGACTGGAATATCGACTCCAGGAACTGCACCCCTTTCTCGTCGGCAAACAGTGTGTAGCCGCCGGAACGCAGCGACGGCAGCGTGGCATCGGGATCGTAGATCTCCGGGTTGGGGGCCGGCTCCGGCAGGGCATCCTTGTCGAGGTTGAAGTCGGAGTCCGGGTCATTGAGCGCGTCGGCCAGGTTGATGGCCTTGTGCATCGCGCCGTCCACGTCCACCTGCGCCAGCCCAAACTGCGTCGGGTCAAGAGCGATGAGGCCGGCGGCAACGGCGGACGCCGCCTGATCATGAAGAATCAGGGGCGCAGGCAGAAAGAGGTGATTGTTGCCGGCCGGCAGGTTGACGTAGGCCGTCTGCAGCGCGGGCGTTTTGGTGGGCGTCTGCCATGACAATGACACGCTTTTGACTGCCAGCGTCTTGTAGCTGCCCGGCGGGGTTCCAGCCACGAAGTCGGCCGGTAAGTCCAGGTCGAACACCAGCCCCAGAGCGCGCAGCAGCGGCGGATAGCTATTGAGCGCACTGAGCGCCCGATGAAAATCGATAACGTCGTCGGTATTCAGTTCCAGCGGCACTTCCTTGGGCTTGGGCGTGGGCATATGGTGGAAGACATTGAAAGGGATGGCTACGTTCTGGAACGTGGTGGGGTCGCGAGGCGCAACAATCAACCCTTCGCTGTCGAGGACGCGCGTTCTCTTAGGCTGGAACCCGCTGCGGCCGGGCGTGTTAAGTCGGCGGACAACCGATCGCCATTCCGAAGCCTGCGCGCCGTTCCAGTGGGTATCCAGGCCATTGAGCATCTCGGTCAGCAGGCCGCGATTGCCGCTCTGCCGTTCGCCATGATCCGGCGTTGGCAACGCTAACTCAACGGCCGCCTCCTGGTAAACGGTCTTGATGGCGCTCAACGCGTCGCGGACGGGATAAGTGATTATGCCACGGCCGGTATAGTCCTTATATTCGTAAGACTCGACCCATGTTTCTTCGTCGAAAAGCTGCGCCCAAAGTTGTGGCTGTAATACTTCGGTGTCGATGGCCGCCTCGTGGCTCGCGCCACCGCAGGCGATGGTCAGTGTCAACCCACCGTCTTTCAGCAGGGCCGTCCACTTGAGCCAGTCGGGGAAAGCCCCCAGCACATTCGCGCCGCGCAGCCGCGGCGAGACCGTGACGGACACCGGCAACGGCCCGCTCCCCAGCGTCACCGCGCGAGGGATAATAGTGAATAGTACAGTCGCATCGGGATTCATGTCATGTGCTCCTTGCCGGTTTGCAATCAGGCAAATGCCAGCGCGTAGCGGTTCCACCTATCGGCCGTGTCGTACAACTCGCCGAAGACCGGATCGCCGCTTTCGCCACCGAAGGCGCGCTCGACGGTCAACTCAACCGAAGCGCTGAAGAACAGGACCTCGACGTGGACGGTCAGTGTGGCCCGGCCGAAGGCCTTGCCGGTGCCGCTGTCATAGGTGAAGCTCAAGTTGAACTCGACCGAGACCTTGATGAGGCCCAACACCTCCAGCGAGCCGCCCACGCGCAGATAGCCAGACAATACCGCCGTCAGGTCGGGGTTGGTTTCCTCTTTGCGCTGCAGGGCGAAATAGATGCCGGCCATCATGTGCACTTCGCCGCTGGCGACGCCAATGTCGAGCGCGGCCGTCACGCCGAATTCGAACGCCGCCTCCAGCAGCTTCATCCCGGCCGTGTCCAATTGCAGCCGGAAGAATCCGCCGCCGCCAAAGATGCCCACCGACAGCAGGAAAGGCTGCTGCCGCTCCGACACGTTAAAGTCGAAGACCGGCTTGCCGCTCAGAAAGGGCAGAGTCAGCGCCGCGCCCAGCGTCACGTCGCGCAGCGAGAAGACGCCGACGGCGATGGGCGGCAGGGCAAAGGCGAAGCCGACGCGAATCCCTTCGCCGGTGATGTCGAGGCTCGGCCCGTCGCCAAAGAGGTCGGGTGGAATGGCCTTGCGCAGCTCCTCCACAAACTCCAGGTCGCCGCCGAAAGCGACTGGAGTCTCCGGATCGAGCTTGACGGTGACGTCGGTCTTCCGGCCGCTGCCGCTGGTGAATCCGAACTCCCTAAAATTGAGAAAAACGATCTGCAGGATGCTGACCTGGAAGTTGGTCAGCTTGCCGTGCATCTCGAAGGTCGGCTCGGCTGCTGCGCTGCCGTCGAGCTTGATCTCCTTCTCAATACAGCCGTTGATGTTAAATTCCGACGCCGTTGGCTGATCCCTAATGAATTTGGCAATGATGAGGTTCAGTTCTTCTTGCAGCGGCGGGTTCCAGTCGAGGCAGACGACCACCTTCTTGCCGCCGGGGATGTCCTCGGTCCTGACAGTCATGTGCGGTGCGTTCTGGCCCAGCGAGCCGCCGGGAATGAGTTCGGCCAGGTCGAACGTGCCGAAAAGGAAGGCCAGCCCCTCGCCGAAGAATTCGGCCGGGTCAAACGAGTCCAGCAGGGCGTCGGCCGCCTTGCCGGCCAGCGGGCCAAGTTCGCGTGTCAACGTCGAAACGGCCATGTTGGGCGTGGCGATGCCACCGGCCTGTGCGGCCTGGAAGTCCACCCCCAACGTGTCGGCCAGGATGCCGGCGAAAGGGTTGGCCGGATCGTACAAGCCGGAGTCATAGCGGGCGATCTCGGCGAAGACGCCCGTCGCCGCGTCGAAGTCATTCGCGACGTAGTTCTGATAATAGCGAATGTCGGTCGCTGCGTCTGTGCCCAACAGTTCATTGACCTGGGGGATCTTGACCGCCGCCACGAGCATAGCCGGCGGCGCGAGGTCGGCGTTGACCACGAAGTTGAGCGACTCGGTCACCAGTTGGGTATTGTCGGTTGCCGCGCCGGGAACCTCATTGCGGGCGGCATAGGTGACCTTTTGGCCGGGTACTAGCGCCTGCCGCGCCTCGAATTTGTCCTCAGCATTGTAGGCCTGGGCGACGGCGTCCATGCTTGCCTCCAGCGGCAGATCAGAGATGGAGACGAACATCATCGGAATCGTGAAATCCACTGTATCGCCGGCATGGTCGGTACCCACGGCATGGAACTGAAAGAGGGTATGTGGGTTGGACGTGGTCAGTACCTCGACCCAGAAAGAGCGCTTGGTGGGGGAGATAACATCCGGCTCGGCGATGTCGGGCGTCACCAGCGTGGTCAGGCGCACCTCTTGGAATGGCAGATCGCGCTCGACGAAGTGGCGCACCGGATCGCGCACGACGATGAACATGCGCTGGATCATGTAAGCGCCGATGATGCCATGAGCCTCCTTGAACTTGCGCTCAGTGATCTTGACTAGCGCGGCCGGGTGGCGAAACGGCCAAAGTTCCCCCTCGTAGACGATGCGCACGTAGTGATCGCGCCCCTGTGTGCCGATGTGGACCCATTCGGAAAGGTCAAGTTGATCCTTCGTCTTGGGAAGTTGGTGTGGCAGGTTCAGAGAGGCGATGCCGGCCGCGTTGAACCGGTCGACGATGGCCGGCCGGTCAACCGGCCCGTCTTCGGCGACGATGATATCGCTAAAAATGTCGTCGAAGATTGGGCCGCGAGGACCTGTCTCAATATCCAGCAGCCACCGATAGGGTGGCGTCCACTCCCCGCGCGACTTGAGCCAGCCGCCCAGCGGCGAGAGCATTAACTGTCGCGCCTCGAACGGTTCGGGCACGTAGGGCACGGTCACGGTGAAAGGCGCCCTGGGAAAAGTGGAGAGAGAACCCGCCCCCAGAGCGCCTTCCGCCCGGGTGACGACATCGGCGAGAGCGCCGGCCCTCGCCGCGTTTAACGGCGACGAGAACATGCCCAGGATAAAGTTGATCTTCTTGTCCACCAGAAAGCCGTGGAAGGCGGAGGTCAGAATGACGATTTGGTGGCGGTCGTTAGGCGACATGGCCGTGCGCCCCAGGTCGGGATCGGTCTTGACCGGCTCCGGCGGGTCGGCCAGGTCGAAGTCGGGCGACCAGATAGCTCGCAGCGGCGCAGTATTGTCGTCGGTTAGCTCGCTCACTTTGCCGGCTTCGTCGCGCTGCTGAAGGCGCGTATGCCAAAGCTCCGTGCGGCCGCGATGGGTGAAGGGCAGCAGTCGGTGGTTCCAGACCACGCCGGTTGTGGGCGAGATCATAAGCCGGTATGGCAATTCCAGAACCGTTTCGGTCGCCTTGGGCGGTTCGATGGCGGGCGCGGCGGCGATCTGCCCGGCCGTCGGATCGCGGCCGATAGCGGCGATGGGATTGACGTTGAGTGTCAGCCCCGTCCAGTCGAGCACGCCTTCCATCGTAAACGGAATGGCATGGTCGGGCGGGACGACGAAAACCAGACGGCTAGGGCGACCCAGCATGGCTGCCGGCGAACGGGCATCGGCATAGCCAGGCGCGGGCAACTCGGGATCGTTCTGGGTGCGGCCGGCGTCGGGGTCGGCCGGGACGCCGCTGGTGGGGTCCTGTCCAATGACGAGAATGGGCGCTTCAAAGTAGGCCCGCTCGGCTATGGTCTGTGGCGGGAAGGTCAGGATGAGGTAACCCGGCCTCTCGGCGACCTCCACTTCCAAAACCGGATACTGGGGATCGTCGTCATTCAGGCGCAAATTTTCCCCGCGAACACGCAAGTTCAAGAGGTCATCCGGCCGCACGAGTTTGAACTGGATAGCCATCGGTGCACCTCGGATTTGGACACGAAAATGTCCCTAAATCAGACCCGTCCCATGCCTCATTGCCAACTAAACTGAATGAAACAGGCGGGTCAGCGAACCGGAGGAGGCGAAATTCAATTGTCGGAAGCTGCGGGCTTTTCCAATCGTCACGCAGTTGTTGATAGAGCGGAACCGTTTGCCAGGGTGATCAATATACCGGTGAATGTTGAATCCAGGGGTCGAACGCTTGGACGAACACTGAACTCGTTCAGTATTGATCCCTTTTCGGCCGATGTCAAGATTGTGAAATGTGCCACTAAACTGGTTTTCAGGAAGCGTCCCAACCGGGACAAAATATCAAGAGTTCACCAGGTCTCTTTAGAAGGCCGATTGAGCAGGGCTTAACATGGCTCCGGTATACGTGAATCCCGCCCAAGCATCGGCCCCGGAGGCGTGGCCAATCGAGAGGATGGGGTCGATCGAATGGGGACAGCCATTGACCAGATCGTGCCATTGCCAGATCGCTTCTCCGTCGGAAGCGGCCTGAATAAAGTTAGCGGAGAGGATTGTCGTCCGGGGAACGGCCGCTTTGGCAATCATCCCCATCCATTCCTCACGGAGGCGTCGAAAATGCTGGGGGTACCAAACCCACAACCCGTAGAGAATGCCCACCAATACATCGTCACCCGTAGGTGTCAACCCACTCCCACGCCCGGCTAACCCTTCGACACCAGCCGTACATACCATCGGATCATTCGCCAGAATTCCACTTACGGTCAGCTTCAGAGATTCATCAATGTTGGATGGCAGTTCGGCAGCGGGCGGCCACTCAACAATATTTGCGCTTTGTAACCTTGACCAATCGGGCTTTGGCTGCCATAGCGCCGATTCCCCGGCGTCAACTACCAACTCGCCAACCGTCAGCATCTGCCGGGCGCGGTCAAGTGTGACCGGCTGGTAAACGTCCAAACCGACTGTGAAGTCACCCGCCAGCAACAGGGTGAACGGGCCCAACCCAACCGCCGGCGAGACAAGAGAGATCGCTTCGTCTCGCTCATTGGCCAGCGTGCATACTTCTTTGAATAAATAAAGTACACGCGCGGAACCACTGTTTCGCAACCATTGTTGCACGCGCGGGGTTACTCTTTGTGCTATCATCTATAATCATCCGACTCGCGATCAGCTTGCTCAACTTTCTATCTTATGAAACCGGCTCCTTTCCAATATATCGCTCCCGTGACTTTGATGGAAGCCCTGGACATTATGAGTCATCATGGAGCCGATGCCAAACTGCTGGCCGGCGGTCAAAGTCTCATCCCGGTTATGAACTTTCGTCTGGCCCAACCAGCGGTGATCGTGGACTTGAACAAGCTACTGGAACTCGGCCGGCTGGATATTAGCGACGACGGCGGCCTGCGGATCGGGGCAATGGTGCGGCATAGCCAGCTCGAAAACAGCGACGTCGTCACCGACTGTGCGCCGCTCGTGCATGAAGCGATGCCCTTCGTCGCCCACCCCCAGATCCGCAACCGCGGCACAATCGGCGGCAGCCTGGCTCACGCCGACCCGGCGGCCGAGTTGCCGGTGGTCATGGTCGCCCTTCAGGCCCGCTTCCTGCTGCGAAAGCGAGGCCACGAACGGTGGGTCAACGCCGAGGCGTTCTATCAATCGTTGTTTACGACGGCGCTGGAACTGGACGAAATCCTCGTCGCCATCGAAATCCCGCCGTTATCGCGCCGGAGCGGCTACGCATTCCTGGAGTTTTCGCGCCGCCACGGCGATTATGCTCAGGCCGGCGTAGCGGCGACGGTCACGCTCGACGAGAGCGGCAACTGTCGTCAGGCGCGTCTGGTCTATCTGAATTTGGGCGAGATCCCAATGGTGGCCGGAGAGGCCGCGGCCGCCTTGGCCGGACAGCCTCCTTCAGCCGCTCTGATCAACGACGTCGCTATGCACGCGGCCCAACATGAAATCGAGCCTGCGGCTGACATTCACGCCACCGCGGACTACCGGCGTCATCTGGCATTTGTGCTAGGCAAACGGGCAATCGAGACCGCAGTTTCGCGCGCCAGAGATGGATGGAGCCTTGAGTAAGCACCCAATTCAGTTCACGGTCAATGACGTTCCCTACAGCGCCGAGGTCGAAGCACGCCTGCTGTTGAGTGACTTTTTGAGACATGATCTGGGGCTGACCGGGACACACGTGGGCTGCGAGCAGGGCGCGTGCGGCGCCTGCACGGTTCTCCTCAACGGCGTGCCGGTTCGTTCCTGCCTGATGCTGGCGGTGCAGGCCGATGGTCATGGGATTCAGACCGTCGAAGGGCTGGGCACGCCGGAAGAGCTACACCCGCTGCAGCAGGCTTTCCATGAAGCCCACGGTCTGCAATGCGGTTTCTGCACGCCCGGATTCCTCATGACCCTCCTGCCATTTCTGTCGGCTAGCCCAAATCCGACGGAAGAAGAAATCCGGGTGGCGATCTCGGGCAACCTGTGCCGATGCACCGGCTACCAACACATCGTCGACGCGGTCCTGCTCGCAGCCAAGCGTTCGACGGCCGGCTAGACAGCGTGAGGCCCTCTCTCATCCCAGGACGGCCGGACTCATTCGCAGCGGTCAGGTCTACAGCGACAACGAGAGCGGCGAGGCCAGGGCCTACAGCCTTAGCCTGAGAGATCGCTTTAGAGTACAATGAACGTGCGAGGTATCGATTTGTGGATCAGTCCGCCGGCGCCGGGCCCCGCCCCACGTGGCTTGCCGGGCACGGGAGAACCGGTCGTGAACCTGCCCGGACCAACGCCGGCTTGCCGGCCCTAACCATTCCCAACGGCCTCGTCCGGGCCGCTGCATCGAGGCTATAACGGTCAATGATCTGGCAGCACGGCGCAACTTGGAGTACCTAATGGTTGAACTTGTAGGCGAACATGAATTTGCGGCCCCCCAGGAACTGGTGTGGGAGATGGTCATGGACCCCGAAGTCCTGGCGATGACAATTTCCGGTTGTGAAAAGCTGGAAAGGATCGACGAAAACACGCTCCAGGGGCTGCTGAATCTCCGCGTTGGCCCAGTCCAGGGCATCTTTCAGGGTAAAGTCGAGTCCACAGACGTTCATCCCCCCCGCAGCTTGCACATGATCATCAGCGGCAGTGGCCCGGCCGGCGTGGTGCGCGGCGAGGGCAATATCATCCTGGAAGCGCTGCCGACGGCCACCCGCCTGCGCTATGACGGCGCAGTTCAGGTCAGCGGCCGGATCGCCAGCGTGGGCCAGCGCGTCATGGATAGCTCCGCGAAGTCCATTGTCAGACAATGTCTTCAAAATCTGGAAAGGCAAATCGTGGCCCGTTTAGAGCCAATACCGGAATTGGAGCTGGAACCGGGAACAGTAGAGCATCGCCCGCCCTCTAGCCCTGTCCTGCCCGTCGCGCCCAGCCAGACCGAATTCGCACTTAACGTCGCCAGAGATGTCATCGGAGACCTGATTCCCCAGACGCGCGAGCGAAGCGTGTTGCTGGGCCTGGGGCTAGGTGTAGCCATCGTCGGTTTCCTGAATGTGTTTGCCAGTCTGGTGGCGCGTCGCGTGGCGAAAATCTTGAGAGAAGAGTAGCTCTCGTTGACAGGCCATCTCGCGACTGATGCGACGACCAGATTGTTAGCCCGCTTGAGTTAAAGCCGTGCCTTACACGAAATACCAAATCCGATCAGGCGCATACTACGATTCCGTGACGCTGATGCAGTTGCAGAAAGCGCTGGTCGCCCTGCCCGGGGTGGCCGACGCGGGCGTGATGATGGCTACGCCGGCCAATTGCGAGCTCCTGACGGCGTCGGGCTTCGACCTGGCCACGATAGAAGCCCGGCCCGACGATCTCCTGCTCATCATCAAAGCGGAAACCGAAACGGCGGCGGCCGACGCCCTCGCTCAGGTAGACTCCCTGCTCAAACAACGTCAGACGACAACAACCCAGGGCTTTCGCCCCCGCAGCCTGAGAGGCGGCGTCGACCAGTTGGCCGCCGCCGAATGGGTGCTGCTCTCGATCCCGGGCCGGTATGCGGCCGACGTGGCCGAGGAGGCGCTAGACCTGGGCCGGCACGTGTTCCTCTTCAGTGATCATGTCACGCTGGACGAGGAGGTTAGACTGAAGCAAAAGGCCATAGCCAAAGGGCTGTTGGTGATGGGGCCGGATTGCGGCACGGCGATTATCAACGGCGTCGGCCTGGGGTTCGCCAACTACGTCAGACGCGGCAACATCGGCATCGTCGCCGCATCGGGAACCGGACTGCAAGCCGCGGCCACGGAGATACATGAGTTGGGCGGCGGCATCTCGCAGGCCATTGGCATCGGGGGGCGCGATCTCAAGTCCGAGATCGGCGGCAAGACCGCCCTGCAGGCTTTGGATTGGCTGGCGCGCGATGAGGCCACGACCGTCATTCTCCTGATCTCCAAACCTCCGGCGGCCGAGGTCGTGGTCGGCTTATTACGCGCTGCTCAAGGTTGTGGCAAACCGGTCGTATGCAACTTCATCGGCTACCCCCCTCCCGGCCGTCGCTTGGGTAACCTCACCTTCGCCTCCGGCTTGTCCGACGCCGCGGCGCTGTCCGTGGGCCTGAGCCAGAACGGGCCGCCGAAAGGGGCCGAGGCGGGACGGCCCTTGTCAGGCTACGTCCGCGGCTTGTTCTCCGGCGGCACGTTGGCCTACGAGATGTTGCTGGGTCTGGAACCCGTTCTGACCCCCCTGTACAGCAATCTAACGGTCGACCCCGACCGGAAATTGAATGATTTGACGACGAGTCAGGCCCACACGATTCTTGATCTTGGCGACGACGCCTTCACGCAGGGACGACTGCATCCCATGATGGACAATGAGTTGCGCCTGCGCCGGCTGGCTCGCGAAATCGCCGACGCCGAGGTCGATCTGCTCATCCTCGACGTCGTACTGGGCGCGGGGGCGCACCCCGATCCGGCAGCCGAGCTTGCCCCGGCGCTCGACGCTGCCGTCCAGGCCGGCAAGCGCGTCGTGGCAATTGTTATCGGCACCGAAGAAGATCCCCAAAAGCGAAGCATGCAGATCGACAAATTGACCGCCGTGGGAGCTGTCGTCTTTACCAGCGCCAGCGGCGCTCTCGACTACATCTACGGTTGCCTCCCGCCCGTCGAGTATGCTCATCCATCGGTGTCTTTTGCGACGGATGGCCTGTCGGCGATCAATGTCGGGCTGGAATCGTTTTATGAGAGTATCGTGGCCCAGGACGGAACGGCCGTCCACGTCGCGTGGCAGCCCCCGGCCGGCGGCGACGAGCGGTTAATGCGCATTTTGGCGAGGCTGAAGAAGCAGGCAGCAGTCACGCCCTGAAGGAGATAGCCATCGCATGATCGATATTGAGAAGGCTAATGAGACGGCTGTCGGCCGCATGATGGCCGCCCGCCCCATCCTGAAGACCGTCGCCCCAGCCCGGGACGTGATTCCCGGCATGCGGGACAACCTTCTCCTTCACGCCGGGCCGCCACTTGCCTGGGAGCGCTCGTCGGGGCCGATGCGCGGCGCAATCGTCGGCGCGCTCATTTACGAGGGGTTGGCGGCCAACTGGGAAGAGGCCGAGCGCCTCGTCACCACCGGGCAAGTCGACCTGGAGCCGTGTCACGAGCATAGCGCCGTCGGGCCAATGGCCGGTGTCATCTCGGCCTCGATGAAGGTCTACGTCATTGAAAACGTCACCCACGGCAACTTCGCCTACTCCACCCTGAACGAAGGGTACGGCAAGGTCTTGCGCTATGGCGCGTACGATGAAGATGTCCTGCGCCGGCTGCGGTGGATGAATAATGAGATGGGGCCGATACTGGCCGACGCCCTGGCCGAATACGATGGGTTGGACATTCGCGCTCTGCTTGCCGAAGCGCTGCACATGGGCGACGAGGGCCACAATCGGAACAAGGCCGGTTCTATCCTGTTTGCCGTCCGGCTGGCCTCGGCCATCGTGAAAGTTGGCGGGAAAAACTCCGCCGGGGTGTTGGGCTTTCTGGGCGAGAATGCACTCAGCGTTCTCAATCCCGTGATGGCCGCCTGCAAGGCGATGGCCGACGCCGGACACGGCGTCGAGGGCAGCACGATCATGTCGGCTATGGCCCGCAACGGCACAGAGCTGGGAATCCGGGTCAGCGGCCTGGGACAGCGCTGGTTCACGGGGCCGGTCGGCCGGCCCGACGGCCTGTACTTCCCCGGCTTCACGGCCGAAGACGCCAGCGGCGACATCGGCGACAGCACCATCACTGAGACGGCCGGCATCGGCGCGTTCGCTATGGCGACGGCGCCGGCCATCGTGACCTTCATCGGTGGCTCGCCAGAGCTGGCCTTGAACACAACCCTCGCCATGTATGAGATCACGGCCACCGAGCACACAGCCTTTACTATCCCCGCCCTGGGCTTCCGCGGCACGCCGGTGGGCGTCGATATTCGCAAGGTCGTAGAGTTGGGCGTTCGCCCCCAGATCAATACCGGCATCGCCCACAAGGACGCAGGCATCGGGCAGATCGGCGCAGGCCTGGTTCTGCCGCCGATGCGTGTGTTTGAAGAGGCGCTAATCGCTTATGCGGAGAGGTATCTAGAATAATGAAATTCATCGACTTGACCATCCCCCTGGGCATCGGCACGCCTGCCTGGCCGACCTATGAGCCGTTGCAGGTGAAGTACTTTAAGCGCCTGGCCCCCAATGGCGCGAACGGCCAGCTTGTCAGCCACAGCAATCACGTGGGCACCCATCTGGACGGTGAAATTCACTTCTACACCCCGGGGAAGGATATCGCGGCGCTGGAATTCGATTTTCTGTGCGGCGAGGCGGCCGTTGTCGATCTGAGCGACTGCTGCGGCGACTACGACGTATATACCCCGGAGATGATCGAAGAGCGCGTCACCGTTAAGGAAGGGGACATTCTCCTCATCCACACCGGCTACCACCACTTCGGCTGGGATCAGCCCTTTGGTAACGAGATGCGCTACATGGTCATGCACCCCGGCCCGGATGCTCGTTTTGCGAACTGGTGTATCGAGAAGAAGCTCAAGTGGATTGGCGTGGATTGCGGCAGCGCCGACCACCCCATGAACACCAAAATCCGCGACTGGATGCCTGCCCAGGCCGAAGACGCCGACGCCTATTTCAGGGCTAAGTATGGAAAGCCGTTGGCCGAGTACTTTACCAAGGATATGTACCAGATGATGCACCTGTGGATGTTCGACAAGGGCATCATCCATGCCGAGTGTATTGGCGGCGATATCGACTTGCTGGTGAACCAGCGCGTACAGGTCGGTTGCTTCCCCTGGCGTTTTGTAGACGGCGAGGCTTCCATCGCGCGCGTCGTCGCCATGGTCGATGATGACCAATTTGTGGAGCTAATGGCCAAGAAGGCCGCCCTGCCCAAGACGAAGTATGGGGATTGCTATGACCCCGAACACGTTGCCCGGCTGGGGGGCCGTGGGAGAGTGTATTGAGTGACAATTAAAAAGTTGGCTGATGCCCAATGGTATGATCTGACCCAGCGCTTGAGCCTCTTTACCCCACCCTGGCCCGGTGAGATGCCCCTGCAGGTGCATTTTTTCAAGCGGCTGACCGGCTCGTGGGGTGGCGGTCAGGGAGCCAATGGGGAGTTGATCGAGTGGAGTAATAACACCGGCACGCACCTTGTTGGACAGCGGGCGTTTCATTCAGGGTCGCGGGCCATCGCCGATATTCCTCTATCCGATCTGTGCGGCGAAGGGGTCATAGTCGACATCTCCGACGCCGTCTCCGACTATAGCCTTTATACACCGGAGATGATCACCGCCCGGGCAAAGGTGAAGCCCGGGGATATTCTCATCATCAACACGGGCTATCATAAGTATGGCTGGGACCAGCCGGATGTTCCCAATGCCGACGCCCAGGGCGGCATCGAGAACAAAGAGTTTGGCTATTATCTGCGCCACCCGGGGCCGTCGCCGGAGTTCTTCCAGTGGGCGCTGGACATGAAACTCAAGTTGATCGGCGTCGATTGCGGCTGCGCCGAGCACCCGATGAATACCAACTTGCGCACCATGCACCCGCGCGAGTTTGAGAAGGCCGAGGCCAAGCTAATAGAAACCACCGGCCGATCCTGGGATGAAGTGTTCCCGCCGGACCGGTACTACGAACTGACGCACATCACCTTGCCCAAAGCGGGATTGCTCCTGGCGGAGTCGCTGGGTGGGCAAATCGATGCGCTGCGCAACGAGCGCGCCTGGATTATGATCCAGCCGATCCCGTTCATGGAAGTCGAATCGGCCTGGTCGTGTGTTGTCGCGTTGCAAGCGCCCGACGGCATGAGGGAGGCGGACTTCTTTGACCTCATGCATTCCGTCGACATGACGGATATGACGCTGCCGTTTAGCGTGCAAACACCCCAATGGGCCAACTATGAGCCGTTGAGTGTGAAGTACACCAAGCGGGTCAGCGGCCAGTACTTCGGCCTAGGGCGGAACAACGCCCATTGCCGCGCCAGTTTCCATCTGGCTACCCACATGGATGGGGAAAAGCATTTCCACGCCGCGGGGCGGGCCATCGGCGAAATGCCGTTTGACTACTGGGTCGGGCCGGGTGTCATCGCCGATATTTCGGCCCTGGTTAGCGATTCCAGCGTCTATACCCCGGCCATGATTGAAAGTGTGGTCGATGTGCAACAGGGTGACATCCTCATCGTCAAGACGGGCTGGCATCGTTACGGCTGGAACAGCCCGGATGCGGACGAGTTCCGTTACATGATCAAGCACCCCGGGCCGTCGCCGGACTTCGCCGAGTGGTGCCTCGAAAAGAAGATTAAGTGGTTGGGCGTGGACTGTGTGGCGATGGAACATCCCATGAACACCATCCAGCGCAACTGGCACCCCAAAACATTCGAAGAAGCCAACCGGAAACTCTATGACCAGTATGGCAAAGGCTGGGATGAGATGTATCCGCTCGATAAGTATTATCAGGACATGCACCTGAACCTGTTCCCCAAGGGGATCATCCACGCTGAGAACCTCGGCCATGAACTGGCCGGGGCGGAGAGCGGCCGCTACTTCATTGGCTGTTTCGTTCAGAAAGGGATTGAACTGACCAGTTGTTGGGGGAGAATAGTGGCCTTTCGCTAACGTGTGCGAACGACGAGTGCCAAATGAGCGCTCGAAACAAACCCATCAGTCTCCAAGGAAATTGTGCTGTGGCGGAATCACGACACTTCGGCCAACGGATCAAACGAAACGAAGACCCTCGCCTGCTGACAGGGCAGGCGTTATTTGTCGATGACGTCGACTTGCCGGGCATGGCCCACGTAGCCTATGTGCGCAGCCCCCATGCCCACGCCCTCATCGTGAGTATCGATGTGTCGGCGGCCACGGCGATGGCGGGGGTGATCGCCGTTTACACGGCCGACTCGCTGGGCGACCATTGGCAGCCCGGCCCGCTCCTCGTCTCCCCGCCACCCATTGAGGGCATCGAATTTAACCAGCGCACCCAGGTTCCCCTGGCCAAAGGCAAAGTGCGCTATGCCGGCGAGCCGGTGGCGATGATAGTGGCCGAGAGTCGTTACCTGGCTGAAGACGCGGCCGATCTCGTCTGGGTGGAGTACGAACCGCTGCCGGCCGTCATCGATCTGGAAAAGGCCATCCTGCCCGATTCGCCGCGGGTTCACGATGATCTGGAACCGGGCCCGGTGGGGGCCAACGTTAATGCCCACGTAGTCCAGATCAAAGGCAATGGCGCTCAATTCGATGCCATCGCCCGCAATGCGGCCCTGGTCGTCAAGCGCCGCTTCTACTATGATCACGGCACGGCGGCGGCGATGGAGAACCGGGGAATCGTGGCCGACTGGGATCGCCGGGCCGCGCGGCTGACCATCTGGGATACGACCCAAGCCCCAATATCCATCAGGAACTTCATGGCCAACTATTTAGGCCTGTCCGAAAATCAGGTGCGCGTGATCGCCCCCTTCATCGGCGGCGGCTTCGGGCCGAAGATCATGATGTTCTACCCGGAGGAGGCGACCGTCTGCTGGGCTGCGAAGCACCTCGGCCGGCCGGTCAAGTGGATCGAAGACCGCAGCGAGAACTTTGTCGCCACGACGCAGGAACGAGAACAGATCCATTGGGCCGAGATGGCGCTCGATGAGCACGGCCGCATTCTGGCCGTCCGCGACAAATTCCTGCACGACGCCGGGGCCTACGCCCCTTATGGGCTAACAGTGCCGCTCAACAGCCAGTGTACGATGCTGGGCTGCTACGACATTCCCGCCTACCGCAGCGAGTTCACCTGCGTTTTCACGAACAAGACGATCGTGACGCCCTTCCGCGGCGCCGGCAGACAACACGGCGTCTTCGTCATGGAGCGGCTGCTCGACATCGCTGCGAGGGAGTTAAAACTCGATCGGGCCGAAATCCGCCGGCGCAACTTCATCCAACCGGAGCAGTTTCCCTACAATAACCAGATCATCTTCCAGGACTTCGCTCCACTGACCTATGACAGCGGCAACTATGAGCCGGCGTTGGACAAAGCGCTGGAGCTGATCGGCTACCAGACGTTCTTACAGAAGACCAAACCGGAGGCCAGAGCGGCCGGCCGCTACCTGGGATTGGGTCTGGTCTGCTACGTTGAGGGCACGGGCATCGGGCCGTATGAGGGCGCGCGGGTACAGGTGCAGAGCAACGGCCGAGTAAGCGTCGCCAGCGGCATTGGCACGCAAGGCCAGGGGCACTATACCTCCTACGCCCAGATCGTCGCCGACCAGTTGGGCGTGGCCGTGACCGACGTCGACATCATTACCGGCGATACCGACCAGTTTCACTGGGGGGCGGGGACGTTCGCCAGTCGGGGGGCAGTCGTTGCCGGCAACGCCATCAACGCCGCCGCGGGGAACGTTCGCTCGAAGATTCTCAGGATGGCCAGTGCCGAACTGGATAACATCGCCGAAGAGCATCTGGAACTGATCGACGGCCGTGTGCAGATCAAGGATACGCCGGCCAGCGCCATCCCACTGGCCCACCTGGCGCAAAAGGCCAACCCGATGCGCGGCGCCGTTCAGCCGGGCACAGAACCGGGACTGGAGTCCACCGACTACTTCGGCCCGCTCTATGGCGCGACGGCCAGCGGCGTCCATGCCATGATCGTCGAGATCGATCCGGAGACGATGGCCCTGAACATCTTGCGCTATGTGATCGTCCACGATTGCGGCAACGTGATCAATCCCCTGATACTGGACGGCCAAATCCACGGCGGCGCAGCACAGGGCATCGGCAATGCCTTCTACGAGAAGTTGAGCTATAGCTCCGACGGGCAGCTCCTGAGCGGTTCGTTTATGGATTACTTGCTGCCCACGGCGCTGGAGGTTCCGCGGATGGTCGTCGATCACGTCGTCACGCCATCACCGCTCAATCCACTGGGCACCAAAGGCGCGGGCGAGGCCGGGGCCATTCCCGTGGGGCCGCTCTTCGCCCAGGCCATCGAGGACGCCCTGGACGTGAGCGGGCTGGAGATTCTGGAGATTCCGCTCAGTCCCAGCCGTCTCTGGAACCTGGTTCAGGAGTCGCAGCGGGTATGATGTTCCTGGAGCGACTGGCCGATAACTGCCGCCGGCTGCCCGACAAGACGGCGCTTGAGTTTATCGACGGAGGCCGGGCGACGGCCGTCACGTATGGACAGCTCGAACTGGGCATCCAGTTGACAATGGCCCATCTGCGGGCGCGCGGCGTGGAGCCGGGCGACCGGGTGGCCTTGCAATTGCCAAAATGCCTGCCCTTTATTCTGCTCCATCTGGCGACGATGCGCCTGGGGGCCATCAGCCTGCCCCTCAATGCCGGCTACCCGCCCCACGAACTCAGCTACTTCCTGCGCGACGCCGAGGCGGGACTGTTCTATACCGACGCCGCCGCGCAAGAGAGCCTGCTGCCGGCGCTGGCCGAATTGCCTGCGCTTCGGGAGACCGTTTTCCTCGACCTGAGTTCGAGCACGCAATTTGATTCGCTCATCGCCGATTGCGACCCAAACGACGCGGCCGCGATTGGCCCGCCCGACGCCGACACCACCTGCCTGATGATCTATACCAGCGGCACCACCGGCCGGCCGAAGGGTGCCGAGCTGACCCACCGGAACCTGACCGCCAACCTCGACGCGCTGCGCGAGGCGTGGGGCTGGCGCGAGGACGACGTGCTGCTCCACGTCCTGCCGATTTTCCACGTCCACGGCCTGATCGTGGCCCTGCACGGTGCGCTACACGTCGGGGCGACCACCGTCCTCCTCTCCCGTTTCGATCCGGTGCGAACGCTGCAAACGCTGTGCGACCGGCGCTGCACGCTCCTGATGGCCGTGCCCGCCATTCACCGGCGGCTGGTCAACGCCCCCCACGCCGCCGGCTATGACCTGAGCCACGTGCGCCTCATCACCTCCGGGTCGGATCGCCTGCCCGATGACCTGTTCCTGGGCTTTCGCGAGACCTTCGGTCACGTGCTGCTGGAACGCTATGGCATGTCGGAGACGGGGATGCTCATCTCCAATCCCTTGCAGGGCGAGCGGCGGGTCGGCTCGGTGGGCCGGCCGCTGCCGGGCGTCGCCGTGCGCATCGTCCACCCGGAAACGGAGGAGCCACTGGCCGACGGCGAAGTCGGCGCGGTCCAGGTGCGCGGCGCGAACGTCTTCAAGGGGTATTGGCGGCAGCCGGAGAAGACGGCTGCCGCCTTCACACCGGACGGCTGGTTCCGCACCGGCGATCTGGGCCTACGCGAACCGGACGGCTACATCACGCTGAAGGGGCGCTCCCGCGACCTGATCATCAGCGGCGGCTATAATATCTATCCGCCGGAGGTGGAACTGGCGTTGGCCGAACATCCGGCCGTGGCGGCGGTGGCGGTCATCGGCTGTCCCGATGAGGAGTGGGGCGAGATCGTAACGGCCGTCATCGTGCCCCGGCCCGGCATGACGCTGACGCCAGAGGCGATCATGACCTACTGCCGCGGCTATCTGATCAACTACAAGATTCCGCGCCGGGTAATCGTCGTCGATGATCTGCCCCGCAACGCGCTCGGCAAAGTCCAGAAGGCCATGCTGCGGCAGGAATTATGTGGCCAACCGCGATGAGATTGACTGGAGGTCACCCGGCTTTCCGGCCACTCGCCGCCAGCTTATGAGGGACCCGCTACCGACCGCGCCGCCCCACGTATAAATAGGTAACAAGGAGTTACCTAATGGACATTTACGAAGCCCTTTATACGACACGCGCGATGCGGCGGCTGAAACCCGATCCCATCCCCTATGACGCGTAGGCCCGCATCCTCGGCGCGCCGAAAGACGCCGGCTGGCATATGCACGGGGTTGTGGCAATGGGCTACCCGACCGGCCGCTGGGGCATCGGAGCGCGCAAGCCGGTCCACGAGGTAGCGGCCCGCAACGGCTGGCAGGGCGAGTTGGGATTCGCCGTGGCGGAGCCGCTATGGCCGAAGTGATTCGACGGAGTAAGCAGTTGCGACCGCGCAAACAAAAAGCTCCCAAGCAGTCTTGGGAGCTTCGATAACAGCGTCGTTAGCCTGAAGCAGGCTACTCCGACTGGCCGGCGACCCGCACCTGCTGGCCGGTCTCGTCCGTATGCACTTCGTAAGCCTGGCCGTTCACGTCTACCTTGATCAGCCAGCCCGGCGTCATCGCCTGCAGACAGCTTTCGTTCGCCTGGCCCAGGCCCAGGCAGGAGTCGGTAAATTCAGTTGCCTCGGCCGACACCACTTGAACGTCACCTAACGCCACACCCAACTGGCTGACCAGGAACTCCTGGGCGGCAGCGGTGGCGCTGTCGGCCGCGCTATTGCCTTCCGGCGTTTCCACGGCAACGCGCACTTGCTCGCCGGTCAGATCGGTATGCACTTCATACTCCTGCCCTCCGGCGCTCAACATGATCAACCAGCCTGGCGTCATCGCTTGCAGACAGCTCTCGTTCAGTTGGCCCAGGCCCAGGCAGGAATCGGTAAACTCGGTCGCCTCGGCTGACACGAATTCGATTTCGTCCTCGGTCATACCCAGCTCCTGCGCCAGGCGAGCCGTGGCCGCGGCAGTGATAGCGTCAGCGCCTGCGTCACCGGCGCCTTCCGTTTCCGGCGTCTCGGCCGCGGGCGGCATAGTCGCGTCGGGCATCGTAGTAGCCGGCTCTTCGACACCAGGTTCAGCGCCCTGAGGCCCACAGGCCACCAGTAGAGCAGCCACCAGGATAAAAAGCATCATCAATGGCTTGTACTTAGACATAATTTATTCTCCTCATTATTATCGTCTGTGCCTGACCTGATCCGTATCGTCACAGGTTAGGTCGCGCACATGAGTGTAACGCTCATGCGAGGCCAATTGTTCCACCATACGCTCGTCTGAGGGGAATTTTCCAAATTTACACTCATCTTTTCCTGTCATGCGTTGCCCGGCCGTGCAACTGACCTGAATGGCTGATGAGGATAGTGACAGTTGTAGCCAGGCAGGTCGCGCAACTCACTAAGGGATATTGTTGCTCGCGTGTTCGCTTGTGATGACAAAGTAATAGCCATTGCCCTCCATGAAGACTTTGGCATCGTGCTGGACAACGCGACTGACGCGCCAAATGAAATTGTGGCAGGGCCGAAAGGGAAAATAGCAAAGGGCACAAGCGAGTCTGATTTCACTTGTGCCCGGAACGGGAGCGATGGGGATCGTCAAGCCCGTTATTGATCAGTTACGTTTCTCGGGTAACTCAACAATCTGGGCACCAGAATGCGAATAAATATGGAAGATAAGATAGCATCGCGCTCGATAAGATCCCACAGATCTGCCTGGCTAAGGCATAGGGCAGTGGTCTCACCGACGGCCGTGCAACTGGCGGTGCGCACCTGGTTGGCGAGCACGCCGATTTCACCGATTATCTCCCCCTCTTTCCGCCTATCGATAACCCCCCTATCATGGGTGCTTACCTCAACTTCTCCGGCGACGAGGATGTACAATCTGTCAGGCGCATCCCCCTGGGAGATTAAGCGCTCTCCGGTTGCGAAGTACTGAACGTTGCACAGGCGGGCAACCAATTCCAGTTGCTGGGCGGGGATTTCGTTGAAGAATGGCACCCTCTTTAACAACAAGGTTCGTTCCATTGTGGTGATCGGCATGACAATAGCTCCGTCCGGCTCTCCGGTCTTTGAATACAAGTAGTGCGTGTCTGGCCTTTGTAACTGGGAATGGTGTGCTTGCCCAACGAACTCCGGTGAGGCGTCTTGATACGGTTCCGGCGGGAATGGCTGGATCGCAACTAACCGGGCTGTCTCACGCACCAATTCATGTGGCGAATCTATTCCCTGCCGTATGAGGTCGGGAAGTTCAGCCGCCTGCCTGGGGGACAGACTGAATAGTATGCAGGCGGCAAGCCAGGGATCGGCACCTTCAACAGCCGGGGCAAATTCTGTCTCCACCAGTGGCGGCTCCAGGTGAAAATCACGCTCCGCGATCTCCATGATTCGCTCGGGCCGGCCTTCCAGCAGAGGGAGGAAAAATTCCTTGTGCGGGCGGGCCAGCAACATGTCGAGCAGTTCGATCGCGTTGGCGCTACGGCGCTGATCCCATCCGAACAGGTTGTTGTGCACCTGGACGATGTTGGCTTGAGGGTAAAGGATGGCGATCAAGTAGAGCAGGCGATCCACGGCGTAGCGCCTTCTCCAGAAATAAGCCTCGTCCAGCAAGTCAGCATTGGAAGGCAACGCTAGCCGGGGGCGTGACGCCCGGACTGCCCATTGGTATGCCAGACGGGTTTCTATCTCAAAACGCTGGTTAATCGCCGCCAAGTCGCTTTCCATGAGGGGCACGCCGGCCTGGCGAAGGCGGTCGAGGGCATTATAGAGGCGCGACCGGGCCAGATCATCCGGCTCATCCAGATTTTTCATAAGGAACTGTACGGATTGGAGTGAATGGATACGGCCTACTACTCCGGGAATGTGGCGACGTACCGTCACATTGGCCGCTGGTTCGGCGTAGATGGTTTCCAAAACCGGGAAGATCTGTGTGCCGTAGCGAACCAGCGCTGCTTCGGCGGCTGGGCCGACGAGAGGTTCGCCTAATTGAGCGATGATCTCCGGTATGTGAGCGGGATCAACGATTTGTCCGGCCAATTGCATAGCCTGTCGCCGCACCTGTGGCTCCGAATCTTTGAGTAGGGTGCTCAGGAAGTTAAGGCTGTCCTCGGATGGCATTTCGCTTAGGGCACTGGCCGCAGAAATACGCACAACTGGCTGCGGGTCGTTGATCATAGAAGCAAATTCAGCCTGAGCGGCCCGACGGGTTGCCTCCCCACCGTAGCGTAGAGCGCCACTGACGGCTGCGGATTTTATCTTGGGGTTCGTGTCACGCATGAAAGGCTGCATTTCCTCCAGCGCCTGCCCACCGCGCAAAGCCCAATAGGTGAATATGGCCGAAGCCTGCACATCGCCCTCCGGGTCAGCGAAGCGCTTCCGTACCAAATCGGCGGATTCAGACGTCCGCATGTGGCGAAGCATACGCAACGCCTGACGCCGCACGAGTGGAGAGTCGTGGTCAATCAGCGGCAGTAAGGCAGGCGTCCAATCCACACCGGCGATTTCATTTGCCAGGGAAAGGGCGTGCAGAACCATAGCCTCATCCGGTTCATTAAGGCTTTCCTTGATGATTTCAACCGTTGCCAAATTGTTCAAATCGAGAAGTTCACTGGCCGGATCAAAATAGCGACGATGGATGCTGTCATGCAAGGTCTTCAGGTAGACGCGGCGCAGGCGCAGCAAGATCACACCGACGGCGATGACCACCAGGATGGCAATATATGACCACGGAAGGATAGCGATTCCGGCCAGGCGGCCTACCACAAAGAAGAGCACGCCGGACAAGCCAATCGTGAGGGGCTTGAAGATGCCGTCAATCGCGGCGCGGGCTTGCGAACGCAATTTGTTAGGGATGGGAACGTAGAGCAAGTTGAAGGAGGTGTCGTGGATGGTATAACGAAAGATGGTATCCGAGGAGCGGGTAAGGGTGACTGCCCATTGAGCCGCTCCGGAAACCAGAACGATGAACGAGCCGGTAAGAATACCGACCGGCATGATCATCAAGGCAGCGGCGCTGCCGAAGCGTCTCATCACGGGTCCGGACAAGAATACTTGCAGGACCAGTCCAGCGACGCCCGTCCAAAAATAGAAGGAGCCCAGAAAAGCGGACAGTTGTTGCGGATTCGAGGCAAAACTGCTTTTCAACGACAGATCGAACTGATAATCCGTGATATTGGCCGCCAGCGTGATCAGCACAACGATGATGGTCATCAGAAGCAACAGGGGAGAATCGCGCAAAAAACCCAGCGGATTCGGCTGATTACCCTTGCTCTTTTTCATGACTGGTGCCGGCAGAATGCTTAGCTCGTATAAACCCTGGTTGGCACGCCCCAGTCTGCGCACCAGCAGGATGTTCACCGCCAGTACGAGCATGATGACGTAAATCAGATTGAGCGTACCCAACCAGGGCACGAGCACGGCGACGGCGCCACCGGCCAGCATACTGCCTAAATTGCCGGCGCCGGTGATGATCGGAAAGAACCGCTTGGCGCGGCGGGTGTTGATAATCTCCGAGGCGAAGGTCCAGAACTGGACGAGGTTCAGGGCCATCACGATTTCCAGAAATACATAGAAACCACCCAACAGCCCGAGGTTCCCGGCGGCGGTTGTGCCGAGCAACAGGCGAAAGATAAACAAGCCGCCGATTGTGGCGACCGTTGTAAGCTGGATCAGGCGAGGCGTGTGGGCTCGGCCGGAGATCCGGGAGTAGAGCAAGGAAGTCAGGACTACGCCGACAGTGACCGCTATGAAGCGAGCCGGGATGTATTGAGTTGGCAGCCCGCTGAGGAATAGCGTCCGGCTCACAGTGCGTCCGATGACGGCGGTGCTGCCGATGACCATGAATAGGCTTAGGGAGAGCAGCATTAAAGTGGCGGCTTCGCCTGGTTCAAAACCAAATCGACGCGAGATAGAAGAAATATTATACGACATCTGATTAACTCGATTTCCTCATTGACCGCCTGACGAATCAGTTCTCGCGCCTGTCAAAGGAAAACGGCCGCAAACAGCGCGCACGAGTCCATGAAGTTCTTAATCAGCGGCCTCCCCGGCTTACTCCTCGTCGTAGATCTCTTGCCGTAATTCCTGCCCGGAGCTGATCAGCTCTTCCAGCGTAATCCCTTTCGCCGCCAGACCTTCGCCGATCTCATCCAGCAGCTTCATTACAAGCGCTTCTTTAGGACTTATCAGCAGGCCTTCCTCGGTTTCGCGAAAAACGACGGCGTCGCCTTTGTTTAGGTTGTAGCGCCTGCGAAACTCTATGGGCAGCGTAACTTGCCCATTCTCTTGAATGATGTAGATGTTCTTGCCCACCAACATTCCACTCCTACTAGAATCATAAATTATGATTTTACTAATAATATAGCGGACAGTATTTGATACTTCAAGTGGCAGTAACTTCGCTGTGTGCGCGGTTGAGAAGACGGTTTCCTCCTCCATCGCTCCCGCGATCACCCTCGCTGGATAGCCTACAAAAGCAAAGAGCCCTCGAAATAATTCGAGGGCTCATGTGCCTATAGTTTTGCTATAGGCCGTCGGGAGCGACGGGGATCGAACCCGCGATCTTCGGCTTGACAGGCCGACGTGTTAACCGCTACACCACGCCCCCAGCGTGAATCAGGATAGTAT
>JAGOBF010000023.1 GCA_017983515.1 Promineifilum sp. | reverse complement strand
ATGAGCGCGCCTGGATCATGATCCAGCCGATTCCGTTCATGGAAGTCGAGTCGGCCTGGGCGCGCGTCGTGGCCCTGCAAGCGCCCGACGGCATGAGCGAGCGGGACTTCTTAGCCACCATGCGGGCCGTGGAAATGACCGACATGTCGCTGCCCTTCAGCGTGCAAACACCCCAATGGGCCAACTATGAGCCGTTAAGCGTGAAGTACACCAAACGAACAAGCGGCCAGCAGTTCGGCCTAGGGCGCAACAACGCCCATTGCCGCGCCAGCTTCCATCTGGCCACGCACATGGATGGAGAGAAGCATTTCCACGCCGCGGGGCGGGCCATCGGCGAGATGCCGTTTGATTACTGGTTCGGGCCGGGGGTCATCGCTGATATTTCGGCGTTGGTCAGCGATTCCAGCGTCTATACCCCGGCCATGCTCGAAAGTGTGGTTGATGTGCAACCGGGCGACATCCTCATCGTCAAGACGGGCTGGCATCGTTACGGCTGGAACAGCCCGGATGCGGACGAGTTCCGCTACATGATCAAGCACCCCGGGCCATCGCCGGACTTCGCCGAGTGGTGCCTCGAAAAGAAGATCAAGTGGCTGGGCGTGGACTGTGTAGCGATGGAACATCCCATGAACACCATCCAACGCAACTGGCATCCCCGAACGTTTGAAGAAGCCAACCGGAAACTGATCGACCAGTATGGCAAGGAGTGGGATGAGATATACCCGCTCGACCAGTATTATCAGGATATGCACCTGAACCTGTTCCCCAAGGGCATTATCCACGCCGAAAATCTCGGCCATGAGCTGGCCGGAGTGGGGAGCGGCCGCTACTTCATTGCCTGTTTCGTTCAGAAAGGGATTGAACTGACCAGTTGTTGGGGGAGAATAGTGGCCTTTCGATAACGTCTGCGAACGACGAGCGCCAGATGAGCACTTGAAAGAACCCCATCAGTCTCCAAGGAAATTGCGCTGTGGCGGAATCACGACACTTTGGCCAACGGATCAAACGCAATGAAGACCCGCGCTTGCTGACGGGGCAGGCGTTATTTGTTGATGACGTAGACTTGCCGGGCATGGCGCACGTGGCCTTTGTGCGCAGCCCCCATGCCCACGCTCGTATTGTGAGCATTGATACATCGGCCGCGACCACGATGGCAGGGGTAATCGCCGTTTACACGGCCGAATCATTAGGCCACCATTGGCGGCCCGGCCCACTCCTCGTCTCCCCACCGCCCATCGAGGGCATCCTCTTTAACGAGCGCACTCAGGTTCCCCTGGCCAAAGGCAAGGTGCGCTATGCCGGCGAGCCGGTGGTGATGATCTTGGCCGAGAGTCGCTACCTGGCCGAAGACGCTGTCGACCAGGTTTGGGTCGAGTATGACCCACTGCCGGCAGTCATCGATCTGGAACAGGCCATCCTGCCCGATTCGCCGTGGGTTCACGACGATCTGGAACCCGGCCCGATGGGAGCCAACGTCAACGCCCACGCCGTCCAGGTCAAAGGCAATGGCGCCCAATTCGATGCCATCGCCCGCAATGCGGTGCTGGTCGTCAAACGCCGCTTCTATTATGACCACGGCACGGCGGCGGCGATGGAGAACCGAGGGATCGTGGCCGACTGGGATCGCCGGGCCGCGCGGCTGACCATCTGGGATACGACCCAGGCTCCGATCTCCATCAGGAACTACATGGCCAACTATTTAGGCCTGTCCGAAAATCAGGTGCGTGTGATCGCCCCCTTCATCGGTGGCGGCTTCGGGCCGAAGATCATGATGTTCTACCCGGAGGAGGCCACCGTCTGCTGGGCAGCCAAGCAACTGGGGCGGCCGGTCAAGTGGATCGAAGACCGCAGCGAAAACTTTGTCGCCACGACCCAGGAACGGGAACAGATCCATTGGGCCGAGATGGCGCTGGATGAGCACGGCCGCATTCTGGCCGTCCGGGACAAATTCCTGCACGACGCCGGGGCCTACGCGCCCTATGGGCTGACAGTGCCGCTCAACAGCCAGTGCACGCTTCTGGGCTGCTACGACATTCCAGCCTATCGGAGTGAGTTTACGAGCGTTTTTACGAATAAGACGATCGTCACGCCCTACCGCGGCGCGGGCCGGCAACACGGCGTCTTCGTTATGGAGCGGCTGCTCGATATCGCCGCGAGGGAGTTGAAGCTCGACCGGGCCGAAATCCGCCGGCGCAACTTCATCCAACCGGAACAGTTTCCCTACGACAACCAGATCATCTTCCAGGATTTCGCCCCCCTGACCTATGACAGCGGCGACTATGAGCCGGCACTGAACAAGGCGCTGGAGCTGATCGGCTACGAGGAGTTTTTCCGCAAGACCAAACCCGAAGCAAAGGCGGCCGGCCGCTGCCTGGGCTTGGGGCTAGTCTGCTACGTCGAGGGAACGGGCATCGGGCCATATGAGGGCGCGCGGGTGCAGGTGCAGAGCAATGGCCGCGTGAGCGTCGCCACCGGCATCGGCACCCAAGGCCAAGGGCACTATACCTCTTACGCTCAGATCGTCGCCGATCAGTTGGGCGTGGCCGTGGCCGACGTTGACATCATCACCGGCGACACCGATCAGTTCCACTGGGGAGCGGGGACGTTCGCCAGTCGAGGCGCGGTCGTGGCCGGCAATGCCATCAACGCCGCCGCAGGGAACGTGCGAGGGAAGATTCTCAGGATGGCCAGCGCCGAATTGGACAATATTGCCGAAGAGCACCTGGAACTGATCGACGGTCATGTGCAGATCAAGGACACGCCCGACAGCGCCATCCCCCTGGCACAACTGGCGCAAAAGGCCAACCCCATGCGTGGCGCCGTTCAGCCGGGCACAGAACCGGGATTAGAGTCCACCGACTACTTTGGCCCTCGTTATGGCGCGACAGCCAGCGGCGTCCATGCCATGATCATCGAGATCGATCCGGAGACGATGTCGCTAGCTATATTGCGTTACGCGATTGTCCACGACTGCGGCAACGTCATTAATCCCCTGATACTGGACGGCCAAATCCACGGCGGCACGGCGCAAGGTGTTGGCAACGCGTTCTATGAGAAGTTGAGCTATAGCTCCGAAGGGCAGCTTTTGAGCGGTTCGTTTATGGATTACCTCGTGCCGACGGCAATGGAGGTTCCGCGCATGGTCGTCGATCACGTCGTCACGCCATCACCGCTCAATCCGCTGGGCACGAAAGGGGCGGGAGAGGCGGGAGCGATCCCTGTTGGGCCATTATTCGCCCAGGCCATCGAGGACGCTCTAGAAGGGACGGGGCTCGAGATTCTGGAAATCCCTCTTAGCCCCAGCCGGCTTTGGACCCTGGTGGAGAATCGTCAAAATCCATGACCTTTCTGCAGCGCTTGCGAACCAACTGCAGTAAATATACGGCCAAGACGGCGCTCGAGTTCGTACGGGACGATGGCGTCACCGCAGTTACCTATCAACAACTCGAGGACACTACCCTACGAACGATGGGGTATTTGCGCGCCAAGGGAGTCAGAGAAGGCGATCGTGTCGCTCTCCAATTGCCCAAATGCCTGCCGTTCGTCTATTTGCACTTGGCCACGATGCGCCTGGGCGCGATCAGCCTGCCGCTCAATCCCGGCTATCCGGCTCACGAACTATCCTACTTCTTGCAGGACGCCGAAGCCCGATTGCTCTTTGCCGACACAGAGATACGGCCGACCCTGACCGCTCTGCCGGGCGGGGTGCCTGCCGTTGATGAGACGGTGTTCCTGGACACGCACTCAGATGAGTGGTTTCATGCGCTCATTGCCGGCCATAACCCGGCCGAGTGCGCTGGTCTAGCGGTGCCACAAGACTTGACGGCCACCTGCCTGATGATCTACACCAGCGGCACGACGGGCCGCCCCAAGGGCGCGGAGCTGACGCACGGCAATCTGACGGCCAACATCACTGCGCTTCACCAGGCGTGGCAGTGGCAAGCGGATGATGTACTGCTCCACATTCTGCCGCTGTTTCACGTCCACGGCCTACTCGTGGCTCTACATGGCGCCTTGAACGCCGGAGCGATGACCATCCTGCTCCCCCGTTTCGATCCTGAGAAGGCCTTACAGACCCTTTGCGCCCGGAAATGCACCATTCTCATGGGTGTCCCGGCAATTCACCGGCGGCTGATTAACACGCCTGATGCCTCCGCTTACGACCTCAGCCACGTGCGCCTGATCACCTCCGGTTCCGACCGCCTGCCAGATGATCTGTTCAGAAAGTTCACGACCACATTCGGTCATGTTTTGCTGGAGCGATATGGCATGTCGGAGACAGGCATGCTCATCTCCAACCCGCTGCACGGCGAGCGGCGCGTCGGCTCGGTCGGCCGGCCGTTGCCGGGCGTCGCGGTGCGAATTGTCCAGCCGGAGACGGAAGAACCGCTGCCCGATGGCCATATTGGCGAGGTGCAGGTGCGCGGTGACAACATATTCAAGGGATATTGGCGGCAGCCGGAGAAGACGGCCGCTGCCTTCACACCGGACGGCTGGTTCCGCACCGGTGACGTGGGCCTTCGTGAGCCAGACGGCTATTTCACCCTCAAAGGACGTTCGAGAGATTTGATCATCAGCGGCGGCTATAACGTCTACCCGTCGGAAGTGGAACTGGTGTTGGCGGAACACCCGGCGGTGCAAGCCAGCGCGGTGATCGGGTGTCCTGATAGCGATTGGGGAGAGATCGTCGTAGCGATCATTATCCCCCATCCTCAAACTGATCTAACAAGAGAAGCCATCACCACCCATTGCCGAGCCTATCTTGTAAACTACAAAGTCCCCCGTCGCATCATCTTTGTTGAAGACCTCCCCCGAAATTCCTTGGGCAAAATCCAAAGAGCCAAGTTGCAACACGAATTGTGTTCTCAACCATAGGCTGTATCTAAGCCTACTTTCGCGGGCGACATCAGGCCATGCAAAATATCGAAGGCGAAATCGAGCGATTGCAGTCCGCCATCATCGCCCTGGAGGGCCAGCGGCAGGTGCTCGGCGACGAGATCGTTGACACCTCACTGGATGCGCTGCGCGAGAAGCTGGGGGCGCTGGAAACGGCCGCCCGGCCTGAGCAGCGCAAACTGGCGACCATTCTCTTCACCGACATCGTCGGCTCCACCCGCATGAGCCAGCAGATCGGCGATCCGGAGAAAATGCTGGAAGTGATCGATGGTGCGCTGCGCCGGCTGGCGTTCCCTGTTGTCGCCGAGGGAGGCCGCGTCCTGCGTTTCATGGGTGACGGGTTTCTGGCCGCTTTCGGTCTGCCCCAGGCTCATGAAGATGACGCCGAGAGGGCGGTTCGTGCCGGTCTGGCCATCCTGCAAGCGGCCAACGAGTACGCCGCCGCCATCACCGAAACCCACGGCGTGGCGGGCTTCGCCGTGCGCGTGGGGGTAAACACCGGCCAAATTGCCAGTGGCGGCTTCAGCGAGGCGGCCAACACCATTATGGGGCTTGACGTCAATCTGGCCGCCCGGCTGGAATCAGCCGCTCCCCCCGGGGGCCTGCTGATCTCGCACTTCACTTATCGCCAGGTTCGTGGCTTGTTCGACGTAACCCCGCTGGAGCCGATAGAAGTTAAGGGCTTTCCTGAACCGGTGAAGGTCTACCTGGTACGACAGATCAAACCCCGCGCATTCCGCATGGCTACACGCGGCGTTGAGGGTGTGGAAACGCGCATGATCGGTCGCGAGGCGGAGTTCGGCCGTCTGAAAGCCGCCTATACGTCGCTGATAGGGGAAGGGGGAACCCAGGTTGTCACCGTCATTGGCGAGGCTGGCGTGGGTAAGTCGCGGTTGGTCTACGAGTTTGAGAACTGGGTCGAAGTGCGGCCGGAGCGGGTCTACTACTTTAAGGGCCGGGCCACAGCTAACCGCCGCGCTGTGGCGCTTGGCCTCTTTCGCGATCTCTTCGCCTTTCGCTTTGGCATTCTCGAAAGCGATGCTGCAGCCGTCGCTCTGGACAAGTTTCGCGACGGGATCATGACCGCGCGCGGACCCGGTGGTGAGCGTCTGTCCGAGGCTCAGGCAGACATCATCGGCCATTGGCTCGGTTTCGACTTCTCAGACAGCCCCTCGGTTGCCAATTTGCTTGGCAGTCCGCAATTCGATGCGACGGCGCGGGTCTACCTATTGGCATACTTTCGTGCATTGGCTCAAAGCCAGCCAACCAGCATCTTTTTGGAAGATATCCACTGGGCGGACGCCCGCTCGCTCGAACTGGTGCGCTGGTTGGCTTCGGCGCTGGGAGAGTCTGCCGGAAGGCGCGTTTTGCTATTGCTGGTGTGCCTGGCACGGCCTGCCCTATATGAAGACGTCCCGGATTGGGACGCCAACATGCCCCGTTTTCAACGTATCGATCTGACCCCACTGGCCCCGGCTGACAACCGCGCTCTGGTGGATGAGATTCTCCGGCATGTAGAGGACGTGCCGGAGGCGCTGCGAGACCTGATCGCCAACCGCGCCGAGGGCAATCCCTACTATACGGAGGAGTTGGTGCATATGCTGGTCGATCAGCGGGTCATCCTGCCGGGCGACGGCTCGTGGCGCGTCGATCTGGAGCAACTGAACAACGTCCGAGTGCCGGCCACACTGACCAACCTCTTGCAGGCGCGTATCGACGGCTTGCCGCGAACCGAGCGCCAGATGTTGAAACAGGCATCCATCGTCGGCCGTACCTTCTGGGATGCGGCTGCCGCGGCTGTGGCCCAGATGGAATGCAACACACTGGTCCCCTTGCTGAACAGCGTCGCCGCCCGCGAATTGATCTACCGTCGCGGCCTGTCTGTCTTTGCTGGAGCCCAGGAGTTCATCTTCAAGCATGCGATGCTCCATGACGTCGTCTACGAGAGTGTGCTGGTGCGGCTGCGAAAGCAGTACCACCGCCGCGCGGCCGAATGGCTGGAGGCCAACGCCGGAGAGCGAATCAGCGAGTATCTGGCGGTCATTGCCGGCCACTATGAACTGGCCGGGCTGTTCGAACAGGCGGCCGGCTATCTGGAGCGTTCCGGCGACTTCGCCTCCAACACCAATGCCTATGCCGCGGCGTCTCAGGCTTACGAACGGGCGCTGAGGCTACTCGGCGCGAACAAAGCGAAGCCAGACGAGAACCGGGCGCGCCTCGGCTACAAGACCGGCATCGCCCACCTGGACCGGGGCGAGTTAGAGACTGCCAAAATGTGGCTGGCGATGTCCATCACGGCCGCGGCTGAACAATATGATGACCAGCTTAGTGCGCAAGCCCGGATCGGATTCGCCCGCGTGCTAGCCCTTAGCGGTGACTATCCTCAGGCGAGGGAGTTGGCTCTACAGGCCCTGACGATCGCCGAGCCTATCGGCGGCGAGACACTGTTCCGGGGACTGATGGTGCTGCAACTGCTCGACTGGACAGAGGGCAATCTTGCCGCGGCCGAAGTCACGCTGCTGCGCATGCTGGCGCTGGCCCGCGAAATGGGCAGCGCGCGGTTTGAGATCATGGCGCTCAACCGTCTCGGCCACATCGCCTTTGACCGGCCAGACCTCGACGCGGCTCAAGACTACTATCAATCGGCCTTGCGCCTTGTCGTGCAGTATGGCAATCCCGTGGATGAACTTATCGTCAACAACTCGTTAGGCACACTCGCGTTGACGCGGGGTGATGTTGTGGGCGCGCGCGGGTATTTCTCAGCCGCTCTGGCTCTGGCTCAGCAGCTTGACCGCAGGCTCAACATCGCCCTGATTCTGGGCAATCTGGCCGAGACGAGCCTTGACCTCGGCGAACCCCAGACCGCCAGACAGCAGTTGTTGGAGGCTATGACTGTAGCGACCCGGGCCGGCGGAGACTCAGTGCTGATCGCCAACTTGTTTGCCTACGCGCGGCTGCTGGCGGTCGAAGGGGATGTCGCCGGGGCGCTGACACTATTCGGACTAGTGCGGCGTCACCCGGCCGGCCATCACCAGTTTGAAGGACAGATCGAGAGCGAGATAAGCCGTCTGCAATTGCCTGAAGAGGCAGTGGCACCGCTGATGGCGTCAGGGGCAACTCTGCAACTCGCTGAGGTGGTGCGGGAGATCCTGAGTGGTCTATAGCGATAGGTCTGTCCTGCGTTGTGTAGATACCTGGCGACACGCGGCCAGATTCGGTCTCGCCGGGAGGCCTATAAAAGCAAAGAGCCCTCGAGAAAACTCGAGAGCTCATGCGCCTATATATTATACTATAGGCCGTCGGGAGCGACGGGGATCGAACCCGCGATCTTCGGCTTGACAGGCCGACGTGTTAACCGCTACACCACGCCCCCTAGGGATGCAAGTCAGGATGTTAGCAGAACTACCACGCCGTGTCAACAAATTGCCGACCCACAATTGGGGGCGCGGCAAAGTCGGGAGAAGACCTCACGCCGGCATCCAGCTGAGCAACTGTATGTTTTTCGCCTCAAACTTCCCCGTCGGGTGGCGCGACTCGGCTAACTCGAACTGAAAGACGTGGCTATAGCTGGGCAGTTGCAGCGGATCAATGTTGTCTGGCAGGTTGGAGTCGTGGAAGTAGGCCGTATCGTAGGGCGAATCGGGGTTCTGCGTGTCGGTCAGCCACAGGTGCGGCCCATTGATGCGCAGGAAGCGCATGAAGCCATAGTTGAGCTTGTGGAAGTAGCATGTGCCGCGGACGATGGAGCCGATCTCGCCCCACGCGGCCGCGTCCGGCGCAGGCCCGCCATTGACCACTGTCGGCACCAGGTCGGGGATGAGATAGCCGGACATGAATAGATCGACCTCGCGCCGCAGCACAAATGAGGCGTTGTCGAGCGCGACGACCTCCACCCGGCAGCCCCGGTTCTGCACCGCGGCCACCACGCGGGCAAAGTCACCGTCGCCCGTCACCAGCAGCACCCGGTCAAGGTTTTCTGATTGCAGCAGCATATCCACCGCCAGATCTAGGTCGGCGTCGGCCTTGGCGTAGGGTTTGCCGTTCTCGTCCTCATACCAGCGCACTTCCTTGATGATGACCTTGTAGCCGAAGTCGCGCAGCAGAGCGTAGAAGCGATGAGTGTTCTTGTCATAGGTGGCGTCGGTGCGCGCCCGGTCGGCGTCGAAGCTGACGTAGGCGTTGAGGCGCATCAACTCGGCGCCGTCGCGGCTGGCGAATTCGCGCAGCACGTCATAGCGCATCCGATAGCCGCCGTTGCGATACATATTGGCGGTGTCCACGTAGACGCCGACGCGGGAAATGGAACGATTGTCTTGCATAGTAACGCTACTCGTCGTGGTTCGATCCAGAAAAAGAGTATAGCTCAGATTATAGCTCCACTCGTCCAGCGGGCGAAGAGCTACAGTGGCCGCTCGTTTCCCTATTGACAACTGCCCAGGCCACCTCCTATACTTGGCTTTGTAAATTCACTTAACTTAGGGGTCATTCTCGCCACAGGGCAGGCAACGATGGAAAAAGCCACCCGCCGCCAGACCAAAGACCACAATAGCCGCCTCGTCCTGAAGACGATCTACGACGCCGGCCCCATCAGCCGGGCCGAGATCGCCCGCCGCACTCGCCTCACCCGGCCGACCGTCTCCACGCTGGCCGCCGAACTGCTCGCCGATGACCTTGTCGTCGAGACAGGCCAAGGCCCATCGGCCGGCGGTAAGCGCCCCACTCTGCTGTCGATCAACGACGAC
Source organism: Promineifilum sp. (assembly GCA_017983515.1). Lineage (GTDB taxonomy): Bacteria > Chloroflexota > Anaerolineae > Promineifilales > Promineifilaceae > Promineifilum. Next base: position 635 of record JAGOBF010000023.1, on the reverse strand, counting down.
GGCCCCGCCCTGCTGACTCTCGACTTGAGCGGCGACGACTACCGCGGCGCGCTCGTCACCCTGCGCGGCCGGATCGTCCGCCACGTCTCACAACCCGCGGCCGACCTGCGCGGCCAACAGGCGCTCGATTGCCTCTATGAGCTGGTTGACGCTCTGCTGCCCGCCGGGCCGCTGTTGGGCCTGGGCGTAGCCACCCCCGGCCTAGTCGATCCGCAGTGCGGCGTGGTGCTGCGCGCCGTCAATCGCGGCTGGGTCGATCTGCCCCTGCGCGAACTGCTGGCCGCGCGCTACGACCGCCCCGTCTACGTCGCCAACGACAGCCACGTCGCCGCGCTAGCCGAATACACCTATGGCACAGGCTCGAGCGGCAGCAGTCTCATCGTCTTGCGCGTCGGCCAGGGCATCGGCGCGGGCGTCATTCTTCATGGCCGCCCGTTCTACGGTGACGGCTTCGGCGCGGGCGAGATCGGCCACGTCGTGGTCGACGTCGGCGGCGCGCTGTGCCGCTGCGGCAATCGCGGCTGCCTGGAAACGACCAGCAGCATTCCGGCTATCTTGCGCGCCGCCACCGCCGCTGACCGCCGCCAGTCGTCGCTGGCCGGCGCGCCGCTGACGTGGTCGCGCTTTGCGGCCGC
>JAGOBF010000009.1 GCA_017983515.1 Promineifilum sp. | reverse complement strand
GCCGACGGCAGCCCACCGCCCCCGCCCCCGCCGCCCACGGATCAGGCAGAGATCCTGATCTTCAACCGGGGTTCCAATTCGCAACCCTTTACGGTGACGAAGGCGATGAGCGGCTTCATCATGGATCAGCCCCCCACGGGCGCGGCCAATGCCAACTGGGTCACCGGCCAATATGCCGGTTTCGCCGACGGGACGCTGTACTATCGCGCCCGCATCGTTGGCATCCCGCAGAACCATCCGGGTATGAAGCTCGGCTTTTGCTTCTGGGAGAACAAGTTCGAGAATGAAGAGTGCCGAGGGCAGGTCATCGACGGCATCCCCGGAACGGAAATGACCTGGTCGCACAAGCTCGATGATATGTGGGTGAAGTCGCCCATCAACTGGGCTAACCCGCGCACCAAGCATGGGTTCATCGTCCGCAATGCCAAAAACGATCCGGTCAGCGCCAAGAAGGGTTGGAACTGGAACGGCGAGAACCCCGATCACTGGTATCCGATGGAGATCCATTACACGGTCGTGCTGGTAAAAAACGGCGTCGAGCCGGATTGGACGAAATACGGCTGGTAAAACGGCTATAAGGGCGGGGTTTGGCGGAACGAATCCCGCCCTTTGGCGTTAAAATGTGGCCGGCCGGCCGCCCGGCTATGCTTAATAGATAATGAATGGCTTAAGAGTGGGGGGATTGACAGATACCCCTCAATCCTTAGAATGGTCACTTGTGTCGATTCCTCATCGACCCACGCGGAGAAATTCACAGTCAGCAGGAGCACATTAAATGTCGATAGACACGCAGGCCTCACGGGCCAGGGTGATATTATTCATCCTGTTCCTGAGCGCCACGTTGAGCGTCGCCTGGTTTGGCGCGCTGGGCGTGGATTCTGCCCAGGCCGGCAACGGCACGGCCGACGAGATTCTCGTCTTTAATCGCGGTTCGAAGTCCTCTCCATTCACCGTCACCAAGGCCATGAGTGGCTTCATTATGGACCAACCCCCTACGGGCGCGGCCAATGCCAACTGGGTAACCGGCCAATATGCCGGGTTCGCCAACGGCACACTCTACTATCGCGCGCGTATCGTCAATATTCCCAAGAACCAGCCGGGCATGAAGCTTGGCTTCTGCTTCTGGGAACAGAAGTTCGAGCATGAGCAGTGCCGGGGTCAGAAGATCAACGGTGTGCCCGGAACGGAAGCGACCTGGCAACACAAGTTGACCGATATGTGGAAGAAGGCCCAGCCGGTGAACTGGTCGAAGCCGCGTACCAAGGATGGGTTCATCGTCCGCAATGCCAAGAACAATCCGGTCAGCGCCAAGAAGGGCTGGAACTGGTTCGGCGAGAACCCCGATAACTGGTATCCCATGCAAATTCACTACACGGTTGTTCTGGTGAAGGCTGGCGGCACGTTCGACGGCTGGCAGAACTACGGCTGGTAACGAGATTGGGATCGTCGGCCAGACACCATCTCGCCGACGATGGAAATACCGCAGATTATGGAGCAACAGATGGAACAACAAACGCAAAAGCCGTGGGCCAAGGCCCTGGTGCTATTCCTGTTCGTGGGCGCGCTGATGAGCGTGGCTCTGTTCAGCACGTTCGCCGTCAAGGACGCCAGCGCCGGCAACGGCACGAGCGACGAAATCCTGGTTTATAACCGGGGCAGCAATTCGAATCCTTTCAGCGTCACCGAGTCGTTGGGTGGTTTTGTCGTGGACAATCCGCCGCCCGGCGCGGCCAATGCCAACTGGGTCAGCGGCCAATATGCCGGTTTTGCCGGCGGCACGCTCTACTTCCGGGCGCGCATCGTCAGCATCCCCAAGAATCAGCCCAACATGAAGCTCGGTTTCTGCTTCTGGCAACAAAAGCGTGAGAACTGCACCGGCCAGCGCATCGACGGGATGGCCGGCTCCGAGAAGTCATGGACGGCCAAGCTGGGGTCGATGTGGAAGAAGAACAGCCAACCCATCATCTGGTCTACCCCTCGCACAAAAGACGGCTTCTCCATTCGCAATTCCAAGAACAAGCCCGTCAGCAACAAGGGTGGGTTTAACTGGAGCGGCGAAAATCCGGCCAACTGGTACCCGATGAAGATCCACTACACGGTGGTACTCGTCAAGGCCGGCGGTACGTTCGACGGCTGGGGCAACTACGGCTGGTAAGTGCGCTAGTGCGCTCGACGCATCAGTAAGATTGTAGCGTAATTGGGGGCTTCTCCGCCTGGAGAAGCCCTTTTTTTTATGGGAGGTAGCGGCGGATCAGCGTCCGGCGAGCTACACGGATTTGACACAACGCCTCGTTTGGAATAACCTTCAGACGATTGTTCAGATAACAACCGTATACTCATCGAGAGAGGTGGAGGGACCGGCCCTGTGAGACCTCGGCAACCGACTGATCGTCAGGAAGGTGCCAAATCCGGCAGAGATCGACGGCAGGTCGATTATCTGGAAGATGAGAGTGCACTCCGTTTAGCCGGGCCTCTCATTATGAGAGGCTTTTTCTATACTATGAACCGAACCAAACAACTCCACGAGCAACTGGCCCAGCGTATTCTCGTCCTCGACGGCGCAATGGGCACGATGATTCAGCAGTATCAGCTGAACGAGGCGGACTTCCGCGGCGGCCGTTTCGCCGACTGGCCGCGCGATTTGCAGGGCAACAACGATCTGCTCGTCCTTACCCAGCCCGACATCATCCGCGCCATTCACCTGGCTTACCTGGAGGCGGGGGCCGATCTGATCGAAACGAACACGTTTAACGCCAACCGCATCTCCCAGGGCGATTACGGGATGCAGGAGCTGGCCTACGAAATGAACCTGGCCGCGGCGCGGCTGGCGTGTGAGGCCCGCGACGAGATGGAGCGGCGCGATCCGTCGCGGCTGCGTTTCGTCGCCGGCGCGCTTGGCCCCACCAATCGCACGGCTACGCTCTCGCCGGATGTCAGTGATCCGGGTTACCGCAACGTCACCTTTGACGAACTGGCCGATACCTATGCCGAAGCGGCCCGCGGTCTGGCAGACGGCGGGGCCGATCTGCTGCTCATCGAGACAATCTTCGACACGCTCAACGCCAAGGCGGCCGTCTTCGGCATCAAGCGCTACTTCGACGAGAGCGGCGCGCCGTTGCCGCTGATGATCTCCGGCACGATCGTTGATGCCAGCGGGCGTAACCTGTCGGGCCAAACGGCCGAGGCCATCTACTACTCACTCATGCACGCCGAGCCGCTCATATTCGGCCTTAACTGTTCGTTGGGCGTCGAGGCGTTCCGCGACAACCTGTATGCTGTGTCGCAAGTGGCCGAGACCTACACCAGTATCTATCCCAACGCCGGGCTGCCTAATGAGTTCGGCGAATATGACGACACGCCGGAATTCATGGCCGGCGTGCTGCGCGATTATGCCCGGGAAGGCCTGGTCAACGTGGTGGGCGGCTGCTGCGGCACAACTCCGGCCCACATCCGCGCCTTTGCCGGGGCGGTGGCCGGCATAGCGCCCCGCGCCATCCCGCAAGTCCCGTCCTACGCGCGCCTCAGCGGTCTGGAGCCGCTGGTCATCGGCCCGGAGAATACCTTCGTCAACGTGGGCGAGCGGACTAACGTCACCGGCTCGCGACGCTTTGCCAAGCTCATCCTCAATGGCGATTACGCCACCGCGCTCGACGTCGCTCGCCAGCAAGTGGAGAGCGGGGCGCAGATGATCGACGTCAATATGGACGAAGGGATGCTCGACTCCGAAGCGGCCATCGAGCGTTTTCTGAAACTGGTGGCGGGCGAACCAGACATCTCGCGCGTGCCGGTGATGATCGACTCGTCGAAATGGAGCGTCATCGAGAGCGGATTGAAGTGGGTGCAGGGCAAGAGCGTGGTCAATTCCATCAGCCTGAAGGAGGGCGAAGCCGAATTCGTCCGGCAGGCGCGATTGGCCCGGCGCTACGGCGCGGCCGTCGTGGTCATGGCTTTCGACGAGAACGGCCAGGCAGAGACGGCCGAGCATCGCGTCGCCATCGCCCACCGCGCTTACGACATCCTGACCGAGCAGATTGGCTTCCCGCCGCAAGACATCTTCTTCGACCCCAACATTTTCGCCATCGCCACGGGCATCGAGGAACACAACAATTATGCTCTGGCCTATTTCGAGGCCGTGCGGCGCATCAAGGCCGAACTGCCCGGCACGCTGGTCAGCGGCGGCGTCAGCAACATGAGCTTCTCCTTCCGCGGCAACGACCACGTGCGCGAGGCCATGCACTCTGTCTTCCTTTATCACGCCATTCGCGCAGGCATGGACATGGGCATCGTCAACGCCGGGCAGTTGGCCATCTATCAAGATCTGGACAAGGAGTTGCTGGAGCGGGTCGAGGACGTGGTGCTCAACCGCCGCCCCGACGCCACCGAGCGCCTGGTGACCTTCGCCGAGAAGGTGAAGGGCGGGGGCAAGGAGCGGGTGGAGGATCTGTCCTGGCGGGAGTTGCCGGTCGAGGATCGGCTGGCCCACGCGCTGGTACAGGGCATTAACGCCTATGTCGAGGTGGACACGGAAGAGGCCCGACAACAGGCCAGGCGGCCGCTGGATGTCATCGAGGGGCCGCTGATGCGCGGTATGGGTATCGTTGGCGACCTTTTCGGCAGCGGCAAGATGTTCCTGCCCCAGGTGGTCAAGAGTGCCCGCGTTATGAAGCAGGCCGTCGCTTACCTGTTCCCGTTCATCGAGGCGGAGAAAGTAGTCAGCGGCGACCATCGACCGGCGGGCAAAATCCTGCTGGCAACGGTCAAGGGCGACGTCCACGACATCGGCAAGAACATCGTCGGCGTCGTGCTGGGCTGCAATAACTACGAGGTCATCGACCTGGGCGTCATGACCCCCGCCCAAAAAATCCTGGAGACGGCGCGGCGCGAGAAGGTCGATATCATCGGCCTTAGCGGTCTCATCACTCCGTCGCTGGAGGAGATGCGCCATGTGGCCCGCGAGATGGAGCGCGAGGGCTTCGATATTCCCCTGCTCATCGGCGGGGCCACGACATCGAAGGTGCACACGGCGGTTAAGATCGAGCCGGGCTACACCCGCGGCCCGGTCATCCACGTCGTCGATGCCTCGCGCGCTGTGGGCGTGGCGACACAACTGCTGAGCGACGAGCAGCGCGACGGCTTCGTGGCCGACATTGCCGCCGAGTACGCCGCTCTCCGCGAGAGCCGCGAGGGGCGCACCGGCCGCAAGCAACTGGCGACGCTGGCCGAAGCCCGCGCCAACCGGCTTCAGCTCGACTGGGCCAACTACACGCCGCCCGTCCCCAAACACCTCGGCATCACGATTTTCGACGACATCGATCTGAACGACATCCGCGAAACAATCGACTGGACGCCGTTCTTCACGGCCTGGGAGCTGCACGGCAAATTCCCCCGCATCCTCGAAGACCCGATAGTGGGCGAAAGCGCCAGCTCGCTTTACGCCGACGCGCAGGCCCTCCTCGACTGCATCATCCAGGAGAAATGGCTGCGGGCCAAGGCGATAGTGGGGCTGTTTCCAGCGGTGCGCAAAGGAGATGATATACTCGTCTTCGACCCCAGCCGGGAGAACGAGAGCAACGGAGCGGGGGAGACCGGCCACCAGCCGCTCACCACTATCCACTGTTTGCGCCAGCAAATGCAGCGGCCGCCCGGCCGCCCCAATCTGTCGCTGGCCGACTACGTGGCCCCGGCCGACAGCGGACTGACCGACTATGTGGGCATGTTCGCCGTCACGGCCGGGCTGGGGGTAGACGAGGCGGTGCGCCGCTTCGAGGCCGCCCACGACGACTATAACGCCATCCTGGTCAAGGCCCTGGCCGACCGGCTGGCCGAGGCGCTGGCGGAGCTGATTCACAAGCGGGTGCGGCGCGAGCTGTGGGGATATGCGCCCGATGAAGCGTTGGATAACAATGCGCTGATCGCCGAGGCTTATCAGGGTATTCGCCCGGCCCCCGGCTACCCGGCCTGCCCCGACCACACAGAGAAGGGCGAGCTGTTCCGCACGCTGGGCGCAACAGAGGCCATTGGGCTGCACCTGACCGAGAGCTACGCTATGGTGCCGACGGCCGCCGTCAGCGGCTACTACTTCGCCCACCCCGAATCACGCTACTATGGCATCGGCCGTATCGACCGCGACCAGGTAGAGGACTACGCCGCGCGGAAGCAGATGAGCGTGGAGATGGCCGAGCGGTGGCTGGCCTCGTTGCTAGCATACTAAGGCTCGGAGACGCTATCCGCCAGTTCCTGAGCCAAAGAGAGACAGCGTGCGCGAAATTCGGCCAATGGCCCGTCCAGTGCCAGCGAGCGCGCCGCCAGCCACATGCCGGGAAACCTGGCCTCGTACGCGACCGGCCGGGCATCGGCGTAGATTAGCCAGGCGCGCGCCACCCGCAGCGCGTGGCAGTACATAAACATCTGGTTGCGGTCGGCCTCCGTCGGCGCGCCGTCGAATAATTTATACTTCGTATCCACGATCAGCCGGGGTCGCCCGGCCCAGCTGAGCAGGATGTCGAGCCGTCCCTTTTCGCGGAACGCCTCGTCCAGCCAGATCGACTCCTGGGTGCGAACGCTAATCCGGGGATGGCTGGCGAAGTGCTCGGCCAGATAGCCGGCCACGAACCGCTCGAATACCTCGGCCATCGGCAGCAGGTAGGTCATGAACGGCGTCTGGCCTGCGTGTCCTTCCAGCGAGAGGTGGCGCAAGAAGAGTTGGGCCATATGGATCGGAGTGCGGTAGCGGCCGTTCAACCGGTTATAGGCCACTCGCTCGCACTCCTCCGGCCGGACGGCAACGAGCGACACTTCGGAGAAGGCCGACAGCGCCCGCCGCACGCGCCGGCGCAATTCGGCGTCCCGATAGGGCGCGCCTGCCAGTTGCCATAGGGTCGCCCTGAGGATGCGGTTCTCCAACAAGTCGGCCGTGAAGTCGTTGACACGCTGGGCAAATCGCGCCGGTTGGATGACGTTGCGTCGCAGGTGCTCGCCCAGCAGCAGCCGGCCGCGGACCTGGGAGGCGTTCTCTTCCAGTTCAACGTAGCCGCGGTAGATGCCCTGGCGCGCCAGCCGGTCGACTTGCTTGACGAAAATCTCGACCAGGAACTCGAACAGATCGTCGCCCACGGCCAGCGGCGCTTCCTCATCGCGGAAGAGGGGCAGATCGTAGGCATAGGTCAGCATGTAGAACAGATTCGTCAGCGGAACCTTCGGCGCGATGTGGACGCGCAGGCCGTCGGCGGCGATGATGCCAATGGTCTGCCTGGCCGTTAATAAGTAGGCTCCGGTTTCCCAGTCGCGCTGCACGCTGAGGTGTTCGCTATAACGCTCGCGCAGCAGCCGCGCCTGGGCCGCGCTCAATTCGGCCGTAGTCAGCGTCTCGTTCTCGGTCAGCCGCAGGACGAGCGGCTCAGCCGTCATCCAGTTGCCCCCGCAAGCTGCTGATCAGCGCGCCGTCCCAGGCCCAGAGTTGAGCCCTGGCCGGCTGGTCAATGTAGTATTCCTCCAGGTAGGGCATGATGCTCCGTCGCCACAGGCGGGCCAACCCGACCTCGTCCAGATCGCGCATGAAGACACTGGGGCCAATGGCGAAGTTGGGGTCGTCAATGGCATCGGCCGCCAGACGGCGGTAGAGCGCGCCGAGATAGGGTACGGACGACGGATGGCCGGCCAGCCAGCGGTCGAATAGGTCGGGGTCGGCGGCAAAGTGGAAGAAGTGGAAGCGGCGACGCAAGGCAAAATCGACCAGGGCGATGGAGCGGTCGGCCGTGTTCATGGTGCCGATGAGGCGGACGTTGGGCGGAATGCGAAAGCGGTCGCCGGAGTAGGGCAGCGGGATCGCCTCATCGCGGTATTCCAGCAGCAGCATCAACTCGCCAAAGATGCGGGCGATGTTGCCGCGGTTGAGCTCGTCGATGACGAAGACGCACGGCCCGTCAATGCGCGCCGCCGCCCGACAGAAGCGGACGAAGACGCCGGGCCGGGTCGGGTAATCAACGTGGTGGCGGCCGTCCCATTCGTGGCTCTCCGGCCGGATGCCTTCAATGAACTCCTCATAGCTATAGGCCGGGTGGAACTGGATGACCGTCAGCCGTTCCGGCGGCGGGTCGGCCAGCCCGGTCAGCCACCGGCCCAGACAGCGAGCGACGAAAGTCTTGCCCGTACCCGGCGGGCCGTAGAGGATGATTTGCCGCTTCTCCAGCAGCAGGTCGTGGAGTTCGTCGGCCGTTTCCTCGGTCAGGTAGGTGTCGTCGAGAAAGTCGGCACGCGTGTAAGGATCCTGAACCGATTGTTGGTTCGCTCGCCAGCGGGGCCGGCTATCGCGTAGAAGGCGGTCGCCGGTGGACGTGGCGGGCAGCCTCGCCGTTGTAGTCTCCACCGGCACGCCTTCGATCAGGAGTCGTTCCCGCCTGATGGCATCGAACAGGGCCTGGAATATCTCGTCCTGGTGGAAACGTCTATACGGAGACGACAGGTAGCGGCCGAATCGCTCGGCCAGGGCGATCATGCTCTCTTCGTAGACCTGGCGCAATTCCTCCGGCCACGCCCGGGCCGTTTCCAGCGGGATGGTGAAGAGGGCCATACCATCGTCGGTGCGGGCGAACGGCTCTCCGCGCTGGAACGAGAAAGCGTGCTCCATCGGGGCGATAAGGCTCGTCAGGTGCAGGAGGCCCGCGCGGGCAGAAACGTCCATCACGACCCAGTTGCCCAGGTTCAGCCGCAGCATCGCCCGGCCGCGGGGCAGCGTCAGGGCAAAACGCGGGTCATTCGGCCCGCCGCCCAGCCGCTCGACGGTCTCGGCGAAGAGGGCCAAGGCCCAGTCGGCCGTCGCCCGGTCGCCAAAGATGGCGTCGAAGGGGGCGGGAAGAGAGCGGGCGTCGCCGTCAGTTAGGGGCATGGCGCGATTCTCCCGGATAAACGAGCGGTACGACAAGCTCGGTTCACAGTGGTAAGTATAGGCGGATAGCCGCTTGATGGGCAAGTTGCCCGGTGCGCGGCGTCTTTCAGGTTGATAGGGGTTTGTGCTACACTTGTTTTCCATGAGAAGCAACCTGTTCTTATCTTATGTCTACTTCGGCGCTTCCGGCGCTATCCGCCCGCGATGAACCCGGTCTTCTTCGCCACCCCAGCAGACTTTCGCGCCTGGTTGGCATTAAACTACGATACGGCGACTGAACTGCTGGTTGGCTATTATAAAGTTGGAACCGGCCGCCCCAGCATCACCTGGCCGGAGTCGGTAGATCAGGCGCTGTGTTACGGCTGGATCGACGGCATCCGCCGGCGCATCGACGATGAGAGCTATTCAATTCGCTTCACGCCGCGCAGGCGGGGCAGCAGCTGGAGCCTGGTCAACGTCGGGCGAGCGATGGAGCTCATCGAAGCGGGGCTGATGCAGCCGGCGGGCCTGCTGGCCTTCGAGATTCGCGATTCGGCCAAAGTGGGTGAATATTCCTACGAAGATCGGCCGCAAGGACTGGGCGAGCCTTACGAAACTCAATTGCGGGACAACGTCGCCGCCTGGGCTTATTGGGAGACACAACCGGCGCATTATCGCCGTGGAGCCGCCCACTGGGTGATGAGCGCCAAGCGCGAGGAAACGCGCCAAAAGCGACTGGCGGCGCTCATCACCGATTCAGAGGCTGGGCGGTGGATCGCCTTGTACCGGCGGTAAATCGCTGGCGACCACATTACCGACTACGGATCACGTACCGAGCACTGACTTAGCGAATACCATTTACTGTCCACTGGACAGTGACCCCTCTGGAGAACCCCATGCACTGGTGGCAAACTGGCATCATCTACCAAATCTATCCCCGCTCTTTCCAGGACACGTATGATGCCGAAGGCAGCATCAATGCCGATGGTGTGGGCGACCTGAGAGGCATCATCCGGCGGCTCGATTATCTCAAGTCACTCAACATTGACGCCATCTGGCTCTCGCCCATTTTCCCGTCGCCGATGCACGACTTCGGCTACGACGTGGCCGACTACTGCAACATCCACCCGCTGTTCGGCACGCTCGATGACTTCGACCGGCTGGTGGCCGAAGCCCACGCCCGCGACCTAAAAGTTATCCTCGACCTGGTGCCCAACCACACATCCGACGAACACCCGTGGTTCGTGGAGAGCCGCAGCAGCCGCGACAATCCCAAGCGCGACTACTACCTCTGGCGTGACCCGGCCCCCGGCGATGGTTCGCCGGAGACGCGCCTGCCCAACAACTGGCAGACTCACTTCGGCGGCAATGCCTGGACCTACGACGCCCCCACCGGCCAGTTCTACATGCACCAGTTCCACACCAGCCAGCCGGAACTGAACTACCGCCACCCGGAGGTGCTGCCGGCGATGCTGGACAACATGCGCTTCTGGCTCGACCGCGGCGTGGACGGCTTCCGGGTCGACGTCATCTGGCTGATGCTGAAAGACGAACAGTTCCGCGACGAGCCGCCCAACCCCTACGCGACGCCCGATGCGCGGCCGTTCGACAGGCTCGACCACATCTACACCGCCGGGGTCGAGGGCATCCACGACATCGTGCGGCAGATGCGGGCCGTGCTGGACGAGTATGACGAGCGGATGATGGTCGGCGAGATCTATCTGCCCCTGGATCAACTGGTCACCTACTACGGCGATGGCGACGAGTGCCATATGCCGTTCAACTTCAAGTTGATCTCGCTGCCGTGGGATGCGCGCGTCATCGGCGACTATATTCGCGAGTACGAGGCTGCTCTGCCGCCAGACGGCTGGCCCAACTGGGTGCTGGGCAACCACGACCAGCACCGCATCGCCAGCCGCGTCGGCCAGGCGCAGGCGCGCGTGGCCCAGATGCTGTTGCTGACGCTGCGCGGCACGCCGACGTGCTACTATGGCGATGAGATCGGCATGGAGAACGTATTCATTCCCTACGAGCAGACGATGGACCCGGCCGCGCGGCAACAGCCGGAGCTATTCGAGATTTACGGCCGCGACCCGGAGCGGACGCCGATGCAGTGGGACGACTCGCCCAATGCCGGGTTCAGCGCGCCGGATGCAACGCCGTGGCTACCCTTGGCCGAAGATTACGCCACGCGCAACGTGGCTGCGCAGGAGAGCGATCCGGCGTCGATGCTGTCCCTCTACCGGTCGCTGGCCGCGTTGCGGCGAGCCGAGCCGGCGCTGAATCGGGGGACCATTGAGGTGCTTGACCTGGGGAGCGAGCAGACGCTTGTCTATCGGCGGCGAGCGGCGGCCGGCGACGATTTCCTGATGGCGCTCAATTTCGGCAGGGAGCCGGTTGAGTTGGACTTGCAAGAGGTCTTGACGGGCCAGCAGGCCGTGATCGCTCTATCGACTGAGATGACTCGAGGCGGAGTAACGGATCGTTACCTAGGGCTTGCAGGCAACGAGGGCATTATCCTACGTCTTCCCAGATGACCGTCTATATCATCCCCAACAACTCATCATACTCCGCATAAAACCCCAGCATGATCTCGTCCGGGTCGGGGAGGAGGCCGGCGTCGGTGGCGATGCCCAGATAGATGCTGCCGGCGTAGCTGAGGATGCTGATGCCCAGACCCAGCCGGCCGCTCTGGGGAACCCAGAACATTAGCGACTCGATGGCCTGCCCGGCCAGAAAAAGAGGAATGGGCGGGCCGGGGACGTTGGTGAGCACGGCCGTGGCCTTGGCCCCGATCATCCCGACTACCGCGTCCTGCAGCGCCTGGGCCGAGAAGCCGAGGGCGGCCAGTATATCGAGCGACACCAGCGCTTCCCGGCTGCCCTTCAGTGACTCCATCCGCTGGCGAATGAGCGCCACACGCGGCCGCATATCCACCGTGCCGACCGGCAAATCCAGGAAGACCAGACCGAACTTGTTGCCCAGCCCGCCCATCTCGTTCGGCCCGCGCAGATTGACCGGTACGGCGGCGCGAAAGTCGACGACCTCCTCGCCGCGGGCTTCCAGATAGCGGCGCAGGGCGCCGGTGACGGCCGCGGTCATCAGATCGTTGAGCGTTGCGCCGGTCGCCTGGCGCATGGCCTTGACTTCGCCCAGCGGGAGCGGCCGCGACCAGGCGGCGCGTTTGGCGACGCCCAGGCGACCCTTGAAGATCGTCGGCGGGTCGGGCGCGCGCAGGACGAGCTTGGTGGCCGCGTGGGCATAGTCGGAGGTCATCTCGGCCAGTTCGCGCGGGCGGTCGTTGTTGAGATACGTTTCAAGTGTCTCGATCAGCGCCCGTCGGCCGAGGCCAATGCCCTTGCCCAGCAAGCGGGCCGTGCGCAGTTGCAGCGCCTCCCATGACCCGCCTAGGCTGGTCGGCGGCTCCTCGATCTGCGGCAGGCCGTCCAATTGTGGCCGGGGCGCGCCGGGAGCCATCTCCGTCAGGGCCATCAGGACGCCGAGCAGGGCCATCCCGTCGGCCAGAGCATGATGAAGCCGAATGATCAGTGCGCCCCCTTTGCCGTAGCCGTCCACGATGTGGATTTGCCACAGCGGCTTGCTAAAGTCCAGCCCGGTGCTCATCAGCTCGCTCACCAGCTGCTGCAGCGCCCATTTGTCATGCGGATGGGGCAGGCCGACGCGATGGACGTGGGCGTTGAGGTTGAAAGCCGGATCAGGCTCCCAATAATAGGGGGCTAACGGCAGAGAAGGCCGCACGACGCGCTGCCGAAAACGGTCAAACTGCAGCAAGCGGCTCTCGACCAGCGCTCGCAGATGGGCGACGTCGAGCGGCCGGGCGAAGGTCATGACTCCGGTGACCATCATCAGGTTGGTTGGGTCTTCCATCTTGAGCCAGGCGGCGTCGACGTTGGAGAGTGGGATGATGGGGGCGGACATAGCGTTTTATCCTTGAAGACGAGAATCCGGCGGATCGATGGGCGTAATCACGACCGGCCGGTGGGCTTCCTGTTGTCGGGCCAGCCATTCGCGCAGGCGGCGGCCCAGGCGCGCATCCCAATCGTAGATGACGACCGTATCGGCCAGCTTGTCGTGCCAGCCTTGTCGCCGGTCATCGAGCAGGATCCATAAGAAGCCGATAAAGAGGGCAAAGAAAGAGATGTAGTAGCCGATCACGCGCCGGATGGCGGAGCCGAATTTCAGAGATTGTCCGTCGGTGCGCACCACGCGCAACCCCAGGATGGACTGGCCTATCGTCCTTTCGGCCAACAGCCAAAAAGCGATCATGTAGACGTTGAACAACACGCTGCCGCCGAAGAGAGCCAGACCCCAGCGAAGCAGCACAACGAGCAGAGAGCTGTCGGTCGCCTCGGTCGGTTCAAAAATCGCCTGAGCCAGCGTATTAAGGCCGAAGAAGTTCAACACCAATCGGAAGAGCAACAGGAAAGTTACTTGAGTCAGTAGGACTAATACGAAATCGATGACAAAGGCGATAGAGCGCGTGACGAATCCGGCGTAATGGCCGCGGAGGGAAGCGTTGGGTTGAAAGTTTTGTGTCACAGAGTGTACTCAAAGGGCCACGATGCCGGCAATTTCCGCCGGTAGGACTACGCTGAGTGCAATGTATCGGCGGCGACGGCCTGCCGAATATCTTCCGACGGCTCGGGCAGTTCGCTCCGCGGCGGTCGCCGGAGAATGCGCCGGACGATGTTCTCAGCCATCGCATCGGCCGATACCGTGCGCGAGCGAAACTCATCGACCGCCTCCGACGCCAGTCCGACGCTCTTCTTCTGGACGAGATCGGCCAGTTCGCGATTTTCGGCCAGGTTGCCGATGAGCTCATCGACGAGTTCTTTATACGTCTTGCGGGCGATCCGCCGCGCGCCCGGCTCCTGGGTGCGCCCCAATTCGATCCAGTCATTGATGCGCTGTTGTCCGCGATTGACCAGTCGGTTGAAGGTCCGGTCGAACGGCCGGGTGACGATGCCGGTGAGGCGATTGTTCACGAATGGCTGCGCGGCGTTACCCGTGATGCGAAACAGCATATCCGACGCCTGAGCCAGCCGGACGACTTGGCGTCGCGCGCCGTCTCCGGCGGAGAGCACCATGCCGGCCAGCAGGTAGCGCGCCGCATCACCGTCGCTGTGGATCTGGCCCGCCTCCAGCGCGCCGTCGGCCGCCCTCAACTCGGACTCCCACCTTTCCAGGCGCTTGCTCAGCTCAGCCGCACCCTCGATGGTGCCGCCGATGAGCAACTTGATGACGGTCATGTAAGCGTCGAATTCGGGGTCGGCCGGGGCCGTGGGCGATGCTTCTGCATCCGGTCGGAGAGCCGGCAACATCGACGGTGCGCCATCGAATGGTGAAACGTTATCGCTAGCTGCGGCCCGGTCAATTGCCGCTGCGGGGTGCATTTCATCGATCGCTATCAGATCGCCCGCGGCAATGACTTGCTCGTGTGGCAGTGGAATCGGCCAGCTGTCGTCCATATTTTCTCTGTCAGCCGTGTTTGGTCTCCCTGCCAATCCGTTCTGTTCGGTGGCCGATGGGCGGCCAACCCTCGTAAGGAGTATACGAAAGCGTAAAAGGTGGCGCAACCTCGCGTGATCGTTGCTTCTCTCGCATGGCCGCAGTCAAACTGTTAAAATGAAGCCTATGCTTCATCATCATGAGTTATCGGCGGCCGTCCGCGCGGCCATCGTCGCGGCCCAGACGGCCGGAACCTTGCCCTCCTTCGAGTTACCTGACGTGATCGTGGAGCGCCCGCGCGACGCCACGCATGGCGACTACGCCACGGCCGTGGCCTTGCAGTTGGCTCGTCCGGCCCGCCTGGCTCCGCTGAAGATCGCCGAGGCCATCGCCAGCCACATGGTCTTGCCCGACTATCTGGCCGAAAGTAACATCGTCCCGCCGGGGTTCATCAACTTTCGCCTGTCCGACACATGGGTACAGACATTGCCCGCCGGTATCCTGGACGTAGAAACCGAGTTCGGTCGCGCCGAGATCGGTCATACCGGCCAATCGGCGCAGGTGGAGTGTGTCTCGGCCAACCCCACTGGCCCGATCACGCTCGGCCGCACGCGCGGCGGCGTCATCGGGGACACGCTCCATCGCGTGCTCGAGGCTGTCGGCTACAACGTGACGCTGGAGTACTACTACAACGACGCCGGGCGACAGATCACCTTGCTAGGAGAATCGGTCAAGGTTCGCTATTTACAACAATTGGGGCAGGCGGCCAAACTGCTGGACGAGCACTACCAGGGCAATTACATTATTGATCTGGCCAAGGAACTCATCGCCGAGCACGGCGATGCGCTGGTCGATATGCCGGCCGATACCTTCGCCGAATACGCTCGCGACCGGATTTCGCAGCAACAAAAGGCGACGCTGGCCCGCATCGGCATCTTCTTCGACGTCTATTTCCGCGAGCAGAGCCTCTATGAGTCCGGCGCTGTCGAGCATACGCTGGCAGCTTTGCGCGAGAACGGCTACATCTATGAGAAGGACGGCGCGCAATGGTTCCGCTCCACGGACTTCGGCGACGAGAAGGATCGCGTCGTCGTGAAGGCCGGCGGCGAGCCGACCTACCGCCTGCCCGACATCGCCTATCATTGGGACAAGGCCCAGCGAGGCTTCGATCTGGTCGTCGACATCTTCGGCCCCGACCATCACGCCACCGCGCCGCAAGTGCTGATGGGCGTGCGTGCCCTCGGCTACGATTCCGACTTCGTGCATACGCTGCTTCATCAGATCGTCAACCTGGTGCGTGGAGGCGAGCAGTTCAAGATGAGCACCCGCCGCGGCCTGTTCGTCACCCTCGACGAGCTGGTCGACGAAGTGGGCGCCGACGCCATTCGCTACTTCATGATCTCGCGCTCGGCCAATAGCCCGGTCGATTTCGATCTCGATCTGGCCGTCGAGCGGTCGGACAAGAACCCGGTCTACTACATCCAGAATGCCCACGTGCGTTGCGCGGGCATCTTCCGCAAGTGGGCCGAGGCCGGCCTGCCGGAGGACGCCGACAAAGACGCGGATATAAGCCTGCTGACCCATGAGCGGGAGCTGGCTTTCCTGCGCAAGGCGCTGGAACTCGGCGACGTGCTGGAGATGATCGCCACGACCTATGAGCCGCACCGCCTGTCCTTTTTTGCCTATGACCTGGCGGCGCTGTTCCACCCGGCCTATGAGGAGTGCCGCGTGCTGCACAGCGAGGTGCCGGAGCCGGTGCGCCTGGCCCGCCTGCGCTTCTACCGGGCGGCCAAGGCCGTCTTTGCCCGCGTGCTAGACCTGATGGGTATGAGTGCGCCGGACGTGATGTAGCATAGAAATCGTGCTTGGAGACGGCAAAATCACATGCATGAGTCGCTGTCAACTCCCCAAAACTCTACGAGTGCTGCCCCTGAACCTGACGACAATGGGCTGAGCAGCTACATCATCGTGGTTTATGAGGCCGAGAACGTAGTGGAAGTGGAGTGCGCCGGCATAGACGAGGTTTTGGCCCATGTCCAGCCGGCGGCCGTCAACTGGATCACCTTGCGCGATGTGCACGATGAGACCGCGCTCCTGAAGCTGTTCGATTTTTTCAATATTGATCCGTTCGTCTTGAATGAAATCCTGGACGAAATGCCGATGCAATTCGACATCGAATACGAGAACTGCCTGTACCTGGAGTACGTCGTGCCCCATGTCCTGGAAACGCAGCAGGTAGTGCCGAGCGAGGGTGCTTTCATTCTCGGCCGAAATTTCGTCATCCTTTATGAGCACGATGTCCATCGCCTCTTCACGCGCACGCGCAAGCGATTGATCGGCCGGCAGACAAAAGCCCAGCGCTATGGGGCGGATTATCTCTTGTACCTGCTGCTGCGCGCCGCCGTCGTGGAACAATACCAGCTGTCATTCAAACGATTGACGTCAAGACTGGAGGAACTCGAAGACCTGGTGTTGGTCAGCAAGGGCCGGGAAGAGGTCTTCGCGGTCATCCTGTCCGTGCGAGAAGAGGTCAAGCAGTGGAACGAGCCGTTATTGGAACTGCAGGACTTTCTGGAATTTGTGAAGGATGCCGAATCGAAATTCATTAGCGAGGAAACGGTGCGCTTCTTTGCCAAGGATCTCAATCGCGAGGTGGAGAGCCTTCTGGCCTACTATGACCGGCTGCACCTGTGGCTCAAAGAAGTGATGGACCTGCACATGGCTAATGTGAGCCGCAATGCCAACCGCGTCATGCAACTGCTGGCGGTGATTGCCACCATATTTTTGCCGCTCACGTTTATCTCCAGCGTCTACGGTATGAATTTCGTCTACATGCCCGAACTAAAACATCCATTAGGCTACGTGTTTGCTTTATCACTGATGCTGTTTGTGGCCGTCGGCAGTCTGGTCTTTATGAAGCGGCGCAAGTGGTTCTAGCAGAACAAGCTCCTGCAATAATCGCCAGCTCTGTAAACAGGAAGGGCGGCCGTTCGGCCGCCCTTCAACCACATCCCTCTCTTGTGAAATTGACGTCTTACTTCAGCAGATAGCTCAATATCTCCTGCCCGGCCGCATTGCGCATGATCATCTTCGTCGTTCGATCCGGGAACTCGAACGTGACCGCAGCGCGGAGCGCGTTGATATAGGCCGATTCCTGTTCCATGATCCCTTGGGGGAGCACACATAAGCCACTCGTCAGTGAGATTTCGCTGACCGTGATCCGGCCCTCGTTAGCTGTGTAGCGGCCGTTGTAGCTGTTGCAGCCGCCCGAGCCATTCAGCGTACCATCACTGTTGAAGGTCACGGTGATCATTGAATCAAGGACGATGGGCGCGCCGTTCAAATCGGTCAGCCCATAGGTCTTGCCCGCCAGCGGGTTGGTCGGCGGCGCTTCGGTGACGAGCACCGACTGATCGCGCGAAGTCGATTGGCCGCCGGCCGTGCTGGCCACCAGTTGATAGGTGTAGGAACCCGCAAATGGCAAGCAATCCTGCGCCGCCCCGCTTTGGGCCGCGTTGTCCAGCACCAGGACGTTGTTACGCAGCAGACGAACCAGCCAGGTGGCCCCGCTGGTGCTCCAGGTGATTTGTACGCATTGCCCGGTCTGGACTTGGGCCGGGGTAATGTTGAAAGAATCGATGATCGGATTGGCGGCCGGCGCGGTGGGTATGGGCGTGGCGGTGGCCGGGTTGACGACGTTGACGTAGTCAAGCGCCTGGCTGGTGCCGCCGGGCCCGGTGGCCTGGATGCGGTATTCGATGGTCGTCGGTTGGCCGCCGGTGCAGTCCTGGGTGTTGCCGCGCGAGGGGGCGTTATCCCAAACGACGCGGAACTGATTACTGACCGTGACGCGGCTGACACTGCCCTGCACGTCCCACTGCAAGGTCACGCACTGGCCAACCGTCACCTGTGACGGTGCGGCCACGAACTGAGCGATGGTCGGCGCGTTGACGTTGGGCCGGACGTTGATCGTGCTTTGCCGCTCTTCGACCGTCCCGTCGGGCTTGAGCACGCGCAGGAAGTACACGGTGGTGGCCCCCGGACAGGCTACGCGGGTGCTCTGGGGCGGAACCTGGTTGTTTTGCCACGGTTCACCCTGGGCATAGAAGTAGACGGCCGTCGCGTTCTGCACGTTCCAGTTAAACGTCGAACATTCTCCCTGCAGGATATTGTCGCGATCAACCGTGAACTGGATGCTGGGCGAAGGCGTCTGCGTCGGCGCCGGGGTGGCGGTGGGGGAGGCCGGCACGGTGATGCCGACCCAAATGCGGTCGCCGAACGGCCGGCTCTGGTCGTCGACCATCTGCCAGATGCCCTGGTAGACGCCCGGCGTCAGCGGCGCGACGAGATTGACGAACAGGTCATACTGCTGGCCGGCAGGCACGAAGCCCTGAACGGGCGTGGGCTGGCCGCCCATGCCCGCGCCGGGCACGTTGCCGCTCACGTAGACAAGCCGGAAGGCGGTCGTCCAGGCACAGGTGCCGCTGTTCTGGATGCGCCAGCCCTTGCTGAACGGCTGGCCGGGGCTGATCGGCGGCGGGGATTGCATGTTGTTGTCGCTGAGGTTCAGATCAGCGACGAAGCGCATGCCGTTGACGCAGGGCGCGATCGTCGGCTGGGTGGGGGGCGTCGTCGGTTGGGCGGGCGTGGTGGCCGTGGGCGCGGGCGGCGTGATGATCGTGCCCGGCCCGGCGTTGAGATATTGCTGGGCCAGGGCGGCGATGCGGCCCTCGTTTTGTAACTGAGTCAGGACGGAGTTTACCTGGACGCGCAGCGCCTCGGCGCCGTTACGCATGGCGATCGCGTAGCGCTGGGGATTCAGCCCGCTGCCGACCAGCTTGAGCCCGCCCTGCGCCCTGGACGCCTCGGCCACGCGCACATCGACAACGACCAGATCCAGCCGTTGCTCGCGCAGGTCGCGCACCGCCGCGTCGACGGTCTCGTAGACGAACAGGTTGCCCGCCTGCGTCATGCCCGTGTTCACCAGATCGCGCTGCAACCACGTCTCGTAGACGCTGCCGCGTTGCACGCCGATGCGATGGCCGGCCATCTGCGACAGGGTGGTGATGGTGCTTATGGTTGAATCGGCGCGCGCCAGCAGACCCTCCTCGCCGATCCAGTAGACGTTGCTGAAGTCCACCAGTTCTTCTCGCTCGGCCGTCATGGTGATGGCCGCGATGGCGACGTCTACCTGGCGCAGATTAACGGCATCAACAAGGCTGTCGAAGGCCATGTCCTTGATTTCGGTGCCGACGCCGAGACGACTGGCGATATCGCTGATGACGGCGATGTCGAAGCCGTCGGGCTGGAACTGCTGGTTACGATAGGCGAAGGGCGGATAATCGAGCGACGTGCCGACGACAAGGCGGCCTTTCGTGCGCACGTCCGTCCACGAAGGATCGCTTGGAGAGGGCGTTAGCGGTGGGCCGATGACGTTGCCGCCACCACTGCCGTTAAACAGAAAGTAGTAGATGAGCAGACCGGTGACGACCGCGGCCAGGGCGACAAGCCCCACCAGCAGCCAGTTCATCCCACTGCGGGCCGCCTCCTGCTCTTCATATTCATCCAGGGTGTAATTCTGTTCCGGTGGCTCAGGCTCAAAAACGCGCGTGTCGTCTTCGTAGATAGGTTGAATATCTTCGAATTCCGGGTCGTCCTCTAGATTGTCGGCCATGGTGAACCTCCTTGCCCTGATTATTTTATGTCACCATGACAAGCATGGCAATAGCAGATCGCAAGAGGCAATGAGGCTGCGCTAGCGCACAACGGTGGCCGAAACTTGTTGGAAGACCGCGCTGCCCTGTGCGTTGATCGCATCGAGCCGGTAGACGTAGCTGCCCTCAGTGGTCAGGCAGTCGGTCACGTTGCCGCTGAACACGGCGAAATCGAGAACCAGCACGCCGTCGCGGCGCAGTTGCACCCGATTGGCGTTGCCGCTCACGCTCCAGGAGACCGTCAGACAGGTACCGACGAAGATGCGATTCGGGTTCACGGCCAGATTGTTGATGATCGGCAGCTGGCCGGCCGGCGGCGTCGTTGTCGGCGTGCCGGTAATGGGCGTCGCCGCCAGCACGGTCACGTTTTGCAGCGCGCGCGAGTCGCCTCCCGGCCCGGTCGCCACGATGGAGTAGGCGGCTTCGCCGGTCGGGGGGCAATCGCGCGACGTGCCGGTCAGGGGCGCGCCGTTCCACAGGGTTGTCTCGTTGCGGGTGACGCGGATATTGGTCACATCGCCGCTGATGCGCCAGCGGACGTCGATACACTGTCCGGCGGCGATCTGGTCACTGGGTGTCACCGAAAATGATTCGAAGAACGGCGCGGCGGGCGACGGCTGCACGTCGATGCGAATCGTGCGGATCTCCGTCGTGCCGTCGCTCATGACGACCCGCAATTCGTATGTTGTCGTCGCCGGCGGGCATTCTGTCTGATTGCCGGCGGCGGCCGCCCGATTCAGATCGGGCTGTTGGCCCTGGCCATAGAAAAACACATCGCCGGCATTGCTGACGTTCCAACTGAAAATGACGCATTCGCCGGCGCGGATAGCCGTGCGGTCGGCCCGGAAGTCGATGCTCGGCGAGACGGTGGGTGGGGCGGGCGGTGTGGGCGTCAGTTGGGCGGGCACGGTGATGCCGACCCACAGCCGGTCGCCGAAGAGCAGGCCGTCGGGGCTGCGCATGGACCAGAAGCCCTGAAAGACGCCGGGCACCAGCGGTGACACCAGATTGACGCTCACATCGTACGTTTCGCCCGGGGCGACCGGCTGGCGGACGGCCGTGGCCGCGCCGCCCATGCTCGCCTGGGGCACGTTGCCGCCGACGGGTGTCAGTACGTAGCCGGCCGTCCACGTACAGGTGCCGTTGTTCTGGATGCGCCACGTCTTTTGGAAGGGAGTGCCGGGGCTGACCGGCGGCGGCGAACGCATGCCGTCATCCGCGAAAGAGAGATGGGCGATCAGGGTCATGGCGTCGATGCAAACGCTGGGTGAGCGGATCGGTTCGGCGGCGGCATCGGGCGTCGCCTCCGGCCCCGGCGGGGGCAGGGGGTGCAGCTCGGTGGCTTGCAGATCGAGGAACTGCTCCGCCAGCCGGGCCAGTTCCCCCTCGCTTTGCAGATCGAACAGCGCTTCGTTGATCGGCGAGAGAAGCGTAGAGCCTTGGGCGAGGGCCACGGCGAAGCGTTGCCGGTTCAGGGACTGGCCGACGATAGCCAGCGACTCGTCGCGCGCGGCGAATTCCAGCGGCAACTTGTCAGCAATGACCACGTCGACCCGCCCGGCGCGCACGTCCTCTATGGCTTTGTCGGCGGCGACGTAGACCAGCAGATTGTCGGGCGGCAGCAGCCCGGTGTCGACAGCCTCTTGCTGCAGCCACGCTTCATGGACTGTTCCTTGCTGCACGGCCACGCGATAAGGCGCCAGATCGGCCGGCCCAGTGATGGAGATGCCCGAGCCGGCGGCGGCCAGCGCCGCGCCCTCGCCGACGTAATATATATTGGAAAAATCGACCTGCTCGCGCCGTTGATCGGTGACGGAAATGGCCGCTATGGCCGCGTCGATCTGCCCCACCCGCAGCGCGCCACCCAGGCCATCGAAGGCCATATCCTTGAATTCGACATCGACGCCCAGCCGCCCGCCCAACAGGCGGGCCAGGGCAATGTCGTAGCCATCAAGCTCAAAGTCCTCCGTGTAGAACGCGAAGGGCGGGTAATCGGCCGACGTGCCGACAATTAGCCGGCCGCGCTGGCGGACGGTCTTCCAGACATCTTCAGCGGGCGCGACGGGTGCACCGGCAGCGGTATCAGTCGCGTCGCCGGCCGGCTCGCCGGTGATGGTCTCCTCGCCGGCTACTTCCGGAGTGAGGATCGGTGTGGGTTGGGGTGCTTCCCGACAGGCGAACAGGAACATCACCACCAGGATGACGCCAAGCCGGAGCCAACGGCCGATGGGGTGTTGGAGCATAGATCCTGTCCTGACGTTTTTCATCGCAAGCCTCTTCCATCATTCAAGCCGCCCAACTCTATGGCCTATGGCTCCACCGAAGGTCATCCTCGCGCATCGGCGAAGTCTCATTGCAAAGGTGCAAAGGTCATTGTGCCGCCGTCGGCCATCAGCTCAATCGTCAGGACGCCGCCGTTGACAAAGAACAGGCCGGCGAAATTCAGGCTTTCCACAAACGATTGACCGAGCGAGCCGGGCGGACAAGCGGCCCCGGTAAGGGCCTGGATGCTGATATTCAAGCCGGCGTCGCCCATGATCTGATACGTCCCGCTGCCCGAATTGCAATCGGCCACCACGGCCACCGTGCCGTCATTATGGAAGGCGATGGTATACGTCCCTGTCACATCAAAGTCCTGTTTCATGTCGCGGAAGTGGGTCCACTGCCAGACCGTTTCGGCCAGCAAAGGGGTCGTCGCCGGCGCAGCTTCCGCGGTGGCGACGAGGGTCGGGGTGGGCTGGGCCACCGCTTCGCCGGCGCTCTCCGCGCTCGTGCCCAGGTCACTCGTGCCGAGATCGCCCTGGTTAGTGAGCGTGGCGCTGCGGCCGTCGCTGGTCGTCAGCGTTACCCCGCCGTCCGGCTGGATGGCCGCGCCGCTGACGCTCTCCAGGAAAGCGACGAAGTCGCTGCTGCGTGACCCGTCCGGGCAGCCCATTTTGGTCAGGCGTATGGGGCCGAACTGCAACGTCCCGTCATCGTTGTAAGTGTAGATGCCGCCGCCAACGTTGCAATCGGCGATGACGTTGAAGGTCCCGTCGGGTAACAGGGTCAGGATATAGTCCGCTGGATTGTCGGCCGTCACAACTGCGCCAGTCGCGTCGGTGTAACCCGGCCACTGGAGCGTGACGCCGGTCAGGCCCGCGTCGGCCGCCGCCGGCTGATCGTCGGACTCGGCCGCGTCGCCGCCGTCGACCGGCCCCAGATTGGCGAAGGTCAGCGTTCCGCCGTCTTCGAGCCCCAGCAGCATGTCGCCGCTTTCGTCAAAGGCGATTGTGCGCGCGTTCAGCAGGGAACGGACGAACTCGGCATCACGCGACTCTTTGGGGCACTGGGCCCGGCTAAGCGGCCCGGGCGCCAACCGAATCCCGCCGTCGGCCTCGTAGGTGTAGACGCCGCCGCCGACGTTGCAATCGGCCCTAATGCTATAGGTGCCGTCGGGCCAGAGTACCAGAGAGAAGTCTTGCGAATTCTCGACGGGTGACGCCTCACCCGCGGCGTTCGTGGCGGTCGTCCAGTGCCAATTGAAGCCGACGGCGTCGAAGGCCGTGGCGGGAAGAGGCTCGTTCTCTACGGCAGCCGTCAGGCCGCCGATCGACAGGGATCGGATCATCTCGTGTAGCGCGAGGAGCGAGGGCGTCAGATCAGGCTCGGCGGCCGTGTTCACCTGTTCGGTCACGGCCTCATAATAGTTCACCCGATCCGTAGCCAGCATCTCGGTCTCGTAGACCGCGCCGGCCTGGTCATTCGGCAGAAAAGCTGCCTCCACCGGCCAGGACATAAAGACATACTGCCGGCCGTCGCTGGTCAGGCCCTGGTAGACGTAATTCAGCCCCGACTCGTTGGTCACGGGCAACACATCCTGGCCCGTGATATTGGTCAGATACCCCACCCCGGAACCGCCCCCAAAAGGGGTGTAGGCCGCGCGAGAGACGAAATTTTGGACGGCGGCGCCCAAAACAGGCGGGACGGGCACGATGGCTTCGTCGGCGTCGGGCCGCTCGTCCAGCAGCATGAGCAACTCCTGGAGCGCCTTCTGGCCCGCCTCGTCGCCGTTCTGTTCCAGCAGTGCCAGGAGGGCGGCGATAGGGATGATGCGCACCTGGGGACGGTTCAGGTCGATCTCATCCGGCGGCGTCGCAGCGGCGATTTCCTCCTCCGGTCCGACGAATGTCAGCAAGAGGTGGGGCGGCAGGGGCGGGCGCCCGGCCGCGGCGTCGCCCGGCGATCCTTCGACCAGCGTCGCCAGCCACTCGGGAGCGACGGCCGACGATTCGATCAGCACTTCTTCCGGGCCGATTGTCGTGCCGTCAGGAACGGCGGTCGGCGGGGCGGTCGCTTCGGCCGCGGCCGGCGTGTTGTTTGCCGTTGTCGCGACGGGCGCGTCGGTGGCCGCCGGAGAGGATGTGGCTTCCGCCGCCACGGTCTGCGCCACGCTTTCGGTGGCCTGATCCTGGCCGGTCATGGCGGCCAACTGGCCGCGGCCGAACAGCAGCAGCCACAGCAGTCCGATGATCTGGAGGGCCAGAACGACGCCGGCAAGAATGACCCGGATATCACGGCCGCGCGAATCGTCGTAATTTGTCATGAAAAATCCCCAATTCAGGTCGCCGAGCTAGGTTAGCGAGTTCCTGGCGTCCTTAGCCGCGTCCTTGGCCGTCTCTTCCGCCTCTTCGGCCCGGTCCTCGGCTTCCTTCACCCGCTCTTCCATTTCTTCGCGTTCGTCCTCCAGGCGTTCCTCGATGTTGCCTTCGACGACCTTGTCGGCCAGCATGCGGTAGCCAATGTAGATGGGCATAACCTGATAGACGGCAAACCACAGCATGAGGCCGGTGGCGATCCACTTGATCGTGCCCAGATTGGCGTTGATCTGATCGCGCACGTTGCTCAGCGAGGTGGTGATTTGCCCCAGCAGAACAATATATTGATCGATCAGGGGCACGAACTGATCCACGGTGCCGGTGATGCCATCGATGTTGCCGGCCAGTGCCTCAATATCGGTGCCGATGTTGCCCAGATTGGTGACGGTCGTCTGGAGATTGCCCTCCAGGGCGCGCAGTTGATCGGGCACGGGCACCAAGCTTTCGCCGATAGCCAGGACGGCCGCGTCGAACGGTTCTTCCGGCGCATAATCAATGCCCAAATCGAATGAGATCGGGACGGACAGCGGCCCGGCGCCGAACGATTGATCGATGCTGAAATTGCTTAACCGAGTCAAGGTGGTGTCGATGGTGGCCGCGATGCCCGCCAGGTTGGGGATGGCGGTATTGACGGCCTCCAGACTGGTGGGCAGCGTGTCGGTCGTCATCGTTGTGGCCTGCTCCAGGAGGGGTTGGGTATCGAATATGGTCGTCGCCATATTGCGTGTGGCCCCGGAGACGGTCGTTAGGGTAGAACTCGCTTCGCCCAGGGTGGCCTTGACGTTCTCCAGACTGGCGGTGGTCGTGCCAACGGTGTCGTCGAGCAAGGTAACGGTCGAATTGAGGCCGGCGCCGACCGCGTCAATTGCCTGGCCGGCAAAGTAGGCGGCCGCCCCGGCAATGATGAGACCGACGACGCCGACGAGTATCATGATGATTCCAATGAGTCGACGGAACAGAGACATCTCTTCTTCCTCCCGAATTTGGCCCATTGGGCCGGTTGATTATGAAGTTGCCGAATTGTGACGTGGGTATTGCGGGCAGCGCGCCGGTTGAGGCCGGCGCGCTGCCCGGTGTTGGCTCTAACGACGTTCGCGCAGCAAGTCGCGAATCTCGATCAATAGTTTTTCCTCGGCCGTCGGCACGGGCGGGGCAGCTGGAGCCTCGGCCGGCTTGCGGCTCATTTTGTTGATGGCGCGGATGAGCAGGAACAGAACCAGGGCGACGAGCAGGAAGTTAATGATGGCCTGGATGAAATTGCCGTAGGTGATCGCCGCGTCGCCCACCGTGATGGCCAGAGACGAGAAATCAACGCCGCCCAGTATGGCGCCGATGATGGGCATGATGATGTCGTTGACCAGCGAATTAACGATGGCCATGAAGGCTGCGCCGATGATGACGGCCACAGCCAGGTCGAGCACGTTACCGCGCATGATGAATGCTTTAAATTCCTTGATCATTTTGGGTCCTCTTTTCCCTCAGTGCGTTAAGCAATATAGACAGTAGCAGCGCCCCGGCCGGCACAATCCGGCCGGTAGCCCAATAAAAGCGCCTCGGAGGCGGCTACCCGATTGGCGGCCGCCTGAGGAGCATTGCCCCGTCAATGATTCGGGTCGTCCAGTAAATCCATAAAGTCGGAGCCGGACTCCTCTTTATGGGTCGCCTTTTTCTTCGGCGTTGTCCGCGTTGTTTTAGACGGCTTCTTGGCCGCTTTTTCGGTGGCGGGTTTCGCCTTCTTGGCCGTCGTTTTCTTGGTCGCCGGATTTTTTGGCTGAGCGGCGGGCTTGTCGCCGGCTACCATCAGGCCCATCGTTTGCTGCAGGCCGAGGATCGCCTCGTCTTCGCTAATGCCCATTTGCTCGGAAAGCCGGCTGGAAACGCCGCTGGAGCGGATGTAATCCGGGTCGGCCAGGCTGTTTACGTCCACGCTCCGGCCGCCGCGATTTTTGGCCATAGATGAAGTCAGCAGGCCGATAGCGCCCATGATGAGCATACTGGCCATCTGCTCGGAGATACCCAGCTTCTTGGCCAATGTGCCGGCGAAGGGCAGCGACGCGCCACCGCCACCGCCGAAGCTCATCTGCCCGGCGTTGCCGCCGCCGCCCAACAGGCCGCCGAGCAAACCCTCCAACCCGCCCGAACCACTGGCCGGTTGTGCGGGCGCGCCGCCGCCGCCCAGCAAGCTGCCGAGCATGCCGGCCATGTCCCCCGTATCGCTGCCTTGCGCGCCGCCGCCGCCCAAAAGGCTTCCCAGCAAATCCTCGGCCCCGCCGGCCGAGCCGGAGGGAGCACCGCCCCCGCCCATCAGTCCGCCCAGCAACGCACCAAGGCCCCCGCCTCCGCCGCCTCCGCCCAGAAGCCCTCCGAGCAGATCCTCTACGCCCTTTTCTTCCTGCCCGCGTGGCTGGTCGTCTTCCTCGCCCGACAGCAAATCCATAAAATCGTCACTCATGATTGTTCCTCCGGATATTGGCCCGGCGCGCCATCGATAGATGATGCGACGCGGGCGTCCTTGGCTTCGTTTATTCTATTCGGAACGGACACTCAACGCTAGCGGCCGTGAGATTGCCTCCAGAGCATCCGACGCCCGCAGCATGTAGGCTACGATCTGATAGTCGCCTGGGGTCACGTCACCGCTGACGCTCCACTGACCCTCCGGGTTGACCACAGTCGCTTCGCCGAATGGCTCGCCGTTCAATTCGACCAGGATCGTGCGGTTCGGCTCGGCCGTACCGACGATGGTCAAAGATGACCCGGTAAACGTGGCGACGCCGGAGTCGTCGATGAGGGGCAGGCGCACGCCTTCCGCCAGCGGTGGGACGAGGACACGATTGATGGCGTGGATGATGCCGTTGGCGGCCGGCGTGTCGGCCTCGGTAATGATGGCGTCGTTGATCGTCGGGCGGCCGTCGCGGCTGCCGACGGTCAGCAGACGGCCGTTGAGCGTGGCCGGCTGAACGACTTGCAGATCGGCCAGAGTATGACGACCGCGCGCGAGGTGATACTGGATGACGGCCGACAATGCTTCCGGGTTGGCCGTCAGACCGTCGATGACTCGTTGCGGCAGGAGGTCAAAGGCTTCGTTGGTCGGCGCAAAGAGGGTCAACGGATCGGATCCGGCCAGTAAGCTGGCTACCTCACTCGTCCCCAGGATGGAGGCCAGCGTCGAGAACTCCGGCCGGGCGGCCAACAGGCCGGCGATTGTTTGTTCGCCCGTTTCGGCCGCGCCGCCGGTGGGAGTTGCCGGCTCAGTCGCTGCCGCGGCGACGTCGCCCACGGTCAGGGTGATGGGGGTGGCGCTGGAGAGGAGATTCCCCCCCGGATCGAGCGTGTTTAGCTGAAGGGTATGGGGCCCGGCGGCCAGCGGAAGCGATGTCGCCCAGCGTCCCTCGACGTCGACAACGGCCGATCCGGCGCTCTGGCCGTCGATGAGCAGCTCGACTTGCGTGCCCGGCGCACCCCGGCCGGTCAGGGCCAGAGCATCACTCTGGCCGGGCACGGCGATCGCGGCGTTGTCCGGGTCGGTCGTCATGTCGGCCGGCGGATCAAGGCTAGGCGGCTGCGCGCCGAGTTTGAGAGGCTCCGATTGTTGAGTAACGGTGCCGCCGGCGTCGGTGGTCTGCAAAACAACGTCGCCCGTGATGGCCTCGACGCCCACGGCGACGACGAAATTGCCGGCGTCGTCGGCCAGTCCGGTGCCGACAACTGTGCCGTTGGAGGTGATGGTGACGGCCGTGCCCGGCGCGGTTGTCCCGGCAAAAATGTAGCGGCCGGTCAGCGCGTCGAAGCCGGGCGGGTTGAGGCCCACGGCGGGCGTCAGGTCCGCGTCGCCCCCGACGGTAACGGCGACCGGCTGTGATTCGCCGACAACGCTGCCGACGTTATCGATGGTTTGGGCCTGAATTGTGTAGTCGCCGGCCGCTAAGTCGACTGTGGCCGACCAGTTACCGTCGACGCCGGCGCTGGCCGCGCCGGCGACCGCGCCGTTGACCAGAATGACGATCTGCGCTCCCGGCCCGGCCGTGCCGCTCAGCATCACGCTGCCGGCCGGCGGCGATTCGGGAAACGGGTCGATGGAGGGAACACCGAGAGTCGGCATGGGCATCGCCACGTCTTCGCCGTTTTCGATGCCTTCGACTACCGGCGTGCCGGCCGCTTCGTCGCCGGCCAGGGGCAGGGGCGACAGGTCACGGGTCACGATCCAGGTCAGACCCAACAACAAGCTCAGCAGCAACAGCACGCCAAGCTTCATCAAATCATAGCGGCGAATCTCTTCCTTGGTGTGGTAGCGGGCCATCGATCAGTCGCTCCTTGCGGCGGACAGCTCCGCGGCGGTGGCGATCCAGGCCTGGTAGTCCGGCGTGCGCATGGCCGGCGCTCGGCAAATATCGGCCAACTGGCCCGGCGTCGCCGCCGCCATCGCCTCGTAGGTGCAGATTCCGGCCTCATAGAGCCGTCGCTCGTATACCTGGCCAATGCCCGGCAGACGGTCGAAATCGTCCGGCGGCGTGCCATCCCACGTTCGTCCCAGCGCATTGGTTTGCGCGGCCAGCTGCATGGCCGAGGCCTTGATCGCCCCCAGGTCAATATCCTGAAAGCTTTGGGCGTCGAGGATGGCCGCCAACCTTTCGTCCGCCAGCTCGGCCAATGCCCAGTAGGAACCGACGCCGGCGGCGTAGAGCCGTTCTTCAAAGACGGAGCCGATGCCGGTCACGGCCGAGAGGTCTTGCGGACAGGATGCGATTTGAATCGCACGAGCGCGTTTGGCAGGGATGCGCTTGCCCGCGGCACGGGATCCGGCTTCGTCGATCCACAGTTCATAGTCGAAGCCGCCGCGAACGCCCGCGCCGCGCAGAATCTCATCCAGTCGTTGCGGTGTCGACTCGGCTAGCGCGGTAAAGGTCGTGATCCCGGCCGCCTGCAAGGCGGTGGCCGAACGCTGGCCCATGCCGCGGATCAGGTTCAGGTTGTCGCCGCTGCGACGGAACAACCGGCTCTGTAGCTCGTGCAAGGCGATGGCGTCACCGTCGGCGGCCAGTTTGGCCTGGGCGATCCATTCGCCATAATTAATGCGTCGCCAGGCCGGCGCGCCGACGATTTCACTCAGGGTCGCTTCATCGGCCGCGGCCAGGTCGGCAAACGTGGTGATGCCCCGATCGCGCAATTTGGCGGCATAGACGGGGCCGATGCCTTCCAACTGCGTCAGGTCGTCACTTGTCCGGCTACTACGCGTGTGGGCCAGGGCCACCGCCTGCCCGGCCCAGCTATCAAAATTGATCTGCTGCATGGCACTGGGCTTGATGATGTCTCGTAGTTGGTCGGGGGTCGTTTGGGCCAGATCGTCAAACGACAGGATACCGGCCTGGGCCAGAACGGCGGCATATTTGGGGCCAATGCCGTGGATGCGGGTCAGGTCGTCGCTTGGTGAGGCGGCTGGCGCGGCGGCCGTCGCCTCAATGCTTGGCAGGGCGGCGACGGCGCGGTCGATCCAGCTTTCTGTCTCGTCGCGCTCCAGACCCGTGGCGACGGACAGGGTGGTGGGATCGGCCGCGGCCAGCGTGTCGATGGAATCGATACCGGCCAGGTGGAAACGCTCGGCCAGATCGTCATCGATACCGGCCAGTTCCCCGAAGTCGCCGGCCGGGTCGACGTCGTCGAAAATCAGACGTCCCAGGTCTATGTCTTCTGCGGCCGGCTCGGCAACGATGATCTCGTCGACAAATAGGGCTTCATCGGGCAAGTCGAGCGCCTCTTCTTCTTCGAGCGTGGCGATCATTGGCGAAGCCGCAACCGGCCCCAGCGCGGCCCCGGCCATTTGCGCCCGCAAGACTTTGTTGTCGTCTTCCAACGCCACGAATTGGGATTGCCACTGTTGCTCGTTAATATTGAGGCGATTTTGCCAATCCGCTTCGACGGCACGCAGGCGTGTCTGATAATCCTGCTCGGCGTTCGCCAGTGGGTCGTCCCACGCCCTATCCGGATCGACCGCCAATCGTTCTCCGGCCAGCAGATCGGCCCGCTGCGCTTCTTCGGCATCACGCCGCCAGAATAGCCAGTCGATCAACCACTCGACCACCCAACCGATAATAATTCCCAGGATCAAACCGGTCCAAAAGTTCACGTGCGCACCTCCCAATAGACAAACCACCCTCGATTTCCACCGACTAGTATATATAAATTTTTAGCAAGTGCGCATTAGATGGCGAAAAATATCCTTCGCGCGGCGCGTGGCGTGGATTGTCGTCACTTGTGGCGACCTACGGGACACTCTTGCTATTGAACTGCGTCAGTTCAATTGTCTATAATAACAAGCTGGAAGAACTGTGTCTTCGTGCTGGGCGGGGAATAACTACCCTCCGGCGGCACGATTTCCTCAATCGGGAGTCTTCAAAGTGTGTACCGCAACCTATCTAGGAGAGGTCGATTGCGGCGCTGCGAGGGATCCGGGAAAAATCAAAAAGCAAGGAGCATACAATGATGTCAGATTTTGTTTTTCTACGTGTATCGGGTCGTTATATTCGGTTACTCATCGCCACCATCCTGATGGCGTTTTTGTTGATTATGACGACCGGGATCGCGCCGGCCCAAGAGGCAGCGGCCGACGATGACTACCCCAGCGACGCCGAAGTGGCCGCCACCCTCCAGACTATTGTCCTCAGCGAAACGCGCCGCGGCGACGTCGCCACGATCTCCATCGAGATTCCGGTCGGCGCGGACACCTTTACGTCGTCCAATCGGCCGAATATGAACTGGGGAAGCGATCCCAATCTGCGCGTCGGCTTTAACCTGACCCAGGGCAATGGCGCGGAGCGGATGTACCTGTTCTTCCCGGTGTCGAGCATTCCCTCCGGGGCGACGATTCAGTCGGCCAGATTGCGCGCCTTCCTCAACTCGTCTTCGCCCAATGGCGACACACCCATGGGTTTGCTGGCGCGGTTCCTGAATTCACCCTGGGACGCGACGACCCTCACCTGGGCCAACTATACACCGAGCTGGGGCGCGGAGATCGGCGTGGGCCAGGTCCCGGCCACGACCGGCTGGATCGAAGCTCAGATCACCAGTGCCGTTCAGGAATGGGTATCGGGCACGCGAGCCAACAACGGCATCATGATCCAGGGCGACGAAACGCCGCAACAGCGCGAGCGCGTTTTCACGGCCATCAATGCCAATGACGGACTGCATCCGCGCCTCATCGTGACCTATGACGTCACCATCGATACGACCCCGCCGACGTCCAACGTGACGACCTTACCGCAATGGTCGCCGGGGACGTTCACCGTCAATTGGTCCGGTTTCGACAACCCCGGCGGGTCGGGCATCCGCCACTACGACGTGCAGTTCCGCAGCAACGGCGGCGCGTGGCAAAACTGGCAGACGGCGACGACGGCCCTCTCGGCCACGTTCACCGGCCAAAACAACAACCTGTATGAGTTCCGCGTTCGGGCAGTGGACATTGCCAATAACGTGGAAGCGTTCCCCAATAATCCACAAGCGAGTACGAGAGTCGATACCCTCCCGCCCTCCGCCAATATGAACGCGCTGCCGCAGTTCACCTTAACCAGCAACTTCATCGTGGCCTGGTCGGGAACCGATGGCGGCAGCGGCATTGCGCATTATGACGTCGAGTATCAGGTAAACGATGGCCCCTGGCAGGCCTTCATGTCGACCACGACCGCACTGTCCGGCCAGGTGACGGGAGCCGAGGCCGGCTCAACCTACGGCTTCCGCGTGCGGGCGGTAGACCGCGTCGGCAACGTCCAAACCTTCCCGCTAGGTTCGCAGGCGGAGACGACCATTTCGATTGGCGATCCGGATGCCTTTATTGTGCCTTTCAATCCGGCCCTGGCCACGCAGAATACATTCGTCGTCCAATGGATTGGTACTCCCACACCCGGCACGGCCATCACGTCCTATGACGTTCAGTACAGGTTCAACAATGGCCCGTGGCAGAGGTGGCTGTCCCAATTCACCGGTACCAGCCAGCAGTTTACCGCGCAAGACGGGGACGGCTCCTACGACTTTCAGGTTCGGGCACGCGACAGCAGCGGCCATCTCAGCAATTTCCGAGGTGGGCCGGCGAGTTCTATCGCCGTCGATGCCCAGGCGCCCTTCATCACAATCCAGGGCTATCTCTCGATCGTAGGCAGCAACTAGACCCGGACGATCATTTCGAATCGCGCGCTCTAGTGACTTTCAGTTAATTTAGGAAGGATATGGAGAGACCTGACAGGCCGGCGAGAAAGATAGGGGTCGTTTAGGCATCTCGCCGACCTGTCAGGTCTGTATATATCGGGGAACTTTCGAGAGTAGACAACGTCTTCTAGATATACGCGTGTTAAAGCGCATACTCGCGGGAGAGATTTCCCGAGCATCATGCTAAGGAATTGAGAGAGAAAATGAAGCGGATAACTGTTTTAATGGTGGCCGGCCTGATGGCCCTGGCTGTGCTGGCAACGGCCTGTACGCCGACCGGCGGAGAAGTGGAGAGCGGGGCTGTGGAAGTTGTGGTCAAGACGCCGGTTGCTGCGGAGGGTAAACCTGAAGTAATGCCGGTTCCCACGGAGGTGGCGGAATTGATAGGCAATCGTTGGGTCGTAGAGACCTATCTCAATGCCGGTGGCGCGCTGGTCGAGCCACTGGCCGATAAGGAATTGACGGCGACGTTCGATCTGGAGCGCGTCAGCGGCGAATCGGGCTGCAACAACTACTTCGCCAGTTATGCGGTGGATGGCGATAGCCTGACGATCAGTCAGGCCGGATCGACTCTGATGGCTTGCGAACCGGCCGAACTTATGCAACAGGAAGCAGATTTTCTGGCGGCCTTGCAATCCGCGGCCACGTACACGATTGACGGCGACCAGTTGTGGATCGCCAACGCCGACGGCGAAACTGTGTTGACTTTCCGGGCCACGCAGCCGGCCGGCCTGGTCGGCACGGCCTGGACGGCCATTATGTATAACACCAACACGGAGGCGGTCACCAATCTGATGGAGGGCACAGCCATCACCGCCAACTTCACCGAGGACGGCAAGTTGAACGGCTCGGCCGGCTGCAACAACTACATGACCAGCTACACGCTGGACGGCCAGAATATCACCATTGAGCCGCCGGCCACGACGCGCAAGCTGTGCCCCGAGCCGGCGGGCGTCATGGAGCAGGAAGCGGCCTTTGTGACCATGCTGCCCCAGGCGGCCACCTACAGCATCAGCGGCAACACCCTGGAACTGCGCACGGCCGACGGCGCCCTCATCACGTCCTTCAGCGCCGCACAATAATCTAAGGCGAGCTAGCTAACCTTAGGGCGCTGGGACGCAGAGGGCTTGCCTTCTGCGTCCCAGCGTTTTTGCGTTTTTTGGGCCTATCAGTCACAATTTGTACATTCATTGGCCGGCTTCCGGCCCGGCGCGAGGAGTATTGCATGTCAGTTAAACCCGATCACTGGATTCGCCGCATGGCGCAGGAAAAGCGGATGATCGAGCCGTTCGTCGATGGGCAGGTTCGCGACGGCGTGATCTCCTACGGGCTGTCGTCCTATGGTTACGACGTCCGGATCAAGGACGAGTTCAAGATTTTCACCAACGTCCACTCGGCCGTCGTCGACCCGAAGAATTTCAACCCGCAATCCTTCGTCGATTACCGCGGTGACATTTGTGTCATCCCGCCCAACTCATTTGTGCTGGCGCAGACGGTCGAATACTTTCGCATCCCGCGCGACGTCATTACCATCTGTCTCGGCAAGAGCACCTATGCCCGTTGTGGCCTCATCGTAAACGTGACGCCCTTCGAGCCGGAGTGGGAAGGCTACGTCACGCTCGAAATCTCCAATACCACTCCGTTGCCGGCCCGCATCTACGCCAATGAAGGGATTGCCCAGGTGCTATTTTTCCAGGCGGATGAGATCTGTGAAGTGTCCTACGCCGACCGCAAAGGCAAATATCAGCACCAGCAGAGTATTGTCTTGCCGCAGATTTAGGCCGTAGATGGAAAAAGGCATGGTTTATTCGCCTGATTCCTCATCAAACGCTATAATTTCGCCTTGACGTGGTAGGCTTGAAGGGTCGCGCCACGTTTTTGGGCGCTTAGCTCAGTTGGTTAGAGCGCTTCGTTTACACCGAAGAAGTCGGGGGTTCGAGTCCCTCAGCGCCCACCACGGGCCGTTTGGTCCACTGTTGTTGGTATGAAGGGTTTTGCTATAATTCGCTCTCGTGACAAAAAGCACAATGCCATGATCGAGCGGTTGTTGAAAGGCCGTAGTTTTATAGCGAGCGGAACCGCGTAGAAAGCATTTATTCGTAAAAGAGGCAGGAGAGTAGCCACATGGCGAGTCAATCGACAGCAGTAGAATCGGGAGCTAACGCTTCCGGCGGCATCAGCCGGCGCGAATTCCTCTATTACATCTGGGGCGCATCGATTGCTCTGGTGAGTTTGCAGGGCGCGGGATTGCTCCTGTGGTTCCTGATTCCCCGTTTTCGCGAGGGGGAGTTTGGCGGAACGTTCACGGTCGGAGCCGCAGATCTGCCGCCGGTCAATTCAACTCCGGTCAACTTTGCCGAGGGTCGTTTCTGGCTGGTCAACCTTGACTCCACACAGCCCAACGATTTGATGTATCAGGCTTCTGATGAGCCAAACCCGATCCAGGGCGTCGCGGCGATCTATAAGGTCTGTACGCATCTGGGCTGCATCTACTCCTGGACCCCGACGAACAGCCGCTTTGAGTGTCCTTGCCACGGGTCAAAATATCGGCTCGACGGGCGGCGCGTCGAATCGCCCGCGCCGCGTTCACTCGACCGCTTTATGGTGCAAGCCGTCGCCGAGGACCAAACCACAGTCCTGGCCGAGGCGAGCCTGGCCGATGATTTCTATCAACCCCTGCCTTTGCCGACCGGCACTGCCTTCATTCGCGTGAACACCGGCAGCCGGAAGAAAGGCCCTTCTCAGTCGTTGCTGTGCGAATTCCAGGGCAATTGCCCCTAGCCGGCGTTATCGCGATCACTCGTTCGCGTCATTTTAGCGTTATTGATTAGTTCATTTGAGGAGTTGTTATGGCTACGTTCGTCGAACAAGTCCGCGAGATGGGGATCAAACAGGCGGTCGTCACGAAAGCCGATGAGGTTGTCGAGCGTCTCACGGCCGGCATGAATATCACCGACATTCGCTCGGCGTTGCGCGGCGACGAACCGCGCCGGCCGAACCCCCGCTTGCGACCGCATGCCGACGGTTTTTGGCTCCACATCCGGCCCAGCTTCTACCACACCGGCGTCACCCACATCTATCCGACGTTCCGCCTGGGCTGGCTGGCGACTTTCATGCTGGTCTGGGAAACCATCACCGGCCTTATCCTGATGGTTTTCTACACGCCCAGCCCGCTGTCGGCCTACGGCAACATGTGGAACATCCTGGGCAACGTGCCCCTCGGCCAGTTGTTCCGCAATATGCACCGGCTGGGTGCCGAAGTGATGGTGCTGGTGGTCGCCTTGCACATGCTCAGGACGTTTGTTACCGGCAGCTATAAAAAGCCTCGCCAGTTCACCTGGGCCACGGGCGTGTTGCTGCTGCTGTTTACTATTTTCCTGAGTTTCAGCGGCTATTTGCTGCCGTGGGACCAACTAGCCTATTGGGCGCTAACGGTCTTCATCAGCGGTGGCGCGGCCGCGCCGGCTCCGCCCATTGTCAACGACACGGTGCTGCTCGTCCTGCAAGGTGGGCCTGCCCTGGGGGCCGACGGCCTCCTGCGCTGGTATCTGCTCCACGTCCTCCTGCTGCCCTTGCTGGCCGGTATCTTCTTCTTCGTCCACTACTACAAGGTCGTGCTCTACGGCATCTCGCTGCCCCCGGGCCGCGAGCAGGTGGGCGAGGACACGGCCAAGCGCGTGCCGCGCGATGAGCGCACATATTTCACCCCCGACATCCTGACCAGCGAACTGATGTGGACGGCGCTGGCGACGCTGTTCCTGGTGGCCGGCTCGCTCTGGCTGTGGGACGCGCCGCTGGAGACCCACGCCGATCCGGTGGTGACGCCGCTCCACGTCGTCGCGCCGTGGTATTTGTCGTGGTCGCAGGGCTGGCTGAAGCTGGCCGACAAGACTCTGGTTGTCGGCTTTATCCCGCTGCTGCTGGTGGCGTTCATCGTCATGCCCTACATCGAAGTGGGCAAGAGTCGCCGCTATGCCGACCGTCGCGTCGGTCTGACGGTGGCCATGCTCTTTATCACCGTCATGCTCGTCTCCAACTGGATGGGCTCGCCGGAGTTTCGCGTACAATCGTCGCCCGACCGCGAGGTCAGTATTCAGCTCCTGCCCGAAGAAGGCCCCGGCGGCCTGAAGGGCATTCCTTTTGACAACATGGCCTCCGGAACCTACTCGCCCGGCCAGGTCGTCGACGGCAACCCCTTCCTGACGCGCGGCCTGGAACTGTTCCAGAGCGCCATGTTCCAGCAGAGTTGCACGCTGGTCGGCAATCCGCAGTGGGAAGAATGCGATGTCGAGGTGCTGGAAAACGGCACGCGCCGCTTCAGCAACTTCTTCACCAGCGACGCCATGCCCGACCCGGTGGCCCGGCTCGAAATAGTCGATGTACAGCCGAATATGAAAGAGTTGATTCTGCACTACGAAGTGACTAACCCGGATACCGGGGAGGTTTCGAATACGTCCTGGGTCAGGCCGCGCCATGCCTTCTCCAACTATGAAGAGGAGTGCCGTTTCCTGAACAAGTCCTGTGCGACCGACTGACGGCCGCCGCATAAGCCGAGACGGATGAGCGGGCCGCGCTCGCTCATCCCTAACAAGGAATGATGACCGATGCAGATTAAAATTGTCATTGGAACCGTCGCCTTCATGATCGCGATGATGGTTTTCGGCTACTCGGCGTTGCGCGAACCGGCCCGACTGGAGCGCTTTACCAACGCCGAAATGGGCCGCTCGATCGAGGCTGGTTCGGAGATTTTCGCCAATAATTGCACCACCTGTCACGGCGTGGACGCCACGGCGCAGGAATGCTTCGATGCTCAAGGCAATCAGATCGCTTGTCAGGGTCTGCCGCTCAACTATAACGGCCTGCTGTGCGGCGACGTTTCGCAGCGCATGAAAGACATGGGCTGGGACGGCACCAAGCACGACTACATCCTGACCACGATCGCCGCCGGGCGAGGCCCGGTCATGCCCACCTGGGCCGAGCAGTTCGGCGGCCCGTTGCGCCCCGATCAGGTGCAGAACGTTGCTAACTTCGTCCTCAATTACGAGAGCGAGACGTTGTGCGCCGCGCCGCTCGTCACCTATGAGTGGCCGGACCCGGTCGAGGAATTCCTGGCTGGGCCGGACGTGACCCAACCGGCCGACCCCGCGCGTGGCCAAGAACTATTCAACGTCACCTATGGCTGCTCGGCCTGCCACGGCACGGTCGACGGCTCGGCTCCGGCGGCCATTGGGCCTTCACTGGTCAACATCGAGACCGACGGCGCGACCCGCGTCGAGGGCCAGGATGCGCAGCAATACGTCTATCACTCCATCCTCTATCCGAGCGACCATATCGCCCCGGATTGCCCGACCGGGCCGTGCTCCGGGCCGCCCAGCATCATGCCCGCTACTTTTGCCTCACGAATGGGTGATAACCCGCAGGATATGGCCGACATCTTAGCCTACATCCTTGGCGAGTAAGGCAAGTCGCCATTGCTCAACTAAACGAAACGGCCCGTCCTGCACTTAGGACGGGCCGTTTTTCGTTTGTTTCTTCTCTAACCCGCAGCCCTCGATGGGTTAGAAACCCATCGCCGGCCTGACAAGTGCGTTCATGCTTCTCGATAAATGGCCGGATACCCGAACGCGCTGAAAGCCAACGTATTGCGGAGTGCGTCTGGACGCACGTGCCCACTTGCCCTGAAAGATGGGGGTTTCCACCCCGCAATCGCCTTTCGTAACATCGCAATCAATTGCGCTTCAGTTCCACTCCGCAACTGCGACAGTAGGCATCGTCCGGGCGGGCGCGCTGGCCGCAATTGTGGCAGAAGCGGGCCGGTGCGGCCGGTTTGGCCGGTGGCGCAGCCGCCTTCTTTGTCTTCAAATCGCTCTTGCTCTTGGCCGGCCGGGCGGGCTGGGGTTTGCGGGTGCGGCCGGCGGCCTGGCCCTGCTGCCGTCCCAGATACCACGCCCCGCCGATGAGGGCCAGCGCCGCGGCTCCCGCCAACAGCCACAGGGGGTTGAAATCCCTGGCCGGCGCGGCCGGCGTCGTGCCGGGTGTGTCGCCGGTCACCGCCGATGTCGTCGGGGCGGACAAGACCGGCGCTTCAACAGTGTAGTTGACGGTCACGGTGAACAGCTCGCCGGCGGCTAGCGAGCGTGGCGGCAGGGTATAGTAGGTTAGATTGTCGCCGCGCTCGGCAGCCGTGCCCGAGGCCGGTGGGTCAATAGTAAAATCAACCGCCGCCAGCGGCTGCTGGACTACCACCGTCACCTGTTCAATGTCCAGAGCGGAGACCCATTCAAAGACGTAGGAATAGTCGTCGCCTTCAGCCTCATAGGGAGTGTAGTACTCCACGCGAAAGCGGTTTACTGGGGTGGTCAGCGTCATTTGATCGCCATTCACCGAATAATCCACGTCCGACATCAGCGCGCCGGCTTCGTTGAAGCTGGCGACTGCGTGAATGTCGGCCCCGGTGGGGACGGGAATGGTCAACGTGGCCGGCAACGTCGCATCAGCGGGCAATTCGGCGGTCAGCAAGACGAGCATGGCCGGCCGATCGTAATCGGGCCACAACTCGACGGCCAGCCCGAGCAGGCGAGCCGGCGGTTCCTGGGCGGCCGTCGGCACGGCCGCCACGAGCGAAATGAGCAGCAATAGAGCGAAGAATAGGCGATTAGAAGTGTAGTTCATGAGAGTGATAAAATAGTCGGCCAGAGTGTTGACATAAGTGGTTAAGCATGGCCGCGCAGCCGGATGCGGTTGGCACGGCAGTAGGGACATTCCAACTCCATATAGTCGCGGCCGCACGTGCGACAGGTACGCACTTGCACCTCACGATTATCGGCCAGCGAACCGAGCACCAGCACCAGTTCTTCGCCGTCGTGGCTATCGAGCCAACTGACCAGATCGTGATCGCCAATCTGCCAGCGGCCGTCCTCCTGACGGCGAAGGACGCCGCTCATGACGTCAAGCTCCATCTCGTGGGCCGCCGCCGCCAGCTTATAGATCGCGGCGCGTCTCATTTGTTTCATGTTGTCCTCACTTGCGCCGGGGTAACCGGCGCGGGCCTGCTAACGTTTGACGCCGCCAAGGCTGGAGTCTATTATATCCGATGAAGGAATTCTACAAGTGGAGGCCACTATGCACGATGGGAATGAGCGTTTAGCACAGGACGTGGCAGTGTTGTCGGCTATGGCCGAACAGATGCCCGAATACCTTGACAGCGATATCTTGTATTGGCCCTCACCGCGCGGGGGAATGCCGGCACTGACACTGGGGGGCTATTTGCTGCGCGAACAGCGTTTGCTGGCGCTGAGCAATTTGCTGACGTCCGACCAGCGGGCGGAAGTCGCTCAGGCCATGACCCAATTCAATCAGGCTTTAGCCGGTCGGGTGGTGCGCTTCGAGCAAAAGGCACATCATGAACTCGAGGCCCGGCTGCGCCAATGGGAAGAGTATCTCAAGGACATGGATCGCGGCGTTTTCGACCGTTCCAGCAACTACGGCACGGCCGTCGAGACGCGGGCCATCATTCAGGCGCTGCTGGATCGTCTGCAGATGCCTCCCTACCACGTGGAAGCGCGGCCCCAGCAGCATCTGGCCACATTGGATACGCGATTGCGCGGCCGCTGGCAGCCGGGCGAGTTTGTCTGGCCGGCCGAGTGGGCGGTGGCCTATCCGCAAGCCGCTTACTCGTGGCTCTACGGCTCGCCCCGAATCCTGGAAGAACGTTCGTAATCTTCTGAATCACATTGATATCCTGCACCCATTGCCGAAGACCGTCCTGGCTTCGGCAGTGGGTGTGTCCTCGTTGAATCTCATCCCCCATGACCCGGCAGCCGCAAAAATCCTCTGTTTGGGCGCGCTTGCCCGCTCTGCATTCTCATGACTACCGGCTCATGTGGTTCGGCCTGTTTGTGTCCACCATCGGCTCGCAAATGCAACTCACGGCCGTCAACTGGCATATCTTTGAAGTCTTGCGCGGCCAGACGTTTACCGTCGAACTGTTCGGCCGCACGCTCAGGCTGGGGGCGGAGGCCTTGGGGCTGGGCACGCTGGGTCTCGTGCGCGTCATTCCCATCATCCTGTTCGCTCTGGCCGGCGGCTTGCTGGCCGATACGCGCAACCGGCGCACCCTGCTGATCTATACCCAACTGGCGTCGGTATTTTTCGCCGCCCTGCTAGCCCTCCTCACGTTAACCGGCCGGGTGACGGTGCCGGTGATCTATTTGCTGTCAGCCGCGCTGGCTGGGGTGGCCGCCTTCGAGCAGCCTTCGCGTCAGTCGCTGATGCCCCATCTGGTGCCCAAGGAGGCGTTTGCCAATGCCGTCAGCCTCAACACGCTCATGTTCACCGCCGCCTCGGTCATCGGCCCGGCGCTGGGTGGTCTGGTGCTGGCCTATGCGGGGGTCTCGACGGTCTATCTGGTCGACGCCATCTCGTTCGTGACCGTGGTCATCTCGCTGGCCTTTTTGACTTATCGCGGCGAGGCGGCCGTTTCGGCCGTCGGCCTGGGCTGGGGCGCTTTGCTGGATGGGCTGCGCTTCACCTTCCACACGCCGATCATCTGGAGCACGATGCTGCTCGACTTCCTGGCGACTTTCTTCAGTTCGGCGCGGACAATGCTGCCCATCGTGGCCGGCGACATTTTGGGATTGGGGCCGGTGGGCTATGGCTGGCTGTCGGCGGCGCAGCCTGTGGGTTCGATTGTCGCCGGCAGTGTGGCCGCGCTCAGCGGCGAAATGAAAAAGCAGGGAGCGGTGTTGCTGGTCAGCGTCCTCATCTATGGCCTGGCGACGATATTTTTCGGCCTGACGACCTCATTGGTTCTGGCCTTTGTCTTTATGGCCCTGACCGGCGCGGCCGATACCGTCTCAACCGTCATTCGCGGCACCCTGCGCCAGCTCCTGACGCCCGACGCCTTGCGCGGCCGCATGACCAGCGTCAACATGGTCTTCTTCATGGGCGGGCCGCAACTGGGCGAGCTGGAAGCGGGGCTGGCCGCGGCGGTCTTCGGCGTGCCCTTCGCCATCGTCAGCGGCGGCGTCGCCACGGTCGTCCTGACGATCCTCATCGCCTGGAAGTATCCCATGCTGCGGCGCTTTGACCGGCCGGTGGAGGCCGTTGCGGTCTAGAGGAGCAGCCACTACAGATCTTGCAGAGCAGACGGATTTCTCGACGGGCGGCCGGAAATTTGTAATCTCGGCCAATAGCGTCCTTTTACGCGCCACCCAGTAATCCCTCGGCCCGATACCAAGCCACCGTGCGGGCGATGCCCTCCTTCAAATCCACACGGGGAACGTAGCCCAACTCGTGTTCAGCCTTGGCATTGCTGAACCGCCGGTCTTCGCTGAAGAAGGCCACGCCGGTGCGGCTCAGGG
Organism: Promineifilum sp.; assembly: GCA_017983515.1. Classification (GTDB taxonomy): domain Bacteria; phylum Chloroflexota; class Anaerolineae; order Promineifilales; family Promineifilaceae; genus Promineifilum. Next base: position 97,736 of record JAGOBF010000009.1, on the reverse strand, counting down.
GGATGGGTCGCCCGGTCGCCCGGCCGACGACTTCCAGCGCGCCGGCCCCCAGCGACGCGGCCGCGCGGGGCACGCGCAGTCGCGGCGGCGGCACGCCCAACGCCGCGGCGATGGTTTCGGCCAACTCGCGGAAGCTGACCGAACGCGGCCCGGCGATCTGGTAGGCCTGGCCCGCGCGTCCCGTTTGCAGACAGGCCATCATCCCCTCCACGGCATCGTCGACATACGTCGGGTGGCAATGGTTGCTGCCGTTGCCGACGTAGAAGAACAGGCGTCGCTCAATGGCTCGAAAGAGGCCCAGCACGTGCCGGTCGCCGGGGCCGTAGACGAATTCCGGCCGGGCAATGACAACCGGCAGCCCGGCCAGCGCGAACTCACGGGCGTAGCTCTCGGCCAGCGCCTTGCTGCGTTCGTAGGCATTGCTGGGCGCGAAGGGCATCGTCTCGTCAAAGAGAAACCCGTGCGCTCGGCTGCGAATCGGGCCGAGTATGCCAGCGCTGCCCACGTGGAGCAGTCGCGCGCTGGCGTCCAGACTGCCGTCGGCCAGCGCCGTGGCCGTGGCCGCCAGCACGTGGCGGGTCCCTTCGGCGTTGATCCGCCGATACGTGTCCTCGCTGATACCGAACTCACCCAGCAGGCCGGCGACGTGGATGATCTGGGCCGCGCCCGTGACCAGCGCCGACAGGCTCGCCTGGTCGCCCAGCTCGCCGCTGATCCATTCGATGCCGCCCGGGAAGTCGTCGTGTTGGGTCGTGCGGCTCAGGGCGCGGATTGTATGGCCTTCGGCCAACAATCGTTCCACTAACGCTCGGCCGAGAAATCCCGTCGCGCCGGTGAAGGCGATGGGCGCTGCTGTTTGGCTCATGGTCTGTCTCCGCTGACGATCTCGACCGTTCCCAATCGTTGTTCTTCACCCATTCTTTCCCCGCTTAGCGGGTCATATAGACCAGCCACCAGTTGATAAACGCCCGGCGACAACGTGGACGGAAGTGTGAAGCTGTGGTCATCGACGACCCACTCGCCGGGGGACCACCCCGACGTCGGATACCAGTCAGCCAGAGGCGGCCCGTCGGCCTGGGCCACGAGTTGGCCGGCGGCGTCGCGCAGGTGGAGAAATATGGTGTAGTCGACGGGCACGGCCGCAGCCGCGAACCAGCGCAGCGCGATCCTCTGTTCGCTGCCCGCCGGCCAGGAAGGCGCGAATTCCGCGCCGGCCAGGCGGATGGCGGCGTCGCCCGGTGGCGGCTGTTCCTCCGGCGCGAGCGTAGCGGCCGCCAGGCGTACGGCTCCTACAAATGGCGGCGCGTTACCGGCGGCATCGACGACGGGCAGACGTTGGTCGGTGGTGTCATCCAGCAGGCCGACGGACAGGCGATAGAGCAGCGTGCGGGCCAGAGTGGGCGGGATAGGCAGCGGCACAACGTCGCAGAATGCCCGCCCCGGCTCCCAGATGGCGGTCGGATAGCTGCCCAGGCCGGGATAGGTGTAGCGGTCGGCGACGATGGTTTCCGCCGGCCCCACGGCTTGCAGGAAGACTGTATAGTTGGTTTCGGTCCTCTCTAATGGCCGCCAGCAAATCTCGACCGGTAGCGTCTCGCCCGCCGCGGCCGAGCGCGCCAGCGGCGTAACGCTGATAAGTTCGGCCACGTCGCCATAGCGCCAGCCGAGCGATCCCTTTTCGATCACCCTCGCGTCATCGAGAAATTGAGGCCGGGCGTAGGCCGGGCGGATAAGCCAGAAGGGAGCGGCCACAGCCAGAATGCACGGCAGCAGCCAGGCCCACCGCGCCAGCCGCGGGTGCAATTCCCACAATCCGGCGCTGAGCAGGACGATGATAGCTCCCAACGAGGGAAAGAGCAGGCGGCCGTAGGCGGCCAGTATCTGCTGCATCCACACATAGAGCAAGAGGAGGTTGCCGGCCAACGCCACGGCCATGAGCATCAACAGAACCGGCAGGTGCGCGTCGTCGGTCGCCGCCGTCCTGTTGCCGTGGCGCGCTCGCTGCCGCCGACTGAGCAGCCAGATTAGCCCGGCGGCCGCCAAACCGAGCAGGGCGGCGAAGAACCAGTAGACCCAATCGGGCGGCCGAATATTAGCCAGACCGAAGGCGGCCCAAAAGGAGCGAAATGTGTCGCGCCAGGCGACCGGATTGGGTCGTACGAGGCCGATTGGGCCGCAGGTAGCCAGTTGCTGATAACAGTGGGTGTCCAGCCCCAGGAAAGAGCCATAGAGGCGCCAGGAGCGAAGGAACCACCAGCCGGCCACGGCACCGAAGCCCAGGGCGGCTGCGGCGCTGGTGCGCACGGTTTCGGCCGCGCCGGCCCGGCCATTGCCCCGGTCGCGCCCCAGCCATAGCCAGGCGAGACCTAAAGCGACCGGCAGGCCGATGACCAGTGTATTGACCTTGACCAGCGCCGCCGCCCCCAACGCTGCGCCCAGCGATAACCCTCGCAGGCTACGGCCGCCGAATCGCACGATGCGCGCCAATTGCCATAGCGCCAGCGTGGCGAACGCCGCGGCCAGGATGTCGTTGGAGACGTGGCTGCTGTGGAAAAGAACCTGGGGCATGAAGGCCGTGAATGCCGCCGCCCCCAAAGCCACCCCCGGCCGGTGGGGCAAGACGGCATCGGTCAGGCCATAGACGGCGATGATCAGCAACACCCCCGAAGCCATAGAGACGATTCGGGCGAAATAGAGACCCCGCCAGCCGCCGCCGGCGTCGGCCGGATAGTGGAGGGCGGTGTTCTTGTTGTCGGGTCGAACCGGGTCCAGCTCGTAGCGAAAGTAGGGATTAGGCCGGAAGACGACCGGCGGTTGCGTGCCGGCCAACCGCGCCGGCAGCGAGGCCAGCCAATAGTAGAGCGGCGGCTGGCCCGACTCCTGCCGGACGGGGCTGAGCCACCCGGCCTCGCCCTGAATGGGAAAGGCCCGCTGTTCGATGAGCCAGGTGACGTAGGCGAAATGCTCGAATTCGTCGGAGCCTTCCAGCGGCGGGATGGCCCACACATAGACGGCCGATAGGGCGACGAAAGCCGCCAGGATGAGCCACAAGGGCTGTCGCAAAAATCGCATTGTCGGGATTGTACCGCCGACCAGCCGCTTGGGAACGTGGAAACCAATGCCAAATCGTTCGGAGCGCGTTATAACAGGTGAGAAATCGACAGGAGCCGTTGATCGCTATCGTCGCCATGCGTCCCTTTATTAACTCGCGTTTGTTCGCCCTGGTCGGGCTATATTTGGCGTTGACGCTGGCCTATAACGTGGCGACGCCCTTGTTTGAGGCCCCCGACGAGCGCGATCACGTGGCTTACGCGAACTGGCTGGCGGACGGCAACGGGTTGCCACATCTGGTAGACGATCGGGGTGAGGTGGGTGAGATATGGCAACCGCCACTCTATTACGCGCTGGTCTCGATCTTGATCGCTCCGATTGATCGGGCTGATCTGGCGACGATCGCGCCGTTGAGCGCGGATTGGCGGGCCGGTCTTAGCCGGGTGGCCCATTATCACACGCCGGCCGAATCGTTTCCCTATCGCGGCGCGGCCCTGGCGGTCCACGTCGCGCGCGGCGCGTCGGCCGCTCTGGGTCTGGTCACTGTCCTGGCCGCTTATGCCATGGCCCGCCGGCTCCTGCCGGGCCATGCCCTGCTGGCCGCGGCGCTGGTGGCCCTGAACCCCCAATTTATTTTTATGAGTGCGGCCGTCAATAACGATAATCTGGTCATCGCCCTGTGCAGTGTGGCCTTGTGGATTTTGATCAAGCTAATCCTCGATGAGGAGCATCCGCCAGGCAGGCGGGGGCAGACTGCCTGGTTCGTGGCCTTGGGCTTCGTGTGGGGACTGGCCGCGTTGGCCAAGCTGACCGGCCTGACGCTGGGTCTGGTGATTGGCCTGACGCTGTTCTACCTGGCACGACGCGAACGGTCGTGGCGGCCGCTGGTCGCGGGTGGCCTGTTGACCGGCGGGATGATGCTTCTCGTCTGCGGCTGGTACTTCTGGCGCAGTTGGCAACTGTACGGCGATCCACTGGCCTGGAACGAGATGCTGGCCGTCACCGGCGGTCTGGTGCGCGCGGAATTGCTTCCCTGGCCGGAGACGTTGCGCTACGCCGGATTCATGCGCCTGAGCTATTGGGCTAGTTTCGGCTACGGCATCCTGGCCCCGGCCGGTTTTTATCGTCTGGTCACGGTCATCATGGGGTTGATGGTCGTCGGCTGGGCGGTGCGGTTGGTTCGTGCGCGCCAGATGGGAATGACCCCGTCGCGCTTTGCCCTGCTGATCCTGGCCATTTGGAGCCTGACCGTGTTCATCTTTCTGCTGCGCTGGATGCGCCAGATCGACGCGACCAATCAGGGGCGGCTGTTGTTCCCGGCCATCGCCGCACTCAGTGTGTTGGGCGCGGCGGGCTTGGCTGCGCTCGACGGCCGCCGCATGTGGCCGGCCAAGGCGGTGGTCGTCGTGATGGGCTGCTGGGCCGCGGCCATGCCTTTCCTCGTCATCGGCCCGGCGTTTGCCCAGCCCCGCCCGGTGGACGCCGCCGCTATCGCCAGGCCGGTAGAGGTCGAGTTTGGCGACGGAATTCGCCTGCTGGGCTACGAGCTGCCCGACGCGGCCCGCCCGGGAGAGCCGATTATGGTTTCTCTCTATTGGGAAGCGACGCGGCCAATCGTTGAAAGCTACGTCGTCGCCCTGCGCATTCTCGACCCGGCTGGGCAGCCGGTGTCGAGCATCGACGTGCTGCCCGCCGGAGGGCGTTACGCCACACCCGTCTGGCAGCCGGGACGGCCATTCCGCGATAACTACGAACTGCCGCCAGTTGCCGGCGAGTTTGTGCCCGGCCGGGGGACGTTGCTGGTCATCCTCTATCCGCGAGGCGAACCGGGGCTGCCTTTGCCGGTGAGCGTGGGCGGCGTGGTCGCCGGCTACGAAGCCCGCCTGGGAGCGATTAAGCTGCCGCCGGCGCTGCCTGTCGACGCTGCACCCGCCCACGATAGCGGGGCGACATTCGACGGGCGATTCGGCCTGCTGGGCTACGACGCGCCGCAGATGGCTCATCCCGGTGACCTGCTGGCCGTCACACTCTACTGGGCGGCCGACGAGCCGGACGGCCGCGATTACACGGTTTTTGTCCATTTGCTGGACGAGGCCGGCCAACTGGTCGCCCAGTCCGACGGTCAGCCGCGGGCCGGCGCTTATCCCACCTCAATTTGGAGCGCCGGGGAGCGCGTTGTAGACGAACACGCGCTGGTTTTGCCGCCTGACCTGCCGCCGGGCGACTATTCCATGCGGGTGGGTCTCTATGATGCCACAAGCGCCGCGCGGCTGCCCGCTTATGACCTCGCGGGCAACCGCTATAGCGATGATGCGGCGGAGGTAACCGTCATACGCATTGTCGAATCGCCCGCGGAGTAATAAAAAGGAGAGTTCCTATGAAAATTAGTGCCTGGCGATATTCAGGTTACGGCCTGGCCATCATCCTGATGATCATGGTTTTTGGGGCGGCGACTACGCCGGCGGGGAGCGACCCCCTGCCGCCGGACATGGCCCACCTACCGATCATCCGCTACGACGCCTCGCCGACGCCCGCGCCCACGCCGACGGATCCGTCTTATTCGGCCGCCGCGGCGCTCACCATTACGCCGTTCACCCACCTGCAGGCCAGCACGTATAATACCGGGTCTTTTCGATTGGAGAATATCTCGCTGGACGATGCGCTGTTGGTCGAACTACGTATCGATCTGAGCACGGCGATCTTGCCCGACATGGTGTTCGATCCTTTCGGTGTGGCCGGGGATAAGGTGGCCAAGGACGTGACCGTCGATTGGCGCGAAGGCTTGAGCTTCGACGGCCGGGTCTACGAAGGCCCCCACGACGGCGGCTTCGACGTTCTCGTGCTCAGCTTCCACAATTTCAACCGGGGCGAACAATTCTGGTTCTCCGTCGACGTCGACCCGACCAGTATCACCGGCGTCGGCGCGCCAGGCCCGGGCGAAGCCGGCAGCGTCGGAGGACTGGAGTTGATCGGGGCGACGGTCACGGCGACGTTCGACGACGGCACGGTGCTGACAAACGAAGTGGCTCGCCTGGACGATCCCGGCAGCGGTGGCCGCACCCACAGCGGCGCAGTGGCGATCTTGCGGCCCGACTTGCCCGGCCGGCCGGTGGTAGCCGTATCCGGCATCGAGGGGCCGGCCGGGGTCAGTTCCGCTCAACAGACGGTGCGGGTGACCGGGCCGGTCGGCCAACCGTTTGTTCTGCTTGTGATCGAGGGCGGGCTTTTTACGAGCGGCGTGCCCAACGATGGCTTTGACCTCGATCCGTTTGAGAGTAATACGGCGGTGGACGTTCAGGAATATCGGGGCAACCTCGGCGTGGGTGGGGCGGCCGACGTGCCAATCGTCCTGACCAAATCAGTACCCGAAGGCGGAATCAACACGATCACCGCCATCCTCGATAATCATTACGACGTGAGCGGTCTGGTCGCCCGACCCTTGGTATTGCAACTCGACTAGATGAATGGCGAGGCTCCTGAATTGTACTAAAATGCCCAGGAGATATAGGAGTAGAGTACTATGTTGCGCCGCGCTGCGCAGCATTTGACAACATTACTTTAGCACGAGGATCCGCTATGGGAGCATCAATTATTCGATCGAGAAGCCGGCTATGGCCGGCGCTGTTGCTGGGGGTTATCACGCTCGTCTTCCTGATCAGTCGGGGGGTTGACGCCACCGGGGAGACGCCTGCAGACCAAGCCGGCGCTCAGCAGCGTATCTTTCTGCCCCACGTCGGCAACACGAAATTGCCGCCGCAGATAGAGTTGGTGCCGTTCACCTATGGTTTCGACAACATTACCATTACCAACATCACCCATGCCGGCGACGAGCGCCTGTTCGTGACCATTCGGGAAGGCAAGACGTGGATCGTCAATCCGGATGGCCGGATTTTGCCCACCCCTTTCCTCGATATCAAGGACCGCGTCAGATATCAGGATAACTTCGAGCAAGGTTTACTGGGTTTGGCCTTTCATCCCGATTTTCCCAACACGCCTTACTTCTACGTCGTTTTTACTACCCATGAGAACCTTGAGGTTGCCCGCGGCGAGGTGAATCCGCTCTCGCCGAACGTGGCCGACCCACAGAGCCTGCAAATATTCTTCACCCTTCGCAAGCCGGAGGGCAGCGGCGGCCCCAGCCCCGTTCACAACGGGGGTGATCTGATGTTCGGGCCCGACGGCTACCTCTATATCCCGATCGGCGACGGCGGCCCGGATCCCTATGATCCCAAGGGCGTGCCCGGCGATCCGTATAACCATTCCCAGCGCCGCGAAACGCTTTTCGGATCTATCCTGCGCATCGATCCCGACCCCGCTCGGGGCTTGCCGAGTGATTGCGGGTTGCCCAATTTCTATTCCATCCCACGCGATAATCCCTGGCTAAACGACTCCGGTTGCGACGAAGTATGGGTGCAGGGGTTGCGTAATCCCTGGCGAATGGCAATCGACCATTTGACCGGTGATTTCTACATCGCCGACGTTGGCGAATGGCTTCGGGAAGAGGTGAACTATTTACCGGCCGCGGAGGCCGGCGGCCAAAACTTCGGCTGGCACTGCTGGGAGGGCACAGTCGACTATACGCTCGTTCAACCTAAAGTCGCCCCTTCGTGTCAACAAGACGTCCAGTTCACTTTTCCGGTCTTCGAATATAACCATTCGCATGGCGAGTGCTCGGTGATTGGCGGTAAGCTCTATCGCGGCTCGCAATATCCCACCCTCTACAGCCGCTATTTCTTTGGCGACTGGTGCACCGGGGAGCTATGGTCGATGTATGAGCACCAGGGCCAGTGGCAGGTAGAGCCGGCGGGCACACAGCGGATCTTGTTCAGTACCTTTGGCGAGGACGTTCACGGCGAACTCTACGCCGGCAGCTACGCCGACGGGACGCTCTACAAAGTCAGGATTCACTAGGCTGGCGGAGCGGATCGTTTACTTGATCCTCAGGCTGCCCAGCGTCCAGGCGTCGGTGGGCAGGCGCTCGCCGCCCACCGACAGCGGCAGGCGTGCGCCGCTGTCAAACTCATAGAGGCCGATGGTGACGGGATATTCGCCCGGCGGCAAGTCGCCGGGTATCGTCAGGGTCACCGTCTCATCGAACACCTCGCCCGCTGCCCACAGCCGCGCCGGGTACTCGCCGCCCATCACCGGGCCGTCGGCCTGCGCCACAGGCTGCGCCGCCGGATTGCCCAGGTGAACGAAGAGATGGAGCAGGGCCGGGCCAGGTGCGGCGATGACCTGCCAGCGCAGGCGCAATTCCACGGTTTCGGCCGGCGCGGCCGACGTTGTGGATAGCGTGGCCGAGGCCAGTTCGATACTGTCGCCCAGGGTGGCGACGGGCGCGACCCGCTCCGGCCATTGGCCGGGAATGATCTTCACCGTCCCGATGTCGATCCCCTGAAGCGCCTCATCTAGCTGCACGGTCAGCCGGGCCTCGACCGGTGCAACGGCATCGCCAAGCACGCGCACGGCCGTTCGATCGGCAACGATCTCCCCCACCGGCCACAGCGTGGCCGGATAGTTGCCGCGGCCGTGATAGCCCGATTGCAGACCGATCCGTTCAAAGCCCCGGCCGAACAGGGACAGGTAGACCAGCGGCGCACCGTCTGTCCGGTCGGGCAAAGCGCGCCAATAAAGCGTGGCCCACACCCAATCGCCGGGACGAGCCTCGGCCGTCTCGACGCGCGCGCCGAGCAGGTCCAGTCCTTCGGGAAAGCGGATGTCCAGAGAGCGGGTCTGGCCGGGCACGGCGGCGATGGAGGGCGGCGCAGCGTAGGCCGACGGGATGACCACCGCCAGGGAGTAGATACTGGTGACAAGCGCCAGGCCGAGCACGATGAGCTGCGTCCACGGCCGCGGCCAGCGGCTCAGGCCATACGCCGCGCCCAGCGCCAACGGGATGAGCGCGGGGAAGAACAGCCGCCCCTGATCGGCCGGGGTACGCAGCATGAACTGGAGCCAGGCCAGGCCAACGACCACCAACCAACCCAGCAGGATGACCGCCGGATGGAGCAGCGTGGCCGCCGAAAAGTGGAACTGATAGGGCCGCCGCCTGTTTCGAGCCACTGCCCACAGTGCCCCGGCCACGGCCAGGGCGGCGATGACGCTCCAGGCCAGCCATACCCAGGGCGGCGGACGCACGTTCATCCAGCCGAAGCGGGCGAACAGGGAGGTCCATACCCGATCCATGTCGTGCCACACCTGGCGCAGTGTGTAGGGTCGTTCGCCGCCGGCCAGCCGGATAAACTGGTTAGCCGCCGTGGGGTCGCCGTAGAGCGCCCAGTTGCGCCACAGCCACCAGCCGCTCAGCAAGAGCGCGGGCAGCGCTACCAGCGACCCCACGGCCAGCGCCGGCCGCCGGCCGCCGCGATGCCAGGCCCATACCACCAGCACGGCCACACCATAGGCCAGCAAAAGCAGCCCGGCCGTCTTGGACAGCACCGCCAACCCAATGGTGAGACCCAGCAACAGGAGCCGGACAAACGGCAAGCGATCCCCGGCCGGCGAAAGATTGCCCTGGCCGGCCGTTTCCTCATTTGCAATTCGTAATGGATCATTCGTCATTCGCAGCAGTTGCCAGATCGCCGCCGCGCTAAAGAACGTGATCGCCGCATCGTTGCTCACCGCGCCGTGGATGAACGCGAATTGGGGCAGGAAGGCCACCACGGCCGTTGCCAAGAGCGCGCGCGTGGGGTCGGTGGGCCAGACAACGCGCCCCGCGCCGTAGATACTAATCAGCGTTCCCAGCCCGAGAATGGTTGACAACAGGCGCACGAGGTGAGCCGACAGGACGTAGCCACGCCAGGGCCACGCTTCCGCGGGGCCGTGGATGAAAGCGTTAACGTTGAGCGGCGGCCGGGCCAGGCTTTCGCCCAGCGGGTCTTCCGGGTTGGAGCGGGGATTGGCCCACAGTAGCGGCGTGTCGTCCACGCCGCCGGCCGCCCGAACGATGAATGAAGCCAGGACATAGTAGAGCGGCGGCTGGGCTGACTCCTGAGCCATCGGGCCGGGATCGCGCGTCGTCGGCAGCCGTCCCTCGCGAGCGATGAAATCGGCCGTGAAGTAGTGGAGGTGTTCATCCGGCGTCTCGAACAGAGGTGTGACGATGCCATAGCCCACGGCCAAGGCCAGATAGATGCTCAGGATGAGGATCAGGAGAGGGCGGGATGAACGAGCGGACATGGTGCGCAGCATCAACTGAGCAGTAATGTATCATCCGCCGGATTGATCAACAAGCCGATGGGTTAAGGCCGGCCTTCATTCATCGAGCCGGGAGTTTCACAGCCGGCCCGGCTCTCTCAAGAGTCACATAATTATAGAGACCCGTTTCCAGCATCCCGCCCGGTGTGGCGAATGGGTGGCGTTGCACAAACCAGTCGCCCGGCTGCCAGTAGCCGGATGAATAGCCCAACCCATCGGCTACCTGCGGCGGGCCGTCAGCGGCGTACAGATGGGCCTGCACCGATAGCGGCGCGGTCGCCGGCAAGGCCACGCGCCACAGCGTGAGCCATTCCTCGCCGTTCACTGCATAGTTCCATAGCTCGGCCGGGCCGCCGGTCAATAATGGCTCCGTGGCGGCCGGCCCCAATAAATCCTCGGGTTCCCCACTGCCCGGCCAATAGTATACGTCGTAGTCCGGCCCGAACTGATTTGCCCGATGGCGATAGACGTGGGTCATCTCGCCGGCGACCACCGGGCCGGTCTGCACCCACCAGGGATCATCGCTGAACGGCAGGATGTACCAGCCCGGCGCACCCTCGCCGGGGAAGACCCACGAAGAGGCGCAATCGAAACTTAGATGTCGCGCCCCCGGCGCGCCGATGATGCGCTCGGCTTCGGCCGAGACCAGTGGCGGCGCGGGAGCGGCGCACTGGGCGATCCATGCCCCCGGCCGGGCGGCGTCCACGTCGTAAAAGAGGATCGAATAACCGATGGAGCCGTCCGGCTCGCGGCGGCGGAACCAGTCGAATAGGTCGGCTTCGGGCAATAGGCCCTGGATGTGCCCGGCGCTGATGGAATAGCGGCCGGGCGCGGGGTTGGCCGGGTGGAAGTCAGGGCCACCGGCCCCTTCCGGCCCGGCCAAGGGCGGTTGATCGAGGCCATAATAGGCGGGGTCGGCCGCGCCGCCATAGGACACGTGCAGGTCGCCCTCGAAGCTTGCCGCGAACTCGGCCAATTCGTTCAGGCCTTGCCCCCAGTCAAGATTGGAGTCGCCCAGATAGCGGTAGCCGCGGGCCGGCCCGCCGATAAGCTCGTTGAAGTAGGCCAGATGATGGGGGTGAACCCAGAGCGCGGCGACCACGGCCCAGGCGACGGCCGCGCCGGCAAGCCATCGTCCTGTGCGGTGTGACCTAAACGAGGGCACGCCGGAGCCGATCAGGAGCAGGACGAAGGGAATTATCGGCAAGACGTGGCGGTAGCCGATGTTCAGGCGGCTGTATATCGCCGCGGCCAGGGTCGCCGCGATGGGCACGAGCACAAAGGCGATCAAGGGCCAACGACGGGCCCGGATGGTGACGACGAGCGCCGCCGCCAACAGCAGGAGCGTCGGCAGCGGGGTCTTGATCGCCAGTGTGACCGGGAAGTAGAGCCACCAGCCCGAGCCGGAGACATGTCCCACAAAAAAGGCCTGGTGGCCGCCGGAGACGTGGGTCAGCACCGAGGCCCAACTCTCCCAATAGGCCGGGGCGGGAACCATGATGCCGCGCCAAGGGCCGATCTGGAAGGCATAGACGGCCCACAGCACGAGACCGGCCACGGGCAGCAGCCCCAGAGCGGCCAGTCCCGGCCGCCACCAACGGTCACGCGGCCGGCGAGCGTAGGCCAGGACGAACAGCACCGGGATGAGCAACACACCGGTCAGCTTGGCGCTCAGGGCCAAACCCAGCAGGACGGCGGTCACAACCCAGCGGGTGCGGCCGGGCCGCTGCCAATAGAACCACCAGCCACATACGGCGGCGAAAAAGGTGGCCGCCGCGAGCAAATCCGTGGTCGCCAGCGCGGCCGAAGCCAGTAGATTGGGCGAGGTCGCATAGAGGAGCAGGGCGACCGCCAAGGCCGCCGGCCGGCGGGCGACGCCGGTCACCCACAGGGCCAGGGCCGCCCCCAGCAACAGGCCCGACCAGATGATGGGCAGGCGGCCGAGAAAGATGGCCCGTTCCACGTTCAGGCCGCTTTCCCAGAACAGCTCGCGGGCGATTGCCGGGCGGTCGTTCGTTGGGCGGGTTGCCAGATGCTCCACGAGAGGCAGCGTCGGCTCCGCCGGCAGCAGCGCGCCGATGAGCCGATGACTGAGCGGCGTGTGCTCAAACTGCAAGCCCAGATCGCCACTCTGGCTGAGGGCTGCGCCGCGCGTCAGGTGGATCGGCTCATCGTTGGTGGGCGACAGAGCCAACGCCGCGCCGGCCGCCAGCGCAAAGAACAGCAACAGGGCGGCAACGAGAATCCCTCGCTCCAATACGCGTGTGGCCGGCCGATCCATCATGAGTTCTGATTATAAGCATCGCCGGGCAGCACACAACCTGGCCAATCTGAGAAAGGGCTGGGGGAAAGTGGCGCGGGCGGGCGGGCAAAGATAATATTGACAAGCCTATTCATCAAATTGGCCGGCTTGACGTCCTCGGCCAATGGAGTTTTCCATTTAGAAGGAGCTTTGAAACGTAACCAATGAAGAAGAGACTTGCGGTATCCACGTGGGCCACGCTGCTCATGATCCTGTTGATGATGGTCGCTTGTGGCCCGGCCGTTTCCACAGAACAGGCCGACGACATGACGCGCGAAGCGGGCGGGGGCGAACCGGTCGAAGGCGAAACGGTCGCTGATGCTTCAGCGACCGGCGAGCCGATTGAACTGCCGCCCGGCGTCGAGGAAGTTGACGGCCCGGTCACTGTAACCGATAGCGGTTTGCGGGTGACCGAAATTCGAGCCGGCGACGGCGCCGCACCCCAGGTAGGCGACCTGGTGACGATGAACATCCTCGGCATGCTCTCTGACGGCACCATATTTGCCGATACCGTGAGCGAGGGTGCGCCGATCACCGCCACGGCGACGGAAACGGACCTGTTTCCCGGCTGGCTAGAGGGGCTGCTGCTCATCAAAGAGGGCGGCAAGGCGCGGTTGACCATTCCGCCCGAGTTGGCCTTCGGAGAGGAAGGGGCAGGCGGTGTGATTCCGGCCAACGCGACTATCATCATGGATGTCGATCTGTTGACGGTCACTCCTCCGCCCGTGCCGACGGCCGTGGAAGAGAGCGATCTGACAGAAACTGATAGCGGCCTGAAATACTACGACATCGTGGAAGGCGAAGGCGAGATGCCGGTGACCGGCCAGGACGTCGTCGTCGAGTATTGGGCCTGGTTGCAGGAAGGCGAAGAGTACATCGCGTCATCCGTCACCGTCGGCGAGCCTCTGACCTTCACGTTGGGCAGCGATGTGGGCGTCTTCCCCGGCTGGAACGAAGGCGTCTCGACGATGAAGCCCGGTGGCAAGCGCTATCTGGTGATCCCGCCCGATCTGGCGCTGGGCGAGGCGGGCGGCGGCCGTATTCCCCCCAACGCGACGCTGCTCATGGAAGTCGAATTGCTCGAAGTGAAACCGCTGCTGCTACCCACCGAGGTTTCGGAAGCGGATTTCACGACAACTGACAGCGGGCTGAAGTACTACGATATCGTCGTGGGCGATGGGGCGACGGCCGAGGCGGGCAGCGCCGTCACCGTCAACTACACCGGCTGGCTGACCAACAATATAAAGTTCGACAGCTCGCTCGACAGCGGCTTGCCGTTCCCGTTCACGCTGGGCACCGGCGGAGTCATCCCGGGTTGGGATGAGGGTGTCGAGGGGATGAAGGTCGGCGGTATCCGCCAACTGGTCGTCCCGGCTGAGCTGGGCTATGGCGATACCGGCTCCGGCGCGATCCCGCCCGGGGCGACGCTCGTCTTCGAGGTTGAACTGCTTGACGTGCAGCCTGCGCCAAGCGAGTAGGTGGGCTAACTTTCTGCGGAGTGAATAAAAGATGGGCCGAGGTGACTAATCACCTCGGCCCATCTCGTTTACATCAAGCCATCCATCAAACTTGTTAGCATCTGCGGCCCCGGCCGCATTCTTGAATCATCCAGCGCGTTGAGCGGTGTGTCGCCCAGGCGGCGCGACTCGGCCAGACTCGGCCGCGACTCGTCGAGATAGACCAACCCCGTGATAAACTCCTGCTTCTCTTGCGCCCATTGCAGGCGATGCATGGCCCCCATGCGGTCGGTCGGGTCATAGTCCGTTTCCAGCCTGCGCAGCTTGATCCATGAGCCGTCGTGCATCTCCACGACGCGCAACTCGCCGGGATCATAGGCCTCGATCTCGATCTCCTCTTCGCTGGGCACAAAGTCGATGCCGTGCAGCGGGATCTCGTGCTCCTTGCCGTAGTGGTAGCTCTTGGTCGAGGTGTCGGCGTTGTTGAAGGCCACGCAGGGGCTGATGATGTCGAGCACGGCCGTGCCGCGATGGCTCAGCGCCGCCTTCATCAGTTCGCGCACCTGCTGGGCGTCGCCGGAGAAGGAGCGGGCCACGAAGCCGCAGCCGGCCAGGATGGCTTCCATGCAGATGTCGATGGGCGGGAATTCGTTCGTCCCGGCGTATTTCAGCTCCTGACCTTCGTCGGCCGTGGCCGAGAACTGACCTTTGGTCAGGCCGTAGACGCCATTGTTTTCCACGATGTAGACCATGCGCACGTTGCGCCGCAGGACGTGTTTGAACTGCCCCAGGCCGATGCTGGCTGAGTCGCCGTCGCCACTGATGGCGATGGCCTGCATGGTGTGATTACCCATCAGCGCGCCGGTCGCCAACGAGGGCATGCGGCCGTGCAGTCCGTTGAAGCCGAAGCTCTGGCCCAGGAAGTAGGCCGGCGACTTGCTGGAGCAGCCGATGCCGCTTAGCTTTAGCATCTCCGCCGGACGAACATTCAATTCGTAGGCGACCTGGATGATCTGGTTGGCGATGGAGTTGTGGCCGCAGCCCTGACACAGCGTCGAGGGCAACCCCTTGTAATCCGCCTGAGCGAGTCCGATGGCGTTAACTCGCCCCGGACGTGATGTTATTGTTTCCGTCATTTTCTTGCTCCGTCTTTCGCTTGATGTTCAGTGGGCAGTGGATCACTCATCAGTCAATTAGTATTCACTGTTCAGTTTGTCAGTCGCCATATCCCTAAATATCACTGTCCACTGCCTACTACCTACTGTTTTCTATCCTGCTATCCTCTGTCCACTCCTCACTCCATCTCTTCGATGATCACTTCCCGATTGTGCCCGTCGTGGCCCATGTCCGTCAGACCACTATCGCCTCGGGGCATGTCGTTGCCGGGCGACATCGAACCATTGCCGGACAGATCAAGCTCCGTCGCGCCGCGTCTGCCCTGACCGTTGGCCGAAGGGCGGCGCGGCCGGTTCTGCTCGGCGGCGGTGATAGCCTCGACCACCCAGCGCGCCGTCAGCGGCATGCCGTCCAGCAGGGCCAGCGATATGAGACGCGTGGCAAACTCCGGCAGTTCCGAGGACAACAGCGTGTGCATCTGTCCGTCGCGATTCATCTCGATGACGTAGACGTCATCGTGGCGGGCGATGAACGCTTTGACCTCGTCGTTGATGGGCAGGGCGCGCAGGCGCATGAAACTCGTGTTCAGGCCATCGGCCGCCAGCCGGTCGCGGGCCTCGTCGATGGCCGGGCGCGTCGTGCCGTAGGCGATGATGCCCACCTCCGCGCCTGGCGGCTCGTCGATGACCGGGCCGGGAACCAGCGTCCGCGCCGTGTCGAACTTGCGCGTCAGGCGGGCCATGTTGTTCTTCCAGTCGTCGGGTCGCTCGCTGTAGACGGCCGCCTCGTTGTGGCCGGTGCCGCGCGCGAAGTAGGCCGCCAGCGGGTGCTGGTTGCCGGGCAGCGTGCGGTAGGGGATGCCATCGCCGTCAATGTCTTTGTAGCGGGCAAACCCGCGCTCGGCTACGTCCTCGGCCGTCAGCACCTTGCCGCGCCTGATAGGCTCGGTGGGGTACTCGAACGGTTCCGACATCCAGTTGTTCATGCCCAAGTCGAGATCGCTGAGCACGAAGATCGGCGTCTGGAGCGTATCGGCCAGGTCGAAAGCCATGTAGCCGAAATCGAAGCACTCGCGCAGCGATGACGGCAGCAGGATAACGTTCTTCGTGTCGCCGTGGCCCAGATAGTAGGTGAAGAGAATATCGCCCTGGCTGGTGCGTGTCGGCAGGCCGGTGCTGGGGCCGACGCGCTGGATGTCCCAGATGACCGCGGGCACTTCGGCGAAGTAGCCCAGCCCGACGAACTCGGCCATGAGCGAGATGCCGGGGCCGCTGGTGGCTGTCATGGCCCGCGCTCCGGCGTAGCCCGCGCCGATGACCATACCGATGGCCGCCAGTTCGTCCTCGGCCTGCACCACGGCGTAGGTCGCCTCGCCCGTTGCCGGGTCGCGACGCATCTGCCCCAGGTAATGGTCCAGCGAATCGATAACGCTGGTGGATGGCGTGATGGGATACCAGGCGGCGAAGGTGACTCCGCCGAAGACGGCTCCCAGCGCGGCGGCCTCGTTGCCGGTCATCATGATCAGCCCTTCGGTCTCGTTCATCGGCGCGACGCGATAGGGATGATTCTGGGCCAGATTGGCGGCCGACCACTCGTAGGCGGCGCGCACGACGCCCATATTGGTGTCTGCCGTCCGACGCTTGCCCTTGAACAGGAACATCAGCGCCTCATCCAGCTTATCCAGCGGAATGTCCAGTAAATAGGCCAGCGCACCGACGTATGCCATGTTGGCGATATAATCCCGCAGCTTTTTCTCTTTGAGATCGGCCGCGCGAACGAATTCGTTGACCGGCACGGCGTAGTAGGTGATATCGTCCCGTTGGGGGATTGAGCGCCAGTCGCTGTTGTAGAGGCAAATGCCTCCCGGCGGCAGCGTCTGGATGTCCTGGATCACTGTGGCCTGATTAAAAGCGACAAGGATCTCCGATGTATGACGGCGGGCGGTGTAGCCGTCGCGGCTGGTGCGGATGTGGTACCAGGTCGGCAAGCCCTGAATATTGGACGGGAAGATATTTTTGCCGTTGACGGGAATGCCCATCTTGAACAGGGCGCGTAGAATGGCCATGTTCGACGTTTGGCTGCCCGTGCCGTTGGCCGTCGCCACCACAATCGAAAAGTCATTGATGATCAGGTCGCCGGCGGCCTCATCAGGGCGCGCCAACGGCTGTTCTGCAATCAATCCGGTACTCATGTTCGTGCTTCTCCTTCAAGACGATCAGGGATCGGGCGGATGATGCCCCACCCCATGAGATTTTCTGGTAATCGGCGAGTAGGGCCCGCCGCAGTCGTTAATCGCCGACGGTTCCCCTGACGACGCCGTGCAAGTGCCGCACCACGTCGCGGAATGAGATAATGCCGGTGGGCCGCTTGTCGTCATCGACCAACGGCAGATGGCGGAAGCCGTAGAGCGACATCAGATGTAGCGCGTGGGCGATGGGCAGGTCGGCGCGGACGGCGACCGGGTCGGGGGTCATGTATTGGCCGACGGTGGCGACAGCCAGATCATCCACCAGTCCGGCCACGCGCATCACCACGTCGCGCTCGGTAAAGATGCCGGTCAGTTGGTCGTTCTCGTCGGTCACCATGACGCAGCCGATATTGTGGGTGTTCATCTGCCGGATCGCCTTGGCCAGAGAGGTATGGACATCGACCTCGATCGGCGCATGGGCGGCCAGCGCCTCGACGGTCTCTTCGGCCAGGCGCTCCTGCAAGTCAGTCGGGGTCGCAGTTTCCTCGCCGAAGGCCAGCCGGTCAACGTACTCATCGTCCAACTCATCGGCCATGCGGCCGGAGATGTGGGACTCAATCGGTTCGTTCGGCTCCTGGGGCACTACCGTCCACAGGTCGGCCGAACGGTACAGGTCATTCAGATTGCCCATGCCGCGTTGGGTCTGTGCCTCAGCGATCTGGCCCATCAGCCCGTCGGTGTAGGTCTGGCGGTCAGTTACGCGGCGAAAGACGCCCATAGGTGTGGGGTACTCCATGCTGCTCAGGATGTAGCCCAATTCGGTCGATCCGGCGTCATGGACGACGAGATCAGCCTCGGTGACGCCGTCGCCCAACTCGACGATCTCCGGCGTGAAGCCGTTCAGACGGATTCCGCGGTCGTGGTTTTTGCCGAAGACCATCGGCTTGCCGTCCTCCAGATAGAGGATGTTGTCGTCGCGTGTGCGCCGGTCGTCCAGCCCGACCCATTCGTTGGGGTTGAAGATGACGCAATTCTGATAGACCTCGACGAAAGACGAACCGACGTGATTGGCGGCTTGCAACAACACCTCGCCCAGGTGTTGGGTGTGAGCGTCGATGGAGCGGGCCACGAATGACGCCTCGGCCGCCAGCGCCAGCCCGATGGGATTGATCGGATGCTCGATCGTCCCCATCGGCGAGGATTTGGTCTTGGCGCCGACGCGCGAGGTAGGCGAGTACTGACCTTTGGTCAGCCCATAGATGCGATTATTGAACAGGATAATGTTCAGATTCACGTTGCGCCGCAAGGCGTGGAGCAGGTGGTTGCCGCCGATAGACAGGCCGTCACCGTCGCCGGTGATGACCCAGATCGATAGCTCGGGATTGGCAATAGCCAGGCCCGTCGCCAGCGTCGGCGCGCGGCCGTGGATGCTGTGAATACCGTAGGTATTCATGTAATACGGAAAGCGGCTGGAGCAGCCGATGCCGGAGATGAACACAGTGTTTTCGCGCGGGATGCCCAGTTCGGGCAGCACCTTTTGCACGGTCGCCAGGATGGCGTAATCGCCGCAGCCGGGACACCAGCGCACTGTCTGGTCGGACATGAAGTCCTGGCGGGTCAATTGGGGAAGAGAAATGGTATCGATTGTCATGGCTATACCTTATGAACGACGAACGTCAGACCCTAAGCGACAGTGAAATCGTAACACGTGGTCGTCAGGGGGCCGTGCCGGTCGTTTATCCAAGCGCCTGCTCGATCTTGTCGCTGATCTCGCCGATGGTGAAGGGGCGACCGTGGATCTTGGTGTAAGATTGAATATTCAGCGCATAGCGGCCGCGCAGCAAGAAGGCCAGTTGCCCGCCGTTCAGTTCGGGCACGATCACTTGCCGGTAGCGGCTGAGGAGGTCGCGCAGATTGCGGGGGAACGGGTTCATATAGCGCAAATGGGCGTGGGCCACCGAGCGGCCGCGCCGCTGGGCCTGGGCCACGGCCGTGCGCACCGCGCCGTACGTCCCGCCCCAGCTCAATAGCAGCAGTTGGCCCTCTTCCGGCCCGAAGACCGTCTGTTCGGGGATGATCTCGGCCAGCCGGGCGATCTTCTCCGCCCGGTCGTGGACCATCTGCTCGTGGTGCAGCGGATTATAGGAGACGTTGCCGGTCACCGGGGCCTTGCTCAGACCGCCGATGCGGTGTTCCAGATTCGGTGTGCCGGGCAAGGCCCACGGCCGGGCCAGCGTTTCCGGGTCGCGCTTGTAGGCCAAAAAGGGCCCGTCCCCGTTACCGTGGGGATGGCTATACTCAATCGGCGCGATGTCGGCCGAGTCGGGGATCATCCACGGCTCGGAGCTGTTGGCCAGGAAGCCGTCGGACAGGATCATGACCGGGCTCATCGTCCGCACGGCCAAGCGGCAGGCCTCGATGGCAATGTCGAAGCAGTCGGATGGGCTGCTGGGGGCCAGGATGGCTACTGGGCTTTCGCCGTTGCGGCCGTACATCGCCTGTAAAAGGTCGGACTGCTCCACCTTGGTCGGCAGGCCGGTGCTGGGGCCGCCGCGCTGCACGTTAACGATGACCATCGGCAGCTCCAAAGCCACGGCCAGATTCATGCCCTCGCTCTTGAGGGCGATGCCGGGGCCGCTGGTGCCGGTGACGGCCAGCGCGCCGCCAAAAGCCGCGCCGATGACTGACCCCATCGCGGCGATCTCGTCCTCAGCCTGGAAGGTGCGCACGTCGAAATTGCGCAGCGGGGCCAGCGCATGGAGGATGTCGCTGGCCGGGGTGATGGGATACGTGCCATAGAAGAGCGGTTTGCCCATCTTGCGCGCGGCGGTGACAAAGCCCATCGCCAGGGCGCTATTACCCGTCACCTTGCGATAGGTTCCCGGCGGCAGCGTGGCGGGGCGGATGCGATAGCGGTGCTGGAAGATGCGGCTGGTGTCGCCAAAGTTGTAGCCTGTCTGCAACGAGCGGATATTGCCCTCGCGCACGGGCGGGTTCTTGGCGAACTTCTTGTTAACCCAGTCGATGGTCACGTCCAGCGAGCGGTCGAACATCCAGAAGGCCAGGCCCAGAGCAAAGAAGTTCTGCGAGCGATCCTTTTCCTTGGTCGACAAGCCCTCGATATCTCTCAACGCTTCGCGGTTGAGCGAGGTCAGCGGCACTTCTATAACTTGATACTCCTTCAGCGAGCCGTCCTGGCGCGGGTCGGTCTCATAGCCGGCTTTGCGCAGGTTGGCCGAAGAGAAGGCGTCGGTGTTGATAATGATCGTGCCCTGGTTTACCACATCGGACAGACTGGCCTTGAGCGCCGCCGGGTTCATGGCGACCAGAATCTGGGCCGCGTCGCCGGGGGTCAGGATGTCGCGATTGGAGAAATTGACCTGGAAGCCGCTGACGCCGGCCAGCGTGCCCGTCGGGGCGCGAATTTCGGCCGGGAAGTCGGGCATGGTGCTGACGTCGTTGCCGAAGACGGCCGACGTATTCGTAAACTGCGTACCGGTCAGCTGCATGCCGTCGCCGGAGTCACCGGCAAAGCGGATGACGACCGAGTCGCGTTCTTCAATGATGTAATCGTGTTCGTCCATAATGTTCAATGTTCTGTGGCCGGTGGACACTCTGCCCACTATCCACCCGATTAGTCGCCCCCCTCCGGTTTACTGGGATACTGATCCGGGCGTGGCGACCGATTGAGCACCTCGACCGGAAAACGCGCCGCCAGATATTGAATGATCGCGGCGTGGGTCATGTCGCCTAGAATGTTGCCCTGGCGGTCGATCACCGGCAGGTTGCGGAAGTGGTGATCGTCCATCAGCCACAGCGCGTCGGCGGCCGAGGTATCGGGCAGGATGGTGATAGGGCGGGGCGTCATGACCGCGTCGATCGGGCCGTCGAGCATCTCCGGCGTGGCGGCCACGCGCCGCATCACGTCGCGCTCGGTGAAGATGCCGATTAGCTGGCCGTCACGGGCGATGAGGGCCGTACGGCCGCCCGCGTCGCGCATGTGGGCCAGCGTCTCGCGGACAGTCGTCTCGCTTTCCACCAGACAATAACCTTGTAAGTCCAAATGCCGGACTTGTTCGGTTTCCAATTCCTGTCGTAAGGTCATGCTCAAATTCCCCATAAAAATAAATAGTCGCCGGTTCCCGGCTACTGGTGCGCGGTGGGAGTCGCAGCGCGGCGCTCAACCGGCCCCCGCCGGCCCGGCCGGCAAAAGCGCGAAATGCTCGCACAGCAGGTGTCGCCCGCGCTCAAAATCATTGGCACATAGCGCCTCGACGATCTGTTCGTGGTAATTCCACACGTCAATCCAGTAGCGATAGCGCATGAAGCGCGTGAGTTCGATGGCTTCGTAGGCATCCCAGTAGGCCACGAGCATACCTTGCACAAAGGGATTGTCCAGCCGGCCGAAAATAGCCAGGTGAAGCTGGCGGTGTTCGCTGTTGGGAATGTGGATCGGCTCGCCGCGCAGTTTGGCCCAGGCGCCTTCTACCAGTTGGCCAAGCCGCGCCTTGTCTTCTGCTGTCAACAGCACGACCGCCTCGTCCCAGAAGCTAATCTCAATCGTCTGTCGCAGTTGGCTCAGTTGAGCGAAAGTGGCCTCGCCTGTCGCCAGGCTGAAGAGGATGGCCGGCAGCATCGCCTCGGCAAAATTAAACGGCTCGCGCTGGATGCCCAGCCGCGGCCGAACGGACACAACGCCCAGTTGCCGGGCCACGGCCACTTCTTCCCGCAGCTTGCCCACGCTGACACCCATGTCGTCGCCGATTTCATTGAGCGACGGCAGCTTATCGCCGGGGTTGATATGATGGGCGACGAGATAGTTTAGAAAGTCGGAGTCGAGTTTTTCAGGGCGCACGGCGAATCATTCAATGAATCGAATAAATCCAATTAATTTGTCCTGAGTATAGCTAAAGTCGCTGGTTTGGGCAAGCCGAGCGACGCTAATTTCACGATAATTCATGCTCTGTTTGCCGTCGATAGTTTCTATATAGATAAAGGAGAATAGGACCACTCAAGACAATTGTGCCGGCGTGACAGGAGCAGGTCTATTGGATCCAGTGTTTTACAGATTTAGTCGTTAACGATAGAGCCACTTTGCTTGAAATTCGCAGCGCGTGGCCTTAGAATGGGAGTGAAGCAAAATTCGTTATTCCAAAGGTAGCAGGACGGCTCAATGTGGAGCGAGTCGGACGGGAGATTAGAAGACATGAAAGAGAATGGAAACGTGAACGGCCGAGGCGAAGTGGGCAGCATCGTCGTCAAGCGCGGGTTGGCGCAAATGCTCAAGGGTGGCGTCATCATGGACGTCGTCACCCCCGAGCACGCGCGCATTGCCGAGGAAGCGGGCGCGGTGGCCGTTATGGCGCTGGAGCGTGTGCCGGCCGACATCCGCGTCAGCGGCGGCGTGGCCCGTATGTCCGACCCCGGCTTGATCAAGGAGATCATGGCCTCGGTCAGCATCCCGGTCATGGCCAAGGTGCGCATCGGCCATTTCGTCGAGGCGCAAATCCTGGAGGCGTTGGGTGTCGACTTCATCGATGAGAGCGAAGTCCTGACCCCGGCCGATGAGAGCTTCCACATTAACAAACATGATTTTAATATCCCGTTTGTTTGCGGCTGCCGTAACCTGGGCGAGGCGCTGCGGCGCATCGGCGAGGGCGCGGCGATGATCCGCACCAAGGGCGAGGCCGGCACCGGCGACGTCATCGAGGCCGTGCGTCACGCGCGCTCGGTGCTGGGCGAGATTCGCCGCCTGCAAAACATGCCCGAAGAAGAGTTGATGACCTTCGCCAAGGAGATTGGCGCCCCCTATGAGTTGGTGAAGGAGACGCGGGAACTCGGCCGCTTGCCGGTGGTCAACTTCGCCGCGGGCGGTCTGGCGACCCCGGCCGACGCGGCGTTGATGATGCAACTCGGCGTCGACGGTGTGTTCGTCGGCTCGGGTATCTTCAAGAGCGGTGACCCGGCGCGGCGGGCCAAGGCCATCGTCGAGGCCACCACCCACTTTCGCAACGCTGACATCCTGGCTCGGGTCAGTGAGAATCTGGGCCAGCCGATGGTCGGCATCGGCATCAGCACACTGCCGGAAGCGGATCGTCTGGCGACCCGCGGCTGGTAAGAAAACATATTTTAGGCCTCAGAGGTCTCGCAAGACCTCTGAGGCCTGAGCGGCCGGACGTTTATCGTTCTCGCCAACCCCAGAGATGGCGACGGACAGGGTCGCCGGTTGCGGTATTCTCCAGATAGAAATCTTCATCGGGCAGGCCGTCGGCCGTGGCCTCGAATGTGTGAAATATATAGCGGGTCGACAGGCCGGGATATGAGGGAGCATCCGCTATACCTTCACTCGTAACGTAGCTTTCTCCCATCACTACATCGCCTTCCGCCAGGCCCAGTTCCTCGCGCAGACAACGAAGCGCCGTGACCCGTGGGTCTTCGCCGGGCTTCATCTTCTCCGACGGCGGAACCAGCCGGGCGCGTCGCCGGCCGTCGTCGAACTCCTGCTCCAGCTCGATGAGGACGGTATCGCCGCGCCGAATGATCGTCTCGGCCACCTCGATCAGCCGCAGAGGCGGCTCATCCTGAAAGGTCGCTTCGCCACTTGTGTATTCACTCCATAGATCGGCCAGTCCCTTTGAGGCGACGACACCCCAGCCGGACGTGTCGATACCTTTCGCGGCCAGCCAAGCGGCCAGTTCAGCCGGTGTTTGAAACTCAGATCTAGCCATTGACTCAGTTTCCATTTTCCAGAAAGTGTTCGTAGGCGGCCAGCGCTTCGCCGAACCCGGCCCGGCCGAACCCGAAGCGCACGCTGTGATCGTTGGCTCCCAGACAGGGGCCGGGCAGCAGCAATACACCGGCATCGCGGGCCAGGGCGTGACAGTAGTCGGTGGCCGAAGACGCCTCCAGACCGATGAGGGCCACCGAACCGGCCCGCGGCGGTCGCCAATCGAACATCGCCGGCCACCGTCCGAAAAAATCGCCCGCCGTGCCCAGGTTGGTGGTGATGAGGCCGCGGCTGCGGGCGGCCAATTGCTCATGAATGCCCAACGCGACAATCGCCAACGCCTCGCTGGGCGCGGCGGCGCAGATGGTGGTGTAATGCTTCCAGTTGATGAGCGCGGCCCGCACGGCCGCGTCACGCACGACCAGCCAGCCGGTGCGCAGTCCCGGCAGGCCGTAGGTCTTGGACAGGCCGGAGAGCGTGACGGCCCGCTCGTAGCGGTCGGCGGCCGAGGGCAGGCGCTGGGCCGGGTCGCGTTCCAGCCCGCGATACATCTCATCACACAGCAGCCACGACCCGCGCGGGCGCACGATGTCGATCAGAGCCTCGAACTCGGTCGCGTCGGGCAAATAACCAGTCGGATTATGGGGGAAGTTGACGACGACCAGACGTGTCTCGGCCGTGATCAGGCGATCGAGTTCGTCCAGATCGAGCGCCCAGCCGTCGGGCCGTGCCCGCAGGGGCCAACGGCTGATGTTGCCGCTCACGTGATCGGCCAGATTGATCAACGAATCATAGGCGGGGGTGAGGACAATAACGTGGTCTCCCGGTTCCAGAAGTGCGCGCATGGTCAGGTAGATGCCCTCTTCCGGCGCGCCCAGGCCCACTACCTCGTCCGGGGCGACGGATTCGTAGAGAGCGGCCACGGCCGCCCGCAGCGCCGGGTCACCGGCCGACTCGGTATATCCCAAGCGCAGATTGAGCAGGTCATCGGCGTTGGCCTTCGCCAGGCGCAACAACCCCCCCACCGATGTCGTCTCACAGTCGGAGGCGCAGAGGATATGGGGGGTAGCAAATTCGTAGAGACTAAAGTACTGTTCGGTCGCAAATGGAGCAATGTGCATGGCGCAGTTCCTCATTCTGCCGGCGTCGCAGCCTGTCGAGCAGGGAATGTTA
This sequence comes from Promineifilum sp., assembly GCA_017983515.1. Lineage (GTDB taxonomy): Bacteria > Chloroflexota > Anaerolineae > Promineifilales > Promineifilaceae > Promineifilum. The sequence goes on along the minus strand of JAGOBF010000009.1, from coordinate 72,525 downwards.
CTGTCATGGGGCAACGCCGACAGGTAACCGGCAGATGGCTTAAATCGCTGCCCTTAATCGGTATTGTAAGCGTGAATGGGTTAAATCAGGAAGAGACGCACAAGCTCTATAACGGAAGTACTCACAGACAAGGAAATCTTATGCGATTGCCGAATTTTATTATCGGCGGAGCCATTAAGGGGGGGACGACCTCCCTGAACTACTACCTGAAGCAGCACCCGGACGTGTTTATGAGCCGCTTCAAGGAGCCGCGGTATTTCGCCTATGAACCTGATAATCCCGATCACGTTGAAGGGCGCGGATTACGCTTTCCTATCCGGACGCTGGATGACTACGCCGCCTTGTTTGAGGAAGTGACAAGCGAGAAGGCTGTGGGCGAGGCCTCGCCCCACTATCTGCGCAGTCCGGCCGCCCCTCAGCGCATCCGGGAAACTATCCCGGACGTCCAATTGATCTTTAGCCTGCGACATCCGGTCAAGCGGGCCTATTCCAGCTACTGGCACAAGGTTCGCCTGGGGTTGGAAGAACGTCCCGTGGAGGATGCCTTGTCCGAAGGCGATCAGGCCGTCCTGCACGGGCTTTACAATCAATCCTTGCGGGGCTGGTACGATCGCTTCGACCGTTCGCAGATCAAGATCATTCTGTTCGAAGATCTGGTGCGCGACGGGTTGGGCGTCTTCGCCGACATCTGCCGTTTCATCGGCGTCGACGACACGTTTGTGCCCGATATGTCCGCCAAAAACAAGGGCGGGGCGATGAAGAACGAGCGCCTCGGCCGCTTCTACGAGCGAATCAAGACTCACCCGCTGCGCCGGGCCATCAACCCGCTGGTGCCCGAGCGCGTGCGCCTGCAGATGGCCTCCTCCCGCGACCAAAACCTGGAGGAGCCGCCGCCCATGCCGGAGGCCATCGTGCGCCGGCTAAACGCTTTCTACCGCCCTGATATCGAAGGACTGGAGGAGTTGATCCAGCGCGATCTGTCGGTCTGGAAAAATTAGCCTCTCGGCCGCCGGTCGCGTCTCCCATCTATGACATCGCGTAGACCCGGCCGTTGGCTCGCTGCATCAACTCCATATCGTCCTCCCCGACCAGCGGTTCGTCGGCATCACCGGGATCGATCCAGTACACCTCCGACACACCCGGCTCAACCACGCCCTGGATCACGTCTGCGATCTCGACGAAGTTGATGATGTGGAAGGGATCGTCGTTCCAGATGACCACACAGCGCAGATCGGGGTATTGCGTGCCGTAGGCCAGCACGTGCTGGTCGGCCACCTGCAACAGGACAAAGCGGCGGAACGTATCGGGCATGATCGTGTTCGGCTCTGGAATCACCTCGATCAGGCCGTTCATAGTGAGCGTATCGGCGTTGCCCTTGCTGTCAGTGACGGTCAACGAGACGTCGAAAGTGCCGGCCTGCATATAGGTATGCGAAGGGTTGGTCTCCGTAGAGGTTTGGCCATCGCCGAAATCCCAGGCCCAGGTGACGATCGGATTGTCCGATACGCTCTTGTCGGTGAAGTCAACCGTATGGGGCAGCGTACCCGCGCCCTGCCCGGGGCCGAAGTTGAAGTTAGCCGTCAGCGCGGTGATGACGCCGGCATATTCGTGCGCGCCAATATCCGGCTTCGAATCGCGAGTAGCCCCGAAGAAGTCCTTGTGCACCGTTGGCGGTTTCAGGCCGTTGATGATTGCGGCATTGCTGGCCATACCAATAGCCAGGGCGCTGCGTGACGTTAGCTGGTAATTTCGCGGGTCGATGTTGCTGTTGGGGTCGGGATAGGGATCGTTGAGACTCGCCTGGGGATTGACCAGATTGGGATCGCCGATGCGATCTCCCGGCCCCCGCATGGCCGCGTCCGGCAACTCGTCCCACAGGTTGTTTCGAAACGCCACGCCGCGGATGTCGCCGGAGGACTGACTGATGCGCGGCACATTGGTTATGATGTTGTTCTCGAAGATGCTGTTTTTGTGGGGACGCCCCTTGGTGTTGGCCGCGATGTTGATCCCCGTCTCCGTCTTGCTCAGGCCGACGAAGGTATTATAACCGATGTAGGCGTTGATCAGTTGCGTGTCGTAATTGTTGGCATTGTTGCGCACCATGAAGAGCGTGCCCATGCCGATTACCACGTTGTTGTAGATTTGTCCCCCCGACGTGCTGGGCCAGGGACGGCCGCGGGCAAATTCATCTCCGAAAATAATCCCGGCCGGCGGCGCCTGATCGGGCCCCAGATGATCCTTGGTGTAGAGATGATAAATGAGGTTGTTGCGCACGATCACTTCGACGGAACGATTGATGTAGATATGGACGTGATTGCAGGTGTGGACGATATTGCCCTCGGCGATAATGCGATAGCTGCCCTTGCCGATGTTGATGCCCTCGCCATGTCCGTAGGCGCAAATGTTGTTGCGGATAATGCCGTCGCGGGTTAACCCCATCTTGATCACGCCGGTGACATTGGCCGAATCACCAAACGTATTGCGCTTGGGATCGAAATAACGCATGCTGGCGCGGGTGCATATGTTGTTTTCCACGACCACGTTGTCGATGAATACCGTCGTCGGATTAACCTTGATCGACGAGTCGTAGGTGAAGTCAATGCGACAATTGCGCACAGTCGTGTTGCCGGCGCTAACGCCTACGCCCGTACCGGCACAGTTGCGGATGGTCAGGCCGTCGAGTGTGATGCCTTCTTCGCGCACGCGCACCATGTTGCCCTGTTCCGAAGGCAGAAAATTTTTGTTTTCGCTTGGATTGGGTAACGTGCCGTCGGCCCGAAAGAGCTTATCATCATAACGGCCGTCCAGTACCGGCTTGTGGCCGGTGTCGGCTCTCCAGGTCGTGTTGCGAACGTTGATGGGTAACTCTTCGTTATAAACGGCCGTGCGAATGCGCACCTCGTCGCTCGGTTTCACCTGCGAAAGCGCCTTCGCCAGAGTTTTCCAGGGTTTGCCGCTGCCGCCGTCACCCGAGTCGTTGCCCTCGTTGCCGTCTACGTAATATGTAGCCATAGTTGTTCCTACCTTATCAGCCTTCTCTTTCTTGCCGGATTACGACCGCGCAAGTCTATTCCTCTTCTAATACATCAACCCAGATCAGCTCCACGGTGTTCGCTCCGGTGTGGTTTCGCATCACGTCGTCGACGTCGCTGTAGACGCTCATATGATAGGGGACGTCGTTCCACATCAACGTGCAGCGCAGATCGGGGTACTGAACGCCGAACGCCAGCACGTTGGAGTTCTCTATATTCACCAGAATAAACCGGGCGTAGTCGGCCGGCAGCGGCGTGACCGGCGTTTCGACAACGGCGATCAATCGTTCCTTGCTCACCTTGTCGGTCAGGCCATTGGCATCGGTGATGGTCAGCGAGACGGTATAGATGCCGGGCGTTGTGTAGGTGTAGGCCGGGTTGGCGCGATTGGCGGTTTGGCCGTCGCCGAACTCCCAAAAGTAAGTGGTAATGGTAGCCGCGGCAAAACTTTCGGACGAGTCGAACTCGACCACGTGCGGAGCGATTCCCAACTCATCGCCCGCCGAAATGGTGAATTCGGCCAAAATGGACACCTCGCTCTGGATGTCGGCTTCGTAGTTGTGCAGCACCTCGGCCGGGGTCAACGCGCGCGAATACACCGCGCACAGTTTCAACAAACCCAACCACGGTCGATCCTCGCTTAGCTCGTTGCCCAAAAGCAACGGCATTTTATCGTCCCAGCTGTTGAAATTGCCGTCGATGTCCAGCAGGCCGCGATCTTGCCCATTGATGTAGAGCGTGGCCCGCTTATTATTGTGGCGCGTGTAGACGACGTGGGTCATATCGGCGGCGGCCGAACCGGCCGGCGAGACGACCGCGGGCAAGCCGTTGATCGACGTCTGCGAAGTGCGCAGCCGGACCATGTACAGATCGGCCGGCTGGTTGCCGTGGAGGCCTTGACCCAGCGTGACGTTGCGTTCGGTCTTGCTCTTCGAGATGCTGATAATGCGCGCCGGGCCGTCCTGCGTCACGTTGCTCGGCTGAATCCAGGCCTCCAGCGTGATTTCTTGGGTCGAACGGCAGGCATTGACGATCTTTGTTGCCGGCCGCTCGGAGGTGATCAGCGCCGGTTCGTCCAGTTTCAGGCCCTGCGCCGACCAGGTCACGCCGCCTTCGTTCATGATGCGCAAATGGAGCGGGTCACCCACGCCGCTGACGTCGCGCACTTGCCGGCCTTGCCCTTCCTTAAAATCGTAAAGAGCGACCAGGCCCTTGGTGACGCGCGTGCCGTCGGGCGGCAAATCCGTGTCGCCCCCTGGCTCATCGCCGCTGCCGTTGGGAAATTCGTAGGCGCCGATATCGGGTTGTGAGTCGCGGGCGATGCCCCAATAGTCCAACAGCACGTCGCCGTTGCGCCGGATGCCGTGATCGATGGCCGGGGAACTGTCGACCAGCTTGTAGGCATCGACCGACACTTGCCCGGCACTGATCGCCGCGTTGGCATTGACCAGGCCAATGTCGGGACTGATGACGTCACTCGATGGATTGTAGACTTTCTCTCCGGGAAACGCCGACCACAGATTATGCCGCCACACGATCCCTTCGCCGCCCAGCGTGTGGGCCAGCTCCGCGCCGTTGGCTGTGGCGATCAGGTTGTTCTCGATGTAGCTCTTGGTGCTGGTGGTGCGAAGTCCGAGGTCGATCGCTTGCCGGGTGCTGTTCAGAATCGTGTTATGGCTGATCTGGACACTGCTGAACCTGCCTTTGCGCCGGCCGGCCCGCAGACCCACGCCGCAGCCGATGACGATGTTGTTCATGATGCGGACATTGCGGGTGTGCCACAGACCGCGGGTTTCATACTGCCACAAGTCGTGCTTGGTAATGCCGGGGCCGCGTTGTTGATTCAGGGTGAGGAACTGCGGCCGCCCGGTGTGATAGCAAAGATTGCCGTCGACGACCACATCGACGGCCGACGTGATGCCGATTTGCCCGTTGCGATTGTCATAACAGACGTTTTTGCTAACGATGACCTTCCTGCTGCCGACCGAGACGGCGATACCCTCATCCGAATTTTCATACACCTGATTATCGCGAAGAATCAGGTCGCTGGAGTGCCGGGTCAGCAGGGCCACATTGTCCCGTTCCGGGCCGTGGGCCAGGAAGCGCCGGCCGCAGTTAAAAATGCGGCATCGCTCGACGAGCACGTTATCGCTTTGGGTCATGTGCAGCCCGCCGGCGTAGCTGGAATCGATTGTCGTCTCGCGAACGGTCACCTGGCTGGACTTACTGACGATGAGGCCGATTCCGCCGGCGTTGCGGATGGTCAGGCCGCTGATAGTGATGGCCTGGCTCTGTTCCACGGTCAGCAGCGCCGTGTCGCGGGGAATAATGAGATTGGCCCCATCGATGACGGGCGATTCCCCTTCGTTCGCGGCGATGACGATTGGCGCATCGACCGTGCCCGGCTTCTGGATGTGCAGGCGTTCGGCGTAGGTGCCGCCGCCGACGGTGACGCGATCGCCCGCCTGAGTCTTGTTGATGGCCGCCTGAATCGTGCGTAGCGGCTTGTCCGGCTGGTTTCCGGGATTGTTGTTGTTCCCTGTGGCCGCCGAAACGTAATATGTAGTGCCCATAGCTCTGGTTCTCCCTTTTTCCTTTGGTCAGGATGCACCAAACATCCTTCCGCGCCGGGCGATTGACGACCCATGACGGTCGTGCCGAAGTCGCTCGGGCGCGCAATGACGCCACAACCATTACACTAATGAAGTACTACGTGCCGTTACATTGAGAATAGGCAGAGACGGCGCCGGCGGGCGTTGCTTGAGGGGGAAAATTAGTGGGGCGAGCTACCGGCCTTCCCGTGCCGTAGTCCCACCCCCAACCTCGTTAATCGCAATCCCAAACTGAGCCGTCGTCATTATTGCCCATGAGTAAATTATAAGGGTCGTCCCTGCCCTTAGCAAGCAAATATTGTACTAATACAATACGTTGTAATGTAAAAATATTGCGAAACTACAACATCTGGCGGGTTTTGGACGGGGTTTGCACCATTTTTACGGTTTTCCCAAACCTTAACATGGCCTGTAAGGTCGTGCCCATAGCATAAGAATCAAATCGTATGCGGCCGGCCCACTGCCTACCGGGCGCTGGCTCGAGATCAAACCGTTAGCCTGTTCGTAAGTTTTGCATGCTAAGAAAGATATAGGAATCCGCGTGTAGATTCGGGTGAGCCAAGAAAGCGATGAAGAGCTTGGTGGACGAAGAAAGGAAACTTAGCGAGATGGAAGAGCAAAAAGTATTACAATGGTCGATGGGCCCGGCAATCAGCGCCGAACAGGAAGGGGCGGATTCATTTTACTTCTTCGCCAAACGAGTGGTAGACTTGACCATCGTCACGCTTTCGATGGTCTTCCTGCTGCCGCTAATGGCTTTCATCGCCTTGCTCATCAAGTGGGACTCGCCCGGCCCGGCTATTTTTCGGCAGGAGCGGGTCACCGCCAAGCGGCGCGTGCACAACGGCCGCGTCTACTGGGAAGAAGTTCCCTTCACTATTTTCAAGTTTCGCACCATGCGCGTCGACGCCAAGTCAACCATCCACCGCCAGTTCATCGAAGCCTACATCGCCGGAGACGAAAAGCGCATGGCCGAATTGCAATCGGCCCAGCAGGCCGAAGACGCCAAGTACAAACTGGTGCAAGACCCGCGCGTGACGCGCGTCGGCAGCTTTTTGCGCAAGACCAGCCTGGACGAACTGCCTCAATTCGGCAATGTCCTGTTGGGAGACATGAGCCTGGTTGGCCCGCGGCCGCCCATCCCTTATGAGGTAGAGTTGTACCTCTACCACCACCACGACCGTCTACGCACGGTGCCGGGCATCTCCGGTTGGTGGCAAGTGCGGGGTCGAAGCGCGACCAGCTTCGAAGAAATGGTGAGCATGGATGTCGATTACATCCGCCGCCAATCGTTGGAGCTGGATATCAAAATCATCTTCATGACGGTTACGGCCGCCATCCAAGGTAGAGGTGCTCGTTAATATGACCGATCTCCGCATTGGCGCCATTGGCTGCGGCTATTGGGGCCCAAACCTTATTCGCAACTTTATCGAGATTCCCGGCGCGCAAGTGATCGCCATCTCCGACCTGCAGCAAGAGCCGCTCAATCGGATGATGGCCCGCTTCCCGCAAATCGAGCGCTACACGCGCGACTACCGCGACTTGTTCGACATGAACCTCGATGCCGTCGTGATCGCCACACCACCGGCCACGCACTATGAAATTGCCCGCGACTGCATGGAGCATGGGCTGCACGTGCTGGTGGAAAAGCCCATCACGCTCGACAGCGAAGACGCCCGCTTGCTGATCCAGGTGGCTGAGGAAAACAACTGCGTCCTCATGGTGGGTCACACCTTTGAATATAATTCGGCCGTCCGTGCCGTGAAGCACATGATTCAGAACGGTGAACTGGGCGATATCTATTATATCGACGCCATTCGCGCCAGCCTGGGGCTGTTCCAGACCAAGGCCAATGTCGTGTGGGATCTGGCACCCCACGACATCTCCATTCTGCGCTATCTGCTGGACGCCGATCCGATCAGCGTCAACACGCATGGCTCCGCCTGCGTCCAGGACGGCATCGAGGACGTAGCCTATACGACCCTGACCTTCCCTGGCCATGTCCTGGCCCATATTCGCTCCAGCTGGCTCGATCCGTCGAAGCAGCGGCGCATCACGGTGGTGGGTAGCAAGAAGATGGTCATCTACGACGACGTGGAACCGCTGGAAAAGATCAAGATCTATGATAAGGGCGTCAAGGCCATTCGCCACACCGACACCTTCGGTGAATTTAGCTTCGCCTATCACTACGGCGACGTGGTCATTCCCTACATTCGCTTCGATGAACCTCTGCGGGTGCAATGCCAGCACTTCCTGGAATGTGCGCGCGACGGCCGGCAGCCCCAGACCGACGGCCACAACGGCATGTCGGTCGTCCGCGTTGTCGAAGCGGCCCAACGGTCGATGAAGAACGGCGGCGAAACGGTTTATCTGACCCAGAACGGTCACGTGGACTCGTCCCCAGCTAAACACAGCAAGGAACTTACCCATGCTTAACGTGCCGGAACAAGTCCTGCTGGAAGAGCCGGGCGCAGTGGACGAAGGCGTCAGCCTTGGCTACCCGACCGGCCGCGCTATTGCCGATCGAACGTTGCGCATCGGCCCCGGCGCCAATCTGCGCGCCGGAACAGTCGTCTACGCCGGCACGACCATCGGTAGCGGCTTCCAAACAGGCCATAACGTCGTCATTCGCGAAGAGAACGTCATCGGCGACAATGTCGGCATCTGGAGCAACTCGGTCGTCGACTACGGTTGCCGGATCGGCAACAACGTCAAGATTCACAGCAACGTCTACGTTGCCCAGTTCACCACTATTGAAGACGATGCCTTCCTGGCCCCCGGCGTTTCCATTGCCAACGATATGCGGCCGCTGTGCGCGGAATGCACCCATGCCGGCGGGCCGACGATCAAGCGCGGCGCGCGCATCGGCGTCAACGTCACCATTCTGCCGCGCGTCGTCATCGGTGAATATGCTCTGGTGGGCGCGGGTTCGGTAGTGACCAAGGATGTGCCGCCTCATGCCGTCGTCTACGGCAATCCGGCGCGCGTGGCGACAACAGTCGATGAAATCGACTGCCCGCTGCATCCGGACGAAAAGGCCTACATTAACGGGCTGAAGAACAACTGTGGTGCCCGCTAGCCGGCCGCCCCAACGCTGTAACTATCATGACCAAAGAGACACCGGCCGTCGACCGCCTGCGCCTCCTATGGGTATCCCCGGTGACGCCCGACAAACTCGACTCGGCGACCTGGGTCGATACGACGCGTGAGTTGCGCCGCCAGGGCGTCGACGTCACGCTGATCACGATTGGCCCGGCCGGCAAACACTCTTATCGCGGCGTTGAAGTGCTCAATATCCCGCGGCCGGCAGTTTACCTGTTTGGACAAGTGCTGTTTCATCTGGGACTGTTGCGTTTCCTGTTGCCGCGCCTCCGCGACTACGACGTGATCCTGTTTCACCAGTTATCGGCCGTGTGGCTGCTGCCGCTGCGGCTACTGGGCCGCCGCCGGCCCCGGCTGGTCATGGATACCCGCGACATGGTGGACTTCACGACCGCCAGCCTGAAGGTCCGGCTGCGCACGGCCTGGTTCGATCTGATCACCCGTTTGGCGGGGCGCTTTGCCGACGGCCAGACGGCCATCACTCCCCGCATGGCCGAGTTGGTGGACATTCCCGCCGAGCAGTTGTGGGGCATTTGGCCGTCGGGCGTCGAGGCCGAGCGATTTGCGGCCGCGGCCAAGGCGCGCCACTGGCCGTTTCAGGACGAGCCGATCCGGCTGGTCTATGTGGGCGTGTTTCTCGCCAAGCGCAATTTGTTGCCGCTCAGCCGCGCCGTGAATCGGGTGGCCAGTGAGGGACAGGCTTTCATTCTCAGTCTCTATGGAGACGGGCCACTTAAAGAGGAACTGGAACAGGTGGCCGCCGCCGGCAATCGCGCCGTGTGCGTTGAGCGGCCGGTGCCCCACGAAGAGGTACCGCCCATTTTGGCCCGCGCTCACATCGGAGTCACATCGCTGCCCGAAGTCGACGACATCAAGTACGAGGCTTCCAGTCCCATCAAATTATTTGAATACATGGCCGCTGGGATGCCCGTTCTGGCGACCAGCAATAAATGCCACACCGACGTGGTGGGCGACGGGCGCTATGCCTTTTGGGCTGATGGCGTCGACGAGACGACGCTGGTCGATGTGTTGCACCGCATTTGGGCCAGCCGCGCGGAGCTGGCCGAATTGGGCCGGCAAGCCCAGGACGACGTCCACGGCTGGACGTATGCGGCCAATGCCGCCAAGCTAAAGGCTGCCCTGGTCTATGGCCTGAGCCGCCACAATTATGCCCGGACGGCCACCAGTCGGGTCGGCGTGGAGCCGCGCTGAGCCGAATCAGCACTCGTCCGAGGAGCGACCTCAAGCATGAACCCGGTGAAACAGCCCACCGACCCCCGGCACGCATCGCGACCGATCTTCATCGTCGGTTACATGCATTCGGGCACAACCTTGTTGCGCAAGGTCATCGGCCGTCATCCGGACGTCTTCAGCATTCGGGCCGAGACGATGTTCTTCGACCAGTTGGCCCACACGTTGCCACACCGGTTTCCCCGGCTGCAAGATGACGCCATCCTCGAAGAATACGTGCGCTTTCTCATCAAGAAAACCGCCTTCGACTGGCCGCCCCTGACCGCAGCCGAGGCCGACCTGGAAGCGAAGCAGTTCCAGCCAGATGAAGAACAAATTCGCCGCATTATTATCGAGGCCAAGGCCAACCGCGACTACCAGACTATCTTTTCGCTAGTCTTCGAGAGCATTGCTGCCGCGGCCGGCAAGTCGCACTGGATCGAAAAGACGCCCAGCCACATCTTCTACGTGGACGAGATCGTCAAGGCCTTGCCGGATGTTCGTATCATCGAGTTGGTCCGCGATCCGCGCGACGTCCTGGCCTCCAAGAAAGTGCGCAAACACAGCGATTGGTCGGAGCGGTATGGCCACGCTGTTGGGGCGCGGATGCAAACGACGAAGGGCTATGATCCGCTGCGCGACAGTCTCGGTTGGCGGGCAGCCGTGCGAGCCGGGGCCACAGCGGCCGCCCGCTACCCGGATGCCCTGTTTCGGTTGCGCTATGAGGATCTCGCCTCCGACCCGGAAAGGGTCGTTCGACGGCTGTGCGAGTTCTTGAGCCTCACGTTTGATCCCGTTATGCTCGATGTGGGTTGGAGCAACACCACTGTCCAGTCGGGCATCGACCGGGCCACGGGAATCGATCGCAGCGCCGTCGGCAAGTGGCAAAGTAAACTATCGCCCGATGTCGTCAGCCTGTGTCAGATGCTTAACGGCCGCGAAATGGCTGATCTGGGGTATGCTTTGCGCGATAATTCGTTTGGCAGCCGGGCCAAGACTCCCTATTGGGTGGCTCGCAGCGGAGCCGATCTGCTGGCCCATTACTATGAGCTATGGCGAGCCCGCGGTCTGGATTACGTGCGCGGCATGGCGCGCAACTCCTGGCGTCGCGCCGGCCACCTGGCCAAACGTTGATCGACAGCTCATCCCTCGGATAGACCGAGTAAACCAGGGCCGCGCCGATGGCGACGGCCGGCGGTAAGAAACTTCAAATAATAAGGTAAGGTATTCACATGGAAATCCCATTCGTTGATCTGAGAGCCCAGTATCGCCAGATTCAGGGCGAAGTTGATCCGGCCGTGTTGGCCGTGATGCAGCGTGGCGATTTTATTCTGGGTGGCGCTGTGGCCGAATTCGAACGCACCTTTGCCGACTATTGCGGCGTCAAATACTGCGTCGGCGTCGATTCCGGCTACTCGGCCCTGGAAATGATCGTTCGGGCCTATGACATCGGCCCGGGCGATGAGGTCATCACGGCGGCCAATACGTTCATCGCCACCGTGCTGGCAATTTCCAATGCCGGCGCGACTCCCGTATTGGTCGATTGCGACCCGGAGACGTACAACATCGACGTCACCAAAATCGAAGCGGCCATCACCCCGCGCACCAAAGCTATCATGCCTGTGCATCTGTATGGCCAGATGGCCGACATGGACGCCATCCTCGCTATCGCGCGCCGGCACAACCTGTATGTCTTCGAGGACGCGGCTCAGGCCAGCGGCGCGCGCTATAAGGGCCGCCGGGCGGGCAGCCTGGGCGATGCCGCCGCTTTCAGCTTCTATCCCGGCAAGAATTTGGGCGCTTATGGCGACGGCGGCGCGGTGACGACCAACGATCCGGACGTGGCCGAAAAGATTCGCCTGCTGCGCAACATCGGTCAAAAGGTCAAGTACTTCCACGAGATCAAGGGCTTCAATCACCGGCTCGACACCATGCAGGCCGCCGTGTTGGGCGTCAAGCTGCCGTATCTCGACGGCTGGAACGCCGGCCGCCGCCGTGCCGCCGCCACCTATGCCGACTTGCTGGCCGATCTGCCGCTCCTTACCCCGACGACGTCCCCTGATGGCGAGCACATTTTTCACCTTTACGTTGTACGCGTCGCCGACCGTGAGGCGTTGATGGACCATCTCAAGAGCAAGGGCATCGCCACTGGCTTGCATTACCCAATTCCCATCCATCTGCAACCGGCTTACGCCGAGCTGGGCTACAAGCTCGGCGATTTTCCGGTCACTGAAGCGTATGCTGAATTGATCGTATCGCTGCCAATATTCCCGGAACTGGACGACGACAAGGTGGCTTACGTGGCCGGTGCCATCCGCGAGCACATGATCGCGCGCGGCATGGCTGAGAAGTTGGCCGAGGCCGTGGCGGCCGACTGACAAATCTGCTAGCATCGCTCAATGGGGTGGTCACGGGCATCCTTGACCACCCCTCATCTGACTATGGCACGACAGGATTACCTCTACCAGGGGGCCGACGCCCCAGCGACCCCGACCAAGACCCGCGACCGGGAGAACTGGACGCGCCAGGGCTGGTTCCGCCTGCTGGCTTTGGTGATGCTGTTGCACATCTTCGTACCGTTCCTTGTCTGGCCGCTTGGGCTGCCGCGCGTTATTCTGGGCCTCCTCGAAGTGGGCCTGGCGCTCGTCGTGCTCGTCGCCTTCGCCTACATGATGCTGGAAGACAGGCTTCCGGGCGGCTTGTTGCTGATTGCCGCCGCCACGCTCATCTGGGGCTTGGTCTCGGCCTTTGAGGGCCAGGCGTTCGCGGCGACGGCGTGGGGATGGTGGGGCCTGTTCAAATATCCCCTGTTAGCCATATTCGCTTATCTGGTGCAGGGTTGGCCCACTGATTTCGCCCGCTGGTTTTTCAAGTTTACCGTCGGCCTGCTCATCTTCCAGGTCGGGGTGCAGCTGGTCATGTTGGCTCTCGGTTTTCCGATGGGCGACAGCATGGGTGGCACCTTCGGTCAGAAAGGTGTGATGCAATTTTCCATGCTGGTTTTCTTCACTGTCACCCTGGCTTTGGGAAACTGGCTGGCGACTCATAACTCGAAAACCCTGTTATTTGTGCTGGCGTTGGGATTGCTGGGCAGTACCCTGAGCGGCACGAAGTTTTATCTGTTTGCCCTCGCTGCTCTGGTCGCTTTCACTCTGGTCGCTCATCTGATTCGAGGCGGCCAGTTGCGGCAGTTGATGCTCTATGTCGTCCTGTTGGCCGGGGCGGCGGCCGTCTTTGTGCCGCTCTATAATTCCTATCTGGTCAATTCGCGGGGTCTGAGACCGTTACAGGAATATCTGCAACCCGACGTGATAGAAGGTTACCTGTTTAATGATGGGGTCGGCGCGGATGACTCCACCTATAACATCGGCCGTGGCCTGGCTATCACCTACGCCTGGCAGCAGATACAGCGCGACTGGACGACCACGCTGTTTGGCTTCGGCCTCGGCACGCGCTCGCAAAGTACGTTCCTCGGTGTTCGCGGCAGTGTGCTCGAAGAGGATATATACGGCGTCGGCACGACTTCCCTCAGCACGTGGATTCAGGAGGACGGGATCGTCGGGGTGGGGCTATTTCTCGCCTTTTGTCTGTGGACGATGATCAAACTGTTTCGCTTTGCCCGCGCCACCACTGACCCCTACCAGGCAACGCTGGCCTACGGATTGTTTATCTTCACGATGTTCTGGCCGGTGTGGATGTGGTATCACAAAGCGTGGCTGGCCGGGGCCATGATGATTCTCTACTGGGTCTCTCTGGGTTACACGTTTCATTTGATCTACACGCCCCAACGACGCCAGGCCGCCCGCCGTCGCCTGACCGATCACGGCCGCTAGCGCTTCCCAAACCCCGCACCGGCGCTTCGTGCGCCTTCTCTATCCGCACCCCAATTTTCTCTTCAGGTTTATTGTAAGCCGAAGCCATTACTATAATGGCTGTATAACAACCGATTTGTGGCCGCTGTTCGACCGTCAAGCGCCGCTTCAGCCCTAAGACCACCTATATCATGCAGCGGAGGAAAGTTTGATGCCTTCGACAAGGCCTAACATTTTATTAATCGTCATCGATTGCTTGCGCGCCGACCGGGCCTTTGACCCCGATCGGACGGCGCAGACGCCCGGCATGCAGGCGCTGGCCGAACGAGGCACGCTCTTCACGCACCTGATCACCGCCAACTCGATGACTATCCCGTGCATGACGACGATGTTCAGCGGCATGTATCCGGCGCACCACGGCGTGCGAGCCATGGTCGGCGCGCGCGTGTCCGACAACATTCCTCTGTTGGCCGAAGTCCTTCGCGATAACGGTTACCATACCTATGCCGAAGCCACCGGCCCACTGAGCCAGTTCTATCGCCTGAACCGCGGCTTCGAGCAGTATGAATTTCGCGACGGTGTCAAGTCGCCGATGCTGGGGGAGTGGGGCCAACAACTGATCGAGCGCTTCCGCAACGGCGGCTTCGAAAGCCCCTGGTTTGCCTACCTGCACCTGTGGGGTGTTCACCGGCCGCGACAAATCTTGCCCGGCTACGACACGCCGGAGTATGGTCGCACGCAATATGACCGGGCTATCTCCAGCTACGATACCCGCCTGCGCGAGCTGCTCGACGCGATTGACCTGGACAATACCATCGTGCTGCTGACCGGCGACCACGGCGAAAAAATCCCCGAGAACAGCCTTGAGAGCCAGGTGGAGTTCTTCAAGAAATCGCTGACCAAGCAGAGTTCAGGCCAAAAGCCGACGCGGTGGCTACAGATGCGGCGGAAGACAATCGCCGGCATCCGCGAAACGTGGTTCAAGACGTCGCGCTTGCTCTATCGCGCCGGCGTGGTCGATAGCCCATTGGCGACAGTCACCGGTCACGGCTATCACGTCTACGATTCGCTCGTGCGCGTACCGCTGGTGGTGTCGGGCGGGGCCTTGCCGGCCGGCCGCCGTGTCGAAGACCAGGTCCGCCAAATCGATATCATGCCGACCATCCTCGACCTGGCCGGACTGGGCGATCATATCCCGGATACCGCCGACGGTCGCAGCCTCATGCCGTTCATACAGGGCCAAGCGCCGGATGAACTGCCCGCGCTCATCGAGACGTGTCAAAACTCGCGCGAGCCTTCCTCTTTCTACGGGGTACGCTATGACGGCTACAAATATGCCTATGACGCGGCCGACCCGAAAGTCCCCCAGGAATTGTATGATTTGCAGGCCGATCCCGAAGAAAAGAGAAATTTGGCGCAGACGATGCCCCAGCAGGCAGCCGACCTGCGCCGGTTGATCGAAACCCACATCGAACAGGCCCAGACCGGCGCCGTCAACATGACCGATGAACTGAGCGAGACGGAGATGGCCGGCTTGGCCGATCACCTGCGTAAACTTGGTTACGTAGAATAGACGAACCGCATGAAAAACATATTCAACAAAGTGCGCGGCAACCCAAGCGCCCCGGCTCCGGCCCAACCGGTAACCATCGTGTCCGGCCTGCCGCGTTCGGGAACGTCGATGATGATGAAGATGCTGGCCGCCGGCGGCGTCTTGCCGCTCACCGACGAGCTGCGCACGGCCGACAAGGACAATCCAAAGGGCTATTTCGAATTTGAGCGCGTCAAGCAACTGGACAAAGGTGACGTTGCCTGGTTGCCCCAGGCGCGGGGCAAGGCGGTCAAGGTCATTTCGTTTCTCCTGCAATATTTGCCACCCGACGAGACCTACAAGGTCATCTTCCTGCGCCGCAACCTGGAGGAAATCCTGGCCTCGCAGCGGAAGATGATCGTCCATCGCGGCGAAGACCCGGATCAGATGGACGACCGAGCGGTAGCGGCCATGTTTACCCGCCACATCGAACTGGTTGAACAGTGGCTGCAACGCCGGCCGAACGTCGAAACGCTTTATATCCACTATAGCGACGTGATGACCGAACCCAGCGGCCAGATCGCGCGCATTATCCGCTTCCTCGATCGGCCGCTGGACGAGGCGGCCATGACCCAGGTGGTCGATCCACATCTGTATCGGAACCGCCAAGTTACGGTGGCGGCCGCCTGAGGGCCGTCGTCCTGATTTTAACCCACCGCCGTCCGGCCGCCGCCGGCGGTCAGAGGCTGCAATGAAGAAAAAGAAAATCGCATTCATAGGGATTAAGGCGCTGCCGGCCAAGGCCGGCGTCGATGTCGTCGTTCAAAAGATCGCCACCTCCTTCGATCACGAACGGTTTGAACCCGTCGTCTACGTGAGCAGTCGTGAAGTGTCGGCCGACACAACGGTCCCTGGCGTGCGCATCATTCGCGTCCCGTCCGTGCCCGGCAAGTTCACCCACGCCACAGTGACGTACCTGATGGCCGCGCTCCACGCCCTTTTCTTTGGCAATTACGACGTTGTCAACGTCCACAGCATGGAGACCAGCTTTGTGCTGCCGCTGCTGCGCCTGCGCTACAAGGTAGTCGCCACCGCCCACGGGTTGGGCAGTCTCATCCCCGAAGAGCACAATCCGTGGGGCAAGGGCAAATATTTCTTCAAGGCCTGTGAATACCCCTTCATGCACCTCGCCAACATTCGCACCAGTGTGTCGCTGCCCGACAAGCAGTTTCTGGAGCAGCATTACGGCCGCGAAGTGATGTACCTGCCAATCGGCATTCAACTGCCGGAGCTGGAGTTTGAAGAGGCGCGCGAATTCCTGGCACGTCACGGCCTGGAACCCGGCAACTACATGATCTTCACCGCCGGCCGCAATATTCGCCGCAAGGGCTGCCATCTTGTCTTGCAGGCGATGCAGACAATCGACAACGATATGCCCCTTCTGATACTCGGCGACCCCAATTTTGACCCTGACTACCATCAGGAGCTGCTGGGGCTGGCCGACGACCGCACGCGGTTCGGCGGGTTCATCGCCGACAAGGGGCTGCTCTTCGCGCTGATCCAGATGTCGTCGCTCTTCCTATTCCCCACGACCTATGAGGCTATGGCCGCTACGCTGCTGGAGGCCGCCGCGCTAAAGACGCCGCTCGTCGCCAGCGACCTGCCGGAGAACCGCGCCGTGCTGCCCAACGAAGCGCTGTTCTTCGAATCCGGCAATGTCGCCGACTTGCGCGAGAAGATGATTTGGGCCAACGATCATCCCCGCGAAATGTTTGAGCTAGCCACGCGAGCCGAAGCGCTGGTCGGCTCGCGCTACCAATGGTCGGAAGTGATCGACCAGTATGAAATGCTGTACGAGGCGCTAACATGAACGATAAACAAACGCGCGTGCTGGTGGTCGATGCCGGCGTGCGCCACGCTATCGACGTGGTGCGGTCGCTGGGCAAACGGGGCATCCACGTGTCGATCATCGTCAAGGAAGGCCGGCCACCGGCCAGCTACAGCCGTTATCTGGCCGAGACCCACGTCTTTCCGCTAGACGGAAACGACATGGAATCCGGCATCGCCTTCATCGAGTCGCTGGCGCGCGCCAACCATTACGACGCCATCATCGCCGCCGGGCTGGACGGATTTCGCATCCTGTCCTGTGGCCTGGAGCGCCTCTCGGCCTATGCCGCCGTCCCCGTGTCGTCGTGGCCTCTGTTTGCCGTGGCCGAGGACAAGGCCGACACGACGCTGTTGGCCGAGCGCATCGGCGTGCCCGCGCCCACGACCTACTATCCCAACGGGCCGGCCGACCTGGAGAATTATCGCGACATTCCCTATCCGGTTGTCGTGAAGGCCCGGCGCGGCCAGGGCCATTATGCCTATGCCGGCAGCTTCCAGGAATTGCGCGACGTCGTCTATCCGCAGATTTGCGCCGAGGTGGAAGATCAACTGGCCGAGGGCGTCTACCCCATTCTGCAAGAGTTCATCAAGGGCAAAGGCCACGGCTTCTACGCCTTAATGAATCATGGCGAGTTGGTGGCCTATTTTATGCACGAGCGCATCCACGAAGTGCCGCCGACCGGCGGCCCCAGTGCCATGGCCAAGAGCTTCCATGACCCGGAGTTGATCGCCGTCGGGTCAAAAGTGCTGCGCGAATTGAAGTGGCACGGCGTGGCGATGGTTGAGTTCAAAAAGGATGTCAAGGATGATCTCTACAAACTGATCGAGATCAACCCCAAGTTTTGGGGGTCGTTGGGCTTGTCCATCGCCACAGGCGTGGACTTTCCTTATCTGCTGACGCAAATGGCTGTCGACGGCCGCGCCGAGCCGGTGGAGATGCCCATGACGCCGGTCACCTATCAGTGGTTGAGTATGGACATCGCCCATTCCATCGCCATCAAGAAGCCGTTCCAGTGGCTGGGTTTTGTCCTGCGCGGCACGCCCAACGACTTCCGGCTGGCCGATCCGATACCCAATATCGCCTTGCTGGCCCAGGGAGCCAGAGACGTGCTGGGCGGCAAGCGCAAAGTTCACAGCACCGGCGCGGAGATCGCCTCCGGTGAGTTGGCCCAAAGCCGGGGCTAGCAGGAGCTAACGATGGCCCGGTTTGACCTGCACATGCATTCACGCCATTCCTTTGATGGGATTATGGCTCCGTCCCACATTGTCGGCATCGCCCGGCGGCGGGGACTGGCCGGCATCGCCGTCAGCGATCACAATACCATTGCCGGGGGCGTGGATGCCGCGGCCGCTAACCGCGACCCGAATTTCATCGTCATCATCGGTGCAGAAATCCAGACCGAGGTAGGCGATATTTTGGGCCTGTTCCTGAGCCGCGAGATCGTCTCGCGCCGCAGTCTGGAGGTGGTGGCTGATATCCACGATCAGGGCGGCATCGCCATTTTGCCCCACCCCTACGCTTACCATCAGGATTTGACGCCGGAACTGCTGCAACAGCTGGATGGCGTGGAGATTTACAACGGCCGCGACAAGCGCGACTATTCCGCCCAGACCTACGCCGACTACGTCGAACCCTACGGACTGGCGACCGTCGCCAATTCCGACGCCCATCTCTATTGGGAGATAGGCCGCGCCTACACCGAACTTGCTCTCGACCGGCCGGATGCTTCCGCCGTGCGCGGGGCCATCCTCGACCGCCTCGCCCGACCGGTGCGGGGGGCCGAACAGCGCTCGACCACGGCCGTCTATGGCTCCAAGGTCGTCAAGCGGGTGAAACGACTCTTATGAACGAACTGTTTGCTGCCAACACCCCGGCCGCCTTCTGGCGACCGTTGCACAACCTGCCGCCCTCGGTCTGGGAGCAGGCCATGGCCCAAGCCGCCGCCCTTCTGCCCGCGCCTTTGTCGGCCGAGAGTCGCGCCGACATCATGGCCCGTGCTCTGGACGAGAGCTTGTTTGGCCCGGAACGCTACCGGCTGAGTGGCCTCAAGTCCCTCTACTATGCCGTGGCCCGGCCGCTTCTGCCCACCTGGGTGCGACCCTTGTTGCGCAAGGTCTACCATCCGGCCGAGGACGTCCAGTCATTGCTGGATTGGCCGATTGAAGATCGCTACGTGCGCTTCCAAATGGCGCTAATCGGCCACGTGCTGGAGCAGTTAGAACAACCTTCGCTCGACATCGTCGGGCTGTGGCCGTCGGGCAATCACTTCGCCTTCGTCCTCACTCATGACGTCGAGGCCCGGCCGGGGCACGATTTCGTCCGCCAGGTCATGGATCTGGAAGAGAAGTATGGTTTTCGGTCGTCGTTCAATTTCGTGCCCGAAGGGTACAAGATTGACCGCGATTTGCTCGATGAGATGAGGGCGCGCGGGTTCGAGGTCGGCGTCCACGGGTTGAAGCACGACGGCCGCCTGTTTTCCTCGCGCGATGTATTTGAAGCGCGGGCGCGCAAGATCAACGAATATGCCGCGCAATGGGGCGCCGTCGGCTATCGGTCACCCATGACCCACCGCCATCCCCTATGGATGCAGTCGCTCGATATTGAGTACGATCTCTCCTTCTTCGATACTGATCCTTATGAGCCGATGGCCGGCGGATCGATGAGCATCTGGCCCTACATGATCGGCCGCTTTGTCGAACTGCCCTATACGCTGATGCAGGATCACCGCTATCTGGAGGTTCTGGAACAGCGCACGCCCGATCTGTGGTTGCAGAAGGTTGACTTTATTGAAGCCCACTACGGTATGGCGCTACTCAATTCGCATCCCGATTATCTGCTCAAGCCCGGTGGAATGGCGGTCTATGAAGCGCTGCTGGCAGCCATGGCCCAGCGCCAGGGGTGCTACCATGCCCTGCCGCGCGATGTAGCCGGCTGGTGGCGACGGCGCGCGGCCTTCGACCCCGAACGCGTATCCCGAGCCGGCGCCCGCCCCGACCCGGACGACGCGGTCATTTGGAAACTGGAACGGCGGGATGACGGCGTGGGCGTGAGCATTCCAGGGCTGCCGGCGACCCAGCAGATGGCGGCCGAAGGGAAATCGATACCATGAAAATTCTGATGATTAACAGCTTCAACTATTTGCGAGGGGGCGGAGAGCGCTGCTTTTTCGATCTGTCCGACCTGTTACGCAGCCACGGCCACGAGGTAATCCCCTTCTGCATGGATCACCCCAAGAATCTGCCGTCGGAGTACAGTGATTACTTCGTCAGCTACGTCGACTTTCCGACCGAACTGGCTAAACCCGGCCTAAGCCCCAAGCTCAGTGTCATCGAACGCGTCCTCTATTCACGTGAAGCTCGCCAAAAGGTGGAAGCCCTGATCGCCCGGGTGAAGCCCGATCTGGTGCACATCCACGGTTTCATCCACGAGATGTCGACGTCGATCCTGCCGGCCCTCAAGGCGGCCGGGCTGCCCGTCGTCCAGACACTCCACGACTACAAGCCCGCCTGCCCCAACACGACCTTCGTCTCTAACGACCGCATCTGCGAGGCGTGCAAGGGCGGCAAGTATTACAACATGACCCGCTATCGTTGCAAGCGCGGTTCGCGCAGCGCCAGTATGCTGGCGACGGCCGAGATGTATTTCCATGAGGTGTTTCGGCTCTACCAGCCCAACGTTGATCGGTTCATCGCCCCCAGCCGCTTCATGGCCGACAAGATGATCGAACACGGCATTCGCACCCCCCTCGACGTCATCCCCAACTTCATCAATCCTGCCAGCTTCACCGCGGTCTACGAGCCGCAGAATCATTTCGTCTTCGCCGGGCGGCTGGTGCGCGTCAAGGGCATCCTGACCTTGCTGGAGGCCATGCGCCACATTCGGGGCGATGCCGTCCTCAACATTGCCGGAGCGGGCGAACTGGAGCCGGAACTGCGGCAGTTCGTCCAGGCCCACAATCTCACCAACGTCCGTTTCCTGGGCCATCTGGATACCGGCGAACTGGCCCGGCTGGTGCAGACTGCTTTATTTACGGTGTCGCCCTCTGAATGGTATGAGAATTACTCGATGACTGTGATCGAGTCGCTGGCGAGCGGGACGGCGGTCATCGGGGCCGACATCGGCGGCATTCCCGAACAAGTGCGCGACGGCTGGAACGGGTATCTGTTCGAGCCGGGCAACGCCGTCGAATTGGCGGCGAAGATGCAAGCCCTGCTCGATGATCGCGAACTGGCAATTGAGATGGGCCGCAACGGCCGGTCACAGGTCGAGGCGCTTAATAGCCCGGAGACACATTACGACCAGACCCTTCAGGTTTATGAGCGGCTGCGACGCGCATCCGCCTCGCCGCAGTCCGTGGGGGCCGTCAAACCCGCAGCTGAGGCAATTTAGCGTTAAAATTAGCCATTGGGTGCGGTCAATATTCGCTCTGATTGGTATGCTTGGGAGATGAGCGACGGCATCAGCCGCAAGATTGATCGTAACCATCGCCTGCTAATCTGGAACTGTTCACATCGGGACGGAAGTCCTCCGTAGGAGCATGATAAGACATGGAGCTGAGTACATATCTATCGGTATTACGGCGACGAAAATGGGCCGTCATCCTGAGCATTCTGCTGGGGTTGGCCGTTGCCGCCGCCTTTACCTTTTTATCTACACCCCAATACGTTGCCTCGACGACGGTGCGCGTATTGACCATCGGCGGCGGCTCCGTGACATCGGCCCGGCCCGACATCAGCTACACGGAACGCCTGGTCAATACCTACGCGCGCATCATCACCGGTAACAAAGTGCGCCGTCAGATTATGGACCAGCTTGGGCTGGGATCGATGCCAGTCATATCAGTCCAGTCCATTCCCAGCACGGAGCTTATCCGCATCGTGGCCGAAGCAACCGATCCGGAAGATGCTCGCGACATTGCCAACACGGCCGCCCAAGTGTTGGTCGACCAGAACCGCGAGTTCTACAGCGGCGGCGGCGGGCAAACGCTCCAGGAAATCCTCAGCGAACGGCTGGATCAGGCAGAACTCGCCCTGAATGAGGCTCGCGCCAACTATGAAAGCGCGCTCAAGGCGTTGCCTCTCGACGAAGTGGCGGTGGCCGCTGCCCGCGAGTCGCTTGACCTGCTTGACCGCAACTACACCTCCCTGCTGACACAATATGAAGAGGCTCGGCTTGAGGAAGCTGTACGAGCCAATGCCATCTCGATTGTCGAGGAAGCTAACACGCCCAATCGCCCCGCCAAGCCGCGCCATCTTGTCAATCTGGCCCTGGGTCTGGCGGTGGGCCTGGTCAGTGGGGTGGCCCTGGCCCTGCTGGCCGAGAATCTGGACACGACACTTTACACGCCGGAGCAGATCGAAAGCGCCACCCAAATGGAGACAATCGGTCAAATCCCGACCTCCAAGGAAGATCTGGCAATCGCCCGGCTCGGCACGGGTCATTACCCGCAACTGGAATCTTTCCGGCGATTGCGCACCAATATTCTGGCTTCCGTCGGTGGCCCCCAGGTCGCTCTGTTGACCAGCGCCAAGCGCGGCGAAGGCAAATCGACCGTGGCCGCCAATCTGGCCGTCACCATCGCCCAATCAGGTCGCGAGGTCGTCGTCGTCGATTGCGACCTGCGCCTGCCGACCGTCCACAAACTCTTCGACTTACCCAACAAGCGTGGCCTGACCAACATTCTGGCCGGCGAAGTTCAACTCGATGAGGCCGTGCAGTACAGTGCCTTCACGCGCGTTCAGGTGGTGACCAGCGGGCCGTTGCCGCCCAATCCGACTGAACTTCTCGGTTCGCAGCGGATGCTGGACCTGTTGGAGCAATTGAAGACGCAGTTCGATTTCATCATCCTCGACACGCCGGCGTTACTGTCGGTGGCCGACGCGGCCGTGCTGGCTCCGGCGGTGGACAACGTCATCCTGGTCGTGGCCCAGTCGCAAACGCGACGCGGCGATGTTCAGACCGTGCGTCGCCAATTGTCCAACGTGCGCGTGAAGTCGATGGAAGTCGTCATCAACCGCGCCGAACCAAACGGCAGCTATGCCTACTACGAATCTGAGGCTCGATAACCTATCATGCGCGTCGATTTCATGGTCATAGGTGCCCAAAAAGCGGGCACTACCAGCCTGGCGGCCCAGTTGGCCGCCCACCCGCAAATCTGCTTCTGCCGGGAAAAGGAGCCGGGCTACTTCCACAAGACGGAAGCCTGGGCCGAGGGGCTGGCTGAATATCACAGCCTCTACGACCCCCGGCCCGGTCAACTGTGCGGCGAGGCTTCTACTTACTACACTTTTTTTCCGGAGTTTCGGGACACGGCCAACAGGCTGTTCGACTATAACCCGTCACTGAAGTTGATCTACGTCATGCGCCAGCCCGTTGAGCGCGTCATCTCCCACTATACGCACAATCGGGTGCGGGAGATCGACACACGGCCGCCGGAAGAGGCTGTCTTTAGCGATGCGGCCTATGTCGACCGCAGTCGCTACGGCGTGCAAATCCGGCCGTATCTGGAGTTGTTTGGCCCCGAAAACGTGTTGCTGTTGGTCTTCGAGGAATATACGGCTGATCAGATCGCGACACTCTATCGCATCGCCGATTTTCTGGGCATTGAGCCGGCCCCTTTCGCCGAGACGAACACGACCCCGCTGCACCAGTCGGTCGGCCAACCCTACTTGCGGTCGGAAGCGGCGCGCACGTTTACCCAAAGCGGACTGTTCCAGAAGGTGCGCGGTGTTGTGCCCGCCGCCATCCGGCAGCCGATTCGCCACCGCCTGCTGTCGAACAAGATCGACGAGAAACCCTACTTTTCGTCCGAGGTCCGGCAAGCGTTGTGGCGGTTGCTGGAAGACGACGTTCACACAGTCGAGCAGTTGCTCGGCTATGGCCTGAACGATTGGCGGCGGGGCTATACCGGCGAGACCTGAGCCGGCCGGCGGAAGCTATTACCATGCCCTATCAACTGAAATCATCGGATATCAATCTGCAAACCCTGTCCTTCGTCGCGTTTCGACTCTACAAGAGCGCCGCACAGAAGCTGGGCGCGGCCGCCTATGACGGCGGCACCATCGTGGTGCCCATTCTCGGCATCCAGCGTTCCGGCACGAGCCTGATGTATTGGGTTTTCGAGCGCGATCTGGGCGTGAAGGTCTATCGTGAATCCAGCGAGTTGTCCTCGCTGGACACGATGGAGCACATCCGCCTGAACCCACTCTCCTCGGTGAAAGCCATGATCGGCCGGCATCACGTGCCGATGGTGGTGTTCAAGCCGCTCGTCGAATCGCAGCGCGCCCACGAACTGCTGGCGACCTTTCCGGAGGCCCGGGTGCTGTGGGCCTATCGCCATTATCAGGACGTGGCCGCTTCCAATCTGAAAGCATTTGGGCTGGATAACGGCCAGCGTGATTTGCGGCCGTTTCTGGCCAACGACCCCGACAACTGGCGCTCGCAGAACAGTTCGGCCGAGACGCGCGAGACGATCCGCCGTCACTTCGCCGACGACATGAACCCCTTCGACGCCGCCGCGCTCTTCTGGTGGGCGCGCATGCAACTCTACTTTGAACAGAAACTCGACCAACATCCGAGCGTCATGCTCAGTCGCTATGAAGATCTGGTGCTGAACCCGGCCCGGACGATGCGCCGCACCTATGCCTTCCTGGGCCGGCCCTATCCCGGCGACTCCATCGTGAAGGATGTTAACGCCCAGTCGGTGGGCAAGGGGCGCGTGTCCAAACTCAGCCCGGCCGTCGACCAGTTGTGCGGGCAAATGCTTGAACGCCTGGATCGACTCAACGAAGCCGCCGCAGAGGCGCTTGAGGCAAAGATCGGGAGTGATGGAAAGCCTGCGATGTTGGCTAAGGGAGATGGTGTCTATGCCGGTTAAGTTTTCGAATCACGGGATATTTATCGTCGGCTATATCCACACGGGCACGAGTCTGCTCAAGACGATCCTGCGCCGCAACCCGGACGTATGGGCGGTGGCCGGCGAAACGCATTTCTTCCAGGACCTGGGCGCGATCAAGCGCCGGTTTCCCGATCTGAAGAATGAAGAGACGCGCCGCGCCTACATTTTATTTCTGATCAAGCTGGCCTATCTGGGCAAAAAGCGGACCGCATCGCAGCAAGCGGACTATTCATTGGCCGATCTGGGGCTGACCGACGCTCACGTTGAGGAAATCATGACGGCCACGGCCGGCGTGGACGAGCACGAGGGTCTGTTCGGCCTGGTGAACGATCAGCTGGCCTCCATCGCCGGCAAGCCATTCTGGGTCGAGAAGACCCCGGAGCATGTCTACTATCTGACTCAACTCTTGCGACATCTGCCCGACGCAAAAGTGGTGGAACTGGTGCGTGATCCACGGGCCACGCTGGCCTCGCGCAAGGTGCGTCGCACGGGCGATGAATGGCTCGACTCGAAAGAAGAGAAGGAAGACCTCGAAGTTGACCGCCTGACCAATTATGATCCCGTCATCGACTCGATGATGTGGAAAGAGGCCATCAATGCCGCCCACGACGCCCGGCACAACTATCCTCAAAACATCCTTACCATCCGCTACGAAGACCTGGCTGCCAACCCGGCCGAGGTGCTGCAACAGATTTGCCGGTTCACCGGCCTGGATTACTCTGAGGACATGCTCGACGTCGGCTGGGTCAACGCCGCCTCGCAGATGAAAGAACGGGACGGGGCCGCGCGGCCGCCCAAGGCCGGTGTATCGACCGCGGCCGTCGAGAAGTGGCGCAAGTCGCTGGCAGGGGACGAGATTTTCCTGGCCCAGGCCTTGTTGAAATCGGAGATGCGCGAGATGGGCTATCAACCGGCCGGTACCAACCTGGTCGCCAAATTGAAGGCGCCGGTGTTGTTGGGCAGCGCGGCCGTTAATCTGACTCGCCGCATGGGCAAAGGACGTAACTCGCCCGAACGAGCCAAAGACGCCTTTGCCCGCGTCCAACGCCGCCTGCTGAAGAACCTGGGCGTCCAGCGCTGATCGAAGGGACGCCTGCCGCATGAATAGCCAAGCCATGAACACGAACACTCCCCGCGTCACCATTGGACTACCGGTCTATAACGGTCAGAATTATCTTGCCGAGACGATGGCATCACTGCTCGCGCAGACTTATCCCGATTTTGAACTGGTGATTTCCGACAACGCCTCGACAGACCAGACGGAAGCCATCTGTCGGGAGTACGCCGCCGGCGACGAGCGCATCCGCTATTATCGTCAGGCGGAGAATGTCGGCGCGTCGGCCAACTATAATCACGTATTCGAGCTGGCGCGGGGCACCTACTTCAAATGGGCCGCCCACGACGATCTCCTGGCCCCGACCTATCTCGAACGCTGCGTGGCGGTGCTCGACAATAATCCCGACGTGGTGTTGGCCTACACCCAGGCCAAGGCCATCGACGATCAGGGCCAGGTCATCAAGGTCTATCCCGGCAAGCGCCACTTTAGCGCTGCCGCCCCGCGCGAACGATTTTATGAATTTGTGCTCGATCCGCATCCGGTGGTGGCCGTCTTCGGCCTGATGCGAAGAGACGTACTCGGCCGCACCCGACTCATCGGCAAGTACGCCGGCTCCGACCGGCCGCTGTTGAGCGAACTCAGTCTGCTTGGCAAGTTCTACGAAGTGCCCGAGCACCTGTTCTTCTACCGCTTCCATGAGGAGCAATCCTGGGGCGGCAATAAATCGCCCCAGGCGCAGCAAGCCTGGTACGACCCGCGTCGCGAGGGCAAGATCACCTTTCCCCAGTGGCGGCTGTTGCGCGAACACGTTCGTTCCATCGAGCGTTCCCCAGTAGGGCTGACCGATCGCGCTTCCTGCTATTTCTACATGGGATACTGGATGCTCAAGAACCGGCGACGGCTCGGCCGCAACTTGCTGTTGCGCGATGCCTGACGCGCGGCCGATCGTACCATCGTCGCCGCCGCTCGGTCCATATCAACTTCAGGAGTTCAGTTCATGATTATTGTGCAAACCCCGCTGCGAACCAGCCTGTTCGGCGGCGGAACCGATTTTCCGGGTTATTATCTGGAACATGGCGGCTGCGTGCTGACCTCGGCCATCGACAAGTATATCTTCGTCACCATCAAGCGACGCTTCGACGACAAGCTGCGCGTCGGCTATACCCATACCGAACTGGTCGATTCTGTGGATGAGATTCAGCACGAATTGATTCGCGAGGCCCTGCGTCTGACCGGCATCACCCACGGCGTCGAAATCACCACGATGGGCGACATTCCCTCGGAAGGGTCCGGACTGGGGTCGTCCAGCACGGTCACTGTCGGCGCGCTGCACGCCATGTATGCCATGCAGCGCGAACTGGTAGTGGCCGAACGACTGGCCAGCGAAGCCTGCCGCGTCGAGATCGACGTGTTGGGCAAGCCCATCGGCATTCAGGATCAATATATCGCTGCCTATGGGGGATTGCGCTTCATGGAATTCCTGCCCGGCAACGGCGAGGTGCGCAGCCGGCGCATCGAACTGGAGCCGGCCACCAAGCGCCAGCTCAACCACAATCTGCTGCTCTTTTACACCGGCGTCACCCGCAAGGCCGACTCCATCCTGTCGGAGCAGCAGTCCAACATCCGCTCGCGGGAGTCGGTGCTGGAAGAGATGAAAGGCATCGCCCACACGGCCTGCGACAAGCTGCAAAAGGGCGAGGTGGATGCTATCGGCGACTTGCTCCACGAGAGCTGGATGCTCAAGAAGCAGCTCGCTAGCAAGATCAGCAACAGCGATGTGGACGATCTGTATGAGATCGCCCGCGCGGCCGGGGCCACCGGGGGCAAGATCGCCGGCGCGGGCGGCGGCGGCTTCTTGTTGGTCTATTGTCCGCCGGGGCGGCAGGAGCACCTGCGTACCAAAATGCACATGCTCCAGGAATTGCCCTTCAACCTGGGGCAGGACGGCAGCAAGGTTATCTTCGACTATCAACGATAGGGAGGGCGGGTACAGCGCACTGGACAAGGCCAGCGCAGAACCCTAATTTCTCAAACTCGCCGGAGGATCAAACGATGATGTTACAGAGCGTGGAATTCGATAAAACAGCCAGTGTTGAGTGGTATTTCGACGAGATGAAGGCCGTGTTCGACCGCATCGACCGCCAGCCAATTCACGAGGCGATTGACGCGCTGCACCAGGCGCGCCTCGACGGCCGGCAGATCTTCATCATGGGCAACGGCGGCAGCGCCTCGACGGCCACCCACATGGTGTGTGACCTGGCCAAGAACACGCGCCACGACGCCTGGCCACATTACAAGGTGATCGGCATGGCCGACAATATGGCGATTTTCTCGGCCTACGGCAATGATGACGGCTACGACAACGTCTTTCGCCTGCAACTGGCGAATCTGCTCAATCCGGGCGACGTCGTTGTGGCTATCTCCACCAGCGGCAACTCGCCCAACGTGTTGCGAGCCGTGGAACTGGCCAACGAGCGTGGGGCGACGGTTATCGGCATGACCGGCTTCGGCGCCGGCAAGCTGGGGCCGATGGTCGATATCCATCTCCATGTGCCTAGCGATTGCATCGAGCAGGTGGAGGACATTCACCTGATGCTGGAGCACCTGATCACCAAGGCGCTGCGCGAGATGACGCAACCCAGATAAAAAGAAACCATAGATTACGCAGACCACACAGATATATCAGGAAACCTCCTGCTCTGCGAAATCTGTGTAATCTGTGGCTTCCCGTTTCCTGTCATGAAGCAACCAGCCATCTTCCTCGACCGCGACGGGGTCATCATCGAGAATTGCAGCAACTACGTCCGCTCGTGGGCCGATGTGGAGATATTTCCCCAGGCGGTTGAGGCGCTGGCCGCCATTCGTGATTGCCCCTATCGTATCGTGCTGGTCACAAATCAGTCGGCCGTGGGCCGCGGCCACATCAGCCTGGAGACGGCCGCAGCCATCAACGACCGGCTGCTGACACGGATCCGCGCCGCCGGGGGGCGGGTCGATGCCGTCTATATGTGCCCCCACGCCCCCGAGGACGGCTGCGATTGCCGCAAGCCCCTGCCCGGCTTGCTGCTGCGCGCGGCCGAGGAACTGGACATCGATCTTGGCCGATCAGTCATGATCGGCGACGCCCTGACCGATGTGCGGGCCGGGCAGGCTGCCGGCGTGCCGTCTATCCTGCTGCGCACCGGTCGCGGCCGCGATCAGGAACGCCTCCCGGCCGCGGCCGGCCTGCCGCCGTTCCAAATTTTCGATACCCTCGCCGACGCGCTACACTACCTGATTGAACCTTTGCCGTAAGCCGGGCCGTAACCTTGCTTGTGTATCCTCACAAATTGGTTATGACGGATCAGCGCCGCGGCACTGACCATTAATTGAAAGAGGATAAATCGAGCCATGAAAGTATTAGTAACCGGCGGCGCCGGCTACATCGGCAGTATCACGGTCGAAAGACTGATCAAGCACGGCGCGTCCGTCGTTGTTTTCGATAATCTCTATCAGGGCCACGAGGCGGCCGTCCATCCTGAGGCGACGTTCGTTTGCGGCGATCTGGCCGACAAGAGCGCCATTGCCGACACGCTGGCCCGCCACAAGCCCGACGGCATCATGCACTTCGCCTCCTACACGCTCGTCGGCGAGTCATGGGAGAAGCCGTTCCTCTACCTGCGCGATAACATCGTCAACGGCCTGAACCTGCTGGAGAGCGCCGTGGAGCATGGCGTGCGCCGTTTCATCCTTTCGTCAACGGCCAACCTGTTCGACGACCCGGAGAGTATGCCCATTCACGAAACGGAGCGTATTGTCCCCGGCAGCCCCTATGGAGAATCGAAGAACATCATGGAGCGCTATCTGCACTGGATGGATCGCGTCTATGGTCTGCGCTACGCTTGCCTGCGCTACTTCAACGCCTGCGGCGCGACCGAGCAGCGCGGCGAGCACCACGACCCGGAAACCCACCTCATCCCGCTGGTGCTCGAAGTGGCCCTGGGCAAGCGCGACAAGATCACCATCTTCGGCGACGACTACAACACGCCCGACGGCACCTGTGTTCGTGACTACATCCACGTCGTCGACCTGGCCGAGGCCCACATCCTGGCTCTGGGCGCGCTCGACGGCGGCAGCCGCAAGTATAATCTCGGCAACGGGCGCGGCTTCAGCGTCAAGGAAGTCATCGACACCGCACGCGAGGTGACCGGCCACCCCATCCCGGCCGTGATCGGCCCGCGCCGCCCGGGCGACCCCGACATCCTGATCGCCGGCAGCGATGCCATTGTGCGCGATCTGGGCTGGAAGCAGCAGTATCCCGACTTGCGCCAAATCATCGAGACGGCCTGGAAATGGCATCAGGCCCATCCCGACGGCTACAGCCACTAAGCCCCACCCGGAGCAGGCAACCATGAAAGTCGTCATTCTGATGGGCGGATATGGCACGCGGATGCGTCCCCATTCGTGGAGCCGTCCCAAGCCCGTGCTGCAAGTGGGCAACAACACGGTCATCGGCCACATTTTGGACAGCATGGCCGCCGTCGCCACTGAGGAAGTGATCCTGGTCGTGGGCTACAAGGGCGAGCAGATCGAGCGCTGGGTGCGCGAGCATTATGGGCATCTCGATCTGCGCTTCGTCTATCAGGATGAACCGCTGGGCCAGGCCCATGCGCTGTGGCTATGCGGTGACCTGCTGGACGAGGGCGAAGTTGTTGTCTCGTTAGGCGATATCATCATTGACGCTGATTTCCAGACGATTGCCGATGGCGATATGCCCGCCGGCGCGCCGCCGGCCGACGCCGTCTTCCAGACGATGGTCATCGACGACCCGCGCCATTTCGGCTGCCTGACCGTCGGCCCGGATGGCTTCGTGGACCGGATCGTCGAGAAGCCGCAAACGGGCGACTATCGGCTGGCACTGGCCGGAGCCTACTGGTTTCGCAACGGCCGCCTCTTGTGGAATACACTGGAGCAGACGCTGTCATCCGGCCGTCAGACGAACGGGGAGTACTTTTTGGCCGACACGTTCCAGATCATGCTGGAGCGGGGCGACTCCATCGGCACGCAGGCCATCCGCTCCATCGTCGACATCGGCTCCCCGGCCAACCGGTTGGACGCCAACCGCCGGATACTGGAGCGGCACGCTAGTCGCCTGGGCCAACCGCGGAGCATGGGCGACACAGTGACCATCGTGCCGCCGGTCTACGTCCACCCGTCGGCCAGCATCGAGGCCGCGGTTATTGGCCCGCATGTAACCATCGGCCGGGCCGCGCACATTCGCCGCGCAGTCATCGCCGACAGCATCATCGAAGCGGGGGCGACGATTTCCGATTACGTCCTGCACGGCTCGATCATCGGCGAGAACGTTGTTCTGGAGGGCGTCACGCAAGCGCTCATTCTGGGCGACGACAGCCGCCTGACAAGCCCCGGCCGATAACCGCCGTCAAAGGTTTATGGTATGAAAGTCCTCTACATCTGGTTTTACTCGCGCAGTTTTCCCGACTACCCCAAGGTGGCGGCCGTTTTGCGCGAGCAGGGCCACGAGGCGCTGGTCGCCAACTACGACGACGCGGGCGACATCGTCTGGTATCGCGGCGATGTGCTGGCGGCCCGGGTTCGAGGGCCGCGCCGAGCGCCGCACCGCGTCGCGCGCCTGCCTGTGGTGCGTACCGTTTGGCCGTGGCTGGCCTTTGTCGGGTTTATGTTGCGCTTGCGCAGCTTCTTCCGGCACGAGAACGCCGACGTCGTCCACGTCTGCCCCAATGCCGCGCGCCTGGTGTGGTTGCTGCCGTTGAACATGCCGCGCGCTATGCGTTTCGTGATCGATTACCGGCAAATCGCCCAGCGCGAAGGACGTGGGCCTATCGGTCGCCTGAAAAGTGGCTGGGCCAACAGCTTGCGCGTTCTCTACTGTCGCTTCTTCTACGACCGCGCTACCTTCCTCCATGCGCTGGGCGCGGCCAAAGTCCTGGGGCCGGAGTGGGCGCGCTGGGCCGATGTCGTGCCGCTGGCGGTGGATGATCCGTTTCTCGAATACGTTAATGAGCGGCCGCGCCGCGGCGAGCCGGTGGCCTTTCTTTATCTGGGCTCTATCGCGCGCATCCGCAAGCTGGAGCAGATACTGGAAGCCGCTCAGCTGGCGGCGGCGGAAACAGACGGATTTTGCATCGATTTCATCGGCCCCGACGTATCGGACGGCTACTATCACGGCCTGATCAAAGAGAAGGGGCTATCTCGATTTGTGCGCATCCTGCCCCCGATTCCCTATGATCGCGTGCCCGAAACGGTCACGACCTATGACGTCGCCCTGACCATCGTGCCCGAAAGCCCACCGGACTGGCAGTATCAGCCGACGATCAAGGGCATCGAGTATCGCGCGTTGGGGATGCCGGTCATCGCCACTGATTTTGCGCCGAACCGGGAATTGGTCGTCAATGAGCGGAATGGGTTGCTGGTATCCAACACGGCCGCCGACATCGCCGCAGCCATGCTACGTTTCATCTGTGATCCCGCGTTTTCGGCGCGGGTGAAGGCCAACGCCCAGACCATGCGCGAAGGGCCGACCTGGGAGATGATAGCATCACGGTATGTGAGTATTTACCGGAGCCTTCAGTAAAGTGGCTGGAAAAGCGAGTAGTCATGCGGCTCGGATCAAATGGTTCCTAATTTGGATGATTGAGGTTTAGCCTTGAGTAACAACCTGAAAGTTAGAGCGGCTCGTGGGGGCATCTATATGGCCTCCATCACCTTTGCCCTGCGACCTGTGTCGATGGTCCTGGCGGTTATTTTGGCGCGCCTGCTGGTGCCGAAGGATTTCGGCCTGATGGCGCTAGCCATGATCACGGTCAACGCGGCCAACTATTTCACCGACATGGGCATGCGCCCGGCCGTTGTCCAGACGAAAGAGGACATCAAAAAAGTTGCCTACTACGCTTTCGTCATCGTGATGCTAACCAGCACCTTGTTTACCGTGGCTGCGGCGCTGGCGGCCGCCCCGCTGGCCGACCTGCTGGGCGGGGGCAGTGAGCTGATTCCCGTCCTGCGCTGGATGTCGCTCTACATCTTCCTCGATGGTTTATGGATCATCCCTGAGGCTTTGTTGCGCCGCGATCTTAAGTTCAAACAGCTGGGGCTGGTATCGATCCCGGTCGAACTCTCATCGACGCTTATCGCCATTCCGCTGGCGATTATGGGCTATGGCGCCTGGGGTCTGGTCGCCGGCCAGCTGCTGGGCCAGGTCCTCCGCATCGCTATCCTGTGGGCCTTCGCGCGGCCGTGGATCTGGCTGCGCCCCCAAAGATGGGACTTACCCATCGTCAAGGGCATGTTTCGTTATGGTCTGCCAAGCATGGCCGGCGGAATGACCAAGTATGTCCAGAATCAGGTCGACACCTTCATTGTGGGTCGCAGTTTAGGCCCGGCCACGGTCGGCATCTATAACAAGGCCTTCGTGTTGACGACGCGCCTGGCCGACATGCTGACCACGTCGGTCTTCGGCAACGTGTTGTTCCCCTCCTACGCCAAGATGCAGGACGAAAAGCCGCGTCTGACGCGTGCCTACCTGCTGAGCACGCGGATGGTCATCCTGATCATCATGCCCGTGGCCCTGGGCCTGGCTATCACCGCCCCGCTATTGGTGCCGGTCTTACTGGGGCCGCAGTGGACGCCCATGATCCCTCTGTGGCAAGTCTTTTCGCTCTATGGCCTGACCCGGCCGATCTCGACCAATGCGGCGCCGCTGTTCTCGGCCATCGGCCAGCCCCGCCGCAATTTGACGGCCAGCTTCGTCCTGCTGGCGGTGATGATCCCGGCTCTACTGCTGCTCATCCGCCCCTTCGGCGCGATGGGCGCGGCCTCGGCCGTGGCCGGGGCCAATGTCGTCGCCATGCTCTTCAACGTCTTCCAGGTGAATCAGGTGTTGCCCGGCACGGCCCGGAAAACGCTGCTGGAAAGCCTGCCCTTTTTCCTGGCCGGCGGCCTCATGGTGGCCGGCGTCGTGGTATCCCAGCCCTGGATCGTGGCCTTGGCCGGCGGCGAGAATGTTCTCGCTCTCGTTCTGATAATCGTGCTCGCGGCGCTCATCTACGTCAGCGCTATCCTCGTGTTGCAGCGTGCGCTGGTCATTGAGATGTACGAGCTGGCCGTCACCGCATTGGGCATCGACCGGCGCTGGCCGCGTCTTGTGCCGGCTCGTTTGCGCCCCAGCAAATAGCCCCTCAATTAACGATATGTAAGCAAGGGGCCAGGGAAAGCGTAGCCTATTCGGCTGCCTGTTATACTTCGTAGCGTTTATAAGTGTCTAGGTTTGTTGGCCTAACAACCGCATAGCAACGTGCGGCGATGATCTGCACCAGGAGTACGCGAGCTTTCGCGCGATTCTTTGTGTCTGTCTGGCGGGGGTAAGAGAGCGTGAAAAAACAGCAAGGGCCAACACTCGTAAGAAAAGTTGTAAGTGTGACACGATAACGTAGACAAAAGCGAAGGAGTAAGGGCAAAAATGAAATATTCAAGATTAACTCTGTTAATGCTGACAGTTGTACTGATCCTGTCGGCCTCACCCACATTTTTATTCGCCGAATCGGCCGGGCAGGCAAGCCTGGACGGCCGCATTCCTCCGCCCACCGATCCGGACATGCTCGATTCGAGCATTCCCGAATGGGAGGGTGGCGAGCCGTACCCCTTTCCTATTCCCTGGTATCAGCCGGCGGCCGAACCGCAATCCCCCAACGCCCCGGCTGCGCCCAGCATCAACGTCTGGTACGGCAACACCCAAAATTTCGGCCAGCCGGGCACGCCGCAGGAATGGATCAACATCCTGGGCAATGTCTCCGGGGCAACCTCGCTCAAATATTCGCTCAACAACGCCCCCGATCAAACCGTCAACATCGGTCCGGACGGCCAGCGGCTGGCGAACCCGGGCGACTTCAACATCGAACTACACTATACCGACCTGAATGATGGCGCCAACACGGTGCTGATCAAAGCCAGTGACGGCACGAGCCAGACCAATCAGTTGGTCACCGTCAACTATGACGCCGGCAACGTCGTCCCCCTGCCGTATACATTCGACTGGAACGCAGTGGCCGGCATCAACGCGACCGGCCAGGTCGTGGACGGCCTGTGGTCGATCAACGGCGAACAACTGCAAACCGAATTGCCGGGATATGATCGCCTGGTAGCGCTGGGCAGCATGACCTGGACCGACTACGAAGTCGAGGTGCCGGTCACCGTCCACTCGCTCAATCCCGCCTCCACCCAGGGGTCGGGCGTGGGCCTGATCGTGCGCTGGTTGGGCCACTTCGATAACGGCAGCGGCGCGCAACCCCTCGTCGGCTGGCGGCGTCTGGGGGCGTTGACCTGGTATCGCTGGACGTCTAGCGGCAAGTCGCAATTCGAGATGCTCGGCAACGGCGGCCAGGACATCGTCACGCCCAAGACCGATAAGACGATTGAGTTTGATGTGCCCTACATGTTCAAACTGAGCGTGCAGTCGGCCGAGTTTACCGGAAACGCCGCCACCTACCGCTTCAAGTTCTGGCCCGTCGGCGAGTCGGAGCCGCCGAACTGGTATATCACCGCTACGGGCAACACGGGCGAGCCAGCTGCCGGATCGGTCGTGCTGGTGGCCCACCATGCCATGGTTAGCTGGGGCAACGTTCAGGTCAAGCCCATCGTCAACAAAACGTTTACCATCAACGTCCAGCAGCCGGCCAACGGCAGCATTCAAGTGACGCCCGATAAGCCGCTCTACAACTACGGCGAGACGGTCGAGATACGCGCCGAGGGCCAGGGCAATTACGTGATGACCAACTGGACGGGCAGTTTCGGCGGCAGCCAGAATCCGCTGGAGTTCGACATCACGCAGAATATCACCATCGGCGCTGTTTTCGCGGTCGGCACGAAGCCCAAGCTGACGGTTACGACCAGCGGCCAGGGGACGGTCGGCATTTCTCCGACGAGGCCGAATAATCTCTATACTTATGGAGAGCAGGTCACCTTGACGCCGCAACCCCAGCCGGGCTACATCTTCGCCGGATGGAGCGGTGGTTTGACGGGCGCGGATAATCCGGCCGTCGTGACTATGGACGCGACGAAGACCATCGTCGCCACGTTTATCACGTCCAACCCGACCTCGCCGATCTCCGACGATTTCAATGCCTGCGCCCTCAACACCGGATTATGGACGTTCGTGAATCCCGTCGGCGACGGCAGCTACCAGGTGAATGGCACCCAGCTCTTGCTGAACGTGCCCGGCGGTACTTCGCATAACATCTGGCAGGAAGGCAATCGCTCGGTGCGCCTCATGCAGCCGACCCAAAACGAGAACTTCGAGATCGTTGCCAAGTTCGAGTCGGTCGTCACCCATCGCTACCAGATGCAGGGTATCCTGGTCGAGGAAGACAGTAATAACTTCCTGCGGTTCGAGGTTCATTTCGACGGGACCAATAATCGACTCTACGTAGCCCAGTTCGACGACGGCAAGCCCAAGGCCGTGATCAACAACGTTTTCGTGGATGCGACGCCGCCGTACCTGCGCGTGACGCGCGTTGGATCGCAATGGAGCTTCTCGTCGTCCAACGACGGACAGTCGTGGCTGGCCGCCGGCAGCTTCAGCTTCCCGCTGGCGGTCACAAAGTCCGGCGTGTTCGGGGCCAATCACGGTGCGTCGACCGGTGGGCAGGCCATCCCGCAACACACGGCCATCGTCGACTACTTCTTTAATACGGCCGCGCCCATCGTGCCCGAAGACGGCAACACGATCGGCAATCTGACCGTGACGGTCAACAAGGTGGGCCAGGGCACGGTCACGCTCAACCCGTCGAAACCCAGCTACACCTGCGGCGAAAAGGTGACGCTGACGGCCAAGCCCGACAACGGCTGGGTGTTCAGCGGCTGGAGCGGCGACCTGAGCGGAACCGGTGCGACCCAGGAACTGACGGTAGCCCGTAATCAAGTGGTTACGGCGACCTTTGTAAAATCGACAGGTTTCAAGACCTACATGCCGCTGGTGATCGAAAACTAGTCCCCGCCCACATTGGGAGCCGGGGAGCCCGTTCTAGAACCATCGCTGCACGTACACGGCTGAGGAAAAAATGAAGCGAATTAGTGGATTATTGGTAGTGCTCATTTTGTTTGGGCTTGTGATCGCTCTAGGACGGGCTCCCCAGGTGAACGCGGGGATCTATAACGCCGACGGTGAGGTAACGTACAAAGAGTACTGGATGGACCATAAGCAATTCACCGGCGGCTGCATCGAGCCGGGTGTAAATAGCGAACCCAACGGGAACGTCTGGTATAGCGAGCCGGACACGCTGGTTAAGTGCCCCAAGACGATGACCCTGACGATACCGGACGGCATCGCCGGGGCACTGCGTGCCGAGATTTTCGTCGATTTGTGGCGCAATTATGATACGCACAGTGCACGTCTGCGCCTCAATAATAACCCGAATAAGGTCTACGAGTCACCGGTTGGCTATGACTGGAGCCGTACACCCTGGGTGCAGGAAGTGCCGCTGAACGAGCTGCACGCGGGTGACAATACCTTCCTGTTTTGGGGCGAGAGCGGCCGCTACCATATCCATGATGTGTCAGTGCGCATCTACTTTGACGCGGGGCATCCGCTGGTAGCTGGTGGCTCCAACCCCGACGTCGACCCACCCGAAGGCCAGCTGCAAACTATCCGGTCGCTGGACAGCACGGGAACGGATATTCCCGCCGCCGACGGCGGCGTGCTGGACGTCAGCGCCAGCAACAAGATTAAGCTGACGGCCAAAGTCAGCAATGCCAAATATGTCGAGTTTCACGCTTACTACGACGGTTACGACGACGATAACGACGGTGTTGGGCAAGACTGGCACAGCGTCAGCCGCAATAACTGGTGGCCGAAGGGCAAGCTGAGCGATGGGATTAACCCCCATCCGGATAACGGCACCATCAACCATATTGGAACGGTAACATTCCCTAACCCGAATCTGGTCGACCAAACTGTTACCATGGAGTGGAATGTTGCCCACATTGTCAACCAATCCGGCGTCAAGTTCAAGATTCGCGTCATCGACCAGAACGGTAACGCGCGCGAGGCCGCCGGCGGCGTCTCCGGCGATTTTACGCTGATTCGCAAGTATCCCGTCGTCTACTACACCATACCGAATTTTGACGACTTCGGCCTGCACATGGACGGCAATCGGCCGGACACGGCTACCTACAACTTTCCCTTGCCGGATGATTTGAATCTGGGCGCCTATAGAACCGCTTATCTTGTCGGCATGTACTGGCGGACGCCCCTGTTCTCGTGGAACGGTTCCAAGTCGGCTACCGTTCGAGGAGATAATCAGCCCGATTCCTGGGAATTGCAGGTTAGAGATATCGGCAAGTCATCGTTGAAGCCGGGCAGTAATTCGCTGACCTTCTTATGGAAGAATGGCCAGGGCAACTTCATCGAATACCCTGGGCCCATGCTGGTGCTCGTCGGCAATAACCAGAGTGACGCCGACATATCCCCGCCCAACGTCGTCGGCCGGACGCCGGCGGCCGGCAGCACCAACATCGATAGGTTCGCCCCGGTGTCTATTCGTGTGAAAGACTCAGGTGTCGGCATCGATTCGGCTACCATCCTCATGTCGGTCAACAACCAACAGGTAACGCCAAAAGTATCCGGGCCGTCGAACGATCTGACGGTCACCTTCACGCCCACCGTTCCTTACCCCTCGAACGAAACCATCCCGGTTACGTTCTACGCCTGTGATCTGGTGGGCAACTGCATGAGCACGTCCGATACCTTCTCTTTCACCACTGAGCCGCCCGACCTGACGCCGCCGGTCATCTCCAACGTGGTGGTCAACACGACCAGCACGTCGGCCACGGTCACCTGGCTCACGGACGAGAGTGCCACCAGCAAGGTGGAATATGGCCTGACGACCGCCTACGATATGCCTCCGGTCAGCGACGCCGCGCTGGTGACGAATCACTCGCTCCAGTTGGATGGCCTGACGCCGGGCACGACCTACAATTTCCGGCTCACGTCCACCGACTACTTTACGAATACGGCCGTCTCCGGCAATCTGACTTTCAAGACCAAGCTGACGGCCGGGGCCATTCAGTCCGACGGCTTCAGCAGTTGTGAGTTGAACACAACCGTCTGGTCTTATATTAACCCTCTGAGCGACGCGCCCCTGACTCTGACTGGAGCCGGAGCGCAAATCGCTGTGCCCGGCGGCCTGAGCCATGATCTCTGGAAACAGGGACTGCTGGCACCGCGCCTGATGCAGTTCGTCACCAATCAGGATTTCGACATAGAAGTCAAGTTTGCTTCCACGCTGGCCAGCAAGACCCAGACGATGGGTATCCTGGTGCAGCAGGACAGCTCTAACTGGCTGCGCGTCAATTTCCAGAACGACGGCCTGGGGGCCAACAGCCTCGTCGTCGTCGATACCAAGAACGGCAACGCCGCCGTCGTCTCCACGACGCCGATCACCATCGGGGCCGCCAACTACATGCGTCTCAACCGCGCCGGAGACCTGTGGAACCTGCAATACTCCACCGATGGGACGAACTGGACCTTCGCCGCGACCATCACGCGGGCGCTGACCATGAGCCAGATCGGGGCGTTCGTCGGTAACACCGGCTCCAATCCGGCTTTTACCGGCGTGGTCGACTATTTCATCAATCTGGGGCAGCCGATCAGCAAGGTTGATCCGCCCCTGAGCCTGAATGTGACCAAGGTCGGTGTCGGCACGGTAACTCCTGTTCCCGACAAGGTCAACTATCTCTGCAACGAGACAGTGCAGGTGACGGCCGCGCCCGCTGCCGACTGGGTCTTCCAGGGCTGGAGCGGCGCGGTCAACAGCACCGATCCGACTGTGTTTCTCGTCATGACGAAGGCGCAGGACCTGGTCGCCACCTTCACCAATAGCACGCTCTATACGATGAACGTCAACGTCGTCAGCAACGGCGACGGCACGGGCGGCACGGTCTCCAAGAATCCCAACGCAGCCAGCTACCTGTACGGGACGGAGATCGCCCTGACAGCCGCGCCCACCGCCGGCTGGAGCTTTACCGGCTGGTCGGGCGACTGGACAGGCACGGAACTTACGCCCACAGTGCCCATCACCGGCAACATGGATATCACCGCCACGTTCGATGAGGATGAATACACCATCGAGACGTTGATCCTGGCCGACGGGATTGGCGAGGGCGGCTCGATCAGCGTCACTCCTTTTCAGCCGACCTATAAGTATGGCGATATTGTGACCCTGACGGTCACGGTTAACCCCGGCTGGGCGTTCCTTGGCTGGGAGGGGGAGGGGGTCTCCGGCACGAATATGACGCTGACCTTTCCAATGACTCAGGACGTGGCCGCTGTCGCCCACCTGGAGCAAAGCCAGTACGATCTGGACGTAACTATCACCAACAACGGTGTGGGCGACCTAATCGATAATGCCGTCATCCTGCTCCCCGAGCAGGATAAGTATGGCTACGGTCAGGAGGTCACGCTGGCCGCCGCGCCCGTGCTGGGCTGGGAATTCAGCGGCTGGTCGGGGGCCATCAACAGCACGGCCCTGACCGAGACGCTGACGATCACCCAGGACAACGCCGTCACGGCTACCTTCACCCAGGAGACGTATGACCTGACGGTGACGACTGATGGGCCGGGTTCGGTGGAGATCACGCCGTTGAAGGACGCCTATGTCTATGGCGATGTGGTCACGCTGACGCCCAAGCCGGAAAAGGGTTACGATTTCATCACGTGGACCGGTGACATCGTGCGCACGGATGCTCCCCTGATCATGGCGATCGAGAAGGATACCCAA
The DNA here is from genome assembly GCA_017983515.1 of Promineifilum sp. Classification (GTDB taxonomy): domain Bacteria; phylum Chloroflexota; class Anaerolineae; order Promineifilales; family Promineifilaceae; genus Promineifilum. Next base: position 31,575 of record JAGOBF010000009.1, on the reverse strand, counting down.
CTGGAAGCGGTATTCGAAGTGGACACGACGCCAATCGAGATTCTCAACTACGACATCGAGGTTCATGGCGGCACAGTGGCTGTGGTGTCGTGGACGACCGATGTGCCGGGCACCAGCCGCGTCGATTACGGCGAGACCGCTTTCTATGAAGGTGGCACGGAGGCTAAGGACGATCTGGTGACCAGTCACAAGCTCACCCTGTCGGGCCTGACGGCCGAGACGTTCTACCATCTGCAAATCATCTCGACCGATGCCGACGGCAACGAAGTCCAGACCCCGGACCTGACCTTCTCCACCAGTATTTCCTCCGGCCTGGCTTCCGACGACTTCAGCTCGTGCGAATTGAGTGATCGCTGGAAGTGGGTTGACCCGCTTGGCGACGGAGCCCACGGGGTGACCGGTCACCAGGTGGAGATTTCGGTTCCGGCGGGCAAGGCGGCCGACGCTCATAATATATGGACGACCGGCATCGACGTGCCGCGCCTGATGCAGCCCTCGAACAACACCGATTTCACCATCGAGGTCAAGTTCGACTCGACCCTGTCCGGGCTGGTGGCGATGCAGGGTGTGCTGGTGCAGCAGGACGAACAGAACTTCATCCGCTTCGACTTCTACAAGCGCAGCCCGGAGAACGAGCCGCAGCAAGTCACTGTCTATGCCGCGACGTTCCAGAACCTGCTGCCGGTGGTGCGCACCCAGAGCAACAACAAGGTTGACGAGCAGCTCAAGCCCATCTACATGCGCATCGTGCGCGAGGGCAACAAGTGGACTCAATTCTACTCCTACAACGGCGAGGACTGGACGGAAAACGTCTCCTTTACCTTCGAGATGGTCGTCAAGCAAGTGGGCATCTACGCCGGCAACACGCCCTATAAAGGCAACGTGCCGGCCCATACAGCCGTCGTCGACTACTTCTTCAACAGCGCCTCGCCCATCGTCCCCGAAGATAGCTACTACAAGCCGGTGGCTCAGATCGAGGGCAGTGGTAAAGTCCAGTTCACTCCCGACAAGGACGGCTACTATTGCGGTGAGGAAGTGACCGTGACGGCCGTGCCCTCGAATGGGTGGAGCTTCGCCGGCTGGGAAGGCGACATCACGGGCAGCGGCGCGACGCGAACGTTCATCGTCGATGAGCAACACTTGAACTTCATCGCCCGCTTCCGGCAAGGCGATTACAAGACATTCATGCCTTTTGTACAGAAGCCCTAGACGGTCAAGTTCGGCGGCCGGAGTTTGTCGCTCCGGCCGCCGGGCCTGCGCCCTCAGGCAGCGCGCCCGCCGGCTTTGATCATCGAGGCCGGCCCGACGCGCTTTCGTATTAAATCTCTTATATTCCCCATTCTTGGCGAAGTGGTGCTGCTTGCCCGCTCTCGTGTCTGACCGACTTCCGGAACGTGGGGCCTTTTTGTGAGGAAAATGTCCAAATCATCTTCTGTCAGGATTGTTCCGTTCCTATTGCTCCTTCTGTTGAGTCTCGCATCCCTGGCCGGCGCCAACGTGTTGGCTGCCCAGGACGGCCCGCCCGAAACCGCGCCTCTCGCCTTCCCCGGCGACGAACAACTCAATGACCCCACCATTCCGCCTCTGGTTGGGGGCATTCCGGCCACGCCCAAGACGCCGGCCGACGCGCCGCGCGGCGGCGTCACCCCCGGCACGTGGTTCCAGTCCGCCGCCGATGCGCCGGCGATCAACGTCTGGTACGGCACAAATCAAACCTTCGGCCCCAACGGCGACCCGCAGAAGTGGGTCAACATCATGGGCAACGTTACCAGCGCCGCGCCGCTCACCAGTCTGACCTATTCGCTGAACGGTGGGTCAAACAAGCAGTTGTCGATTGGCCCCAACAGCAGCCGGCTCGTTCGCACCGGCGACTTCAATATCGAACTGGACTACACCGATCTGCTGGCGGGCAACAATACGGTCACTATCGTCGCAACTGATAACGCCGGCGGGGTAACTCCGGCCAATGTGATCGTCAATTATCAGGCCCGGGCCGCCGGCTGGCCCACGCCCCAGACCATTACCATCGACTGGAGCACGGCCACCAAAGTCAACGACGTGGCCCAGGTCGTCGACGGCAACTGGATGATCAGCGGCGGCAAGGCGCGGCCGACTTCGCTGGCCGATACCGGCTTCGACCGGCTGATCGCCATCGGCGATATTTCCTGGCGGAATTACACCGTGACTGTGCCCGTCACGATCCACAGCCTCCACCTGAACAAAAGTCCTGGCGTGGGCCTAATCGTGCGCTGGCAGGGGCATTTCGATGCCGGCAACAGTTTCCAGCCGGTTGTCGGCTGGAGACGGCTGGGCGCGATGGCCTGGTATCGCTATGAAAAGGCCACGGCCACCGAAGGGTTGCAGCTCCTGGGAAATGGCGGTAACCAGATCGGCGTCAAGGGTTTTTCTCCCGTACTGAACACAACCTACCTGTACAAGGTCGGCATTTCACCCAACGCCGACCCGACGAAGCCGGCCACCTATCGCTTCAAGGTTTGGCCCCAGGGTCAGGCGGAACCGGCCGCCTGGGATATCGAGGCGGCCGGCCTGGCCGGCGAGCCGCGCAACGGCTCGATCGTCCTCGTGGCCCACAATGCCGATGTCAGCTTTGGCAATGTGACAGTCGATCTGACCGCCACCGAGCCGAAGCCCGAACTGACCATCAACAAGGTGGGCACGGGTAGCGGCGTGGTGAATCCCGTCCCGCAAAAGGCCGCTTACCGCTTCGGCGAGGACGTCAGCCTGACGGCCGTGCCCGACTCCGGTTCCACCTTTGCCGGCTGGCAGGGCGACGCCCAGGGCAGCGCCAATCCCACTACCGTGGAGATGTTCGCCGACCGCACCGTCGTCGCGCAATTCAGCAACCCCAGCGTCGCGACGCCGATCTCCGACGACTTCAACAGCTGCGACCTGAATCCGCAGTTGTGGAGCTTTGTTAATCCGCTGGGCGACGCATCGGTAGCCATGACTGGCGGCCATGCCGAAATCAGCGTACCGGCCGGCTCCGCCCACGATCTGTGGACCAGCGGCCGCAACGCGCCGCGTATCATGCAGTTTGCCGAGAACAAGAATTTTGAGTTTGTGGTCAAATTCGACTCGGCGATGAGCACCAAGAATCAGGCCCAGGGCATCGTCATCGAGGGCGACGCTCAGAACTATCTTCGCTTTAATTTTCTCCACGACGGCAGCAGCTACAAGGCCCAGGCCTTTTACTTCACCGGCGGCACGCCGACCGAGAAGCTGAACAGCAGCATCACGATCACCCCGCCGATGTATCTGCGGGTCAAGCGCCTGGGGGATGTGTGGAATTTGCACTACTCCGGCGACGGGACGACCTGGAGCTTCGGCGCCGGGTTCTCCTATCCCCTGACCGTTAGCAGCTACGGCGTTTATGCCGGGAATTCCAACCAGAATCCCGCGCATACGGCCAAGATCGACTACTTTTTCAACGCGGCCAGCCCGATCACGCCCGAAGACAATGACCGCAAGCTGAACATCACCACGACCGGCAGCGGCTCAGTCACCCGCTCCCTGGTCAAAGACAACTATGCCTGCGGGGAGGTCGTCTCGCTGACGCCAGTTCCGGCCGCCGGTTTCAAGTTCGATTCGTGGGGCGGCGATCTGACTGGCGCGGCCGTTCCGGGCCAGCTGACGATGAACGCGACCAAGAACGTCACGGCCAACTTCGTGCCCAGTGTTCAGTACACGGTCAGCGTGAGCGCCTCGGGCGCGGGCACGGTCACCAAGTCGCCCGATGTACCTTTCTACAGCGCCGGCGAAATGGTGACGCTCACGGCCACACCCAGCCTGGGCAACGTCTTTGTCAACTGGTCGGGCGGCGTCACCGGCTCCGTGAATCCCTACACTGTGCCGGTCAACAGTAACCTGAGCGTGGTCGGCAATTTCGCCGCCGCGCCGAACCGCACGTTGACCCTGACGCCCATCGGCAACGGCACGATCAATGCCGATCCGGCCGGCCCCAGCTATCTGCACGGCCAGAAAGTCACGTTGACGGCCGTAGCGGGGCCGGACGCCAGCTTTGCCAGCTGGGGTGGGGCCGCATCGGGCATGAGCAACACGGTGGAAGTCGTGATGGACGCGGACAAGTCCGTCTCGGCCTCCTTCAAGGACAACATCTATACCCTGACTCTGAACGCCGACCCGGCCGACAAAGGCTCGGTGACGCCCAGCCCCCAGAAAGCCAAGTACTACCAGGACGAAGTCGTCCAGCTAACCCCCAACCCTGCACCCGGCTACAAATTCGCGGGCTGGAGCGGCGATCTGACCGGCGATGACGTGCCCGGCGAACTGGTGATGACCAAGGACACAACCGTCACGGCCACTTTCATCCCCGGCGAGACCTATACGCTGACGATCAATACCGCCGGCGGCGACGGTTCGGTCATACCGACTCCGTTGAAAACGGAATATGGTTACAACGAGATAGTGACGCTGGATGCGCAGGCCGGGCCGGGATTCGAATTCGTGTCCTGGAGCGGCGACTATGTCGGGACGGATGACCCCGCGACCGTGACCATTACCAAAGACATGGTGATCACGGCCCATTTCGCCGGGGAGGGTATCTATAGCCTGAATATCGTGCCGCCGACCAACGGCACGATCACTGTCAGTCCGGTGCGCGATCTCTACGCCCAGAATGAACAGGTGACGCTGACTCCCGTGCCGGCCCTCGGCTACGTGTTCAGCGGCTGGGGCGGCGACGCCTCCGGTACGGATGACCCGCTCGTCCTGACCATGACCGGGGACAAGACCGTTTCGGCTACATTCACGATAGCCCCCAATTACACGCTGGCCGTGACTACCAATGGGCCGGGCACCTTCACAGTCGATCCTCCGGAGACGAATTTCATCGCCGGCACCACGGTGACGTTGACCGCCACGGCCACGCCCGGCTACGTGTTCACCGGCTGGAGCGGCGACGTCATCAGTAACAACAATCCCTATCAACTCCTGATGGACGGCAACAAGAATATCGTCGCCAACTTCGGCGAGGCGGGCGACGTTGTTTCCGACGACTTCAGCGGCTGCAGCGTAATTAACCCCCTGTGGACGTGGGTCGATCCGCTGGGTCAGGCGAACTACGAGATGACCGGCTCGCAGGCGAAGATCATCGTGCCGGCGTCGGTCGATTACGAGATATGGAAGAACGGCAACGATAGCGCCCGGCTGGTGCAGGAAGTAGCCAACACCGATTTCGAGATTTTCGTCAAGCTTGAGTCGCCTGTGACCAAGGCCTTTCAGACCCAGGGCGTCCTGATCGAGACCGACAACGATACGTTTGTGCGGGCCGACATTAATCATGACGGCACGGGCGTGCGCTTCTTCGCCGGGGCGGTGGACAACGGCACCAGCCGCAAGGGATTCAACATTAGCCTGACGCCGCCGGCATCATCGCCGATATACCTCCGCATCCTGCGCAACGGCGACACGTTCCGAATGTTTTATCGCTACGACGAAAATGAGCAGTGGGTCAATTTCAAGGGCAACAGCTTCAAGTTCTCGATGGACGTGCAACGGGTCGGCATGTTCGCCGCCACTCAACCGAACGGCGCCCAGCCCGCGCCGGCCCACACGGCACTGTTCGATTACTTCTTCAATGCCGCTCAACCCATCACGCCCGAAGATGCCGACGCGCCGAGCCTCGTCGTGACGCCGGTGGGCCAAGGCTCAGTTGCGCTGACACCCATTACGACTTCCTACACGTGTGGGCAGCAGGTTCAGTTGAAGGCCACGGCCGACGCCGGCTGGCGTTTCCAGAATTGGAGCGGCAGCCTGAACGGCAGCAGCCCGACGCAACTCCTGACCATCACCGGGCGGCATGAGGTGACGGCCACCTTTGTCCGCCTCGAAGAGATCAAGCTCTTCCTGCCATTAACGATTCGCTGATCTGCTTGTCCCACCCGGCCGTCTTGCTTTGAGACGGCCGGGTGGGACTACCCAGTGCACTTAAGAGGCATCGTAAGTTTATCGGACTACCCTTTTGGAAGTAGTGTTAACCTGTAAATAGGGGAAGATCGCCGGGCAAAAGCCGGCCGTCTTCGAAAGAAAGCACCGATAGTTGCAACGAACACTGTTGCATCGCCCCGAAACAATCATCCGGCCTTGTACAGGTATAGGAACGGCTCCACTAGTAATGGAAGAAAACTGAGGGAAATCGGGCGCGTCATGTAGATTCACGCAGGAGTTTTTGCCGTATGAAAATGTTGCACATGACCAAGGAACGAAAGGGAAAATTTCATCCGGAGCACATCAGGAACGTGATGCGTCGTCGTTACTACCTGGACTTGTCGTCCGACTACCGCGATTCTCTCGTGCTGGCCGGCACGGGACGCAGCGGCACAACCTGGATCTCCGAGGTCATCAACTATCGCAATGAGTATCGGTTGATGGATGAGCCGGATCGCAACGGCCGCATCGAGGCCTTCGCCCACTTCAACGCCATCCAGTACATTCGCCCCGCTGACGACAATCCCGCCTATATTGAGCCGCTGACGCTGGCGCTGTCCGGCCGTCTGCGCAACGATTGGGCCGATCGTTTCAACACCCGTATTGTAGCCAACAAGCGATTGGTCAAATTCATCCGGGCCAGCCTCTATCTGAAGTGGCTGGTCAACCATTTTCCCGGGCTGCGCGTGGCGCTGCTGATGCGGCATCCCTGCGCGGTGTGCCTCTCGCAGTCGCGGCTCGACTGGGAGATCGATCTCCATGACATTCTGCTGGTTCAACCGCAGTTGATGGAGGACTTTTTGGAGCCGTTTCGCGATCAAATCGCTGCGGCCGACACTCTTTTCGAAAAGCGACTGTGGATGTGGTGCGTCGAGAACTATGTCGCCCTATCGCAACTGGAGCCGGGAGACGTGCACCTGGCCTTTTATGAATCCTTCTGCGAGCAACCGACGCAGGAGATCGAACGATTATTCAATTTCTATGGCAAGGAATGGGATGCCTCTATCGATGAGGCCATGCGGAAACCATCAAATTCGAGCAAGCCGGATAGCGCCATCGTGACCGGCAAGAACCGCGTCGACGGCTGGATGAAGCACATTACCGACGACCAACGCGAGTTGGCCCGCCGCATGCTGCACCAATTCGGGCTGGACGCCATCTACTCAGTCGACTCGCCCTTGCCCAATACCGAAGCCGCCCGGGCCATGCTGGCACATCCGCCACAACCCCTGTCGGCCAAGGATGTCGAGTCCATATCCAAATAGATAGTTCTGGAAGAAACCATCCTACTTGAACTAGGGAGCAAAAATGAGAAACGCGACGCGTATCACAATTGTCATCTTGGCGATAGTTTTACTTGGCAGCGTAGTGATGATGGTGCCGGGAGTTGCCCAAGCCGGCATCTTCTCGGCCGATAGCGAAGTGACGTATAAGGAGTACTGGGTACCCCATTCCCAGTTTACCGGCGGCTGCAACGAGGACGGAACCCCAACGTCCAATGGCGGATCATGGTACCTGGAGCCGCATACAATGGCCAAGTGCCCGAAGACGGTCGCCATTACGCTGCCGGATGATTTCACGAATGCGGTCAAGATCGAAGTCTATCTCGATCTATGGCGCAACTACAATTCGCAGGCGGCGATGTTCAAGATCAACAATGGCGCGAACATCTATCATCCGCCCGTCGGCTCCGACTGGAGCCGCACGCCCTACGTGATGGAGATCGATAAGTCCGAATTTAACGTCGGCGCGAACACCATGACTTTCTGGGGCGACAAACGCTTTCACATTCACGACATCGGCATTCGTATCTACTATAGCAACAGCAATCCCCTGGTGGCCGGGCCCGGCAGCGACGTTGTGCCGCCAAATGGGTCATTGACCGCGATCGAGGACGATAGCGGCTCGGTCGGCCCCAATGCGGGCGGCACGCTGACCGTCAACAACAACAAGCTCAAGCTGACGGCCGACATCTCGTCCGACACCGCCTACGTCGAATTCCACGCCTGGTACGAGGGCTACGACGAGGACAACGACGGCATTTTCCGCGACTGGCACAGCTCCGGCAGCAACAACTGGTGGCCGGGCGGCACAAACCCCCAACCGACCGGCGGTACGATCAACCACATTGGCACGGTGAAGCCCAAGGGCGGCGCTACCACGGCCAGCTACACCTGGAACCTGGCCCACATTACCAATCAGGCGCGCATCAAGTTCAAGATTCGCGTCGTCGACGCGGCCGGGAACGTGCGCGAGGCGGCCGGGGGCGAGTCGGCTAATTTCAAGCTGATGCGTTCTTACCCGGTCAATGCCTTCATCATCCACGACTTCATCGATAATGCCCTCCACATGGACGGCAGCAAGGCCGACAGCTTCACCTACACCTTCACCATGCCGCCCGCGGTTCCGGCCCAATTCACCACGGCTTACCTGATTGGAGCCTACTGGCGTAACCCCAACTTCTCACTTAATTTGGGCGCAAGTTCAACGGTTGGCTCTCCCGATTGGGCGTTGGGCATTAAGCCGTTCAACAAGAACTTCCTGGTGCCCGGAACGAACAAGATCACCTACATCTACAGTGGATCGGGAACCGGCCATTTCGTCGAAAGACCCGGGCCGATGTTCGTCCTAAGCGGCAGCGGTACTGCTGATAATGCGCCGCCCGTGGTCAGCAAGCAAAGCCCCACGCCGGCAGCAACCGGCGTCGACGTCAAATCGCCCATCCTGGCCTACGTCGGCGATGAGTTGTTCGGTGTAGACTGGACGACGGTCGTCATGCGGGTTAATGGCGTTGATGTTACCAGCAAGGCTAAACTGCAAGGTGTAATGGGCGAGTATCGCCTCTACTACAAGCAGGGTAACCTCAATTTCAGCACCGAATATACGGTCGAGATCGAGGCTTGTGACTTGAAAGGCAATTGCATGAGCCCGACAAGCTACAAGTTCAACACGGCCGCCCCCGACACCACGCCGCCGGTCATCAGCGACATCGTCATGACCGAGCTGCCCATCGGGGCCAACATCTCCTGGACGACCAACGAGCCGGCCACCACCCGCATCGAGTACGGCAAGACGACCGGCTACGGAAGTCAGATCGAAGACGCAGTGCTGAAGACGAGCCACAGCGTGCAGGTTCGCGGATTGCAGCCCACCACGCTCTATCACTTCAAACTGTTCGCCACCGACGAGCAGAACAATACCGGCACCAGCCCCGACCAGACATTCACGACGCTGGAGTTCGGCGAGTTATTCTCCGACGACTTCAATGTCTGCCAATTGAACGATGGCGTCTGGCAGGTGATCAACGTCGGCGACGGTCAACTGTTCATGAACGGCACGCAACTGGAACTGAACGTGCCGGGCGGCAGTTCCCATGACTGGGATAGCCCCGGCGGCCCGCCGCGCCTGATGCAGTCTTCCAGCAACGGCGATGTGAGAATCGAAGCCAAATTCGACTCGCTCATAGCGGTGGGGCAGACCCAGGGTATCTTCCTCTCCGAGGATGACGATACCTACGCGCGGTTCGGCTTCGAGCGCACGGTCGCCAAAGGCCCGATCCTCTACGCCCGCTTTGTCGACAACGGGGCACAGGTGAAAGCAGTCTCGACCACGCTGAACCTGACCGATTCGCCATCTTACTTGCGCGTGACCCGCACCGGCGATACATGGAAGTGGTACTGGTCGGTCGACGGCGCCGCCTGGAACCTTGTCAGTGGTGTTCACACCATTCCCATGACCGTTGTCAACGCCGGTTTCTTCGCCGGCAACAGCGGCAGCGCCGGAACGCAACCCGCCCACAAAGCCGTGGTCGATTACTTCTTCAACATGGAAGCGCCCATCAGCCCCGAAGACGGCTCGCCGATGGACGTCAACGTCACGACGGTCGGCAACGGAACGGTTAGCAAAGACCCGGTTCAAGCGCCCTACACCTGTGGGACAGATGTGCTCCTGACCGCCACCGCCACCCCCGGCTGGTCATTCGCCGGCTGGATGGGCGACATCAACGATATCGCGCCGAGCGTCTCGGTTACCATCGATGAACCTAAGGACGTCACGGCGACCTTCACGCAGGATCAATATCAGCTCGTCGTCAATATCGAGAACGATGGCGTCGGCGGCGAGAACAATGCAGTCACCAAAAGCCCGGCACAGGAGACCTACGTCTATGACGACGTCGTTCAATTGACGGCCGTTGCCCAACCGGGCTGGAAATTCATTGGCTGGACGGGCGGCGTCACCAGCACAAACCCCGTTGTCTCCATCACCATGCGCCAGAGCGAGACCGTCACGGCCAAGTTCGAGCAGGAGCAGTACACCCTCGCCGTGAATCCCGTTCATCTGGGCGTGGGCACGGGCGGAACCGTCACCTGGTCGCCCGTGAAGACGACTTACGTCTACGGCGATGTCGTGACGCTCAACGCCACGCTCAAACCCGGCTGGGAATTCACCGGCTGGAGCGGCGGCGACACGCCAACCGCTCTATCGACGCAACTGACGATCACCGGCGATACGACTGTGACGGCTACGTTTGACCAGATTGAGTACGATCTGGCTATCAACGTCACGGGCGGCGGCACGGTGAACCGCGATCCGCAGAAGGACTACTATCTCTATGGTGACGTGGTGGCCCTGGTGGCCGACGGCGGCACGTGCTGGACCTTTAGCCAGTGGGGTGGGGCGCTCAGCGGCAGCAACCCTGTGGAAATCGTCACGATCACCGATGATGTGACGGTCAACGCCGTGTTCACCCAGAACATCCACACCTTGAAAGTGAATAAGGTCGGGCCGGGCAACGTCTCGATCACCCCCAGCAAGACAGAGTATCTGTGCGGCGAAGAAGTTACCCTGCGGGCCGTGCCCGCGACGGGCAATTACTTTGCCGGCTGGAGCGGTGACCTGGTTGGAGCCGAGAATCCGTTGACGTTCAACATCGAGAAGAATACCGTCGTCACGGCGACCTTCACCGACAATCCTCCGCCGACTGTTAACCCCGTCCCGGATAAATCGGTCCTGGTCGGTCAGGTGGTCAGCTTCGAGGTGACGGCGAGCGATCCCGAAAACGAGCCGCTCACCCTGTCGGCCGACGGCCTGCCCGACGGCGCAACCTTCGTGGATAACGGCGACGGCACGGGCGTCTTCAACTGGCCGGTGAGTATCGGTCAATCGGGGACGTATGTGATCACCTTCATCGCCCACGACGGCACGGGCCAGGGCAGCACGACGGTGACCATCACGGTCAAGGGGACGGCGGTTATGATGCCGCTCGTCATTCGACCATAACATGGCTTCCGGCTAAGATAAACGATCACAGATGTGAGGGGCGCGACAACCCGACGCCCCTCACATCGGAAACGCCGGTCTGGTGACCGGCCGGAGACGGTCGGGTTATGAAATCTGTCCAAGGAGTTGACAACGTATGAAAGTAGGTATTCTGGCCGGCGGTCATGGGACGCGACTGGCGGAAGAGACGGAGATCAAGCCCAAACCGATGGTGGAGATTGGCGGCCATCCGATCATGTGGCACATCATGATGCATTATTCCTGTTATGGGCATAATAATTTCGTGATCGCGCTGGGCTATAAGGGCGAGGTGATCAAGCGCTACATGGTCGATTACTGCTCGTTGAACAGCAACCTGACCGTCAACCTGAAGGCCGGCCGTGTGGATACCCACGACAGGGACGGCATCCAGGACTGGACGATTGAGTTGATCGATACTGGCCTGCACACGATGACCGGCGGCCGCATCAAGCGCTTGCAGCCCTACCTGGGCGATGAGACCTTCATGCTCACCTGGGGCGACGGCGTTTCGACCGTTGATTTGCAAAAGCTGTTGGCTTTCCATCGTAACCACGGCCGCCTGATCACCATGACCGCCGTGCGCCCGCCCGCCCGCTACGGTCACATGGAGTTCGACGGCGACCGCATTCGCGAGTTCACCGAAAAACCGCAGACGGCCGAGGGCTGGATCAACGGCGCGTTCTTCGTCGTCGAGCCGCAGGTGTTCGACTATATCGACGGCGACGATACCCAGTTCGAAAAGGAACCCCTGGAGCGTCTGGCCGCCGACGGCGAGTTGATGGCCTATAAGCATGACGGTTTCTGGCAGTGCATGGATACCCGGCGCGACAAATACGTGCTGGAAAAATTATGGGATAGTGGCCAGGCCCCCTGGAAGACCTGGTAGGAGCGGGTTTCAAACCCGGCCCCAAACAGGTGATCAATTAGGAGTGGAGAATTTACAATGCGTGTATTAGTGACAGGTCATAACGGCTACGTGGGCACGGTGCTCGTGCCCATGCTTCTCAAATCGGGCCACGACGTCGTTGGTCTGGATACAAACCTCTATCAGGCAGCCACTTTCGGCGATGAAGATGCCGCCAATGCCGTCCCGGCGATCAACAAGGACGTGCGCGACGTGACCCACGCCGACATCGACGGCTTCGACGCCATCCTGCATCTGGCCGGCTTGTCGAACGATCCGCTGGGCGATCTGAACCCCGAACTCACCTACGAAATCAACCACCAGGCGTCGCTTCGATTAGCCGAGATCGCCAAGGAAGTGGGCGTCGAGCGCTACATCTTCTCGTCCTCGTGCAGCAACTACGGCGCGGGAGTCGACGACTGGCTCACTGAGGAGTCGGCCTTCAACCCGGTCACGCCTTACGGCCGCTCCAAGGTCATGGTCGAACAGGACGTCGCCAAACTGGCCGACGACACGTTCAGCCCCACCTTCTTGCGCAGCTCGACCGCCTACGGGGTGTCGCCCCGCCTGCGCTTCGACCTGGTCATCAATAACCTGACCGCCTGGGCCTATACGACCGGGCTGGTCTATCTGAAAAGCGACGGCACGCCCTGGCGTCCCGTCGTCCACATCGAGGATATGTCTCTGGCGTTCGTGGCCGCGCTCAATGCGCCGCGCGAACTGATTCACAACGAGGCGTTCAACGTCGGCCGCCCGGAAGAGAACTACCGCATCCGCGAGCTGGCCGAGATCGTGGCCGAGGTTGTGCCCAACAGCCGCGTGGAATTCGCCGAAGGCGCCAGCGCCGACAAGCGCAACTATCGCGTCGACAGCAGCAAAATCGCCCGCACCCTGCCGGAATTTAAACCGCAGTGGACAGCGCGCAAGGGCGCTCAGGAACTCTACGAAGCCTACCAGCGCGTGGGCTTGCAACTGGAAGAGTTCGAAGGGCCGCGCTATCGGCGCATCGATCATATCAAGATGCTGATGAGCGAAGGCCGGCTGGACGACCGTCTGCGCTGGCGCACGACCGTGCCCGCCTGATTCAGGAGAAACCACAGAGCACACAGATTTCACAGATGAAGACGCTTGTGCCAGGTTTGCTCAGTAGATTGCTTTTTGCGCTCTCTATATGCTGTGCGTCCTTCACATGAGGCGTCTGGTATCTGTGAAATCTGTGGTTTTCTCTTCTTCACACGTGAAAGAACCATGTCCATCTACAAAAACGAAACTACAGATCGCATCTCCGGGTCAACTAACCTGGAGACCATCATCGCCTTCGGCGAGACGCCGCTGGCCGACCGCCTGCTGCGCGCCGACCAACTCGACGAGCCGGCCCTCCACGCCCCGCTGACGCTCGTTTTCTGCCCCGACAGCTCGCTGGCCCAGATTCGCGAGACGGTCAACCCGGAGATACTCTTCTATGCGGAGTATCCCTACTTCTCCTCCATCTCCCAATCGCTGCTGAAGCATTTCCGCGAGAGCGCCGAATACCTCATGGGGACGCGGCCGCTCGGCCCCGACAGTCTGGTCATGGAGGCCGCCAGCAACGATGGCTACATGTTAAAGAACTTTGCCGAGCGCGGCATTCCCGTACTGGGCATCGACCCGTCGGTCGCCCCGGCCACGGCCGCCCAGGAAGCGGGCATCCCGACGATGATCACCTTCTTCACCCATGATCTGGCCCGGCAACTGGTGGACGAAGGCAAGGCGGCCGACGTCTTCCTGGCCAACAACGTGCTGGCCCATGTGCCCGACCTCAACGGCTTTGTGGCCGGCATCAAAACCGTGCTCAAGCCGACCGGCGTGGCCGTCATCGAATGTCCCTACGTCGTCGATCTGGTCGACCACGCCGAGTTCGACACCATCTATCACCAACACCTGTGCTACTACTCGGTCACCGCGCTGGACAAGCTGTTCCGGCAGCATGGTCTGTTTCTCAATGACGTCAAGCGCACGAAGATCCACGGCGGATCGCTGCGCCTGTTCGTGGAGCCGCGCGAGAACGTTGGCCCAGTCGTGGAAGAACTGTTGGCGACCGAGCGTGAACGCCAGGTCGACCGCATCGACTACTATCGCGACTTCGCCGACCGGGTGCAGGCCGTCAAGGATAATCTGTTGGCGATCCTGCGCGATTTGAAAGCCCAAGGCTATCGCATCGCCGCCTACGGTGCCGCGGCCAAGGCCACGACGATGCTGGCCTACTGCGAGATCGATTCCACGTTGGTCGATTACGTCGTCGATCTGAACAAGTATAAGCACGGCCGCTACATGGGCGGCAATCATCTGCCCATCTACCCGGTCGAAAAGCTCTTGGAGGACCAGCCGGATTACGTGCTGTTGCTGGCCTGGAACTTCGCCGATGAGATCATGCGCCAGCAAGCGGCCTATCGCGAGGCGGGTGGCCGCTTCATCATCCCCATCCCCGAACCGCGCATCGTCTGAGTTGGAGCCTGCCATGACCACACCCCCATCCTTAACCGCTGCCTCGGGCGAGAAAAAGCGCGGCCGCCGCAAGAAGGCCCGCAAACTTCGCGCCTTCGGCAAGCGGCTGGTCGTCTCCGTCATCAGCGAAGATCGCTACCGCGCCCGGCGCGACGCCCGACGCATGGATCGTGATAAGACACTGCTGATCGTCCACACGATGGGCAAGGTCGGCTCGACCACGGTGGCCGCCTCGCTGAAGGCGCAAGGCATCAAGCGGACGATGAGCCTCTTCCAGCCGCATTTTCTCAGCGACGAGGGCGTCGCCTTCGCCGAAGCGTTGGCGCTGGAGCGGGCTGGGGAGTGGGCCAATCTGACGCGCAAAGGGCGCAATGGCTTCGCGCGCGCGCGCCGGCTTAACAGGGAATTGAAACGCCGGCGAGATGCGGGCGGCCGGGTCAAAGTCATCACCATGGTGCGCGACCCACTGGCGACCAACGTGTCCGGCCTGTTCCACAACTATCGCTGGTGGCCGGCCGAGTTGAAAGCGCAATGCGATCCCCCCTCGGCCGAATGCCTGGCGGCGGTGGAACGCTACTTTATTGACACCTATCCCCACCACGTACCGGATATGTGGTTCGACATGGAAGTGAAAGCGCTCTACGGCATCGACGTGTTCGCCGAGCCGTTCGATGCCCAGCGCGGCTACGCCATTTATCACAGCGAGTTTGCCGACCTGCTGGTGATCAAGCTTGAGCAGTTGAATCAATACGCCACGACGGCCATGCGTGAATTCCTGGGTCTGGCTGATTTCCGCTTGCTGGAGAGCAATAAGGGCGAGGACAAGGACTATGCGGCGATTTATCAGGCCTTTCGCCGGGAACTGCCGCTATCGGAGGCCTACATCGACCGAATGTACACCTCGCGCGTGGCGCAACACTTCTATACGACGGAGGAGATTGCCGCCTTTCGCCGCAAGTGGTCATCAGCCAGCCTGAAGGAGGCAAGTTAGGGCGATGGCTCAGTCCTCACTGCGCCGCGGCCTGACCCGCGCCACGGCCCGCACCTACCACGAACTGCGTCATCGCGCTCAGGACAGCGGCTTGCTGCCGGCTTCGGCCGATTACGCGCGCTTCATTTGCGTCGGGGATCCGCGCACCGGCTCGACCCTGCTGATGCGCTCGCTGAACAACCACAGCCGCATCATCGGCTACGGCGAGATCGTCAAGAGTATCGACCGCTACCCCGGCCACTATCACGAGTTCGGCAACCGCGAGGCCTTGTTCCAACGGCATCCGGTTGAGTTCCTGGAGACAAAGGTATTTCGCAGGTACTCACCGGGGATTGAGGCTGTGGGGTTCAAGATCTTCTATCACCATGCGCCGCGCGAAACGGCCTGGGGGCAAGCCGTGTGGGACTATCTCGTGGGCCAGCCCCAGTTGAAAGTACTGCGGCTGAAGCGGCACAATCTGCTCAAGACTTTCTTGTCCCGCAAGCAGGCCGGGCTGACGGGCGAATACATCAAATACAGCGGCACCGCGCCGGCGGTCGATCTGGACGCTGCCGAGGCGCGCGAATTCTTTGAGCGCACGCGGGCGGCCGAGGCCGAGTATGACTTGATGTTCGCCGGCCACGCGCTCCTGGAAGTGGTGTACGAGGACCTGACTCGTGACTATGCCGCCATGATGGGGCGTATCCAGTCGTTTTTGGGAGTCGCCTATGAGAACATCGATCCGGGCACGGAAAAACGTCCCAGCCGCTCCTTGTCGTCTCAGATTGCCAATTACTCTCAATTGAGAGAGCAGTTCCAGGCTTCGCCCTGGGAAACGTTTTTCAGCGAATAAGAGCGAGACAGATCAGCAAGGTCGCCGATCTGTCTCGCTATTGTCCTATTCAGCCGGCCGCACACTCATCCCACTTGTTTTCGTAGGCCAATACCTTTCCGTATAACCTGCCACGACGAGCATGAGTTGGTCACGGGCGTGGCTGTCGGACTCGGAGCAGGCCGTGTTTAACCGCCGCCCTCGCGCACCGTCAGCGAATCGATCATCTCGCTGCCGTAGCCGTGGTCTCCACCGCGCCATCTGAGGGCTGGGGCGGGGGAACAGGCGGCCGAGACACCCGTGCCGGTCAGGTCACACACGAATACGTCGGCCGAGCCGCCGCTTATTCCGCCGATACTAAACGCACCCTGGGTGGACAGATACAGGCGATTGCCCGCCGACCACGATGCCCCGGTGATCGCTTCCGTCTTCGCGCTGAGGCCGATGGACGATCCCTTTACGTAGAACGACCATACGCCGGCGGTGTCTGTTCCATAGCCGTTGGCATCCGGATCGAACAGGAGCAAGTCCCACTTGGATGCGGTTAGCCCCGGCACAGTGACCTTGCCCACAGTACTCATGATCAGGCGGCCGTCGTCCGTTTCCGTCAGCGCGTTGATGTCTTCGCCATTGGTGGTCAGCCCGACGTTGGAACCGTCGAAGTACAGACTGAATTGGCCGGCGGTATTCGCTCCGATTGAGGTGGGGATGAACAACAGCACGTCGGAATCATCGACCAGCCCCAATCCGGCCAGGTTTTGGGGCTTGCCCAAGCTCAACAGTATGGCATCGTCGCGCAAGTAGAAACCGTCCACGTCGTTGGAATCCAGGCCCACATCCGATCCGTCGAAGTAGAGCGACCATTGGCCCGATCCCGAATCGAATCGCAGAATGTCTTCATCCGCGAAGGTCACCCCACCGACGTTGCCCCCGGTGGTTGAACTCAGGTAGTAGAAGTGCGAAGACCCGCCCGGCGGGGTTGTGGCGGTGGCCGTCGGCGTGGCCGTCGGTGTAACTTGGTTTGTAGCGGTTGGCGTTGGTGTGTATTGGGCGGTCGCGGTCGCCATTGGGGTTCCGGTCGGCTGAGGGCCTGTCTGGCAACCGATCTGCTCATACACTATCACCCGGTTGTGCGTCCAACCAATGGAAACGACGTCCAGGTCGCCGTCATTGTCGACATCGACCAACTGTGCGCCGTCATGGTGCTCATCGCCCGTGTCGATTAGATAGCGCTGGAATCCCGCCTGAGTTTGCTCGTAGGCGAAGATGCGAGCCTGGTTTGGCTTAGACTGGTTGTGTTCGCCGGCCACGAGGTCGATGTCGCCATCGCCGTCCATATCGCCCACGTCGAGGCTCATCGGTCCGATGATCGTGTCAATCACGTGTTCGGTCCAGGGTTGCGTCGGGTTGGATGGCGCTTCGTACCAGGCCAGCTTGCCGGGCACACTGATTGCTTCGTAGCCGACAACTGCATCAAGCCGGCCGTCGTCATTGATGTCGGCCAAACGATTGCGATCGGGCTTCTGGGACGTATTGTACAATGTATGATCGATCCAGCCGCCGCCGTTGTTTTCCAGCCATATCGTACCCAACAGCAAATCTTGGTCACCGTCACGGTCGATGTCGCCGCGGCTAAGGTCTTCGCTCTGGGATAGCGACGTCTCCGACTGTTGCGGCCACTGTTGGGTGGAGGGATTGGCCGGAACCGTCAGTCCTTCGATTCGATTGTCGATATTGTGCCACGATAGCAAAACCTGGGAACTGCCTGTGGTAAAAGTACCGTATACTGCTCCCTGCAAAAAGTCGCCTGTGCCGGACTGGATGTTGTTCATAATGGTGAACTGTCCGCTGCCGTCGTTACGCGCCCAAACAAACGTGTTCCCCTTGTGTTTCTGATTGGGGTTGGCCCCGTTCCACGTGGTGCCCAGGATATCGGTGTCGCCGTCGTCGTCGAAATCGACCGCCACAGCCGCTTGGTCCAGCCCCGCGCCGATGGTGTTGCGTTGCCATGCGCCGCCGGGCGAGCCGGGATTGCGGTACCACCACGCACCAGAGATGATGTCGGCGAGGCCGTCGCCGTTCAGGTCGGCCGAGCGGACAAACACCGCGATATTCGGCCGAGTATTGTCGATGAGGTGAGTCTCCCACTCGTTCAGGGGCGTGTCGCACGTTGGCTGCTCGGCGCCATTGAGCCAGATGTCGATGCGAGGTGTATCCCAGGTGAAGGGCTTGCCCAGTATGTCGAAGTCGCCATCGCCGTCGAGGTCAGCCAGGCGCGACTCATGGTGGCCGAAACCGGTGGCGACCGTCTCCACCGTGAAATTACCCTGCCCGTCGCCCAGGAGTAGCAACGTGCGAGCGTCGGGATTGCGGCTGTCAGCGTAGCGCATTTCGCCCACAAAGATGTCGAGATGGCCGTCTCCGTCCACGTCGGCGATATCCAGGGAATGCCCGTCCTCGATCTGGCCCAACGGCAAATCATGCCCGACCCAGCTTCCTCCGTTCCATTCGAACCAGCGCCCCACGCCGGAGGCATCGCCGGGGACCTGAACGATCTCCGGCCGGTCGCCGGGGATCAGCTGGCCGGCGGCGACCCGTATGAACGTGTTATTCTCGATGAGGTTGGACGTGAAGTTCGTGCCGCCGGTGTGTTTGAACCAGTAGCCGCCGCCGATGATATCGCTCTTGCCATCGCCATCTACGTCGGCCTCGGTCAAGCCTTCGCGCTTGTTATCCGGCGCGTCGAACACGATCGCCGTATCCGGCCACACGCTACTCGTGAGCGGGTTGGATGGAATGTCGACAATCAGTAGCTGCTCGGCATTTTGATTCCAATAGACAAACTCGACGGCGGCGTCGTCGTCGAAGTTGCCAAACATCATGTCGTGATGCTTGCTGGAGCCGTCGTCCTTGATGGTGCGTCGCGTCCACTCGCCGGTGGGCGACAGAGCGGGATAGGGGTTTTCCCACCACCATATCTTGTTGGTCTGCGAGTTCGACCCGGCCACGACGTCCAGATCGCCGTCGCTGTCGATGTCGTAGACTGCCCCGCCGGCTTCCAGTTGCAGCGATTCACTCTCAATCAGGTGGTTGGTCCAGCCGGCCGCATCGCGACGATACCAAACGAGCGACGCGCCGCTGCCGCGCCGGGAGCCGATCACGAAGTCGTTGGTGCCATCGTTGTTGAGATCGGCCACAAGGGTCAGGACTTGCTGTGAATTGCTGGACGGCACCGGCAGATCGCCGTTAGCCGTGGAAAGATGTAGCCAGGTCGGCGATTGGATTTGCGGGCCGCCTGCCGCTTGTGCGCCGGCCGCGCCAACACTCAAACTATAAGTGAACCAAACGAGCGAAATGAAAAGGGCGAGCAGCCCGAATAGGCCATACCATCGTAAGGGAGTGGATTTCAAAATTCACCTCCTCTGTGAATTCGTAATTATTCGATTGTGGTATGCACGCTTCCTTCTCAAACGCGCAATGGTTTAATATTGGGAGCCCAATAGTCCGGTGGAACGCCGAGGGGGCGTTTTATAAGAGTGGACGATCCCTGGTGAAACTTGAATATCCTATACTATTGAAAAATACGTTCACGTCTATAGGTTTATAGTACCAAATTTACACACGTCATTTGGCCCGGATAACCGATACACTTCTGCCTCATGGCCCAGAGTGAAAAGGTGTTAAGAAACCCCGTAAGGAAGCGGGCCTATGATGTATACGTTACGATGGCCTGAGTGAGCCGTCCTCGATATGGCCCGGAGTCAGGAGCAAGCTTCGGCGATAATCAACATCCAAAATAAACGGCGGCCGTGTGCTGCCCGGCTCGGCGTCCATCGTGTTGCGTGTGGACTATACCGGTGCAAGGAGTTCAAGTACGTGAACGGGAATCTGAAACTGCGATCTATTCTCATCCTCTGTGTGTTGGCCGTGTTGACGGCTATGATGTCGGCCGTACATCCGCTGGCGGCCGAAGCCAATGCGTTCAGCCTGACGCTCAACGTCAGCCCGCCCGGCAGCGGCACGGCGACCGCCAATCCGGGACCACCCTACAGCCAAAATCAGGTCGTGACGCTGACCGCCACCCCCAGCACCGGCTATGTGTTTGACCGCTGGGTGGTGGCAGATGATGCCAAGTGGTGGGATGCCGGCTGGGACTACCGCGTCGAAGTGACCAGCGCTGCCGCCGGCTACGCGCGCAAGAACAAGCCGGCCGAGTTCGACGTCAATTTCACTCAGCTGTGGGCGTCGCTGGGCAAGACCGGTACGCTCGATCCGAATTCGGTTCGCGTGGTGGAAGTGGATGGCAGCGACAACGTGATCGATGCCGACGTTCCCTTCCAGTTTGACAAGTCCGTCGACTTCAATGCCGCCGCCAAAGCCGCCGGCACGGTCGTCGTCATCATGCAGGGTAACACCGGCGCCGGAACGACCCGCACCTATCACATCTACTTCGACGTTACCGGCAAGGGCTTCTCCGCGCCCAACGTCACGCCCCAGGTCGTCATGACGGAGGGGACAGATCAGAGCGTGCCGGCCTACAAACTCCAGACGGCTACCGGCGAACTTTATATCCACAAGAGCAGCGGCGGCGTTTCCAGCTACAATGACCTGAACGGCAACGACTGGGTGAGCTGGAATAGCGCCGCCGGCTCCAGTGGCGCCGATCGCGGCATCCCCAACTCGGCCGGCGGCTCCAACGAAGCCATATTCCATCCTGGCAAAGGCAAAATGACCCCCACCGTCCTGAGTCAGGGGCCTATCAAGGTCACCTTGCAATTCTTGGGCAAGAAATTACCGGGCGATACGCAACGATGGGAAGGCACGTTCGAGATTTATCCGAACTACACAACCTTTACAATGATCAAGGCCCGCGTTTCGGGCGCGCTGAGCTATCCTTTCTGGTTCCTGTATGAAGGCACGCCGGGCGGACAGCTGAACACGGCCACCGATTACGTCGTCTTCAGCGACGGGACGCAGGTGAACGGCGGCCAGACTCGCAACGGAGATCTGCCGAACGAGGAATGGGCCTATGTCGTCGATCCGGCCGTGGGCGTCGCTGGACGGGCCATTTATCTCGTGAATCACAAGGACGATACGCTAAACGACACCTATTTCCCCGGTGCTTCGAACCTGATGACCGTCCTGGGCTTTGGGCGCAGCGGCAGCAGCCTGCTGATGCCCAACAACAGCGCGCCGCGCCAACTGACGTTTGGTCTGATGGATGAGGTGGCCCCCGACAATGCCAAGCCGGTCATTTACAACGCCTCTCGTGATCTGAACGTCAACGTGGGCAGCGCCGAGGCTCGCGCGGGATCGTCGCTGGGCACACAAAACCCGGTGCAATTCACCATTACCGGCGAGCACACGATTACCGCCCTATTCAAGCAGTCGCAGGCAACTTACACCGTCACGACCTCGGCCAACCCGCCCGAGGGCGGCAGCGTGACGCTGAACCCGTCCGGCGGCACTTACGCCGCGGGCACAATCGTTACCGTCACGGCTGTAGCCAACAGCGGCTATACCTTCACCGAATGGAGCGGCGGCCTGACCGGCAACGAACCCAGCCAGGATGTCGTCGTCAACAGCAACCTTGATATCGTCGCCAATTTCGCCCCGCCGCAGTATACCTTCGAGGCCACCTCGGCCGGCAACGGCACGGTAGATTGGACGCCCAAGAAGGATTTCTACGCTGCGGGGGAGGTGATTACGGTAGAGGCGACCCCTGAGTCCGGCTACATCTTTTCCAACTGGACGGGTACCATTGCGTCGACTCTGAACCCGTTGAGCTATAGCATTGATCAGAACACGGCCATCGTCGCCAACTTCGTCCTCGCCACAACCTACACCATTGACGTATCGGTGCCCGGCGGTGGGGGCACGGTGACCCGCGACAATCCCGGCCCCAACTACCCGGCCGACACGGTTGTGACCTTAACCGCCGTGCCCGACTCTGGGAAGCATTTTGTATCCTGGGGCGGCGATGCCAGCGGCACAGACCCGCAAACTCAGGTAACTGTCAATGCTAACCTCGTCATCACGGCCACGTTTGCCGATAATGAATTCCCGCTCAACGTCACGCTGTCGCCGCCCGAAGGGGGAAGCGTGACCAAGCAGCCCGACCAGGCCCTTTACCTGCCCGGTACGCCGGTCACACTAACAGCGTTCCCGAATCCCGGCTGGACTTTTGTGGGTTGGAGCGGCGACGTGAACGACACCAGCCAGACGACGACCGTTACGATTGGCGCCGACGGCGCCGATGTCACCGCTACTTTTTCGCCGCCAGGCGGTCCCTTCACCCTGACAACGAGCACCACCGGCAACGGTTCGGGGGTGGTCAAAGTCAACCCCGTGAAGACTGAGTACCTCTACGGCGATGTCGTCAAGCTGACCGCCGAGGCGGCCGCCGGCTCAACTTTTGCCGGCTGGACGGGCGACCTGACCAGTAACAGCAACCCGGTTAACGTTACGATGACCAGCGACAAGAATATCGTCGCCACCTTCATCGTGCCCAGCGGCCCTTACTCGGATCAATTCGATATGTGCAGCCTGGATCCAAAGTGGAGCCAGCCTGTTAACCCGTTGGGTGACGGCACGTTCAAAGTCAACGGCAAACAACTGCTCATCACCGTACCGGAAGGTGCAACCCACAACGTGTGGAGCGATGGCAACAATGCCCCGCGCGTGATGCAGGCCGCGGACAATGTCGATTTCGAGTACGTTGTGAAGTTCGATTCGGCGGTGACCCAAACCGCGCAGATGCAGGGTATCATCGTGGAGCAAGACGCGCAGAACTTCGCCCGTTTCGATTTCGAGTACAATGAAGGGGTCAAAGTCTATGCGGCCACATTCGCCAATGGGGCCGCGCGCAAGCGCATTTCCCTCGACATCAGCGCCCCCGGCACGGCCTACCTGCGCGTCTCGCGCGTCGGCGTTCGCTGGTTCATGGCTTATAGCATCAACGGCACTGACTGGACCGAGGCCGGGACGTTCAATAATTACATATTGGATGTGAAAAAGGTGGGCGTCTTCGCGGGTAATGTGGCGACGAAGGGCAACCCCGCCCCGGCGCACACGGCCGTCGTCGATTACTTCCACAACACGGTTCAGGGGCCATTGCCGGCCGACCGGCCTCTGCTCGCCATCACCGTTGTCGGCAGCGGCTCGGTTTCCACCAATCCGCCGCTTGGTCAACTGCTCTGCGGGCAGACGGTCAGCCTGACGGCCGCCCCCGGCTTCGGCTCGACGTTCGACAGCTGGAGCGGTGACGTGACCGGCACGCAGCCGTCGGTATCGCTGCTGCTGGACGGGCCGAAGAACGTGACGGCGACCTTTGTCGGCTCAAAGACTCAATACCTGTTGCTGCCGTTGGTCATCAGCCAGAACTAGCCGGCAGAACAGCCCGTGGGGCAAAGACGCAAGGATTAAGGGATCCTTGCGTCTTTGCCCCCTCCCGGCCCTCGCGCTGTCTTCTCCCCAATCAGCGATAAATTTCCATCGCCGCGCCCCGCAGATCTACAAACACCGGGTGGACACAGGTGATGATCTGCGCCAACCGCCCGGCGACTGCCGCGCGATACGCCTCGGTCAGCGGCTCACCGGGATAGACCTCATAGATCTTCGTCCAGCCTCGATCCCACATCTCTGCCTCGATGCTCTCGCCCAGCGTGGTCTTGATCTCGAACAGGTAGCGGCGGAAGCCGTCGAGTAACAGCCGGTTCAGACGATAGTCGCGCGCCTCGCAGTGAAAACCGAGTTCCCAGCCCGTGACGACACGGCCGGGGCGTTGGCCCACGTAGGCGACTTCGTAGTGGAGCGACGGCTCGCCATAGTGGATCTGCAACAGGCCCCACGGCTGGCGCACCTGGAAATCCTGCAGGGCCGGCGGCAACAGCGGTCGCAGCGTGTCCGGCAAGGTCCTGATAAATACTTTCTGTGATAACGCGCTCATAGCGCTTATAGTATAATCGCGACCGAAGGCTTTACCCATCGCTTTTTACCCATCAGGAGCATTATGACCAGCAAACAGCGCACCTGGGGACAATTCGCCACACCCATCGACGTGGCCGACCTGCTGCTGGGCTTTTGCCGGTGTCGCCCGGATGATCGCCTGCTCGATCCCAGTTGCGGCGATGGGGCCTTGTTGCGTCGGGCCGCCCGCTGGCGATCGTGGCTGGCCTCCCGACCCGGGAATGCCGCCGGCACCTTGCACGGCATCGAACTCGATCCGGAGGCCGCCGGCGAGGCGGCCTCCATTCCAGGGGTTGTCGTCGAACAGGCCAATTTCCTGACGCTTGACCCGCGCGCTCAACCGCCGTTCGATGCCGTGATCGGCAATCCCCCCTACACGCGCGCGGAGTGGATCGACCGGCTCGACCCGAACGCCGGCCAGCTCGCGCTATTTCCCGCCGTTCCGACCGATGGCGAGAGCGCTTTGCCCCCGGGCCTCCTGCCGCGAGAAATGGAGTCGGCCCTTACGGGTCGAGCCGGTCTATATGCCTATTTCTTTATCCATAGCCTGCATTTTCTGCGCGATGGGGGCCGGTTGGGCTTTGTGGTGCCCAATGGCTGGCTAGACGTCGCTTATGGCGACGCACTGAAGCAGTTTCTGCTCGATCACTTTCGCATCGTGGCCGTCATTGAGTCGGCCGTCGAGCGCTGGTTTGCCGCGGCCCGCGTCAATACCTGCCTGGTCATCCTGGAACGCGCCGACAACGCCGAAGAGCGCGCCGCCAATCGCGTCCGCTTCGTCCGGCTGCGGCAGCCGTTGCGCGATCTGCTCGGACCCGATACCGACAGCCGTCGCGTGGCGGCCGTGGAGCAACTCATCACCAGGCTGATGCCCGCCGCCGACCGCGTGACCGCCGGGGCTACGGTTCGGGTGCGCGTTCAGGGACAATTGCCGGCCGCCGAGCGCTGGAGCATCCTCCTGCGTGCGCCGGAGGTTTATCTGCGCCCGGCCACGCGGCCGGTCGTCCCGCTTGGCCATTGGGCTGTCGTGCAGCGCGGCTACACGACGGGGGCCAATGCCTTCTTCTATCCCGATCGCCGCCGCGTCGAGGAGTGGGGAATCGAGCCGGAATTCCGACGGCCGCTGCTCAAGTCGTTGCGCGATGTGGACGAATTGCGCCTGACGCCCGCCGACGCTCGCCATGAGGTGTTGGTCATCCCCCCCGATGCCCCACTGGTGGGCACGGCCGTGGCCGAGTATCTGGCCTGGGGCGAGGCGGCCGGCCTTTCCGCCCGCGCCACCTGCGCCGGACGCCATCCCTGGTACGCGCTGCCGCAACAACCGGCCGCCGGGCTGTTGCTGGCCAAGGGTATCTGGCAGCGACATTTCACGACCCTGGCCGCGGGCGACTTGAGGGTTGATCAACAGGTTTATCGTGTAACGCCGGTCGATGTGTCGCCCGCCGTGGTGGCGGCGCTGCTCAATAGCGCCTGGTTTTCGCTGGCCTGTGAGCTGGGCGGACGCGTGAATTTGGGCGAGGGCGTGTTGTGGCTGGCGACATATGAATTGTCGGCCGTCCTGCTGCCCGATCCGCGCGCGCTGGATATGGACGTGCGTCGCGAGCTGGAATCGTGCTTTGATCGACTGGCGGCTCTGCCCATCGTCGATACACTGCAAGCCCTGGAGCGTCCGGAACAACAGATGCTGGATGAAGTAGTCTTTGAACTGCTGGGCTTTCCACCGCCCGAGCGCGCGGCGTTGCGCGCGGCGCTGGCCGAGTGCCTGGTCGGCCGGCGCTTGCGGTCGCAGCGTGTGGGCGCGGGGGAGGAATAACAGGATGGAACTGGAGCCTTTGCGCGAGAAATATTCGACCGTCTTCGCGATTCTGAACAATACCTACGGCCGTCCCGTGTGGCATACTCATGGGTCGCCGATGGACCAACTGGTCGGCACGATCCTCTCGCAAGCTACGGCCGACGTCAATACCGAGCGCGCTTATGCCAGCCTGATCGCGCGCTTCCCGGATTGGGAGAGCGTCATGGACGCGCCGCCGGAAGAAGTCGTGGCCGCCATTCGCTCGGCGGGCTTGTCGAACATAAAGGGGCCGCGCATTCAGGCCGCTCTGCGGTACGTTCAACGCCAGCGGGGCGAGTTGTCGCTCGACTTCCTGGCCGACTTGCCGCTGGCCGAGGCGCTGGCCTGGCTGAC
The DNA here is from genome assembly GCA_017983515.1 of Promineifilum sp. Classification (GTDB taxonomy): domain Bacteria; phylum Chloroflexota; class Anaerolineae; order Promineifilales; family Promineifilaceae; genus Promineifilum. The sequence goes on along the minus strand of JAGOBF010000009.1, from coordinate 4,961 downwards.
CGCTATCGACGGGGTGGGGCCCAAGACGGCCTCGATTGTCCTCTTGTTCTCGCTGGGCCGCCCTGCCTTTCCGGTCGATACCCACGTTTATCGCGTCACCCGTCGTCTGGGCCTGCTCCCCGAGCGCATGAACGCCAATCAGGCCCACGACTTTCTGGCCGCGTTAGGTGCGCCGGAAACCTACTATCCGATGCATATCAACCTGATTAGACACGGCCGCGAGATCTGCCGCGCCCGCAGCCCACAGTGCCACATCTGCCCGCTGCAGGATTGGTGCAATTACTACCAGATGGTCGTTGTTCGCGCGGCCGACGCCTAAAAGGAGTGATGAGTCCAGGATCACGAGTTAAGAGAGACCGTCGAGCAGGTTATTGAGGGCGACGGCCCAGGCAATAGACGCTACAATAAGTCGGACGATAGACCTGATGAGCCGCAAGTTTTGATGAGCGCGACACGCATACGCACGAACGAAGAATGGCTGGCCGAGTTGACGGTCGAAGGGCCGGCCCGCGAGTCGGCGCTGGCCGATCTGCGTGTGGTGCTGACTAACGGCCTGCGCCGCGGCCTGCTCGGCCAGATCGACACCAACGCACCGGAGTTCGACGCGCTCATCGAAGATTTTGCGCAGGAAGCGCTGCTCAAGATCATCGAAAATCTGCAATCCTTCGCCGGGCGAAGCTTGTTCACAACCTGGGCCAACAAGATCGCCCTGAACGTCGGCCTGACCGAGCTACGGCGCAAGCGCTGGCGTGACATGTCGCTCGACCAGTTGACCCAAACCGAAGATGGGGAATACACCCCGTCTTTTGTGGCTGATCCGGCCCCACGGCCGGAGGACCAGGCCGAACGGCGCGAGTTGATGGCCTACGTCAGCCGGCTGATCAACGAGGAGCTGACCGACAAACAACGCACGGCATTGACCGCGGCGGTCATCCAGGGCCGGCCGCTCAGCGAGGTGGCCTACATGATGGATTCCAATCAGAACGCCGTCTACAAGCTGGTGTTCGATGCTCGCCGGCGCTTGCGCCGGCGCCTGGCCGTCGATAATCTGTCGCCGGAGGACGTGCTGGCATCTTTCGCCGATGCATAAATTGGCCCGGCCGTGTAAGAAAGCGATACCTGGATTCGTCAGAGAAGAGAATGAGTAACCTGATCGACAAACTTCGCCAATTGTTGGGGCCGTCTTCCCACCCGGTTCCGGCCTGTGTCAACGTTCCGCTCGATGAGGCATCCTTGGAGCGGCTGATGCACATACTGGACGAGACACGCAACGATGAACTGACCTGCGAAGAGGTATTCAATTGCCTGGACGAGTACGTCGATTGTCTGGAAGCGTATCAGGACGTGGGCGGCAAAAAGCCGCTTGTCGAGCATCATCTGAACATGTGTCCCGACTGTCGCGTCCAGTTGGACGCGCTGATCCACGCTCTGGAAAACGCGACCGCGTCCGACGCCGACGACTAATTAGGGATCGCGGCCAATTGTTTGCTGTTTGCTGCTAACTCTTATTGCTACCCCCGTCCCTAACACAGGAGAGCACCCCTACATGAAAGCGATTTGGAACGGCGTCGTCCTGGCCGAAAGCGACGACACGAAGGTGGTAGAAGGTAACCATTACTTCCCGCCCGATAGCATCCATCGCGAATATTTCCGCGACAGCGACCGGCATACCACCTGCCCCTGGAAGGGCCTCGCCAGCTATTATGACGTTGCCGCCGGCGGTGAAACAGTGCGCAATGCCGCCTGGTACTACCCCGAACCGAAGCCGGCCGCGGCCGACATTCGCGATCACGTCGCCTTCTATGGCATGGTCAAAGTCGAGAAGTGAGCTATGTTACTTGCGGGCGACATCGGCGGCACTAAGACAGTCCTGGCCCTCTTTGACGTGGAGTCGGGCGCGGCGCTAATCACCCGTCATCCCGTCATCGAGCGCACGTTTCCCAGCCAGCAATATCAATCCCTGGAAATAATCATCGAAGAGTTTCTGCGGGACGGCGACTACGCCATCAGCGCGGGCAGCTTCGGCGTGGCCGGGCCGGTGGTCGGCGACCGGGCCCAGGTTACTAACCTGCCCTGGCTGATCGAGGCCGGCCGGATGGGCGAACGTTTCGGCTTTGGCGTGCATCTGCTCAACGATCTGGAGGCGCTGGCGACGGCCGTACCCCATCTGGAAGCCACCGACCTGATCACGCTTAGCGAAGGCCAGCTCGTCGAGCGGGGAGCCATCGGCGTCATCGCCCCGGGCACGGGCCTGGGCGAGGGTTTCCTGGTCTGGAATCGGGGGCGCGAGCAGTACGAATCTTACCCGTCGGAGGGTGGTCACTGCGCCTTCGGCCCGACGACGCCCCTGCAACTGGAGATGCTCAATTACTGGCTGCCGCGCATGGGCCACGTCAGCTATGAGCGCGTCTGTTCCGGCATCGGGATTCCCAACATCTACACCTTCCTGCGGGAGACAGGGCGTTATCCCGAACCCGGCTGGCTGCGCGACCAGCTGGCCGACGCCACCGATCCTACACCGATCATTGCTCGTGCGGCCGTAGCCGGAGAGGCCGAGATTTGCGCCGCCACGCTGGAGTTGTTCATGGAGATTTTGGGCGATCAGGCGGGTAATCTGGCGCTGACCGTGCTGGCCACCGGCGGCATCTACCTTGGCGGCGGCATTCCAGTGCGCATCCTGCCCCAATTACAAAAAGGGCCGTTCATGAAGTTCTTCCAGGACAAGGGGCGTTTCAGCGAGATGATGAGCCGCATTCCCGTCCATGTCATCTATAATCCCAAAGCGGCGCTGTATGGGACGGCCTATGACGCGCTGGCCCTGACTCATGGCTGAGCCGCACATCATCGCGACCGACGATCTCACCGGCGCGGCGGCCGAGTTGACGGCGCGGGAATTGAGCGCGACTGTCGCCCAAAAAGGGGAGGCGAGTTTCGTGCTGGCTGGGGGCGGTACGCCGCTGGCCTTGTACCGGGCGCTGGCCTCCCCGCCGTTGTCCCTGGCGGTGCCCTGGTCGCGCGTTCATTTCTTTTGGGGAGACGAGCGGTTGGTGCCACCGGGCGACCCCGGCAGCAACTATACCGCCGCGGCCGAGACGTTGCTGACTCCTCTGGCCATCCCAACCAGCCACATCCACCGCATGAGGGGCGAACTACCAGCGCTGGAAGCCGAGGCCGACTATGCCGAGCAACTGCGCGACTGGGCCAAGGCCCACGATCCCGGCGCGCCGCACCCCTGGCCTCGGTTCGATTTGGTGCTGCTGGGCCTGGGTAGCGACGGGCACACGGCTTCGCTGTTTCCCGGTTCAACGCCGGCGACCGCTGGGCCGGTGGCGGCCGTAACGGCCGACTATCAGGGCCGACCGGCCGGGCGGGTGACGCTGACGCCCCTCGCCCTCAATGATGCCCATCACGTCGTCTTTCTCGTATCGGGCAGCGGCAAGGCCGATGCAGTCTACAACACCCTGCATAGGGACGATCCATCGCGTTTTCCGGCCCAGCGCATCCGGCCCGGCAAAGGTCGGGTGACGTGGCTGCTGGATCGGGCTGCTGCGTCTATGCTCGATCGGCCGCTGCCGTAAACCTTTTCGCCGCCGCCAACCCGCCGAAGAATAACAGGCCCAGCCCGACAACGATGGCCCAGTACGCCCAATCGTAGCGGTGCGGGTCGTCGCCCAACGCTACCGGCCAGCGATTCGCTGTCTGGAAGCCGGGGAAGAACGCCGTGCCCGGTGCCAACGACAGAGTGTATTCGTCGTCGTCGACGCTCACGCGAAGGGTCGGGGCGTCATAAGTGACGACGATCCGGCGCAGCCGCTGGTCGGTAAAGACGCCCGGCACCAATACCTCCGGCTTTTGGCCGTTTTCTCCGCCGGCCGGCGTTCGCAGGCGGATGATGAGCGCATCCTTTTCCTGGCCGATGGTGACATTACGCCGCTCAGCATCGGCCGAGACGGAGACGATGCGCGCCGGGCCGCGCTGCTGAGGATCGGCCGAAGCCACGTCGGTCTGGATAGTGAAGCTATTGAATTGGCGCGCGGCGGCGGTGAAATCGCTGAACGGCGCGTCTGTCGCCAACCACTCGCCCGGCCCAACCTGCACCCCGGCGGCCGTGGGAGGCGTGGCCGGCCCGTCGCGCCAGTCCAGCGGCGGGACGGGGTTGCCGTCCGCATCATTAAAGGGCGTTTCACCGTCGAGGTTGTAGCGAGCGACGTACTGCGGGCTCTCGCGCAGGCCCGCGGCCAGTTCCAGACGCTCCACCCGGCCCCTCCACTGTCGCTTGCCGACGGCCTCGTTGCCGACGACGAGCGGGAACGAGTCATCCCAGTTGCTCAGGCGGACGCTCCGATAGAGGTAGGCGGTCAGCAGCGCCACGCCGAGGGCGTAAGCCGTCAGGCCCAGCAGCAAATTGCGTCGTGTCGCATAGCGGCCGAGGGCGCGGCCGAAGCCCATCGCCCAGGCCCGATAGAGGCCATAACCCAGCAGCGCCCCGATGCCGTTGGCGAGGACATCGGCCAGCGAGGGCACGCGCTCCGGGATGAACATTTGCAGCGTCTCCAACACGGTCGAGAGGGCCAACCCGGTGACCAGGACCCATAACCATGCCTCGTAGCGCCGTCCGCGCCGCGCCAGGATACCGGACAAACCGAAGCCGAACGGAATGAAAAGCAATACGTTGAGCGGCGCATCGCGCAGGTTCAGCGGCTGCCAGGTAATGCGATCAAAGGGAATGTGGCCGGGCCAAACGAAGCTAAATGGAATCAGGCGCAGATAGAGGATGGTCGCCAATCCCAACAGGCAGACGACGATGACCCAACGGCCGGGAATACGTGCGGGGGACATGATGGGGTTGAGTTGGTCAGGCTTGGCCTGTCGCCCAATCGAGGCCCAATTCACGGGCGCGGGCGGTATAGGCTTGTATATGGTCGCGCGTCACCTGGTGCATGTCAGCGCCGCCCTCGAAA
>JAGOBF010000008.1 GCA_017983515.1 Promineifilum sp. | reverse complement strand
CGGGCCATCCCGTTTCTGATGGTCTTCCTGTTCGGCTTTCTGTTCAGCCTGACGGTCATCGCGGAGACGCTGCTTTCGGCCGTGCGCTCCCGTTTCGGGGTGCTGTTCCCCGAAGCAGACGCCCTCATCCCGCAAATTAATCTGCTGTTTATCCCGTTCCTCAGCTTCATCACCTTCTTGCTCATCCTCAAGCTGTTGCCCGACGCCCGCACCCGCTGGCGCGATATGGCCGTCGGCGCGCTGGTGACAACCGTTCTCTTTCTAATCGGCCGGGCGCTGCTATCCATTTTCATATCCTACAGCAACACCGGCTCCGTCTACGGCGCGGCCGGGTCCATCGTTATCCTGCTCCTTTGGATCTACTACTCGGCCCAGATCATCCTTTACGGCGCGGAATTCACCTGGCTCTACGCCATGCGCCACGGCCGGCCTATCCAGCCAAGGCGCTTATCCAGGATATTGGAACTGGAGAACCAGATCGCGCTGGCCAAAAAACAGAGCGAGTGACAGAGCGTCATTCCCGAAACTTCCCGGCCGGTTAAGGCTACAGCGACCGGGTGGATTGTGATAGAATTTCATCTGTTATCCGGCGAGCGAGTACAAATTTATGCGAATAGTAGTGGACGCGATGGGGAGTGATGAGCACCCCGGCCCGGACGTGGCTGGGGCGGTAATGGCCGCCCGCAAATTTGGGGATACGATCATCCTGGTGGGTGACGAGCCGACCGTCAGGGCCGAATTGTCTGGTCACGACACGGCCCGGCTGTCCATCGAGGTCGTCCACGCCGCCGAGGCCATCGGCATGAAGGACGCCCCCGCCGCCGCCGCCCGCGACAAACGCCACTCGTCGATGCACGTGGGCATGCAGCTCGTGCGCGCCGGCACGGCCGACGCCTTCGTCAGCGCCGGCAACACCGGCGGCATCCTGGCCGTGGCGACGCTGCGCCAGACGGGTTTCGGCCGCATCCCCGGCATCCTGCGCCCGGCCATGGGCGTTGTCTTCCCCATCGAGAGCAAGCCCATGCTCATCGACAACGGGGCCAACGCCGACGCCCGGCCCGAATACCTGCTCCAGTTTGGCCTGATGGGCAGCATCTACATGGCCCGCATGCAGGGCATCGATCGGCCGCGCGTGGCCCTCATCTCCAACGGCGAAGAAGAAGGCAAGGGCAACGAACTGATCAAGGAAACGATCCCCCTGATGGAGGCCAGCAGTCTGAACTACGTCGGCAACATCGAGCCCAAGGAGTTCGTGCGCGGCGCGGCCGAGGTGGGCGTCATCGACGGGTTCGCCGGCAATGTCATGATGAAGACGGCCGAGGCCGTGGCCAGTTACATGTCCGACATGATCCGCAAGTACATTATGGCCGGCACGCTGACCAAGATCGGGGGCGCGCTGGCGCGCCCCGCTTTCCAGCGCGTGCGCGACCAACTGAACCCCGACGAAGTCGGCGGCGCGCCACTCCTGGGCGTCAATGGGGTTGTTATTATTGCCCACGGCCGCTCGAATGCGTACGCCATTCAGCAGGCCATCGGCCAGGCCCGACGTGTGGTCGAGACCGGCATCGTTCAGGCCATCGCCGAGGGCGTTAGCCAGGAAAATCATCATTAAGCGATTCACCGTGGAGCCGCCCGACGCCCCAGCAAGTCTATCCGCGTCCCGGCGTCTTCGCGTCCTGCCTTTCAATCCGTCGCTTTACATAAGGAACCCTAATGGATACTGAGTTAACAGACGCGCGCGGACGACCGCGCGTTGTCATTACCGGCATGGGCATGCTCAGCCCGCTCGGCAACACCGTCGAGGAAAGTTGGGAGAACATGATGGCCGGTCGCTCCGGCATTGGCCCCATCACCCAGTTCGACGCCTCGGAATTGAGTACGCGCATTGCCGGCGAGGTCAAGAATTTTGTCGCCCGCGACCACATGGACTTTAAAGAGGCCCGCCGCATGTCCCGCGCCTCGCAGCTAGCCGTGGCCGCGGCGCGCATGGCCGTGGCCGACGCCGGGTTGCCGGAACAACTGCCCAATCCCGAACGCACCGGCGTGCTCGTCGGCACGGCCGCCGGCGGCATGGAGCGGGCTTTCGAGGAGCTGGATACCTTCCGCGAGCGAGGCATGCGAGCCGTCAGCCCCTTTGCCATGACCATGTTCCTGTGCAACATGCCGACCCATCACGTCAGCCTGCTGACCGGTTCCACTGGCCCGCTCAGCAGTATCGTCGCCGCCTGTGCGACGGGCACGCAGACAATAGGCGAGGCGTCGGAGTTCATTCGGCGCGGCGCGGCCGACATGATGTTCGCCGGCGGTGTGGAGGGCCTCATCCATGTCTCGGCCATCGCCGGCTTTGGGGCCATGCGCGCCCTGTCCACTCATTTCAACGACACGCCCGAACGCGCCAGCCGGCCCTTCGACAAGGATCGCGACGGCTTTATCCTGGCCGAAGGCGCGGCCATCGTCGTCCTGGAACGACTGGAAATGGCGCTGGCGCGCGGGGCGCGCATCTACGGCGAAGTGCTGGGCCATGCGTCGTCGTCCGACGCCTTCCACGTGGCCGCGCCCGACCCCGAAGCCAAGGGCGCCATCCACGCCATGCAGTGGGCGATAGACGACGCCGGACTGACGCCGCGCGACATCGACTATATCAACGCCCACGGTACGTCGACGCCGGTCAACGACGCCACCGAAACGCTGGCAATTAAACGCCTGTTCGGCGAGCGGGCCTACGAAGTAGCCATCAGCAGCACCAAATCGGCCATGGGGCACGCCATGGGAGCGGCCGGGACGATCGAATCGATCTTCACCCTTCTGGGCCTCAACCGCGGCGTTATCCCGCCGACCTGGAACTACGAGACGCCTGACCCCGAGTGTGATCTGGATTACGTGCCCAACGCGCCGCGGCCGTCGCCAATCCGCGTGGCGCTCAAAAACTCATTCGGCCTGGGCGGGCAAAACGCCTGCCTGGTCTTGGGCCGGTATGGAAACGGTCTTAAACTGTCATAGCACTTTCGGAATTTTCTATGGTTGTCTTACGCGACGAAAAAAGAATCGCCCGGCTGGGCCGCCTGGCCCAGGTATTAAGTTTCGCCGGTCTGGCCGTGTTGGTCGCCGGTCTGCTGCTCATCTTCATTACCGACAGCACCAGCGTTTTCATCTACCAGTTGCTGGCGCTGGCTGTGGGCTACAGCTTCTCGCAGATCGGGTTGCACTATGCCCACCGATATCTGCGCCGGCCGCGCATGGATCAGGCGCTGGACACGGCCGCCGCCAAGTTCGCCCGCAAGGACGGACGCCTCTATCATTATCTGTTGCCCGCGCCCCACGTGTTGCTGTTGCCGGTCGGCGTCGTCGTGCTGACGGCCAAATTCCAGAATGGCCGCATCACGGCCCAGGGAGACACCTGGCAGCAGACCGGCCTGGGCATGCGCCGCTTCTTCGGCCGCGAGGGGTTAGGCAACCCCAGCCACGAGGCCGAAGCGCAAACGGCTAAAATGGCCGCCTTTATCCAGGAGCATGCCCCGTCGGCTGCCGGCGCGCCGCTGTTCCCAATCATCGTCTTCACAGCCCAGAACATCGCGTCGCTCGAGGTCAAGGATTCGCGCGTCCCCGCCGTCCACAGCGCCAAGTTGACCGGGGCGCTGCGGCAGCGCACCATCAATCTCAAGCCGCTGCCCAAAGCCGAGTACGACGCGCTGCGCGCCGCCTTCGATGCCACTGCCGCCCACCTGCTGGAGGAAACCGTCAGTGACAATGCCGAATGACGTGCTGTGGATCGACGCCGGCAGCGTGAACTGCTATCTCTGCCGCGACCCGGACGGCTACACGCTCATCGACACGGGCACACCCGGCAAGGCCGACCTGATTTTCGAACGGCTGCTGGAATTTGGCGGACAACCGGCCGACCTGCGACGCATCATCATCACCCACGCTGACATGGATCACGCCGGCAGCGTGGCCGCCGTCCAGGCCCGTTCCGGCGCGACCATCCACGCCGGTGAGGCCACCGCCGCCTTATTGGTGCAGGGGCGCTCCCCGCGACACATGCCCGCCGTGGTGCAGTTCGTGATCGACCGATTCATTCGCTATTCGCGGCCGGCCCCGGATCAGATCGAGACATGTGCCGGGGGCGACACGCTGCCTGTCCTCGGCGGATTGCGCGTGCTGGCCGCGCCGGGCCACACGCCCGATCAGCACGCGTTCTATAGTCCTGCCACCGGCGTCCTCTTTGCCGGAGACGCCCTGAACACGCGCGACGGCCGGCTCCAGCTCACGCCGGCGCGCATGACGGCCGACATGGCTGCCGCCGAGCGAACAGCAGTGCGGCTGCTGGAACTGTCGCCGGCGGTCATCGCCTGCGGCCACGGCGTTCCCCTGAGCGATAATCCCAAGGCCGTCGCCGATTTGCTCGCCGCCCTAACCCCGCTCCCGGAAGGCCAAACATGAGCTTACCCATGCGCGCCCTGCTCGACACCGAGCTAAACGAGCTTAACCAGTCAGTCCTCGTCCTCAGCAGCATGGTCGACAAAGCCATCGGGGATGCGGTCGATGCCCTGATGACCAACGACGTGGCTCGGGCCGAGGGGGTGATAGCCGGCGACGCCGATATCAATCGCCTGCGCTTCCAGATCGAGGAGAAGGCCTACGTCATTCTTTCCACCCAACAACCGCTGGCGCGCGATCTGCGCACCGTCATCGCTGCCATCCATTTCGCCATCGAACTGGAGCGTATCGGCGACCACGCCGCCGGCATCGCCCGCATCGTCACCCGCATGGAGAGGATAGCGCCCCCGGCCGGCCTTTCGCCGGCCGAACCCGATGACGACTTCGACCCGCTGGATGACGTGGAGGAAGAGACTGCGGAGGACGAAACCCCCACGCTGCACATGAAGCTCTCGCGACTGCCCAAGATGACCAAACGCGCACGCGACATGCTGAACCGCGCCACGGCCGCCTACATCGAGCGCGACGTGGAAAAGGCCAACGCCATCGTCAAGCGCGACCGCAAGCTGGATGTCCACTACCGCAAATTCTTCGCCGAGGCTATGGCCGAGATGGGCGGCCCGCACGACCCCCAGATGCCGACCTACATGTTATGGATCGCCCATAACCTGGAGCGCATCGGCGACCGCACGACCAACCTGGCCGAGCGGGTGATCTTTATGGCCACCGGACAATATACCGAGGTACTGGAAGATTACGAGTAGGGTCGTTGCGGCGATCAGGGGCATGGCCGCAATAGCCCGCCGGCTCGCCAGTGGTTTCGGCCGGTCTTTGAACGCAGCCGGTGCAATGCAATAGCAATTCAAGTTGACAACCAACCCATGTGCCTCTAGAATTCCAACCCATTAGCCCTATTGATTAGGGGCTACCTAATATGGGCGAACCAGCCATTCGAGGAGGTGATGAGCAAGAAAGGAAGCCCAATACGCCAGGCGGGCACAACCGCCATCAAGGATAGTTCGTACGTTTGGTAGCGACCGGAACATTCCGGTTTCGATGTCAAGTCAAGGCTTGGACATTACGTTCAAAATAGAATAGAGGAGAAGAAAATGAAACGTCTGTCACTGCTTTTGGTAATCCTGCTCTTGGCAGCGCTGGCTTTGGTAGCTTGCCAGCCGGCCGGTGGAACTGACGCCCCGGTTGATGAAGCGGCCCCCACGGAAGAAGCCGCTCCGGTCGATGAAACGGCCGCCACAGAAGTCGTCCCGGCCGATGAAGCCGCAGACTCGATGGAATGCACCGACGCCATCGGCTGTGTCGAGATCGCCGCCGGCGACCCGATCCAGATCGCTTCCGCGCTGGTCATCTCTGGCCCGAACGCCGATCTAGGGCTTGACTCCCAGCACGGCGTCGAGATAGCCCTTAACATGCGCGGCGATGTGCTCGGCCACTCGGTCGAACTGGTCGCTGAGGATGACGGTTGCAGCGCTGAAGGCGGCCAGACGGCCGGCACCAAGATCGTCGCCAACCCGCAGGTTATCGGCATCATCGGCTCCAGCTGCTCCGGCGCGGGCGTCCCGATGGCCCAGATCGCCTCCGACGCGGGCTTCGTCATGATCTCCCCGTCGAACACCGCTCCCGGCCTGACCAACCCGGATCAGTCCTGGAAGCCTGGCTATCTGCGCACCGCCCACAACGACCTGGTGCAGGGCGCGGCTATGGCCGATTACGCCTACGACGTCCTCGGCGTCACCAAGGCGGCCGCCATCCATGACGGCGACCCCTACACCGAAGGTCTGGCCAGCGCCTTCTCCGACGCGTTTACCGCCAAGGGTGGCGAGATGGTCGCCTTCGAGGCGGAAGCCGCCGATGCGACCAACGTTGAGCCGCTTTTGACCACTGTGGCCGCCGCCGGCCCCCAATTCCTCTACTACCCGGTCTTCATCCCGTTGGGTTCGCTGATCACCAATACGGCCAAGAACGTGGCTGGTCTGGAAGAAGTCTACCTGGCCGCGGCCGACGGTGTGCAGTCGCCCAGCTTCCTGGAGAACACGGTCGACACATCGGAAGGCATGTTCGTCTCCGGCCCCGACCTGGCCTTCAGCAACACCTTCTATCAGGATGAATTCCTGCCGGCGTACCAGGAAGCCTACGGCACCGCGCCGACCGCGCCGTTCCATGCCCATGCCTATGACGCGACCATGATGCTTCTGGACGCGGTCGAGGCTGTGGCCCAGCAGGACGCCGACGGCAACCTGTTGATCGGCCGCCAGGCACTGCGCGACGCGCTCTATGCGACCTCCGGCTACGAAGGAATCACCGGCACCCTGACCTGCAATGAGTTCGGCGACTGCGCCGACCCGAAGATCTCGGTCAGCGAAGTTCAGGACGGTGCGTTCGTTCGCGTTTGGCCCTAAACTAATACGCTAGTGTAAAGTGAGGCGGCCCCCTTTCGGGGGCCGCCTCCTGTTGTCTGGGAGCAGATCATGGACTCCGTTGGAGCTTAGCGACTTCTACCGACCTCCGGAGCCTGAGGGACGATCTACTCTTCGAGCCGGACAACCGGCGACTTCTGATGCAGGAGGCTTAACATGACGACATCACAGCGCCTCAAGAATATCGACTGGATCGGTGTAGCGCTTTGGGTGTTTCGGGCAGTCATTATTATCCTCGTAATCGTGGGGACGATTCGTAAGCTATTTTTCGGCGCCGGCACTCAATATACCCTCAGCGACTGGATCGATTTTGTCATCTCCGGTCTTTCGCAGGGCGGTCTCTACGCCCTGATCGCCCTCGGCTACACCATGGTCTACGGCGTCCTGTTCATGATCAACTTCGCCCACGGCGAGTTTTTCATGTCCGGAGCCATGACCTCTACCGTGCTGGTCGCCGGCACGCTGAGCCGGTCGGGCTTTATGGACGAGCAACCGGTCATCTACCTCGTGCTGGTGACAGTGGCCGCGGTCCTCACGTCGATGGGAGTCGCCCTGCTAACGGAGCGCATCGCCTACCGCCCCCTGCGGCGCGCTCCGCGTCTGGTGCCGCTCATCACCGCCATCGGCGCATCCTTCTTCTGGCAGTACCTTTTTCGCGGCCTGTTCGGTGGCGATCTCAAGCCCTTCCCCGTCCCGGCCATTCTCGATGGACGAGTCGCGATTCTGGGGCTGGAATTCCTGAAGACTCGCGTGGTTGTCTTTGCCGTCTCGGTTGTGGCTCTGCTGGGTCTCTACCTCTTTGTTCAACGCACCAAGACCGGCCGGGCCATCCGCGCCGTGGCCGAAGACAAGGACGTGGCGACGCTGATGGGTGTCGACGTAGACCGTACTATCGCCATCACCTTCGCCGTCGGCGCAGCCATGGCTGGTATTGCCGCCGTCCTGTGGGTTCTCGTGTTCAAACAGGCCAACTTCTTCATGGGCTTCGTGCCGGGCATCAAGGCCTTCACCGCCGCCGTCCTGGGCGGCATTGGCAGCATCCCCGGTGCGGCACTGGGCGGTCTTTTCCTGGGCGTCATCGAAGCTGTGGGGCCGCCGCTCTTCCTGGAGGGGTTGGGCCTGCCCGGTGCGCACCAGCTCAAAGACGTGATCGCTTTCCTGCTGCTCGTGCTCGTGCTCATCTTCCGGCCGCAAGGCATCATCGGCGAGCGTCTTGCCGAAAAGAAAGCCTAAGGGGGTTCAAATCATGACCGGAATGAATTGGCGTCACGTAATCCGCACCGGACTGTTGATGAGCCTTATCGTCCTGCTGATGAGCGTCATCGGCATGGTCGAAACGTTCGACAAGCGCGATCTGATCGGCGGCTATCTGACCCTCGGCCAATTGCTTCTCTTTACGCCGGCGCTTTTCGGCGGCTACCGAACCGTGGACCGCGATGCCCGGCGCGGCGTTGTGTCGACGCTCCTGGGCGGACTGGTCGCTGGCCTCATCGTGGCCATCCCGCTCATCCTGCTCATTCTACTGGCGTCGGCGTGGCCCGGCATCCGAACCTATTTTCCCAACATCTCGCCCAGCCTGATCGATATCCTGAGCAACGGGCAGGGTGTGACCGCCGCCAGCATTGGACTGCTGCTGCTAGAGATGGGACTACTTGGCCTCATCGGCGCGGCCATCCACCTGGTTCCCGGTGCCATTCGCCGGCCGCTTATTACCGCTCTGCTCGTCACTGGCGCCATCGCTCTGTTTTCCGACGTGCCCCTCAACATCGCCAATGAACTGCTGGAACGCAGTGTCGTCCGCATCTTGTTCGGCACCAAGGGTCTCACGCTGGCCGCGGCCGTGGGCACTTTCGTGATCAGCCTCCTCCTCGCCTTGTGGTGGAATCGATCCGGCCGGGCCGCCTTCAACCGCCGCCAGGCCACGCAGTCCCCGACCCAAGCGGCCCGCAGCCGCCGCATCGCCACCATCATCCTGCTGGTTGTGCTGTTGGTCCTGCCCCAGATACTGGGCATCTTTCTGACCAACGTGCTCGACCAGGTGGGCATCTTCATCCTCATGGCCCTGGGCCTCAACATCGTCGTCGGTTTTGCCGGCCTGCTCGACCTGGGCTACGTTGCCTTCTTCGCCATTGGCGCTTACACGACCGCCCTGCTGACCTCGACCGGCGATCTGGGTCTGGGAATGAGCTTTTGGGTGGCCGCTCCCATCTCTGTCGTCGCAGCCACACTGGCCGGCATCATTCTGGGCATTCCCGTGTTGCGCCTGCGCGGTGACTATCTGGCCATCGTCACTTTGGGCTTCGGCGAGATTATTCGCGTGCTGGTGCGCTCCGACCTGCTCAAACCGGTCATCGGCGGCGCGCAGGGTATCCTCAACATTGGCCGTCCCTCCTTCGGCAGCATCGAACTGGTCACCCCCCAGCAGTTCTACTATCTCATCCTGCTCGGCTGCATTCTGGCCTGGTTCATCGCCTCGCGGCTACGAGACGGTCGCATCGGCCGGCGCTGGATGGCCATGCGCGAGGATGAGGATGTGGCCGAGGCCGTGGGCATCAATCTGACCGCCACGAAATTATTGGCTTTCTCCATTGGCGCCAGCTTCGCCGGGTTGGCCGGTTCTATCTTCGCCTCGCGCATCGGTTCGGCCTTTCCCAACAGCTTCGAGTTGCTCATCTCGATCAACGTGCTGGCGATTGTCATCGTCGGCGGCCTGGGCAGCCTGCCCGGCGTCGTCGTGGGCGCGTTCGTGCTGGTCGGCCTGCCTGAACTGCTGCGCGAATTTGCGGAATATCGGCTGCTTATGTACGGCATCCTGCTCATCGTCATGATGCTCGTGCGGCCGGAGGGCTTGTGGCCGTCGGCCATCACGCGACGCGAGATGCACGCTGCCGAGGAAGACGCCGCGCGCGAAGGAATCCACCCCGAAGAAGTTCAGCCAATCGCCTAAAGGGGCCTTCATGACAAACATTTTGGAAGCAACCCACGTTACCAAACGCTTCGGCGGGCTGGTCGCCGTCAACAATTTGACCTTCGCCATCCCGCAGGGCAGCATCGTTAGCATCATCGGGCCCAACGGCGCGGGCAAAACGACCTTCTTCAACTGCATCACTGGCTTTTACAAGATCGATGAAGGCGAATTCAACTTCGACGGCCAATCAATCAAAGGCCGTTCACCCGACCAGATCACCAAGATGGGGATTGCCCGCACCTACCAAAACATTCGCCTTTTCTCCCAAATGTCGGCCATCGAGAACATCCTGGCCGGCATGGAGCCGCGCCTGCGCTCGCCGTGGTTCGGGCCTGTGTTCGGTTTGCGCGGCACACGAGTCGAAGAGGAAAAAGCGGCCGTAGACGCCAATCAACTGCTGAACTTCGTCGGCCTGCGGGGCAAGGGAGACAGCCTGGCCCGCAATCTGCCCTATGGCGACCAACGGCGGCTTGAGATCGCTCGCGCCCTGGCCGGCAATCCCAAATTACTGCTGCTCGACGAGCCGACGGCCGGCATGAACCCGCGCGAAACGGCCGAGACGACCGAGTTCATCCGCAATTTGCGCGACAAAGTGGGCATCACCGTCCTGCTCATCGAGCACGACATGCGCGTCGTCATGGGCATTTCCGAGCATATTACCGTCCTCGACTACGGGGAGAAGATCGCCGAAGGCTCACCGGCCGAAATCCAGCGCAACACGCGCGTCATTGAGGCCTATCTGGGCCGGGGAGCGGCCGGGGCCGCGCATCTGGGTCTTGGCCACCAGACGGAGACAGGCGAATGAGCATTCTGGAACTCAACGACGTCCACGCCTATTACGGCAAGATTCACGCCCTGAAGGGTATTTCCCTGAAGGTCGAGAAGGGCGAGATCGTCACGCTCATCGGCGGCAACGGTGCGGGCAAGACCACAACCCTGCGGACGATTTCGGCCCTCATGCGGCCGACCACCGGCTCCGTCACGTTCGAGGACGAGAGCCTCACGCGCTACAAGCCCAGTGACCTGGCCGCCCGCGGCATCGCCATGGTGCCAGAAGGGCGCGGCGTGTTTGCCCGCATGACCGTGCTGGAAAACCTGGAGATGGGCGCGTTCCATCGCAACGACAAGCCGGGCATCGTCCAGGACGTCGAGATGATCTACGATCTGTTTCCGCGCCTGAAGGAGCGCCGCACCCAATTGGCCGGCACCATGTCCGGCGGCGAGCAGCAAATGCTGGCAATGGGTCGGGCGATGATGTCGCGGCCGAGGCTGTTGCTCCTCGACGAGCCGTCGATGGGCCTGGCTCCGGTGCTGGTCGAGGCTATCTTCAGTACGGTCGTGGACATCAACAGGCAGGGCACAACCGTACTGCTGGTGGAGCAAAACGCGCTCATGGCCCTCGACATCGCCAATCGCGGCTACGTCTTGCAGACGGGCGAGATCGTCCTCAGCGACAACGCCAAAGCGCTGCAAAAGAATGAGATGATCCAGAAGGTCTATCTGGGCATCGAGTAGCCCACTCTTCGTTCGTAGTCAGGCACTTGGGTGCCGTGTCCGCAAGGCGTCGGAGATCTCTGACTACGAACCAAGAACGGCGCTTAAGCACCTGACTGCGAACCACCGAGATGGAACTACGACTTTTCTCCGCCGACGATGTCCGCCGCGCGCTGCCCATGGCCGAGGCCATCGAGGGCGTCAAGACCGGCTACGTCCAACTGTCGGCCGGGCGGGTCCAGGCCCCTCTGCGCACGCCCCTGATCGTGTCGCCCGACGACGTGACGCTGATCATGCCCTTTTTCGTGCCGCCGGCCTCCGACGCTGATGCCGCGCTGGGGCTGAAGCTCGTCTCCGTCTTCAACAGCAACGTCCCGCGCGGCCTGCCGCTCATCCACTCCATCGTCATGGCCATTGATCCCGCCAGCGGCGCGCCGCTGGCCCTCATCGAGGGTAGTAGCCTGACCGCCATCCGCACCGGCGCGGCTTCCGGCGCGGCCACCGACCTGCTGGCCCGGCCCGATGCGGCCGTCGTCGCCATCTTTGGCAGCGGCGTCCAGGCCCGGCGGCAACTGGAAGCCGTCTGCACTGTGCGATCCGTCGAGCGGGTTTTCGTCTACAGCCTGGCCGGGGCCGAAGCTTTCTCGGCCGAGATGGCCGGGGTTGGCCCCGTCCCGGGCGACATTCGCCTGGCCGCCACCCCCCGCGAAGCCTTGGCCGACGCCGACATCATCTGCACCGCCACCACCGCGCGCACGCCGGTTTTCGACGGCCGCGACCTCAAGGCGGGTGCTCATGTCAACGGCATCGGCTCCTTCACCCCGGAGATGCAGGAGATCGACGCCGCGACCGTGCGCCGGTCGCGAGTCTTTGTCGACTCGATGGAGGCGGCCCTGGCCGAGGCGGGCGACCTGATCATCCCCCTCAACGCCGGGGAAATCACCCTCGACCACATCCGTGCCGAATTGGGCGAAGTCATCGCCGGGAGCAAGCCCGGCCGGACGAGCGCCGAGCAAATCACCTTTTTCAAGTCGGTCGGCGTCGCCGTGCAGGACGCCGTAGTCGCCCGGATCATTCTGCGCAACGGCCCGGCGCTGGGACTGGGCACGGCTGTCAACCTATGAGCAACTATCCCTCTTCGGCCCAGGTCGTCGTCATCGGCGGCGGCGTCATGGGCGCGTCCACGGCCTATCACCTGGCCTTGCGCGGCGTCCGCGACGTCGTGCTCCTCGAGAGCCAACCGTTCTTTGGGCAAGGGGCCACCGGTAAGTGCGCCGGTGGCATCCGCTACCAGTTCAGTACGGCCATCAACGTCCGCCTGTCGCAGCTCAGCCTGCCCATGCTGGCCCGCTTCGAAGAAGAGACCGGCCAACCCATCGACCTGCGCTACGACGGCTACATGCTGCTGGCGACCACCGAGGACAACGTGGCCGAGTTCCGGCGCAACGTGGCCTTGCAGAACAGCCTGGGCGTGCCGACGGAGTGGCTGAGCGGCGACGAGGTCCGGCGGCGCGTGCCCCAACTGGCCGCCGGCGATGTCCTGGCGGCCACCTTCCACGCCGGCGATGGGCTGGCCGACCCCAACGGCGTGGTGGCCGGCTACATTTCCGCCGGTCGTCGTCTGGGCGTGCAGGCCTTCAACGACGCGCCGGTAACAGGTTTCGAAGTCGAAAACGGCCGCATCACGGCCGTCGTCACGCCGCTGGGCCGCGTGACCTGCGAGACGGTCGTTAACGCCGCCGGGCCGTGGGCGGCCCTCGTCGGCGATATGGCCGGTGTGTCGCTGCCCATCACGCCCGTCCGCCGCCAGATGCTGACCACCACGCCCTTGCCCGATCTGGCCCGCGACTTCCCCTTCGTCATCGATTTCGCCCGCAGCCTCTACTTCCACCGCGAGGGCGAAGGCTTGCTGACGGGCATGTCCAACCCCCATCAGACGCCGGGCTTCGACGAAAGCGTCGATGCCGAGTGGGAACAGACGCATCTGGAAGCGGCCATCGAACGGCTGCCGCTGCTGGCCCACGCCGGATTGCAAGGCCACTGGGCCGGCCTCTACGAAGTGACGCCCGACGCCCACCCCATCATCGGCCCCATCCCCGGCCTCGACAACTTCGTCGTCGTCGCCGGCTACTCCGGCCACGGCTTCATGCACGGCCCTATCGCCGGGCTGCTGGTGAGCGAGATCATCCTCGACGGCCGCGCCCATACGCTCGACATCACAGAGCTAGGCTATGAGCGCTTCGACAAGGGGCAGCGCAATCACGAGTACAACGTCATTTAGGTGGGGGTTGACAGTTCAGCTAAGGAAGTGGGCATAACCTCGACCAACTCGCATCTTCTAACGGAAATTGAATAGTAAACCACGATCATCACGCTCCTAAGTGGACTTCAATCTGACGTCTCCGGATGGAAGATGGGGATCATCCCAGCCCTTACCTAAGAGCTATCTACACCCTCCTTGCCCACGCGCCGCCCGCCGTTATACTTGCCAGGCGGCTCGATTTCGGCCGCGCAATGAGGTTTTAATGACGTTTTACATACGCGTAACGGCCGTGCTAATCATGGCGGCGCTGTTGGCCCTGACCGGCTGCGCCGACGGCGGCGAACCGGCGCCCGTCGCCACCCTTGCCCCCACGCCCCGACCCACGGCCGACCTGCCCGTAGACGCCGCCGGCGATCTGCTGGTCATCGCCACCGACGCCCCGCTGCCGCCTTTTGCCGACTTCGACCCCTTCGGCAACGTCGTCGGCTTCAACAACGCCGTCGTGGAGCGCATCAGCTCGCGCACCGGGCTGGATTACGAGTTCGTCGTCACCCCCAGCGACGGCGTGCTCGACAATATCGCCGCCGGCTCGGCTCGCGACTTCGACGCCGTGATGTCGGCGCTGTTGATCCCCGACACGCCGCCGGCGGGCATCGCCTTCACTCACCCCTATCTCGAAGTCGGCCAGGTGCTCATGGTGCTGGTCGACGACAAGACGATCGGCGGCGCGGCCGACATCCAGCCGGGTACGACCGTCGGGGTATTGGCCAACAGCGCCGGGCTGGACGCCGCCGCCGCTCTGGGAATCGCCGCGTCGGACCTCTTCGCTACCTATGACAAGCCCTCGCAACTTCTGCAAGCCCTGATCGACGAGGTAGTGGACGTTATCATCCTCGACAGCTACGCCGCCGATTATTTTGTGCGCAGCTTTCCGGAGCAGGTGCGCATCGCCGGCGGCGAGGGGCGCGAGGCCTGGCTCGACGGCCGCGCCTACGGCATTGCTGTGGCCGCTGACAATACCCGCCTGCTCGACACCCTCAACGAGGCCATCGACGGCCTGCGCGAGGAGGGCGAGCTCGATCAGTTGACCATCGCCTGGCTCATCTCCGAACCCAACCCGGCGACGGCCGTCAACCCCGGCGAGTCACGCGTCGGCACGCCGGCTACCGAGTTGTATCTCGGCGTCGTCGGCCAATTCGCGGATATGGACCCGGCCTCATTGACGACGGATTTTATCGGTTGGGAGATCAAGACCAACACGATGAGCGGCCTCTACCGCTTCAATCCCGACAACGAACTGGAGCCGCTGCTGGCCGCCGCGCTGCCGGCCGTTTCCGAGGATAAACTGGAGTACACGATTGCCCTGCGCACGGGGCTGCGCTTCCCCGACGGCAGCGAATTCACCGCCGAAGACGTGAAGTGGTCGCTCAACCGCGCCGCCGGATTGGGCAACTTCCTGGTCAACACCTATCTGAAGGACAGCAACGGCGACAACTTCGCCGACGACGATGCCGTGCAGGTCATGGATCCGGCCACGGTGAAGATCATCCTGAAGGAGCCAACCGGCTACTTCCCGGCCATCCTGGCGGTGCCGCCGTTCTTCCCCATCAGCAGCGAATGCTACGCCGATGCCGGCGACCCCGGCAGCACCTGTGGCGCCATCGGCCCCTACACGATCGTCAGTTGGGACCTGAATGACCGCATGCGCCTGCGGGCCAATCCCGACTGGCCAGGCGAGCCAAAACCGGCCTTCGAGAATATCACCGTCAAGTTCTATGGCGATGCCGCATCCATGCGCCGCTCGCTGACCGAATTCCGCTCCGTCGATCTGGCCTGGACGGGACTGCCGTTCCAGGACATGGCCGACCTGACGGCGCTCGACGCCAACAGCGACGGCGAACCCGACTATCGCGGCTGGACAGGCCCCCCAACGTTCAAGAGCTACATCATCTTCGAGCAGTCGGTCGAGCCGTGGAACAGCGAACGAGTGCGGCAGGCGGCGGCGCTGGCCGTCGACCGCGAGGCGCTGGCGGCCGTCTTCGGCGGGGCGCGTTTGCCGCTGTTCAGCCCCGTGCCCGACACCATCCCCGGCCACACCAACACAATGCCCGCTCGTGACCTGGACGCTGCTCGCGAGCTGCTGCGCGTCGAGGGCTACACGGAGGCGGTCAAGCTGCCGATCATCTTGTGGTACGTCAACGACGGCCGCTATAGCGCCAATGAAGAAGCCTACGCCACGGCCATCAAAACCCAACTGGAGGAAACGGGTGTGTTCCAGGTGGAGCTGGCCGGCGCGGGCTGGGACGAGATCCGCCTGCAAATCTCGCAGTGTGGTCTGCCTGCATATCTGCTGGGCTGGCCGTCGCCCGGCCAGCCAACCAGCTATCTGGATGTGTCCAGCTGGACCGACTTCTTCGTCATCAATACCGACCGCGTCTTCTGCTCCAATTATGAGAGCAAGCAAATGACCGATCTGGTGGCCGAAGCGCGGGCCGAAGTGGAAGAGGGGCCGCGGCTCGAACGATACGGCCGCATCCAGACGCTATGGGCCGAGGAGCTGCCCACGCTGCCCCTGACTCAGGAGCCGCGCCGGGCCGTCTCGCTGCCCACCATCGACGGCGTTCGCATCGACGCGCTCGGCATGATGCACTACGAATGGTTAACGAAGTCGGCGAGTGAAGAGTAAGCAGTATGCATTAAACAGTAGACAGTCACCATTTGCGGGATCCTGTCCACTGGCTGCTATCCCCTATCGCCCCACCTCTTGCTCGCGGCGCTTGGCGCGGCGGCCGACGAGGCGCTCGGTGCCGTTCATAACGCGCCTGATGTTCGGTCGCAGTGCCCAGGTGACGACCAGCCCGGCGGCGATGCTGCCCGCCAGATAAGCCAACGTCGCATCGATGCCGGCGAAATAACGGTAAGCGAAAATGATGATCGTCACGGCGGCCATGCTCAGCGAGGCGACCGAGGCCATGCCCACGAAATACAACATGCCGCCCATAACCAGGAAAGCGATGGGCACGACCCACAGCCAGATGGCCGACGACCAGCCGACGTTCGGCCCCGTCCCCGCGCCGCCGCCGAATTTGAGGAAGACCGACCAGTTGTGGCCGACCACCGACAGCACGCCGGCCGTGGCCTGCGCCCAGGGCAGCAATGCCGGCCCTAGCGCGTCGCTCAACAGCCAGGTCGTCAGCCATACGGCCACCGCCCCTTTCAGCACGTCGCTAAAGGAGGTGAGCACGCCGACGCCCAGACCGGCAGCCCGCAACGAGTTGGTCCCGCCGGTGCGGCCGCTGCCGATGGTGCGCAAGTCCTCTCCCTTGAACAGGCGGACGTAGAGATAGCCAAAAGGGATGGCCCCGCACAAATAGCCGACAAGCCCAGCCAGGATAAAATAAAGAATCTGCATCGTCAACAAGCTCCCTCGGGTGAGGTGGGTGATTACACTATTAGAACACGGCGGCGCGCGATTGGTTGCACATCCGGCGTCAGGAATCGTGCCGCACGGTCATTTCGGCCGTCTGACCGTCCTGAAGCATGAACGCGCGCAGCGACGGCCGCTCCGGGTCGGCCAGCGAGATAATAATGTAGGCCGTGTCCGGGTAGTAGGCTTGCCGCCGATCGGTTGGCGACGGCCAGGCCGGGCCATGCGGGTGTGAATGGTAGATCGCCAGCAGCTCCTCGCCCGCGCCTTCCATGTCCAGCATCGCCCGCACCTGTTCTTGGGGCGCCATCTCATAGGCCACGGGGCTGTGCAGGACGTTTTCGACCGGATAGAGTCGAATGGCCCGGCCCCCCCGCCCGCCCACCAGCCCGCAAGCCTCCTCCGGTGCATGGGCGGCCGCATGGTTGATCATTTCATCGATTAGCGTGTCGGACAAGACCAGCTCATTCATGGGCGACTGTCCGGAATGGTAACGACAGGCAGCGAGAAATGCAAAATGGGCCACAAACTGCTGTGGCCCATTTTATTAACTGAACGAGTTATCGGTAAGGGGCGTTACGGTGTCACAGTGAACGTGCCCACCATCCCACCCGCGGCATGGCCCGGCACGGTGCAAACGATCTGGTAAGTTCCGGCGGCCGGGGCGGTGAATGTGAAGGTTTTCGACTGTCCGGCGGGCAACACGCCCGAGTGCGCTTCCGGCATTAGGGCGTTATCGGCCGTCACGGTAGTCGGGTCCGTCCCCTCAGCCACGAGCATCCAGTCGTGCTCCAGCGCACCCTGGTTGTTGAAAGTTACCGTGACCGGGGCGCCCGCCGCCACGGAAGCCGTCTCGGGATCATAGCGAAACTCGTCCAGCCCGGCGAACGTGAGGCTCACCGGCTCCGGCGCAGCCGTCTCGCCACCGCCGCCGCCACAAGCGGCCAGCAGCAATCCCATGACCATGACAGCCAATAGAACGATCAACTTCTTAGACATAACATCTTCTCCTTCTTGTACTTGACCCACTCCTGAGTCCTGATAATAGTGTTGTTTTATTAAGCAACCCTATCATCTTAGGACAAAACCAAAGCGATGTCATCGTCTAAATGTCCTAATTTATCAGACTATTAGCTGTAATTTAGCCGCCGCCGGCCACGCCCTGAATGCCGCCGTCAGTCAGAATACTGACGTCGAGCAGCTTGTCGGCCTCCTCAGCGGTGATATAGCCCTTCTCGATAACGACTTCGCGCACGGTGCGGTTGGTCGCCAGCGCTTCCTTGGCGACCTCGGCCCCCTTCTGATAACCGATCACCGGATTCAGCGCTGTCACCAGGATCGCGTTCTTGGCCAGCCAGCCGGTAGCCTTTTCGGCGTTGGCCGTGATGCCGACCAGGCAATAGTCGATGAAGGCGTTGACCGAATTGATGATCACGTCCATGCTCTGGAACAGATTGAAGGCGATGACGGGCATCATCACATTCAACTCCAACTGCCCCGCCTGCCCGGCCAGCATCACCGTCAGGTCATTTCCCATCACCTGGAACATCGCCATGTTGAGCATCTCGGCCATCACCGGATTCACTTTGCCGGGCATGATCGATGACCCCGGCTGCACCGGCGGCAGGCGAATCTCGTCCAGGCCGGTCGTCGGGCCGGACGCCAGCAGGCGAAAATCGTTGGCGATGCGCGTCAGGTCCTGGGCCAATGTGCGCAGCGCGCCGCTGAAATGGACAGGATCGGCCATACTCTGCATCGACTCGAACAAATTATCGCTCTCGTACAGCTCCAGCCCGCTCAGGCGGCTCAGCACGTCGACCATGCGTTGATGGTATTGGGGATGGGCGTTGAGGCCGGTGCCGGTGGCCGTGCCGCCGATGCCCAGCCGGCGCAACCCTTCGGCCGCCTCGCGAATCTTGTCCGCGTCACGCTCCGCCGCCCGGGCGTATGCGCCAAACTCCTGCCCCAGGCGCACGGGCACGGCATCCTGAAGATGGGTGCGGCCGCTCTTGACAATGCCGTCGAACTCTTGCGCCTTAGCGGATAGTTCGCTCGCCAGCCGCTCCAGCGTCGCCAGCAGCTCATCCAATCGCCACAACGCTCCCAGTCGAATGGCCGTTGGGATCGTATCGTTGGTCGACTGGGCCATGTTGACGTGGTCGTTGGGGTTGACCGGCTTGCCCTTTTGGTCCAGGCCAAAGCCCAGGATCTCGTTGGCCCGGTTAGCCATCACCTCGTTGACGTTCATGTTGTGGCTGGTGCCTGCTCCAGCCTGGATGGGATCCACGACGAACTGATCGGCGAACCGGCCGCCCAGTATCTCGTCGCCAGCCTGAATGATGGCCGCGGCCATCTCGTCGCCCTTGATCGTGCGGCCGTCTGCTTCCTTGTCACCGAACAGGCCCAGGTCGCGATTGACCTCGGCCGCGGCGCGCTTGATCAGCACCATCGACCATACGAACGCCGGATAGGGTCGCAGGCCGGTGATGGGGAAATTATGGATCGCTCGCTGCGTCTGCGCCCCCCAATAGGCCCCTGTGGGCACGCGAACCTCGCCCAGTGAATCCTTCTCACTACGATACTCGTCTGCCATTGTGGTTTCCTCCGGAAAACAAAAAACCGAATTAACCAACCAGAGTCTCAGGCCGGCTAATTCGGTTCAGGTGCTAATGAATGATGATGCAAGGCCGTTGCGGCCGGTCTCATCAATGG
Organism: Promineifilum sp.; assembly: GCA_017983515.1. Taxonomy (GTDB): domain Bacteria; phylum Chloroflexota; class Anaerolineae; order Promineifilales; family Promineifilaceae; genus Promineifilum. Next base: position 121,677 of record JAGOBF010000008.1, on the reverse strand, counting down.
GCAAAGCGCCCCTTACATATTCAGCGCGTCGTAGCCGGGGCCTTCGGAGAAAAAGGCGTAGTTGGCCGGGATGTCCTCCGTCAGGTCCAGCGCCTCGCCGCCCGCCAATTGCTTGGCATTGAGCAGCTTGACGTGGTGGCCATCGACTTCGCCTTCGAACGGCACGCCGTCCGGGAGTTCCTCTTTGGTCCCACCGATCCATACGCCGGCCGGAGCGACGAAATCAAAAGGTACTTCCTCTTCGGGGAAGATAGCTTCATACGGGCACTCCGGCACACACGCCCCACAGTCGATGCAAGTGTCGGGGTCGATGTAGAGCAATGGCCATTGCTCTTCCGGCTGGCCAAGGACCATGCATTCGACCGGACAAACTTCGACGCAGGCTGTGTCGCGCAGGCACAGTCGGGTAATGATATGGGTCATTTACTGTCTCCTTGAAAATCTTTACCGACCGGGCCGTTCGGGCGGCGCACCGGCGCGGCTTGAGTATTATTTATTCGCGGCCGCATATTTGGCCGCGACGGAATCCCAATTAACGACGCTCCACCAGGCCGACACGTAGTCCGGCCGGCGATTCTGGTAGTTCAAATAGTAGGCGTGTTCCCAAACGTCGAGGCCCAGGATGGGCGTGTTGCCTTCCATGAGCGGCGTGTCCTGATTGGGCGCAGAGGCGACGTTCAGCCCGCCGTTCTTGTCCACATAGAGCCAGGCCCAACCGGAGCCGAAGCGCGTGGCGGCCGCCTTGGAAAATTGATCCTTGAACGCCGCAAATCCGCCGAACGACTCCTCTAGGGCCGCGGCCAAATCGCCCGTCGGCTCGCCGCCCCCATTGGGGCCCATGATCTCCCAGAATAAAGTGTGGTTGGCATAGCCGCCGCCGTTATTGCGCACGGCCGTACGGATCGATTCCGGGATGGCGTTGAGGTCGCCGAGCAAGTCTTCGATGCTCTTGCCGGCCAGATCAGCGTGACCCTCGAGGGCCGCATTTAGATTGTTGGTATACGCTGCATGGTGTTTGTCGTGATGAATGCTCATGGTGCGCGCATCAATATACGGCTCCAGGGCATCTTCAGCATAAGGTAGTGGGGGTAATTGAAAAGCCATAACTCTCTCCTTATTGTCATTATCATCCGCCGTTGGGCTAAAAATCGAACAGTGGATGAGGGAGTTGGTTGGATTCTAGCGCAGTATTTGCGGTTGTCAAACCGCGATTTAACCGCGGTTAAGTGGCTATTTCTCCCTGCAAGCTGCCACCCCGCCGGTCATTTGACGGCAAAGATGAACGTCCCGTCCCGCTGATAAATCATCTCCAGGCCCGGATTGCGCGCCAGCGCCGCCGGGTCGAAAAAACCACCGCGCCGGCCGACGAAGACGTGGGTCACGCCCTGCCCCGCCAGCCATTCGGCCGCCGCCGGGTCGCCCCAGTCGGCCACGGCCGTCGCCGCCTCGTTGAACGCCCGCACCTCGGCAAACAGCGCGACGTTGTAGATGTGATCGACCGGCGGCGTCGTCGCTTCGCGCCCGGTCAGAGGCACCAGCCACGCGCCGCCGTCGCTACCGGCCCACGTCGCTCCCAGCCAGCGCCAGGCGTTGACGGCCACGCGCGCATCCGCGGGCAGGTTGTCGTTGGCCCAGCTCAGCGCAGCCGTATCCTGCGGCAATGCCAGGATGGTCTGCGGGTTGAGGATGTTGACCTGTTGCCGCCAGCCGGAGACCGCCAACAAGCCCAGGACAAGCCCTGCGGCCGCGGCCAACAGTAACCCCACCGGCGAACGCCCCACCCGCCGGCCGGCAAACGCCCACACCCGCCCGGCGACGATTGCCAAAAACAGCGCCTGTGGCAAAAACAGGGTGATGTACATACTGTTGAGATTGACGACCAGCGACTCCGGCAGGCCCAACCGCTCACCGGCCAGCAGGGCGAACAGCGCCCCGACCCACAGCAGCAGCAGCACAGGAAACGCCGCCCAACGTCGCCGCCGGACGACAGCCGCCAACACGACGACGGCCGCCGCGCCCACAGCCGCCAGATAGAACCGCTCCCAGCCCGTCGTCACGTAGCCCAGCGGGAAATCATTGTAGCCCGGAAGCGACCGTTGGAACGTGGCCAGGGGTTCGGTGACCTTCAACAACGTCACCAGCCGCGGCGCGACGAGCAAAGCGCCCAGGCCGCCCGCCTTGATGACCGCCCAGCTTCGCCGGCGGCCGGCCAGATGGACGACGGCGACCAAGGCGGCAAAGGGCAAATAGAACAGAAAGACCCGAAAGTGAATGAGGAAAACCCCGGCGGCCAATACCCCCACCAGCGGCCAGAAACGGGCCCAGCCGCGCCCCAGCCGCCACGTCAGCGCCAGCAGCACCGGCATGATCACCATCGCCGCCAACTGCGTCATCCGCCCCCACGTGGCGTAATAGCCGGGAAAGAAAAAGGGCAGGGCCACCAGGAACGCCGCCAGCAAGCCCACGGCCCGCCGCCGCGTCACCATCCATCCGGCAGCGTAGACGGACAACGGTAGCAGTCCGGCCAACAGCTGCATCAGAAAGAGCAACAGTCCCGGTAGCGGATTGCGGGTCATCAGGGCCAACCCCGCGGCCAAGGTGTGGAAACCGTAATGATAGGGGAAATGATCGACCGCCAGGAAAGGGGCGTAGTCGTTGATGACTTGTCCGCTCTCGACCATGACGGCGGTGATCAGCGCATGGCGGCTGGAATCGACCCACGGCGGGAAGGCCAGGTCGCGGATGGCGATGAAGCGCGAGGCAATTGTGGTGATGAGCAGGATAGCCAGCAGCAGCGTCATGATAACGACCGATGACCGGCCGGCGACGGCCGGCCGTGCGGCGTCCGGCGATGCGGCCAACGGCTGGCCGCTTCGTCGCTGGGCCACGACCACCGCCCAGCCCACAGCCACCACGCCCCACAAACTCGGCCCCGACCAGCGGCCGCCGGCCAACGATACCCACTGCCACAGCACCGGCCACGTCGCCACGCCCAGGGCCAACGCCGCCCCCCACCACGCCGCCCCGTCCCAACCGCGTGGCCGAAAAAACGACAGCCACAGCGCGCCCGGCAAAAACAGCACCAGCAGCGCCGTCAAAAACAATCGCCCTTCGCGCAAGGGAGCGGCGGCGGCCATAGCGGCGTCGCCGGGCGTCAGGGTATAGCGGGTGACGAAGCGCAGGTCGGCCGCGGGCGGCGGCCCCGGCGTCATCAGATGTACCTGTCCACCGTCGTAGACGTCGAGCGAATAGCCCCAGACCGAGACGTGATTGTACTCATTCCCCGACAGGCGCAAGGTATAGACATGGCCGGCCGAATCGGCTTGGGGCGGGAAATGCAAGGTATACACCTGATTGTGACTCAAATCCTGAGTGGCCAGCGTTTCGTTGGCTATGAGCATGTTGCCGCGCGTCCACAATTCCACCGTGAAGCGGCCCCGGTCGCCGCCACCGGCCGCTTCTCCTCCATAGCGTACCAGCAGCAACTCGATCTCGCTCAGGCCGTTGCGGCGCGGGGTTAAGGTTTGCTCGAGAACCAGGCCAGGCTGAGGCGCGGGCAGCGCTGTGTCCACGCGGCCCTGGGCCGTCTCCTCGGCCAGGATCGGGCCGCATAGTCCTTCCCAGCCGCATTGCCCTAACCCAGCCAGAGCGACAAAAAAGAGAAGCGACAGCAGCGCCGAAACGAGGGCGACGACGGGCAATGAGAGGGACAGGCGGCCCGGCGGCTGCCCCTCCTGCCCTTCGGCCGCAACCAGCACGGTCGGGTATTTATCCATATGAACGGACTATACCTTGATAGCGAACCACACCCAATATTTCGTTTTTGCCGTGTATGAATTCGTAATATTAGTTGTAAGGAAGGGAGCCTATTATAAGAAATGACGGACTTCCCTCCTTGCAAGTGGCGTCGTGAAAAGATTTTGTCCCTCCTTCCTTCTCCCCTGAAGCACGACGCCACTTCATTTTCTTTCCCGTCAGCCCCGCGCCGATTTCCGAAAGGATGAAAGCCCTCTCACTGAATCAATTGCCCATCCACACCCCAACAAAAAAGCACGGGCCGACTTTCATCGTCTCGTGCTTCGCGGCCGTATTTCTTGACGGACTTCCCTTCCGGCAAGCGGCAAGCCGCTCCCTGCATGGTGACGCCAGATGGATTTGAACCATCGACCTAGGGCTTATGAGTCCCCCGCTCTACCACTGAGCTATGGCGTCAAATTCATGCAGAATTATAGCGCCACACGCGACGTCTGCCAAGTGGCCGCTTGTCTCGAATCGTCCCCGGTCAGGCTCAGCCCGACAGCGCCGACAATGGAAACGGCACAAACGTCAGAAAAAACAGGGCCAGTGTGAACACGGCCAGCGCCCGCCGTCGTGGGTCGAGGTCGGAGATGTCCTCCAGCGGCCGCGCGTGAACACGGCCAAACATCAGCAGCAAAAATATCCACAATATCCACGTAGCGGTGAATGCACCCTGGAAATAAGAGTAGAGCACAATCAGCCCCAGCCCGGCGATGGCCGGCCAGAAGAAGCGCTGGGCCCGCTTGCCGAACAGCGCGTAGGCCACGTGCCCGCCGTCCAGTTGCCCGACGGGAATGAGGTTCAGTCCCGTCACGAACAGCCCGACCCACCCCGCCCAGGCCACCTGATTGAGCTGGACGTCGACGCCGCCCGCTGGTAACAAGCGGCCGAAGACGGCATACTTGGCGACGATGTAGAGCAGCGAGTTGCCCTCGAAGATGCCGCCCGGCAGCACCGGCCCCACCGCCGACGTCGCCAACCCATAGAACAGGATGGGCAGCGCGAAGAATAGCCCGGCCAACGGCCCGGCCGCGCCCACGTCGAACAGCGCCCGCCGGGTACTCACCGGCCCTTGCAGGCGTATAAATGCGCCCAACGTGCCGAACAGCGATAACGGCATGGGGATGAAATAAGGCAACGTCACCGGCACGTTGTGGTGGCGAGCGGCGAAGTAGTGACCCAACTCGTGCGCCCCCAGGATCAGCAGAACACTGGCGGCAAACGGCCAGCCCCGCCATATCTGCCATACCTGGTCGGGCGTCGTGGCCGCGTAGGACGCCCCGACGAACAACGTCGAGAATATGGTGACGATGAACAGGATGAGGTTGATGCTCCAGCGCGACCGGGGATGGTCGAACACCACAGGCAGGGCCAGGAGAGCGACGCGCTGGTCTTCCTCGCTCACCGTCGGCGTGTAGCCGTGCCGCTCAAACCGCAGCCGCAGCTCATCAAAGCACTCGGCCGGGTCTTGCAGAAACCGGCCACGAAAGCGCACGTAGCCCTTGTCAGGATAGTCCAGCGTCGTGTCGGAGACCATGAACAAGTCGGCGATGTCGCCCCGCAGGGCCTCGACGTGCTCAAACGTGTCGTATTGCGTCGTAGCCGGAAGCGCTTCCTCGGCCGGGAGTTCTTCCGTGGGCGGAAATTCTTCCATTGGGGGGTTGCCCGGACTCATGTGCCGGTTTGGGTATCGTCAGGCGCATCGATCTCGGCCGGGCCGGCCGCAGCTTCGTCGTCGTCGTCGCCCCAACTGACGATCCAGATGCATGCCCCGGCCACCAGCGTCGTAATGAGCAACAACCAAAACCACTGCATCGGCAGCAAGCCGACGTCGCGCGCCTCGAAGAGGAGGATGGCATTCATGCCCACGCCCAGGGCGATCCAGGCGGCTAAGTTAGGATGGCGGAGAACCCAATGTTTGATTGCTTGCATGAGACTCTAACTATAGCGATTTCCCCGCGGATTGCATAGGGCAACAAGGAATTATGAATTAGGAATTAGGAATTTCGTCTCGCGCTCCTCACTCGTCACTCGTCATTCGCAGCTCGTTCCACGCCGCCTCGAACTGTGCTTGCGTCCGGACGATCGGCCCGTCGGTATCGATGACCACATCGGCGCGGGCGATCTTGTCGGCCTGGGGCAACTGTGCCTCAACGCGGACCACGGCCGCCGCCTCATCCAGCCCACGACACACGCGCAACCGCTCCAGTTGCGTCTCGCGCGTGCAGGCCGTGACCCACACCTGATGGCACACGGCCGCTAGGGGACCTTCCAGCAGCTTGATGGCCTCGATCATCACCACCGACGCGTCGGTCGCGGCCACTCGGCGGCCGATCTCCGACCGCACGGCCGGATGCAACAACGCTTCCAGCCGCTCTAATTGTTCGGCGTCGCCAAAGACGATGCCCCCCAGCGCCGCCCGGTCGATGCGCCCATCGACCCGGCGCACGTCCGGCCCAAACGCATCGACCACGGCCGACTGAATGGCCGCATCGCCGCTCAGCAGTTCGTGAACCACATGGTCGGCGTCGATGGTCAGTGCGCCGCGTTCGGCGGCCAGGCGCATGACAACCGATTTACCCGTGGCGATGTTACCCGTCAGGCCAATGATCACTCGCCCGCTCATGCGTCATCGTCTCCCATTCGCCGAATAACTGTTCGAGTTTTCGTTCGGTCGCTTCATAATCGGCCGTCAATCGCTGCAACTCGCCAAAATCTTGCGCGGCGGCCGCGCTCTGCAGCGCCTCGGCCAGTCGGGTGATGGCGTTCTCCGTCGTCGCTATGTCGGCCTCCACCGTTTCAAGCGCCTCGGCCCGCCTGCGTAGTTCATTCTTGCTCAGGCGACTGGGCGCAGCGACCCCGTCGCCGTTGCTCGAGGACGCTTCCACTTCGACCACAACCGGCCTTGCCGCGCGCGCCGCCAGATAGTCGCGATACGGCCCATCGAACACTTCCAGGCGCAACGAGCCGTCGTCCTGCCGCAACGCCCATATCTGGCTGGCCAGCCGGTCTACCAGATAGCGGTCATGGGTCACCAACAGGATCGTGCCGTCGAACGACTCCAGCGCCGCTTGCAGAACTTCCTGAGAGGGAATATCGAGATGATTGGTCGGCTCGTCGAGCAGCAGAAAGTTGGCTTCCTCCAGCACCAGGATCGCCAGCGCCAGGCGCGCCCGCTCGCCGCCGCTCAGGGTACTGATGAGGCTGAAGACCTCATCCCCGCGAAAGAGGTAGCGGGCCAGATAGTTGCGCGCTTCGCTGATGAGCATCTCCTTGTGGCGCAGCAGCTCGTCCAGCACGGTGGCCTGCGGGTTGAGCGCCTCCTGTGCCTGGGCGAAATAGCCGACCTTTAGGCTGGCTCCCAGCGACAGATTGCCCGCCAGAGGCTCCAGCAGACCTAGAACGACCTTCAGAAAGGTGGTCTTGCCCGTGCCGTTGGGGCCGATGAGCGCCGCCGTCTCCAGCCGATGCAGTTCCAGTTCCTCGACCGTGAAGAGCGGCCGCCCGGGATAGCCGACCGTCAGATCGGTCGCCCGCAAGACGATCTTGCCGCTCCGATAGGCGGCGTTGAGGCGCATGTTGACCACCGGCGGCCGGGTAGGCGCGGGCAGCGCGGCGACCGCCGCCTGCAACTCGGCCAGTGTGGCCGCCGGCCGGCGCAGATCCAGCTCGTCGGAGATGCGGCTCCAGCCCTTGCTGCTGAGATCGCCGATGGCCCCCAGCCCGCCGGCGCGCACCGCCTCCACCTCGCGGCTCAGCCGCGACAACTTGCCCCAGGCCATCTGCGTACGCTGCCCGGCGATATTGCGCCGGATGAAATCCATCTCTTTGGCGATCCGCTCCTGGAACGACTCATACTCGCGCTGCAGCCGCTCCCAGCGATCCTGCCGCTGCGTCAGATAGGCGCTGTAGTTGCCGCGATAACTCTCCACGCCGGCCGTGCTCATCTCCCAAATGGTGTTGGCTACGCGGTCGAGAAAGTAGCGGTCGTGGCTGACGACCAGCACGGCCCCCGGCCAGGCAGTAAGCGTGCTCTCCAGCCACTCGATGGCCTGCACGTCCAGGTGGTTGGTCGGTTCGTCGAGGATCAGTAGATCCGGCGATTCCAGCAGCAAACGCCCGAGCAGCACGCGGGTCTTTTGGCCGCCGCTCAGTTGGGTCAGCGGCTGGCTCCACGCATCGGGCCGGAAACCGAGGCCGGTGAGCACCATGCGCACCCGCGTTTCGTACTCGTACCCCCCTCTGATTTCATACTCCATCTGCAAGCGGCTGTACTCCTCCAGCAGCGTATCATGGAGTTCGTCGGCGGCCATATCGGCTTCCAATTGACGCAGGCGCGCCTCCACGGCTTTCAAAGGCTCGAAGACGGCGACCATCTCCTCGAATACCGTCTGGCGAGCGCTTTGCCCGATGAAAGCGTCGGATGACTCCTGCGAGAGATAGCCGATTCGCGACCCCTTGGCTACGTAGACCTGTCCGCTCGACGGCGTGGCCTGCCCGGCTAGGATGAGCAGCAGCGTCGTCTTGCCCACCCCATTGGGGCCGACCAAACCGATCTTGCCGTCCTGGGGGATGCTGACGTTGACGCCGCCAAAGACGTCGTATTCGCCGAACGATTGTCCGACGTTGGATGCCGACAGGATTGCCATAAGGCGGGATTATAGCGCCGTTTGGCGCGTTGGGGGAAGTGAAGGGCGGGCCGTCAGGGTTTTTCGGCGGCCGGCCGGTGGTCAGGGCTGTGCAGCCACGAGTTGCCGCTCCAGTTCGTCGGCCCTGTCCAGCGCACCGCTCCACTTGGAGAGGCGATAATATTCGATTGCCCCCGGCAAGTCGCCGCCGGCCTCGGCCAGCGAACCGGCACGCAGGCAGCCGTTGGCCCCCGGATCGCCGTTGCGACAAGCGCGTAGATAGGCATCAAGCGCCGCCGCCGGGTCGTCTGGTTCGATCAATTCGGCCAGAGCCAGCCAACGGTGGCCGTCGGTGGGGGCCAGCTTCAGCCCCGCTTCATACAGCCCAATCGCCTGTGGGGGATCATCGACCGCTACCGCCCGCGCCAGCCAAAAATACCCGGCGGCGTTTCCTGGTTCGGTTTCAATCGCCTGCCCAGCCAGGGCGATGTCGTCGGCGGCCAGCACGGCCATATAGCCGGTGTAATCCGTGGAGCAATCGAGTAACCCGCTCCAGGCCGCGTCACGCCCCGCCGTGTCGCCGGCCATGTGGCGAACGAGGCCCTCGAACCAGTGCGCGCGGCAGTTACCGGCCGACAGTTCGCTGAGGGTGGCGCTGGTCGCCGCCACGTCGGCCGCCGGATCGAGAATGACGTGCGTCGCTAACTGCCCGGCCCGATTCACGGGCCAGGCCATTGCCGACACAAGTAACACCAGCGACACGGCCCCGGCCAGAGCGACCCGCGCCGCGCCCGACCAGGCCTTCTGCCGCCGGCCGCGCGACGCACCCATTACCAGCCCAAAGGCGATCCACAAGGGCACGCCGGCCCACGTGCCCAGAGCCACAGCGTCGGTCAGGCTATAGAGTGCGTGGGCGATCAGCGCCCCGAGCAGTCCCGCCGCCCACAACCGCGACAACGTCTGCGGAGGCCGCACCCGCACCAGCCGCACGGCCGACACGACCACCAGCACGGCCGCCAACAGGAAAAACAGGGCCCCCACCAGGCCGAAGTCGAGCGCCGTCTGCAAATACAGGTTGTGCGCGTCTTCCAACAGCGGCCCCGCCTGCGGCGTGATCAGCGGATAAACGTCGCGCGCCACCGAACCGAAGACGCCCAGCCCCATGCCCCACAGAGGGTGATCGCGGATCGCGTCCAGCGCCTGATTCCAGATGCCCAGTCGCGGCCCAACCACGCTGTTCCACGAGTTGGCTCCGGCGTAGACAAACCAGTCTCCAACGGGCGTCAGACTCACCAGCGCCACCGCCAGGCCCGCCATCACGACTCCCACGATCAGCCATTTGCGATTGAAGCGGTCGGCCGCCAACAGTGCCAGCAATGCGCCGATGGCCGTGGCCGTCAGCCCGGTACGCGATTGGGTCAACACCAGCGCCAGGCCCATCACCGCCCCCAACGGCAGCAACAGCAAAAACTGCCGCCGTCGTCCGGTCACCAGGCAGCCATAAGCCAGAGCAACCACAAAGGGCAGGAACAACGTCAAGGCCCCGGCGATTTCGTTGGTCGGCAGCCCGTGCTCCCAGCCCAGATAATCGGCCAGGATACCCGTCTGTGGCAGAAAGAACAGCTTGTCCACGCTGCGCATACCCACTATACCGGCCACCGCGATGACGCCGCCCAAGAGTAGATAGAGCAACGTCGGGCCATTAACCCGCGTCCGCAAGTCTCCCCTGCGTGCCGGCTGCGGCCAGTTGACCACCACGAAAAACAGGCTAATCGACCAGGCCAGGGTCAGCAGGCGATCCCACGTCAATCCCCACGGCGCCGGACTGATTAAAAACGCCAGGGGCAAAAACACGAGTGCCAGAACAGCCACCGGCAGATTGACGACAGTGGGTCGGGAGAGCGGCCGGCCGAATACCAGCCGCATGATGTAGGGGAACAGCAGCAGCAGCAACGCAAGCCCCGACAGGGCCCGGCTGAAAAACGTTGGGGCCAGCAGGAACGGGGCCGCTAACGTCAGGATGACCAGATCAAGGCTGCGAAATGAAAGATTCGCGGGCTGCACTTCTTGTTGACTGACGAATGGATTGTCCATGAACTTCCCTGATGAAGTGCTCTGCTGCGGCGCGTCGTCCCTCGAACAAGCCGCAGACGTGATTGACGGCTACGATGGATTAAGGCGTCGGCGGCGGAAACGTCTGTGTCGGCTGCACGGTGGTCGTCGGCGTGGGCGTCCCCACTGCCGACGGCGGCGTCGCGGTCTGGAAGAACGATGGCGGCGTCGCCGTGAGGCCCGGGTTGGGTACTGTCGCCGTCGCGGGCACGGCCAACGTTGGCACACGGGTCGGCTGGGCCGGGGGTCTGGTGGCTGGCACGTCGGTCGGCTCCTGCGTCGGAGCGAGTGGCGTCAGGATGATGACCAACGGGAAAGTCGGCGTCGGAAACAAGATCGGCGCGCGTGTCGGCAAACCGCGCGGCCGTGTCGCCGTGGCTGTGGCCGTCGGCGTGGCCGTGGCGCTAGGCAGGATAGCGATGACCCCGACCGGCGGCAACAAAAGCTGGGCGCCGGCTTCCAGATCAGGCCCTGTCAGGCAATTAACGGCAATGAGTTCTTCGGGCAAGATACCGCGAGCCAGAGCCAGGGCCTCGATCGTGTCGCCTTCTTCGACGACGTAGCCCGTCCACCACGACGGCGCGACGCAGCCGGCGACGGCGGTCGCATCGGCAAACAGGGCCGTGGCCGTGGCGGCGATGTTCTCCAGGTCCGATGTCGTCGCTTCGGCCGTCGGTTCCGGGGTCGGCGCGCTTGCGCCCTCGTTCACGCCGGTGGGAACCGGGGGCAGCGGCAGCGCGCCGTCGTTGCCGGAGTCCCCTCCAGGCGGCGTCTCGGCTTCACCCGTCGCCAACAATGTGGGCAGGGTGACAATGACTCCTTCAACAGTGCCGGCTGCTTCGCGCGTGTCGGGGCGGAGATTGTTAAATAGCCACCAGACCAACGGGAGCAGCGCCAGCAGAAGCAGGCCGAGGAGCCACGGCCGCCGATCAACCGGCGGCCGCCGGCGCGTGGAGGCAGCGGCCATATCGGCCCGAAAATCCGGGTGGGTATTGTCTTCCCAGTGCACCCGCCCCAGAGGAGGCTGAGCTGCCGGCGGTGCCACAGCGGCCGCCGCCGCGGCTCCCGGGCCGGCGAGCGCGAACAGGTCTGGCTCATCCGCCCAGGAAAGCGCCGGTTCCGCGGGGCCGGCCGCGTGAATGGCCGCCACAGGGACGAGGTTGGCCCCATTGACCCGTTTGGCCCGTTCCCTGTAGACCGGACAAGCTTCATATTGGCTGGAGAAACAATAGTTTTCCTGGTGGAGCGTGCTGATAGGCACCGCCAGGCGAGTGCTCAGACAGCGGTTGTCCTCAGACGGAAATTCGGACGGCACGGCCGGATCCGTCTTCGAGCCAAGGTAGGGACAATGGCCGAGGGTATCCGTGTTATCATCCGCCTGTTGACGGGTGAATGAGGGCATACTACTTTGCATACTGTTTTGCTATCCGTTACAGACCGTGTATCAATTGATTCCATTACAGAGCACCGGCCGTTCTATCTACAATCCGTTACTGGGCGAACGGCCGTCTTTTCTGTCGCCCCATCATATCAGTTGACCGCCCTTCGTCGCAGGGGAAAAGCGGTGAAGGGGACGTGAATGAAGCGTGAACTCCGTCTTTCGTCCCCCCGATGCCTCAGGACGCGGCCTTCTCGCCCATCGTGCCGTTCACGCTCTTACCGTTGCCGCTGAACATCGAGGCCAAGCCCTTGCGGCGGCCGTTGCCGTCTTCGTCCGCAGTGGTCGATTCGACCGTGTAAATAGGATCGCTCTCGTAGCGATAGTAGCCATAGTAGCTGCTGGTCTTGCGCGAGACGCGGTTGAGCACGACGCCGACGACATGGGCGCCGGCACGATTCAGCTGCGCCAGCATAGTCTTGGCCGCTTCGGCGTGGGTCTTGCCCGGCTGTAAGACCAGCAGGACACCATCGACCTTGGCTGCCAGGACGGTTGAGTCGGTGACCACGAACGGCGGGCTATCGATGATGACCACCGAGGCCGACTCCACCAGACGGGCCAGGATTTGGGTCATGCGCGCCGAGCCGAGCAGCTCGGCCGGGTTGGGCGGCAGGCTGCCGCTGGTAATGACCGCCAGGTCCTTCACCTTGGAGTAGCGGGCCACATCGCGGATATCCATCTGGCCCCGGAAGACGTCGCTCAGACCGATCTGATTGGACATGCCCAACGCCCGGTGGACGCGCGGCCGGCGCAGGTCGCCTTCCAGCAGGATAACCCGCTTGTTGGCTTGGGCCATAACCGCCGCCAGGTTGGTAGCGACAGTCGTCTTGCCCTCGCCCGCTCCGGGGCTGGTGACAAGGATCGTCTTCAGCGACTTGTCGACGCTGGCAAACTCCAGATTGGTTCGCAAGGTACGGAACGTTTCGGCCATCGGCGAGCGCGGGTTGGCCGAGACATAGGGCGTGCCCTCATGCTTATCCATGCCCGATTCGCTGACCACATAGCCCACAACCGGCAGGCCCAGGACGTTGGTGATGTCCTGCGCCGTCTTCAGCGTATCGTCCATATATTCCAGGGTAAAGGCAATTGTCCCGGTCAACAACAAGCCGATAACGGCCCCCAGAATGATGTTGCGCAGCGGCCCGGCCTGAACCGATACAGTCGGCGGCAAGGCCTTCTCGACCTGTACCACATTGGGCGTGTTTTGCAGCCGCGCCAGACGAACCGCCTCGTAATTGCTCAACAGCGTCGAATAGAGTTGGCGATATAGATCCAGATTAGCCTGATCCAGATTCTGCAAATTGGTCGGGTCCTCAGCTAACGTGGCCGTGAAATTCGGCAGCACCAGCCGGAAATAGGACTCCTGAGCCAAATCGAGCTGGAACTGTTTTTGGGCCAGTTGGGTCCGTTTTTCATTCAACTGGTTGCGTTGTTCTAGCGTGAGCGGCGGCGGCAGCGTGTTTGGCAGCGCCTTGGGAGTCAGGTCGTCGATATCCTGTTCGAGGCGCGCAATTTCGCCCTGCAGGCCGAAGATTTGTTGCTCCAGCTCAGTCTGCTTTTCCTGGCTCGCCTGCTGATCCGCTTCCAGGCTTTGCTCGGAACGCTGCTCAAGATTACTTTCCAGCTGATTTAGCTCGTTCTCGATCTCGCTGACCTGCAGCTCAAGGCTTTGCTCCGATGAGGAGAAGCGCGACTTTTGCAGCGCTTCGTTGTAATCGATGAGCACCTCGACAAGGACGTTGGCCGTGAGGGCCGCTCGCTGGGGATCGGTGTCGCGCACCGTCACTTCGAGCAAACCCGTGTCGCGCACGCGCGTGGCCTTAATCTGCGACTCCCTGACCTTGACGCCGACCTGTTGGCTGACCGAATCCAGGATAGGCTGCGTCGTCAGCAGCTGCATATAGGTCTCAGCCAGCTCCTTGTCGTTCAGATCAGTGACTTTGGAGACATTATCGCCGAGCGGCTCCATGACCAGAATCTTGGTGCTGGCCAAATATTCCGGCGTCTGATAGATGCTGATCGCATAACCGATACCCCCACCCACCAGCACGCCGATGACCAGGAGCCAAGACCACCGCCGCAGCATTTGTCCAATTAACTTGAGTTCCATGATGATTACTCTTACTCCACTCTTTAACCCGCCGAATCATTACGGCGGTCAACCAATACCTATACTGTACATTCCCAAAATAGCAGGCTATCCCCTCAAGTTATCACCAGTTAAGCAGGTGTAACTGACGTTTCGACTGACGGCCGCTCGGCCGCGGCCTCCAGCGCTTCGACCACCGCCGCCACAACGCTCTCCACATCGGCCGGCGTCATGCCCGGATGCAGCGGCAGCGTGACCTCCCGCTCGCCGACCGTCTCCGTCAACGGCAGCGCCGTGGCCTCGCCCTGTTCCCGGTAGTAGCTGAAGGTATGCACCGGCGGATAATGAATACTGGTTTGAATGCCCTGAGCCTTCATCGCCTCCATAAACCGCGCCCGCTGCGTGCCCGAAGGCAGCAAGACCGGCCGCAGATGGCAGGCTGAAATCCCGCGCGGCGTCTCATAGGGCAGGCCCAGGGCCGGCGCGGCGGCCGGCAACAGTTGGCGATAGAGCGCGTCGAGGGCGCGGCGGCGCTCGTTGGCCGCCGGCAGCTTCGCCAATTGGACGCGGCCAAGAGCGGCCCGCATTTCGTCGAGACGATAGTTGTAACCCGGCGCGACCACATCGTAACTCCAGGCGTGGCCCTTGTGCCGATCCCAGGTCAGGCTGGTCATCCCGTGCGACCGCAACAGGCGCAAGCGGTCGGCCACCTCGTCGTCATCGGTCGTTATCAGACCGCCTTCGCCGGTGGTCATGTTCTTATTGGCGAAAAAGCTGAAGCAGCCGATGCGACCCCAGGTTCCCAGCGCGCGGCCGTCCAGTGTCGCCCCCGGCGCGTGAGCCACATCCTCCACCACGTCCAGCCCGTGCTGCTCGGCCAGCGCCAGAATGGCTGGCATGTCGGCCGCGTAGCCCGCGTAGTGGACGACCACGATGGCTCGCGTGCGACGCGTGATGCGCCGCGCGGCGTCCCCGGCCGACAGACCGAAGTCGCTCGTGCTGGTGATGTCGGCGAAAACCGGCGTCGCCCCCGTGTAGCGGACGGCGTTGGCCGTGGCCACGAAGGTCAGCGAAGGCACGATCACCTCATCGCCTGGCCCCCAGCCCAGCGCCAGCCCGGCCAGATGCAGCGCGGCCGTGCAGTTGGTCACGGCCAGGGCGTGGCTCGCGCCGGTCAGCGCAGCGAAGTCGGCCTCGAAGGCCGCCGTCGTCTCGCCCATCGACAGCCAGCGCCGGCGCAGCACGTCCAGGACAGCCGCTTCTTCTTCCGGCCCCAGGTCAATATCGGCCAACGGGATGCGCCACACGGGTTTTGCCTGTTCCATTTGTCTAAGCCTGTTTCGCGGCGGCATGCCGGCCCGCGCCGTTTGTAAAATGGATGACCGGCGCTTCCGGCGGCAAAAATTCCGCCTTCATCCGATCAAAATCTTCAATGGCCCGCTCATAATCGTCGGCCCGGCCCAGGTCTTGCCAATAACCGTCAAACGCAAAGCCGGTGACGATCTCGCCTGCGGCGATGAGCCGCTTGACCAGGTCGGGGAAATCGAGATAGGCATTGGCCGGGATGTAGTCCAGGACACGCGATTCGAAGACGTAAATGCCCATGCTGACCATAAAATCATAGGTTGGTTTCTCGATGTAGCCGGTGACGTGGCCGTCGCTGTTCTGCTCGATGACCCCCAGGTCGATGTGGACCTTACGGTGGTGCATGGCGATGGTGGCCGCCGCGCCGCTCAGATGATGGTGGGCCAGCAAATTAGCCAGCGGCAACGTCGTCAGCACATCGCCGTTGGCCACCAGGAACGTCCGATCCAGCCCCTCGACCAGCGACAGGGGGCCGGCCGTCCCCAGCGGCGCGTCTTCGTAACTATATGTGATCGTCAGGCCCAATTTTTCGCCGTCCTGGAAGAAAAGGCGCAACATTTCGGCCAGATGCCCGACGGTCAACACCGCCTCATCGACCCCGGCCCGTTTCATCTGGCGCAACAGGATCTCCAGAATGGGCATATCACCGATGGGCATCAACGGCTTGGGCAAGATCGTCGTATAGGGCTTGAGTCGCGTACCCTTGCCGCCGGCTAAAATGACTGCTTTCATGGTCAATCTCCCGTCCAAATCTGCGCCAGGCTAAATCTCATAGCGCCCAACGTGGTAGAAATCAAGATGGTCGCCGATCCAGGCGATCGTCTCGCCCAGGCCTTCTTCCAATGAATAGGTCGGCTCCCACCCCAGGGTGCGACGGGCCAAGCCGTTATCGGACATCAAGCGCCCGACCTCGGATTTCTCCGGCCGCAATCGCTCCGAGTCGGTCGCGATGGTCACCGGCCGCCCCACCAGGCGAATGATCAAGTCGGCCAACTCGCCGACGCTAATGTCCGTGCCCGTTCCCAGGTTCAACTCCTGCCCCAGCACATCGGGGGCGCCGGCGGCCCGCATAAAGCCGCTGACCGTGTCGCGCACGTAGGTGAAGTCGCGCCGCGCCTCCAGGTTGCCCAACCGGATGCAATCGCCGGTCAGCGCCTGGGTGATGATCGTCGGGATGACCGCCCGGGCCGACTGGCGCGGGCCATAAGTATTGAACGGCCGGACGGTGACGGCTGGCAGGTTGTAGGCGCGATAAAAGCTCTCCACCAGCTTGTCGGCCCCGATCTTGCTGGCCGAATAGGGCGATTGCCCTTGCAGAGGGTGGCGCTCGTCCATCGGCGTGAATTGAGCCGTGCCGTAGACCTCGCTGGTAGACGTATGCACCAATCGGGCCACATTGTGGGCACGGCAGGCCATCAGCACATTGAGCGTGCCCATGAAGTTGGTTTCGGCCGTCTCCATCGGGTGTTTGTAGGAATAGGGGATGGAGATGATCGCCCCCAGATGATAGACGACGTCGACGCCCGCCACCGCGCTGTCAATCGCCCCCGTATCGCGCAGGTCTCCGGCGACGATTTCCACCTCGTCGAGGATCTCGCGCGGCAGCTGGCCCAGCAATCCCGCATCACCGCGCGACGTATAGCGCACAAAAGCACGCACGCCGACGCCATCGCGCACCAGTGATTCGGTCAATTGACTGCCGATGAAGCCACCCGCGCCCGTCACCAGAGCGCGCTTGCCGGTCCATTCACTCATCTCGGTTGATTTACTCCTAATATTTCTTGCCCGATCATTTGGGTGCGGGCGACTGCCCGTCACCCGGAGCCGGTTGCCCGGCCCCGTCACCGGCACGTTCAGGGATGATGCGCCTGATTCCGCATGACGACCTGTTGCTGCATGGCCCGGATTCGCGCGTGGGCTGCGTCCCAGGCTTCCGCTTGCATCAGGCTCTCGACTTCCACTAACCAGTTCTCGAGGCGCGGCGCGCCCCCGACGTTTGCCGAACCGGTCGACTCCGACGCCGGCATTTCGGGTTCTAAGACCAATTGGCTTCGAAACGTCTCCAGCACGTCAGGCAGGACAACCGTCTGCACCCCAGTCGTGCGACACAGTTGCAGGATGCGATCCCGCTGCGGCTGTCGGATTTTCTCGATGGCGTAGATGATCAGCCCTACGTCGTGGAGGCTGACGAGTTCGGGAATCTCTTCCGTCCGGCCCAGGACCTGAATGCCGCTGATGCGCGTACCCTGTTTGCGCGGCGCGTCATCGACCATGCCGACGATCGTATAGGCCTGCCCCAACTCCGCCTTGCGCAGCAGGTAGCTGGCCAGGTTGCCGACTTCGCCCGCGCCGACGATCAGCACCCGCTCGCCCAATGTGGTTGCCCCGCCGCGCAGCGTAATCCAGTGCTCCGACAGCCCGGTGATGATGCGCATGCGATAGCGTAACAGAGCGAACCCGGCGAAGGCCAGCACGCCGCTGACCATGATCAGGCCCGACGGCAACAGGCGATAGCCGATGTAGGGCACAGCGATGGCCCGCGGCTGCCAGATCAGATTGACCATCAGCAGGATCAGGGTCGTCAGCCCCGACGAGACGGCCAGCGCAAAGGCGTCGTTAAAATCGGCCCGCGACCAGACGACGCGGCCGATGCCCAGCAGCGCATTGACCATACTGAAGATAAAGGCGATGGTCAGGGCCACGCCCATGGCGATGCCCCAGCCCAGTTCCAGCGGGCCATTGCTGCGCCACAGCAGCCCCGTGAACGCCACGGTCACGAAAGCCATCAGACTGTCGAGCACGAACCACGAGAAATAGCGGCTGATGAACCGCGCCAGCGGCCCCCAGAACAGCAAGTGTTCCGGCACGCGGCGCGTCTTCAGCTGCGGCAACAGGGCCAGCAGCGTCCAGAACATCACGTCGAGGTCGGTCAGGAACGACCGGTGATTGACGTACAGCACGTCGAGACGCAGCTTGCTGGGGAGGATGCTCTTCAGGTATTGATCGACCACGTTGCCGGCCTGCAACATATTCTCCTCGTCGCGATAGAGCACAGAGGCGGGGCTGGTGATGCCCGGCCGCACGGCCAGTAAGGTATCGCGAATCTCGGCCGGCCAATGGGCCACGAAGTCGTGGTCTTCGGGACGCGGCCCCACCAGACTCATATCGCCCTTCAGGACGTTCCATAACTGCGGCAACTCGTTGATCTTCGTGTCGCGCAGCCATTGGCCCAGCGACGTGATACGCGGGTCGCCCGTACCGGTAACCTTGGGGCCGTCATAGCTGGCGGTGTCCTCATACATGGTGCGAAACTTGAGGATGCGGAATGGCCGGCCGCGCTGCCCCACGCGTGCGCCCCAGTAGAAAACCGGGCCGGGGGAATCCCGCTTGATCAGCAAAGCCAGAAACAGGATGATCGGCCACAGCATGAGCATGCCCAGCGCCGAAATAAGAATATCGAGCGACCGCCGAGCGACGCCATCCACCGTCCTCCACAGGTCGGATAATCCATCCTGGAGTTTGATGTCAGTTTTAGGCTGGTGGGGTGCGACGCTTTCGTTCATGACCTACTCGGGAATTCGTACGGTTGCCAGATAATGTGTGTTCAGAATTTTTAGTCTTTCGAGAACCAGTGCTCCCGTCCATGATAAGGGCACGACTTTGCGCGCCAGGGGTGGGGCCAGGGTGATGCGGTCAAACGTAATCGCGCAGTCTGCAAAATAGTCCCGGACTTCCCTCGGCCTGATGCCTCTTGTTTGCTTGTTAAGCGGGTTGATCCAAAAGTCGTACCACAGAATCGCGCCGCCAGGTCGTAACACTCGAATGATCTCGTTGGCGACAGTATAGCAGATGGCCCGATCCAAAATCGATGAAAACACCGTGAATTGTAGGACGAGGTCGAAAGACTGGTCAGGATAGGGCAGCGCTGTGCCCGAAGCGGCGGTGATCGGCAAATGGGGCAGACGCTCGTGGGCCACGCCGGCCCGCTCAGCCAACAGGTCCGTGCCGTGTAAGCGCTGCGGGTCGGCCTCGTAGCCGAGCCACTCCAGCAGGACGCCGCCGTTGCCGCAACCAACCTCCAGAATGTCCTTGTCGCCCAGCGGCCACAACCCCTCGCGCCTCAGGGCGCGCAGCAGCGCGCGCTGGCGGCTCTGGATGGCAAACAGATAAGCGTCATTGACCGGGGAATAGACACCCGCCCCGGCCAGTCGTTCGGCGCGCCCGGCATAGACCGCGCGCACGCGCCTTGTCTCATCTCCCCGCTCCAGATCGCCCACTAGCCCTCACTCCACAGACCCTGCGCCGAGTCATAGGTCAGGCGGACCGAGCCTCCGGCGGCCAGGTCGCGCCGCGCCGCGCCCCCGGCCAATTGAATGTTGCCGCCCGACACCAGGGCCAACGGTGCGCTGGCGGTCAGGGTGATCGCTCCGCTGAAGAGGGGATCAGACAAGCCATCCTCCGTCCACCAATGAATGTTTGAGACGTCGGCCGTCCCCAACACCTCATAAGTATCGTAATTACTCGATATCACCATCGTGGGCGCGGCCGGCAGGGAAGTCGGCGCCGGTTCGGCCAGAGGCGCGAACCGCCCAAAAACGGGAGACGCCGGCTCGACGATCAGCAGCGGCTTGCCGGTCTGCAAATTGACGATGCGATTATTTTCGCCGCTGAGCTTGCCGCTCCAGCTATTGGATGTGACCATATTGGCGAAGAATAACGTCCCGCCGCTAACGTTCTGGAAGATTGAATTATCGACTTGCAGCAGGGTATCGTCCGTCGGCCCCAAATCAGAACTGAGAAGGACGATGACACCGCGATCGCCGGTGGAGCGGCCAAAAAAGCGGCAGTTGTCGACCAGCGTCTGTCCACTGTCGACCTCAATGGCGACCGACTGGGAGGCGTTATCCGGCCGATTATAGAAGACACAGTCGCGCACAACGTAGCGGCTCAACGCCCCCGATCCCAGCGTGAGCAGCGTGCCGGAACCTTGATTATAGAACTGGCAGTTTTCCAGGGTGACGTCGATGTTTTCCAGGCGCAAATCGACCTGGGGCAACACGTTCGACTTGGGCGCAAAAATGCAATTGCGAATCATCGCCCGCCAGGGCGCATTAGAGTAGGCGCCAATCAGGGTCGTCGTGCGGGCCGAGTCCTTGCTTGTCGTGAAATAGCAGCCGTCGATCACCACGTCGGAGCGTATCTGAATCGCCGGCTGGCCCTCGAACATGCAGTTTCGAACCTCGACCTGGGTGGCGACGGTCGCCCGATCCTGGGTGATGAGGCCTTGTGTGTTGCGCGGCCCAAACCAGCATCCGACGAACCGTTGATACTCCGGATCGCCGGCAACTTCCGACCCTTGAAAGTGAAAGGCCCACGAACTGGCCCCGTCGAAGCGGGTATTTTCGACGTGGACGGAGTTATGGGGATGGCAGTACACCAGGTGACCATTCTGGTTGTCGTGGAGAAAGCTGTCATAGATGTGCAGCCGTTTGTGGCCGCCGGGAACAGTCCAGAAGGCGATGCAGAACGTCCACCACGGGTGCAAATCGCAATCGCGCACTGCCAGAAATAGTTCGCCGTCGGCGCTGTCGGTGCCGGACGAGGGCGAATAGAGGCAATGGGTGAAGCCCTCGACGTCGACGCCCTCCACCAGGCAGGCGCTGTCAGACGCCGATGATTCGAAGAAAACGGCGGCGAACTCGAACTGCTCGACAGGCTGGTGCAGGTCTTCCTCCAGACGCAGATCGGCCATCTGGAAATTGACGCCGCCAGCCACAAAGAAAGCCGCATAGTTCTGCCCGGCGGCCGTGGTTTGCACGGTAAAGCGCAACGTCGTCGTGGCGCGTCCCTCGCCCACTACCGCCAGATCGCCATCCACCAGCAGGCGGGTATGGCTCGGGTCGAGCGCGATGTGATAAAACTGGGGCGGCTGCGGGATCAACAGCGGTAGTTGGGCGGCGATGGCCGCATCAATGGCCGCCTGGAAAGCAGCGCGATCGTTGCTCCGGCCGTCACCTTTGGCCCCGTAGGCCGCATCCATCACGTTGACCGCCGCCGGGGTCTGCCCCACCGGGCCCAGCCGGAATGCTTTCGTCGACCGGGTGCGCTGCAGTGCCAGTCCGCCCATAAGCGCCGCCGACCCCTGCAAGAAGCGGCGGCGGGTGATACCCTGGTCTATGTCGGTCTCGATTGCTCGTCTCATCTTTTCACTCCTGCCGGCCGCTGATCATCAATCAGGCCGATTTTCACAATTCCGCTACGCTGGACGCCCGGCAAAATGCCTAAGCCCCGCCAGGAAACCCAGCCCATAACTCAGATGGAGGATGGGATGGATCAGCAGGAGCCGCGGGACGTTTTGCCGGCCGTAGGCTCGTCCCTGAGAGATGGACGCGGCCAGGTTAGCGGTAGTATACAATACCAGAATAATCGCCAGCAGGGCGCGAAATGGACGGAAAAATATACTAAACAGTGAGGAAGCGGCCAACGCCGCCACAAAAGCCGGGGGAATAAACTGCCGCCGGCGCATCTGTCGCGGGTGCTTTTGCATGACCCGCACCTTCCAGAAGCCGTACTGATAATACTGCCGCCATAGGGAACGCAGGCTGCTGCGACTGTAATAGCGCGACCGAATGTCGGGCGACAGAAGGATGCGGCCGCCGCTTTTGAGCAGGCGGTAGTTGTATTCATCGTCCTGGTTGCGCACCATCTCCTCGTCGAACGGGCCGAGTCGCTCCAACGTCTGCCGCGTGTACGCCGGAAAGGCCACCGTCTCCACCAGCATCGGCCGATCCATGACCGTTCGAAAGGCCGACCCGCCCACGCCGAACCACGAACTCATCGCCAAGGCGATAGCCTGTGCCTCATCCGTCTCGCCGACCGTCTCGATTGGCCCGCCGACAGCCTCGATGTCGTCGTTCAGGAGATGCTCGACACAACGACTCACGTAGTCGGGCGCGATCTCGCAATGGCCGTCCACGCGCACGATGATCTCGCCTCGCGCCTGGGCAATGCCGATATTGAGTCCCGGCGGCACAATGTGCTGGGGATTATCGATCAGGCGTAAGGCGGGATGAGTCGCCTGAGCCGCGGTGACGAACTCACGCGTTCCGTCGGTCGACAGGCCGTCGATGACCAGGATTTCCAGACAGTCGGCCGGGTAGTCCTGGGCCAATACGGCGCCCAGGCTGCGTGATATATAGGCTACCTCGTTGCGCACAGGCATTATGACTGACACCAGGGGCAGGTTATCCATTTTCCTAGTGTAGCAACTACCCGGCGTTAGGACGTATAAAACCCGTGAAGGCCTTGTGAGAACTCAGTAATCCGATGAAACAGGCCCGACCTGGCGCTCTACCCGCTTCTGCCGCCATG
This sequence comes from Promineifilum sp., assembly GCA_017983515.1. GTDB lineage: Bacteria > Chloroflexota > Anaerolineae > Promineifilales > Promineifilaceae > Promineifilum. The sequence goes on along the minus strand of JAGOBF010000008.1, from coordinate 98,876 downwards.
CGGCCAGCGAATAGTAGAAGCCGGGCAGCGGCAGCATCAGCAGCCCCATGACCGGGGTCATGTAGCGCAGCAACGGAATGACGGTGAAGGTCATCGCCCAGAAGTAGAGTACGATGAGCCAGTTGCCGCCGACCATGCGCTGCGCCGCGCCCCCTTGCCGCCAGCAATAAAGTGTTCCCCACACCGCCATCAGCAGGTAAACGGCCTGGATCAACACCGTCGGCCCTTCCATCATGCGACTGTCGATGCCGTACCAGCTCCGCGCCAGCTTAATGAGCATCAGCTTGACGAAGGCCGCCGGCGTCGCTTGCGCTTCCTCGACCAGAACGGTGAGCACGCCGCCGGTCGTGGCCGTCTCCGCCCGCCGTTCGTGTATCGCCCACATCAAGTCGGCCACGTCTTCGGGAATGGCGACCTCGCGGCGATAATCCTTGGGCACCGCCAGAAACGTCAGGCCATCATAGAGGGTGGCCGGCCCGCCGCTGCTCAGGGGGACGATCTCGCTCGTTTGGGCATAGACGGCCGCTTCCCAGGGCAACACGGCCAGGATGCTGCCCAGTATCACCAGCGTGCCATAGAGAAGGCGCGTCCGCATCGACGTCGCCCGGGCCGCGAGCAGCAGCACGAGCAGCGCCAGGACGACGCTTAGCCCCAGCGCCGCCGGACGAATGAGCATGGCCGCCCCGGACAGCACACCGGCCGCCAGATAGAGCGCTGCGGCTCGCGCCCCGTCGCGCTCGCGCAACAAGGCCCACCAGAACACCAGCATCGCGGCGAAGAACACCGGGATAAACGGGACTTCGCTGTTGGGCTGCTTGGTCAGCCACAATGAAAAGGGGTAAGTCATCCAGGCCGCCGCTGGGATCAGCGCCGCCCACGGTGACCAGAGTAATCGCCCCAGCCCATAGATCAACACCACGGCCAGGCCGACGCACAACAAGCGGAAGGCCAGGAGCATCGTCTCGTCGGTCACGTTGAGCGCGTCCCCCAGCCGAAAAACCCCGGCTAGCAGGATGGAAAACCCCGGTGGATAGCGAGTGGCGATCTCGCCCTCCAGCGTGATCCCCCGCCCGGCGGCGATATTACGCGCCACCGGCTCGTAGGCCAGCGCGTAGTCCGTGCTCTGGTTCTCGCGGTATTCGGCCGGCAATACGGCCCAGAACACGGCCGACACGAGCATGGCGACGATGAACAAGCCGGCCACCAGGAAGATTTCGAGTCGCCGGGTCATGATGTGCCCCCCGCAGGCGATACCGGCTCCGTCGGCCGCCGGCCGACGCGCGAGATGACCGCGCGGAATTTGCCGTTGGCCGTTCGCGGAACGGCGGCCACCGGCTCCAGAATTACCCGCATGTCCTCGCCGGTGCGGTCGTGGATGCGCCGCACGAGCGCTTGCCCGTCCGCGGCCGTGTAGCCGTCGGCCGGCACGTAGAGCACGCGCAGCACGTCCCAATCCTCCTGTATGATCTGCGCCTCGCGGATCGGCAGGTCGGCCTTGAAGACAGGGTCGAGGCGGCCGATGTGGCGGCCGTCGCGGGTGATGACCACGTCGTCGACGCGCCCCTCGATGGCCCGCAGCACGGGCAGCGACCGGCCGCAGGCGCACGCCTCGTCGTCGATCGTCGCCCGGTCACCCGTCTCGTAACGGATGAGCGGCATATCGGCGTTCATCAGTCCTGTGGCGATCAGACGACCGGCCGTGCCGGCCGGAACGGCATCGTCGGCCGTGTCGGCCAGAATCTCGACGTGGCCCGCCTCCGGCCAGACGTGTAGCCGCCCCAGTTCGCAATCGCTCGCCGCGGCGGCGATCTCGGCCATGCCGTAGGTCTCGCGCACCGGGCAGCCGAAGGCCTCAGCGATGGCCCGGCGCTGGTGGTCGAGCAGCGGCTCGGCGTTGCCGATGGCGACTTGCAGCCGCGGAGCGTCCAGGTTGCCGTCGATGACCTCCTGCGCCAGCCGGTGCAGGCCGGACGGGTAGCCCAGCAGGTAACGCACCTCATACCGTCGCATGGCGTCCAGATAGGCGGCGATGTTCCGCGGCGCGAGATGATAGGCCGACAGGTATAACTGGTTGAGGCTGCCGTTGTGCACCCAGAACGGCGGCCGCTCCTGCTCCACCGGGGCCACGAGTTGCCCGCCGAGGATGGCCCAGCGGTCGTGGCGGTCGACGCCATACCAGCGCCGCGCCCGCGCCTCGAACAAGGCGAACCACGCCCGCACCGTGGCTCGGCTCAACCAGATGTGCAGCGGCTTGCCGGTCGTACCGCTGGTGTGCTCGTAGAACATGGTCTTCGGGTCACAGTCGCCGGCCAGGAAGGCCGTGGGCTGCGCCCGCAGCGCCTCCTTGGTCAGGATGGGCCAGTTCTCCAGCAGCTCGACCGAGGCGCGGTCGCCCGCGGCCCGGCGGCGCGCCCACTGCTCGCGGTAATAAGGCACGTCGGCCGCCGCCCGCTGCAGGACGTAGGCCAGTCGCTCCTCGCGCCACGCCCGCCACTGATCGGCGCTCCAGCGATCATGGGCCAGATACTCGGCCACCAACGGCTCCGTTTCCGGGCCGTAGCGCCAGCGGTTCAGATAGCGGCCGCGGGCCCCGGCGGCCAGCGCTTTGGCCGGATAGGGCAGCTTGTGATAGACCTTCAGCCAATCAGGCATGGATCACCTCGGCAAACAGTGCTTCCCAGCGCGCTTTGACCGGCTCCCAGGCACACGACTCGGCCAAACGGCGGCCGTTGGCCGAGAGCGCACCGGCCAGTTCCGGCTCATCCAACAAGCGACGTACAGCTCCCGCCATCGCGGCCACGTCGCCGTCCGGCACCAGCAGCCCGGTCTCACCGTCGCGCAACAGATGGGGCACACCGCCGACGGCCGTCGCCACCACGGGCAAGCCGAAAGCGCATGCTTCCAGGACGCTGACGGGCATATTATCGACGTGGTTGGTGTTCAGGTAAATATCGTGGCCGGCGAATTCGCGCGCCTTGTCCTGTGGCCCCAGAAAGCCGGGGAAACGAACGGCGGCCGACAGGCCACGCTGCTGCGCCAACGTCTGAACGGTGGCGTGCAGCCCCTTCTCCTGCCCGGCCATCGTCAGCGTCGCCTCCGGATGAGTTTGTCGCAGTTCGGCCAGTACCTCGACGGCCATCTGTGGATGGTATATCTCGTGGAACGTGCGCATCCATAGCAATTGTGGGTCCACCGACGGCCGGTGACGATAGGAATAGTTCTCGATCTCCAGGATGTTGGGAATGGTGTGGATCCGCGCCACCAGGTCGGGGTCGGCGGCGAACGTCTGGGCCAGATAGGTCGAGGGTGTCACGATGGCCTCGGCCCGTCGCAGCACGCGTCGCACCCAGCCGCCATGTTCGGCGGCGAACTCCGGCAACGCGCCGCCGTGCAGCGCGAATACCTGCGGCAGACCTAACGTCCGGCAAAGAGCGCTGGCCGCGTCGGTGACGGCAAAGGCCGGGCCGCTGAACACCTGGTGAATAACCACATCGATCTCGTTGCGCCAGGCCACAAGGGAGCCGAGGATATCCATTAGACGCGGAAGTCGCTGAAGTCTATGCGAAGTGATTTGCACCTGATAACCCGCACCAGTCAATAGCTCGGCCAGCAGTTCCCCCTGCGACGTCACCCACCCCGGATTCACGCCCAGCATCGGGCCGACAAAACCCAGGCGCGGCCGGCCGGCAACTATCGCGCTGGGCGGAGTTTCGGCGCTAGTGATAGCCATTGCTCGAATAAGGCGCGACCACGCCCGCCTCTGGTGTGCTGGCGACGACGACCGAGCGCAGCGGTTCGGGATCGGCCGCCGACGACAACTGTATGCCCCACGCCCCGGCAAAGAGACCGGCCACCGCCGCCTGATAGGCGCGATACGTGAAGCGAGGAGCCGCGGCCACGCCTGCCCGCCCGGCCGCCGCCCAGGCCTCAGGATCGGCCACAAACCTGGTGATAGCCTCGGCCATCCCCTCGACATCGTCCACCGCCAAGGACACCCCGGCCCCCGTCTCGCCCAGGATTTGCGGGATGCTGGAAACAGCTGCCGCCACCGGGACGACCCCATAGGCCATCGCCTCGCTCAGCACCTTTGGCCAGCCTTCGGAGCGAGACGGCAACAGGATGAAATGGGCCGCCGCGTAGTACCCGGCGACCTCCGCCCGCGGCACCCAGCCCAGGAACGATACCCCATTTAGCCCCTTGTCATGCGCCCAGGCTTCGTAGCGCGGCCGGTCGGGGCCATCGCCCAACAAGCGTAGCCGGAAGGGGACGCCACGGGCCTGCAAGAGTTGCGCCACGCGCAGGACACGGCCGACGCCCTTGCCCTCGTTCAGTTCGCCGACAAACAGCAGTTCGGCCGGCGGATGCAGTGGCCGGGCGGCCGCCAGGGCGCCGCCCTGGGCTATTTCTTCGTCTGTCAGGCAGGGGTTGTCAAACGTGTGCACGTGCGCCGGTTGGCCCGGCCAGCGGCCGTTGACCGTGACCACGCCGCGATGGCGATTTTCGGTCAGCCAGCGTCGTTGCCAGCGGTAAGACCACGGCTCGTGGCCCTCCGGCTGCCAGTTACCGGCGAACTTTACCCAGCGATAGCGTGGCTCCGGCGCTCGCTCCAGGAGTCGCAAAGCCAGCAGACTAATGTTGGCCGGGCAGCGCACGTGGACGGCATCGGCCCGACTTATCTCCTCGCGCAGCACCCGCGCGTAGGCCGGATAAGCAGTCAGGATGCCCAGCTTGTCTCGCCAGGATTCACCGCCGGTCGGAGCGACCAGCCGGACGCGCAGGTTGGGGGCCGCATAGGGCAGCGCGCTCGCCGGCGGTTGGCCGGGATAGCCGACGGCGACGTGGGTCACCTGATCGAACAGCGCCGCGAGATAATCCAGCTCGCGCACGGTCGGCCCCCAGCCAACGACGCCTTCGGCGGCATGATAGTGGGGAGTGTGCGATATGATGAGCAAGCGCATAGAGTCTTTCTCCCAATTGTTAACCGGCCGGCTCGCGGCGCGGCGGCAAAGCGCCACGCAGCACCTGATCATATTGGCCGATCCGCTCCGACCAGGTAGCCGCCTTCGCCCATTCGCACGCCCGGCGACCCATCTTCCGACGGCGGTCGCCATCATCGAGTAGGGCCAGCACGGCCGCCGCCGTGGCCTCCGGGTCGTCGGGCGGCACGCTGAGGCCAGTTTCGCCCTCGCGAATGGCCTCCGTCAGGCCGCAATCGCGGCTCACGACGGCCGGCGCGCCGCACAGCGCCGCCTCCTGCACCACGATGCCGTATCCTTCCACATCGCCGGCGGCCGTCCGGCGACTGACCAGAACAAAAACGTCGGCCAGATTGTAGGCGACCGGCAGATCGTCGTCGGCCACCAGACCGGCGAAACGCACGCGCCCGGCCACGCCCAACTCACCGGCCAGCGATTCATACGCGGCCTGCAAGGTCGGCAACCCGGCCATGACGTAGGTCGCGTCCGGATGACGGGCCAGGATGCGCGGCAGGGCGCGAATCACCACGTCCTGCGCCTTACGCTCGCTGACATGCCCCACCGTCAGGATGACCGGCCCGTCACCCACGCCCCAGCGCTCGCGCAAGGCGGACGTGTCCAGGCCGGTGCGAAAACGCTCGCCGTCGGCGGCGTTGGGGATGACGACCAGACGACGCGGGCGCGAGGCGGCGCGAATCAGCCCGGCGGTATAGTCGCTGACGGCGATGACGGCCGTGGCGCTCTCCAGGGCGCGCCGGGTCAGTCGCCGATTCAACGACGACCGGCCCAGGAACTCGGTGCCGTGGCCGACGGCCACCCAGGGCAGGCGACAGACGGCGGCGAACGCGGCGGTCGTTAGCAACGCCCGGTAGCCGGTGGCGATAAGCAGCATCGGGCGCTGGGCGCGCATCACTCCGTGGATCATCCGCAGGCGCGACGGAAACCAGGCCGCACCCGAGGCGCGATCCTGCAGCGGGGTGACGGCGAAAGGCTGCCGCCGATTGAACGCCTCGCGGTCGGCGTCGGCGGCGTATGGCTGGGGAGACAGGACATGCAGCTCCCATCCCAGGCGCGTCAGATGGCGGGCCAATTGGAAGGCGTGCTGGCCGATGCCGCCGGGGCCGGGCGGAAACTCGCTGCTCAGCAGCAGCGCGCGCGGGGTAGAGTTTGTCCGAGTTGTCGCCTCAATGACCATAGCGCTCCATCACCGTTGGTCGGGGAACAGCTGCGGCTCGAGGACGGTAGATGGCAGGGTTTCGGACGCTTGGTGCTTGTCTCGCGCTTGCAAACGCCACGATACCAGAGCCATAGCGATCAACAGAGGGACAACGGCCAAACGCATGGCGCTATGGCCCATGATCGACATCGCCCACACGCCGAAAGCGGCCGTCATGCCGCGACCGAGACCGGGCCGGTTCGCCGCATAGCGTTTCGCCAGCATCCAGACCAGGATCATCATCGCCAGAATGCCGAACAGACCATGTTCGGCCAAAAGTCGGGTGTACTCCGTGTGGGCCGCCAGCGGTATGCCGTTGATGGTGGCATGGTATTCGAGGGAGCGTCCTATGCCCACTCCCAACACCGGATTATCCATAAACACCTGTAGGTCGGCCGTCGCCACCTCCAGGCGGCCGGTCGTATCCAGGCTGCTAAACCGATCGGATAACGAGCCGCCGGTAAATTGATCCAGAAACGGATAGACAAAAGCGAAAAGGACGATCCCGAACAACACCGTCAAGGCCAGGAAGCGCCGCCGCGCCCGCGGGGTGGTCGTCAGATGCAGCCCGAAAACGGCCGCAGCCAACACAAAACTGTAGATACCGCCGCGCGAAAACGTGAGGACGCCCTGGGCCAGCATGAAGATGGTCAGGATAAGGATAAAAGCCCGAGCCCACCAGGCGCGGGGGATCATGATGAACAGCATCGCCCCGAGTAGAGCGCCAAGCCCCATCATGTTAGAGACCTGGTTTGGGCCATAATTACCGCTGGTCACCCAGTTGGCCGCCCCCAGGAAGACGAGGCTGTCCAGATCGGTGATCGTATAGTAGATCGCCAGGAAAGTAATGCCGACCGTGGGCGCCAGGATAGACAGGAACATGCGCATACTGGTTTCGCGATTGACCGGCCGATCCCACAAATACAGCGCCAGGGCGATCAACGCCACGTAACTGGACAGATTAAAGCTAAGCGTATCGCGCGCCTCGGCCGGGCTATAGTATAGGATGGCCATCACCGCCGCCGGCACCAGCGTCACCAACAGCAACAACGGCCAATTACTACGCAGGCGGCGCGGCCCTTCGCGGCGGCCCCACTCGACGATGACCGCTACAAAGATGATGGCCACGATGGCGTACTTGGAATATTCCCACAGCAGGTAAGCGCGTGACATACGCCACAGCACCTCGGCCGCGGCGATGTAGGCCACCGAGTACATGACATGGGACACCCGCCCCAACAGCGCGGCCCGCAATCCGATCAGCACGGCGATAAGCCCATGAACCGTGCTGATCATCGGCGATAACTCCATGCCCATCGCCAACGGCACGTGAAGCATCAGGAACAGGATCACCCGCACGTTGAACGAGTTAGCCAGATCGCGAGCCGGGTTGCCGGTCAGACCCGTGGGCGTGTCTGGGACAGGGTTTTTCGAATAGGATGATAGTCTCATAGCGTCAATGGTTCCTTGATCACGCCCGGCTCGTAGTCGGGAATCGACGGAAATCGGGCCAGCATCGCCCGGCCGGCGGCCAGCCGGCCGCTATTTTGCCGCCACGTGTCGGGCAGCAAGGCCAGCATCACCACCGCTCGGGCCCAGCGTCGCCAGCCGGCTCCACGGCCGCGCAGCGTGCCGAGCGTGCGAATGAGCAACGCCTCGCGCACCTGGCCGGCATCGAAATAGCGCGCCCACAGATAGGCCTCCGTCGGCGCCAGAAATTGGCGATGCCACACCGACGCCCGGCTGGACGACCGGGTGATCACGCGCGCCTTGTGCTGGCGCAGTCCGCCGCGCGGCGCGTGCAGGTGGATCACCGAGGCCGCCGGATTGAGCACCAGTGTAGCGCCGGACAGATAGAGGCGCATCCCCAAATCGTGGTCGGCCCGCTCGCCCTTCTCATAGGCCAGATCGAACAGGCCCGACCGTGCCAGCGCCGCAATCTTCAACAACGAATTGTTGGTCGGAAAGACGTCGCTGTCGCGGATCAGTCGGAACTCGGACGGCAAAGCGCCCGCGCCCGCCTCCTCGGCCACCCCGCATGATGCATCGGCATCGAACCGGCGCAGAAAGGCCAGATGACGGGCGATAAGGTCCGGCTCTACCTCGTCGTCGTCGTCGAGAAACAGCACCGCCTCGCCGCGCGCCGCGGCCAGTCCCGCGTTGCGCGATGAGCATTGCCCGGCCTGGTCGCGCCACAGCACGCGCAGCGGCAGATCGGCGAAGCGCTCCGGCCAGCCTGGGTCGCGGCCGTCCCCTTCGCTCTGGTCGACGACCACGATCTCCAGCGGCGGCGCGGTCTGCCGGCGCAATTGATCCAGCACATTGAACAAATGCGGGTAGCGGTCGAGCGTGGGGATCAGCACCGTAACGGCCGGATGCGCCTCGCTCGTGCCCGGTTGGTCGACGGCGTCGTTCGGCTCGTGGAAACCAACGGCAGCGCTGGCCACGGCCGCCGGTTGCCGCCGGCGCCAGGCCTGGATGATTTCGGTCAGGCCTTCGCCGCGCCGTCGCCAACAGGCCCAGGCCGTCCAAACCCGACCATAGCGCAGATGCAGGAAGCGAATTTCATCATTTAGGGGGAGATCAGGAGGCGCGGCGGCCGGCCGTTGGGCCGGCAGCAGGCCGGCATCGTGGCGCATTAACGCGCCGCATCGGATCCAGCGATGCCCCAGTTCCAGCGATGCCCCGGCCAATGTCTCGAAATGCGGGTCCGGGCCGCCCAGCTGCCGGAGCACGGCCACCCGAACCAGACAGGCGCGCAGCGACAAACGCCACGACGTCGCGTCGATCTCCGGCTCAGGGTCGCGGTTGAAGCGCCACACCGGATCGACGAAATCGATCATCCGCGGCAGCCCGCCCAGGCCCAAAGACAACCCTGCGTGGCGCACGTCGCCGGGCAGCCGGGCCGCGGCCAAAATCGCGCTTTCATCCGGCGCGCCCCACATGGCATCCCAGAAGAGGACGGCTTCCGCGCCCGGCTCAAGCCGCTTGACCGCCGCGGCCACCGCGGCCGGCGACGGCCCGGTCGTCTGCATCCGGCCCAGTGTCCAGTCAGGCGACGAGATCGGGTCGGTGGCGATCCAGATCAGGTCAATGCGCATGGCCGGTCACCCCCTCCCGATAGAAACGATCGAACGCGGCGATCTGCTGTGGCAAGGAGAAGCAGTTCTCTACCCGCGCTCGCCCGGCCGCGCCTATCCGGCGGCGCAGCGCCGGGTCACCGGCCAGCAGCGCCAACTTGTCGGCCAGCGCCGCCGCATCGCGCCGGGCCACGACGAAACCGGTCTCGCCGTCGGCCACGTTCTCCGCCAGGCCGTCGGCATCGGCGGCAACCACGGGCAGGCGCATCGCCTGCGCCTCGATCACCGCGTTACAAAAGCCCTCCGATACCGCGGGATGCAGGAATACGTCGGCCCATTTCATCCGTTCCAGAACGGCCGGATGCGGCTGCGCGCCCCGGAATGTCACCCGGTCTTCCAGTCCCAATTCATAGCGAGCAAACGCCAAGGACTCCAGAAAGGAACCATCACCCACGATGTGATACTCGAACGGCACGCCGCGCTCGCCCAACAGCCGAACGGCGCTCAGAGCATACTCGTACCCTTTTTTCCACTCCAGACGGCCGACGCTGAGGATACGCAGCGGCCGATCGGGGCCGATGGTCGCCGGTTGCCGCGCGCCGTCGGCCGGGGCGAAAAAGCCCACGTCGATGGCCGGCGGAATGAGCGCGTAAGGCTTGTCGGGCGGGCAGCCGCGCCGCAGGGCGCGCCGCCGGAGATCGTGGCCCAGCAAATGGATCGCGTCGACGGTGGCCCACAACTGACCGTAATAGTCGGGATCATCGAGGCCAACGTAGTTGAGGTCATAGCCGCGAAAGCTCACACTGAGACGGCAGCCGAGGGCCCGTTTCAAATATAACTTGTCCACTGCCAATGCGCCGAACTCATAATGAAGGATCGCCGGTTGCAGGGCGATGATCGCCGCATCCATGTAAAACTGCTTCAACGTCGCCGCGCCGAACTCCGGCCCGACAACGCGCCAATAGCGAACGGTCGCCCCCGGAGCGCGCAGCAACGTCAGCAGAAATACGGGCAACCACAGCAAAATCACAACCCAGTGCGGCTCATGCTGCCACTGTGCATGAACGCGCCGGCGCAATGCCAAACGACCGGCCAACGACGGCAACTTGTCCCAATCCGCCACGGCCGATTCCTGGCAAACAACGTGGACATCCCACCCGTCATCGACCAGGCCGACAAACTTGTTGGCGATGAACGTCTCCGACAGGCGCGGAAAACGGGGGACGACCAGGACGAGGCGCATCGCTCAGGCCACCCTCCGGAACAGTTCGACAAATGCGTCGGCCTGCTCGCTCAGACGAAAATCGCGCTGGACACGAACGCGCCCGGCCGCGCCCATCCGGTGGCGCAGCTCCGTATCTAGCCACAGGGCCGACAGCGCCTCGGCCATAGCCGCCGGATCGCGCGACGGCACGACGAACCCTTCCACGCCGTCGTCCACCGCCTCAGCCATGCCGCCGACGGCGGTCGTCACCACCGGCAGGCCACAGGCCATCCCCTCCAGCACGGCGTTGGAGATACCCTCGCTGAGGCTGGACAGTAGGAAGACGTCGGCCGCCTGTAGCCGGGCCACCACGCCGGCCGGGGCCAATCGCCCGTGGAGAAAGACGTATTCGTCCAGCTCAAGATCGCGAATCGTGTAGAGCAGCCGTTGATATTCGGGGCCGTTGCCGATGATGTCGAAACGTACCGGCACGCCCCGGTCGACCAGTTGCCGAATGGCGCTGAGCGCGTACTCATAGCCCTTGCGCCAGATGATCGACCCGGTGGTGATGAGCCGGAACAGGCCGGCGTCCTCGTCCTTGGCGTCGGCCGGGCGAAACACGTCGGGATCGACCGCCGGGCGGATAATCACCGCCTTGTCCGGAGTCAGCCCGTATTGCACCGCTTCGTCGCGAATGGCTGCCGAGACGCAATGGACGGCGGCCGCCTTGTGGAATGTCGGCTCCAGCCCCTCGCGCAGCCATGTCCGGCGCGGGTTATGCGGCCCCACGTTGATCTGCGCCCCCCGGCAGCTAATCACCGACGGCGCTTTGTCCATCAACGAGTCATAAAAGACGGCCGTCGCATTCCAAGGAAAATAGATAACGTCCCACTCGCGCCCAATGAACGGCAGCATTCGGGAGAAACGCTCGCTCAGGGAAATAGCGGATTCCCGCTCGCGCTCCAGATGCACAGCGCGTCGTGTCTCCGGCCAGGAGCGCCAGGATGCCGCGGCCAATTGACTCCCGGCCCGCGCCAACCGCCCCACCACAGAACCGTCCCAGCCCGGGGCCATCAGAAAATCAACGTTGGGCAGTTGGCGCCATTCGCCCGTGGGCCGCGTGGCAACCATGACCGACACGCGTATGTTGCGCGCGGCCAAGCCGCGGATCAGGCGCGCCAGAAACGTCTCCGGCGGCCACTTGACGCCGGCGATCAGCACCCGCGGGGCGGAAAAGGGCACAGACACGGTCATGCGCCGCCCCCCCCCGGCCCCAGCAGCTCCAGCCAGGCCGAGAAGGTCAGTAGCATGGAGACGGTGTAGCCGCGCTTGTCCGTGTACGGATCGCGGGCGAATGCTTCCAGCAACTCCGCGACAGCCTGTGGCGACACGAACTCGTGCAACGACAGGCCGGGGCGCAGCAGCCACTGCGTCAATCCCTCGCGGCCGGCCGCGCCGGCGAACTGCACTTCCCAATTACGCTCGATGACCGGCCGCCGGGTGACAGCCCGCCCGGCCTTGCGAACGGCACGCATAGCCACGTCAGTGAGCCTGTCGCCCCGGTCGTGGAACAGGTCGCGGCCGGTCACCTGCCAGGGCACGCGGGCCAGATCGGGCGCATAGCGTCTGAGATAGTCGAGCTGCAGGCGCCGGCCGCGCACGAACGCTGTGGGCACAGTGCAAAAGAAATCGACCAGACGCGCATCGTAGAACGGCAGGCGCGGGAAGGCCGCCGCCTGGAACATGCGCAGGGAAGCAGTCGTCCAGCGCGTACTCCATTGCTCCGTCTTGAGCATCTTGATGTGGAAGTCTGGATCGCCGGCCGCGCCGGCCCGTTGCAGCTCGGCGCTCATCATCCCGCGCAGCAGATCGTGGGGCTCGGCGGCCAACTGCGGACGGCCGAGATGATCGATCAGCCAGCGCCCGCCCGTCTTTTGGAATTTCTTCATCGCCAAGTCCGGCAGGCCGCCCTCCGGGATGTGGGTGTCCACGCCCATATCGTCGAGCAGGACGTCGCCCCAATGGGCTGCGATCAGGTAATCGGCGTGGTCGGCGATTTCCCCGGTCACCGCCGCCTGCCGCGCCTGGGTTACGTCCTGGAAGCCCTCGACCGCCGCCAGAATACGCGGCAATCGCGCGAATAAATAAGGCCCCACCGTGAACCTGTCGAATGGCAAGCCGCGCGCGCCGGCCACTGCGCCGGCGATGCGCGTCTCCACCGAGTCGTCGCCGTAGCCGTAAGAGTAGGCCCACAGGCGCTCGACCATCGGGCTGCCCGCGACTACGGCGGCCACGGTAGAGCGGGAATCGAGTCCGCCGGAGATAGGCAGGGCCACACGACCGCCGGCCAGCAGGTCGGCCATGACCGTCGAGAAGAGGGCCGCGAATTCGTCCACCGTCTCATCGTAGGAACGCGCCCTGTCCGGCGCGTGCTGCCAGAGCCAATAGCGTTCCTCAGATAACAGGCGGCCGCGCCCGTCGAAGCGGTAGTGGGTCGCCGGGCGCAGGATGCGTACGCCGGCCAGATGCGTGCGATCGGCGGCGAAGAAGCCGAAGCCGAAGAAGCTGGTTAGCCCTTCCCAGTCCGGCGCGGTGCGTCCGGTGGCGGCGGCCACGGCGGGCATATAGGTGCCCAGCGCCGTGCGCGCCCCGTCCGTCGCCAGATAGGCGTGGAGTGTGGCGTGGCGGTTGGTCCAGACGTGCCATTCGCCCGACGCCTTTTCGTGGGCCAGCAGCAGAAAGTGACCATTCAGCGCCGTCGCCGGAGCGCGGCCGTCGAGAACTGCCCCCACGCTCTCATGCGCGTCCGGCGTTCCATACAGTTCGCCCGCCAGCCAGGCCGACCATCGCGGCGTCGCGATACGCGCCAGCGGCATCCCGCGCCAGCCGTCGGCCGGGTACGTGTGTTGCAGCTCCCAGTTCTCGCCACGGCGTTCGGAGCACCAAGGGGCGGCCGGCAAACGCGACGGCCGTCGGCCCGACTCGACGGCGAACGTGAGCAGCCAGTCGCCCACAGCGTCAGTCACGCCCGGCGCGCTCTCCGCCCGCTCGACGGCGGTCAGCGGTTTGTCGGACGGCAAAGTAGCCATTGGGTGCTCGATAGTCATCATGCGTTGCTCATGGGACGCGCTCGTCGACAGCCTCGTCACCGACGACGCCCTCGCTATGGCGACGGCTCCATTAATCCAGCCAGTTGCGACATAGCATCGCGATTGTCCGGCTCCAGCTCCAGAACGTGCTCAAGAATGGGTCGGGCTTCGCTCGTCTGTCCGATCTCCGCCAGATAGCGCCCCGACTGGAGCCAGATACCCGCGTCCTCGGGGCGCAATTCCATCGCCGCCTGGAACGCTTCCGTCGCCAGACGCTTATGCTCGGTAGCGACGGCGGCCCCGGCCAGCCCCATCCAGTAGCCCACGTCGTCGGGCTGGATAGTGACTGCTTCCTGGAAGTATTCCTCGGCCTCGCGCAGGTGGCCGGCGGCGACAGCCGTTTCGGCTCGCTTGGCCCATACCTGGGCATCGTAGGGCCAACGCTGCAAGGCACGAACGTACCAGCTCTCTACCGTATCCAGATCGCCCTCTTGCCGATAGGACTCGGCCATCGCGAGATAGTAAACCCGCTCATCAGGGTAAATCATCAGGCCGCGATTGAGAACATCGCGGGCCATCGTCGGATTGTTGGTGGCGAGATACGCCAGACTGAGCGAATGAAAAACACCGGCTTCCGGCGTCGAGTCCAGGGCCATCACGCGCTCGTGGGCCAGGATGGACTCATCGTAGCGACGCGCGGCAAACAAGGCCTGGCCCAACTGTTGCCAGGCCGCCACCAGGTCGGGGTTGATCGAGGCGGCCATCTGGAAATCGAGCAGCGCCTCGGTCCGCTCGCCTTCCTGATCGGCCACATAGCCGCGGTTCAGCCAGTACACGGCCGACGACCGTGTGCCGCGGCAGGCCTCGCGCGCGCGGGCCTGCCGCCCCTGATTCCAGTAAAGCAAGCATAATTCGAACTGCGCCAGATAGCCGGAGGATGGGTCGGCCAGCCCCTGATTCAGCCATGCCTCGGCCGTGGTCAACTGGCCCGCGCTACGGGCCAGTTCGCTCATGGCTCGCGCCTGAAACCCGGACACGGGGATACGACTGGCCACAACCTCGGTTGCCGCCGCCGGAGCGACGGGCGCGCCGGCCGCCGCCCGCATGGCCGACTTCAACAACGTCGGATTCACCACCAGATCATCTACAACGCTTCGCGACGACAGGGCCCGCAGACCGAAGACCACCAGCCCCAGGAGCAGCGCCACCATCGTCAGGCGAGTGACGCGTGCAGAGGCGGACGCACTCCCCAGTTTGAGGAGCTCATCCGCCCGCGATTTCTCCAGGGGCCTGTATTCGCTGCGACTCATCGTCTCTCGCTTATCTCACACCCTATACAAACAGAATAGCCGAACACCGGCCGCTCTTAAAGCCCGGCAGTATCCAGCTGGGCAAGCGTGTCGAGGAAAGGCGACTCGTTCGGACAAGCCAACACGTGACAGCGGCCGCGCCCGGCGAGCACCGCCGTATCAGTCACGATCTCCTTAGTACGCAGGTAGACCAGGCAATAATCCAGCGGCCGCAATTGTTCCAGCAGCGCGTCGGCCGTGTGATCGACGGTCAGATCGCCCCAACTGTGCAATTCGATGAAGGCCAGGGGACGCGCCGTGCGCAAGGTCTCCACCAGTCCGGCGACGACCCGCAACTCCGCGCCCTCCACGTCGATCTTGATCAGATCGGGCACGAGGCCGAAGTCGTTGACGAAATCATCCAGGGCCAGAGTCACCTTGCGCAAGGGATGATGGTGGGCCAGATACCCAGGGATGATTGATGCGCTGCCGGAGGCCGCATCGCCATAGAAATCGAGCGCCAGCCCGGAGCGCTCGGCAACTAACGCATTGACGACGCTGATCCGTCCCGACAGGCCGTTGAGCGCCGCGTTGTCGCGGATGAGCCGGCAGGCCGCTTCCGAGGCCTCGAAGGCGATGATACGGCCATCCTCGGCCGGCCCGGCGCCGGCCGGCGCCGGGCCGGCCATGACCAGCGAAGTCAGACCGACATTCGCGCCGACGTCGAAAATACATTGCTTGCCCCGGGCCAGTTGGCGCAGGATGGCGTAATCTCGGTCGCTGCCGGCCGGGCGGGCTTCGGCTCGTAGCGTAAACGTCACGTCACACAAAGTGACGCGCACGGTGGGGCGTAAGTTATGGTTGATCGAGCGGGCCACAGCGGCCCACTCTTTGTTTACCTGCGGAAATTCCACTCTGTTCATCGATTGCTCCATCACTTGCTACAAATTACACACTAAATCAACAAACCGTTACGAGATCATTCCCAAGTTCGTAGTGAGCAGCTTCGGTTGCGTCCTCAAGAGGCAGCGCTCGTTATCTGGCGGTGCCGAAGCGTGTGGCTACCAATAATCGACATCTTTGAACGCTCAAAGCGCCTGGGCGGCCGGCGTCCGGGCCGCCGGCTGGAAGTGATAATCATCCCATAGGGCCAGACTCAGCAACGTCCACAAGCTGCGGCTCAGGTCGGCGCGCCCGCTCTGGTGCTCGGCCCACATCTTCTCCAGCGCCGTCTGATCGACTCCCATACCCAGCCACTCCCGGCGCGACAGGACTTGCTCTCGGAATACCTCGCCCAGCGGCCCGCGCAACCAGTCGGCCATGGGTACGGCGAAGCCGCGTTTGTCCTGGGTCTGGTGGGGAACGTGGCGCGACAAGGCCCAGCGCAACGGTTGCTTGCCGGTGTTAGTCGCCGGATCGAGGCACGCGCGCCAGTCAACCCGCGCGGCCACGGCGATCACCTCGCGATCCAGCAGTGGCACGCGCACCTCCAGCGACTGATGCATGGCGGCGCGATCGACCTTCAGCAAGACCATCGTCAGATGGCCCGTGAACTCATTCCAGCGCAGCCAGTCGGCCGTCTCGTCCGCCTCCCAGCCGTCATAGTTAAACAGGTCGAAGGAGCGAGGCCACGGCGGCAATGGGGAAAACAGACCAGCCAGCGATGCCTCGGACATACGCATGTGCTTTTGCCGGTACCAATGACCGATAGTCGGCCAGCGTAAATTCTGGTGCCCGTCGCCCCAACCCGTGAAGCGCCGCGTGGCCCAGCGGGCGCTGCGCCGCCAGTGGGAACGACGGAAATCGGCCGAGGCGCTGAGCACCGAGCCGAAGCGCTCCGGGTAGCCCCAGAACAGTTCGTCGCCACCATCGCCGCTGAGCATCACGGTCATGTCGCGGCGCGCCAGTTGCGAGACGAGCAGCGTGGGAAAGATCGAGAAGTCGGCAAACGGCTCGCCACAGGCGGCCACAACGTCGTCCAGCCAGTCGAGCGCGACGTCGGGCGTAAATTGCTCCAGCACGTGGTCGACGCCCAACTGTCGGGCATAGCTGGCGGCGTCGGCCGACTCGTCGAGCGGGCTGCCGGCCGTGCCGATGGTATAGGCGCGCACCGGCCGGCCGGCGGCGGCGCGCATCTTGGCCACCACCAGCGGCGAATCGATGCCGCCAGACAGAAAAGCCCCTAACGGCACATCGCTGACCATTTGCCGGCGCACGGCGGCGGCCACAGCCTCGTCGACGGCTTCATACGCCTCGCGGCCGCTCAGGTCCGGCATCGTTCGGGCGGGGAACGCATAATAGACACCGCGTTCGACCCGTCCCTCGCCGCTCACGCGCAGCCAGGCCCCCGGCTCCAGCATGTAGGTTTGCTCCAGCACGGCGTAGGGCGCGGGGATGTAGCCTAGCCGCAGGTAAAGCCCTAACCCGTCGGACGACACGGGCAGGCCGTCGCGCCACGGATGAGCCAAAATCTGATCATATTGCGAGGCGAAGAAGATACCTCGCTCGCCCAGCAGGTAGTACAGCGGCTTGATGCCGGCGTGGTCGCGGGCCAACAGAAGGCTGCGCTCGCGCCGATCATAGAAACCCAGAGCGAACATGCCGTTGAAACGGTCCAGCGCGGCCGGCCCCCAGCGCACCAACGCTTGCAGGACGACTTCTGTGTCGCCGCTGGAGCGAAAGCCGATGCCCACCTGCTCCAGTTCCCGGCGCAATTCGACGAAGTTATAGATCTCGCCGTTGAACACAAGGGCATAGCGGCCGTCGGGCGTCACCATCGGTTGCCGGCCGGCGGGGGACAAATCAAGGATCGCCAGACGGCGGAACGCGAGCCAGGCCCACACATCGTCGCGCCACAGCCCGGCGTCATCCGGGCCGCGACGGGCCATCAAATCGCTCAGATGGGCGATCGTTCCCTCGTCACGGGCTGGGCCGTCGTAAAATTGCAGTTCGCCACTGATGCCACACATTGGTCGTTCGCCTCTTCTGCTTGTTTTAGGTCAAGTGTCTGGAATCGTCACAAACTTCGTCGGTGCGTCTCCAGGAAATTTGTGGATGCTTTCTCCATCAGACTACGGGCTTATGGGCCACGACCATCAGCATGTGGCCGTCGCGGCCGTCGAGCACCCCGGATAACGCCCGCCGCCACACCGTGCCGTAGCGCCGATCATAAAGCCAGCGATAGGCAGCGTTTTCCTCCACCATCAGGCGGTGGAGATACAGAGGCTGCGCCGAATCGACGACAAAGCCCGCTCGCGCCACCAGTCCAGCGAATTCACCGGCATTGAACCCATATTGGAAGAACGGCGTCGCCGGCGACACGCTCTCATAGCGCCCCAGACGGGCGCGTAGCTTTCGCACCGGCCCCAGATGGGGCACAGTGATGAGCGCCTTGCCCCCGGGAACCAGCACTCGGTAGGCCTCGGCCAGGAACGGTTCCGGCCCCTCCCGGCGGTGTTCCACCACACCGAAGGAGAGATAAGAGGCATAGGTGTTGTCGAGGCAGTCGATTGCCAACGCATCGCCATAGCGCACCGGCAACTCCGGACACACGGCATTGACGCGCGCGACCAGATCGCGGGAGTACTCGATGCCTTCCACGTCGCGCCCGGCGGCTCGCAGCGCAGCCACCCAGTAGCCCGCGCCGCAGCCCGCCTCCAGATGGCGACCCTGTGCCGGCATCTCGGCCAGCAAAACGCGGCCCATGTCGTCGGCCCGCACGTCGGTGGCGGCCGCCTTTTGAAAATAGGCCGGGTTCACTCGTTCGCGCCAGTACTCGTCCCAGAAAGCCTCGTCAGCTTGCTCGGCATGCCAACGCATGCGCCCGTCTGCGACGTATCTGCGGTGTGAAAGCCAATAGGGATCGGACATAATTAATGCTCACGCTCGCCGTTTTGATAAACGGTCCAGTCGCCCACCGGCGACATCACGCCGGGAAAATCGACGTCGGTCTGGCGCGCGCCGCCCAGGTTTAGCCGCAGTCGTATCTCCCCCTTGCTGAGCCAGCGCAAGCGATGGATACCGACGACGATCTCGAAGAAGTAATGCCCCGCCGGGAGCAACCCGCCGGGCAGCCGGAACACTGACACGTAAGCCCCCGGTGCACGCTCGCCCAGACCATAGGACAACATATCATACGTGCGGAATAGGGCGATGCCGTCCCCCGCCACCACGTTGAAGCCCAGCAACAAGTTGCGCATCGGCTCCAGCACGTCGTAGTGAACGTTGACCTCGAACGGCTGGTCGCTGTCCAGAAATTCGCCGGCCGGCGCGTCGTTCTGGGATACGGTCAGGCGGTTCATGCGAATCTTCTGCTCCAACTCCACCGGCTCCAGCGCCGTGGCGGCCAGGGCATCGCCCAGATAGCGCCCAACGATAGCCGACGGCGGGCCGTCGGCCACCAGCCGCCCCTTTTGCAGCAGCAGGGCGCGGTGGCACAGGCGCTGGATCACCTGCATGTTGTGGCTGACGAGCAGCACGGTGCGGCCGACCTGCACCACGCCTTCCATCTTATTCAGGCACTTTTCCTGAAAAGCCGCGTCGCCCACGGCCAGCACCTCGTCGACCATCAGGATGTCGGATTGCAGGTGGGCGGACACGGCGAACGCCAGCCGCAGGCGCATGCCGCTGGAATAGCGTTTGACGGGTGTGTCGATGAACTTCTCCACCTCGGCGAAATCGACGATCTCGTCGAACAGACGATCCACCTCACCCTTGCGCATCCCCAGAATCGTGCCGTTGAGATAGACGTTTTCGCGGCCGGTTAACTCGGGGTGGAAACCCGTGCCGACCTCCAACAGACTGGTGACGCGGCCGTTGAGTATGACTCGGCCCTCGGCCGGCGGCGTGATACGCGACAGGATTTTGAGCAGCGTGCTCTTGCCCGCTCCATTGCGGCCGATGATGCCGACGACTTCACCCTGATTGATGGTGAAGGAGACGTCACGCAGTGCCCAGATGACGTCTTCGGCCTCGGCGGCGTCGACGGCGCTCAGCCGGCGCAACTGCTGGAAATTCCTGAGCGGCGAAGCCAACCAGGCGCCGGCCGATTTGAGCAGCGTATCGTGGCGCTCCTCTTTCAGACCGATATGGTATTGCTTGCCGAGCGACTCGACGATGATGGCCGGTTCCGGCGGGTGTCCGTTACTACGCATGTTCATGACGATTATCTGTCCCCGGCCGTCAAACGCTTGAGCCGCGTTGCCCTAGGCCACGTCGGCAAAGGTGGCCTCCATGCGCCGAAAATAATACAGTCCGGTGACAAAGATGATCAGCGCCGAGGCTGTCCCCACGGCGATCATGTCCCAAGGCATGGGGCCGGTATCCAGCAGTGCCGACCGGAAGCCCTCAATGACGCCGACCATCGGATAGAGAGCGAACAGGAAACGACCCCGCGCGCCGAATCGCTCGGCGATGAGCGTGCCCGACCAGACGACCGGCGCGGCATACATCAATATCTGCGTCAGGAAAGGCATCGCGTGTTTGACGTCACGATATTGCACCGACAAGGCCGCGAACCACAGTCCCATGCCGGCCGCCGACAGCATCATCAACAGCACGAGCAAAGGCACATAGAGGATGCGCGTCGTGGGCAGGATACGAAACCAGGCCATCAGCACGAAGACGATGACAAACGAGACGGCAAAATCGACCAGCTTGGAGACGACTGACGTCATCGGAAAGATCAGGCGCGGGAAATAGATCTTGGTCAGCATCTCGGTATTATTGACCAGGCTGAGCGCCGAGGCCGATAACGCTGAGGAGAAGTAGAGCCAGGGCACGAGGGCCACGTAACTGAAAATGGCGTAGGGCACGCCGTCGCTGTCCACGCGGGCCAGATTGCCGAAGATGACGGTGAAGATGACCATGCTCAGCACCGGCCGAAGAATGGCCCAGCCGAAGCCCAGCACGGTTTGCTTATAGAGCACCTTGATATCGCGGTCGACCAGGAAACGGAACAGATCGCGATAGTCGCGCAGCTCTCGCCAATCTATGACCTGCCAGCCGCGTACCGGCTCGATGACAATCGGTTCAGACTTCATTTTCTCCAGATTGTTTGTTGTACTTCACATGCTCGAAAATCGACGGCGACGCTCACCAAAATCGGGCGGGAATAGATTCGATGTCGTGTCCCCGCATACAAGTTACCACAACCACCCGTTTAATGAATGAACGGTTTGTGAAACCGTGGTGAAGTTTTCGTAAAATTAAGGACCCTGGAGGCTGACAAGAAGATCCAGACCCCTATAATAATGGGCATAGCCGTACATGCTCAGGCTAAACAATTTCCACCGGAAGGTCAAGCAGCAACATGATCACGAAATATTCCCCCACCGCCCCACAGCCGGACACCTCCCACCTGCCATTCGGGATGCCGCCGATCACCGGCGAACTGCGACGCATCAGCCAACTCGTCGGGCAGGGTGAAGTCCGTACCGGCTTGAACCGCGCGCGAAGCGCGGCGGCCAACGTCTGGACTTTCCGCGTGCGCGCCGCGGCCGACGGTGCCCATTGCCCGTGCTGCGGCTGGCGCGGCCCCGGCTTTGTGTCTTTAAGCAATTGGCGCGCCGTGCAACATCACTCGCGCTGTCCACGCTGCGACTCGCGGTCGCGCCATCGCGGGCTGGCGTCGTTGATACCGACCCTGCTGTCGGGTGTGCCGGCCGGGCCCGTACTCGTTTTTGCGCCGGAGCCGGCGCTGATGGCCCATATCATCGCCAATTCCTCCGGCCCGGTCCACACGACCGACTACTTGCGACCTGACGTGGATTTCCCCGGCGAAGATATTCAGCGCCTGACCTTTGCCGATGCCGGTTATGCCGCCCTCTTCTGTAATCACGTGCTGGAGCACATCCCCGACGACCGCGCCGCGCTGCGCGAATGCGCCCGGGTGCTGCAGCCCGGCGGCGTGGCCGTATTCACCATCCCCGGCGATTACGATCAGCCAATCACACGCACATTCGACCAACCGGATGCCAACGGCCATCTGCGCCACTACGGGCTGGACGTGCTGGAAAAGATGCGCGACGCCTTTGACCGGGCCGAAGCCGTCGACATGAGCATCGGCATGGACCCGCGCCGGCATATCCATCCGGGTGATCTGGCCTTCGTCTGCCGAACTTAAAAGCGCCCCTCTGTCTCCAGAAGGGCGCTGTTCTGTTTGTTCCGGCCGACGGCCGAACGGCTAGTTCAGATATTGGCGCAAGTGCCCGGCGAAGTTGGGATGGCGCAGCTTGCGCAACGCTTCCTTCTCCAGTTGCCGGATGCGCTCGCGCGACAGGCCGAACATCTCGCCGACCTCTTTCAGCGTGCGCGACTCGCCATCCTGCAAACCGTAGCGTAGGCGCAGGATACGGGCCTCGCGCGGCGTCAGCTGGTCGAGGATGTCGCCGATCTCTTCGGTCAACATCGTCTGGGCCACCGACTCGGCCGGCGCGGGAGCCTCGATATCTTCGATAAAGTCGCCCAGCTCGGCGTCGGACTCATCGCCGACCGGCCGCTCCAGGTGTACCGGCTGGCGGCTGGTGCGCAACATCCAGCGCACGCGGTCAGCGGGCAGCTCCATGTTCTCGGCGATCTCTTCGGCCGTCGGCTGGCGGCCATATTCCTGCTCCAGCTCCTGAGCGACCTGATAGAGCTTGCTGATCCGCCCGCCCAGGTGGGCCGGGATGCGGATGGTGCGGCCGTGGTTAGCCAGCGCGCGCGTCACCGCCTGCCGGATCCACCACGTGGCGTAGGTGCTGAAGCGGTTGCCGCGCCGGTAATCATATTTCTCGACGGCCTTCATCAGGCCGACGTTGCCTTCCTGAATCAGGTCCAGGAATTGGAGACCGCGGCCGCGATATTTCTTGGCGATGCTGACGACCAGGCGCGTGTTGGCCCGAATCAGGTGCGCGCGGGCCGCGTCGCCGATCTCGCGCTGGCGATCCAGCAGATCTTTCTCGTCCAGGTCGGTCACCTCGCCAGACTCCAGTCGCTCGACGGCGGCGCGACCGGTCTCGATTTCCATCGCCAAATGCACTTCCTCGTCGGCCGAGAGCAAGCCCTGCTGGCCCATTTCGCGAAAATAGAGACCGACGGAATCATCGATCGGCACGTTGCTCAGATCGAACAGCGGCGCGTCGTGGGAGCGCACCCGCGCCGAACGGACCACGCGTTCCGGCTTGGGCAGCGTTTCCTCTTTGATGATTTCGACGATTTCTTCCTCATCAATTTCGTCGCTGGAAGCGCTCAGTGCTGTGGTCACAATATCTTCCTCGTTCTCATAAATCGCCAGTCCGAGCGATTGGGCTTCCTCAAGCAACGTCTCCAGCAACGTGACGTTGTTCTCGATTTCCGGAAGGGCTTCCAGAATCTGATCATACGTCAAATAACGTTGCTCGATGCCTTCGTTCAGAAGCGCATTGAGGATTTCCATCTCATCGGACAATGGATCGTTCAAATCAGTCATCGTAAGATAATACCTCGGTGCTACCCTGAGTCTGTCTGCTGGGTACGTCAATGCGGCGGTGAATGGATGATTGCTTCCCGCCGGACCAGGTGACAAAGCTGAGCGCCGCCCATCGCGGCGACGGTATAAAGAAAAATAATCTGTCTCAGCTTCGGTGAGAGGGTTGGCTGTCGCCCCGCACACCTTTTTTCCTCTTCCTCAGTAGATCAAAAATGCAGTCTAGCATAAGCGACTGACAAAAGTCAATAGGTTTAGGGCGTAAAAGTTAGTTATTTTGACGCATTGCGACATCCATCACTCAACCTACAGTTTAGACGACGAAATGGTGTAGCCAGTTACCAATTTCTGTTAATTGCTTAACTGTTGTTAAGCTACTATATCGGTTATAATGCCGCGGAAATGCGACAAAAGGTCATCGACATCGCAATTTGGAGGCTTCGCTACAACTCAATTGGAGGTCAGGAATGAAGAAGCATGGTTTAACTATTTTATTGTTAGCGATTTTATTGGTGGGCATAGTGACCGGCTGTGGAGGCGGAGAGGAAGAGCAGGCTCAAGTCACTATCGAGCCTGTGGCCACGGCCGCCGCCACAGAAACAGTTGAGCAGCCTACCCAGGCACCGGCCCCCACCGAAGAGCCCACGCCGTCCGGCCCGACAGCGGCCACCAGCTTCCAGGACGCCATCAACGCCACCGTCCAGATCGAAGCGCAGGGCAGCTTTATCGATCCTGAGTTCGGTATGCAGCTGAACTCGGCCGGTCGCGGCTCCGGCTTCATCATCGACCCATCGGGCATCGCCGTCACCAACAATCACGTGGTCACCGGCGCGGCCTTCATGCAGGTCTTTGTGCAGGGCTATGATCAGCCGATGAACGCCAAGATTCTGGGCGTGTCGGAGTGCAACGACCTGGCCGTCATCGACATCGAAGGAGACGGCTATCCTTTCCTGGACTGGAACACCACGCCGGTCAACCTGGGCACCGAAGTCTATGCCTTGGGCTTTCCGCTGGGCGATCCCGAACCGACCCTGACCCGCGGCGTCATCTCCAAGGCGCAAGCCGGCGGCGAGACGAGCTGGGCCTCGGTCAACAACGTTCTGGAGCATGACGCGACCATCAACCCCGGCAACTCCGGCGGGCCGCTGGTATCGACCGACGGTAAAGTCGTCGGTGTCAACTACGCCGGCTCGTCCAGCTCCAACCAGTATTTCGCCATCAGCGCTAGCGATGCGCGCCGGGTTGTGGAGCAATTGCGCGCCGGCACCGATCTTGATTCTATCGGCATCAACGGCGAAGCAGTCGTCACCGAACAAGGCGACACGGGCATCTGGGTGTCCTCCGTGAAATCCGGTTCCCCGGCCGACAAAGTGGGCGTCGAAGCGGGCGATATCGTCACCAAGCTGGAGGGCCTCGTCCTGTCGACCGACGGCACCATGGCCGACTATTGCGACATCCTGCGCAGCCGCAACGCCACCGACCCGATGAACATCGAAGTGTTGCGCTTCGCGACGCAGGAAGTGCTCGAGGGGCAACTGAACGGCCCTGAGCTGGAGCAGTCTTTCTCCTTTGCCCAGGCGGTTGAAGTGGACGAAGAGGCTGCGGCCGGCAGCGGCGACACCGCCACAACGTACCAGAATTACGTCGGCATCTACGACGATTCCCAGGCGATCTATGTCGAAGTGCCGGCCGAGTGGGCCGACGTCGACGGCACCAACTGGATCGGCGACGACGGGACGGTTCTCGGCAGTTCCCTCTATGCTTCCCCCAGCATCGAAGGATACAACACCACCTACTCGACGCCCGGCATGCAGATTCTGGCTGGGGCCTACTTTGGCGATACGGCCATGAGTGATCTGCTTGACCTGGTCGATTACTCGTCCGACTGCACCTATGACGGCCGCTCCGATTATTCGGACCCGGTTTATACCGGCCATTACGACATGTATTCGAACTGCAGTGATGCCGGTAGCGTGATCATCGTGCTGGCGGCCGAACCGGCGGCCCAAAACTACTCCGTCCTCGTTCAGGTGCAGGTCGTCTCTGACGCCGATCTGGACGCGCTCGACCATATCCTGAATACGTTCAACGTCGTCGGCACCTTACCGGGGCAATAATCGCTTGCCCATAGGGCCATAAGCATTAAACACGGATTTGACGCGGATAACACGGATTTAACGGATTGAGATCATTCAATCCGTTAAATCCGTGTTTAGTTTAATGGCTTGCCCTCCCCCACATCCTACAATCGTTTCGTGCGGTCGCGGGCCAGCCAGCGGCCGATCAGCTCCTCGATACGGTCCGAGCGCTGGCGAATGATGGTGCAGTCCGGCAGCGCCTCCAAAAACATCTGGCCGTAACGCTTGGTGATGACGCGCTTGTCCAGCACCAGGACGATCCCCTCGTCGCTGCCCCGCCGGATAAGCCGGCCGAACCCCTGCCGGAAGCGCAGCACCGCCTCCGGGATCGAATATTCGAAGAATGGACTCTCATAGGTCTCCGAGCGGGCGGCGAAAATAGGGTCGCTGGGTACGTCGAACGGCAGCTTGGCGATAATCAGGGCCGTCAGCGCCGGGCCGGGGATATCCACCCCCTCCCAGAACGACCGCGTGCCCAGCAGCACCGCCCGCGTCCCCTCGCGCCGGAACTGTTCCAATAGCTGCTGCCGCGACATGCCCCCCGTTTGGGCCAACGTGGCGATCTTGTGCGTCGCCAGCTTGGCCTCAATAGCCGTCGCCGTCTGGCTCAGATGATTGTTGGCCGTGAACAGGACGAGCGTGCGCCCCCCCAGCGTGACCGCCGTGTCTATGATCGCCTGCTCCAGCATTCGTTGGTAGCCGGGCTGGTTCGGTTCGGGAATGTCAGTCAACAGATAGAGCAGGGTCGAGTTCTTGTAATCGAAGGGCGAGCCGACGGCCAGCTCATCGGCGTCGTGGGCGTGCAGGCGGTCGCGCACATAGTCGAAGGTCGATTCGGCGCGGCCATAGCCGGCCGTTCGCAGCGTCGCCGACGTCAGCACCACCGTTTCCTTATTTTGGAAGATGTGGGCCTCCACCAGCGGGCCGACGTGGAGCGGCGCGGCGTGAAGCGAGATCGAATCCCGGAACTGTTCCACCCAATAAATCATCGCCGCGTCGGGCTTCAGGAACAGCGCATCCACGTTGGCAACCGCCTGGGCCAGCAGTTGGCCGTTGCTGATCAACGCCGCGCGCAGTTCGTCTACGCCTTCGATTTGCGTCGTGTGGGACAAGTCGGCCACGACCTGAATCAGTTTCTGGAAGCCCTTGACGATGACCGTATAGAGCTTGCTCAGGTCTTCCCAACCCTCTTCGATCAGGTGGTAGTCAGGCTGGCTGCGAACGGCCGGCGTCAGGCGCATCTGGGCCGCGAACTGGCTGCGCTCGCGCTCCTGGCCGCGCAAGAAGAAGTCTAGCGTCGCGAAGAACTCCTCCGTGCGCAGCATGGCGATCTGCGCGTCGGCGCGCATCCGCTCGGCCAGCCCATCGACACTCAGGCTCACCTCCTGGGGGGCCACAGCGGCGATGCGTTGCTGGGCGTTGGCCACTAGTCCGGCCCGCGGCCGCGTCACTTCCTCCAGGATCGCCTCCAGCGAGCGGCGGTCGGCCCGGAAGCTCAGGCCATCGGTGACGGCGCTTTCCAGATGGTGAGCCTCGTCGATAATCAGGTCGCTATAGTCCGGCAGAATCAAGCCTTCGGAGCGCAGGTCGGCCAGCAGCAACGAGTGATTGACGATGACCAGATGGGCCAGCTCAGCCCGGCGACGGGCGATGTGGAGGGGGCAGTTCTCGGCCGCGCACTGGTCGGCGGTGCAGGTCGGATTCTCGCCGTTGATCTTCGACCAGGCCAGCCGCTCCCCCGGCGTGCGTAGGGCGATCTCGCCCACGTCGCCGGTGGTCGAGTGGGGCAGCCATTGCAGGATGCGGGCGTAGAGGGCCATCTCATCGGCGTTGCCGGGGCCGCTGCGGCGCATCTGCTGGAACAGGCGCGTACAAATATAGTTGCTGCGCCCCTTGCGGATGGCCGCCCTCAAGTCGAGATGCAGCGTCTCTTGCAGCGCGGGGATGTCCTTGGCGATCAGTTGGTCTTGCAGGTTGATGGTGTTGGTGGAGATAACAACGCGGCGGCCATTGGCAGTGGCCCAGAAGGCAGCCGGCAACAGATAGCCCAGACTCTTGCCCGTGCCCGTGCCCGCCTCCACCAACACATGTCGCCCCTCGTTGAAGGCGGTGATGACCGTTTCCAGCATCTCCACCTGCTGGGGTCGGTGTTCGAAGCCGGGAAAAGCCCGCTCGAACCGGCCGCCCGGCTGCAACAGCGAGGTCAATGACGGCACGTCCAGCGGCGCGGGGTTCTCCTCCGGCACCAACGTCGACCCTTCAACTTTGGGTGGGGTGTAGAGGCGCTGCAAACGGCCGCGCATCCGCAGTTCGCCGCTCTCGAACGCGCCGCGCGCGCGCTCGGCCAGCGCCTCCTCGAAGAAAAGCGTCTCCGGCCAGCCCAAACGCTGCCCAGCCTCGACGATCTCCTCCAGTTGGGCCAGCGACAGGGCCAGCGCCCGCTCGCGCAAGGCCAGGAACAGTTCGATAGTCAACTCGGCATCACCCAGGGCGCGATGTCCGCGCCCGTTGTCGTTGGGCAGGTTGAGGAAGTCGGCCAGCGAACTGAGGCTGAAGCGCCCCGCCTCCGGAGCCAGGATCGAGGCCAGGGTCAGCGTGTCCATGCGCCGGTTGCCGAAGGCCAGCCGCGCCTCGCGCAGAAAGCCCAGATCGAACTCGACGTTGTGGCCCACGAGCACGTTGTCGCCCAGCTTGCCGCGCAGCTTGGGCCGCAGCGTGTGCAGCGTCGGCGCGTCGGCCACCATCTCGTCAGTGATCGATGTCAGTTGGGTGATGAAAGGCGGGATGTCGACCAGCGGGTTGACGAGCGAATCGAACTCTTCCAGAATCACCGCGTCGCGAAAGGTGATCGCGGCGATTTCGATGATCGCGTCCCGCGCCGGATCCAGGCCGGTTGTTTCCACATCGACGGCGACATAGGTTGTGCCCATGCGCCCGATCGTACCCCATTTAGGGTGATAATTCGAGTAATTAGTAGCTCAAATGGTCGAATCGGTCACGCCCGCTCAGGGTACGTCCACCGTCAGGCTAATCGTCCAGTTACATTGGGAGATTAACGTGTCTTCTTTGGGAAAGACGTTGACGTCGATATTGTAATTGCCATCGACGACCACGGGGCCGCCATCGCCCCAGGTGAGCCGGCCAAGCTGGTCGCGCGGCCAGTCGCGGCAGGTCGGCTCGCCGCCCTGGAAGATGCAGTAGCCGGCGGTGCGTTCGGTGTGGCTATAGCCGCTCTCGCGGACGAAGAACTCCACCCGCTCGATGCCTGCGCCGTCGCCCGACTCGTCCGGCGGAGGGCTGAAGAGCTGGGCGTAGATACGCAGCAGAAAGCGCGAGTCGGTCTGAAAGTTGGATTGGATGTCGGGATCGTCCAGGCAGCCGGCCCCGCCGCTGACATTGCGCAAATCGGGCGGCAGCGCGGCGACCGGTTGGGCGGTGGCCGTCGGCGTGGCCGTGTTGGCCGGCCGCGGCGTGGCCGGCACGTTGGCCGGCGGCGGCAGCGTGGCCGGGTCGACCGAGCAGCGCACGAATTGCGCCCCGGCGCTGAGCCAGGCTTGCTGCCCGCTGCCCGCCACTTCCACCAGGAGCCACGCCCCTTGCGGGTTGCCGAAAGGGGTATAGGCCAGGGGTCGCAGGGCCGTATTGGCCGCGGCGAAGCCGACTGGCGGATCATAGATTGTGCCCGGCCCACCGCGCAGATTGACGCCGGAGACGACGGTGCAGGATGGCGCGGCGGTGGCCGAGGCGGCCGGGGGCGCGGTGGCTGGGGGTGGCGTGTCGGCGTCCGGCGCGGCCGCGGTCGCCGGCGGCGCGTCCGAAGGCGTGATGACCGGGGTAGGGACGGCCGGCAAGTCGGCCGGCGCGGTCGCCGTGCCGCCGGTTAGCGCGGCAACAGTCTTGGCCACGGCAATGGCCGCCACCGTCTGCTGCACCGATCCGGCGATCTCGTCCTCGACCCCGGTCGGCTGGGGCGTAGCCCCTTCGCCGCCGCCGCAGGCAACAATCAGGAGTATTCCCGCGAGCACAAACAGAACCGTTGCGTACCTTTTCATCATCCACCTCCCGCAAACTGCTTTAGCGCTTCGATGCGTGGCCGGCATAACGTTCCCACAATCGTGTCCACCATAAAATCGAATCGAAATTGCTCCTGCACGGCCGCACAGGCCTCGTAGCTGGTAATTGCCAGCCCGTAGGCTTCGGCCGCCGCGGCCGGGTCGCCGCCCTCCGCCAATAAAAATCCACGCCACTCGTAAGCCGTACCCAGCGCCTGATGGGCCTGAGCGATCTGGCGATAGTTGCCCGAGGCCACCAGTGGCCCCAGGGTCGACGTCAGGCGCGAGATAGCCTCGTCGACGGCCGCCTGGGCAGCATCGACCGACCCCAGACGATACTGCGCGTCGGCCAGCAAGCGCAGGGCGATCCCCGCCTCGTAATTAGCCAGGCTGGCAATGGGTACGCCATAGATATCGAGCTGTTCCGGCCCGGCGGCGATGGGCTCATAGGTTTGCAGCGCCAGCTCGACCTCGGTCACGGCGTCCCCCACGGCCACCACACGGTCGCCGGTGAAGTCTTCGGCCGTCGATGCGTCCAGTTGGGCCTGCGCCCGCAAATAATGGATACTGCCCGCGCCGATCTGCGCCCGCGCGTTGTCGGCGTTAATCGCCAGGGCGCGGGCAAAGGCGGACTCGGCCGCGGCCAGCCGCTCAGCATCGACGCCCCCGTCCTGCTGGGCCAGATAAAGGTTGCCCTGTCCAATGAAGTAGTGGGCGATCTCCAGATCGGGCACAAGCTCGACCGCGCGCTCAAAGTGGCTCAGGGCGATCTCTTCGTCGCCCAGCCGCTGCAAACGCAGACCCAGCATCAGGCGGGCCGCGGCGCGCGCATAAGGGTCGAGTCGTTGCCATACCTCGGTACTCGGATCGGCCAGGTCGAAAACGGGGATGCCAGACACGAGGTCATAATTGCCGATGACCCGGCTGAAATCCTGGCCGAATAACGGCCGGGCATAGATGCGCGCTGTCAGCGTGCCGTGGTCGCCGTCCGGCTCGACCGTTCCGTAGACGATCATGTCCGCATCGAGCTGCTCGGCGCGCTCCGCCGGCTCTACCGCGCCTTCGATACCCTCGCCGACGACGCCGATTGGCACGTGAGGCTCGCTGGCCGGGCCGTCAAACCAGACATTGAGGTCCAGGCTGGATTCCAGGGCCAGATCGCTGCCGATCCGCTCGGCGATGCGCCGGCCGCCGTCGCCGCTGGTCAACCGGCCGGCCTCGTCGAGCACAGCGAACTCGGCCACGGCCACTTTGAAATCTCCGGTCATGGTCTCCGCCAGCGGATTGAAAACGCCCTGACTGTAGAGAACGGCGGCGACCACGCCCAGTAGCAACAAGACCGACAACCCGATCAGAATGCGCTGGTTGCGCCCGGCCCGCTCCAGACGCTCGGCGCGGCGCGCTTCTTCCTCGACCGCCACCCGGCCGGCGTCGAGGAACTCGGTCTCGGCCACGCTCAGCGGGTCAGGCGGATCGGCCGTCCAGGCCAGCGCCTGCTCCAGCTTGGCCCCGCGATAGAGCGCGCCGGGGTCGCGATTCAGATTCAGCCAGTCGTTAACGTCGGCCGTCAACTGGCGATGGCGGATCAGCCCCTGGCGATCCTGATTCAACCAGTCGCGCAGCGTCGGCCACTCGCGGATGAGCGCCTCGTGGCACACCTCAACGACCTTGATCTCGCCCGGCGGGATGAAATCGGTCATCACCAGGCGCGAATCGACCAGAATACTGAGCACGGCCTCCAGCGTGGCCGTGTCGGTGGAGCGGGTGATGAGTTCGCTGAACAGGGCGCGGCGGCGGGTGTCGGGCGTGTCGCTGTCGGCGCTCTCGCCCAACTCCGTCAGGCGCATAAAGATCATGCGGGCGATGGGCTGCTGGGCGGCCGTCAGCCGCTGGCGAAAAACGGTCTCGGCCGTCTTGGCGATGGCTCCGCGCACACCGCCGGACTCCTTGTATCCGGAGAGGGTCATCGTGCGGCCGCGCCGCCGCTGCCACGTCTCCAGCAGGGCGTGGGAGAGCAATGGCAGCGCCCCCGGCTCATCGCCCACGTCGTCGAGCATCAGATCGACCAGTCCCTCCTGAATCTTCCAGTTGTCGCGGACGGCGGGCAGCACGATGACCCGAAATAGCTCATTGCGGCTCATCGCGCCGATGTATTCCTGCTGGCGCGACACCAGCTCGCGCAGCCCCTCGTACTGGGCGCAGCGATCGTAGAAGTCGGCTCGCAGAACGATGACGCCCCGAACGGGCGCGTCGCCGGTGACGGCCGACACCAGATTATCGATGAACGCTTGCCGCTCCTCTTCGTGGCGAGTGAGGGAAAAGAGTTCCTCGAACTGGTCGACGACGAGGAACAGTTGGGGGTGGGCCGTGCCCAGCAGGTCGGGCGCGACGGCGGCCAACGCCCCCGGCTCGGCGGCCAGCCGGTCGCGCAGCGCGGTCACGGCCGCCGGCTCAGCGTCGGGCAACAGGGAAACGGCCAGCGCGTCCAGCGGGTGGGTCGTGGGGGTCAGAACGCGGATGAGCCATTGATCCGAACCCGCGGGCGGCAGCGCGCCGTCGGCCAACGGCTGGCCCCGCCGCAACGCGGGCACCAGCCCGGCGCGCACCAGCGACGACTTGCCGCTGCCCGACGCACCGATGACCGCCAGGAAGCGAGTCTCGCGCAGTCGCTCGGACAGCCGCGCCGTCAGCGCCTCGCGGCCGAGAAAGTGCTCGGCGTCGGCCTCGTCGAAATATTGCAGCCCCTTATAGGGCGGATTGCCCGGCTCCGGCGGCAGCCCCTCGATATCCTGCACGGCCGACGAGTTGACGAACGTCGACTCGATGTTGACAATCGCCCCCCGAAAATCGCCGGACAGGTGATAGGATTTAGGGTCTGCTGCTGATAGGTCTTCGGTGTCGGAGGCGGACATGGGTTTGTTTCGGCTTTGTTAAGATCGATCTAGTCGCCGGGCGCCGGGCGCTCTTCGGCGGCAGACAAGTCGTCCCGAATGGGGTTTTTCATGGGCGTGCCGATGCGATAGGCGGCCGAGGAGATGGCATGGGCCGTCACCGGGCCGGTTATCATCAACAATACGATGAGCAGGATGGCCCGGCCCCAGCCCAATGGCGTCCAGATGGCCGCGGCCACCAGCAGCAGCACGGCCCCATAAATGCCGACCTTGCCCGTGGCGTGCAGCCGAGCGTAAACATCGGGCAGGCGAACCATTCCCAGCACACCGATCAGCGATAGGCCCGAGCCGACCAGGATAGCCAGCACAGCGATAAGGGCGCGGAACTCTTCGAGTGTCATGAGCGCCTCTAGAACATCTGCTCATCGGCCAGATATTTAGCCAGAGCGATGGTACTGATGAATCCCAGCGCGGCTAGCGCCAACGCCAGGTCGATGTAGATACTGTTTCGTTGGATGATGGACAGAATAATGAAGATCGAGATCAACAGTGTTGTGATCAGATCGACCGCGAGCAGGCGATCGGCAACCGTCTCACCACGCCAGATGCGCCAGACAACGACTGCCAGCATCACCACGTGGAGGATCATCGCCACCGCCGCCACTTGGGTCAATAATTCAACCATCGCTAACAGTATACCGCCTTCGTCAAGCGGATCGGGGGTCGCTCGACGACGTATCGCTAGGGGAAAATGTCGTCCAATAATTCACGCTGCAGTGCCAGCGCTGCCTTGACGTATTCTTCGGCCTGCGTCGCGTCGAGAGCATGAGTATACATGATGTGGTCATCACCGATCTCGACGACCAATTCGCCCGGCGTCAGGGTAACGGCATGGGCGCTAAGAGTCAGACCCAGGTCCGTCTCGGTTTCCGCGGCGATAGCGATGATGCCCGGCCGGATTGGCAGCGAGGGCGTCAGCACCAACCGCGCCATCTGAATGCCGCTCACGGTCAGGTCCTGGATCAGGTTGGCGATATAGCGGACAAAGGCCACAAACGATCGCGGGAAGTTCCGTGGCCCGGTCGGCCGTGGCGTCGGCCGCACCAGCATTACCACGAGCGCCGCCAGCAGCAGAGCAACGACAATATTGACCCATTCCAGATTAGAAGTGAGCGCAAGGTAGACCAGCGTCAGCAACACCACCCATCGGAGATATGAGATCATGCTATCCTCCCGCCCCGCTAACCGCCGCCAGATAGAGGGCCGGATTGAGCAGCCACTCGCTGACGGTCATGGCCGCCTTCACCAGCGGCTCGGCCCAAATTCCCAGGAGCAACACCAGACCGATGAGCAAGGCCGGGGCGAGCAGACTATCGCCGGTCGCTTTGGCCGTGGTGCCTTCGTGGGGCGCGTGCCACCAGATGAGCTGGAAAGCGCGGATGACGTAGACCAGCGTCAGGATGCTCGCCACGCCGATGATGAGAAGTGATACGTATTCCTCGGCGTCGATGCCGCTGCGAAATAGCAGCATCTTGCTGACAAAACCGTTCGTCGGCGGGATACCGCTGAGCGCCAGGCCGCCCAGCAAGAAAAGAAGCCCGGCCGACGGCAGATACCTGCCCACGCCGGTCACTATCTCGAACGAGGCCGACTTGACCGGAGCGCGACTGGCTACATAGCCGGCCAGCATCAGCATGGCGGCCTTGATCAGGCTGTGGTTGAAGGAAAACACAACTGCCGCGGCGATGGCCGGGGCTGTCCCCCAGCCGATGCCCACCAGAATGAAGCCCACCTGGGCCAGCGTAGAGTAGGCCAGCATACGCTTGACGTTGTGGGTGCCCACGGCCGACAGGCCGCCGAACACCACCCCTGCCACGCCCAGCGCCAGCAGAATACCCCGAATGAGTGGCGCCTGGGCCACAAACAGCAATGTCGTCATGCGCAAGAAGCCATAGACGCCCACCTTGACCACGACCGACGACAGCATGGCGCTGACGGCCGTCGGCGCGGCGGCGTGGAAGTCCGGCTGCCAGAAATGGAACGGAAAGACAGCGCTCTTGATCATGAAGGTAGCCATCAGCAGGGCGATAGCCGGGGCGAGCAGGATGCCGTCGGGCCGGGCGGCAACCCGCGCCGCCATGTCGGCCATGTTGAGCGTGCCATAGGAGACGTAGAGTGACCCGATGGCCAGTAGCATGAACGTGGAGGCCAACAGGCTCATGTAGTAGTACTTATAGGCTGCCTCGGTGCCGAAGCGGTCGTCGGACGCGGCCGTCAGTGTGGTGCCGGTGATGACCAGCAGCTCGGCGAACACGAACAGGTTGAACAAATCGCCGGTCAGGAAGGCGCCGGTCAGGGCCGTGGCCAGCAGGAGAAAGAGCGGGTAAAACGGCGGGTAGGTGATGACCATGTCCTTGCTGCCGAGTGCGTAGATTAGCCCGGAAGAGAGCACGAGCTGGGCCATGACGGCGAACAGGGCCGACAATGGATCGCCAACGAGCGAGATGCCATAGGGGAAGCGCCAGCCGCCGACCTGCAGTACGACCGCTGTCCCGCTGCCCAGCACCCGCACCAACAGCAGAAAGCTAAACATCAGGCTGAGAAGCATCACGGCCAGCGACCAGTAAGCCTGAGCGCGGCCATAACGCCGGATGACAAGGGCTACCATGGCCCCCACCAGCGGCATCGCGATGGGCAATAGCACCAGGTTATCGGCGATAAAATCCATTGACTCTCAGATTCCCGTGCTCGTAAGACCTGTCCAGCGGTGTTTCTTCTTGTCTTGCATACAGGTCATAACCATCTCAATTCTCAAGACCGCGCACCTCGTCCATGTCGGCCGTCTGATAGCGCGACGAAATGATGTAGAGCATCGACAGCACCAAAGCCGTGCCGCCCATGCTGATCACGATGGCCGTTAGTACCAGAGCCTGCGGCAGTGCGTCACTGCGCTGGCCGGCAGACGTGGCATAGGCCGCCACCACACCGTCATACGCCCCTGTGCTCAGCAGGAACAGATTCACGGCATTGCTCAGAATGACCAGCCCAATGGCCGAACGGATGATATTGCGCCGCAGCATCTGGAAGATGCCGACGGCAAACAGGAAACCAACTGTGATCGCCGTGAGAAGTTCCATAATCTCTATCCTCGTGCCGGGCTGTCGGCCGGTTTGTCATCCTCGTCATCAGGATGCCCAAGCGTGTTGATGATGAGCGCGGCGCTGCCCAGCACCGTCAGGCAGATCGCCACCTCGAACAGGAAGGCGCTGCTGAAATCGAACCCTTCCGGTAGAGGCAGGCCAACCAACTGGCCGAAATTGACGTGGCCGAAAAAGAAACCCGTCATCGCGTAGGTGATCGAGCCGGCCACAAAAACCAGGATAATGCCCGTGCTCATCAGCGGGACGCCACGCACCCAGGGCAATCGCCGCCGGGTCTCGTCGTAGCCGAAAACGACGTACCACAAGGCCACGGCCAGGGCGATAATCACCCCGGCGGTGAAGCCGTCGCCGGGCTGCTGGTGGCCGTAGATCATGTGCGTGGCGGCGATGAGTATGGCGACCGGCAGCGTGGCAAAGGCCGGCAGGCGAATGAAGGCCGATGTCTCGTGGCCGGCGATGCCTCGCGTGCCCGCGCGGCTCCGGGACTGGGCCACCCCCAGGGGGCGGCTGCCCTTGTCACCCGCCTTGGCCGCCGAGCGCAACAGCATGTACGCGCCGAGGCCCGCGGCGCTGAATACGGTGATCTCGATCACGGTATCTAGTTGGCGGAAGTCAACGACGATGGCCCCGACGATGTCGGAAGCTTCGGCCTGCGCCTTGGCGTTAGCCTCGTAATAGGGCGTCACCTGGCTATCCCGCAAAGGCCGTGAGGTCAGCGCCACATAGGTGAGCGAGGCGACGATGAGGCCGATCATCCCCGCCACGGCCAGGTCACGGATGAGGCTCAATGGCCGGCGCGAATGCATCTCGGACTGGGCCAACCGTTGGGCGGCCGCTCGCTGGCCGCGTGGCAGCCGGGCCAATGCCAGCACGAGGATGACCGTCGCCAGGATGTCGACGACGATTTGCACCAGGGCCACGTCCGGGGCCGGCTCCAGCGCGAACAGCAGCGCCATGCCGAGGCCGGAGGCCGACAGAGCCAACACCGCGTCGAAATCGCGCCGCAGCACGACCGAGGCCAGCGCCGCCCCCACGGTGACGAGCAAGGCAAACAGCCGCAGTAGCTGGGTCGCCCCGCTGAAGTCGGTGGCCGGCATACGCGCCAAGGACAGGTCGGGCAGCAGCCGGCCGCCGGTGAATGTTAGCACCAGCACGATGGCCGCGGCGATCATCATTTCCAGATACAGGCGCAGGCGGCCGCCTTGCAGGCGCGTGGCCAGGCGCGCGCCGCGGAAGATAGTGGTCAGGACGCCCCGATAAAGCGCGTTGAAGCCCAGTCGGGGCAGCACCCGCCACTGGAAGGTCCGCACCGGCTCCCGAAAATAAAAAATCACCATCCCCAACGAGATAGCCGCCGCCGATAACAACAGCGGCACATTGATCCCATGCCACAACGCCAGCGAAACCTTGACCGTGTCGCCATAGGCCGCTGCCGCCGCCCCCGCCAGAAAGGTCGCCTCGTCCTTGGGGCCGGGCAAGAGCGTGATGACCACCGACAACAGCGCCGGGATGGCCGGCATGAGCCACATGAGGCGCGGCGCTTCGTGGACGCGCCGGGAAACATCTGTGGGTCGGCCGAGAAACGTCTCGTAAATCAGCAGGCCCGACTGAGCCAGCATGAGCGCCCCGGCGACCACAGCCAGCCAGGGCAACAGCACCGCCACCAGCGGCGGCAATGTCGGGTGGACGGCCGCGGCCAACAGCGTCTCCTTGGCCAGAAAGCCGAACAACGGCGGCAACCCGCCCATAGAGAGCGCGGCGACGGCCGCCACGGCGAAGGTGAAGGGCATGACGCGCCACAGGCCGCCCAGCCGCCGGATGTCGCGCGTGCCCGTTTCGTGGTCGACAATGCCCACCACCAGGAACAGGGCGCTCTTGTAGAGGGCATGGGCCAGCACGCCGATGACCAGAGCCTTGAACGCTTCCTCAATGTCCTGGCCGATCAGCATCATCAGGATGCCCAACTGGCTGATGGTGGAATAGGCCAGCAACGCCTTGAGGTCGTTTTGCTTCAGCCCCAGATAGGCCCCGGCTAGCATGGTCACCAGGCCAACGCTCGTCAGCAGCCAGAACCAGGATTCAGTGAACCCCAGCGCCGGGTTCATGCGTGCCATCAAATAGATGCCCGCCTTCACCATGGTCGCCGAGTGCAGGTAGGCGCTGGCCGGGGTCGGCGCACTCATCGCCCCCGGCAACCAGATGTGGGCCGGAAACTGGGCGCTTTTGGTGAAGGCTCCGAAGGCCACCATCCCCAGCATGATCGGATACAACGGGCTGGCGCGTAGTACGTCACCACTGCTCAGGATCGTGGCGAAGTCCATTCCCCCGGCCACATAGCCGACGAACAGCAACCCGGCCAGCAGGGCGATGCCGCCGCCGCCGGTGATGAACAGCGCCCGGAACGCCCCCTGCCGCGCCGCCTCGTCCTTATATTGGTAGGCCACCAGCAGATAGGACAGAATGCTCGTCCCTTCCCAGAAGATAAACAGGGTCAACACGTCGCCGGCCAGCACCAGCCCCAGCATCGACGTCATGAACAGCAATAAGTAGGACTGGAAGCGCCAGGCGGATTCGTCGCCCTTGAAATATTGGCCGCCGTAGACGATCACCAGCACGCCGATGAGGGTGACGATGAGGGCAAACAGCGCCGCCAGGCTATCGAGATAAAGTCCCAGCGAGAGACCCAGCGAGGGCAACCAGTCGACGCGCCACGAGAATACCTCGCCCCTGTTGAGCGCCGGGATATAGGCGGTCAGAATGATAAACGCGGCCAGCGGAAACGCGGCCAGGAGCAGGCTGAGGCGGTCGATGCCGGGGCGGCCGCGAAAAGCCGGCCGGCCGGACAAGGCGGCCAGGATCGCCGCGGCGGCGCTCAAGCCCGGCGGTAGTAGTAGAAACCAGGGTGGAACATGCTCCATAAGCGCACAAGACTATACGACAATGTCGGCCACCGAGTCAACGATGCGCGTGGGCTGGAAGGGGAAGCGGGCCACGTCCTCGGTCTGGGTGACGCCGGA
This sequence comes from Promineifilum sp., assembly GCA_017983515.1. Classification (GTDB taxonomy): domain Bacteria; phylum Chloroflexota; class Anaerolineae; order Promineifilales; family Promineifilaceae; genus Promineifilum. The sequence goes on along the minus strand of JAGOBF010000008.1, from coordinate 60,317 downwards.
CAGGACGAGGATGGTTTCCATGCCGGCCTCGACGCCGCCCTTGATGTCGGTCGCCATCGTGTCGCCGACCATGATCGTGTCCTCGGAATGGACATCGAGGTGGTTCAGGGCCGTGCGCATCATCAGCGGGTTAGGCTTGCCGACGAAATAGGGGGCCACGCCGCTGGCCTTCTCGATGAAGGCGGCCATGGCCCCGCACGCGGGCACGGTGCCGCCATCGCCGGGGCCATTGGGGTCGGGGTTAGTCGCCAGGAAATGTGCCCCGGCGGCCACAAGCCGGATGGCCTTGGTCAGTTGCTCCAGGTCGAAGCTGCCCTCGCCTAACACCACATAGTCGGGATTGAGATCGGTGATAACGTAGCCGATGCCATGAATGGCCGAGGTAAGGCCGCTCTCGCCCAACACGAAGGCGGTGCCCGCCGGCTTCTGCGATTGCAGGAAGCGGGCCGTCGACATGGCCGAACTGAAAATACGCTCGGCCGGCACTTGCAGGCCCATCGTGCCCAGCCGGTGGGCCAGGTCGGCCGGCGTATAACGCGGGTTGTTGGTCAGCACGAGAAACTGGGCGTTCCGGTCGAGCAGGCGATGAATGAAGTCGTCCGCGCCGGGGATAATCGAGCGGCCGCGCACCAGCACGCCGTCCATGTCGATGAGGTAGTTTTTGGGTGGGGTCATGCTGCCGGTGAGTATACTCGCCTAGTGGGTGGTGAACGAATCGAAGAGCGGCCGGGCCAATAATTTTACGCCGGGAAAGCGGCCATTTCTTGTTTCCCTTTTTGAGTTATGGTAAGATGTCCGCAGCAGAAGAGGGGATGTCGCCTAAGAGCGGAACCCGAACAGACGAATCAGGCCGGAGTAGTGCGCGGACGGCCGGGCGCGCCGGGCAATCGGGTGAGCGGGTTCGAAAAATCCATTCCGCAAGGATACAAGCAGGTAGGTGACAAAAATGGACATCATTAATCAACGGCCCGGCCTGGCGGCGCTAATAGCATTCATCGCCGGACTCATTATTGGCCTGGTAGTGCTGGGATGGGGGCTGTTCCCCGTCGAGTATACCGGCGCCGACCCATCCGGTCTCTTTTCCGAATATCAGGCCACTTTCGTCCGCAACGCGGCCGAACTGTACGCCTTCGATAACAACCAGGATAAGTTGCGCGCCGCGCTAAACGGTTGGGGGGGCGATGCGGTCGCCTGCGAACTGGCCCAGAACTCCCTCGATCCGGCCGACCGGCAACGTCTGGTGGCGGCGGCGACCATTGTGAACAACACCGGCTGCGGCAGTCTGGCCGCGCCGGGCATCGTGCCGGGGTTGCAGGCAACTCTGCCGCCGGGCGTCACGGCGACGTTGCCCGGGGCCGAGACGGCCGAGGGCGGCTCCGGGATACTGCCCCTCCTGTTGCTGCTCTTGTTGTTGCTCTTGTTGGTGGTCGCAATTTTCTACGTCTGGAATCGCCGCCGCACCCTGATGGAAGGAACTGGCGAGGACGATCTGGCCTACAACGACGGCGTCACCGGCCAAAAAGCGGCTCGACCGACGTATACCCGGCCCGGGGCGACAGCCGCCACGGCCGCCGCCGCCGCCGCCGCTTCCCAACCGACCCCCGTCCCCATCGCCCGCTTCCGCACAGTCTACACCCGCGGCCACGATACCTACGATGATTCGTTTAGCATCGAAAACGCCAACGGTGACTTTTTGGGCGAGTGCGGCGTGGGCATCTCCGAAACCATCGGCGCCACCGCGCCCAAGAACGTGACTGCTTTCGAGGTGTGGCTGTTCGACAAAAACGACATTCGCACCATCACCAAGGTGATCATGAGCGACCACGCCTTCTTCGACGATGCCCTGAAAGCCAAGCTGGCCCCCAAGGGTGAGCCGGTACTGGCTCGCGCCAACGAAACCATCGTCCTGGAAACGGCGACGCTCATTATCAATGCCGAGATCACCGAGATGGATTACGGCCAAGGCGGCGACCTGCCCGACGCCAGCTATTTCGACCGCTTCACGATTGAGTTGTCGGCCTGGGCCAAGGAAGGCGATTACGTCGCACCGCCGTCGGCCGGCGTTGATGAGGAAGATTTACTGAATTACTAGGAGGAAGAGAGAATCCACAGATGCCACAGCTTAAGAGTGTTTGTGTGGGTATCTGTGAAACTTCAGGAGCTCTCTTTTCTTGAAAGTTTTCAATATTAAATGAAAGCCCGGCAGATAAAACTGCCGGGCTTTTTTTGTCGGCCGTCGCCGGTCACTCTACGCCCGGATATAGGGGTCGTATAACTTCTGCCAATCATCCAGGGCGTAGCGGTCAGTCATTCCGGCGATATAGTCGGCCACCACCCGCTCGGTGGACGCGTGTGCCAGGCGCTCTTGCGTTTCGCGGGGCAGCATGTGCGGCTCCTTGACGTAGGCCTCGAACAGATCGGCCACAAAACGCTCGGCCTTGGTCTGCATCCGCACCAGCCGGTAGTGGCGATACATGCGCTCATACAGAAAGCCCTTGAGCGCGCGCACTTTCCGGCCGAACTCGGCCGTATAGCCCACGACGTTAGTGGTATAGCGCTGCAGCTTCTCGGGCGAATCGATATTGTTGGCGCTCAACATCTCGCCGGTGTAGCCCACGACGTCGCCGACGGAGCGGCCGATCAGCTCGCGGATGATCTCGTGGCGGTGCATCGACGTAAAGTCCTCGCCCGCCCGCCAACCGGCGCCGTCGCACAACTCTCGCCAGATGACCAGCTCTTCCAGGTCGCTCAGTGTGAACAGCCCGGCCCGCAAGCCGTCGTCCAAATCGTGGGCATTGTAGGCGATTTCGTCGGCCAGATTGGCGATCTGCGCCTCCAGCGAGGCGCGCTTGTCCGGCTCATAGTCGGCCGCCTCGCTCTGGTCGTAGTCGGTCTCGTGCTTCAACATCCCCTCGCGGGTCTCGTAGGTCAGGTTCAGCCCCGGAAAATCGGGGTAGCGATCCTCCAGTTCGGTAACGATGCGATAGCTCTGTGTGTTGTGGTTGAAGCCGCCGTGGCCGGCCATGAGCGAATTGAGCACATGCTCGCCGGCGTGGCCGAAAGGCGCGTGGCCCAGGTCGTGGGCCAGACAGATGGCCTCGGTCAGGTCTTCGTTGCCGCCCAGCCCGCGGGCCAGGGAGCGGCCGAGTTGTGCCACCTCGATGGTATGCGTCAGCCGTGTGCGGTAGTGGTCGCCCTCGAAGAAGACAAACACCTGCGTCTTGTACATCAGCCGGCGGAAGGCGGTCGTGTGGATAATGCGGTCTCGGTCGCGGGTGAAAGCGGTACGGGTGGCCGATTCCGGCTCCGGGTACTGCCGGCCGCGCGATTCGGCGCTGCGCAAGCCATAGGGAGCCAAACTCATCGACTCGATTTCCTCAAGTTGCGGTCGCTTTCGTATCATGGATTGGGTTACTCCTCGTGTGTGCGCGGGGCGGCCGACGCTCGGCCTTGCAAGTCGGGGTTGCCGCCAGCTTCAGGCCAGTGTAACATAATCTTATCCTGACGGCTATCGGCGCAGGGATGCAGCCGCAGTTGAGTAAGACGGAGTGAAATGGCATCCAAACCTTCGGGCTGCTGGGCCCGTCTGCCGCAAATATTGATCATTATCATCGTCGCCATGCTGTTGGCGTCGGGCTTTTTCGTCGCCATCCCCCTGCTGCGGGGACGGCCGGAGTTGCCGCGCGGCACCTCGCTCATTCAGGTCGAGGGCAATATCGTTCGTGTCGCTGCCGACCCGGCGCGAGAGGTGATGCTGGTGCCGCTGGGCGGCGTCGGCGGCCTCACCGGCGACCAGACACTGGTCCAGGTGGCGACGGGCACGCCGGCCGTGTTGCCCACGACGGCCGCTACGGCCACCACCCAGTCCCTACCGACCGTCGCACCAGCGACGATCACGCCCATTCCCCAGGCGAGTTGCATCATTTTCACCAACTACACCGTGGCGTCCGGCGACACGCTCTACAGCATCTCGCGCAAGTTCGTGACCTCAATCGCCCTGATGGCTCGGCACGGTATCTCCTCGACTTCGTTAATACCCGGCTCGGTCATTCAGGTTCCCGTGGGCGATCCGTCCTGTTGCACCGGTGGTTGGCAGCCCTACGTCGTGGAAGACGGCGATACCTGGTTCGGCATCGCCACGCAGTGTGGGATCACGACCGACGCCCTGCTGCAGGCCAACGGCCGGGCTTCCGGCGCGACGCTGTATATGACTTCGGTTATCTGCATCCCCTGAGCGATTAGCCCGACGCAGTGGCAAGGGCCGGCAGTGCAAGCATTGACAAGGGCCTGAGCGAGAGCGTCGGCCCAGTCGAGATCCAAAGTAAGTGTGAGCGGGGATCGGCCGCGTGAGGCTGCGGCCGGTCGGGAGCCTAGATCGTCAGTTGGCCGGTGACGGCCAGATAGCCCACGACGAGCATCAACAGGTTCAGCCAGAGCAGCAAAGCCAGCACGATACGCTGCGAATTAGTGAATTCCCACGCGCCAGGAGGAGTGGAATAGACGGTCACTACCTCTTCCTCCGTTTCGACCACAGTGGCTGGCGGCGCGGCGTCCCAGTCGATCACCGGTTCCGTCGCCACCGTCACCTGTTCCGTCACAGTCCGGGCTGTGGTTTCCACCACGCGGGTCGCCTGACTTTCATCACTCATCATCCACTTCTCCGGTCATTGAACTTGACATAGCGTAACCCGACACCGGCCAAAAGTCAATTACCGCGCAGGGAAACGTCTCCGGCGGCAATCGTATGCCGCCTGCCGGCATCGTCGCGCACCAGCAGGCAACCCCACTCATCGACAGCCTCGGCCGTGCCCCGCAGCGGCGCGGCCGTGTCCGCGGCGGTCACGATCACCCGCCGGCCGAGCGTGACCAGTCGTGCGCTCCAGGCATCGACCGGGGAACGGCCGGCCAGCGCAGCCTCATAATGCCCTTCCAACCGCCGCAGCAGGGTCACCAGCAGCGGGCGACGGGCCACCGGGCGGCCCCCGGCCACGAGCAGGCTGGTGGCCGGCGTCGCCGCTTCCGGCAGCGCCGCGGCCGGGATATTGACGTTGAGGCCGATGCCCAGGATGGCGCTCTGCAGACGGTCGCCCGCGGCATCGAACGTCACGTCGAGCAGCAGGCCGCACACTTTGCGCCATGACTCGGCGGCCGAGTCATCGGCAGCATCGTCGGCGAGGACTACGTCATTGGGCCATTTAAGTCCGGCCGAGATGCCCGTCACTTCCTCGATGGCCTCGGCCACGGCCAGCCCGGCCAGCATCGTCAGCCACGGTCCGCGACGCGCCGGCCACGGCGGACGGAGCAGCACCGACAGCAACAACGAACTGCCCGGCGGCGCTTCCCAGCGGCGATCCAGCCGGCCGCGACCGGCCGACTGGAAATCGGTCAGCAGCACCGCGCCCGCCGGATAGGCGGCATCGGCAACCCCGCTAGTAGCGACCCGCGCCTTCATGCGTTCGTTGGTCGAGTCAAGCGTCGCCACGTAATCGTACCGCCGCCCCAGCCAGGCCGTGGTCAAATCGGCCTGCACGGCGGCCTCTTGCAGTTCGTCCAGAGTCATCAGGCCCTCCGATATTGGTCAGGCTGCTAAGGATTTTAACAGGGTCCGACCAATCCGGCGCAGGTTCATGCCATTGAGTCAGTTCGTTAGGGATACAACCTGTTTGCTTGCGAGCGGAGATGACCCAACTTGCAGAGGTTGCGCTACGGTCGCTTCTGATTCATTGCCTCAATAAGCATCTTCCCTCAGCGACAGCGGGGTATGCGGCTTCCTTCCCGGTTGCCGCCCGACCCGCTTCCTGCGACAATGACCGGCATGCGCGCGACCGATATTGTTCGTTACCGGCGGGAGAGAGCGCGGCAAGACAATGGCCGCGGCCGGCGCTTGGCGCGCGTCGTTGCGACCATTGGGCTGGTCGCGGCGCTGATTTACTGTCTCGCTCCGCTGCCGGTGGTCCTGGCGGCGTCGGCCGCGCTGCTGAATCTGACCAGTGACCTGCCCGACGCAAGCGTGCTGGAGCAATTACCGCTGCATACCCAAGCCTCGACCGGAGAGACACGCCTGGTGGCTTGGGACGGGGTGGCCGCGGACGGAACTCGTGTCCCGGTGTGGATCGATACGATCAGCGATCCGCGGGCCGCCGGCGTCGTCTGGGTGTCCGTGGCCCATCTGCCGCCCCACGTCGTCGCCGCCCATGTGGCCGCCGTCGATCCCGGTTTCCTGTCCGCCGCGCCGCCTCTGGCTGATGAGCTGCGCGACTGGGCGCAAACCGGATCGATCCCCGCCCCGCCCTCCCACATCACGACCCTGCTCATCGACGCCCATCTGCGCCAGCGGCCGGACGCAGCGACCGGCGAGGCCCGCCGCGCGTGGCAAGACTGGTTGCTCAGCCGCCAAATCGACCGGCGCTATACGCGAGAACAACAACTGGAATGGTGGATTAACACCCAGTACTACGGCAATCTGGCCTACGGGATTGAGGCCGCCGCGCGGGTCTACTTCGGCAAAGGCGCGGCCGAGCTGACTCTCGGCGCGGCGACGCTGCTGGCCGCGGCGGCCGAGGACGCCACAGCCAACCCCTTTGACGATCTCCAGGCCGCCCGGCGCGGCCAGGACGAGGTGTTGAGGCGCATGGCCGCGGGCGGGGCTATCACGCCCGACGAGGCCGCCGCCGCCCGGTCGGAGCCGCTGGTGCTTGCTCCGCCGCCAGGCAGCGCGTCGGCCGCGCCCGCCTTCGCCCGCCTGGCGCGGCGCGAGTTGGAAGCCATTCTGGGGCCGGAGCGGCTGCTGGCCGGCGGCCTCCACGTGGAGACGACGCTCGACCTGGCCTTGCAGGGACAGGCGACCTGCCTGACGGCCGCCCTGAGCGGCGAAGCGCCCACTAGCGCCGGGGCACCGCCCTGCCCCGCGCTGGCCCGTGCAAACCCGCGGGGGGTGTCTGCTGATGGGGCCGCGCGGGCGGCAGACGTGATCGCTATCAATCCGGCCTCCGGCGAACTGCTGGCGCTGACCGGCGAACCGGCGGCTCGCTCTCTGGGGACGCTGGTGCAGCCGCTGATCTACCTGACGGCGCTAAGCCAGGGGTACAGCGCCGCCACGCTAACGATGGATACGCCGGCCATTTATTTGCAAGACGGACGCCCCTACGGTCCGCGCAACGCCGATGGGCAATATTGGGGGCCATTGCGCCTGCGGCAGGCGGCCGCTTCCGGGCGCACGGTTCCGGCCACACAGGTGTTGAGCTGGGTCGGCAGCGACCGGGTGCTGGCCGCGGCGCGAGCGTTGGGGCTATCGACGGGCGACCAGACGGCCACAGCCGATCTCGAATTCTCGGATCGCGGCTTCCCGGCCACGCTGCCCGAAGTGGGCGCGGCCTTCGCCGCCGTGGGCAACGGGGGGACGATGACCGGCGTCTCTTTGGCCCAGGCTCTGCCGCGCCCCGCGACCATTCGCCGCGTGCGCGACGCTGCCGGCCGCGACCTCTACGCCTATGCGCCGGCGAAGCGTGCTGTATTGTCGCCGGAACTGGCCTATCTGCTCACGGACATTCTGAGTGACACGGAAGCGCTCTGCCCGGTGGAGGGGTGCTCCGAGCCGGCGCGCGCGCTCGACGGCCGGCGGGTGGCGTTGGTCACCGGCGCGGCCGAGGACGGCGGTGGCTGGGCCGTCGGCTACACGCCGGCACTCCTCGTCGGCGTGTGGGCCGACGCGCACGCCGGGCCAACGGTCGAAGCGAACGCGATTTGGCAGGGTCTGATGGGCTGGGCACTCGACGGGACGCGCGCGCCCACCCCATCCCGACCGGCCGGGCTGCGAGCGGTCGAAGTCTGCGCCGTCTCCGGCCTGCTGCCCTCGCCGGACGGCGATTGCTCGCTCGTGCGCGAATGGTTCATCGCCGGCACCGAACCGGCGGCGATGGATACGATGGTGCGCGAGGCGGCGATCAACCGCGATACCAGCCGGCTGGCGACTATCTTCACCCCGCCGCAACTCATCGAGCGCCGGGTCTACGTCGTTTACCCGCCGCAAGCGACGGCCTGGGCTGAGGACGCCGGCGCCGAACTACTGCCGATGGAGTACGACACCATCCGGCGCGTGCCCACGCAGAAGGGGGGCGCAGCCGTTCTGTCGCCGGTGCCTTTTGCAGTGGTCAGCGGCCGGTTGTCGCTGGTCGGATCGGCAAGCGGCGATGACTTCGCTTACTACCGGCTGGCCTATTTTCCCGGCCTGCTGCCGGAAGCGATGCAGCTGCTCGTCGAGCAGGGGGAATCGCCGGTGGAAGACGACGAGTTAGGCGTATGGGATACGACGCTGCTCGACAACGGCCTCTACACGCTGTTGCTGACGGTTGTCCACCATGACGATACGTTTGACGAAGTAGCGATCCCGGTGACGGTAGCTAATAAGTAGGGTAGTTCAAACTCGCTGTCGGGTATCGAACTCGGTTGGCAGAACTGTCGGCGGCGCGGCCAGTTGCCGGCAACGTATTTGAACACGTTTGGCACATCAGTCGATGGATGAATCCATCGACGGCCTTATACCCGCTCGATAATCGTCGCGATCCCCATCCCCCCGCCGGCGCAGAGGGTAATCAGCGCCGTGGACAGGTCGCGCCGCTCCAACTCGTCGAGCGCCGTGCCCAGAAGCATCGCCCCCGTGGCTCCCAGTGGGTGGCCCAGAGCGATGGCCCCGCCGTTGACGTTGACCCGCTCTGACCCGTCGGGCAGTCCCATCTCGCGGATGAAGCGCAGGACGACCGAGGCGAAGGCCTCGTTGATCTCGAACAGGTCGATGTCGCCCACGCTCATGCCCGCCTTCTGCAGCGCTCGCTGGGACGTGGGCGCGGGTGCGGTGAGCATGATCGTCGGATCGTCGCCCAGCAGCGCGGCCGAGACGATACGCGCTCGCGGCCGCAGGCCCAGCGCCGCCCCCTTCTCCTTTGACCCGACCAGCACCAGCGCCGCCCCGTCGACGATGCCCGATGAGTTGCCGGCGGTGTGGACGTGGTCGATTTGGTCGAGTTGGGGGTACTTTCTCAGCGCCACGGAGTCGAAGCCCATCGCGCCCAATGCCTCAAAGGCTGGTTTGAGCGCGGCCAGCCCTTCGGCCGAGGCGTCGAGCCGGACGTACTCGTCGCAATCCAGCAGGAGCCGGCCGTCGGCGTCGCGCACGGGGACGATGGACGTGAAGCGGCCCTCGCGCTGGGCAGCGCCGGCCCGCCGCTGCGATTGCAAGGCGAAGACATCCACGTCCTCACGGCTCAAGCCCTCCAGCGAGGCGATCAGGTCGGCGCTGATGCCCTGCGGCACGATGTCGAGCTGGCCCATCACCTCGTAGTCATCCCACATCGCCCCCCCGTCGGAGCCCATCGGGATGCGCGACATCGACTCGACGCCGCCGGCCACGACCAGTTCCTCCCAACCGGAGCGGACCTTCATGGCCGCCAGGTTGACCGCCTCCAGCCCCGAGGCGCAGAAGCGATTGAGTTGCGCGCCGGGAATATCCAAATCCCACCCGGCATAGAGCGGCGCGGTGCGGGCGATGTTGCCGCCCTGCTCCTTCACCGGCGTGACGCAGCCGAGCAGCACGTCGTCGACCTGCGAGATATCCAGGTCGTGGCGAAGGCGCATCTCATCGAACAGTGTTTTGAGCAAATCGAGCGGCCGGACGCTATGCAGCGATCCGTTGGCTTTGCCGCGGCCGCGAGGGGTGCGGATGGCGTCGTAGATGTAGGCGTCGGGGGTAGGCATGGGGTGGCTCCTCAAATCTTGCTATGGTTATACTCGCGAGCATGGTACCACGTACAAAAGACTCAAGCGATAATTAATCTCGCTCAATCTTCGGGCCAACCCCAAACCGAGGCGACCTTCTGAATATCGAAGATGTCTATCTCGCCGCTGGGCACCACGTCGTACTTCACATCAAACCCCGGCTGCCCTGCCGTCGCTCCCCACCGACCGGCCACCTGCTGCACGTCGAAGATGTCCACCACATTGTTACAGTCGAAATCGGCAAAGAAGCAGCTGGTGATCATCACGTTCCCACCGGACAATGACACAGGGATCATCGCTCCATTCGACCCGCTCAGCTTACCCAACGTGAGGTTCAGTGCCGCCGTCCCCGCCTTCTCCGGCGTGAAACATGCCGTTGCCAACTCGCCGCCACCCGCCGGCCCCTGATTGGCGCCACTCGTGTATGCGGCGAACTTGACCTGCCCGGTGGCATTATCGATGTCGGCCGCCAGTTCATGCGTCTTCCGGCCGGTGCTGCCCAGGAACGGCCCCATTGTTACACTCGTCCCTTCCAGCAGGTCGGGCGGAAAGCCCAGTGTGAACTCGAAGGCGTGCAGTTCCGGCGATTTCTCCACCCGCGCCTGCACACACACCTGACCGCCTCCCAGCCCGATGGTTTGTGTCGCCGGTATGATTGAGACAATCGCCTCATCCGGGGGTTCGTCTAGCCGCAACAGCCGCAGCGCGTCGAACCAGATGCCGATATCCTTATCGGTTGCGGTGAGATCCGTCAGGCGCACGAGCGCATCACTCCCCGGTATCAGTTGATACTCCCCAAGTGACATCCAAAGGCCAAGGTTGTCGATGTGGCTGATTGTCCTGGAAGTTGTTCCGCCCGCATGGTGAATCGAATACGTTGCCCCCGTGGTTTCCGAACGGTTAGTGATGCAGTACGGGACGTAAGCTTCAACGCGATAGCGACCTTCGTTCGGGACTGTGATTCTCCATTCGCCCCAATTCGTGCTTTCGGCCGGATTTGTCGTCGTCCATGTATACCAGGCATGATTGTTATAGCCGCACAGCAATTTCGCCACGTACCAATTACCGGTGGAACTACGCGTAAAGGCGGAACTTATCTCGTCAACATACAGGTGCGGATCTGTTAAGCCGATTCGTTCACCTATCTGCTCCCGCAGCCAGGGGATGAGCAGATGAGCCTGGTCGCCCGGGCATTCGGTAGTGCCATTCACATCCCGATGTCCCATCAAGTGTGGCAATCCCCACGGCACATTGGGCAAAGTGCGACTTGATTCAAAGATATTGATTCCGCGCTGGTCGGCTTTCCAGGACAGCAGGTTTACGCCTGCCTCAAGCATCGGTTGTGGCGGCTGGGTGCCGTCCGGAAGATTGGAAAAGGTACCCAGCAAGCCCACGCCCATGCTGCCCTTGTTGGCGGCACTGGCGTGAATACCCACGACGTCATCGCCACCGGCATGACCCTCATAAATAAAACCATTGGGATCGATCAGATAGTTATAACCAATATCTCTCCAACCATTCTGGCGAGTATGATAAGCCCAGATTGCGCGAACAATCGCGGCCCAGTCTGCCTCACCATTGGCCGTGACCGTGTGATGGATGATGAGATGAGTAACCGGAGCATGCTCAAGGTCTGCCTGATAGTCACAGCCCGGTTCCTTGCACCAGGCTTCTCTGCTTATTATAGGCGGCTTGGGATAACCACCTGTCATTTGTTGTCCTGGGGTAGTGTCCATGTCGCCTTGAGTGGCGACCATTTCGTCGGTCGTCGGCCCGTTGGTGCTATCGACAAAGGTCAGGCGGATACTTTCCCGGTCATCGTCCGCAAGATGGGTTGCGGCTGGATCTAATTTCATCCGCAACTGGATATGACGGTTTGTTTTTCGAGCTCCCGCAACCAGCACCATATCGCCGACGGCCCACTGGTCACCCGGCTCCGCCCAATCTCTGTTGAGAACAAGGTGCTGCCATTCATTCCAAGTCTCGCCATCAGAACTGGTTCTTACACTGAATTCCAGGTCACCATTACCCTGCCAGGCCGGTATCAAAATATTAAAAGGGATCGGGGCCGCGATGGCTGCGGAAACAAACGCGTAACGTTCGCCTTCTTCAACGGCTTTGTCCTCAAATCCAGGGAACAATTCCTCAGCGGCGAATTCGCGCGTCTCAACAACCGTAGAAGAAGTGAATTGATGACGAGAGGGGAGCGAAAGAGCGGGCAGGGCAATGAAAAACATAATGCCCACACCGGTGATCAAGCTTTGTAATGACACAGGCCTCACCTCACGAAAAAGAGAGGAGAGTGTGCCCAGGCGCTCGAGCACCTGGGCACGCTCATCGAGAGTTTATGAAGTTCGCCCTACGGTTTGTGGAGAATGACAGGCATCATCACACTATACCCATCACCAACCAACACTTCAGAAATCTGATACAAGCCATCAATCAAAGACACCGTTATCGGTTCGGCTGCAGGGTTGCCGGCGCGACCATTATGCAAGTCCAACTCGCCATCGCCGACAGCCAACGCGGTTACCTCAACCAAGACAATTTGGGCATCGCCAGACACGCCCGGTTGCGTCCCGATGGTAGCCGCGCCAAAACGAACCTTCCCGGATGAGTTATCGATCTCCGGCCCCAGGGCAATCACCTGCCGACCGGTGCTCTCCAGAAAATCGGTCAACGCTATGCTATCCACCCGGATGAGGTCCGGATTGTAGTTAAGCTCGATCTCGAAAGCACCGAGATCTTGCGCGTCTGTCACTTTTAAGGCGATCTGCCGAGTCTCTCCAACCGTGAGTTCAAGCTCGGAAGGATCCATCGAGAAGATCAGGGGGCTGGTGGCCTCATTCATCTTCGGGGCCTGACGATTGTTGGGCCAACCCCAAACCGAGGCGACCTTCTGAATATCGAAGATGTCTATCTCGCCGCTGGGCACCACGTCGTACTTCACATCAAACCCCGGCTGCCCTGCCGTCGCTCCCCACCGACCGGCTACCTGCTGCACGTCGAAGATGTCCACCACATTGTTACAGTCGAAATCGGCAAAGAAGCAGCTGGTGATCATCACGTTCCCACCGGACAATGACACAGGGATCATCGCTCCATTCGACCCGCTCAGCTTGCCCACCGTCAGGTTTAGCGCCGCCGTCCCCGCCTTCTCCGGCGTGAAACATGCCGTTACCAACTCACCGCCACCCGTCGGCCCCGGATTGGCGCCACTCGTGTACGCGGCGAACTTGACCTGCCCGGCGGCATTGTCGATATCGGCCGCCAGTTCATGCGTCTTCCGGCCGGTGCTGCCCAGGAACGGCCCCATTGCTACGCTCGTCCCTTCCAGCAGGTCGGGCGGAAAGTTGAGCGTGAATTCGAAGGCATGAAGCTCTGTTGTTTTCTCGACCCGCGCCTGGATGCAGAACTTCTCACCCCCTACTCCGACTGATTGCGTCGCGGGGTTGATGAAGAGCCTTGCCCCGCCAGGGATTGTGGTTGCCGTTGCCGTGGGCGTAAGGGTTACTGTCTGCGGCGTAGCGGTCGGCGTTTTGGTTGGTGTGGCCGTCGGCGTGCGCGTCATCGTGGGCGTCGCCGTGGGCGTAAGGGTTACTGGCTGCGGCGTAGCGGTCGGTGTAAATGTCGGAGTTAAGGTAGGTGGCGGATCTTCTCTCACGAATGTGAAACGCATATTACTGAAGGACACCCCTCGGGACAGATACGCCTCTCCGGTATAATCGGTCAACCGAACATAACACGGCGCGCCCGCGACACACCGGAATTCGCCCAGGTTATGCCAAACATCAGTCAACGGTTGTTGATTTACGTTGACGGTGACGGTCTTATTCGAATCGTAAAAAACCTCATATCGAGCATTTGTTGTATCCCAATTAAGGGTTGAGCCACAAAAATTGGTGCCCCGGTTCCCAACGAAGGCTTCTATTCGGTATATGCCAGTTCTTGTGATGTTCGGATTCCAGGAGGCTGAATTTGTGGACTGAGCTACCGTTTGCGCGTTGGCTGTGAAAAAGCCGGCATTATTGAAGAGAGCGGCCCATCCATTCGGGCAAGTGGTGGCGGAGTTAAACGCTGGTGGAATTGTGATGGCGCCAGGGTTGACGGGTGCTCCGTTCGTGGACGTATAAGCCGTACGGTACGGTGCCGAAGAAATCGAACCTAATGAATTCCCTTGAATGCTGATTTGCGAACTGGCCTCGAAATGCAGATGGGTATCAGTTCCACACCCGCAGGCCGTGGCAAATTTGTAACTACCCAGACTCGGCTGACAGGCTACGTGGGGGTTGACTTTGGCACTCCCCGTATATGCTTGCCCAAGCACCTGTGCTTGCGGAATGTTTTGATTGTAATGTCCAGACGGTATCGAGCCTGAACTTAAGTGAAGATAACCAGATCGGACGCCATCCGCATGGGTCACCTTAACCATCCCTTGATAGGGGTCGACACATACTGGCTGCAGCAGGCCATCTCCGATTGCTAATACGTCCAAAACGCTATTAGACCCGGGAGAAAAATCAATTGAGTAGCCAAATGATTGATAATGGAACCCTTGGGTTTTGAGCCAGGTATGGTTATTTGTCCAGGGAAAGCGGTAATCCAGAGACTTGATTTGCCTTGGCGAAGGCGGGCTTGGCAAGAAGTCAACTGACCAAAAATCGTTCGTCGATTTCGTCAGCGTCAAAAATACGGGCGTATCGGCGGGCAGAGGGATGGTCCAATGACTGGCATATACGTCCGTTGGCACCAAGCCGATGACTTGCTGCCCCGAGGAATTAACATATTGGACCGTTACCGTATATTCATAGATATCGTCCGGCATCTCGACAGCGTAGGCATTGACGTACCTATTGATCGCCTCTTGCTGAGAGGTGCCGAGTGAGCTCAAGCCGAAATCAATCGTATACTGATCGAGTACCGTCACCTCGGAATACATCTCGGCGTATGCATTCCTGTTTATCAGCAAACTCAATGTGACGAACAAGGCAATCACTGTTGCTAAGCCGATAGCTAAATGACGTCTATTCTTGGTATTCATTTAATATTCCCCCAAACTGGAACAGCCGATCCCAATGGCAAGCTCATCGTCTTGCCGTGACTGAAACTACTGGTTATAGTAATCTTTACCTAGTCAGCTTCGATGGCCTTTCGGCCGCAGTTCGGACAAAAAATGGACTTCTTGGGAGGAAGCCAGCCCCTATCGTGGATGTCGATGCCATCACTGTCGAAGTGATCACCAAAACCCTGCGCGCCTGGCAGCAGGGACAGAAACCCCCGCCCGATTTGCTGGCCCTGGGCCTGCTGTCGGACACCGCGATCGGCACGGCCGGCGGCCGCGATATTCGCCTGCGCGATCTCCTCCTGGGCATGACAACCGCGGAACTGGCCCGGGCGCGACAACTGCAAGGCGTGCCGGAGCCGGCCACGTCCGTCACGCGCCAGGCCCTCCTCAACACCGTCGCCCGCGATTTCACGAACAGCAAAGGCGACTTGCAGGCCTGGAGCGCTCTCTATCATCGCTATCTGGCCCCCGTTGAACTCAGCGCGGAAGAGCTGGCCGCGATGGCCGGCGTGGACCCGCGCCACTTTCGCCGCCTGGTCGACGCAGGTGCGCGCCGACTAACGGATTGCTTGCGGCGAGCCGAGTTGGCGGTCCATGTGAAGGCCCGTGCCAACCAACTGAGCCGCCATTTGCCGCCGCCCGACTATGCACAACTGTTCGGCATCGATGCGCCGCGGACGGAATTGGCCGGCCTGCTGCGGCGGCCGGACGGCCCGCGGATCATCAGCATCGAAGGGTTGGGCGGCATCGGCAAGACGGCTTTGGCTCGCGCGGTCGCCTCCGGTCTGGCCGGCGGCAATGAGTTCGATGGCATCGCCTGGATTAGCGCCCGCCAATCCCGGCTGACCGAGGCGGGTAACATCGAGACCACGACCGACGCTGCCACAACACTGGCCGACATCATCGGCCGCCTGGCGGAGCAGCTCGGCCTGGCGGCGCTGGTGGGATTGGGCACGGATGAAAAGCTGACCCATATCGCCGGGTTCCTGGCCAACGCTCGCTACCTGATCGTCGTCGACAATCTGGAGAGCGTCCGCGACGTTAACGCGCTGCTGCCGACCCTGATCACGCTTGCCGCGCATGCCCGCATCCTGCTCACCACCCGGCAGGCAGTGACCGGCTATCCATTGGTCCACCGCCGCGCGGTCGAGCCACTCTCTCTGGAGGATAGCCGGGCTTTGATCGAGGCCGAGTTAAATCGCCACCGGTTGGCCCTGAAACTCGACCTCGACGACATGAGAAGCCTGTTCGCCGTGGTCGGCGGGATGCCTCTGGCGCTGAGGCTCCTCGCCGCGCAATTGGGCCGCCGGCCATTGCCGCTCCTGCTCGCCGATATGCAGCAGGTTCACCGGCGCGCCCCGGAAAGCCTCTATACTTACATATACCGCCAGGCATGGCTCGATTTGGCTGATCCGGCGCGGGCAATGCTGCTGTCCCTGCTCCATATTGCGCCCGAAGGGGAAGACCTGGAATGGCTCCAGCTAATGGCCGCGCTGCCGCCGGATGAGTTCGACGATGCGCTGGGCCAGTTGTTGACCTATTCATTGCTCGACGTCGCCGGCTCCGCGGCCGCGCCCCACTACCGGATGCACCGCCTGACGATCACATTTCTGCAAACGGAAATCCTGTCCCGGTGGGAGGGGTAATGACCCCATCTGCCACGCGCCACGAATGGCCGCGCGAGCGCGAGCGCTGGGCGGGTTTCTACGCCGAACGCCTGGGGGTACAACTGCGGCAGGTATCGGCGTTTGTCAATGCCCGGCGCGACAAGGTCGACACGCTCCGGCCGCACTTCGAGAGCTGCTTGACCCTGCTTAAGGCCACGGCCGGCCGCCACGACCTGTCGCCGCTGTGGCTTGAACTCGTCGACGCGCTCCACCCTCTGCCGTTGCGCTGGGGCTTCTGGTCGCCGTGGCTGGACGTTTTGTACCAGGCAGCGGGCAAAGCGGTCGAGCTAACGCGACCGACGGCGCGCGCCCGCTACCTGGCCCATATGGCCGGATTGCTCCTCGATACCGCGCAAGCTGACACAGCCCTGATCAAGGCACAACAGGCGCTGGATGAGGCCGGTCGGGCGGGCGACGACTACTCGCTGGCGTTGGCCGGCAGCCGGGCGGCCGGCGCGTTGAGCGTCCTGGGGCGCTATGATGAGGCCAGAGAGGTGCTGATCGACGTCAGACACCAATTGGATGCCCTACCTGCCAACTCGAACGCATCTCTGGCCCGCGCCCTACTGGATATGGAAGAGATGGATCTGGCCCGGCAGGATGGGCGGCTGGCTGAGGCCATCGCAATTGGCGACAGGCTGATCGCGGCGCTGGAAGCGACGACGGGCATTGACCCCCACGACCTGGCGACTGCCTATCGCCGGCGGTCGACGATCCTGTGGGCCGCCGGACGATATGACGAAGCGGCTGGGGACTTGATCAAATCGGCGGAGATGTTCCGTGCCATGGGCGACCCGCTGGCGGCAGTCTTCTCCGAAGGGAATCTGGGTGTAGTTTATTTCAGTATGGGTCGTTTCCAATTGGCGGAGACGATGAAAGCCCGGGCCATTCGCTCGGCCGAAGAACTAAATGCCTATTGGTGGCTTGTGCGCGATACCGGCGAGTTATGTGGCATCTACATGTACAGCGGGCAACTGGAGCGGGCGCTGACGTATTGTCACCGTCACGCCGATCTGGCTCTTCGCCTTGGCGACGAGCGACAACTGGCTCTGGCGCGAGATAACCGCGGCGTCACGCTGATGCTGCTCGGTCGCTATGACGAGGCGCGACCTGATATCGAGCACAGTCTGCGCTACTTCCGCGACGAAGGGATTATCGAGAACACGGTGCTGGCGACTCTGGACATGGCCCTCTTCCTGCGGGCAACGGGCGATTGGGAGCAGGCCGCGGTGTTGGCCGAAGACAGTTATTCGCAAGCGAACGGGCTGGATTTCCCCATCCTGCGCATTCTGACCACTCGGTGCCTGGCACTGTTCCGGCCACCGGCCGAGCAGAGGCGTTTGCTGCATGAGGCGCTGGCCCTGGCCGAGGCCCACGAACGCCACATGGACGTTGCCGGCTGTCTGTTTTCGCTGGCGGGCCTGGAGCCAGACACGACTGAGCGCGCCCGACTTTACGATCAGGCCGCCGCCATGTTGCGCGAGATGGGAGCTGAGGCGTGGCTGACCAATCATCAGGCCGCCACCCCCCCGCTGTTGCCCATGTTCTATTGACATTCGGATGCACCGGCGTTCAATCGGGTTACAATGTCCCGACCCACATTTCTTCCGGAGAACCACCCATGCACTTCAAAACCATAATCGAACCATTCCGCATCAAGACCGTCGAACCCATCCGCCAAACCACGCGCGAGGAGCGCGCAGTATTGCTGCGGGAGGCCGGCTACAACCTGTTCCTGCTGCGGGCCGAGGACGTGCTTATCGACCTGCTGACCGACTCCGGCACGGGGGCGATGTCGTCGGGCCAGTGGGCGGGCATGATGCTGGGCGACGAGAGCTACGCCGGGGCCAAGTCGTTCTACAAGTTCGAGGCGGCCGCGCGGCGCATCACCGGCTTCAAACACATCATTCCCACCCACCAGGGCCGCGCCGCCGAGCGCATCCTGTTCGGCTCGCTGCTGGAGTCGGGTGACGTGGTAGCCAATAATACCCACTTCGACACGACGCGGGCCAATGTCGAGTATCGCCGGGCGACGGCGCTGGACATCCCCAACGCGGCCGCCCACGATCCGGCCCTCGTGTTGCCGTTCAAGGGTAACATCGATCTGGAGGCGCTGGAGCGGACGCTGACCGAGAACAAAGGCCACGCGCCGCTGGCGATGATCACCGTCACCAATAACTCCGGCGGCGGTCAGCCGGTCAGCATGAGCAACATCCGCGCCGCCAGCGAGATCTGCCGCCGCCACGGCGCGCTGTTCTTTCTCGACGCCTGCCGCTTCGCCGAAAACGCCTGGTTCATCAAAACGCGCGAAGAAGGCTACGCCGGCCGATCGCCGCTGGAAATAGCCCAGGAGATGTTCAGTTATGCCGACGGCTGCACGATGAGCGCCAAAAAGGACGGCATGGCCAACATCGGCGGCTTCCTGGCCCTCAACGACGACGCGCTGGCCGAGAAGTGCAAGAACCTCCTCATCCTGACCGAGGGCTTCCCGACCTACGGCGGGCTGGCCGGCTACGACCTGGAGGCCATCGCCGTAGGACTGGAGGAGGTGCTGCACGAAGACTACCTGCAATACCGCACGCGTTCGGTGGCCTATCTGGGCGACATTCTGACCGCCAACGGCGTGCCCATTGTCCAACCCCCTGGGGGACATGCCATCTACATCGATGCCCTGAGCATGTTGCCCCATATCCCTCAGCGCGAATACCCCGCCTGGGCCCTATCGTTGGCCCTCTACCTGGAAGGCGGCATCCGCTCGGTGGAGATCGGCTCGGTGATGTTCGGCCGCCAACCCGACGGCAGCGAAAAGCCGGCGGCGATGGAGCTGGTGCGCATGGCCTTCCCGCGCCGGGTCTACACCCAAAGCCACGTCGATTACCTGGCGGAGGTGATCCTTTACGTCAACAGCATTAAGGACACGATCCGCGGCGTGCGGATTGTGGAAGCGTCGGAGGTATTGAGACACTTTTCGGCGAGGATGGAAATGGCATAAAACAAAGCCAACCGCATCCTGCCCTTGTATCACACTATAAAGTTTGACGAATAAATGCGGATACTCGTAGGGGCAAGTTTGCAACCAGCCCTCCTCGCCGCCATTGACGCGCGGGGCGGGCCAGTTTGTAGCCCGCCCCTACCGAGTGCCCGTTCTTTTTGTCAGAAAGCATTTGAGGAAAGGCGTTGGTTAATTATAGCCATCGCTGAAGATGTCGATCATCAGCTTGGGGTCGCCCAGTGGGTAGAGTATGGGACAGGTTGCGCCGCTGGCGATGTACTCGCGTACTTTGGCCTTCACTTCGTCCGGGGAACCGCTGGCCGTAGCCATCTGCACCACGTCGTCGGGCACGAGGTGCATCGCGCCCTCGATCTCCTCTTCCGTCGCCGGCCAGGTGAGCACCTGGTGGATCTCGTCCAGCAGTTCCTGGCTGACCCCGCTGGCCTTCATCAGGTGCGGCTGCTGGCCCAGATACTGGACCATCATCTTGCGAGCCATGTCCAGGGCGCGCTTGCGGTCGTGGTCGACGGAACAGATCACCAACTGCGGCCGGTCGATGTCGTCGATGCTGCGCCCGGCCTTCTTGGCTCCGCGCTCCAAGGCGTCCATCGCCTCGGCATTATACTTGGGATTGACCAGGTAGTTGAGGCACACGCCGTCGGCGATCTCGCCGGTCATCTCCATCATCTTCATGCCCGTCGCGCCGATGTAGATGGGCACGTTGCGCGGCGTTTTGCGGCCGTGGACGACGTCGAGAGTGATGCCGTCGACGTAGTGAAAGTCGCCGTGGAAGGTGACGGTCTCCATCGCCAACAGGCGGCGCAGAACTTCGACCGTCTCGCGCATCGCCTGCAGCGGCTTGCGCCGGTCGATGCCCACCTTCTGCGCCAGCGGGTCCCACCACGCGCCGATGCCGCAGATGACCCGGTCGGGGGCCAGGTCGTCGAGCGTCAGGAACGTGGCCGCCAGCAATCCGATGTTGCGCGTCCAGTTGTTGATGACGCCGCTGGCAACCTTGATGTGGTCGGTGACAGCGGCGAAGGCGGCCATCGGCACGATGGCGTCGCGCACCAGCCGGCTTTCGGCCTGCCACACAGCCTCGAAGCCCTTGGCCTCAGCATATTGCGCCAGCTCCATGCCTTCCTGCAGGGAGTGGGCGTCTTGTAAATAAAGTGCTACTCGATCCATAAGTGTCTCCTTGTATGATGGGTTGTTAGTCGAGGGGCAGAGGAGGGGGCGCCGGGGTGACGTTCCTTGGACGAACTCATCTCCCCTGCGCCCCCTCCGCCTACTCCTCGGCCAACTCTAATAGTTCGCCGCTATAAGCCCGCCAATCCGCCTCGGTATCCAGATCAAAGCGCAGGCCGGGGGCATGGATGATGTGCATGGTGCGCTGACGGGCAGCGGCCTCGATCCGATGCGCCTCAAAACTGCCGGGGCCGTAATGAAACGTGAAGTCGCCCGGCGGGGCCAGCAGCAGGGCATTCGTGCCTTCTTCGCCCTCGTCGCCGGTCAGCGCGATGAGCGGCCGGTCGCCCGTGGCCAGCGGCCGTAACATCGCCTCGATGTCCGCCACGCGGGCGAAGGGCAAATCGGCCGGCAGGACGAGCGCCGCCGTCGCGCCGTTCCGGATGGCATATTCGATCCCACGGGCCACGGCCGCATTCAGCCCGACCGGAACCTCCTCGCGCAGCAGGGCCGCCCCACGGGCCTCGGCCAGGGCCGCCACCTCACTATCGCCCGTCACCACCAGAACACGGTCGATGCCCGGCATCTCGCCCAGTACCGACAGCAAGTCATCGAGGAATGAGCGAATAAGGTCAGCCCGTTCGGCAGCCGAGAGCAGATGCGCCAGACGGCGCTTGCTCTGGCGCAGGGGTTTCACGGGGATAATGGCCCAGGTGGTCATGATGATTGACGGCCATTATATCCGAAGAGGGCCGTTGTGGGTGCAATTAAGAGCACAATCGGCGATTCGGGACAGAACGACGCCATCAGCCGGCACGCGGGACACAAGTCCCAGGTTGGCCACAAATTCCCGGATGGAATCGATGACCGCAGGCTCATGACAACCGGGCCTTGCTTGCCTACACTGGAATCTACTCATCGCTGTGCGAATCTCCTCGATGAGTACCATTTCGCCATGCAGTCTATGCAGAAGGAGTTAGACAACAATGTTAAAGGAAGCAAGGGCGACGACTGAATTCGAATCGGAAGCGCTAAACAGCCTGGCGACCGGGCTACAGGGCGACCTGATCACCCCCGCCGACGCGGGCTATGATGAGGCGCGCACCATTTATAACGCCATGATTGACAAGCACCCCGCGCTCATCGCCCGCTGCGCCAGCGTGGCCGACGTCATCGCCGCCGTTAACTTCGGCCGCGATCAGCATCTCGACGTAGCTATTCGCGGCGGCGGCCACAACGGTGCCGGGCTGGCCCTGGTCGACGATGGTCTGGTCATCGACCTGTCGCCCATGAAGGGCATCCAGGTCGATCCCGACGCGCGCACGGTGCGCGTCGAAGGCGGCTGCACCTGGGGCGAGGTCGATCAGGCCACCCACGCCTTTGGTTTGGCCGTCCCCAGCGGCATCATCTCCACCACGGGCGTCGGTGGATTGACCTTGGGCGGCGGGCTCGGCTACCTGTCGCGCAAGCATGGTCTGACGATTGACAATCTGTTGGCCGTGGACATGGTGTTGGCCGACGGGCGTTTCGTCACCGCCAATGAGCATGAAAACCCCGATCTCTTTTGGGCCGTGCGCGGCGGCGGCGGCAACTTCGGCGTGGTAACATCCTTCCTGTTTCAGGCCCATCCGGTGGGCATCGTCTACGGCGGCCCCATCATCTGGCCCGTCGACCAGGCCGAGGAGATACTGCGCTGGTATCTCGATTTCATCGCCGATGCGCCGGAGAATATCTCCGGCTGGATCGGCTTCCATCGCGTGCCCACCGGGTCACCCCTGCCGCCCGAACTCCACGGCGCCCACGGTTGTGCGATTGTCTGGTGTTACACAGGGCCGATGGAGGAGGCGGAGGAGGTTTTCCGCCCCATTCGCGCGCTGGGAACCCCGGTACTCGATCTCATGGGCCCACTGCCGTTTCCCCAGCTCCAGAGCATGTTCGATCAGCTTTACTATCCACCGGGATTGCAATGGTACTGGAAAGCCGATTTTGTCAGAGAAGTAAATGACGAGGCCATCGACCTGCACCTCAAATTCGGCTCAAACCTGCCCAGCGAGTTGTGCACCATGCACCTCTATCCCATCAATGGAGCCGTTCAGCGCGTGGATCGAACAGCCACGGCCTTCAGCTACCGCGACGTGACCTTCGGGCAGGTCATCGTCGGCGTCGACAGTGACCCGGCCAACATGGAAGGGATAAAACAATGGGCCAGGCAGTACTGGGCGGCGCTCCATCCCTATTCGGCCGGCGGGGCCTATGTGAATATGATGATGGAGGAGGGACAGGAACGGGTCGAGGCTGCCTATCGCGACAATTATGAACGTCTGGCGGCCGTAAAGTATCAATATGACCCGGCCAACCTGTTTCACGTGAATCAGAACATCAAGCCCAACGCCGGGTGAGATAGCCAACCGCCTGCGAATGTGCCCGATTGCGAATCAGCCGGGGCACCCGTTAAGATACCGGGGCGACGCCGCCTAACTGGTGGCGCGCCCCAGTCCCGCTTCGCGGGCCAAGACAATGGCCTGGGCGCGGCTGCCCACCGCCAATTTGCTGTAGATATGGGACACGTGATTGCGGACCGTCTTGGGCGTGAGCACCAGTTCGGCGGCGATATCCTGGTTGCTCGCGCCCCGGGCAATCAATTCCAATATCTCCCGTTCGCGCGCGGTGAGCTCGGGGAAAAGTTGCGGCGAGTCCGGGCTGGAAACATCCGCGCCGCCCACCCCCAGAAAGGCGTGGACTTCCGCCAGGAAGCGTGCCCAGGCCGGCTCCTGTTCCAGCAGGATGTGGTTAGGGCTGTCCAACGGCACGAAGCGGGCGTTGGGAATCAGCGCTGCAAGAAGTCGCCCTTCCTCAAAAGGCACGCCTGCATCAGAACGGCCGTGCAGAACCAGGGTGGGAGTCGTCACCTGTCGTGCCAGATCGACCGCATCGATCTGGTAGAACGCCCGCTCGATGACGGCGGCGTTAGCCGGTGAGGCCGAGATGCGCGCCAGTTCATTGAGCCACTCCTTTTGTGCTTCCGTTCCGCCCGGCATCTTCATCGTGGTAAACAGTTGGCGAAAGGCCGGATTCTCCTGGCCCCAGCCGACGCGAATGGCGTTGATCATGGTCTCCGCCTGCAGCATCCCTTCTTCCGAGAGGTCGCGCTTGAAACGGCCACGAGCGTAGCCGCCATAGAGAATGAGCCGGCTAACCCGCTCAGGATGTTTGACAGCGTAAGCGATGGAAACAGACGCACCCTGCGAAATACCCAGAAGCGGGAATCGCTCCAGCTCCAGGGCATCGACAACCGCCTCCAGGTCCTGCACCCAGGTCTCAAGCGACAAATTGTCCACGTCCCAATCGGACAGGCCACACCCACGTTCATCGTAACGCACCAGGGTATGATGCTGGGCCAGACCATCCAACCAGGGACGCCAAACCGGGCCGTTCCAATCGTGCTCCAGGTGCGTGAGGTAGTTGGCCGCCTTGACCAACGGGGGGCCGCTGCCGACGGTGGCATAAGCGATACGTGTGCCGTCTGCGGAACGGCAGAAACGAATTTGCTGATCCATAGCCGTGTTCCGGTACGTAGGCCAGTGTAACACATTCATCTACGAGGCCGAACATTGGCGAGTCGTTTTGGCTCCCCATTAATGTTTGGTGGGCAGATGTATCACTCATCTCAAGCAGCGCCTCCGGCCCCGCGCCTTCTCAGGTATAAAGGTATAATGGTAGTCATGGAACCAGTGACCTTGATTGCGACAACCAAGTTCGGGCTGGAAGCGGTGGTGAAACGGGAGCTACTGGCGCTAGGCTTCGATGAGATGGCTATCAGCGAGGGGCGGGTGGCGTTTACGGCTTCGCTCGACGACATTCCGCGAGCCAACCTGTGGCTGCGCTGCGCCGACCGGGTGGTGTTGCAAGTCGGCGAGTTTACGGCCGTCACATTCGACGAACTGTATGAGCAGACGCGGGCGTTGCCTTGGGAGCAGTGGATTGCGCCGGATGGCCGTTTTCCGGTTAATGCGCGGACAGTCCATTCCACGTTGCGGAGTGAGCGCAGTTGTCAGGCCATTGTCAAAAAAGCGGTGGCCGAGCGGCTGGCGGCGGGCCACGCGGTGGCGACGCTGCCCGAGACGGGGGCCGACTACGGCATCCAGGTCACCATTCGCCAGGATCGGGCGCTGTTGACGCTGGACACGTCCGGCGACGGCCTGCACAAGCGAGGCTATCGGGCCGAGGCCGGGGCCGCGCCGCTGACCGAGACGTTGGCCGCCGCGCTTGTCTTGCTCTCATTCTGGGACAAGGCCCGCCTGCTGATCGACCCGATGTGCGGCTCTGGCACGATCCTGATCGAGGCGGCGATGATCGGGCGGCGAATGGCTCCCGGCCTGCGGCGGGCCTTTGCCGCGGAGCGCTGGCCCGTGGTGGGGGAGGCGCAGTGGCAGGCGGCGCGCCAGGCGGCCGAAGCGGCCATCGACCGGTCGGGAGAACTGGCGCTGTTCGGCTATGACATCGACGCCGAGGCGATCCGCGTCGCCAAACAGAACGCCGCGCTGGCCGGCGTGGCGGCCGACGTCACGTTCGAGCAGAAGGCGCTGGCCGACCTGTGGATCGACCAGGAGCGCGGCATCCTGATCTCCAACCCGCCCTATGGCCGGCGCATGGCCGAGTTTCAGGAGATCAACGCCCTCTACATCACGCTAAACAAAATGATGCGCAAGAAGAGTGGGTGGTCGGTCTATATCCTGACGGCCGACGACAAGTTCCCCGACTACTTCAAGCGCGGCCGCCCGGACCGCGTGCGCAAGCTGTTCAACGGCAATATCCGGGTCGATTACTACCAGTATCACGGGGAACGAGGGTAGGCTTGGCTGCCGGGTCGATAATCGCCACGAAGCTTTACATTCCGCCACCCCGACCGGGGAGCGTCCTTCGCGCGCGGCTGACGGAGCAGCTGAATGCGGGTCTGCACCACAAATTGACGCTCGTCTCGGCCCCGGCCGGCTTCGGCAAGACGACGCTGATCAGCGAATGGGTGGCCGGCGTGCAGCGGCCGGTGGCCTGGCTATCGCTTGAAGAAGAAGAGAGCGATCTGGCCCGCTTTCTAACCTATCTCATCGCCGCCTTGCGCACGGTGGCAGGGGACGTCGGCGCGATGGAGCTGCCGGCGATGCAGGCCGGCCAACCATTGCCCCTGGAGGCGATCCTGACCGCACTGGTCAATGACATCTCCGCCATCCCCCATCATTTCATTCTCGTCCTGGACGACTACCATCTTGTAGATAACCCGGCGGCCGACAAGGCGCTGACCTTTTTGCTGGAGCACTTGCCACGCCAAATGCACCTGGCGATCACTACCCGCGAGGATCCCAACCTGCCGTTGGCCCGGCTGCGCGTCCGCGATCAGTTGACCGAGTTGCGCGTCGCCGATTTGCGGTTCACGCCGGGCGAAGCGGTCGAATTCCTCAACCAGGTGATGGGCCTGTCGCTATCGGCCGGTGAGGTGGCCACCCTCGACGGCCGCACCGAAGGCTGGATCGCCGGCCTGCAACTGGCCGCGCTTTCGATGCGGGGAACCCGTGACGTCACCGGATTCATCCAGGCCTTCGCCGGCGATCATCGCTACATTGTAGATTATCTGGTCGAGGAAGTGTTGAAGAGCCAGCCCGATGCGATTCGCCGCTTCCTGCTCCAGACGTCGATCCTCGACCGGCTGAATGGGCCCTTGTGCGACGCGGTCACGGGCCAGCCGGGGGGCAAGGGCCTGTTGGAAGGTCTGCAGCGAGGCAACTTCTTTCTCATTCCGTTGGACGACCGGCGACACTGGTATCGCTATCACCATCTCTTTGCCGACGTGCTGCGCGCCCATCTGGCGATGGAGCAGCCGGATCAACTGCCCGCCCTGCACCGGCGGGCCAGTGAGTGGTTCGAGCAGGACGGCTCCGTGCCCGAGGCGATTCGCCACGCGCTGGCCGCCCGGGATTTCGAGCGAGCGGCGACCCTGATCGAGCGAGCGCTGCCGGCCACGCGCCAGAGCCGGCAGGAAGCCATGTTGCTGAGCTGGCTTCAAGCCCTGCCCGACGACATGGTCCGGCGCAGGCCTGTCCTCAGCGCTCATTACACCGGGGTGTTATTGCAGAACGGCCAGCTTGCCGGGGCCGAGGCCTACCTGCTGGACGCCGAGCGCTGGCTGGCCGAAGGCCAGGGTGGGCAACCGGTTTATGCTGACGAAGACGAGTTTCAACGGTTGCCCGGCGTGGTCGCCATGTACCATGCCGGGATTGCCTTGTTTCGGGGTGACGTGACCGGCACGATGACCCACGGCCGGCGGGTGCTGGAACTGACGCAAGAAGACGACCATTTCGTGCGCGGCGCGGCCTCGGCGCTGATGGGGCTGGCCTCGTGGACGAGCGGCGATCTGGAGACGGCCCATCGGATGTACGCCGGGGGGATGGCCTATTTGGGGAAGGCCGGGCACACCTCCGACGTGATCGGCGGCTTCCTTTCCCTGTCTGATATACGCATCACGCAAGGCCGCCTGCGCGAGGCGCAGGACAACTACGAGCGCGGCCTGCAATTGGCGACGCAGCAGGGCGGCCCACCACTGCGCGGCGCGGCCGACATGCACGTGGGCCTGAGCGACATCTACCGCGAGCGCGACCAACTGGCTGTCGCCACGCACCATCTCATTGAGAGCAAGGATCTGGGCGAACTCAACGGGCTGCCCAAGAACTCGTATCGCTGGTGCGTCGCTTCGGCCCGCCTGCTGGAAGCCCAGGGTGAACTGGATGGCGCCCTCGACCTGCTCGATGAGGCCGAGCGCGTGTACGTCAGCGATTTTTCGCCCGACGTGCGGCCGATCGCGGCCATGAGGGCGCGGCTGTGGATCGCCGCCGGCCGACTGGGTCAGGCCCGTGACTGGGCGCGGGAGCGAGGCCTGTCGGCCGAAGATAAGCTCGGCTATCTGCGTGAATTCGAACACGTCACCCTGGCCCGGCTCCTTCTGGCTCAGACCGGGGACGACGGTTCGAACAGCTTGCTGGGCGAGGCGCTGGGCTTGCTGGAAAGGCTGCGCCAGGCGGCCGAAGAGGGTGGCCGGCTGGGTAGCGCGATCGAAATTCTGGCGCTGCAAGCCCTGGCCTATCACGCGCAGGGGAATACGCCGGCGGCTCTGGTCCCTCTGGAGCGCGCGCTGGCCTGGGCCGAGCCGGAAGGCTACACGCGCCTCTTCCTGGACGAAGGCCCAGTCATGGCCCAACTATTGGCTGAAGCGGCCGCGCGGAACATCGCCCCCCACTACACAGGCAAGCTGTTGGCGGGCTTTGCCGGCCGGCAACAGGGCCCGGCGGCCGGCATGGGCCATTCGGGCCTGCCGGCGGCCTCAGCGACGATGGAGCCGCTCAGCCAGCGCGAGCTGGAGATCCTGCGCCTGTTCCAGACCGAACTCTCGGGGCCCGAGATCGCCCGCGAACTCGTCATCGCTTTGAGCACGGTTCGAACGCATACGAAAAGCATCTACGGCAAACTGGACGTCAGCAGCCGTCGGGCGGCGGTCAATCGAGCCATTGAGTTGGGCTTGCTCTAGGCAGCAACTCCCCCCATCAATCCCCACATGTGGGGAAGACACCTCCCCCAATTCATCTGTATAGTGTCTTCAATAGAACCAACACAGGCAGCTATGCCAAGTGTCACCGACACTAAACCCCACGGTTCAAATAGGAGACAGACAGATGAACATCGTAGGCAGCCTCTCGGTTAATCAGAGCAAAGCGGCCGTAACCACATCGACTCTCTTTCGTCTGGCCGGTTTATCGGCCGTGGTGGCCGGGCTTTGCTTCATCATCATTGGATTATTCCATCAGGTCAACGTTCCCGCATCGGTCACGACCGCGACCTGGGCCAACGTCCACATCGCGGCCACCGTCATGGGTTACTTTGGGATCCTGGGCCTGACCGGGCTGTATGCCCGGCAGGTGGGGAAGGCCGGTTGGTTGGGCCTGGCCGGATTCGTGATGTTCAGCCTGTGGCTGGCGGCCGTCATGGCCTTTTCGCTGGTGGAAGCGTTTATCTTGCCGGGGCTGGCGGCCGAGTCGCCGGCGTTCGTGGCCGGCTTCCTGGGCATGTTCACCAAAGTGCCAAGCGCCGTTGACCTCAGCGCCTTGCCGATGATCTGGCAGGTATCGGGGCTACTGTACATCGCCGGCCCGCTGCTGTTTGGCATCGCCACGTTCCGCGCCGCTGTCTTGTCGCGCTGGGCGGGGCTTCTGCTGGCGCTTGCGGCGGTATTGACCCCGGCGGCCGCGCTGCTGCCGGCCGAGTATGAACCGCTCATCATGGTTCCGGTAGGGCTGGCGATGACGTGGCTGGGAGTCTCCCTCTTCACCGAACGCCGGAGAAACGCGTCGCAGGGCTAGGACGCTCAAAGGATCGCCGGTGCGAATCCGGCCCGAGTTACTCGAAATCATTTGACAGGGGCGGGCGGTCTGGCGACCGCTTGCCCCCGGGGATACGCAAGACTTTCACGAGGAGATTGAAATGAACAGTGGCGCTTACATCAATGATCAAATTCCAGCAGTGCCAGTGAACACCAGAGCGAAATCGAGAACGATCGCGTTGGCGGCGGGCATCCTTTATCTGCTGACCTTTGTCTCGATACCGATCGCCTTTCTTTACACGGCGGTGCGCGATCCGAATTTCATCGTTGGCCCAGGCCCGGACAACCCCGTCATCATCGGCGGCATCCTGGAAATCATCGTGGCTCTGGCCGGCATCGGCACGGCTGTGGCGCTCTACCCGGTGGTCAAGCGGCAGAACGAAGCCTTCGCACTGGGCTTCATCGGCGCGCGAACCCTGGAAGCGGCCACCATCTTCGCCGGTGTCGTCAGCCTCATGACGATGGTGACCTTACGACAGTCCGGGCCCGGCGAGGAAGCGCTGCTCATCGGGCGGGCGCTGCTGGCCTCATATGACTGGTTTCATCTGGGTCAGGCCCTCATGCCGGCCATAAACGCCGTGTTGTTGGGCTCGCTGCTGTACCGCGCGCGCCTGGTGCCGCGGATTCTGCCCCTGCTGGGCTTTATCGCCGTGCCCTTTCTCATCGCCCACGTCATCGTCCTCATGTTCGGCATCTCCGGGCCGCTGCTGACGCTGACGACGCTGGGGGTTCTGCCGATCGCCGTGTGGGAATTTTCGCTGGGCGTTTGGCTCGTCGTCAAGGGCTTCAACCCAAGCCCTATCACCGCTGAGTATGACAAGACGCATTCGGGCCGCTAGGTAACTTGGAATTGAGAGACAGGAGCTGCCACGAAACAGGAGAATATGAAATGAGAGCGATAGTCGCCCAAGAATTCGGAACCGCGGACGTGCTCCAACTCCGCGAAGTCGCCAAACCGACGCCCAAGGATGATGAGATCCTCGTCAACGTGATCGCCACTACCGTCAGCGCCGGGGACATCAGGATGCGCAGCCTGGACGTGCCGCTTCTGTTCTGGTTGCCGGCCCGCCTGACGCTGGGTTTCACAAAGCCGAAAAATCCCATTTACGGCATGGAACTGGCCGGCAATGTGGAAGCCGTGGGCAAGAACATCAGCCGCTTTAAGGCCGGCGACGCCGTGTTCGCTTCGACCCTGGCCGAGAAGTTCGGGGCTCATGCCGAGTATAAGTGCCTGCCCGAAGATGGGTTGGTGCTGCCCAAGCCGCGCAACATGAGCTATGAAGAAGCGGCCGCCGTCCCTATCGGCGGGCCCACCGCGCTGCGCCTGCTGCGCAAGGGTAATATCCAGCGCGGCCAGAAGGTGCTGATCTACGGCGCTTCGGGCAGCGTGGGCACATATGCGGTGCAATTGGCCCGGCACTATGGGGCCGAGGTGACCGGGGTTAGCAGCGCGGCTAACGCGGAGATGGTGAAATCACTGGGCGCGGACCGGGTGCTCGATTACACCAAGGCTGATTTTTCGGCGAAGCTCGAGCGTTATGATGCCATCTTCGACACGGTAGGTAAATTCCCGAAATCGCTGATCGCGCAAGCGCTGGCGCCCGACGGCCGTTATGAATCGATCGCCAAGCTCAACACGAAACAAAGTCTGGAAGAGCTGAGCACGATGAAGGAACTGATCGAGGCCGACGCGATCAAAGCGGTCATTGACCGGCGCTACCCGCTGGAACAAACGGCCGAGGCGCACCGCTACGTCGAGGCCGGGCACAAGAAGGGCAATGTCATCATCACGGTCGCCGCGAATGGCAGGGGCCAAGAGTAGGGGCGTCATGGCTATTCACTCTATCTCCGACGACGGCAACCGGCAGCCTGACGCCGGCGGGCCGGTGGTCTGTGAAATCAGGCTCAGCGGTCATCTGGATGAGCAGTGGAGCGTTTGGTTCATGGGCCTGACCATCCTGCCGGAAGCAGACGGCAATACGCTGCTGAGGGGCCCGGTTGTCGATCAGGCGGCGCTGCATGGCATCCTCAAGAAAGTGCGCGACCTGGGGATGCCCTTGATCTCGGTCAACTTTGTGGGAACGGACCCGTCCGAACCGTCAGAGGCCGGCGACCTGACCGGCGCGTGAGCGAAGCCAACCGCGTCACTCATTCGTTCCAGGCGCTACCACGCGCGGCGACGTCGGCCGCCACGACCTTCCTATCCAAACAAATTTTCGACGAACCCCAGCACCTCCCGCGCCAGCCGTTCCCGCTCAGTCGCCCCGGTCATCATTGTGTCGGTACACAGCAGCGCCAGCCCGTCCTCGGCGGCCATGCCCGCGTCCCGGCTATCATAGATAAAGCCGTCGATCAGGTGGCCGTAATAGGCAGCCACGCTCGCCGCCGACGGCTCCAGCCCCCGCTCGGCCATCATCTTGGCCGCCGGCCCCTTCACCGCCCGCCCGTCAATGATGGGCGACACGGCCACGACCGCCCGCGGCACGTCTTCGATCATCGCCCGAATGGGGTAGACGTTGAGAATGGGATCGATGCTGACGAACGGGTTAGATGGGGCGATGATGACCACATCGGCCGTCTCCAGCGCCCGCACGACCTCGGCCGTCGCCCGGGCGTCCTCCGGCAAGACGACCCGCCGCACGACCGGCTGCCAGCGCTCGCGCACGAACCAGACCTGGAAGGGCAGTATCTCGCCCGTGTCGGTCTCGATGAGCGTCGGCGCGGGTTGGTCGCTCATGGGCAGCACGGCCGGGCCGATGCCGAAACCTTGGCACAGTCGGCGAGTGACGGCCGTCAGCGTCTCGCCCGCTTCCAGCCCTTGGGCGCGGGTCAGGTGCGTCGCCAGATCGAGATCGCCCAGGCTAAACCAGTCCGGCCCGCCCAGGCGGCCGACTTCGTCCATCGCCCGCCGGCTCTCCCCGGCGCGCCCCCAGCCCGTCTCGTCATTGGCGACGCCCCCCAGCGTATACGTCACGGTGTCGAGATCGGGACAAATGGTCAGACCCAGGTGGCGGAAGTCGTCGCCGGTGTTGACGACGACGGTCAGGCTCTGGGGCGGCAGAACACGAGCCAGCCCATCGGCCAGCCGGGCCCCGCCAACGCCGCCGGCGAGGACGACGACGCGAGGAGAAGTAGGGTCAACTAAGTTCATGCTGTCATTATCCGGCACAAGCCGAAAAGAGGGTACTAATGCGCCGGGCTGGTTGACGGCCCACATGGCTCGTTTTATACTAGGCCCCTGATTGGATAGGCGCGTGGGTCGCCTGAGCAGGCAAGGAGGCGGACCATGAAAAATTACTTTCGCAACGCTGACGGCGAAATAAATATACCGATCGTCGTCGCCCTCATCGGCGCATCGGCGACACTATTGACCGCGCTCATCGCCGGTGTCTTCGGCTTAATTCAGTTCCAGGCATCCCGGGCGGAATCGCCCACGCCCCCGGCCGCATCTTTGACCGTGGAGATAGATGGCCCGGCCGAAGTGCCGCTAAACACCCAAAAGGGCTTCACCATCATCAGTGAAAACGCCGTGCGCGCCGAGTGGACGATCACCGGCTTCGGTCAGGACGAGATCAACCCTTTCCGCCAATCGGATGAGGTATGGGTTGAACCCACCGATGCCGGCCGCGTTGGCGACTCGTTCACGTTGGTCGTGACCGTCTACGACACCGCCGGTAACAAGTCCAGCGCCCGCCACCAATTCACCGTCGTGGCCGAAGAGTAAGTAGGCTGATCATGTGGCGCTCCACACCCGCCTGGGGGGTCTTGCTCTACTCCGCTATCCGCCTCGTCCGTCCCACTCCGTAGCTAATCCATCACGTACCGCGCCGCCGCCTCGCCCATGATCGCCACGCCGTTGACCATCGCCCTCTCGTCGAAATCAAACTGCGGATGGTGGTGGGCGTGGTGGGTGGTCGGGTTGCCGTTACTGCAGCCGACGAAGAAGTAGCTGCCCGGAATCTCCTGCAAGATGAAGCCCATATCCTCGGCGGCCATCGTGCGGTGCTCGAGTATGTTCTCCGCGCCCAGCACGTGCTCGGCCGCCGCCCGCACAACGGCCGTCGGCTCTGGCGCATTGTTGACCGAGGCGACGATAGCCACCGTCTCCATCGTCGCCCGGCAGCCGAAGGCGGCGGCCACGTTGGTCGCCATCTCCAAAATACGCCGGTAGACCATGCGGTGGGTGGCCGTGTCGTAGCTGCGCACGGTGCCCTTCAGCACGGCTCGTTCGGGGATGACATTGAACGTCGTCCCGGCCGAGAATTCGCCGATGGAGACGACGACGCTGCTGTGAGGGTCGGCATTGCGGCTGACTATACTTTGCAGGGCGACGACGATGTGGGCCGTGGCGATGATCGGATCGGTCGCCAGATGCGGTGCGGCCCCGTGGCCGCCCTTGCCCTCGACGGTGATCGTGAAGACGCTGGACGAGGCCATCGCCGGCCCCTCGACAACACGCGCCTGGCCCAGATGGACGGGCGACCAGAGGTGCATCGCCAGAGCCACGTCCGGCCGCGGGTTCTCCAGCGCGCCGTCGGCCATCACCGCCAGCGCCCCGCCCAACCCTTCCTCGGCCGGCTGGAAGAGAAATTTGAGCGAGCCGGCCATCTGCGCTTGCCGCCGGGCGAAAATCTTTGCCAGACCCAGCCCCATCGCCACGTGGCCGTCATGGCCACAGGCATGCATGACGCCTGGGTTGAGCGATACGTACTCGTGGGTGCTCTCTTCCTGAATGGGCAGGGCGTCCATATCGAAGCGCAGCAGCACCGTGGGGCCGGGGCGCGCGCCCTCCAGCAGGGCGACGACGCCAGTCTGGCCGACGCCGGCCTGCACTTCCAGCCCCAGGCCGCTCAGCGTCTCGGCCACGATGCCGGCCGTGCGCATCTCCTGGAAACCGAGCTCGGGGTGACGATGCAGGTCGCGCCGGACGCGCACCAGATCATCGTAGAGGTCTGTCGCTTCTTGTTTGAAGTCGTAAGTTGTCATAAGTATGTCCATCCGGACGACGGCCTTGCCGCGTCTATCGTGATCATAGCCGCTGGACATTACTGTAAGTGTTACAGAGGAAGGTTGGCTTTCACGCTGTGTCCCGAATGGCAACGGGGCTGGTGCTTCTTATTCTGTCGCTTTGGCCAGGACAAACGCGGTTATCGACGACCAGTTCACCGCCCGATCAGGCAACTCCCCCCGAAACAACTTCTCCACTTTGCCCACTTCGCCCTCCGTCAGCCCGGCCGCCAACCGCTCCCGATAGCTCGGCCGCCCGTCTTTCGCGCCCGCGCCGAACCAGCGGTCAAGGTGGGCGGCGGTGATCAGCCGCTCTTCCGTCTGCTCTTCCACGGTCACGCGCACGTCGGCCAGCCCGGCCGCCTCCAGCGCGACGGTTAGATCGCGCTCGTCCCAGTTGACGAGTGGGTCGGCCGCATCGGTGTAGATAGCCTCTTCTGCGGCGATGACCTTGTCGCGCAGCTTCGCCTCGCGGCCCCACTCGACAAGGGCGTGCAGGCGTTGGGTGTGGCGGGGAATGTTCTGCGAGAACACGAGACGACCGCCGGGTATCAGAAGCGCGGTCAAAACCTGACAGGTTTTCTGAAATCCGTTCGGCCTGAACGAAGTGAACACATTGCGGCCGAGAATCCGGTCGAACCGCACGTCCTCCTGACCTCGCAGGGCCAGCAGGTAGGCTAGTTCGGCCAGATCGCCCACCAGCACCGCCGGCTGCTCCACTTCCGCCAGGCGGGCCGCCTGCTGCCGCAGCGCCTCGCCGGCCGCCTCGTCGGCCGCCAGCGCCCACACGCCGCCCTCCGGCGCGCGCCGCACCGCCTCCCACGTCAGCAGGCCGCTGCCGGCGTTGACATCCAGGACGAGCTGATGGCGTTGAACGCCGGCCATCTCGAACAGCCGGTCGCGCAGACCACCCAATTGAAGCCCGCTGCTCGCCACGGTACGTTGCAGCCAGGCGTCTTTGGCCCGGTTGGTCGGGCTGGTGGTCAGCACTTCCAGATGGAGGTCGGCCTCGCTTTCCACCATCGCCGCCAGTTGCGCCTCGCGCCGCCGGGCCACTTCTTCGCGGATGGCCCGCTCATATCCCATTTCGCCCGGCTGGTAAAAGACCTTGCCTTGCAGCGCGTCGGGCAGATATTGTTGGGCCACCCAGTGATCGCGATAGGCATGGGGATAAAGATAGCCCTGGCCGTGGCCGAATCCTTCCTTGTCGCGGCCGCCGTCCTTCAGGTGATTGGGCACGTCGGCCTCGCGCTCCTTCTCGACAACGCCCAGTGCGTCGAAGAAGGCAAAGGCGGAGTTAGACTTGGGGGCCGTGGACAGATAGATGGCCGCCAGCGCCAGCGGATAGCGCCCCTCCGGCAGGCCAATGCGCTCGAACGTCTCCCAGCAGTTGACGACGACGCCCGTCGCCTGCGGATCGGCCATGCCCACATCTTCTCCGGCAAATATCGCCATGCGGCGGAAGATGAAGCGCGGATCCTCGCCGGCGTAGATCATCTTGGCCATCCAGTAGAGCGCGGCGTCGGTGTCGGAGCCGCGCAGGCTCTTGATGAAGGCTGAAATAGTGTCGTAGTGGGCGTCGCCGTCCTTGTCGTAGAGGACGGCCCGGCGCTGGATCGACTCCTCGGCCACGTCGAGGTCGATGGCGATGACGCCGTTCTCGTCCGGCGGCGTCGTCTCCACCGCCAGCTCCAGCGCGTTGAGCACGCCGCGGGCGTCGCCATTGGCCACGTCTACCAGGTGATCGAGCGCTTCCGGTTGCAGCGTCACCTTCAGATTGCCGTAGCCTCGTTCGGGATCACTGAGCGCCTGGACGGCGATAGCCCGCAAGTCGTCTTCGTTCAGCGGCCGCAGCTGGAAGATGCGGCTGCGGCTGACGAGCGCCTTGTTGACCTCAAAATAAGGATTCTCCGTCGTCGCGCCGATGAGGATAATCGTCCCGTTCTCGACATGGGGCAACAGGGCGTCCTGCTGGGCTTTGTTCCAGCGGTGCACCTCGTCGACGAACAGAGTTGTGCGTTGGCCATACAGCTCGCTCCGCTCGCGGGCGACTTCGATGGCCTCGCGAATCTCTTTGACACCGGCCAGCACGGCGTTGATGGTGATGAAGTGGCTGCGGGTGCTGTTGGCAATGACCGTCGCCAGCGTCGTCTTGCCCGTGCCCGGCGGCCCATAGAAGATGAGCGAAGAGAGTTGATCGGCCTGGATGGCGCGGCGCAGCAGGCGGCCGGGGCCAATGATGTGATCCTGGCCCACGAATTCGTCCAGCGTTCGCGGCCGCATCCGGGCCGCCAGCGGCGCTTCCTGGCGGACACGTTCCTGGGCGGCGTGGGAGAAGAGATTGGTCACCGGTTAGCGCCCTCCAAGATGAGGGTGGATTCCCTGCGGGGAATCGTTCGGGCGCTGCCGGCGTAGCCCGGCGAGCAGCAATTCGCGCTGGGGTGAGGCCAGACGCGCTTTTTCGACCAGTTTGTCTTCCATTTCTAGTGACGTATCGGCGAACAAACGACCCATTCCTCAATTATACTGTGTTATGATCCAGGTCGCAGCACCGCGGACGGCCCAATTCAAGTCAGTATCGTTCGCGCCAGAGCGCCGAATGCCACACCGGATAACCTGTGCTATCATCAAGGCTCCGATTCACTTTCAGGCCAGAACGATAAACGTACCGACAGAGGAGAGGGAATGAAACTAGCCGAAGCACTTATCCGCCGAGCCGATGACAATAAGCGGCTCGAACACCTGAAGGAACGGCTCATCCGAGTGGCTAAGATACAGGAGGGCGACCGGCCGGCCGAAGACCCCGCCCTGTTGCTGGAAGAGGTCGAACGAACAGCGGCCGATTTGACCCGCCTCATTCAGCAGATCAATCGCACCAATGCCACTATCCGCCTCGATGACGGCCGCACGATTGCCGACGCCATCGCCGACCGCGACGGCCTGCGCCTCCGTCATACGATCCTCAACACACTCATTCAGGCCGCCGTTATCAAGCAGGATCGCTTTACCAAGAGCGAGGTACGTTTCCAAAGCACCGTCGATGTCGCCGCTCTGCAGCAGCAGGCCGACGACCTGGCCCGAAGCTATCGGGAATTGGACACAAAGATACAATCAGCCAACTGGTTGATCGATTTAATAGAATAGCGTTGAAGTTGGTAGCTGTTTTGACCGAGGCGAGTACAATCCTCCTGAGGGCGGGAAAAGCTCTCAACCTGTCGGCGTGAGGGGCCACGTCTGTGGTAAACCCACGTTAATTGTGTATGCCCAGTAACGTTACAAGCGTACCGGGTATGGTGTAAAGTTATTACCAGCGTACTGATCGATCAAAGCAGTGAGGGTGGGACAGGGGACTTCAATATAGCGCAGGAGAAAAACGATGGCGATTCAAGTGAAACGATCCATGATCGACGTTAAGAAGTACAAGTGGGAGGCGGGGTCGGGCGACAGCAAGACCAACGTTGCCCACGACCGGATTATGTTCAGCCGCCGGCAAGGTTATGAAGTGATCCCGATGATCCAGAAGGTCGTCAATCACTTTGGCTATGAGACTGAGGAAGAAGTCAAACGGGTTGAGCTGACCATCCGCACCGAACTGCCGGGCAACGTTCGCAGCCGCAAGAACGTGTTCAACTGGCTGACGACCTACCTGTCGCAAAGTTAAACCGGCGGTTCATCTGCTCGCTAAACTGGAAAGGCCAGGAATATTCTTCCTGGCCTTTCTTAACTACTTCTTCCCAACTCCTACCGCGAGTGGACTACCGTTGCGAGGTGTAGCCACCGACGCGCGGTTCAGCCTCTTTGTCTTCCCAATTGTCATCCATGTCAAGTGTATCGCGCACTCCTTCCCAGCCGCGCCGGACAGCGTCCTTGATCTCGTCCCACGTGCTATCGGCCGCGTAGTCTCCGGCCTCCCACTGGCGACGAATGTCGGACTCTAAACGATCGTCCCACGTCCGGTAGTTATCGTATCGCTCGTCCAAACCGGAAGCGTAACCGTAACGGTAGGCCGGCTCATACCAGTTGTAATCGCGCAGACCACCCGCAAAGCGCTCA
Source organism: Promineifilum sp. (assembly GCA_017983515.1). GTDB lineage: Bacteria > Chloroflexota > Anaerolineae > Promineifilales > Promineifilaceae > Promineifilum. The sequence continues at coordinate 22,152 of JAGOBF010000008.1, read as the reverse complement.
TCGTAGTGCGCCCGGAAGGCCGGTTCGTTGGCGGCATAGTCGTCTTCCATGTCCAGGGCGTCGCGTACGTCTTCCCAGCCGCGCCGGACCGCATCCTTGAAGTCGTCCCAGGCATTGCCGGCGTTATCTTCCATGCCTTCCCATTCGCGACGCGCGTCCATCTCGATCTTGTCCCACGTGTCGTAATCATCCCAGCGATCATCCATCGCCAGGCCATAGCCATAGCGGTATCCGGGCACGTAGTAGTCATAGTCGTGGCCGCGATTGCTGTATTGTGTCCGGTAATGCTCGCGGAAGCTTTCGTCGAACAAGTCGAAGTCCGAATCAAAATCAAATGTGTCCTTGACCTCTTCCCATCCTTGGCGGACAGCATCCTTGATGTCTTCCCAGGTTCGATCGGTGGCGTACTCCGTCTGGGTCCAGCCGCTCTTGGCTGCGGTCTCGAACTCGTCCCACGTGTCGTAGTCGGCATAGCGATCATCGTGGGCCAAATCATAGCCGTAACGATAGGCCGGATCGTACCAGACGAAATCACGCCCGCGATTGCCGTAAGTCGTTGTAAAATGGTCGCGGAAAGCCGGCGTATACGTCGAATAGTCGAGGTAGTCGCCATAGTTCAACTGATCGGCCTTCATCTGCTCGCTTGTCCAGCCATTCGATGACTCATCATGGCCCGTCCAGCCCGTGCTGCGCCAGTAGTCGGAACGGCGTTCGACGTCGATGGGTGCATAGCGGTTCATGATACCGGCCGCCTCTTCCACGCGGGACTCATCGGTCTTCAGACCAACGAGGATGCTGCCGCGCCGGACACTCTCGGCGTAAAGCTCGGCTTCTTCGGCCGGAACGCCCCAGTTCACCAGTGCACCGACAAGCCCGCCGACGGCCGCGCCAATGCCCGCGCCGGTCAACCCGGCCACCAGCGGCCCGGCGGCCACAATGGGCCCTATGCCCGGGATAGCCAACGCGCCCAGGCCCAGCAAGACACCACCCAGCCCACCGACCACGCCACCGGTCGCCATGCCGGCAGCCACGTCTTCGCTCAGTTGGTTCGGATCAGCGTAGTTCGGATCATCGACCGTCTCGGCGTCGGTCGTGGTCCAACCGTGCTTCTCATCTGTCCCTTGGTTCGAAGCCACCAGGCTGATGTCGGCCCGATCAAAGCCCGATCGCACCAGATCATTAATCGCACTTTGGGCATCAGTCAAGTCTTCATATAGACCAACTATGGTTTTCATCTTTACTATCTCCTTATCCATCTAGGGTTACCTGATAGATCGTTAAACGAAATCCTCAATTACAGGCTCGCGAAATTGCCAATGCCGACCCCAGCCTTATTGCAAGGCCTGGATCGCCACCCACACCAGGAGTGCGCCTGCCAGCAAGATCAGCAGCCATATCCAGGCCGGGAGCACCGGTCGCGCCGGCCGCTCATAGACCCTAAGGCGGTCGATATCGACTGGCGCCGTTTCAGCAGTGTCGCTGTTGGCATTGGCTATAAACTGTTCCGGCTTGGTCGGGTCGCGTGATTCGTTAAGCATGATGAGTTGTCCTCGTAACTGCGCTCAATTCCTGCACTCTGGGTGCGAGCGGGCATTTTCAATTCACCTTCTACATTAAGGGAAAAGGCTCTGTTTCTCTATGGATAACAGGTATAGATAGGGGGATAACTAATGGTATAAGGGAATGGCGCGCGGCCGAAAGAAACCGCCAACATGCCGGCCTATGTCAGCCCTTCTCCCGCGACGACTCGCGACGACTAGAGATTCTTGGGTTCGGTGGCGGCCTGCTCGGCCAGGCTGTCGAGCATGGCGTAGAGGAATACACCAGCAGCCACGGCCAGGTTAAGCGATCGGACGTGGCCGTGCATCGGCAGACGCAGGAGATCGTCGCAAACGGCCGCCTGCCCGGCCGACAATCCTTCGCGTTCGCTGCCCAGCAACAGAACAAGCGGCGCAGAATAGACACCGACCTGGCGATAATCGCTCCGGCCGCGGGCCGACGTGCCATAGATGCGGTAACCCTGATCGCGCGCCCAGCCGGCGAAAATCGTGAAAGACGTCGATACCACCGGTACGCGAAAGAGTGTGCCCATAGAAGCGCGGATGGCCGCAGGATGATAGGGATCGACGCCGCCTTCCAGCAGCACCAGCCCCGACGCGCCCACGGCGTCGATCGTGCGCAGTATCGTGCCGACGTTTCCGGGGTCTTGGGGGTTAACCAGGGCGACCAGCCACGGATGGGTAACGGCCGAGCATTCGTCAAGCCGGGCATGCTGCTGTCCGACGACGGCCAGCAAGCCCTGAGGATTGTCCTTGTCGGCGATGGAAGCCATCACCTCGGCCGCCACGGCATAGACGGGGATGTGGGCGGCCGCGGCCTTTTCCACCAGCTCGCGGCCAAAAGGGCTGATGAGCACGTCGGGAGCATAGACCAGGTAGACAACCGCGCCGGCCGCCAATGCCTCGCCCACGTGGAAAATGCCTTCGGCCACGCCTAGCCCGGTCTTATCGCGCTGCTTGCGCTGGGCCAGGCTGCGTATCTGCTTGATACGAGGGTTAGAAGGGCTGGTAAACGACGACATCGCCGTCATCATAACGCAGGCCGCCCGGCGTGGCGAACAACGTCTTGGCGGGCACGGCTACCGCCAACGGCCATGCGGCCCTAAGCTAAATCTGGAAACCGCCCCGATAGGGGATCACCTTGTAATTGAGCGCGCTAACGTATTTCTCCAACTCGTCATTGAGGTCGCTCCACGTATCGCTGTCGAGGAGACGCTCCATCGTCTGTTTATCGCTGCACACGAAGCCCAGCAAGCGGTTAGGCGCCTGACCGTAAGCGGTATGCCAGGCCTCGCTCATTTGAAAGCCCATGGATTGCAGGGCCGGCACGTATTGACCCATGACGAACTGGTAATATTCCTGGATGGTATCCTGGTTCACATCGTATTCGAGCAGTAGTTTCAGTCCGTTGTCATCCATAATGGCCTCCCGTATATTTTAACGATACTTGGCCGCATTGCTATAGGCGGCTATGAATTCTAATCAAATTGAATGACCGCGGCGGCACTTTAAACGATCATCATAAGTGTCACACGACCTGTTTACACGTTGCCCGGGTAGTGTACAATGCTAGTAGACGGCCACATCGAGACGGGTCGCGCCGAACGCAAAGGAGAATGGCTCATGAAGGATTGTCGAAATTCGCTACATTGCATCGTTCCACCCTATATGCTGCGCGAGATCATCGAAAACGGCACGCTGGAGCAGCGCCAGCAAGCGCTGCGCAATATCGTGTCGGCCGAAGCAGTGCGCGTGCAGCGCGAAGTGATCGCCAAAGAAGGGCCGCCCGAGCTTTTCATGGAGGCGGCCGGCGGCGTGCTGGAGCGCATCGTGTACTCGGCCGAAAACGGCAGCGCTTTGCCGGGCCGTCAATTGCGCGGCGAAGGCGGCGCGCCCACCGGCGACCCGGCGGCCGATGAGGCTTATGACGGCGCGGGGGCCACACACGCCCTCTTCTCCGAAGTGTTCAATCGTAACTCGATTGATGGCAACGGGATGCGGCTGAACTCCACAGTCCACTATCGCACCGGCTACGACAACGCCTTCTGGAACGGCCAACAGATGGTCTACGGCGACGGGGATGAGGACTTGCCCGAAAACCAGCGCCTTTTCAATCGCTTCACCATCGCCGTGGATATTATCGGTCATGAACTGGCCCACGGCGTGACCCAACATACGGCCAACCTCATGTATCAGGGACAATCCGGGGCGCTCAACGAGTCGATGTCGGACGTATTCGGCTCGCTGGTCAAGCAGCGTTTGCTGGGGCACGCGCCGGCCAACGCGGACTGGATCATCGGCGAAGGCCTTTTTACGGCCAACGTCAACGCAGTCGGCATCCGCAGCATGAAGGATCCCGGCACGGCCTACAACGACCCGGTGTTGGGCAAAGATCCCCAACCGGCCCACATGCGCGATTACGTGGAAACGCAGGCGGACAACGGCGGCGTCCACATTAATTCTGGCATTCCCAACCGGGCCTTCTACATGACCGCCCTGAATCTAGGCGGCTTTGCCTGGGAAAAGGCGGGGCAAATATGGTACTTGACCCTCAGCAGCAAGCTGAGCGCCTCGGTCAACTTCGCCACGGCCGCCGCCAAGACCTACGAAGCCGCCGGAGATCTGTATGGCCTGGGTAGTCTGGAGCAACAGGCTGTGCGCGCCGGTTGGGCCGAAGTCGGCATCAACATCGATCAGAGCGGCCCACCGTCCGATGACGACACGAATCCGCGCCCCGGTTGCGCCGGCCCGGTGATGGGCGTATTTCGCTCTTTGTTTGGTTCGCATTAGGGAAGATTAAATGCCTGGGAGGTCCGAATGAAGATCTATTATGAACGCAGCGGTGGGTTTATGGGAGGTAACGTATCGACCACGGTCGATACCAACCAGATTCCTCCGGAAGAAGCGCTGACCTTGCTGGAAAAGCTGGACGATTCCGACTTCTTCTGCTTGCCGCAGACACTGACCGGCGGGCCGGAAAGTTTGTCCGGCACGGATCAATTCTGCTACAAAGTTACTGTCGAGATCGCCGGCGTCCAACACACGGTGGAGACGCTGGACCACGACGCGCCGCAAGAGTTGCAGCCGCTCCTGGATGAACTGGGGAAAATCGCCCGCGCCGACAGGCTAGCCGGCGCAAGCGACACAACGCCGCTAGGCCACAACCGCTAACCGCGCCGTTTCCGGCCGGCGAACCGGTTGGCGCTCGCGCCAGACCGCTCCGGCCGCAGAACGACTGGAGAAACCGATTGGCTCGCCCGCACCTGTGCGGATCGTCTCGCGGTGGATGCCCGCGGCCGTCATCTCGCCGATCAGCGCCTCATACGCTTCCCGGTTCTCGTCGGCCGTCACGGCCCAGATCGTTTCCGCACGGCGTAGTGCGGTCAGGCTCAGCTCATTGATGCGGCTGCCGGCGTGGATGACCACGTGATACCCGCGGCCGACCAGATTGTCGAGTACATCTGTTAATCGTTGCGGCACGGGATCGCCCTGCACGATGGCCGACGGAGTGAACGGTGCGGGCATTACTTCCAGCGCACTATGATAGCGTTGGGCCACGCGGGCGATGAGTGCGTCGGAGATCGGCTCGCCGGTATTCTGGAGGATGACGCCCATGTTTGGCCCGCCCGAAAGTTGCAGGCGAGCGCCGATGCTGCCAGCGGGCAGTTCCAGGTCGATGAGCATGACCGGCCCGGGGCCTTGCAGTGCCGCGGCCTCGGCCAGTTGAGTGGCCAGAGTCGCCGCGCCGCCCGGCCGAGCCGTGCCCACGGCGGCGACGAGGCGGCCGGGCGCGACGGGCCTGTTTTCGCGGCGTCGCAGGTTGGCCTGAATGTAGGCCGGCAGTTGTTCCGTCTGGAACGGTTTAGCCAGGAAGTCGTCTGCCCCCACCGCGAAGGCCCGCCGCCGGAACTCACCGCTGCACGAAGCGGATAGAAACAGCACAGCCGCGTCGGCCGTGCGCGGGTCAGCCTTCAGCCGGCGGCAGACCTCGAATCCGTCCATCCGCGGCATAACCACGTCGAGCACCACGGCGTCGAAAGACCCGTCGGCCGCCGCGGCCAGCGCGCTCGCCCCATCAGCGGCCATGCCGGTCTCGAAACCGGCGCGAATCAATTGTTTGCTCAGCAAGAAGCGCAGCGGCGCTTCGTCGTCCACAATGAGAACTCGTTTTCCGCTCATAAAATAAATAATCCTGGAGGGTCGCGCCCCGGGCAGCAGGGCTTGTTCGACCGTACTTCTCCATTAGATTAGCCGTCACCGGTTACGATCGACCTTAAGGCAATAACCGGCCGGCAGCGCTTTCCAGTAGTTGATCGACAAGTAACGTAAGGCCGGATTCCTATCCGGCGGCAGGCTGGGCTGGTTAGAAAATCTCGATCGCGCAGCCGCTTAAGAAACCGGCGCGACAAGGACATCACTCAAAACCTCACAGCCGGGCCTAAACGCGGGTGCGCTCCCGCCTGAATTCTGCTATCGTACGAGCTATGAACAAAGGGGTTGAATTTGAGGTCAACGCCGGTGTAGCCCTGCTGCGGGTCAATCGCCCCGCGTCCCGCAACGCGCTGAGCTGGGCCGCGCAGGATGCCTTTGCCGCCGCGGTAGCCACGGCCGGTCGCGATGACACCATTCGCGCCCTGATTATCACCGGCGCGGACGGCGCGTTTGTGTCCGGCGGCGATCTGAAGGAGCTGGCTGCCCATCCGGAGGCGGCCGCCGGGGAGCGACTGAACCGCCTGATGAGCGCCGCGCTGGCCGCGCTGATCGATTTGCCATTCCCGGTCATCGCCGCCGTCGAGGGCGACGCCGTCGGCGGCGGCTGCGAAATCCTGACCGCCTGCGACTTGCGGCTGGCCGCGGCCGGCGCGCGCTTCTCGTTCCGGCAGGTGCACAACGGCCTGACATCGGGCTGGGGCGGCACCTCGCGCCTGGTGGCGCTCCTCGGCCAGAGCCGGGCCATGGAACTCCTGCTGACCGGCCGCACCTTTGACGCCGCCGAAGCACAGGCCTTGGGCCTGATCCACCGTATCGCCCCGCCCGGCACCGACGCCCTAAAGGCGGCCTACACCTGGGCCGAAGAGCTGCTGTGGCTGCCCCGGCGCGCCCTGGCGGCTACCAAGTCACTCGTCCACGCCGCCGCCCACTTGTCGCCGGCCGACGCCAACCGGCTGGAAGCACAACTATTTATCAACCTGTGGCCTTCGGCCGACCACGTCGAGGCGATGAATGCTTTCGCCGAGAAAAGGCCGCCGATATTCAACCGCGACCGCTAGCCATGTACGAACATATCGCTCGTTATTACGATTTGAGCCACGATCGCCTGGTCGAAGACATTCCCTTTCTCCTCAAGCTGGCCGCCGAAGTCACCGGGCCGGTGCTGGAAATCGGCTGCGGCAGCGGGCGATTGCTCGTCCCGCTGGCGCGGGCGGGCTACACCGTCACCGGAATCGATTCGTCGCCGGAGATGTTGGCCCAGGCCGAGATTCGGCTGGCGGCCGAAGCGCCCGAGGTGCGCGCCCGTGTCCGTCTGCTCGCGGGCGACATCAAGTCGTTGCCCCTGCTGCCAGAAGATCCATACGGCCTCATCGTGTTTGGCTATAACACGTTTATGCACCTGGATGAGGCCGCCGCCGGCACGGTCCTGAAGCGTTTGCGGCCCGCGCTGCGCCAGGGCGGCCGGCTGCTGATCGACGTCGCCAATCCCATCCTCCTCTCAAGTGCCGCCGACGATCCCGACTTCGTGCTGGAGGACGTGCTGGAGGACAAGCTCCACGGCGAGACGATTCGCCAGTATACAGCTTACGAGGCGCTGCCGGGCGAACAGGTGGTGGACGTCACCTGGATCTACGAGACGACGGGCGCTGCCTGGGGCGACGACGAGGAGACATTAAAGGCACGCCTGCGCTACCACTATCTCTATCCCCACCAATACGATTTATTGCTGACGCTGACCGGCTACCGATTGACGGCTCTGTCCGGCGACTACGACGGCTCCCCTTTCCGCGAGGACAGCGACAGGCTTATCCTACTGGCCGCAGCCTGATCCCTGACCCCTTCTTACAACCCCTCCACGTCCAGCAGCAATCCCAGTTGCGCCACCGCTTGCCGGAACTGCTCCCACTCCTCCCGGCGAATGACGACGGCCAGATCGCCCAGCGCTTCGGTGATGTAATCGCGCGTTTTGGGATTGGCGCGCAGCGTCTCCAGAATATCTTCGTTGCCGACGCGCAACACAACCACCGCTTGCAGTCGCCCTTCAATGCCTTTTTCCGCCCAGCGGATGATGCCGCGCCGGATGCCGGCCGGCACGGGGCGACCACCGGCGCTCTCCAGAAACTGCATCATGCGGTCGGGAGAAATCCCCTGACTTTGGGCTTCGGCCAGCGACGAGGGGACGATACGGTAGCGATAGGGCTTGCCCGGCGTTAGCGGCTCCGGGTCGGCGATACGCGCCGCCTGAAAGCGCTCGTAGCGGCTGGCGTTGTAGGGCACCAGTAGGAAGCCGTCCGGCTGGACCACCAGCGGCACGCGTATCTCATCGGCCGCCGGCGGCTCGTCGCCCAGCCAGGCCAGCGCGCGCGACGTCAGTCGATAGGCGCTGTCGGCGCCGGCCCCGTTAGCCGACAGTTCCACCATGCCCAACCAGTAGAGCGGCCCCTGCACCAGATAGCGCAGCAGGCGGCCCTCCACGCGCTCCCAGTTATCGAAGCCGTTCAGATAGTCGTCGGTTTCGGCGTCGCGGATGTACCACGTCTCATAATTACCGTCCGGCCGCTGGAAATCGGGATCTTGCTGGCGGATGACGCCCACTACGTCGGCCAGGCGGTACCATTGTTCGTCGGTCGGCAGCATGTCCATCAGCGCCGTGCGGGCCGGCAAAGGATCATTTTGCCGGCTTTCGCCCTCGGTGATCAGGCCCGGCGTGTGTCGCAGTTCGTTCCAGACGCTGCGGCTCCAGGCGTCGACCAGCACGCGCAGCTGCGCCTCGCGGCTCTGTTGCAGCCAGTCGATGGCCGCCCGCGTCGGCCGCAGAATATCGTCGGTGTGACGCAACAGCGACATCTCTGTGGCTAAGGTCAACAGCAGCGAGCGCCGGTCGCGCCGCGGATCGACCAGCAGCCCGTCAAGATCGGGCAGCCGGTCGGGGCGCAGGCCGGTGCGTTGGGCCAGCGCCAGCAAGGTCGTCAGATCGTCCACGGCGTCAGTGAGGGGCGGACGCGTTTTGTCCGGCGGATCAATGGGATGGAGCGCCACGTCGCCGGCCGGGTCGGGGTCATCGCGCCGCGCGGCGGCGGGCGGGCTCAGCCGGTTGAGCAGCTCCTGGGGAATGTAATAGAACTCCAGCGTGCCCTCGTCCGACTGGTCGAATCCCCGATAGAGAAAGCCGCGATACCACAGAGACTCGGCCGGATTGGCCGGATCGAGCCACGGTTCTTCGCGCTCCATCTTGCCCGGCCCCATCAGGCGTACCTCGCCGTGATCGCGGGCGAAGACGCCTACCGGCGCGCGGCCGCCCTGACGAACCAGATCCGTCAGCGCCGCCGTCTCTTCCGGCTCCAGATACTCCATCTCGTTGAGCAGATCGATCTGGGTCAACGCGTGGGCCAGTTGCTCGACAGCCGCCCCCTTGTCCGTGCCGGTCAGGTCCAGGCCGAGCCATTCGCCGATAACGCGCAGGACGATGAGTTCGTGATCCAGCAGAGCCTGTTCCAGAGTGCGCATAGGCTTGACGTACTTCCAACTATCAGACCATCACCTGCACGGCCGCCGGCAGGCTGGTGATGACGACCTGGCGAACGTTGTCGCGCGGGTAGGCGAACATCTCGCCGTCGAGCTGGATGGGCATAGGCGAAGAGGATTTGACGACGATTTCTCTGTTCTTGCGCAGCGACACGTGGGGCGACGTCACGTGCGTGCCTTTCATGCCACTGCTGAGCATCTTGAGCATGGTCAGGCGGCCGATGGCGTTCACAAGCAAGGAATCGATCAGGCCGTCGTCCCAGCGCGCGTCAGGGGTCAGCAAAAAGCCGCCGCCGCCGCGCGGCCCCAGCCCGCAATATAGAAAGAGGGAGCGTTGGTTAACGGATTGGCCGTCGAAACTTATCTCAAAATAGAGCGCGTTGTGGTAGAAGAGGATGGTCTGCAAGACGGCCGTCAAATACATGGGAAACCCGTGCAGCCGGGTAATGGTTTCGGTGCGCATGACGACAATAGCGTCGAAGCCGCTGCCGAAATTGTTGGCGAAGACTTCCGATTTGCCCCGGTCATCGGTGACGCGAGCCAGATCGATCGGCCGGGGCGTGCCGGTGAACATGCGCTGAACGGCATCTTCGGCCTTTTCCTTGAAGCCCAGTCCAAAGGCCAGATCGTTGCCCGACCCGATAGGAATAATACCCATCGGTAGCATGGCCTGGTCGCCGCGCATCAGGCCGTTAACGACTTCGTGCACCGTACCGTCGCCCCCGGCCGCGGCCACCATGTCATAGCCCTCGTCGGCCGCCGCCGCCGCCAGCTCGGTGGCATGGCGCGGTCTATGGGTCATGAAGATGTCCATATCGCCATGACGTTGGCCCAGGGCGCGGATGATGTCGGTCTGCTCGCGCCCCCGTCCGGCGCCCGAACGCGAATTGATGATGACCTTGACGCGCATATTGTTCGCTTTACACCCCTTGTCAAACATGTTATACTGACCGCGTTCATAATGTTACGTCAAGTTGATGGGTCTGGCAAGACAGAAATATGGGCCAATGAGCAGCCGGCCGCCCGTTGGAGCGCCGGTGAGCGAACAGGAGAGAATCATGGGTGCGGAAGATGAGTTTATCGTCAACGGCAACGGGGCGAACGGGACCCCGCCGGTCGAGGGTGCCAACAATCGAACGTTTCTAATCCTGGCCTCGCTCCTGACGGGCACGCTCTTGCTCCTGTCTCTGGTCAGTGTGGGTTTCCTGCTGATGAATCGCGCCGGGGATAACGTGGCGCAAATCGCCGCCATCGAGACCCAGAACGCCGTTATTCTGGCCACCAATGCCGCCGTCACCATGACGATTGAGTCGCAGGAACTGGCGGCATTGGCCGCCGAGGAACAGGCAGCGGTGGATGCGGCCGCGAGCGAAGGTGCAACCGAAAGCGGTTCGGCCCTACCCGGCGACCTGTCCGCCGACGAGGCGACGGCGACGGCCGATCGGCTGATCGTTATCGCCGCCGACCCCACGTTGGCCGCCGAGGCAACCCTTGCCGCCGACCCAACACAGGTGGCCGCCGTCACCGAAGCCGCCGGCGGGGCGACGCCCGCCCTGCCTGCCGACCCCACTGAAACAACCGAGGCGACCAGCGCGGCCGCCGGCGAAACAGCGCAGGCCACGGCTCCAGCGGGGGACGACGCGACGAGTTCGCCGGCGAGCACAGCCGAGGCCACAGCCGAAGCGCCGGCCGGCTCCTCCACACCGTCGACGACAGGCAGCGACTCACCAGCTACCGCGGCCGCCTCGACAGTGACCGCCATTCCCGCCGCGACTTCCACGCCGGGCGAAACGCCGGACGTCACCGTGGTCATCCTCGGCATCACGATGGAGCCGACCCTAGCCGGCGCATCGGCGACGCCGGAGACCGCGGCCACGTCAGCTGCCGGCACGGGTGGCGAACAGCCCAATGCCTCGACCGCGACGTCGCCGGCGACGGGCTACCCGCCGCTGGGGCCGGCCGCGGCGACCGCCGTACTGGCTTATCCATCGGCCATCACGGTCACGCCGGCCGATACCGGCGGCGGAGGAACGGGCCAACAGGCAACCCCCATCGGCGGCGTGACGGAAACGCCCGTCGGCGGCGCGACGCCCAGCTTGCCCGGCACGCCAACCACCACACCGCCGCCCACCGAAACTCAGCCCGCCACGGCCACGGCCACCACGCCGCCCACGGCGACAGCCACCGCGCTGGCCACAGCGACGGCCACCCCACAACCCACAGCGACGACGACCACTCCACCCGTGGCCACGGCTACGGCTACGGCCACGGAGTCGGCCACGATTTCGCCCGATGCATCCGCCACCGCGACGGCCCTTCCGGCTCTGACCGCCACCCAAACGTCGACGGCCGAAGCGACTGTCGATCCGGGAGCGCCCACCGCCGCGCCCAGCGCAACCAACACCGCCGCCCCGACGGTCACCGGCACGATTGATGCCGGCACGAGTACCGCCGGCACGAGTACCGCCACGTCCACCACCGCCCCGACGGTCACCGGCACTGTTGCCCCAACGGCCACAGCGGGCACCGCCGGCCCGACGTCTACGACGGCCGCCCCCGGTACCGTTGCCGCCACGCCCACCGCGACCACCACCCCGCCGACGACGCTGCCGCAAACCGGCCTGGCTGATTGGAGCCTGGCGCTGGTCGGGTTGGCCCTGCTGCTGATCGTATTTGGCGCGCGACGCCTGCGGCGCATCTAACCGGCAAGAAACCGCGAATTTCGCGGAGTGCGCCCTTTTTCGAAAAGGTAGTCGCTAATAAAATAAAAAAGGCCGGACGCATGTCCGGCCTTTTGTTTTAGCCTGATTGATATGTCTCGTGGCTCAGAGGCGGGCCAGAATATCTTTCTTCTTGGCTTCATATTCTTCGGGGGTGATCAGGCCCGCGTCCCTGAGTTGTTTCAGTTTGCTGAGTGCTTGCAACGGTTCATCGGTGGGGGCCGCGGACATCCCGCCAGAGCCGGAACTCAGGCCGCCCAGAATGATGCCGCCGGCCGCGGCGCGCTTCTCCTCCATCTCGCGCAAGCGCAGCTCTTCGCGCACGTTTTCTTCCATCTGCTGAGCGATGGCGTAGACCCGGCGCGCCTGTTCCTTCACCAGGTTATCGACGCGAATCTGGGTGCCGTCGTGAACGTCGATCGTGAGGGTGGCCCGCCAGACGTTTTCCTCCAATGCGACCGAGCGCATGTCGCGCCAGATGTAATCGAGGAACTTCGCCCGGCCGAACAGGTCGGGCGTGTAATGCATAAAGCGACGATTAGTCACGACCACGATCTCAGGCGTCAGATCAAGCACCATCGGCTTTTGCACGGCGATGTAAAGCGGCTCCTCGCCTTTGGTCAGCAGTTGGCTAAGCTTCTCATAGATCTTGGCCACTTGTTCGGGGTCCTGGTCTTCGGTAATGAACTGGGCAATATGGCTATAGGCATTCGGATCGGTGGGGCTATCACTGGTCATCTCTCAATCTCCTCCGCCTTGCGGTACGGTCTCAGGACATTAATAAGCGTGCTCGCGAGGGATACCACGTTACAGGATTCACGCGAACAAACTCTATTGTATGGAAGAGAGAACCGGACGCAATAGCGAAATGGAAAAATATGACGACGAACTGCATTTCTCTGAAACTCGCATGAGACAAATACGGTCCTCTTTTCACACCGTTTGCCAAACGTCTCTGCTTTTGCTACCATAATCTATTGCCTTAAGAAATTTCCGCAGCCGCGACCGCCGAGCAGTAGCCTGACGTCGCCTGGTATGCGATTCTCAATTTCAGGAGTTGGTTTCAATGAAAGTATTGCTGAAAGAAGACGTCGACAATTTGGGCTATGCCGGCGAGGTTCACACCGTGGCCGATGGCTACGGCCGTAACTTTTTGCTGCCCAAGGGGATGGCCGTCAAGGCCAACCCCGGCGCACTGAAACAGGCCGAGGCTTGGCGCAAGCGCGCCGAAACGCATCGGGCCGAGCTGCGGGCCGAATATGACGTATTGTCGGATAAAATCCGCGCTGTCGTCATGACCTTCACCGCTCGCGCCGGCGACAACGGCAAGCTCTTCGGCTCGATCACCACACAGCAGATCGCCGACAAGCTGAACGAGGAGCTGGGCACGGAGATCGACCGCCGCAAGGTTGGCACGGAAACGCTGCGCCAGGTGGGCGAACACATGGTTCCCGTTCGCCTCAGCGCCGACCACCATCCCGAATTCCGCGTGATCGTCCTGCAAGAGGGCGCTCCGGTGGGAACAACCGTGGCCGCCGCGACGGCCGAGACCGATGAGGCCGAACCGGTTGTCGAGGCGGAGGAAGTCTTCGAATCCGAAGACGCTGAGTTGTCGGCCGAGGCCGAGGCCTGAGTCGCGGCATCTGCCGCTGACCGGTGACGGCCCATCGGCCGCCCGGAAGGAACGATCGACGCCCGCATGGACGAGATCGGTCACATTTTGCGCGAAGCCCGCGAGAACAAGGGGCTGACGCTCGAAGACGTTCAGGCAAAAATCCGGATCAACACCCGTTATCTGACGGCGTTGGAAAACGGACAATATAGTGCGCTGCCCACGCCCGTTCACGCGCGTGGGTTTCTGCGCAACTATGCCCGCTTCCTGGGGCTGGATCCACAGCCCTTGCTCGACCGCTATCTGGCCATGCAAGGGCAGGACGTCCAGATGGCCGGTCCGCGCGCCGATGAGGAGATTTCCCTCGATAACCCGTTGGTCGAGCGACAGGATCAACCATTTTTCGATCCGGTCAACCTGGAAGTCAACGGCAAGGGATTCGATGCCGTCAGCAACGGCGGCAGCTCCGGAAGCATGTTGCAGATCGTCATCATCGTGGCCCTCGTCATCGCCCTGGCCCTCATAGCCAATCGCTTCATTCCCATCCTGTTCGGTCGCGACGGCGGCGAGAACGTCGTGCAGGAATTCACGTCGGCCGTCCAGGCAGCGGTGGCCGACGTCACGGGTGCCACTGCCACGCCGGCGTTGACCGTAGAGCCGACGGAGGAAGACGCATCCGGCTCAACCGTCTTCGTCGGCGGCACCGAACAGCCCATCATCGACACCAGCCGCAACAATCCCGGCGGCGGGGCCTCCACCCCCACGCCCACGCGGCCGCCCCTGCCGGCCACGCTCGATGAAATATCGCTCAAGCTCGACATCCTGGAGCGAACGTGGGTCGAGGTGACCATAGACGGCAGCGTCGTCTACAGTGGCATCGCCAAGACCAACGATACCTATGAATGGACGGCACAGAATGAGGCCAAGATCGTGACCGGCAACGCCATCGGCGTGTTCGTGACGATCAACGATGTGGCCCTCGGCCGTCTGGGCGGGCGCGGCGAGCGTCACGAAGAAGCCTGGCGGACAACCCAGTAAGGGATCATTCGTGAGCAAAGCCAAGCAAAAGAAGCAGTTCTACCTCCTGAGTCTGGGGTGCAGCAAGAACACCGTTGACTCGACCAGCATGGCCGACTTGCTCTTGCGCGCCGGGTTCGCCGCCACCGACGATCCCGACGACGCCGGCGTCCTGATCGTCAACACCTGCGGTTTCATCGAGAGCGCCCGCCAGGAATCGATCGGCGCGCTGCGCGAATTAGCCGGGCTGAAAGGGCAAAACCAGTTGCTCATCGCCGCCGGCTGCATGGCCCAGCGCTATGGCAACGAAGTCGTCGAGTGGGTACCGGGCATCGATGGCGTCATCGGCACACGACGCTGGATGGACATTGTGCCCTTCGTGCGCCAGTTGCGCCGCCGCAAACACCCGGAGCCGCTCTACCATCTACCCGACGAGGCGGCCACCGTCGGCCGCGACGAACATAACGTGCTGCGGGCCACGGTTCAGGGCACCAGCGCCTACCTCAAGATCGCCGACGGCTGCCGCCGCCCCTGTGCCTTCTGCGCTATCCCCCAGATCAAGGGCACGCACGTCAGCCGCCCACCCGCGGCCATCGTCGCCGAAGCCGTTCGCCTACAAGCCGCCGGCCTGCGCGAACTGATCATCATTGCCCAGGACACAACCGACTACGGCCACGACCTGGGGATTAAAAACGGCCTCTCCCATCTGCTCAAGCAAATCTCAACGGCCGCGCCCGATATTCCCTGGATCCGCCTGATGTACGCCTATCCCGGCTACGTCACCGACGAACTCATCGAGACGATGGCCACCACGCCGCAGATCGTGCCCTACCTCGACATCCCGCTGCAGCACGGCCACCGCGAAACGCTGAAGCGCATGAGACGTCCGGCCAACATCGAGTGGGTCTACGGCACCGTGGAAAAGCTGCGCGCCGCCATGCCCGACATCGCCATCCGCACGACCTTCATCGTCGGCTATCCCGGCGAGACCGATGAGGAGTTCGAAGGCCTGAAGACATTCGTCCGCGACCTGCGCTTCGACCGTGTCGGCGCGTTCACCTATTCCTACGAGGCGTCCACGCCCTCGGCGACGGTCTCGTGGCAGGTTGAAGAGGCAGTGAAACAGGCGCGGCAGGCCGAGTTGATGGAATTGCAGCAGGCCATCTCGCTGTCGCGCAACCAGGCCCAGGTCGGCCGCGTGCTGCCCGTCCTCATCGAGGGCCACGGCGACAATTTGAGCGTCGGCCGCACCTACCGCGACGCGCCGGAGATCGACGGGTTGGTGCTCGTGCCCGGCGAGCTGCCGCTGGGCGAACTGGTGCCGGTGCGCATCGACGGGGCCATGACCTATGACCTGACCGGCCAGCCCGTTTTTGATGACCCTGCTGCAAACCCGGCCCCTGTTTCACTCGGTATTCCTGTCTTCGGGTGATCGGGTGATGCGCGAACGTCTGGAGTGGGCCGCCCTCATCGTCCTGGCTGCGCTGCTGGGTAGCGGCTGGATCTATCTCTCGCGTGAGACCGGCAGCGTCGGGCCGACCATCCTCACCACCGCGCCCTACGTCGGCAACCTGGCCCCCGACTTCACACTCCAGACCATCGACGGCCGCTCAATCACCCTGCGCGACTATACGGATAGCGGCGGCACACCGGTTGTGTTGAACTTCTGGGCCACCTGGTGCCCGCCCTGCCGCGTCGAGATGCCCTATTTCGAGAACGCGAGCCATCTCTACGCCGGCGAGGTCGTCGTTCTGGGCCTGAATCAGGCCGAATCGGCCGACGTCATGGCCGCCTACGCCCGGGACCACGGCCTGACCTACCCGCTGCTGGTCGATCAGGACATGCGCGTCAACAACCTCTACGGCGTGCTAAACCTGCCCACAACCATTTTCATCGACAAGAACGGCGTCGTGCGCGAGGTACTCATCGGAACGATCAGCCAGGCGGTGCTGGAAGATCGCATTCGCGACGTGCTCGAATAGCCCATGTTGCCCTATCTCAACCTCGGCCCCATTGGCTTGCCCACCGCGCCGCTCGTCTACCTCTTCGGCCTATGGCTGGCGCTTTATGCCGTCGATCGCGCGGCGCGGCGGCTGGAGCGGGACCCGGAGCAGCACTACGCGGTTGCCGCGGTTGCGCTGCTGAACGGCTTCATTGGGGCGCGGCTGGTCTTTGTGCTGCTCCACTGGTCATCCTACGATGACAACCTGCTGGGCATCATCTGGCCGCTGACCAGCGGCTACAACGGGGCCGGTGGGGTGCTTATTGGCGTCGCGGCCGCGTTTTTCTACGGCCGTGGGCGTCGCCTCTCCTTTTGGCCCACGCTGGATGTACTGGCGCCCGGGTTGCTCGTCTTCCTCATGGCCGTTAGTCTGGCCGACTTCCTCGGCGGCGCGGGTTACGGCTCGCTGACATCTATGCCCTGGGGCATCACCCAGTTCGGCGTGCAGCGGCATGCGGTGCAGCTTTACGAGATTTTGGCCGGGGCGGCCGCCCTGGGCGCGTGGTGGCTGGCGACGATGCCGCGCTATCGGGGAGTGGCCGGACGGCCGTTCCTTGTGGCGGTGGCCGTCTATGCCGCCGGGCGGCTGTTCGTGGAGGCCTATAACGAGACCACGCCGCTGACGGCCGGGGGATTCCACGTGGCGCAGATCGTCGCGCTGGCGACGGTCTTGCTGGCGTTGCTCTTGCTGTCGCGCTTGTCTCCGGCGGAGCCAAACGGTACGACTGACCTCGCTAGTTGAAGTACGTCGGCTCGATATATATCCGTGGGGCAGGTATGGGTCTGAGGGATTGACAGCGGTCAACGTCGGTCTTGGATCACTGGCTTTGTCCGGCTAGAGTTGTTGAGGAAGGACGTGCAGACCCACGAGCACCGCCGCCTCCCAGAGTTGACGATCGTAGGTCATCATGGTGACTGTCTCGCCCAGACTCTCCTGCCAGATGACGGCCGAAGCCAGATGGACGGCATCATACCCGCGAAGGCCGTATTGCCAGGCTAATCGCTCGGCCCTTGTCACTAGGTTCTCGTTGATCCGAAGGCGCATGTAACCGGGCCAGTGGAGGCGGAACTCCTTTAGTAGTTGTTCGGCCGTCGTTGAATCGATGATTTTCAATCGGTGCAAGCGTGAAAATGTTGCTCCCGCCTCCGCGCGCGTAATGATGCTGAGGCCGATTAAATCGGCCGCCTGCATCCACGCCACTACATCGGCTGAACCCGGCTCCCCTATGTAACGCTTAATGAGCGCGCTTGTGTCGGTATAGAGGATCACTCGCGCATCTCTGCCACGATATCAGATGCTAAAGTGCCGCTTTTATTAACGACGTCCGGCTGACGGATCTCCGGTTTCACGCCACTCCATTCAACCAGTCCGGCATCGATTAACTGTTGAATCTTCTCATCCAGCGAGGCGCTTTCGGGGATGATGCGGCCGATAGGCTTCCCACGATCGGTGATGACGATAATCTCGCCACCCTTGACTCGATGCAGGTATTTGCTTAACTGCAACTTCAACTCTCGCACACCGACGCTTTTTTCGCTCATTGTCGTCACTCAATACTTAATGTAGACACATAATAGCGGATGTAACCACAATGCGCAAGGGCGTGTCCGCGAGTTTCCTGAGCTTGAAGACGAAGATATTCGACAAGCTCTCGCCTATGGGGTGGCCTGGCGGGAGCCGCTAAGCGTGGCTATATACCTGCACTCCGCGGATAATGCGTTCGGCCAATTCATCCTCGGCCACGTCCAGATCGTAATCCATCTGTAGACCCAGCCAGAACTGCGGCGACATATCGAAGTAGCGGGCCAGACGCAGGGCCGTATCCGGCGTAATGCGCCGCTTGCCGTGAACTATCTCGTTGATACGCCGCGCCGGTACGCGGATATCGAGCGACAGGCGGTTTTGGCTGATGCCCTTCGGGATGAGAAATTCTTCAAGCAGAACGTCGCCGGGATGTGTCGGAGCCAACTCTTTATCCATGCCTAGCCCACTGCCTCAATCTCGTAGCACACACAACATCTGCCGGATCTCCCCCAGATGGTGCGCCGTGTGGACGACGATAGCCACCGCCCCGCCGACCCGGTTATCGTTGTCCCACGAATCAAGCCCCTCAAGCGTCGCCCGAACGCGGGTATAGCTGTCGCGCAGTCTCGCCTTTAGCCCTTCCCACTCCTCGGCCGTCACCGCGCCGACTTGCCAGCTGGAGGCCCAGTCTGCATGCTCGGTGCGCGTCTCCAATATGTATTCCTCCAGCACGTCGATGTAGAAGCGGACGTGGTTGACTTGCGCCGCCAAGGTGGCGCAGCGGTCGCTGGTGGCCCGCGAGGCCTGCTCGGCCGTGATGCCCTCCAGCGTCTCGAACAGCGACGTGCCCCGGTCGAGATAGATGCCGTGGACGCTCTCGAACGTTTCGGTCAGCAGTCCAAACAGGGTGAAGGTTAATCGTTCGACGGGGATTTGTTGGGTCATAGATATCTCCTGGGTGCGTAGAGGAATTCTGTAACAGATTAATTATGTCGCAAATTGAAAAGTTGGACAAACGTTCTAAGCCGCTGATCCAAATTCGCGCTTGACATTCACGTTACGTCATGGTTTATGATACTTCCCATTGAGAGGTATGAATGTCCTACACCGTGAAACAACTTTCGGCTATGGCCGGCGTGACGCCGCGGACACTGCACTACTACGACCAGATCGGCCTACTGCGGCCGTCTTCGGTGGGTGACAACGGCTACCGCTACTACAACGACGCGGCCGCGCTGCGACTCCAGCAAATCATGTTCTACCGCGAGCTGGGGCTAAGCCTGGACGACATCCGCGCCGTGCTCGACAGCCCCGAGTTTGACTCGCTCGACGCCCTGCGGCAACACCGCGAGGCGTTGCGCCGGCGGGCGACCCGGCTGAACGAACTGATCGATACGGTGGACAGAACGATACTACACCTGAGAGGTAAGGCAGAGATGAGCACGAATGAACTCTTTCAAGGCTTCGACGACGAGACGCAAGCCCGATATGAGGAAGAAGTGATGACGTTGTACGATCCGCAGTTCGTTCAGGAATCGAGCCGCCGCTGGAAGGGGTATTCGGCCGAGCAGAAGGCGGGGATCATCGCTGAAGGTCAGGCAGTCTACGTCGATATGGCGACGCTGATCGGCCGCCGGCCGGATGACCCCGCCGTCCAGGCAGTTGTCGCCCGGTGGCACGCCCACATGCGCCGCTACTACGAGCCGACGCCGGCCATCCTGCGCGGGCTGGCGCGCGGCTACGAAGAAGACCCGCGGTTTTCAACCCTGTACGAATCGATCCATCCCCAACTGCCGGGCTTTCTCCGGGCGGCGATTGAACATTACGTCGATCAATTAACCACAGACAACGGTGAGATCTGATAGGTTTTAGAAAACGAAGATTCATCATGGCCGCTTGCAAAACCGGCGCTCGCCTGCTATCAATGGCGTGGATGCAGGCCAAAGTGAGTTACCAATCGTTTCCTTCGCCGACCGGAGCGTCTTACATGAGTGGTTGCAAGAGCATCACGCGACTTCCATAGGGAGTTGGGTCCGGTTGTACAAGAAGCACTCGGGCGTGCCGTCGATTACCTTTGAAGATTTGCTGGAGGAAGGACTATGCTTCGGATGGAGCGAAAGCCTTCGCGTCAGGGGAGACGCGCGATCTTACTTGCAGAAGTTCACGCCGCGCAAAACAAAAGGACCCACTTCCGGGCGCAACCTCAAGCTGGCCGAAAAGCTCATCGCTGAGGGCCGGATGACGCCGGCGGGTTATAAAGCACTTGGTCTGGGTGGCTAAAGGCTCGCCCCGAATTCAACGCTCCTTCCAACCATAACTTAGTCAGAACCAGCCCAACGACCCGGCTTTCGCCCCGGCCCATCCACCACCCGCCCCGGCGTCGCCCCCGTATGTTCCCCGTCGCGCAGCACGGCCACGCCATTGACCAGCACATCGCGCACACCAGTGGCGAACTGGTGCGGCCGATCGAACGTGGCGTGATCCTGAATCGTGGCCGGGTCGAAGATCACCACGTCGGCGTAGAAGCCGGGCAGTAGACGGCCGCGCCGGTCGAGCTTCAGGTTGTCGGCCGGCAGCGCCGACAGCCGCCGCACCGCCTCTTCGAGCGGGACAAGCCCCTCGTCGCGGACGTACCGGCCCAACAGCCGGGCAAAACTGCCATAGGCCCGCGGGTGGGGATTGGAGCGCAGGAAGATTCCCTCCGGAGCCAGCGAAGCCGAATCGGAGCAGAAGCTGACCCACGGCAGTTGAATCTCGCGCCGCACGTTGTCCTCCGACATGGTGAAGTAGACGCAGCCTACGCGGCTGTCGTCCTCGATGACCAGGTCCATCGCCGTTTCCACCGGATCGGCCCCCCGCAAGGCGGCGATCTCGGCCAGCGACTTGCCGGTCAACGGCTTGAGCGCCTCGTTCTTGAAGCTAACGCACAGCACCTTGGATGCATCGCCCGCCTCGTGGTAAGAGTTCTCCCAGTCGGCGCTGGGCAGGGCGATCTCGGCCTTCAACCGCTCGCGCACGGCCGGATCGCGCAGCCGCTCCACCCACGCCTTGTGCCCACCCTCCTGCACCCAGCCGGGCATCATCGCGTCCAGCCCGGTAGCGCTGGCATGGTAGGTATACATGTCGGCCGTGACCGGCAGTCCGGCGGCGCGCACCGCTTCCACCCGGGCGATGACCTGTTCCAGCTTAGGCCAATTGCGCCGGCCCGATGCCTTCAGGTGATAGATCTCGCCGCGAATGCCCGACGTCTCCACGATGGTCAGGAATTCCTCCAGAGCTTCCAGGAACGTCTCGCCTTCGCTGCGCAAGTGGACGGCGAAGAGGCCGTCGTATTCGGCCGCGGCACGGGCCAGAGCGATTAGTTCAGCTGTATCGGCATAGCTGTCGGGCGCATAGATGAGCGCCGCCGACAAACCCACCGCGCCGTCGGCCATGGCCTGCCGCACGAGCGTTTGCATTTGGGCCAGCTCGTCGGCCGTCGGCCGCCGGTCGGCGAAGCCCAACACATTGGCCCGTACGCCGCCCGCGCCGACAAACGAGGCCACATTGGGCGACACGCCGCGCCGGGTCAGGAAAGTCAGGTATTCGCGCAGGGTCGTCCACTCGATATCGTAGCGGATGTCGCCCTGGCGCTCCTTCATGTAGACCTTCAGCGCGTCGTTGAGCGGCCCCATCGAAAAACCTTCGCCCAATATCTCCAGCGTTACGCCCTGGCGAATGTCGGACTGCGAGCGGCCGTCGTGGATGAGTGATTCATTGGCCCAGCACATCATATTGATGAAGCCGGGCGACACAGCCAGGCCGTCGGCGTCGATTACCTGACGAGCCTGGCCGTCAACGCGGCCGATATCGGTAATGACGTCGCCGTCGATAGCCAGGTCAGCATAGTAGGGAGCCTGGCCGCGGCCGTCGTAGATGAGTCCATTGCGAATGAGGATGTCGTGCATCGGGGAGTTCCTATAGATGATGACTGGCCGGTG
>JAGOBF010000007.1 GCA_017983515.1 Promineifilum sp. | reverse complement strand
GTCGATCTATCCGTCGAAGCCCTGCCGCGCGAATCAGCCACTGCCGCGCGCCTGGTCGGAATTGCCGCCCCCATGCACACCGCCCTGCGCCTGGGCCTGCGCGCGGCCAAAGATGTGCGTACGCTCAATCCCACGGCGCACATCGCCTTCTACGGACTATACGCCTGGCTCAACGCCGATTACCTGCTTAACACGGTGGCCGATTCCGTCATCGCCGGTGAATACGAAGAACCATTGGTCAGGCTGGCCGACGCCCTGGCCACCGCAAAACCGGGGATAAGCATCGGAACGATTCCCGGCGTCTCCACCCGCGACCACCGCGAGCTGCCGCATCTGGCCCGCCTGTCCTTGCCCACGCCTGATCGCCATGAGCTACCGGCCCTGACTCAGTATGCGCGCTATCTGGAGAATGAACGCTACAGTCTCTCCGGCTACGTGGAGGCCAGCCGCGGCTGTCTTCACACCTGCGCCCATTGTCCGGTCGTACCGGTCTATGGCGGCCGTTTCTTCGTCGTACCGGTCGAGACGGTCATGGCCGACATCCGGGCCCAAGTGGCCGCCGGCGCGGAGCACATCACGTTCGGCGATCCCGACTTCCTCAACGGCCCCGGCCACGCGCTCAAGCTGGCCCGCGCCTTGCACGCCGAATTCCCGCATCTCACTTTTGATTTCACGACCAAAGTCGAGCACGTGTTGCAGCATCGGGCGATGATGCCGGAACTGCGCGCATTGGGCGCCAGCTTCGTGGTATCGGCCTTCGAGGCCGTGTCCGATGACATTTTACGCCGCCTCCACAAAGGTCACACGCGGGCCGACATGGATGAAGCGCTGACCGTTCTGGAAGTCGCGCGGCTGCCGGTGCAGCCCACCTGGTTGCCCTTCACACCCTGGACGAGCCTGGACGATTACATCGACATGCTGGCCTGGATCCGGGCCCGTGACCTCATCGCCCACGTCCCGGCCGTGCAGCTTTCGATTCGCCTGCTAATCCCACCCAACAGCGCCGTGCTGGCCGACAACCCACCGGGATCTCTCGGTGAACTTAGCCCGTCCGACTTCGCCTATGCCTGGAAACATCCCGATCCACGTATGGACGAACTTCAGGCACGCGTCACCGTCATCGCCGAAGGCTCATCATCGGGAAGCCCCCTGGTCGCCTTCGACGCCATCGAACAGTTGGCTTACAGCATGGCCAATCGATCTCTGCCCATAGACCATTCGTTAGGCAGGCCGGTTCGCCGCCTACGGCCCACGCCGCCGCGCCTGACCGAAGACTGGTTCTGTTGAGCGGAACCCACGGCCGATCAGTTTGATCGGCTCAATTTGAAATAGCCGGCCGCCCCAGGCGGCCCGGCTGCCCAACCGCCTATGAAACAATCGTCAACACGACTTGTAATCTCCCTAATCATTGGTCTGGTCTCTGTCATACTGCCGGCCGCCGGCCATTCGGCGGCGCAAGGAGCGCCGCCGTGGAGCCGCAAGGCGGACGAAAGTCTCCTGGCGGCCACTGCCGGGGGCGCGTCGGCCGAGTTTCTGGTGGTGCTCAATGAGCAAGCCGATCTCAGCGCCGCGGTCGACGTGCGCAATAAGACCGCGCGCGGACGTCTGGTCTACGAGACGCTGACGGCTGTGGCCACCCGCAACCAGGCCCCACTGCGAGCGCTCCTCGACGCGCGCGGCGTGGAGTATCGTCCTTACTGGGTTCATAATATGATTTGGGTCCGCGGCGGCCGTGAGCTTGTTCAGACGCTGGCCGCGCGGACGGACGTATCTCACGTCTATGCGAATACGTGGCAGCGTGCTCAACTCCCCCTGCAAGGCGAGCCGCCGGCCGAGGAGCGCAACCCTGGCGACATTCAGTGGAATATCGCCTTGGTCAACGCGCCAGCCGTGTGGGCCAAAGGTTTCACCGGCCAGGGCGCGGTCATCGGCGGCCAGGATACCGGCTATGATTGGCAACATCCGGCCCTCATGCGGCAGTATCGAGGCTGGAACGGCAGCGCCGCCGACCACAATTACAATTGGCACGATGCCATTCATCAGGAAGACCCGGCCGAGGGTTCCACCAATCCCTGCGGTCTGGACGCGCCCGCCCCCTGCGACGACAAGGGCCACGGCACGCACACAATGGGCACGATGGTCGGAGCAACGGACGACATGCGAATCGGAATGGCTCCCGGCGCACAGTGGATCGGCTGCCGCAATATGGAGTCAAACTGGGGTAGTCCCGTCACCTATGCCGAGTGCTACGAGTGGTTTATCGCCCCCTATCCCATTGGCGGCGATTCCTTCACTGACGGCGACCCGGCCAAAGCGCCGCACGTCATCAGTAACTCCTGGTCTTGCCCGGAGATCGAGGGCTGCACCACCATCGACATCCTGCACCAAGTCGTAGAGGCTGTGACGGCGGCCGGGATTGTCACCGTCCACTCGGCCGGAAACAGCGGCCCGAGTTGTAACAGTATTGATACACCGCCCGCCCTCTATGACGCCTCCTTCACCGTGGGGGCCACCACCCGCTACGACGACATCGCCACTTTTAGTAGTCGCGGGCCCGTTACGGCCGACGGTAGTGGACGTCTCAAGCCCGATATCGTGGCTCCTGGGCAAAACGTCTTGTCCAGCTACCCCGGCGGCCAATACGCTTATCTCGACGGCACGAGCATGGCCGCGCCCCATGTGGCCGGACTGGTGGGGTTATTGATTGCCGCCGATCCGCGCCTCGCCGGAGATGTCGCCCAACTGGAGAGCATCATCACCCAATCGGCGCTCCATCTCACAAGTGATCAGGGTTGCGGCGCGGATTCCCCGACCAGTGTGCCCAACAACGTCTATGGGTGGGGACGTATCGACGCCCTGGCCGCCTTCAAGCTATTGGATGTCCCCGAATTCCCTTATAGAAAGTGGCTATCCGTCATCCTGGGGCCGGAGGATGTTATCAGCAACGACTAGCCGCCCAGCATTACGATAATCTTGGAGAATGGCGACTCATCATCGGCCGCCATTCTTTTCACGTTTCCCAAACCCGATACAATTGTCTGATTCCTGTGGATGAGGTCAATGATGCACTGCCTGATCATCGCCGGTGGAGCGGTCGGCCCCGACAACCCGCTCTATCCCTATACCCAAGGGCAGCCGAAAGCCCTCATTGACATGGGCGGCCGCACAATGCTGGAGCGCGTCGTCGCTGCCGTCCAGAGTTCTGCCCACGTAGAAGACGTGGTAGTCGTCGGCATCGCGCCGGAGCTGGCCGCCGGACTGCGCTTTGTCCGTCCGGTGGAGTTGCTGCCCGATCAGGGCAGCATGGTCGCCAACATGATGACTGGCCTGGAGTGGTTGAAGGGCCACAGGCCGGACGCACAGGTGATCCTGGGCTGCTCGGCCGACATCCCCATGATTACCGGCCAGGTGGTAGACGATTTCATCGAGGCCTGTCGCCCGTGGGACAGGGGCGTCTATTATAACTTCATCACCCGCACCCGGTTGGAAGCGCGGTTCCCCAATTCACGACGAACGTACTCGCGCTATGGTAACGTCGAGGCGGCCGGTGGAGATATGGTGATCGCACGGATCGACGTCGGGTTGAGTAACAGGGCCTTACTCGAATCATTGACCGCGGCCCGCAAACAGCCCTGGCGGGTCGCCGCCGTAGTCGGCCCGCGGCTGCTGATCAAGTTCCTGTTTCATCGGGTAACATTCAATGACATTGAGGCGACGGCCGAGCGCGTGCTCGGCTCGCCGGTCAAGCTTGTCCTCGACAGTCCGCCGGAGCTGGCTATGGACGCCGACAAACCGTTTCAGGTGGATATGCTGCGGGCAGAATTCGCCGGTGGCGATTAAGAGAGCATCCACAGAATTCGCAGATTACACGTATTTTCAGATAGGTGTTGGGAAAGCATGTGCTATTACCAAGTACCTTAAAGCGTTATGACTAACAAATACATCGCTATTGAGGGCGTGATCGGCGTGGGCAAGACGACGCTGGCTCGCCTGTTGCAACCCCGTTACGACGCCAGCATTCTGCTGGAGGTTGTGGAAGACAATCCCTTCCTGTCCGAGTTCTACCAGGACCGGCAGCGTTTTGCCTTCCAGACGCAGATATTTTTTCTGCTCAGCCGCTATCATCAGCAATACCAGGCCATTCCGGCCGCCCTGCGGCGCGGCCATCTCATCTCCGACTACACCTTCGCCAAGGATGAACTATTCGCCTGGCTTAATCTGAAAGACGACGAACTGGCGATGTACGGCCGCGTCCACGCCGCTTTGGGCGAGAAGATCCCTCGCCCAGACCTCATCGTCTATCTGCGCGCCGACCACGACGTGCTGATGCACCGCATCGCCCTGCGCGACCGGCCGTTCGAGCGCGACATGGACCCGGATTACATTCGCGAGGTGGCCGCCGCTTATGACGCCTGGCTCTCGCGCCTGACCGATATTCCCGTGCTGACGATTGAGACCAATGACCTGAACTATTTGTCGCGCCCAGCCGACAAGGAACATATTGGTCACCTGATCACCGAAGCACTGGAAAACGCCGCGCCCAAGCCGACCGAGCCGACCGATCTGCGCCTGGAGAGCTTGCAGCAAGGGCGCGTGGCCGCCTTCCAGCAGTTTCACCGCGATCTCGACGTCGCCAAAGGGTTCGACGGCGATCTGTTCTTCAACTACCTCTTCCTCGTGGAAGAGATGGGCGAACTGGCGACCGATCTGGTGAAAATCTGGGCCGAGAGCAAGCGGCGACTGGTGAACGGCCGCGGCCCCGCCGAGTCGCTGGAAGAGGCCATCGAACAGAACCGCCCTGCCCTGCGTGGCGAACTGGCCGATCTATTGGCGTTCATCCTCAAGCTGGCTAACTACACCGGCATCGATCTGGAGCAGGCTTACGTCGAGAAGATGCGGGTGAATGCCGGCCGCACCTGGCCGGCCGAGCGCGGGTCAGCCGATCCCGCCCAGGCCCCATGAAAGTCAGCGACTTCGATTACGATCTGCCGGCAGCCCTCATCGCCCAGCACCCGCTGGAACCGCGCGACGCCAGTCGTTTGCTCGTCCTCGACCCCGCCGGCCGGATCGAACATCGTCGCTTCCGCGATTTGCCGCAGTATCTGCGGCCGGGCGATATCCTCGTTGCCAATGACACCCGCGTCATCCCCGCCCGTATCTTCGCCCGCAAGCCAACCGGCGGGCGGATCGAGATACTGCTTCTGGGACGGCAAGCCGACGACACGTGGCAGGCGCTCATCGGCGGCCGCAACGTCGCCGTTGATCTGCCGCTCACCTTGCTCGACCGGGACGGCAATGAGGCGGCCGTCTCCGCGACTTTGACCGCCGTCGGCGCGGAAGCGTTGCGAGAATTACGGTTCAGCGTACCGGTCGAAGAATGGATTGAATCTCTCGGCTATGCCCCCCTACCTCCCTACATCCATGAGACGCTCGACGACCCGGAGCGCTACCAGACGATCTACGCCCGGCCGGCCGGGTCGGCCGCTGCCCCCACTGCGGGCCTGCATTTCACGGCCGACCTGCTGTTGGCCCTACGCGAACAAGGGGTCTTGTTTGAGACCGTCACCCTCCACGTGGGTCTCGACACGTTTAAGCCGGTCGTGGTCGAGGAAGTGACTGAGCACGTCATCCACACCGAATGGGCACGGCTGTCGGCCGACGCGGCGCGGCGCATCAACGAAGCCCATCTGGCCGGCGGGCGCATCGTGGCCGTGGGCACGACGACGGCGCGCGTGCTGGAGACGGCCGCCTTGCGCTCAGCGGACATCACCGGCAGCCTGAACACCATCAGCGCCCGTGATGCCGCCGGGGAAACGACCAATCTGTGCCCCTGGAAACCCGTGGCCGCCTTCGAGGGGCCGACCGACCTGTTCATCCATCCCGGCTACCGCTTCCGGGCGATGGATGCCCTCATCACCAACTTTCATCTGCCGCGCTCCAGTCTCCTGATGCTGGTGGCCGCCTTCGTCGGGCGCGAAACGATCCTCAACGCCTATCAGGCGGCCGTGGACGAAAAATACCGCTTCTATTCCTTCGGCGACGCCATGCTCCTGTGGCCGAAGGTGTAAGCTCTGTGTAAGCATTCTTGCGCTACACTCCAGTAAATATGATGCCTGCAACTCAACCGGCCCCCTCGGGTGACATCCTGATCATCGACGACGAAGCCTCCGTGGTGGAGGTCGTCTCGCTCTATCTGCAACGCGAAGGGTTCAGCGTCCGCTCGGCCCGCAACGGCACGGACGCGCTGCTAGCCTTGCAGGCCGAACGCCCGGCGCTGGTCATCCTGGATATCATGCTGCCCCACATCGACGGGATCACCCTCATTCGCCGGATGCGCGAGACGCCGGCGCTGGACGTGCCCGTCATCATGCTGACGGCCCGCGGCCGCGAAGTGGATCGCATCTCCGGGTTGGAGCTGGGCGCCGACGACTACGTCACCAAGCCCTTCTCGCCCGCGGAACTCGTATCGCGCGTCAAGGCCGTGCTGCGCCGGGCCGCCGGCAAGACGACCGAGGCTGGGGAGTCGCCGGTAAATTATGAGGACCTGCGCGTCGACCCGATGACGCGAGAGGTCGTGGTGCGCGGCGCGCCGGTCGAGTTGACGGCCACGGAATTCAACCTGCTGTGGTTCATGGCCACCCGGCCGCGGCAGGTGTTCAAGCGCAACCAGCTGCTGGAGAACGTCTGGGGCTTTTCCGATTATCTCGATCCCAGCACCGTCACGGTCCACATCCGCCGCCTGCGGGAAAAGATCGAACTTGATCCGGCCCATCCTGCATGGTTACAGACCGTGTGGGGTGTGGGCTACAAGTTCGAACCGGAAGCTAGCCGGTGAGCCTGATTTCATCCAGTCGCCGCCCGGAGACGATGACGACCTGGTTCGGCCAGGCCCCGTGGCGCATCCTTGCCGTGGGGGTGACGCTGGCGCTGGTCGTCGCCGCGTTGCTGTTCTACGGGCTGATGGCTCCCTCCCTGGCCGATCTGGCCCGCCTCGTGCTGACGCTGGCGGTCACCTGCGTCATCGTGGTCGGCATGGGCTTCTTACTCTATCGTCGGGGCTGGGGGCGCTCCTCGTCGCTCATGTGGACGCTCATCGTCGCCTACGTGTGGGCGGCACTGGTGACGCTGTTCACTGTCTGGATCATGCAGCGGCAGATGTTCTTCAGTGAGCACGATCTGCTCCTCAGCGGGGTCTTGCTGCTGTTCGCGGCCATCATCGCCACGACTTATGCCCTGTTCATCGCCGCCAGCGTGACCGACGGCTTGCGCCAGATGGCCCACGCCGCCGATCTTTTGGCTGGTGGGGACTTGGGCGCGCGTGTGCCGATCACCGGAGGGGACGAGGTCGCCCGGCTCAGCAAATCGTTTAACGAGATGGCCGATCATCTGCAAGAAACGGCCGAACGGCGGCGCGAACTGGAGACATTGCGCTCGAATCTGGTCGCCTGGACGTCCCACGATCTACGCACACCCTTGACAAGTATCCGGGCGCGAATCGAGGCGCTCCACGACGGGCTTGTCACCGATCCGGCGGCCGTGCAGCGCTACTACAGCGCCATTCGAGCCGACGTTCTGGCACTCAACAGCCTGATCGATGATCTCTTCGAACTGGCCCAGTTGGACGCGGGTGGGCCGACCCTTGAGCTGGCGCCTGCGTCGCTCTCCGATTTGGTCTCCGATTGTCTGGAGAGTTTCGTCGCCCCGGCCGAGTTACGTGGCATCGTCCTTTCCGGTAAAGTTGACCAGGCGGTCGATCCGGTGCTGATGAGCGCCGAGAAAATCGGCCGTGTTCTGAAAAATCTGGTCGAGAACGCGCTCCACCACACGCCGGCTGGCGGGGCCGTGACTATCACCGCCGGTCTGCAAGGGGCGGGCGTGGTGGTTGCCATCGAGGACGACGGCCCTGGCTTCGCCGTCGCCGATCTACCGCACGTGTTCGAGCAATTCTATCGTGGCGAGCAAGCGCGCAGCCGGGATAAAGGCAGCGCCGGACTGGGGTTAGCCATCGCCCAAGGGATTATCCAGGCCCACGGCGGCCGCATTTGGGCCGAGAATGCCCCAGGCGGTGGAGCGCGGGTTGGCTTCGTGTTGCCTAACGCCGCTGGCCAGGCCATGTCATCCGCTGAATGAAGACGATTCCCCGCGGACGCTAACCAGAAACTTACGAAAAAAGGGTAAGATAGTGGCAGGCGAGAACGTTCGAATGTCTCGTCCCGAGTCCATATCGGCCGCGCGGGTTGTCATCGGCTCGGATAACTTATACAATTGTAGGTTGGCACGGAGCGGCCGATATTGAGAGGTTCTAGTCAATGCCTGTTTATACTTACCGATGTATTGATAACGATCACGAGTTCCAGGCGCGGCAGAGGATGATGGATGATCCGCTGACGGAATGCCCTGTATGCGGCGGACCTGTGCGTCGGGTCGTGAGTTCTGTGGGCGTTGTCTTCAAGGGCAGCGGCTTTTACGTTACCGATAACCGCTCCAGCAAAGTGAACGGCAAAAGCAGTAAGTCGAAGAGCGCCGAATCAACCGATTCCAAAACCGATTCCAAAGAGAAAAGCGCTGAGTCGACGCCCACGCCGGCCGCTTCGCCCCCTTCTTCCTCCGACGCTGGTTCCGGCAGCTAGATTTGGAACCCTCGGGTGGCCGGGATCACCTTCTGGCTAAAATCCAGTACATACCCCTGTAGTTTGTCGGTCAGGCTGTGCCATTCTGTCGTGCGCATTGTGCGCAGCAAATCCTCGGCCGACTCGCTGACGCCCTCGGCCATCTTCTGTTCACACTCACCGTAAGCCGTGTACCACACCTGAATATCGTTGATCCCCAGTTTGTTCAACGTCGGGATCAGTTCGTGCACCAGGAATTCGAAATACTCCGATTCCATCTCCGGCCGAACATTCCACCGCATAATTAATTTCGCCGGCATAGCGTCTACTCCGACTGAATGCGAACACCTCTGACGATGATGAGCAAACCGGTGTTCACTCTTTGGACGACAGGATGACGACTTCCGTTTCTTCGGGCAAGCCCTCGGCACTGGTTGCTTTAAAGCTCTGCTCAACCTTGACGTCTGTTGCTCCCATTTCCTTAAGGAATTTCTCCAGCGGATCGAGCTTAAGTTTTAGGCCGGGCAATTCATAGTGCATGGGAATGACGATGTTTGGCTCGATCATCGACACAAGTTCGGCCGCTCGGGCGGCGTTGAGGCTGCTGCCTGCCCCCACCGGCACGAGCAACACGTTCACCAGTTCCAGGTCTTCGATCTGCTTCTGCGATGGCACATCGCCGATGTCGCCCAGGTGAGCTACGGTCAGGCCATTGTAGTCGAAGACGAAAATGGTATTATTGAATTTGCCGTTCTTGCTCGGCGTGGCGATACCGGTGATGAACACGCTGCCTATCTCGTATTCGCCCGGCCCATCCAGAACGTGTTCCATGCCGCTGACGGCCTGAGTAAAATTATGGCCGGCGGCATCGTGACTAGTGGTGACGACGTCGGCTTTCAGCTTCAGTTCGCCGAGCCCCATGTCGGCGGCGTAGGGATCGGTTATGATTGTGGCGTGCTTGCGCTCCGTGATGCGGAAGCAACTCATGCCGTACCAGTTAATTTCCATTGAGACGATGCTCCAGTTACCTTCGAGCCGGCCCATCATGAGGCGGCGACAATTGATTCATGCGGCGAGAGTTCCCCTGTGACGAGCTCCGTCCAGGCGACGCGCTGGATTTTACGCCGGCGCTTTCGAACACAGACGAAGGCTCGGTCTCGACAATCTACCTATTATATCTGATGGAACAAAGGGCTCAAAGTAATGAGCCGTCGCCCTGGCGAGTGCTGGCGCTGAACGGCGGCCGGGTCGAGGCTGGCGAAGGATACACCTTTAGCCTGCCGTCAATCGCCACCGATTACGCCGATGCGCAGATCGATGACTACGGGCAACCCGGCGGCGAGTTTACCTGGCGGCCGGGAACGGCGCTCTATCTGCGAGCGCGCTTCTCCCATGACGCAGGCGAGCTGCAAGGCACGGCCGGCTTCGGCTTCTGGAATTCGCCGTATGGTGACCCGTCGCACCGCCGGCTGGCCCTGCCCCAGGCCGCCTGGTTTTTCTTCGCCTCCGCCCCCAACGATTTACCCTTCGCGCCGGGAATGCCGGGCCGCGGCTGGTTTGCGGCCACGCTCGACGCGCGGTCCCCGTCCGCCATCAGCCTCATTCCGCTTGCTCCAGCCGTGCTGGCGCTCAATCAATTCGCGGGCGCTCGCCGTCGCATCTGGCCCGCGTTGCGACGGCGGTTGGGCATCTACGCCGCTGCGATTGAACTGCCTATGACGCAGTGGCACAACTATCGTGTGGAGTGGCGGGCCGGCAGCGTCAGTTTCGCCGTAGACGGAACGACGCTCCTAGTGACACCCCATGCGCCTCGCGGCCCGCTTGGTTTTGTGTGCTGGATCGACAATCAGTATCTTGTGTTGACGCCACGCGGCCGCTGGCAGGCCGGTGTTGTTTCGACCCCCATCCAATGGTTGGAGATTGCCGACCTGCGCCTCGGCCGGCTGATTGACATGGCCGCCGATACTCCTTAGAATGAGGTCACGGTGACTATTGATTAGTCAACTGGGAACACCTGAGTTTCATTCACTTGCCTGTCTCTCGACCGGCTCATTGTGGGCAACCGAATCATAGTTACGAAGTAGTTGTCGTCGCTCGATCCAACGTTCATCCAACCTACCAGGGAGACTTGGTCTGATGCCCAGCAAACTTGGCCCCCACTTCATCGGCACTCCCGGATTCACGCGCTGGCTTGGTGCTGCCCCGGTCGTCTTCAAGTTTGACCCCACTAGCCTGGGCGCGTCGATCCAGCTGCCGGCCGGGCCGCTCGTCGTGGGCAAGCTCGATCAGCTTGAGGAACAAATCGACCTGACCGACTGGAAACATTACATGAACGGCGGCGGCACGCCGGCGACTGTGGCCGCCCACCGCTTCAATGCCCAACGAAACATCTTTGTGGGCCCAAACAAGCCGCGGGTGGACAGATACCTGGTGAACGGCCGCGTCGACGCTTGGGAAGATGACAACGAGGTCGTACCCGACAACCCGCAAGAGGCGCGCTGGTACGCCGCCTACTGCATCGAGATGATGCGGCTCTACGAGTCCATCGGCAAGCGACGCGCCAATTTTTGTTTTGCCGTGGGCACGCCCGACATTCGCCCTGGCGACCCGAACGACGTCTGGCCTCACCTGCTGCCCGCCGTGCGCTATGCTCGAGACCACGGCCATTACATAGCGCTGCATGAGTACATGGGTTATCAGGCCGATCTGGGCGTTGGCTGGAACCAGCTCGATGCCCAACATCGGCCGCAGCGGCGCTGGCATGGCCGCGTGGACGCGCAAGGCAACCCCGACGAGTCCTATCCCTATGGCTATACCGTCCTGCGCTACCGGCTTATCTACGACACCTATTTGCGGCCGGAGGGACTACATGACACTCAACTTCTCATCACCGAGTTCGGCTGCGACAGCGTCGAAACCGTCACCCCGGCCGGCGGCTCGATAGGCACCTGGAAGGAGCACGTCGATTTCTGGCGCAGCGCAGGCCGCGACCCCGAACGTACTTACGCAGCCATGCTGCAATGGTACGATGAACAGATTCGTCAGGATGTGTTCGTCCGCGGAGCCAT
Organism: Promineifilum sp.; assembly: GCA_017983515.1. Classification (GTDB taxonomy): domain Bacteria; phylum Chloroflexota; class Anaerolineae; order Promineifilales; family Promineifilaceae; genus Promineifilum. Next base: position 130,774 of record JAGOBF010000007.1, on the reverse strand, counting down.
GATCTTCACCGTCGGTTCCGTCGGCCCCTGGGTCAAGTGGGATATCTCCGGAACCAGCGTCGAGGATGAAATCCTGCGCCACATCGAAAACAGTCGCAACGAAGAGGACCTGCCCATGACCGATACCTTCCAACCCGCCATCGTCTCGCCCACGACGACTCTGGGAGACGCGGCCGCCGTCGCGGGCTTTGCCGCCGACGTTGACCTGAATCGCGTCGCCGCCGGGGCGGCCTTCCGGGCAACATGGACTTTCCGCAACAGCGGCCCCACCACCTGGGACGACCGCTACAAGCTGGTCTATCCGGACACACCACACCCGGAGACGGCCGCTTTCAGCCGTTCGCCGATGGGCGCGGCCACGGCCTACACGATCACCGACATTGGCGCGCCGGCTCTGGTGCGGCCGGGCGAGTCCGCATCGCTGACGCTCCATTTCACCGCGCCGTCGGCGCTGGGAACCCACGCGACCAACTGGCAACTTGTCGGGCCGGACGGGCAGAAATTCGGTCCGATTCGCTGGCTGCGTGCGGCCGTCGTCACCAACGCCAACAGCCTCAGCTATGACGTGCTCGGCTTCCAGAACAGCGCGGGCGATTTCAACAACCTCCAGCCCGGCCGTCAATTCAGTGGAACGTGGACGCTGCGCAACAGTGGCACGCGAGCCTGGAACGGGGATTTTCGCGTGGTCTATATGGATACCTCCACGCCCGACACAGCCCAGACGTTGCGCGACCCGATGGGCGCCAAGCCCGTCTACGCCCTGCGCCAACTGTCGGGCCGGGAGCACGTCGCGCCGGGGGAATCGGTGGAGTTGCGATTTGACCTAGTGGCCCCGACGAAGACGGGCGCATATGCTTTTCACTGGCAACTGGAGAGCGATGACGCGGAAACGTTCGGCGGCCTGCGATGGTTGCGCATTGGCGTCATCGGCATCGCCCCCAACCCGGAAGAGCCGCGGCCGCCCGTTGCCGCCGGTGCCGTCCAATTCGGGATGAACGTCAACCCCGAAGCCCACGGGCTGGACGTGGACAAGCTGGAAGGCCTGGCCTGGGTGCGCTGGGTGTTTTGGGCCTCGCGTCTCAAGCTCAGTCCGGAAGAAGCGTACCAGCAAAAGTATCGCAGTCTCATTCAAACTTATGCCGCCGTGGGCATTCGCTCGCTAATAATCCTGCACCAGGACACGGAATGGGGCAACGCGCCTTGGCAGAATGGCGGCTGGGAGCAATACGCCGAGACGTTCGCCAAGGCCTGTGGTCGGGTGGCCGCCGTGTGTGCCGAATTCGGCGACCAGGTCGCTTACCAAATCTTCAATGAGCAGGACAGCGGCCCCGACAACCACTCGGCCATCGGCATCGCCGCCAAGGATTACGCTATCGTCCTGGATCGGGCGCAGGAGGCCATTCGACGCGCCCATCCCGGCGCGGTTGTGCTCATCGGCGGCCTTAATACCGGCCCGGACAGGGCCATTCAGTACGTGCGCAGCGTCCAGGCCGCTCTCGACGGCCGCCTGCCTATCGACGCGCTAGCCATCCATCCTTATGGCCGTTACGTCCATAAAATCCTGTTCAACTACGGCTCAATCGGCAAGCTGTCCGATTCGCTCGACCGCTTTCGCGATGCCTTTCCGGGTAAACCGCTGTGGATTACCGAGATCGGCGTCGCCAACGACACGCCCATCGGCTCCGAGCACTATAAAGACATCGGTATCTACATCCAAGAGGTGGTCGACGAGGTCGCCGATCAGTACGCCGATTACGTGGACGTGCTCATCTGGTTCGGCTGGACCGATCTCATGCGCAATGCCGGTATCCTGACGGCCGACGGCCGCCCCAAAGCCGACGTCTTCGAGGCCTTCGAACACATGCGCCGGCGCGGCAAAGACGGTCTGGAAAGTCTGGAAAGCTTGATGGCGGGGGGGCTGGAATCGCTCGACCAGTCGAAGGCGTCCTTCGTCTCTTTCGCCACGACCCTCACCAACCACAGCGCCGTGCCGGCTGGGACGTCGTTTACCAACACTTGGCGCTTCCGCAACGACGGCCCCACAACCTGGGGCGACGGGTTCAAGCTGGTCTACGTGCCGGAGGACATCAACAGCCAATCACTGATGCCTGCCAGCACGTTTAATCTGGGCGAGGTGAGCGCCCCCTTCCCTGTTCCACCAGGGGCCGAGGTCAACGTTACCCTGATGATGACCGCTCCGGCTCAATTCGGCCGCACTTACCGCAGCCGCTGGCAACTACGTGACACCGATGAGGTCGCCTTCGGCCATCTGTTCGCCGAGATAACCGTCGTACCCGCACCGACGGCCGGCACGGGCGCGCGCACGTCGGCCATGACCTTCATCCGCGACCAGACCGTACCCGACGGCACGCTCTTCGTGGCTGGAACTGATTTCCACAAGCAGTGGGCGGTGCGCAACACGGGCGTGCGTCACTGGAGCACAGGCTTTCGCCTGGTATTCGTGCAGGGTGACGTACAGATGGCTCGCGGCGTGACGGCCCACATCGTGCCCGACGCACGGCCGGGCGACGAGGTCGTCCTGTCCGTCCCGATGAGCGCCCCCCCGGTGCTCGACGGCCGCGCCACGTCGTACTCCAGCCTGTGGCGCATGCAGGACGATCACGGCGCGTTCTTCGGCGATCCCGTATGGGCCAAGATCACCAGTATGCCGGACGTATTGGCCGTCGATGGGCGAACGCTCATTGCCGCCAGCACAGCCCTCCGCCGCTTGCTTAATGATCCGTCGGCCTGGTACTCGCAGTTGGACCCGCGGTGGTCCGGGGTCAACATCGGCCACGGGGCGCAGCGCATCGGAGCCTGGGGATGCCTGATGACCTGTATGGCGATGGGGCTGACAGCCTATGCCGCGCGCTATACGCCGCTGGAGTTAAACGAACGCCTGAAGACGGAGGGCGACAATGGATTCATCGGCTCCAACGTGCAATTCATCGGCCCCGCTTTCGTCCTGCCTGGTCTGCGACAGGGCACAAACTTACGCTCCTTTGAGGACTCCACGATTCCCTTCACAGAGTGGACCGGCGAGGACCCCATCGCCCGCATTGATGTCGCCTTATCGTTGGGGCAAATAGTCCTGGCACAGGTTGATACCAAGCCCAACGATGGCTTGTTCAATTCCAACGTCGAGCAGCACTGGGTGATCATTACCAAACGCACACCGAGTGGCGATGATTACCTGATCCTCGACCCGCTCGTATCGCCTGCTCAGGTCAGCGACCAGCCGCGCTCGCTGATGGTGAAATACGGCAATCGCGTCGCCGGGCAGACGAACGAGATCAACCTGCGAAACGCGATCAAGTCGACAATTGTATATTCGATGTAGAGCGCCGGCCGATCGGCCGCGATTCGGCAAATAGTCGCCTAATAGCCGTTTGGCGCACTTCGCCCGGCTTTGACATGGCATTCTGGCCATGCTATACTTCATCGATGTTCCCTCGCAGGTTTGTCCGGAGGGATGGCAGAGTGGACGATTGCAGCGGTCTTGAAAACCGCAGTGGGTGCAAGCTCACCGGGGGTTCGAATCCCTCTCCCTCCGCCTTGGTGTTGACAATCGAGAACAAGACGGCTTCGCCCATAGAAATGGGGAGGTGCCAGAGAGGTCGATTGGGGCCGCCTGCTAAGCGGTTACCGGGCTAAAACTCGGTCATGGGTTCGAATCCCATCCTCCCCGCTCAATTCATTGAAAGATGAGCGAGATGAATTGTCCCTTGTCAGCGCCGGGTATTTCTGCTACTCTCTTGACAGTTGGTCTACGCGCCCTTAGCTCAGTGGATTAGAGCGCATGGCTACGAACCATGAGGCCGGGGGTTCGAATCCCTCAGGGCGTACTAATAAGATAGAGCGGCGCCAATTGGCGTCGCTCTTTCGTTTGGTCTTAGCAAGCGAATCTCATGATCACACCGGCCGGCAAAGAGTGCCGTTTCTACTATCAGGATTATTTTCGTGGACGCTCCGAGCAGGAGTGCCGCCTGATCAAAGCCAACTCGCGCTCTCCTCAATGGCAGCCAAAAGACTGCGCCGCCTGCCCCGTTCCCGACATCTTGATGGCTAACAGCAATCCCAATTTGGTGCTGGAGGCCACGGTGAAGCCGGGCTTTCTGGGCATCAATCGCCACGTCGAAGTCTATGCCTTTTGCAGTCGCCATTTGATTGACGTCGATAAGCCGGAAGCGGGCTGCCCAAAATGTGCCGCCGAGCGCCCCGGGCTGCGCGAACTATTCAATAATCTGGATTGATCGGCCGCCCCTAAACAACATCACTTATGATCCAATCTCTACTACTCGATTTGGACGATACATTGCTGGGTAATGAAGTCGAAGCCTTCATGAGCCAATATTTTGGTCTCATCGGCGACTATGCACGCCCTGTCTTTGACGAAACGACGTTCTTGCCCTTGCTGATTCAGGCCACACAGGCGATGATCCGGGACACCAATCCCGAATTGACCAACGATCTGGTGTTCTGGCGCGCGTTCGAAGGGCTGACCGGCGGCAAACGGGCGGAGTTGGAGCCGTTCTTCCAGCGTTTCTATGAGTCGGAGTTCCTCCATCTGAAATCATCCACGGTCTTGCGCCCGGCGGCGGCCACGCTAGTACGCGCGGCCCTCGACCAGGGCCTGTCGGTCGTCGTCGCCACCAATCCGCTCTTCCCGCTCATTGCCATCGAGCACCGGCTGGAATGGGCCGGCTTGCCCGTGTCCGAATTCGATTTTACTTTGGTGACATCTTACGAAAACATGCACGCCGCCAAACCCCAGCCGGCCTACTACCGAGAGATACTGAACGTGGTGGGGGTAGAAGTCGGGGAAGCGCTCATGGTTGGTGATGATTGGCGAAACGACATTGCGCCCGCGGCCGAAGCAGGCCTTCGCACCTACTGGATCGCCCCCGACGACGCTGTGGCCGATAATCCGTCCCTGATCAGCGGCCGCGGTTCGCTCGATGAGCTGGCCGATCTGGTAATCAGCGGCCGGTTGCAACAACTCGGCGCATAAGAGGCCCATTCCCCCTGCTCACAGGCTGCATCTATGATCAACCCGCCCCCCGTACCCGAACTGCTTGCCGAACTGGCAGCCTTTCGCGATTACGTCGCTCTCGTGCCAGCCTACGGTGACGACGACTGGTCTCGTCGTCCGTCCGCCGACGAGTGGTCGTTGACGGAAATCGCCTGTCACCTGCGCGATGTTGAGCGCGAGGTGCATCAATCACGTTATCACGCTTTGCTGAACCAGGATGGGGCCTTCTTGCCCGGCGTGGATGCCGACCTGTGGGCCATCCCCCGCAATTATCGCGACCAAAGTGGTCCCCTCGCCCTGGCCGACTTCCTGGCCGCACGCGACAAGACGATTGCTCTCCTGGCGCCCCACTCAGCCGAAGTTTGGGCGCGACAAGGGCAGCACACTTTTTTTGGGCCTACATCTCTGCAGGAACTGGTCTATTTGGCCGTCCAGCATGACCGCGTGCATGGTCAACAGATCGAAGCACTTGTTCGACCGCAATCGGGCTAGGAAGGGCGAGGCTGTTCTGGATCGGCGGGAGCTAGAGGGGAGTATCCGCGTTTAGATCCAGGATCGACCGGCGCAAAAGCAGGACCGCTTCCCGACTCGCATCGTCCTGGACGTAGGCATGGTGGCGCTTGCAGTAAGCCAGTTCGCTCAATTGCCGATAGCGTTGACCGGCCAGCCGGTAGGGCCTGAAACCTTCGCCGAACAGTAACTGCAGGCGGTGGCGGCCGCGCCGCGCCGCCGAACTGACCGTGTCATACTCCTCCGCCGTCAACGTCCCCAGGTCAATCTCCTCAGCCAGATACAGACGCATCCAGCGCCGCTCCTGATACAACGACATCACAATGATTACGATAGTCAACAGGACACCGCCCCAGCCAAAGGTCAGACCTGTGAGAAAGGTGGCCCACGAGCCACCGAACATTGACACGTTGTGGACGACGTGGAGCATGACAGCGGTTGCCAGACCCAGTAGCGGCGCGCCGAGACGGATCAACCAGCTACGGCTCATGCGCGCCAGGGCGATGCCCAGACCGGTCATCGAGGAATAGAGTGCATGATTGAGGCCGAAGATGACGCCTCGCACCATAACCAATTCACCCCAGCCCACCCCGCCGCTTTCGGCGAAGTAAGTAGTGTAGTAGAGCACGTTCTCCACCATGGCGAAGCCCATGCCCACCATCGCCCCGTAGATGATGCCGTCCAAGGGGCTGTCCAGCTCCTGGCGACGCACGATCAAGATCAGGAATAAGACGAAGCCCTTGGTCACCTCTTCAACAATAGGCGCAATGGCCCCGCCGGACGCCAGATCGGCCGAGCTTTCCGAAAAAATGAAGTAGAACGGCAGACTGAACAAGGTATTGAGCAACAGGGCCAACAGGGCCGCGGGGACGGCCCCCCATACGAAAGCGGCCGACAATAGCCAGATCGGTTCCTTCTCGTATTGATCGGCCCAATAGATCAGTCCCACGTACAGGATCACCGGCACCACGGCCGCCAAGACCGAGTAAATCAAGAAGTTATCGCTGGTCACGCCGAGTTATATCCATACTATCATGATTCCGGGTTGACTCGTCACCCGGCTGAGCCAAGCTGGCATCTCACGGCCCTACCGTGATCAAATCCCGTATCGCCCCGAACTTTCCCTCGCCGATGCCCGGCACATCCATGATCGCCTCGATGGCGGCAAAGGGGCCGTTGGACTCCCGGTGGGCGATGATATTGGTTGCCGTGCTGGGGCCAATGCCCGGCAGCATCTCCAGGTCGGTTTGCGTGGCCGTATTGATATTGATCAGCCCCTCAATAGTAATGCCGCCCATGCGGCTGGGGGAGGTTGCTTCGGCCCCCGGCGGCAGGCTGATCGGCAACGGCGTGGGCTCCACTCCTACGGCCGGCACGTGGATTTGCATCCCGTCGGCCGCCGGTTGGGCCAGATTGACAGCCGCCGTATCGGCCCCGGCCGTGAAACCACCGGCAGCCCGCACGGCGTCATCGATGAGGCTGCCCGCCGGCAATTCGTAGACGGCCGGTCGGGCGACGGCGCCGCTGACATAGACGTGGAGCGGCCCGGTGGTCGCCGTGGGTGCGGGCGCGGCGGTTGCCACGGGGCCATCGGTGGCCGCTGGAGCGATGATCTCAATGGGTACGGGCTGGCTTTTCTGACGCAGTGTGGCTAATCCAAACCCCGCGCTCAACAGGATGATGACCGCTACGCCTATCCCGACCAGTTGTCGCCAACCGATCATGTTCGTCCTCTTCCGGCCCAATGGCCGACCTGAAAATTCGCTCAGTACAATAAGTCAATGAAAGTTTGCGCGTCCATCCGGCCGAAATAGTCATCCAGCGCCACATCGGCCAGGGCGGCGGCCAATCGCTGGCGATCATAGGGCACGCCGACCAGATGGGCTTCCAGCGCGGCCACGTCGTGCGGGCCGCTGAAGTCGCCATAAAAGCGAATGGACTTGATGCGACTTTCCTCTACCTCAATGCGCGCATCTACCTTGCCGGCCGGCAATCGGGCGCTCTTCTGCACATTGAATTGCGGCGAGCGGCCGTAGTTCCAGTTCCAAAGACCATAGCGCGAGGCGCTGATACTCTCGATCTGCCGCCAATCCTCGTCGCTCAGTTCCAGCGTCGGGACGCGACCGTCACCAAAGATATTGCGCAACAAAGTCATCTTCAGATCGTCGATCGTCATGTCGTGGGGCAGCAATTCCCGGATATTGGCGACGACGCTGCGCACCGATTGTACGGCCTTCGACTCGATTTCTGCCCGCCGTGGATTAATAGCCCGTAGCATCTCGCCCAGGTCAGTATCGAACAACAGCGTGCCATGACTGAACATGCGTTTGGACGTCGCATACTGGGCGTTGCCGGAGATCTTGCGCCCATTGGCGAAGATGTCGCTGCGGCCGCGCAGTTCGGCGGCCACGCCCAGCGACCGCAGGCAAGCCACGACCGGCTCGGTAAACTTGGCGAAATTGTGGAGATCATCCTTGCCCGCGGTGACAAAGCTGAAGTTGAGATTGCCCAGGTCGTGGTAGACCGCCCCTCCCCCGGAAAGCCGTCGCACGACGTGGATGCCGTGAGTCGTCACGTAGTCGGGATCGATCTCTTCGATAGTGTTCTGGTTGCGGCCGATGATGACCGAAGGCTCATTGATGTAGAAGAGCAGCAGAGGTTCGTCGACGTCCACATGACGGAGCAGGTACTCCTCGAACGCTAGATTGATGCGCGGATCGTTGATCCCCTTGTTATCGACGAATAGCATAGCGCTAATCGTATCATGCCAGCGGAAAGACTGCGACCAAAATCCATCCCAAAAACAGCGCGCCGCCCACGGCCACAGCCCACGGCCGATCGAACGCCGCCCCGGCAATCGCCAATAAGCCCAGGATGAGCGGAAAGACCGGCAGGAGCAAGAAAATGAAGAACAGATCGGGCGAGAGGATGATCGTCAGCCCCAGCCCGGCAACAATGACGGCGCCCTGCAGGAGCCACCAGCTGAAGCGGCCGGCGGGTCGCGCCCGGTGCTGGGCCAAAGCCGACGCCAGCAGCAAGGGCAAGACGGCCACCGCCAGAAACGGCCAGCGCACCAGGCGCTCTGGGATCAGGAGCCACGGGAGCCAGGTGATCTGAGCCATCGCGCCGAAAGCCAACGATAAAACGGCGAACAACAATAGCCCCCACAGCACTTCGGAAACCGCGGGGCGAGGCGGCCGGAAACCCGACAGGAGCCACACGATCCCCAGCACCAGGAACCATAACCCCAACGCACCGCCGACGAGCAACCCACCCAATCGACTGACGTCGAAGACACTGCCGGCAAGAAACAAGAGGAGCGCGGCGGCAACGGCCCCCAACGGCAGGCCGAGCCAATACCACGGACGAAGTCTTACGACCGGCTGAGCCTGGGCCGCCACAACGGAAAACACGGGTGACAGCGCCGACCACAGGAGCAGCCACGCGCCCAAATGGATGCCGAACCAGACCATCCGCCGATCAGCGGCGACCTCGGTCAGGGGACGCTCAAACGTCCGGTTGAGCCAGTCCAGTACGGCCTGATGGGCTACGCGGCTGAACAGGATAGTGATATGTTCGACGTTAGGCACTTCCACGAGCGCCCGTCCCTTTCCGGAGCTAAGGTCATCGCTCGCGCCGCCCGCTTCGGCCAGGAGCGACCGCGCATTACCCAGAAACTGCGGCTCCAGCGACCCGGCCATCAGCAGCAGATTGCGCGGCCTGTCCGGGGCGACGGCCGCGCCGGTGGGCGACACGGCGACAGTGGCTTCATACTGTTCCGACGAGTCGATGGCCGCGGTCATGACCGCGCCGCTGCCCATCGAATGACCTAGCAAGGCGATCCGCGCCGGATCGATCTCCGGTTGGGCCACCAGCGACTCATAGGCCGCGGCCAGATTGCGCTGCAGGGAATCACCCGTTCGGTCCAGTCGGCCGTGTGCCGCGCCATGTCCGTCGAAATCGAGCAGCATCACCCCATACCCCGCGCGGGCCAGGACATAACCAAAGCCGTACATGACTTGTCTGGAACCGGCGAAGCCGTGGGCGACGATGACGCCGGGCGCGCCGGTCGCGTCCTCCGGTGCCAGGTAGCGCAAAGGCGTGCCCCCGGCCCCTTCCAGATCGCGCACCACAAGGCCCCGGCCGGCGGCCAACACTTGCTGCCAGGCGACGAGAATGACGGCGACGGCAACCACGACGACGATCCATCGAATGGGGCCAAGATGCGAAAATCGTTGGGACAAGTTGGGCTCCTATGAAAAACAGCTGTTGTGTCCGCCTGTCATTCGGCGAGCGCGTTCACTACGGCTCCGGCGTGGGCGTATGAAAAGGCTCAGTCACAATCCCCACGGCGCTGACCTGCCCGTCCAGCACCTCGACCGGCTGTCGATACTCCACGCCCTGGATCTTAGTGTACACGTCATAGCTCCCGGCAGCGACCGGCCCAAACACGAAATTTTCGGCGTATGCGGCACCGGGTCGAATCAGATGCTGGGGATCATCCAGATAGGTCCAGGTGTTCACGAAGTCGGCCGTTCCGCTGCGGTCAATGAGCGTAACGGTGATCCCCTGCCAGGCACGGCCGTCGGGATCGATCAACCGGCCGGCGATCACGCCTCTGCCGGCCGGCGGTTCAACCCACAGCAGCGGGTTTTGTGTCGCGCCGAATGTATTTTCGCCGACGCGCACTTCGAGATGCAAGTGAGCGACGACGGCCACTCCGGCGGTGCCCTGGCGGGCCACTGGGTCGCCCCGCTGCACGTGTTGGCCCTCGGACACCTGTACGTCCTGGATGTGGCCGTAAAGGGTATAAACCGGCTGTCCCGCCCACAGTTCATCCAAGCGGATGACGACGAGCGCCCCATACCAGTCGCAACGCCAGCCGAACATCTCGTCCACGTCATCGCGGGCGACAATAACCGTCCCGTCGGCCGCCGCACTGGCCAGGCTCTCGTCCTCGTCGGCCATGTCCAGGCCGTTGTGGAGCAGATAGCGCCCGCTGCCGTCCGAGCCGTAGGGGTAGCCCGTGTTGCGCCCGGCCGTGGGCAGCGGGTCGGCCAGCGAAAGAGGCGATGGAGCCGCCGGATCGGGGGTCGGCCACGGGTCGGCGGCTAACACGTAGCGGGGATAGTCCGGTTTGGTCGGGGGCGTCGCCGGGCAGGGCAGCGCCACGCCGGACAGATCGGTCGTGGCGCTGGGCCGGGGCGTCGGCTCGGCGGTTCGCGTGGGCAAGGCCGCCGGCTTCGTGGCGACGGCCGTGGGAGGCATCGTGGCGATGGCCGTCGAAAGCGTCGTGGCGACGGCTGGCGGCCGGGACGGCGGCCGCGAAGTGGGTGAGAGCACCGATGTCGCGTGGGGCGGTGTCTCGATCCGCGCCGGTGTACAGGCAGCTAAGACACTGGCGACGAGCGCGACGGCGGCCACTTGTCGCAGATAACGCGTGACAGTCTTCATTAACCGCTGATTCTCTAACGCCCATTCACGTCCGTCAACCACAATGGCCCAACACTCAGCCACTCGCGGCCACATCGTTGCGTCGCGGCCGATCCTCCTTTATCATGCTGGCTATCACGATAGGGGTGAATCATGAACCACAGCCTGACGCTGGCCCAACAGCATCTCTACACCTTCCAGACCTGCCGGCGGCGTTTCTACCTGCGCTATCTGGCCCGCGTGCCGTGGCCCGAAGCGCCGCTCGGCTCCCAACAGGAGCAGGCCTACGAGCACGGCCGCCGCTTCCACCGCTGGATCGAGCGCCAATTCCTGGGTCTGCCGCCGATGGAGCCGTCGGACAACGATCCCGAACTGCGCCGGTGGTGGGCCATTTTCCAGCGGCAAGCACCGCCTTTGCCCGACGGCCGCCGCTTTGTCGAAACGTCACTAACCGTGCCCATCGGGGCGGGGAACCACCGCCTCACGGGCCGCTTCGATCTGCTGATCGTCGACGACGGGCAGGACGGGCCGGCCGCCACGCTGTTCGACTGGAAAACGGGCGAACCGCGTTCGATTGAGCGACTGCAGCGTGCCTGGCAAACCCGCCTCTACCTCTATCTGCTGGCCGAGGGCGGGGCAGCTTTGACCCCTCAGACGCCCGACGCCTTCGCACCCGGTAGGCTATCGCTCACCTATTGGTACGTCGAAGAACCGCAGCGGCCGCGCGTGATTGCCTATGACGACAGTACTCACCGCCGGAATCGCATCGAGTTGGAGGCGATTGTGGCCGAGATCGATAAACAGTTGGCAAGCGGAGAATGGCCCCTGACCGATGACTGGAATGAATGTCGCCACTGCGCTTATCGCGCCTACTGTAGTCGCCAGGCCGCCGGCGCGGGAAAACTCGATCAACAGGAGGAAGAGGAGCCAGAACCCGACGACTTGTGGCTGGAACCGCAATGGGGATAAGGGCCGTCCATGCGCCCTGAAGAACTTGACTTTATCCTGAGTCCGGCGGGCCGGGCATTGATCGCTGAGACGGTCGCCGACTCGCTGTCACCGGCCGCGCGACTGGCTACCGCCTCTCATCTGCGCGACCGCGTAGCACCGTCTTTGGCCGCGGCCGTCCTGGAGATAGCCCTTTTGCGACAGCGAGCCACCCCGAAATTCAGCCGCGCGTCGCAAATGTACTTCACCCGCGACGGCCTGGAGCAAGCGACGGCGGAGCCGGTCGCCGACCATCGCGCCCGACGCTATGCCGCCGCCGGCTTCGGCCGCCTGGCCGATATGGGCTGCGGAATCGGCGGGGATGCCCTGGCCTTGGCCGCCGCCGGGGCCGAAGTTATCGCCATCGACCGCGACTGGACGTCTTTGGTGATGGCCCGCGAGAATGCGGCCGTCTATGACATGACCAGCCGCGTTTGGCCGGTATTGGCCGATTTGACGGAGTTGCCGCCACCGGCTGTGGACGCCTTCTTCTTCGATCCGGCACGACGGACAGAGACGGGGCCGCGCCTGGCTCCCGGCCGCCGTCTGCGCTCGGTCGATAACTACCGGCCGCCCCTGAGCCTGATCGATGCCTGGCGTCTGGTCATCCCTCATGGCGCAGTCAAGGTCAGCCCAGGCATCGACTACGACGAGATTCCACCGGACACGGAGGCCGAATTCGTCTCGCTGGCCGGCGAGGTAAAGGAAACCGTGCTGTGGTATGGTGACCTGCGCCTGGGTGTCGCCCGGCGGGCCACATTGTTGCCCAGCGGAACTTCTCTCACCGACCGGGACGATGAGACTATAGAGGTTGGCCCGCCGCGCGCTTTTCTCTACGAACCCGACGGCGCCGTCATCCGCGCCCATCTCGTCGGCCAACTGGCCTACCTTATAGAGGCGACGTTGCTCGATCCTGCCATTGCTTATCTGACGACGGCTGCGCCGCTGGCGACACCCTTCGCCCGGGGTTATGCCATCGAGGATCACTTCCCCTTTCAGCTAAAGCGGCTGCGCACTTATCTTCGCGCGCGGGACGTGGGTTCGGTGACGATCAAAAAAAGGGGCTCGCCGCTGGACCCCGACGTCCTGCGGCAAGCCCTTCGCTTGCGGGGGAGCACTCATCGCATCGTCTTCCTGACCCAGGTCGGAGGACGGCCGACGGTGCTAGTGGGACAGGCGTTAGCCTAGGCTCGCCGCCCGCGCCGATGGCCGGCTAGGGCCAACCCACCTCCAGCGCGTGGCACATACCGCGACCCAACCAGCCGGAATCGCTGTCGGGCGCCGGGTTCCACATCGCCAGCCGCACCGGAGTGGCTCCGGGGCCGTGATAATAGAAGACGTCTACGTAGACCGCCGGGAAGGTGATGTCTACGTCGTAGAACCACCCGCTGTCCTTCCAGCCTTCGTCCGCTTCCCATCCAGCGAGGTAACGACCACCTACCTCTTGCACCACGTACAATCCGCGCCTGGCCTCCTGTCCGCTAACGTCGAAATTGATGCGCAAGCACGACGGCAGACGCGGCTCACGCGTGGCCGTCGGACTGGGTGTCGGACTGGGCGTGGCGATGTCGGGCGCGGCCGTGGGCGTAAACGGGATGGGCGTGGTCGTAGCAGTGGCGGTCGGTGTCAACACCGGCGTGGCCGTGACTGTCCCGGTAACCGTTCCCGTGATAGTCGCCGTCGGCGTCACGGGCAGCGTCGGTGTAAGGGTTGGTGTGGGCGTGAAAGTAGGTTCCAGTGTGGCCGTGGGCGTCAACGTCATGGTGGGCGTTGCGGTGATCTTCTTGTCGCACACGCTGATGAACATGCCAATACTATCCATCGCTTCATAGCTCAGCACGCCGTCATCGGGGATCACAAAACGGCCGCGTGTCGTCAGGCCCTGACCCATCGTGTATAGAATATTGCCATCCAGCTTGAAATAGTTGATCCGCTCATCTTCGTCGTCGTCGATGGTCGCGAAATCGATGACACAATCCTTCTGAACCTGACCGACGATCCGCGTGACCTGATGATCGGGCGCCGGCGCTTCGGTGTTCCCCAGGACCGACCATACACGCTCGCCGTCGCGCGCGCTGTATTCGGGTCCGGGCATGAACATAAAGCCGAAGGGGTGACGTGTTTTGACGATAAAATTGTATCCGTCGCCCACGCTGTAAGTGCCGCTCTCGCCCAAATAGGCCAAGGCCGGAACATCGCCGTCTGCCTGAACCTGCCATACCTGAATCAAAGTCAGGACTGCCAGGCCAACCCCCAGACACAGGGTGAACAGTGTGATTGTCCTTAATGCATACTGCTTCATTTTTACTACCTCTAAACCCTATCCGACCTACTACTTACTCTCAGTGTAGGGGCCATGAGGTAGCTGATATAGGTAAAATTATACAGATGAAGTGTAAAGCAGTTTACACACCCGTTAACGCTCCATGAAAACGCTCAGTACGATGTAATATATGTAACACTTTTTGTAACGATATTATGATTACATAATGTTTCCAACCCCGTTTTAGTCAGGTTCGCCATCCTGTTTTCCTCATCGCCTTTCGCACCCAGCTTGACGAATACCTTGACAATTCATAGACAAATTCGTACTATCCTGGTGAGTTGCAGACGATTAAGCCCTGCTTAACTGCTGGATATATCCATTCATAATAGTGTGAGGCTGGCTCCACCGGCACCCAAGGACGTAGGCAAGCAGTTGACTAAACTGTCATTTGCCTGCGTCTATCGGTAAAAGATTGATCCAATCGAGAACCTTATGACGAATGACGAACTGCCCGTCTACAATCTAAAAGCCGTCGTGCAGCAAACAGGCATCAAACCCGACACGCTTCGGGCCTGGGAACGACGCTACAGCCTGCCCGAGCCTAATCGCAGCAGCGGCGGCCACCGGCTCTATTCGCAGCACGACATCAATACGCTCAAGTGGCTCCTGGCTCGTCAGGAAGAGGGCCTGAGCATCAGTCGCGCCGTCACGCTCTGGCGCAATCTGAAAAGCGAAGGGCGTGATCCTTTGCAAGTGACGCCGATAGGACATGCCCAGGAAGCGTCGTTGGCCTACCCGACGATTGACGCGGATAACACCATTGTCGAGTTGCGCCGAGCCTGGATTGAAGCGTGTGCAGCGTTCGACGAGCGCAAAGCCGAGCTGGTACTCAATCAGGCCTTTTCCTATCATGCTCCTGAAATTGTTTGCTTCGAGCTGTTGCAAAAAGCGTTGGCCGAAATCGGCTCCGGTTGGTATGAAGGGGTGATTTCCGTGCAACAGGAGCACTTCGCCTCTGCGCTGGCCGTGCGGCGGCTGGGTTCTCTCTTGTCGGCTTTGCCCGCTGCCACTCTATCCGGCCGGGTGATTGTCGGCTGCGCACCGGGCGACACCCATACCTTCAGCCCGTTGCTGGTGACCTATCTGCTGCGGCGGCGCAGATGGGGCGTGATCTATCTCGGGGCCGATGTGCCCATCACCCATCTTCAGGCCACCATCGAAACAACCCAACCCAATCTGGTCGTCTTCTCCGCCCAACTACTGGACACGGCGGCCACACTGCTCGACGTTGCTCATTACGTGCGTGACATCGGCGTACCTCTGGCCTATGGCGGCTACATTTTTAACGCCGTGCCCGACCTGACCCGTCGCATTCCCGGCCATTTCCTGGGCGAGGTGCTCAACAAGGTGCCCTTTGTCATCGAACAGTTGATTCAGTCCCCGCGGCCGCTTCCAGCCCACGAGCCAGTATCCGAGGCTTATCAGGAAGCCTGGGCCAATTTCCGCGAGCACTCGGGAATCATCGAGATGCAAGTGTGGCAAAACTTTGGCGCCACCAACAACGGCGATACGGGCCAGCCCGATATCACTCATTATCTGACCCGAAACATTTTGTCGGCCCTAAAACTGGGCGATCTGGATTACATCGGCTCGAACCTGATTTGGATTGAGGGCATGTTACACAACCACAATATATCCCCCGATGTCCTATGCCGATTCCTGAAAACCTATCACCAGGCTGCGCGGCAACATTTGGAGCACTCACCCGCTGAAATCGTCGTTCACTGGTTGGCAAATGTCATCGAAGCCTGCGAAAAAACGGTTGGCCGTGACGTTGCCGGTCGACAATAGGGAGTTACCATGCGCTACATCATCACCGGCGGATCAGGCATCATCGGTAGCCGCCTGACCGATAGTTTAGTGGCCGACGGCCACGAGGTCATCATCCTGAGTCGCGACCCGGCGCGGCATCATTTCCCGGCCGGAGCACAGGGCGTCCGATGGGACGCGGCCACGAGTGCCGGCTGGGGCCATCTGGCTGACGGAGCCTTTGCCATCATCAACCTGGCCGGCGAAATCATCGGTGGTTCCACAGTCATCCCCCTGCCGGGAACCTGGTCGGATGAACGCAAAGAGCGTATCAAAAAGAGCCGCCTTCAGGCGGGACAGGCGGTAGTCGCGGCCGTGGAATCGGCGGCAACCAAACCCCAGGTCGTGTTCCAGATGTCGGGTATCGACTATTATCCGCCCAGCGAACAGGCGATGACCGAAGAGAGCGGTCGTGGCCAACAATTCCTGGCAGATGTGGTGGCCGACTACTGGGAGCCGTCCACGGCCGCCGTCGAAGTGCTGGGCGTCCGGCGCGTCGTGGGCCGCACGGCGCCGTTACTCAGTCTGGACACAGGCCCTCTGCCCGCCTCGGTGTTGCAATTCAAGCTGTTCGCCGGCGGCCGCCTGGGCAGCGGCAATCAATGGTTTTCCTGGATCCACTGGGAGGATGCCGTGCGAGCCATTCGCTTCCTGACGGACACGGAAGCGGCGCGCGGCGTCTACAATGTAGCCGCGCCCAACCCGATAACCAACAAGGAGTTCACCCGCATCCTGGGTCGAGTGATGGGCCGCCCCTCCGTCCTGCCCGTCCCCGAATTCGCGCTAAAACTGCTGCTGGGCGAGGTGGCCGCGCTGGTACTGGAAGGCCGGCCGGTCCGTGCCCAAAAGCTCGAAGCACTCGGCTTCGATTTTCGCTTTCCGACGCTGGAAGGCGCATTGCTTGACCTCCTCAGCGAGTGACCACGGCCATCTGGTGGATTCGTCGCGATTTGCGACTGGCCGATAATGACGCCCTGACCGCCGCGCTAACCCATAGCCGGCGGGTTATTCCCGTATTCATTCTTGACCCGGCCCTGTTGGACGGCCCCACGGCATCGGACAAACGCAATGCGTTCTTGTTCGCCGGTCTGCGCGCCCTCGACGCCGACTTGCGGGCGCGAGGCAGCCGGCTGATCGTCCGCCGCGGCCGTCCGGTTGAGGAGTTGGCCCGTCTGACGGCCGAAATCGGGGCCACGGCCATCTACGCCGAGGAGGATTACTCGCCCTACGCCCGGCGACGTGATGCAGGCGTAGCCGCCCGGCTGCCTCTGAGCCTGGTCGGCAGCAGTGCTATTCGACCGCCTGGTCTGGTGATGAAGCGGGACGGCTCGCCCTACACCGTATTCTCGCCGTTTAGCCGCGCCTGGCTGGGAATCGGCCCGTTGCCGCCGGGAGAATTGAGGCCTGCGCCCATCCGCCTTTCCGATCCGGGCGCTGTCGACGGCCTGTCAATACCGGGCGAGACGACGGCCGCCTCAGCTGGCCTGTACCCAGCCGGCGAAGCCGCTGCCCGGCAGCGTCTGGAGCAATTTCTGGCGGAGCGCGGTGCGGGCTACGATGAGATACGGAATCGCCTGGATATCGACGGCACATCACACCTGTCGCCCTACCTGCGCTTCGGCATGGTATCGGCGCGCGCTACCGCTGTCGCTGCCCAGTCTGCCATCGCCCAATCAGGTGAGACACCTCCGCCAAACGGGATTTCGACCTGGCTCAACGAATTGATATGGCGCGATTTCTACATCCACATCTTGTATCATTTTCCACACGTAAGTCGTATGAGCTTCCGCGAGGCGCTGCGCGATGTCCTCTGGCACAACGATCCGGCCGAGTTCGACGCCTGGCGCCACGGCCAAACCGGCTACCCGGTCATCGACGCGGCCATGCGCCAACTAGACCAAGTGGGCTGGATGCCCAACCGGGCACGCATGATCGTGGCCTCCTTCCTGGTCAAAGACCTGCTGATCGACTGGCGTTGGGGCGAACGATGGTTCATGAACCAACTCATCGACGGTGATCCGGCGGCCAACAACGGCGGCTGGCAATGGACGGCCGGCACGGGCACCGACGCCGCACCCTACTTTCGCATCTTCAACCCCGTGACGCAGAGCCGCAAGTTCGACCCAACGGGGGCCTACGTGCGGCGCTGGGTGCCGGAGCTGGCCGCCATTCCCGCGCCGGCCATCCACGAACCGTGGCGCTTGAAACGAGAGGAACAGCAAGCGTTTGGTTGCATCCTCGGCCGGGACTACCCTCTGCCCATCGTCGATCATGCCGCGGCCCGCCAGCGAACGCTGGCCGCCTATCGCGCCAGATGAGGGCGCCAATCACGCGAGGGGATGCCGGGCGCTATTGACCAACCAGCAAACTATGGTTAGCATGGCTCCAACGTCCAATCTATTAACCCCAAAGGAGTCCAGTACATGACACGCCAACCCGATATCGAGCTTTTTGCCGACGGCCGACAGACTCGCGGCTATCTGGCAGTTCCATCGGGGCAAGGCCCCTGGCCGGGCGTGGTCGTCATCCAGGAGTGGTGGGGGCTGAACGACCATATCCGCGATATTGTCGACCGGTTTGCGAGGGACGGATTTGTGGCCCTCGCCCCCGACCTGTACTATGGCGAGACGGCCCACGAACCCGATGACGCCCGCAAGCTGTCGATGGCCTTGCAATACCCCGCGGCGCTTCGCGTCATCCAGACCGCCGTCGATTACCTAAGCAATATCGCCAGCGTCTCGCCCAAGAAAATCGGCCTCGTCGGCTTTTGTATGGGCGGCGGACTGGCCTGGCACGGCGCGGCCAAGCTGGAGGGGATCGGCGCGGCCGTCGCCTGCTACGGCGGCGGGCCGGAGATGACGCCGGAGGAGGCGGCCGGCATTGAGGCGCCCATCCTGGCGATCTACGGCGAGTTGGACAAGGGGGTATCGCCCCAAGTCGCCCGGCAGCGTGCGGCTCTCATGGACGCCGCCGGAGCGCGTCAGGAGACGGTGATCTATCCCGGCGCGCACCATGCCTTCATGAACGACCAGCGACCGGCCTATCATCCTGAGGCGGCCGAAGATGCCTGGCAGCGCATCGTGACCCATTTCCGGCAAAACCTGACGTAAATGTGGTTTTCCATCAAACAAAAAAAGCCCCACCGGTTAGCCGGTGGGGCTTTTTCATTGCCAACGATCTAAAGAAATAGAAACGACGGCCGCGCGATGACGAATTAGGCGCGGCGGCTGATAAAGTTCCAGATGGCCAGGACAATGACTGCGCCGATGAGGGCTACGATGAAGCTGGTCACATTCCACTCGAAGTTAATGCCGCCGCCGAAGAGAGCGCCATAGAGCGCCCCGCCGACGAATGCGCCGATGATGCCAGCCAGGATATTGCCGATCAGACCTTGTTGCGCATTGCGCCCCGTGATCATGCTCGCAATCCAGCCGATGATACCACCACCAATAAGCCAACCTAGTAAACCGATCATGTGTAAACCTCCATATTAAGACTAAAAATCAATCAGAGTCCGATCTTTCGTTGGCAATGAAGCTTACACCAATAATTCTTCCAAACAAATTCTACAGAGAATTCGTTTGAACTATCAGCCATAACCCCGCTAAGGTTGGCAAGTTACGGAATTCGCAAAAAAGACACCCGTGCATCCTTCTGGTTGCACGGGTGTCTTGAGATTCGCCCTATCAGGGCCGCCGGCACGCATAGACTCAGTCGGCCGCGACCATCAGCTCATCCATCGTCTTCTTCTTGCGTTTCCGACCCGGGCGGCGGCGCTCCTGCAGCTGCAGGGCGCGCGTCTCTTCGACCAGGCGACTGCGTTCTTCTTCTAGCCGGGCCAGAATTTCCGCGTTTCGCTTTCTCTGATCTTCCGTCAACACGACCTTCTTCTTTGACATTCTCGGTAATCTCCTTTCGTCAGAAAATAATGACAATCGGTCGGGTGGCCATCAGGGCAATAATTTGACTGATGGCCTATTCCGGGTAATGGATTCGGGTGCAACAAGGGATCGGCCGGAAACCAAAACTATCGCGCAGGCGACAAAATTTGCGGTAGACAGGGAGGGGCAAAGAGACGAGGGCGCTTGCCGTAGGGCGTCGGTCTGTCCGACGCAATGCTCGATACGGGAGATTAAACCTTCGCTGCAAGTCATGCACAATGCTAATAGCGATAAACGCACTCGTCATGACGCCGGAAGCGGCGCCCGTTGGTTTGTCTGTCGCGGCCGCTTCAGGGGCGCGAGCTTAGGGAGCGGCAACATTCGAGCCAACCAAGCTCCCTGAACGAACAGACCCAAATATTCTAACGAGAGTTTAACACATAATGACGTTAGCTTCCAGTCCAGTTTTTAGGCTCGGCCCGCATCGGCGGGGGCGCCACGACCGGTCAAAGCGCGCCGGACTACACAGGATGTTATAGAATTGGTACTCATGGCATCTTCATTGTTTATCTGGCTGGGGTCCGGTCGCGCACGCCGCCGGCGCATTGGGCCCAAAGGTCGGTTGCTCGACGAGGCCGCGCGCGCCGGCCTGCCTGTGCCCGCGGGGGCAATACTGACCGACGAATTGTTACGCCTGTTCGTGGAGAAAGGGTTGGTCGAAAGCTATGACGGCCGTCTGATCGCGCCCCACCCCGAACTGCTGCACAACACACTTTTTCTCAGCGTTCGCCTGCCCCGCTTTGACAGGCCCGTGGCCTTGAAGGCCGCGTTTACGCCGTCAAAAACCTCTGTCCCAGCCCGCTTGAATGTCGATCTGAATGATGCAGTCGCTACCACCGTGGCGCTCGCCGGCATTTGGACCGAGGCCGCCCGCCTGCCGGCCGGCGCTCGCGCCGACGTGCTTGTAATGGAAATGGTCGCCGCCGCCGACCATGCAGGCCACGTCCTCATGGACCACAGCCCAACCCATGACGTCATCACCCTTCGCCACAGCAACGACGGGATCCTACTCGCGCCGGCACTCCCCCGCCTCCCGCGCGGCCGGCAACCCGACGCCGAACTGCCGCCGTTTGCTCGGCGGTTACAGATGTTGGTGCGTGGCGTCCGGCGTACCTTCGGCCACGGCATCCGGCAGATCGAGTGGATCGACGACGGCCACATCTGTCACCTTATAGAACTCTTGGAGACGTCCGAGGTGAACGCCGAGGCTTAGCGATTCCCCCAATGTCTTGCGCCGCCCGGCGGGTGGCGGCACAATCGTCCGGTTGACGCGCCCACTATCGGGCTCGCTCGTTTGAGAATCATTATGAAACATTTTGCCGCACCGTTCCTTGTTCTCCTCGCCTTCTTCGCTTGCCTATTAGCGGCTTGTGACGGTCAATCGTTGGCTACGGCCACGCTCGCCCCGACAGCGGCCTTGCCCGCCGAGTCCTCCGCGACGACGCAGGCGGCCGGCGCCACAGGGGTGGCAACGGACGCCACGCCCGCGCCCACTACCGCTGAACCAGACGCCGCGATCGATACCGCCGCCACTGAAGTAGCCTTTGCTGCGGTCGTCGTCACCGCGCCAGACACGCCCGCTCCGACGCCGACGGAACCGGCCACGCCGACGCCCACCCCGCCCCCCACCTACACGTATCGAGTGATTAATACCTATCCCCACGATCCGGCCGCTTTCACCCAGGGTCTTATTTTCGTCGACGGCGAACTGTATGAGGGCACGGGACGCTGGGGCGAATCCATGATACGCGAGGTCGCGTTGGAAACGGGTGCCGTGCTACGCTCACAGCCTCTCGATGCCCAATACTTCGGGGAGGGTATCACGCTTCTGGATGACAAGATTTACCAACTGACGTGGCAGGAGCAGACCGGTTTCGTCTACGACCGCGATACGTTTGAACTTCTGCAAACGTTCACCTATCCCCACGAAGGGTGGGGTATCACCCAGGACGGGACACGCCTTATCGTCAGCGACGGCACGGCGACAATTCACTTCTGGGACCCAGGCACTTTGGAAGAAATCGGTTACATAACCGTTCGCGATAACGAAGGCCCTCTGAACCGGCTAAACGAACTGGAATTCGTCAACGGCGAAATCTGGGCCCACATCTGGCTGACCGATCTCATCGCCCGCATCTCCCCGGAGACAGGCGACGTGTTGGGCTACATCGACCTGACCGGCCTGTTGGATACGAGTACTCTCACCCAGCCGGTGGACGTGCTAAACGGCCTGGCCTTCGACAGCGAGACCGGCCGCATATTCGTGACCGGCAAGCTATGGCCGTCGCTGTTTGAGATAGAGGTCATCCCGGCCCCATAACTACCCTCAGGGCTTTCAAAGTTGCCAGTTGATCAGAATTGAAACGCCGGATTCTTATCCGGCAGCATGGAAGCAGATACATGAGACAAGGTTGCGAAGCTGGTTTCTTAACCGGCGCTACAGAGGTCGATTACTGAAAAAAACCTGCAAGTGCACCGGATAGTATTGAATTTTCGCTCCAAAAATGGTAAAATAAGAACTTCCGTTCTATCATATGAGTGCTTACTTCAGGATGGCTAGCGAGGTCAACCATGCCCGATTTCCAACTGGTTTCCGACTTCGCCGCGACGGGCGATCAACCGGCGGCGATTGACACATTAGTAAACGGGATTCAGCGCGGTGACAAGTATCAGACTTTGCTGGGGGCTACCGGCACCGGCAAGACGTTCACCATCGCCAACATCATCCAGCAGACGCAACGGCCGACCATCGTCCTGGCCCATAACAAAACCCTGGCCGCCCAACTCTACAGCGAGTTCCGCGAGTTCTTCCCGCATAATGCCGTCTCCTACTTCGTCAGCTACTACGATTATTACCAACCTGAAGCCTATATTCCCCGCCACGACCTCTATATCGAAAAAGAGACGCAGATCAACGAGGAGATCGACCGGCTCCGCTTGCAGGCGATGGCGACCCTCAAGAGCCGTCGCGACGTGATCATCGTCGCCTCCGTATCGTGCATCTACGGCATCGGCAACCCCGAAGCCTGGGGCAACGTCATCCTGGAAATTGAGCGCGGCCACCAGTACCGTCGCAATACCATCCTGCGTCATCTGGTCGACATCCAGTACGACCGTAACGACATCGAGCTGCGGCGCAGCACGTTTCGCGTGCGCGGCGATACCTTGCAGATTTATCCGGCCTACGCCGAGACGGCCTACCTGATCGAGTTCTGGGGCGATACCGTCGAGCGCATCGCCGAATTCGACCCGCTGACCGGCGAGGTGCTTCTGGAGCATACTCATATAGTCATCTACCCGGCGCGCGAGTTCATCACCGACGAGGAAAAGCTATCGCGAGCTATCAACGATATCGAATCGGAGCTCACCGAACGGATCGCGTTCTACAAGAAAGAGCAGCGCTTTTTGGAAGCCCAGCGCATCGAGCAGCGGGTCATGTATGACCTGGAGATGCTGCGTGAGGTGGGGTTTACGCCCGGCATCGAGAATTACAGCCGTCATCTCGATCAGCGCCCGGCCGGCTCGCGCCCCTGGACGTTGCTCGACTATTTCGCTGCCGACTACCTGATGGTGATCGACGAGAGCCACATGACCATCCCGCAGGTGCGCGGCATGTGGGGCGGCGACCAGAGCCGCAAGGGCGTTCTGGTCGATTTCGGCTTCCGTCTGCCCAGCGCCATGGACAACCGCCCTCTCAACTTTGGTGAGTTCGAGGGACTGCTTAATCAAGTCATCTTCACCAGCGCCACGCCCGGCCTGTTCGAGGCAGATCACTCTACCCAAGTGGCCCATCAGGTCATCCGGCCGACGGGCGTCGTCGATCCCGAAGTAGAAGTGCGCCCGGTGCGTGGTCAGGTCGATGACCTCATCGGCGAGATCAATCGGCGCATCGCCAACGGCCAGCGCGCCCTGGTGACGACGTTGACCAAGCGCATGGCCGAAGACCTGAGCGACTACCTGCTGGAGATGGGTATCAAGGTTCACTACCTCCACTCCGAAGTCGCCACGCTGGAACGCACGGAGATTTTGCGCGACCTGCGACTGGGCGTCTACGACGTCGTAGTGGGCATCAACTTGTTGCGCGAGGGGCTGGATCTGCCCGAAGTATCGCTTGTCGCCATCCTGGACGCCGACAAAGAGGGCTTCCTGCGCTCCGAGACGGCGCTGACGCAGACCATTGGCCGCGCCGCCCGCCACATCGACGGCAAGGTGATCATGTATGCCGACAAGATCACTGACTCGATGGCCGCGGCCCTGGCGACCACCGACGCCCGCCGCGCGGTGCAGACCGCCTACAACAAGGAGCATAACATCGAGCCGCGCAGCATCATCAAGGCCGTCCACGTCTTGACCGATGAGCTGACGGCCCAACACGAAATGGCTAAGGGCGAATTGGCTATGGCCGAATCGAAAGGCGGTTACGTGACCGCCGCCGAACTGCCCAAGGCTGAGCTAGCCAAGATCATCGCCGAGCTGGAGAAGCAGATGAAGCACGCGGCCCAACAATTGGAGTTCGAGCGCGCGGCCGTCTTGCGCGACCAGGTCATGGAGATGCGCCAGATCATGGTGCTGAAAGACGCCGGCGGTAAGGGCGAACTACCTGAGTGGGAACGGCTGCGCCGGCTGGATGAGGCGGGCGTCGCTTACGAGATTGAGTGAAACTGAAGATCAGTTTTCGGTAAGTCAGTATTCAGCAGGTCCGTAATCTCATTAGAGTGATCCACTGAATACTGACCTGCTGCTCACCGGATACTGTTCGCTTCTCACTTCTGTTCCACTAAATGCGCCACCGTCACCCCCGGCCCGCCCTCGCCGTCCTTGCCCTCTTCCCAGGCGCGAACTTGCTTGCTGGTGCTCAACGCCTCGCGCACGGCCTCACGCAATCGCCCCGTGCCTTTGCCGTGGATGATGCGCACGAACGGCAGACGCGCCAGAAAAGCCGAATCGAGATAACGGTATAGCTGCTCCACCCCTTCTTCCACGCGCACGCCGCGTATGTCCAGCTCCATGCCCGGCGAGGGGTGCAGCGCTGTCACTCTTTCCACGTCGCGCTCGGGAACAGGTCGCTCCTTGAAGTCGAGGTCATCGTAGCCGGCGCGCATCTGCAAGCGGCCGACAGCGACCATCACCTCGTTCTTGCCGATGGAGACGACTTCCCCCTTCACATTGAGCGAACGCACCTGCACCACGTCACCCACCTGCAGCGAACGACGCTTGGACCGCGACGCTTCGGCCGTCTCGGCCGGCTCCGGGGCCAGCACCGCCTCCTGCTCTACCTCCAGCTCGGTCACTTGCTTGCTGAGCTTCTTGACCGCGTTCAGCGACGCCGCGTCGCGCAGCTTCGACCGCGCCTGACGGATCTCCGCCTGGAGTAATTCGATCTGGCGCTTCATCTCCTGCCGCGTCTCTTCCACGATCCGGCCGCGCTCCACCTCGACCGCCTCCAGCCGCTGCTGCAACCGCGCGCGTTCGCCTTCCGCTTCGCGCAAGGCTCGTCGCGTTTGGGCCTCCTCGGCCTCCATCTTTTCGCGCAGGGTATAGATCGAGTCGAGTAGGTCTTCGGCCTGGTGGCTGTCGGCGCTCACTTGGCGCATGGCGTCATCGAGGATCGTTCCATCGAGGCCGAGACGGCGGGCGATAGCAAAGGCGTTGGAGCGGCCGGGAAGCCCGATGGTCATCTCATACGTCGGCGACAGCGTCTCCATGTCAAACAGCAGCGAGGCATTGGAGACTCCCGGCGTCTGGCTGGCATAGACCTTCAACTCCGGGAAGTGGGTCGCCACGAAAGTCGTCGCTCCCTTATCGCGCAGAAAGTTGACCACCGCCTGGGCCAGCGCCGCGCCCTCTGTGGGGTCGGTGCCCGAACCAAGCTCGTCGAGCAGGACGAGGGAGCGCTCGTCTACGTGCGCCAGAATGCGCACGATATTGGTCATGTGGGCCGAGAAGGTAGACAGGCTCTGCTCGATGGACTGCTCGTCGCCGATGTCGGCGAACACGTTGTCGAATACGCACAGTCGAGCTTCGTTGGCCGGCAAGTGCAGCCCGGATTGGCCCATGGTGATCATCAGCCCCATCGTTTTCAGGCTGACCGTTTTGCCGCCCGTGTTGGGGCCGGTGATGAGCACGACGAAAACGTCCTCTTCGAGGGTCAAATTAGTCGGCACGACCAGGCGAGGGTCGATCAACGGGTGGCGCGCGGCCTTGATCCAGACAGTCGAGCCGGGATGCATATCGCGCGGCGGCACAGTCCATTTATCCAGTTCGTTGCGATGGCGCGGCGCGGGCGCTTGCCGCGTCTCGCGCCAGGGAACAAAGATCGGCTCCACGGCGTTCGTCACCAGCGCGTAGTTGGCCCGGGCAAATATTAGGTCCATCTCGGCCATGCGCTCCACAACGCGCTTGATGGCCTCGCCCTGATCGGCCACCAGGTTGGACAATTCGCGCAGGATACGCTGAATCTCCTCCTGCTCCTCCATCAACAAGCCGCGATACTCGTTGTTGAGGTCCACCGTGCCCAACGGTTCCACCCACAGCGTCGCTCCGCTGCCGCTCTGATCGTGGACGATGCCCTTCAGCCGCCCTTTGGCGTCGGCGCGCACGGGGATGACGTAGCGGCCGCCACGCTGGGTGATGATCGACTCCTGCAAGAACTGAGCCATGCTGCTGTTGAGGATGCGCTGCAACTTGTCCTGGATGCGGCCGTGGACGGCGCGCTGTTCCTGCCGCACCTTCGCCAGACGGGGGCTGGCGCTGTCGAGCACCTCGCCCCGCTCGTCGAGCGTGTTGGTGATGGCGCTGACGATGCCCCGGCACTCCTCGATGAGCACGGCAATGGCCGCCAGATGGGGCACGCGATTTTCCAGACGCAGCAGGTTTCGCCGCAGGTTGCGTCCGGCTACAATGGTCGCCTGAATCGCCAGAAAGTCCTCGGCCGGCAAAATGAAGCCGCGCAGAGCATTGTCGGCCGCGCGACGCACATCGCGCGCCCCGCCGATGGTCACGCCGCTGTCGGACTGGAACAGCGACGCCGCCTCGCGCGTCTCGGCCTGCCATTCGCGCGCCTGCTCCAACTCGGTGGTAGGCTGCATCGCCAGGGCCAGGTCGCGGCCGGCGCTGAAACTCGCATAGCCGGCGACGATCTCGCGGATTTTATTGAACTCAAGCGTGAGTAGAGATTTCTGATCCAGCATCGTATTTGTCTATTTTACTCTTCGCCGAAGGCCACGGCGGGAAGTCGTAGGGTGGCCGTAACGGGCGGGGCGGTTGTCAATTTAGCCGACTTGCTATACTATCCGCGCGCCTATGAGTACGCAAAGCCAACCGGCAATTCGGTTGCGGAATGTCAGCAAACGCTTTGCGTTCACGCCGGATATGCCTCAATCCGTGCTTGAATCGGCAATCGCGGCCATCACTCGCCGCGAACGCCGCCCTTCTCACGACCTCTGGGCCGTGCGCGGCGTCTCCTTCGATCTTTTGCCGGGCCGAAGTCTGGGCATCATCGGCCGTAATGGTAGCGGCAAGAGCACCCTTCTCAAAATTATCGCTCGCATCATCCAGCCGACTGAAGGCGAAATCATCGTCAACGGCCGGATCAGTGCCCTGCTGGAACTGGGCGCGGGCTTCCACCCCGATTTGACCGGTCGCGAGAACATCTATCTCAACGCCTCCGTCCTCGGTTTCACCAAAGCGGAGACCAAACTGCTTTTCGATGATATCGTCGAATTTTCCGAACTCGATGAATTCATCAACATGCCCGTCAAGCATTACTCCTCCGGCATGTACATGCGGCTGGGCTTCAGCGTCGCCATCCACGTTAGGCCGGATATTCTCATCATCGATGAAATCCTGGCCGTCGGCGACCAATCGTTCCAGATCAAGTGCATCGACCGCATCATGGAGATGAAGCGCGCCGGCACGACGATCATCTTTATCAGTCACGACCTGAGCAACGTCGTCCATCTGTGCAGCGACATCATCTGGATGGAACACGGCGTCATGCGCATGGCCGGCCCGGCCGAGTCGGTCATGGCCCAGTATCGGGACCATCTCTTCAACAGGACCGGCCGGCAGATGACGTCCGAAAACGAGTCGGGCGGCTTCCGGCGCTGGGGAACGAAGCAAATCGAGATCACCGGCGTGCGCCTGTTGAATGAGCAGGGGGAAGAATCGACGATCTACAGGACGGGCGACTCCCTGGCCGTCGAGATGTCCTACGTCGCCCACGAGCCCATCGAGGAACCCGAATTCGGGCTGGCGCTGCACCGGCACGACGGCGTCCACGTCAGCGGGCCTAACACGCAAGCCAGCGGCTTGAAGCTGGGCGTGGTGGAGGGCCGGGGCATCGTCCGCTACGAAATTCGTCGCCTGGCCCTCCTGCCGGGGCGCTATAACCTTACCGCCGCCGTCCACGACAGCGTGGAGCCCATCGCGTATGATTATCACGAGGAGGCCTATAGTTTTCGGATCGTCGATAGCGGCACGCCCCAGGCCGAGGGTCTTGTCCTGCTGGATGCCGATTGGCAATGGCTGCCCGGAGCCGCCCGATCCCCTGCCCCCTTCGAGGAATTTGATATTCAGGCCGTTCAGATGGTCGCCGAAAAATAGCCGCCGATTGGTGAGCAAGGCCTTAGACCATCTGCTCGAACACCGGTCTGAACGTGTTGTGACGCTATACTGGATAAGTTGCCAGATGCCCGCAGGCAAACCACACGTTCAAGCCGGGATAACGGAAAGAGATAAAATGATGAAAAGACAAATTAATCCCAACCTGAAACGAAATCTGTTCGCCGTGACGATGATCGCCCTGCTAATGGCGACGGCTTTGATCGTCATCCGCACCCGGCCCACGGCCGCCCTGAGCGACGCCGCGCCGTTCGTCACCAGCTACGCAATCCCCACCCCCGGCGGTGAGCCGACCAACATCATCGCCCTGGGGCCGAACCAGGTCTGGTTTACGATGCAGAATGCCCACGCCATCGGCAAGCTGGTGGTCAACGGCAGCGGCCAGGGGACTTTCACGAAGTACGACACGCCCACAGCCAACAGCGCTCCCTATGATCTGGCCTACGACGGCCAGTACATCTGGTTCACCGAGCGGGCGGGCAACAAGATCGGCCGGCTCAACCCGGCCAACGGGGCCATCACCGAATACCTCGTCCCCACGGCCAACAGTGGGCCGATGGGCATCGCCATCGCCCCCAATGGTCAGGTCTGGTTCGCCCAGAACAACAGCAACAAAATGGCCCGCTTCAAACCGGCCAGCGGCACGTTCGACGAATACCCCTACACGACCGCCGGGGCCAAGCTAGAGGATGTGGCCACCGCCAGCGATGAGAGCATCTTTTTCACCGCTCCGGGCTTGAAGGCGGTCATCAAACTCTTGCCGAATAAGGCTGCCAGCCAGCGGTTTGAGATTATTCCGGTTACCGAAGGCTTCAACCAGCCTACGTGGGCACCAGGAAACATCGCGGTCGCCGGCGGTGCGCCCGATGTCCCCTGGATATCCGCTCCTTCCAAGGATTACGTCGGCCGCTTTAATGACGGCACGTTGGGCAACTGGCTGTGGTACAGGCTGATTAACCAGGGAACCGGCGTCAACGGCCTATTCCTTGAACTGAAGGGAAGCAACTTTCGCGCCTGGTCTACCCAACCGGTCGGCAATCGCGCCGGTTTACTCGTCATCAACAAAGATAATAACAAGTCCATCAACCACTATGAAATTCCGCTGCCCGGCGCGAACCCTCGCCCGGCCGGGATAACCGTTGATGCCAACGGAACGGCATGGATTGCCGCGCCGGGAACTAACGCGATTGTGGCCTGGCGCGCGCCCTATTTCAACCAGGGCTTCATGCCGCTGACAGTTCGGTAATTTCGACTCGACAGGATACTTTTATGCTTGAGAATCGATACGCATCTTTACGTATTGTGGGGGCCATCACCCTGGCTGTGCTGGCCGGTGTCCTATTACTCACCGGCGGCGCACAAGCTCGGCTGGCCAACGAAGCGACGACACCGGCCACGGCCGATGAGTCGACCCAGCTCTACATACCCATGACCACTTCCAATCGCCCAACGACATGGGCGCGGAATTCCGTCTTCGGGATGCAAATGTACAACGACTCGCGGCCGACGTCGCCGTTTCATCCCAGCCTGATGGACAGCGGCGCGACGTGGTTACGCATTGCGGTGCACTGGAACTCCATCGAACCAAACAACACCTTGCCCAGTGCCTATTTGTGGGAACAGGCAGATAAACCCCTGGGCGCGGCCGAAACACCCGGCGGATATGGCGTGCGCGTCATCGGGACCATTGAGACCGCGCCGGTATGGGCCCGTTACGATTCGTTCAAACCCGACGGCCCCATCAATGCCGCCAATATGCCTGACTTCAAGGAATTTGTGGGCGCGCTGGTGGAGCGTTTCGATGGCGACGGATATCTCGATGCCCCCGGATCGCCTATTGTCGATTATTGGGAATTCTATAATGAACCCGACCGCCGCCTCGATACGACAGACGGCCGTTGGGGCCAACATCCGACGGAATACGCCGCCATGCTGGCCGCCGTCTATCCGGTCGTGAAGAGCGCCAACCCGGATGCTGAAGTCGTTTTTGGCGGCATCGCCTACGACTTCTTCGTCGACCAGGGCGGGCCGTTTATCCGCACGTTCCTCGATGATGTGCTGGCGGCGGGGGCCGGAAACTACTTCGACGTCTTTAACTTCCACACTTATCCTCTGTTCGCATCGAACTGGTTGACTGCCGGCGAAAGCGGCTCCGGTCTCTATCAGAAGACCCAACATCTGCGAGCCAAGCTACAGGCTGCGGGGCTTAACAAGCCGATGATCATCACCGAAGCCGGCTGGCACAGCAACAACCCTCCCGGCCTGCCCAGCAGTCCCGAAACTCAGTCCCGCTACGTGGCCCAACTGTTCACTCAGAGTCTGGCCGGCGACATCGACGTCATGATCTGGTGGATGCTCTACGATCCCGGCGAAGGCTCGGCCGATTTTGGCCTCGTCACGCGCGACCCGGAGCCATTCCGCAAACCTTCCTTTTTGGCCTACCAGACGATTGTCAATCAGTTAACCAGGAAAGATTTTGTCAAGGTCTTGCTGCCATCAGAAACAAAGAACGGGTGGATGGAAGCTTATGAATTTCGCGATCCGCTCACGGGCCATACCCTCTACGTGGCCTGGTTAAACCCCATTATCACTCAGGCCACAGGCACACTGTCAGTAGCCGCCACTGAAGTGCGCGCCATTGACCTGTATGGGAACGTCGGGCCGGTTTTCGCGGACGCCAACGACGGGGCCGTCGACGGCCGTGTGAGCGTGCCCGTCAACGGTCAGCCCGTCTATATCGAGGTGCTCCGATGAGAGACGCCCGCTTCCCTACCATAGGTTTGTTGGCCGCGATCATCGTCGCGGCAACGGGCTTCCTGGCATTGCGGCCGGTGGCCGCCGGCGATGCAGCGCTGGTCAAGGCCGCCGCCCAGAACAACGCACCGCTTTGCCGCTACGGGGTAAACGTCATCAGCGGCCAGACCTTTACCGACCATGACGTCTCGCCCCTTCGCATCGGTTGGTACCTTAATTACCGAAGCACCGCCAACACCGACCATCCGTCGGGCGTGGAATTCGTGCCGGTCATTCGGCTCAGCCAAACCAGCGAGACCGAGTACTCCTACACGCCCAACGGCGCGGCGCTGAAAAACGCCATTCTTGCCCATCCGGGCGCCCGGTGGTTGATCGGCAACGAACCGGACCGGCGTACGTCGATTCAGGACAACGTGGAGCCTCACATTTACGCCGCCGCCTACCACGAACTCTACCAGCTGATCAAGCAGACCGATCCGACGGCGCGGATCGTGGCCGGCACCATCGTCCAGCCCACGCCTCTCCGTCTGCGCTACCTCGACATGGTGCTGGCTAGTTATCACCAGACCTTCAGCTCGGAAATGCCCGTCGACGGTTGGAGCATTCACAACTTCATTCTTAACGAGGTCAGTTGCAGCTACGATCCGGCCAACTGCTGGGGGGCCGACGTGCCGCCGGGTATCGACGAACCGTACGGCGAGATGGTCGGCATCGACGACAACGACAATTTCAACATGTTCGCCGCGCGCGTTGTGCGCTTTCGGCAGTGGATGAAGGACCGCGGTTATAGCGACAAACCGCTCTATCTGAGCGAATACGGCATCCTGATGCCGCCGGATTACGGTTTCGACGCCGCACGAGTCAACGCCTACATGAACAAGACGTTCGATTACCTGACAACGGCCACCGATCCCGTGCTGGGATATCCGGCCGACGGCCACCGCCTCGTGCAGAAGTGGTCGTGGTATAGTGTCACCGATCAAAACTATAACGGCTGGCTCTTCGACTCATCGACCCACCAGATGACCGCAATGGGCCAAAACTTTGCCGCCCACACGGCCGCCATCGCGGCGGAGACGGACCTGACCCCGTGGCGGCTGACCACCAACCCCGGCTCGCCCTTTTACCAGGGTCAGCCGCTGTCCATTCAGTTGACTGCCCACGTCGCCAACAGCGGCAATTTGGCCGCCGCTTCCGGCCCGGCCATTGTCCGCTTCTACAAGGGCAACCCGGCTCAGGGCGGCCAGAAGATCGGCAGCGATCAGGTAGTCAATCTGTCCGGCTGCGGCAGCAGCGCCGCGGTCAATGTTACCTGGAACGGGGCAGGCGCCGGCACACACGCCATTTACGTCGTCGTCGATGCGGGCAACACCATCGCCGAAACCAACGAGGCCAATAACACTCAGGCGTTCACTGTGCTGGTCGGCACGCACCAGGCATTTATGCCCCGAATCACGCGTTAAGATCGCACCTTGACCAGGCCCACGCTCTCCGTCATCATCCTGAACTGGAACG
The DNA here is from genome assembly GCA_017983515.1 of Promineifilum sp. GTDB lineage: Bacteria > Chloroflexota > Anaerolineae > Promineifilales > Promineifilaceae > Promineifilum. Next base: position 97,845 of record JAGOBF010000007.1, on the reverse strand, counting down.
GCCGCCCGTATCTGGAAGCGTGCCTGGTCTCTCTCGAAGCCCAAACTCTGGCCCCCGAGCGGATCGTCCTGGTCGATAACGGCTCGTCCGACGGCTCCGTCGCTTTCGTTCGCGAGCGTTTCCCCCAGGTGACCGTTTGCGAGAACGGCGGCAACCTAGGCTTCGCTGCGGGCAACAACGTCGCCCTGCGCGAAGCCACGACCGACATCGTCGTCCTGCTCAACCCGGACGTGATCCTCTCGCCCGACACTCTGTCCGCGCTGGCTGAGTCCATGGCCGACGACGCGACCATCGGTATCGTCGGCTGCAAGCTGTGGTATCCTGGCGGAGACCTCATTCAGCACGCGGGCGGCTACATCACCCATCCCCAGGCCTTGCCACGCCACTACGGCATCGGCGAGCGTGATACTGGGCAATACGACGTCACTCGTGAGGTGGAATACCTGATCGGCGCGGCCGCCGCCCTGCGCGTCTCCATGCTCGACCGCATAGGACTGATGGATGAAGGGTTTTTCCTCTACTTCGAGGACGTCGATCTTTGCGCGCGCGCGCGCCATGCGGGCTATCGTGTCGTCTACCTGCCACAAGCCACGGCCGTCCACGTCGAATCGGCCACAGCCGTGAAGGGCAGTTTTGCCTATCTGCAACGCTTTCATGCCGGCCGCTGGCGATATTTGCTGAAGCACTTCCCAATCGAGGAAATCGGCCACTCCACCCTCACCGTCGAAGCCGAGTGGCTCGACCGGTTGGCGGCCCCGGAGCGGCGCGCCGCCTCGCTGGCCTATCTGATGATCATCCGCCGCCTGTCGTCCATCTGGGCCGCGCGCGAGGAAGAAGGAGCCGGCCCGGTCTCTCCCGAGATAAAGGCGGCCGTCGCCTCCGGGCTGGCGTCGTTGCGGGCCAGGGCAACGCGCTTCGCGGCCGAGCAACCGGCTCGCCTGTCGGCCGTGGCCGAACTGCGCGAGCGGCCGTTCACGTCCGACGTTCCCGTGTTTGGCCCGCTCATCGCCCGCTTTCGCGCCGCTTGGAACAACGTCGCCTCGCGCTGGTATCTCGGCCACTTCATGAACCAGCAAAGCGAATTCAACCGGCTGGCCGTTCGGGAAATCGAACGGTATGAGACCGAACTACACGAGCAAATGGTGCTGCTGGAAGAACAGATAGTGCAGACGGTCGAATTACAGCAACAGATCGAGTCACTCGAAGCCGGCCTGGCCCAGCTGCGGCAGGGTGCGACCGACCCGTCCATAGCTCATGAGCACAGCCAGACGACTTAGCGATGAACCGTTCTTCATCATCGTCATGGGCGTCTCCGGCAGTGGCAAGACGACCATCGGCCGGCTGCTGGCCGAGCGATTGGCCGTGCCGTTCTACGAAGGGGATGATTACCATCCGCCGGCCAACGTCGCCAAAATGGCGGCCGGCATCCCCCTGGATGATGACGATCGCGCCGGCTGGCTGCGCACCCTGGCGAATCTCATCAGCGAGCGTCTAAAGCAAAACCGTAGCGGCGTCATCGCTTGCTCGGCTCTGAAGAAAGCGTATCGCGACCAGCTACGGGGTAATAAACAGCCAGTCCGGTTCGTCTACCTGAAAGGAGACTTCACCGATATCCAGGCGCGGATATACGGGCGCGAAGGTCATTTTATGAAGGCGACCCTCCTGCCAAGCCAGTTCGATACGCTGGAAGAACCCCGACAGGCGATCACCGTCAATAGCGCTCTTGAACCAAACAGGATCGTCAACACGATATTGGAGCAACTGATGGATAAGAAGTACGATGTGGGGATGATGGGGATGGGGGTCATGGGCCGGAGCCTGTCTTTGAACCTGGAACGCCACGGGTATCAAGTAATCAGCTATGATCCCTTTCCCAAGCTGCCGGCCGACTTCCCGATCGAATTGGCCGACTCGGTGGCGGCGTTGGTGGCCGTGCTGGCGACGCCGCGCATCGTGTTGATGATGGTGCCGGCCGGCGCGCCGGTCGATACCGCCATCGCCTCATTGAAAGATTATTTGCAAGCCGGCGACATTATCATCGACGGTGGAAACTCATACTTTACCCACACGGCGCGGCGCGCGCAGGAGCTGGCAGCCCAGGGCATCCATTTCGTCGGCATGGGCGTATCCGGCGGCGAGAGCGGCGCGCTGTGGGGCCCAAGCCTTATGCCCGGCGGCGCGCGCGACGCCGGAGAGCGGGTGATGCCCATGCTAAAGGCGATTGCCGCCGTGGCCGACGACGGCGCGCCCTGTGTGACCTGGATAGGCCCCGGCGGGGCCGGACATTACGTTAAAATGGTGCATAACGGCATCGAATATGGCGACATGGAACTTATCGCCGAGATCTACGATCTGCTACATCGCGGCGCGGGCCTCAGCAACGATGAAGTGGCCGGCATCTTCGAACGCTGGAACGAGGGCGAGTTGCGCTCCTATTTGATCGAAATCACCGCCAAAGTCCTGCGCAAAGCGGACGAGGAAACCGGCCGGCCCACAGTGGATATGATCATGGACATCGCCGGGCAGAAGGGCACGGGTCGCTGGACTAGCCAGATCGCCCTGGAAGTTGGCTCACCCATTCCGACGATCAACGCCGCCGTGGTAATGCGTTTGTTGTCAGCCATGAAGGACACGCGGGCGGCCGTGGCCCGGCGTTTGGGCGGCGTGGCCGATTATCATGGCGACGTGGCACACTTGGTCCGCGCTACCGAGGACGCGCTCTATGCGGCCAAGATCACGACCTATGCCCAGGGCATGGACTTGCTGCGTATGGCGTCGGCCCAGTTCGGCTGGGATTTGGACATCGCTTCAGTCGTGCGCATCTGGCGCGCGGGTTGTATCATTCGAGCGGAGTTACTCGACGACATCGCCGCGGCTTTCGAGCATCAGCCGGACTTGCCGAACCTGTACCTCAATGAGACGATTGCCGAAGCATTAGGACGCAGACAATCCGGCTGGCGCGAAGTCATTCAGACAGGCACCGGATTAGGCGTCCCTCTACTCGCTCTGGCCGCCGCGCTGGGGTACTTCGATGCCATCCGCTCAGAATATCTGCCAGCCAATCTCATTCAGGCCCAACGCGACTTCTTCGGCGCACATACCTATCACCGGATCGACCGCGAAGGCATCTTCCACACCGATTGGGAAGCCTGACCGGATCGACTAAAACAAACGAAATAAACATGCAAGAGACAAAACAACTTCAAGACCTGGCAATCAATACCATTCGCTTCCTGTCGGCTGACGCTGTCCAACAGGCCGATTCGGGCCACCCCGGCCTGCCGATGGGCGCGGCGGCAATGGCCTATGCGCTCTGGACGCGCCACCTGCGCCATAACCCGGCCGACCCGAAGTGGGCCAACCGCGACCGCTTCGTCCTTTCCGGCGGCCACGGCTCCATGCTTCTTTACAGCCTGCTGCACCTGACCGGCTATGACCTGTCGCTAGACGAGCTAAAGAACTTCCGCCAGTGGGACAGCCGCACACCCGGCCATCCCGAGTATGGTCTGACCCCCGGCGTGGAAGCGACCACCGGCCCGCTGGGCCAGGGCTTCGCCAACGGCGTGGGTATGGCGATGGCTGAGGCTCATTTGGCGGCCGTCTTCAATCGGCTCGGTCACGACATCATCGACCATTACACGTACGCCATCGTCACCGATGGCGACCTGATGGAAGGCGTATCGTCAGAGGCGGCGTCGCTGGCCGGGCACTTGCAGTTGGGTAAGCTGATCTATCTTTACGACGACAACCACATCTCTATCGAAGGTTCGACCGAGTTGGCCTTCACCGAAGACCGCGGCCGTCGCTTCGAGGCCTATGGCTGGCACGTGCTCCACGTGGCCGACGGCCAGGACGTGGATGGCGTCGACCGGGCCATCAACGAAGCCAAGCTCGACCCACGGCCGTCGCTGATCATCGTCCACACGACCATCGGCTATGGGCTGCCCACCCGCGCCGGCACGGCCAAAGCCCACGGCGAACCGCCGGGCAACGTCGAGTTGGATGGTGCCAAGGACTTGTTGCGCTGGCCGCTGGAACCGCGATTCTACATTCCCGACGAATCGCTGGCCTTTTTCCGCCAGGCGCTGGAGAAAGGCGCAGCGGCCGAGAACGAGTGGCAGCGCCAACTCGACGCCTACTGCGCCGCTTATCCCCAGGAAGGCACGGAATTGATGCGACGGCTGGCCGGCGAACTGCCCCGTGGCTGGGACACGGAACTGCCGGAGTTCCCGGCCGACGACAAGGGCATGGCGACACGAGCGTCTTCGGGCAAGGTGATAAACGCCCTGGCGACCAAACTGCCGGAGCTGTTCGGCGGCTCGGCCGACCTGGCCCCCTCGACCAAAACCTGGCTGACCGGCGTGCCGTCCTTCGACAGCGATCCTGTTGGGCGCAACGTCCATTTTGGCGTGCGCGAGCATGCCATGGGTGCGATAGTCAACGGACTAGCTTATCACGGCGGGATCATTCCCTATGGGGCGACGTTCCTGGTTTTCTCCGACTACATGCGGCCGCCCATTCGTCTGGCGGCGCTGTCCCACCTCGGATCCGTCACCGTCTTTACCCACGACAGCATCGGCGTGGGCGAGGACGGCCCCACCCACCAGCCCATCGAACATCTGGCCGCCCTGCGGACCATCCCCAACCTGCTGGTACTGCGCCCGGCCGATGCCAACGAGGTGCGCGAAGCGTGGAAGGCAACCATCACCCACCGCCACCGGCCCAGCGCGCTGATCCTGACCCGGCAGGATGTACCGACGCTGGACCGTGCGCGCTTCGCCCCGGCCGCCGGGCTACACAAAGGCGCCTACGTCCTGGCCGATCTGGGCGAGGGCCGGCCGGAGATCATCCTGATGGCGACCGGCTCCGAAGTGGGACTTATCGTCGACGCCGGGCAGCAGTTGGCCGAAAAGGGCGTTTCCGTCCGATTGGTATCCTTCCCCAGCTGGGAACTCTTCGCCGACCAAGACGCGGACTATCGCGAGGAAGTGTTCCCGCCCGACGTGACGCGGCGGCTGGCCGTGGAGGCCGGCATCGCGCAGGGTTGGTACAAATGGGTGGGCAGCCAGGGCAGTGTGCTGGCGCTCGATCGCTTCGGCGCTTCCGCTCCGGCCAAGGAAGTCTTCGAGAATCTAGGTATTACGGCCGCCCACATCGTGGAGATGGCCGGCAAGTTATTGGACGGTCGGGCCTGAGAGCCACGGTACGTCCTTGGGAGTTGAGATGAATACTGTACAAGAGCTAGCGAAGTTGGGACAGTCGATCTGGTACGACAATATCGAGCGTGGTCTGTTGAAAAACGGCGAAATGGCCGGGATGATCGAGCGCGGCGAAATTCGCGGCGTCACGTCGAATCCGACCATCTTCATGAAGGCTATCACCCAAACGGCCGACTACGACGACGAACTGATGTCGCTGATCGAAGCCGGGCACGATGTCGAGGAAATTTTCTGGCAACTGGCTATTGAGGACATTCAGGTGGCGGCCGACCTGTTCCGGCCGCTCTTCGACCGGACAAACGGTGGCGACGGCTACGTCAGCATCGAAGTCAACCCCGCTCTGGCCGCGGACACGCAGGCGACGCTGGCCGAGGTCAAGTCCTTATGGAAGCGCGTAGATCGGCCCAATCTGATGGTCAAGATACCAGCCACGGAGGCGGGCATTCCGGCTATCGCCGCCGCCACCGCCGAAGGGGTCAACGTCAACATTACGCTGATCTTTTCTCGCGAGCGCTACGCGGCAGTGATGGATGCCTACTTGCAAGGCCTGGAACAACGTGTCGCCAACGGACAGCCCATCGACAACATCGCCTCGGTGGCTTCGTTCTTCGTCTCGCGCGTCGATACGCTTGTCGACAAGAGGCTGCAAGCCATGATCGACAAGGGCGGGCCGCAGGCGGAAGAAGCGGCCGCGCTGCTGGGCAAGGCAGCCATCGCCAACGCCAAGCTGGCCTATGCCGACTACAAACGCGTGTTCACGTCCGAACGGTTTAAGCGGCTGCAGACGAAGGGAGCGCGCGTCCAGCGGCCGTTGTGGGCCTCCACCGGCACCAAGAATCCAGCCTACAGCGATGTGGTCTATATCGAAGAACTCATCGGCCCGGACACGGTCAATACAGTCCCACCGAGCACGCTGGCCGCCCTGCTAGACCACGGGGTTGCCAAGCTAACCGTGGAAGAAAATCTGGACGAGGCCCAAGCCACCATCGACCGGCTGGAAGCATTGGGCATCTCCATGACCGACGTCACCGACGAACTGGAGCATGAAGGGGTGAAATCCTTTAAGGGTTCCTTCTCCGAACTGTTGGCGGCGGTAGACAAGCGGCGGCAGGTGGCCGTCTAGACACAGGCAATTGGATCAGATACTGGCCTTGACACGGGGTGGCGCTAAATGGCGCCGCCCCGTTTTTGCCTCCTGGGCGCGCTTCCCCTCCCCTATCCTTCCTCGAATGTTTTCTCCCCGGCCCGCACAGGAACCGCCAGCCAATTCTCGCGCGGCGGCAGAGGGCAGGAAAAGCGCGGCGAATACGCGCAATAGGGGTTGTAGGCGTAATTAAAGTCGATCTCGAAGTCCACCTCCCCCACTTGCTGCACCCCGGGTCGGTGGTCGTCCAGATAGCGGCCCGCGCCATAAGTCTCGCCGCCGCTGGTAGCGTCGCGGAAGGGAAGGAAGAACTCTTCCCCGCCTGGGTCGCTGTAGAGGGTTAGGCGCGCCGGTTGGCCCTCGACCACAAAGTCGAACGTGCCCCAGCGGCGAAACGCCCGCGCGTCGCCGGTACTGGTTTCCATCTCGATAAGCGGCTCGTCATTGGGCAGGAGCTCGACCGTCACCGACAGCCTGAGCGCCGGATTATGCTTGTAATAGCTCAGACCGCCGAAGTCGCCGCGCTGATCGTCATCCAGTGGCGACTGGGGATGAAACTGCATAAAGTCGTCAATTTGCTCGCGGAAAATTTGTAGTTGCTCGTCCATTTCGATTTACTCGGCCGGCGGTCTGCGCCCCAGCACGAACAAGTGGCCGCCGGTGGCTGCCTCTCCGCCTAACGAGTCGCTGATAATTTGTGACCATAGGATTTCGAACCCGGTGTGTCGCATCAGAGCAAGATTCGTCGGAGCATCGTAGTGGCTCCAGTACATGCGCACGCCATAAAAATCGTCGGCGACGTCGTCGGCGATGTCCATCGCGCCCAGGCACAAGAACACCAACCCACCCGGCCGCACCAGACGGTAAAAGTCGGCCAGGATACCGGCGTGGGCGGCGCGCGGGATGTGGATGATGGCGTAGTAGGAGACAATGGCGTCAAAGACACCAGGGGCCAGGCCCAACCGGGTCAGGTCCTGACAGACCGGCACGAGGGTGGGTACGTGCTGCGCGGCCAGGGCCAGTTGGCGCTCCGAAAAGTCGACGCCGACTACGCGACAAGTCCGGCTAAGGCGTTGGGCGATGGGCACTCCCGCGCCGCACCCCGCATCGAGCACCCACGCGCCGGACGCGAGACGGCTCAGCAGGTGATCGAGGGCGGCAATATCGGCCGAGGCTTGCGGCCGATCGGCCAGGTAAGCATCGGCCGCCCGCTCATACCCGCTGCGAACTGTTTCTTTAGGGTTCATCACTTGTTCGGAATTCGAATTCACTCCCAAAAGCACCGAGTCTCATAAAGTATCCAATTGCCGGCCGGGCTTCTTACTGTCAGATCACGCCGCGCCTATGCCGCGCAAGAAAGCCCGCGCCAGGATCATGTGTCCGGTCAAAAAAGGATGCACGCGGTCGAGACTAAGAGCCATCGGGGGCACGTACTCCAGAACGGCGTCAAATGCAGCCTGCGTATCGATCAGGATCGCGTCGTAGCGCGCCGCCACATCGGCTACCACCTTCCCGTAGCGGTCCATCATGGCCCGCATCGGCTCGCGGGTGTCCGGCTCGATTAAAAATGGCGTCAGTAAGACAAGACCTTGCAGCTGGGGGCGCGTGTCGCTCACTAGCTGTTCCAGAGTGGCCGCGTACTCATCCAGCGAAACGTGTTGGGCTCTTTGCGCCGGGTCCCCAAACCAGCGCCAGACATCGTTGATGCCGATGAAGATCGATAGCCAGTCCGGGGTCAGGGCCAACACGTCCGTTTGCCAGCGCGTCCGCAGGTCGCGCACGGTATCGCCGCCAATGCCCCTGTTGACGACACGCACCGGCCGGGCGGGGTAGGCGGCGCGGAGCCAGGCGTCGGTGAGGGCGACATAGCCGTCGCCCAGAGCATGGTCGGCCGCCTCGTCGACGGATCGGGCGCGGCCGCAGTCGGTGATGGAATCGCCGATCATCAGCAGCTTGCTTCCTCGTTCAATGATCATCACATCACTTCCCTGTAAATTGAGGCTTCGCCTCCCCTCATCGGTGACGCTCCACGCCGACCTGCCGGCACATGTCGAGCACCGGGCACGTCGAGCAGCGCGGCAACGCGCCGGTGCAAATGTGTTTGCCGAAGGGAACCAGCAGCCGGTTGATCTCGATCCAGTGCGCTCGCGGCAGTTTCTTCTCGAGTTCGACCATCGTTTTCTCAGGCGTGGCCGCGTCCACATAGCCCCAGCGATTCGTTACGCGATGGACGTGGATATCGACGCTGATCCAGGGCTGATCGCAGGCAATACCCAGAGCGAGATGGGCGCATTTGACCCCGACGCCGGAAAAGCCCAGCAGAACGTCCTCATCGCAAGGCAGCTCATTATCATACTGGCCCACGATCTGTTGGGCGATGGCCAGAATTTGCGACGCCTTACGCTCGTGGAAGGTGCTGGGCGTGATCAGGCGGTCGATCTCATCCGCAGTGAGGTGAGCCATCGCCGCCGGCGTGCGGGCAACATCCAGCAGCCGCCGGGCGATGGGCAGCGATTCTTCATCCCGCGTGCGAATGGAGATGATACAGGCGATGAGTTGCTCGAAGGGCGTGCCATAGCCCAGATCGGCCAGCTCAAACATGGCTGCCTTCGGGAAGGGGCTAACAGCCTCGCGGATGCGCATGAGGGCCAGGTCGATGTCAAAGGGTTGCTTGGGCAGTCGCGCGCTCATGCCGGGAAGATTAACCCAAAGGCGCAAAGACGCAATGCAATGAATTCCTCGCGCTCTATACGTCCTTGCGCCCTGCGGCCGCCGGCCGATGGTCAGTTTTCAAAGGGCAGACACAAGGCCTGCCCCTACTTGCCGGCCAACGTCTGTTGCAGTTGCTTCCAGCCTTCTTTGAGCCTGAAGGAGCGGACGCGCAGTGTGCCGACGATGCCGTACGGCAGGAAAATGACGATGAGCATGAAGATGACGCCATAGATCAACGTCCACGAGGGGCCGAACCAGCGCTCCAGCCAGTAGCCGAGCAACTGGATAATCGTCGCGCCGAGGACCGGGCCGACCAACGTGCCCAGCCCGCCGATGATGGTCATCGCCAAGGCGTCGATAGTGCGCCCAAGCGACAGCATCGACGGCGTGACACTGACCTTGTAGAGGGCCGAGAGCGCGCCGGCCAGCGCAGCAAAGACCCCCGCCGCCACAAACGCCATGAGCTTGTACCAGAACGTATTGAAACCGATCATCGTGGCCCGGTTTTCATTTTCGCGGGCGGCGACCATTACCTTGCCCGTCGGCGAATCGACCAGCCGCTTAATGATCAGGAACACAGCGACGAAGAATACCAATGTCAGATAATAGAAGCGCGTGCGATGGTCCGTAGCGCTCAGATAGGCGGGCACGGGAAAGCCGTGGAGGCCGTCATCGGCCCCGGTATAGAGCCGGAAGTCGCCCGCCTCGGCCAGGATGTAGAACATCTCGGCGAAGGCCAGCGTGACCATCGCCAGATAGACGCCCTTGACCCGCAACGACAGCACACCGAAGACCAGACTTTGCACCAGGGCGATCACGATGACCGCCGCCAGCGCCAGGCCGAACGACCAGTTGAAATTGCGGCCGATGAAAATGGCGATGGCGTAGCCCCCAGTGCCAAAAAACATCGCGTGACCGAACGACAGAATGCCGCTGTAGCCCAACAACAGATCGTAACTCATGGCAAAGATGGCGAAGATAAGGATCTGAATGATCATCCCCTGCCAGAACTTCGCCGCGCCGCTCTCGGCCCGCAGCATGAGGTTTGCAAGGCCGCCAGTTCCCTCCTGCGCCACGGCCGGGTCGCCTATAGTGACCCCAGCCAGAAGCGGGAACAGAACCAGAAAAGCCAGGATCAGCAGATAGGGCCACCAGGCCGACAGCCATCGCCTGGGCCTAGATTGCGCGGAAATCGGCAACGTTTCTTCCATAAAAATCTCCCGGCATAAACGTCCGGCGAACGGGATGGGTGAGCTACTCTTTCTTCCCAAAAATCCCGGAGGGCTTCACGAGCAAGACAATAGCCATGATGAGCACCGTAGAGGCGCGGGCGATGGCCGGGCTGCCCTTGATGACGGTATCGAGAAAAGGCAGGTCGATGCCCGCGGCCACGAAGTGATCGCCGAAGGCGCGCGCCAGGCCCAGTACCACCGTGCCCACGGCCGCGCCGATAAAGCTGCCCATGCCGCCTATGACCACGGCGATGAACGCCTGCAACTGGAAGATGGATCCCATAGCGGGAAACACCCCCAGATAGGGCGCGGCAATCACCCCGCCCATAGCCGCTAACGCGGAACCCAGGGCAAAGACCATCGTGAACACCCGACGCACGTTGATGCCCAAAGCCTGCACCATCTCGCTGTCCTGCACGCCGGCGCGGATAATCATTCCCAGCCGAGTACGGCGCAGCATCAGGCCTACGCCGACGAAGACCAGGACGCCGACGATGATGATGAACAGGCGATAGGTCGGGAAGGCCCGCCCCAACACGTCAACGGATTGACAATGTTCGCTGAACCAGCCGATGATTGAGTCCGATCGACAACTCTCGTTAAACAGCGAAGGCGTCGGCATGGGCGGGTTGGCCTCCTCGCCCCACATGGCTTCGATGAGGTCAATGCCGGCGATGCTCAGGCCAAGTGTTAACACCAGTTGGGTCACCGGGTTGCCGTAGAACGGCCGGATCAATCCCGTCTCGATGGCGACGCCTCCCAGCGCCCCGGCCACGGTGCCCATGATGAGCGCCAGCACAAAGCGGATGTCGGGCGACAGAGCCAACATCCAGACCTCGCCCGCATCGCGCCAGACGAGCAAAAGGATGCCGATGGCCGCCGCCGTACCGGCGATGAGCGCCGTCTGCCACAGCGGCCGCAGCGGCATTTCTTCCGACCGCTGCGTGGGCGACAGCAACAGGCCGAGCGGAATGCCGCCCAGAGCCAGCAACAGAAGCCGGCGCAGCATCAGGGCCAGCGGATCCTGCGCGTTGGCTGTGGTAACCATGCCGCCCACCGCGGTGATGTTGAAAGCGTTGAGCGCCCGCATCGGGAAGCCGCGCAAGGCGAAAAGAATCAGACCGGCGGCCGCCGCCAACAGCACCACCATCGCGATGCGGCGCATACGGCTGTCGGCGATTCGCGACCAAAACGCGCGCCCCAAATGCTGGGACAGCATGATCGACGCGATGAGGATGAAGAAGATCGGCAGCGTATTAAACAACAGGCGCGGATTGAGGAACGTCGACAGGCCGACGTAGGCCCCCAGCACAAACAGCACGCCGTGGGCGAAGTTCAACACGTCCATCAATCCAAAGATGAGTGACAGACCCGATGCCACCAGGAAATACAGGGAGGCCAGCGTCGCGCCGGAGAGCATGACCGACACCCATACCTTCGGCTCCATCGTCTGGATAATGCCACCGAAGAGGACGACGGCCAAAGCGGCGATGATCAGCGCGGCGCGATTGTTTTTCCAAATCGATGTCATATACGCCCCCTCACGCGGCCGCTCCCAGGTAACGCTGGATGGTCGCATCGTCGTGAACCAGATCGGCCATCAGACCGCTATGGATTGATCGGCCGGTCTCGATGATCGTGTAGCGGTCGGCCAGACGGCTGGCCATGATGAAGTTCTGTTCCACCAGCAGCACCGTCGTATGAGCCGACAGCCGGCGAATGGCCTCCATCATCTGCTCGATGACCACCGGGGCCAAACCCTCACTGGGCTCATCGATCAGCAGCAACTCGTTCTCCGGCACCAAGGCCCGCGCCACGGCCAGCATCTGCTGTTGGCCGCCGGAAAGATTGCCGCCCGGCAGCTTGATCAGCCGTTTGAGGTCGGGAAAAAGCCCGAAGATGAATTCCTCGCGCCGCGCCAGATCACCCGGCTTCCGCTCTGCTATGCGAAGGTTCTCGGCCACGGATAAGTCGCGGAAGATTGCCCGATGCTCGGGCACATAGCCGATGCCTTGGGCGGCCGTCCGGTAGGCCGGTCGGCCCTGAATTTCGCGGCCGTTGAAAACGACCTGCCCCGTGCGCGGCGGCGTCAGGCCCAGGATCGACTTGAGCGTCGTCGTCTTGCCCGCCCCATTGCGCCCCAACAGGACGGTGATGCTGCCGTCGGGCACGTCGACCGAGACGCCGTCAAGGATGTGGAACTGGCCGATAAACGTCTGAATGTTCCTGACTTCGAGGATGTTTTTGGGCGGCACGGTCATTTATTTCACTTCCGTCAGGTCACCGTACAGGTCGCCCAGGTAGGCCTTTTGGACGGTGGGATTGCCGGCGATCTCCAGCGGTGCACCCTCGGCCAGGAGCCGGCCCTGATGCATCACCGAAATGCGGTCGGACACGTTCATAACCAGATCCATCTTGTGCTCGACCAGGATGATCGTCTTGCGGCCGGTTTCCTTGATGCTGCGGATCACTTCCATGAGCATGGGAATTTCCTCGCGGGCCATCCCGGCCGTGGGTTCGTCGAGCAGCAGCAAGGCCGGGTCGGAGGCCAGCAGGATACCCAATTCCAACTTGCGTTTGCCGCCATGTGGCAGGGAACGCGCGGGCATCGCCGCCTGAGCGGCCAAGCCGACCTGGGTCAGGATTGCCTGCGCTCGCTCCTCATACTGGCGAAAGCGGCGATGATGTTCCCAGAATTTGAAGTTGTCGGGGCCCATCGCCTGAGCGGCCAGACGCACGTTCTCCAGTACGCTCAGGTTGGGAAAGACGTTGGTGATCTGAAAGGAGCGGCCGATGCCGGCATGAGCCCGACGGTGGGCGGGCATGTTGGTGATGTCCTGACCCTTATAAATCACCCGGCCGCCGGTCGGCCGGATGTTGCCGCTCAGCAGGTTGAAAAACGTTGTCTTGCCGGCCCCATTCGGCCCGATGATGGTGTGCAGCGTGTGAGCCTGGACCTTCATGCTGACGCCATCGACGGCCACTAGCCCGCCAAAAGCCTTCTGCAACTCCTGAGTCTCCAGAATGGTCAAATCGTCCATGGAACGGATCTCCGGCGCGATAGCCAGACAGGCTCTAATAGCGAAAAGAGGGAGGCGGGTCGCGCCTCCCTCTTTATATCACGAAACGGATTACTCGCAGCGGTCGGCGTAGGCGTCCACCAACGCGCAGGGCGGTGCGGTGTCTTCAGTCTGGAATTCCTGCACCAGCTCGACAAACTTGAAGTCGGGATCGGTGGTGTTGGTCACACGCACAAAGTACAGGTTTTGCAGAGCCACATGGTCGGAAGGCCGGATGATGACCGTGCCCTTCGGCCCTTCGAAGCTGAAGTTGTCCTCGTAGACAGTGCGCAAGGCGTCGGCGCTCGCGTCACCATGCGTGGCTTCCAGGCCTTCCACCGTCATGATGGCAGCCATCATGCCACCGGCGGCCCACAAGTCGGGCGGCGTGCCGTACTCTTCCATATGGCGCTCAACGAGCCAGTCGTTGATCTCGTTGTCGGGCAGAGTGTAGTGGTAAACCTGGACGCCAACCACACCAACCGCGTCGGCGTATCCGGCGGCCAGAGTCTGATTGTCGCCCACGCCCGTGCCCACGACCATCTCATCAAACACGCCCAACTGGCTCATCTGCTGGAACATCGGGGCAAAGCCCGCGCCGGCCCAGGTGACGATAAGCACGTCGGCGTCGGAGTCGAGGAGCTGGTTGATGTAGGATGTGAAGTCGGTCGTCTCCAGAGGAGCGTAAACCGTGCCACAGCCCTCGGCCGTGTCGTTGGTTGTGAACGTGCCGCCGCCACCGGTCACAATGGCATAGAACGCACAGGCCGAACCGATGCCGAAGGCATTGTCGGGCGCAATCTGAACGAAGGTGTCGCCCATCTCCAGCAAGCCGTTAGCCATGACCAGGGCGTCCTGGACGCTGGTACGGCTGGTACGGAACGTGTTGGGGCTAAAGTTATCGGCCGTAATTTGCGGCGCTGCGGCCGGCTCGGCGATGAAGATGACGTCGTTCTCCTCGGCCACCGGGATGGTCGCCAGGGCAACGCTGGAGCTGATATTGCCGACCAGGATGTCGGCCCCTTCGGCCTCGATCAGTTCACGGGCCTGCTGGACGCCGGTGTCGGGGTCGCTACCGTTGTCCTTCTCGACGACGACGATGGGCCGGCCGGCAACTTCCATTGTACCGCCGGTGGCGTATTCCAGTCCCAGATAGAAGCCATTGGTCTGGCTGGGGCCGTAGATCGCCAGCGCGCCGGACTTATCAGTCATCAGGCCGATGACCAGGTCTTCTCCGGCGAAGGGCATATCGGCCGTTTCTTCGGTCGCCTCCGCGGTCGGCTCCTCTGCCACCTCAGCCGTCGCCTCCACAGTCGCTTCCTCGGTCGGTACCTCAGTCGGCGCAACTTCCTCGACAACTACCTCGGTAGGTTCTTCGACCACGGTTTCGGCCGTGGGTACGGTGGCTTCGGGCGTCGCTGCCCCGCCGCAGGCGGCCAAAGTGAAGGCCAGCACAGTCAGCAGAGCCAAGAGCATCCAAACAGTTCGACGATTTTTCATCTCTTCTCCTCCAATATGAAATTGAAAACGGATGACCACTATCGACAAGTGGCCGGATATTGCACTCTACTTATAGCAGTTGCCGGTTACAGCCCGGTTACAAGCGATCGGCTCAGGAATGACGACGGACTGATATGGAAACAACAGATAGGCCTGCATTGCGCGGCGGGAGGCCAGTTTTCATTCCGCTGTCAGGAAACGGATAACGGCCGCGTTGGCCGCCTCCGGCACTTCGAAGGGAAAGAAATGGCCCGCGTCGGGCAAAAGTTCGATCCGGGAATGGGGTATCGCGCCGGCCAATAGAGCGGCGTTGGCCGAGGGGACGACCCTATCCTGCTCGCCAAACAGGATCAGCGTGGGCGCTTCCACCGCCGACAGGCGGCCTTCAAAGGCGGCCGCTTCGGGCAACAGCGACAGGCCGATTGCCAGTTGCGACTGGTAACCGGCCGGATTGATGGGATGATGGACGCGGAAATCGATCCAGTACTCGACGAACGCCGGGTTGGCCTCAGTGAATCCTGCCGCACAACTGACGCGAATTCCCCGCCGCAGCCGCTCCACGGGATCGCCGGAAACATCGGTAAGCACGGCCATTGCTTCCGCGGTGATTGGCACGTGGCGCGGCCCGCCGAAGTTGGTGGCCGACAGGATGAGCTTGTCCAACCGCTCCGGGTAGTCAATGGCCAGTGCCTGGGCGATGAAGCCGCCCATCGAATGCCCCATGATATGGGCCCGGGGAAGGTCGAACGCATCCAACATGCCGGCCACATCCGCGGCCAGCATCTGGGCCGTGTAAGCGCCGGGGGGTACGTCGTTCTGTCCGCAGCCGCGGTTGTCGATGCTGATAACCTCAAAGTGCTGGGCCAGGCCTGGGATCATCCGGTGCCACATCCAGCCGTCGTAGCCCAGGCCGGGAATGAGCACCAGTGGCGCTCCGCTGCCGTGCAGTTCATAGTAGAGCGTGATGCCGTTGGTTTGTACGAATGACATAAAAGCCTCCTGAACGACGAATGCCGAGCGAAGAATTCGGAGCCTCTTCGCTCGTCACTTGTCATTCGTCGCTCGTCGCTCCCCCATACCGCTCCCGCAACTCGGCCTTTATCACCTTGCCGTAGGGTGAATAGGGCAGCTCGTCGGCAAAGACGACCCGCTTGGGCGCCTTGTAGCGAGCCAGACGGTGGCGGCAAAAATCGATCAGTTCGTCGGCCGTGGCCGCCTGTCCTGAGCGAGGCACAACGACCATCAGGCCGACCTCGCCCCACTTCGCATCAGGCAAGCCGATCAGGGCCGCCTCGCGCACCGACGGATGTTCCAGGAAGACGGTCTCCACCTCGGCAGCGTAGATGTTCTCACCACCGCTGATGATCATGTCCTTGTAGCGCCCGGCCATATAGAAGAAGCCGTCAGCGTCCTGGCGGGCCATGTCGCCGGTGTGGAACCAGCCGTCACTCAGGGCCCGGCGCGTCGCGGCGGGGTTGCCCCAATAGCCGGCGCAGACGTGCGGCCCGCGTATGATCAGTTCGCCGGTCTCGCCCCGGCGCACGTCGTGACCGTCCTCATCGACAATGCGCATTTGGCTATGGAAGATCGGCTTGCCCACCGATCCCATCTTGCGCTCGGATTCCTCGTTGGTCATGGTGAAGCAGTTGACTCCCACTTCGGTTAGACCATAGCCCTGGCGCAGGTAGCCGCCCTTGGCCGCCCGCCAGTCCTCGATGAGCGAGACCGGGCAGGGCGCGCCGCCGCTGACGAAAAAGCGCACGCGGCTGAAATCGGCCGCGCTGAATGTCGGGCTGCTCAACCACATCTGGAACAGCGTCGGGACGCCCAGGACGACGGTACACTGCTCGCGCTGGATGAGCGACAGAGAATCCTCGCTGTCGAAGGAGCGGGCCAGCACAATCTTGCCGCCCACGTAAAAGAGCGGCGTCAGGAAGACAAACAGCCCCCCGGCGTGAAACATCGGCGTCATCACCGGCGACACGTCCTCGGCCCCCAACCCCCAGCTGGCGACGGTGTTGATGCAATTCCACAGCACTTGCCGGTGGGGGATCATCGCCCCCTTGGCCCGGCCGGTCGTGCCCGATGTATAGAGAATGCAACAGATGTCCTCGCCCGTTAGCGGAGGGTATTCCGGCTCGGCGTCCGATGCGGCGGCCACGCCTGCCTCGTAGGACAGTGCGCCCGCTATCATCGCACCTTCAATGCCCACGATCAGAGGCCAGCTCTCTTCATGGCGCAGCGCGGCGGCCAGGTCGGCAAATTCGGGCCCACATAACAGGATCTTCGGCGCGCAATCCTCGACGATGTAGCTCAACTCCCGCGTGGTCAGGCGCCAGTTAAGCGGCGACAGAACAGCACCGATCTTGGCCAGCCCATAGAGCAAGTCAACGTAGTGGATGCAGTTGTGGGCCAGAATCGAAACCCGGTCGCCCTTCCCAACGCCCAGCCCGCGCATCCAGTTCGCCAGCCGGTTGGCACGCGCGTTCAGCTCCCCGTAGGTATAGGTGATGCCGGTGTAGACGTCGACCAGAGCGGCGCGTTCGGGCGTCAACGCGGCCCGCCGGGCCAATAAGTCGGCCGCGTGCAGCGGATAGTGGCTTTCGTCGGCTATGCCCATCTCTGTAAAGTCGATCAGGTGCCGACGACGATGCCGCCGTCCACGCGCAAGACTTCGCCAGTGATGAAACTCGCCTCGTCGGAAGCCAGAAACAGATAGGCGTTGGCGATGTCGCGTGGCTCGCCCAGGCGGCCCAGCGGGGTGCGGCCCCGCATCCCGTCGAGGATATTCTCGGGCATGGCGGCGACCATCTCAGTGGCCGTGAAACCCGGGGCGACGGCGTTGACGCGGATGCCTGAGCGGCCCAGTTCGCGCGCCCAGACCTTGGTCATGCCGATGACGGCCGACTTGGTGGCGACGTAGTTGGTTTGGCCGAAGTTGCCGTCCAGCCCGACGATTGAGGACGCGTTGAGGATAACTCCACTTCTCTGCCGGATCATGTGCGGGGCGACAGCCTGCGTGCAGTTGAATACGCCCTTCAGATTGACGGAGATGACCAGATCAAAATCGGCCTCCGACATCTGCTTCACCAGCAGCCCGTCCTTGACCTTCACTAGTGTGCCATCGCGAAGCACCCCGGCGTTGTTGACCAGGACGTTGATCCGGCCATATTTGGCGACGACGCCGTCGACGAAATCACCCACAGCCTGGCGGTCGGCGACGTTGACCTTGACGAAAGCGGCCGCGGGGCCAATGGCCTCGGCCGTCTTTTGCCCCTGCTCCTCATTCAGATCACAGAGGATAACGGTCGCCCCTTCCTCGGCGAACCGTTCGGCCGTGGCCCGGCCGATGCCGGCCGCGCCGCCGGTGACGATACAAACCTTGTCTTGTAAGCGCATGGAGACTCCTTTTGCAAACGATAAATCAACGTCGTGGTCACTCTCCGGCCAAAAACGCGATCAACGCTTCCATAAACGCCGCCGGCTTCTCAATGTGGGGGCTGTGGCCGGCGTCGGCAATGACAACTTCGCGGTACTCGCCGCCATTGGCCGCATACTGCTCAAGCACAGCCCGCGTCTGCGACACCATCGGCTGCGGCGGGAAAACGGCGTCACCCGGCCAGCCGGGCACTGCGCCCAGCTTGCCCAGCGTGCCGAAGTCGAATAGCGACATGTCGGCGACGATCTGGTCGCTATCACCGCGTATCCACAGGATAGGCGGCTTGTGGGCCATCTTCACGATGCCGCTCAGATTCAAATACTTAGGACTGGTGGCGTTGATCGGCCCATAGACGCCCGGCGCGACGGTCGGCCAGTTGTCCGAGGGCGTGAGATCGCCGGGATAGCGGTCGCTGCCGGTCTTCTCCAGCAGCAACGAATCCAGAAAAGCATCCTCGCGCTCGGCACGGAAGGGTGGCTTGTAGTAGAAGCTGTTGATGACGTTGCGCGGGCTATTGGCATCCTCGCCATCGCGGTCGCCGATCTGCATGCGGCGCACGAATTCGGGATTGACGCTGCCGCCGCCGGAGCCGCCGAAGTCGTCGTAGTTGGGCCGGCCGTCTACCCCGTACGTACCGCCGAAGCCATAGGGACTCACCGGATTGACAAGCGTGATCGAGCGAACCAGTCCGGGATGATCCATCGCGAATTGCAGCGCCGGGGCCGCTCCCAACGACCAGCCGATCAGGTGCGCCGGACGGTCGCCGAGTGTATCCGACAGGGCCTTGATATCATCGGCCCAATCCTTGGCGCCGCGCGTGGCGTCGACCAGCAAGTCTTCGGTGTCGCCATAGCCGCGCAAATCGGGCGCGATGGCCCGATAGCGCGGGGGCAGGGCCAGCATCGTCTCTTCCCAAAAGGTGGATGAAGAGGCGTTGCCGTGCAGGAAGAGGACGGGATCACCTCCCTCTGCACCGCTGAACAACACATGCATCTTCAGACGCCGGGTAGCGACCATTTGGGACGTAATGCCGGGCAAAGTAGGAATCGAGGCCATCAGTTTCTCCTTTCACTGGTTAAAAAACCGTCTCTTAGGTGGCGCTTCAGGATTTTACCCGCCGACGAAATAGGTAGCTCATCGAAGAACACGACCCGATGGGGAACTTTATACTTGGCCAGGCGGCCGGCCAGGAAAGCCAGCAACTCGGCCTCGCCGGCCGCCGCGCCCGGCTTCAGCACCACGCAGGCCCGGCCGGCTTCCCCCCACCGAGGATCGGGTAGACCGATGACTGCGCACATCAGTACCGCCGGGTGCTCGTATAGCGCCTTTTCGATCTCCGCGGGATAAACGTTCTCGCCGCCGCTAATATACATGTCCTTCTGGCGATCGACGATGTAGAAATAGCCTTCCGCGTCGTAGCGGGCGATGTCGCCGGTGTGGAAATAACCCCGCTCATCCACGGCCGCGGCGCTGGCCTCCGCGTCGCCGTAATAGCCGGAACTATAGCTCGGCCCTTTCAACACCAGCTCACCCTCCTGATCAGGTCCCAGGAAGGTATAGGCGTCATCGACGATGCGCGCGTCGACATAGAAGTTCGGCCTTCCGATGCTGCCCGCCTTGCGAATGGCGTCTTCCGGGGCCAGAGCGAAGATGCCCGGCCCGAACTCACTCATACCGAAGCCCTGCTTGAAGCGAATGCCTTTCTCGCGTGTGTACTGCTCGACCAGCGGGACGGGCAAGGGTGCGCCGCCGGACGTGCAAAAGCGCAACGAGGAGAGGTCGGCCGTCGCCCAATTGGCAGCCTGGGCGATCATCTGGTACATCGTCGGCACCGCTCCGAAGATGGTCACCCGTTCCCGTTCGATGAGTTCGAGAACGCGCTGCGGATCGAAACGTGGTAACAAAATGGTCGTCCCGCCGAATATGATCTGCGGCAGTGTATAGACGAACAAGCCGCCAGTATGGAACATCGGGAAAACGTTGAGGTAAATGTCACCGTGGGTCACGTCATGGATAACCGTGTTGAGCGTGTTCCAGGCGATCATGCGGTGCGACACCTGGGCCGCTTTCGGCAAGCCGGTCGTGCCGCCTGTGAAGATCAAGGCGGCGATATCCTCCCCCTCCAGGTTTTCGGTCGTCACCGGAGCAGCTGAGGAGTGCGCCAGCACCCGCTCAAAGCCCGTACTGCCCTCTATACCCGCCCCGTCGACGTGGAGATAACGGCCGACGGCATAGAGCTGTTCGCGGATCCGTTCCGCCAAATCGGCTACGTTGGCCCGCACGTCGTCGGAGAATATGACCACCTTGGGCGTTGTTCGGGCCACAATGTCGGCCAACTCGTGGGGATGAAGCCGCCAGTTGAGCGCCGTGTGAATGGCTCCCAGCTTGCCGCAGGCAAAAAAGGTGTCGAGATGCTCCACGCCGTCGCGGGCCAGGATGGCGACTCGATCACCCTTACCGACACCGGCGTCGTCGCGCAGCCAATTCGCCAGCCGATTGGCGCGCTCGTTCAGTTGGCGATAGGTCAGCCGCCATTCGGGAGCCTTGCCGGTGTCGATGATGGCCAGGCGGTCGGGAGAATATAGCTCCCGCCGGGCGAGGTAATCGCCGATATACATCTCCTAGATCTCCGAGGTCTCCCCGAGCGACTCGCCCTGCGTCCACTGCCAGACGGACGCGGCCATGCTGATGCCGCCGCCGCTGGCGCAAAATAGGATTTTCTGCCCCGGCTGCGGCCCGCGGCCGTTGTTAATGGCGTCGTCCAGCGCCATCACGACGCACGGCGAGCCCGTATAGCCCCATTTGTCCATCACCCAGTGGGTCTTTTCCAGTGGTTGGCCGATGAGCTCCATCATGGCCTCGATGGTGCGCAAGTTGAGTTGGGTGAAGTAGAAGTGATCGATGTCGTCCATCGTCAGGCCCGCCTTGTCCAGCGCGCCCTGCATCAGCTGCGGCCAATAGTCGGTGTTGAAAGTGCGCGGGAACTTCTTGACGAACTCGACCTTGGGCGGGCCGTAAGCGGCCACATTTTCGGCCGTGCTGGGCCGCGCCGCGCCGCCGCCATAGATGCCCAGCGCATCGTAATACTCACCCTTGGCCAGGAAATTGCCGGCCAGGAAACCCGGCACATCGCCGGCGCCCAATACGGCCGCGCCCGCGCCGTCGGCAAACAGATTGGCCGTCTTCTTGTCGGTCATATCGAGGAAGCGACTCATGCCGTAGCCGCCAGCCACCAGAATGTAGTTCATCGCGGGGTCGGTGGCGATGTAGCGCGCGCCTTGATCGAGAGCCGCCACCCATCCGGCGCAGGCGCTGTTGACATCATAGGCCCCGGCGTTGACCGCCCCCAGCTTGTGCTGGACGACAACCGACGTGCCCGGCGAAAGGTAGTCGGGCGTATCGGTGGAGACGATGATCAGGTTGAGTTGATCCGGTGCGACGCCGGCCTTGTCCAGCGCCCGGCGCGACGCCTCGACGATCAGGTCCGACGTCGTCTGGTCGGCCGACATCCAGCGCCGCTCGCGGATGCCGACGTTGGCCACCAGCCAGTCACCGGTCGGTTGGCCAAGAATGCGGTCTATTTCCTCATTGGTTACGACACGCTCCGGCACATAGCTGCCGGTGGCTAGAATTTGGGCGATCTGGGTCATGGTGTTTCCTTTGTGGCTAAGAAGACGGTCGGCCGTCTCCTGCCATCATTCTCCGGCTTGCGGCTCGGTATTCAGCCGGACGAAGCGGCGAATGAATTCGACCGCCTCCTCCCAATGCACAAAAGCCATTTCCTCGTTGGTTTGCACATTGAGGATCGACCCCCGGTAGGTCGTATTCTCCGGCGGGCCGCCGTGGATGAAGCGAACAACAAAGGAAGTAATGAGGTGCGAGTTTTCTTCCAAGGGACTTTTATCCTGACGCTGTTTGGTTGCCCCGCGCATCTGCGCCCTGTTGGGTAAGGTTACGATAGCAGATGGCGGCTACAGGGCAGTTACAAGGTTGGTTCATCAGGCGCTTTTGATGCCTGAAGATTCAACCGCGCCCTCTTGGAAATGCGACTTAAGTCGTTGACCACGAACGAAGCCGCCCAACCAAGGCCCTACTTCGTTAGCCTGTCGAACAAAGCCGTCGTCTCCTCGGCCGGAGAGACATCCAGTTCCTCTCGCAGGGTTTCGACACAGCGGTGATACGTTCGGGCGATGCGGCCATGATTGCCCAGCCCATGATAGGCGCGCATCAGATGGCGATAAGCGCGCTCCCAGCAGTTGTCGGCCGCCAGCAAGCGATACGATAGTTCCACGGCCTGCTCGTAGCGTTGGCTGTCTACATAGATCTCGGCCAGACGGTCGGCGGCCGACAGGAACAGAACTGCCAGCCGCTCCCGCTCGGCCGCGGCCCACGTCTCGTAGATCGCCTCCGGCAGATAGACGCCCTTGTAGAGAGCGATGGCCTCCTCCAACAGAGCAACGGCCTGCGCCGGTTGCTCCTTGAGCGCCACGTTGGCCTGGGCCACCAGCGCGGAGAACCGCTCGGCATCCAGCCGGATGTCCGCGCCGGGGCGAATGCCGTAGGCGCTGCCGTCGCGACAAATCAGCGCCGATTCCGACCCCGGATCGCGGTCAGGTTCCAGGGCGTGATAGAGGGAATTGAGCGTGACCTTGAAATTGCGCCCGGCAGCAACCGGATCCATCTCGGGCCACAAATATTCGAGAATTTGGTCGCGGTCGAGGAAGGTATGGCGAAACGTCACCAGCAACTGAAATAGTTGCCGCGCCTTGGCGCGCCGCCAACTGTTGGCAGAGATGGCGACCTCGCCTCGCCAGGCAGCGAACTCGCCCAAGGTGTAGACGCCCAGCTGGTAGCCGGGGTGATACGTGATGCGCTGGAGGCCCAGGGCCGCCAGCAACCGCGCGGCATACTGCTCCCGCCACTGCCGGTCGCGGGCCAGGATCAGCAGCGGCGTGAACAGCCGTTCATCGGGCGGCCCGAGCAGCGTCGGCCGGGTCAGCAGGAAGTCATAGCCGTTTTCTTCGGCCGCGGCCAGTGTGGCCGGCAGTAATTGGGCGAGTAGCTCGGTCTTGCCCTGCCGCCAGTGGATGAAACACAGCCACAGCCGCGCCGCGCAGGCCCCGAAGACGTCACTACATTCCTGGAAACCGTGCAAAGCCCGGCTTAGCCACGACAGCGCCTCCTCATAGCGAGCGACCATCGCCAATCCGGCCCCCATTGCCACGCGGGTCAGCGAGGCCACCCATTCATCGCCGGCCGCCTGGGCAATGTCGATGCCCACGGTCGCCGCCTGCAAGGCTTGCGACAGGTTGCCGCCGTAGCCATAGACCCGGCACAGTCCCCAACTGGCTTCGACCATCAGGCGGGGAACGGCGATTTCGCGACTGATCGCCACCACCTGCTCATACTGTTGCCGAGCCAGGTCGTAGCGGTCGGGGTCATCGAGCAGGGCGATGGCATGCCCCAGTCGCAGATGGCCGACGGCGATCATGAACGGCGATTGCAAGTCGACGCCGCGCCGGGCACCGATCTGGGCGTATTCATGCGCCTGTTGGCCGAGGCCCAACAGTGAGTAGACGAGGGACAGCAAGAGGTGAGTCTCCCGATGAGCCCGCGGGGTGAGCACCGGCTCTAGGCGCTCGGCCGCGGCGCGCTCCTCCAGCTTGCGCCGGGCCTCGTCGAGCCGGCCGGTGCGCAACAAGACCCGAAACAGCAACTGCGAGTCGGACGGGCTGGCATGGCGCAGTTCATCCGCCTGCCGGCGCAGGGCCTCGGCTTCCTCGATCTGTCCCGCGTTCAGCTTGTTTTCCGAGAGCAACTCGTACATGCGGGCGCGCATTTCCGTGCTCTCCAGCCCCTCGCTCAGGCGGATGGAACGCTCCAGTAGCGCCTCGGCCTGGCTGGGATTAACGGTATCGAGGTACACGCGGGCCTGGCCGCGCAACGCCCGGCTGACGCCCTCCACACGGCCCTGATCGCGCCAAGCGACTTCGGCCTGTTGATACCAACCCAGGGCCTCCTGATAACGACTGCGCAGCCGGGCCAATTCGCCGAGGTAGAACAGCAGCGGCGGATGCTTCTGCAAAATCTCCGGCTCCAGGCCGCCCAGATATAACGCCAGTGTATCCAGCCGGCCGGCGGCCAACAACACCGCGCCATAGGCATCGAGCAAGGCCGCCGGCCCCTCGTGGTCGCCGGCCTTGAACAGGTGATAAATGGCCTCATCGAGTTCGCCGCGCGCTTTGAAATAGTCGGCCGCCAATCCGTGGCTTCTCAGGCGCTGCTCGGGCGTAGCGAGTTGCTCCAGAAAGTGATGGAAAATATGGTGATAGCGCATGCTGCCGTCGCCCAGGTCGACGACGAACAGATCGATGCGGCGCAGATAGGCCAACATGGCCGCGTTGTCGCCGCCCATGCGCAAGGCGTTGCACGCTTCAGACGTGAGCACACGCAGAACCGACGTGGCGCGCAAGAATTCCTGGACGTCGGTCGGTTGCCCCTCGAAAATTTCGGTCGCCAGCAGGTGAAAGAGCGAATCCAGAGAGACGGTCTGATTGGACAGCACGTTCTCCACCGAGTCGAACGCTCCGCTACGCAAACTTTGCCAGACCAACTGCAAAGCAATCGCCCAGCCCTCGGTGGCTTTATGGAGCAGTTCCGCCTCATCGATCGTCAGCGTATAGCCGTAGGTTTCCGAAAAGAGGGCGACGATCTCAGCCACGTTAAACGCCAGCGCCTCCCGGTCGATCTGCCTGACCATGCCCTGAGCCTTCCAGCGCGGTAGATTGGGCAACGACAACGGTTGACGGCCGGTGAGAATGATGTGCAAGTCCGGCGGGGCCAGGGCCACCAGCCGGTCGAGCAGATGAGCGATGTCGGCCGCCGCCACAGCCAGATAGGCGTCGTCCAGAATAAGGAAGGTCGGTTCGCGAAGCCCCAGGCTCAAGCTGTTGATCAGCTCATCGAGGATCTGCGCCGACGGCAGCAGGCTGCTTGTGCCGTCCCATGATTCCAGCAGGGTAATGGGCAACTCGTCTACCCCCGCGACGCCCTGACGGACTGCGTGACTGAGATGCAGTAAAAAGACCAGCGGGTCGCGGTCTTCCTCCATGATCTGATACCAAATGAGTGGCCGTCCCAGATGGGCCAGCGCGGCCAGGGCCGTCGTCTTGCCGAAGCCCGCCCCGGCCTGAACCAGAGTCAGCCGGTGGGACAGCGCCTCAGATAGCAAGCGCGAGACGCGGACACGCTCAAGCGTGCGCGGCCCTGTACGCGGCGGTATGATCTTGGTGCGTACGACAGTGTCCAGGCGGCTCATGATGGATTCAGCTTCGAACGGCGCGACGCT
Source organism: Promineifilum sp. (assembly GCA_017983515.1). GTDB lineage: Bacteria > Chloroflexota > Anaerolineae > Promineifilales > Promineifilaceae > Promineifilum. The sequence continues at coordinate 72,192 of JAGOBF010000007.1, read as the reverse complement.
AGCGGCGTCGCCCTCAAACCAACTATTGTAATCCCGAGCCCGCCAATCTCCCAACGGCAGCCGGCACGAGCCTGGTGGCTAAGGGAACGCGCACGTACTCAGCGAAGCAGCCGGCATAACCGTCAAACACGTGGGAATATCCAAAGACGCGGCCGGCGACTGCACTTACAGATTCTCGAACACCCACCCATTGGGGATCGTGGGTATACTCTCGCCAATCGTTCCCAAGCCGCTAATGGAACCACATCAATGATGATGGCGTCATTAGTAGCGTCAGGTAATAACAACTTGAAAGGATGATAACTTGATGACGCACAAATTAGCACAACTGAAATATGTAACCTTGACTATTCTATGGGTAGCGATGGCGCTGTTGCTGGCAGCCTGCCAGCCTGCCGAAACCAACGAACCGGGCTCGGTTACGCCTCAGACAACCGAAAAGCCCACACCGGGCGGCGCGCCGACGTTTTCGCTTGATGAACTGGGCCGGCTGACGCCCGACGCTGTCTTGCTGGAACTGGCCTACGAGCCAACCTTCTTTCGCCCGGAAGCCTCATATGAGTTCGGCCGCCCGCCCGTGTTCGCCTTGCTAGCTGATGGCCGGGTGATCTACACTGAGGAAGGCGAAGTCTACGGTGAGGAGAAGGTCATGATCGCCCAACTCTCGCCCCAAGAAACCAGCGGCCTGATCCAGCAAGTGCTTGACATGGGCTTCGACCGTCTGGAGAGCTACACGGACTTTTGCTTCCCGGCCACTGGAGAGGAACAAACTTGTATCGCCGATGCCGCCTATACCATCCTGCGCTTACGGAACGCGGCTGACGGCCTGAACGAAGTAAAGATCTATGCCGATTTCGCTAATGACCTCGCGGCGTTCGAGGGGATTCGCGACTTGCTGGCTGAATACACCCACCCGACGGCGCAGCCCTATGCACCAGGGAGGGCCGCCCTATTCCTGTCGGATTACATGGGTGATGCACCGGCCGAAGCGCTTACCTGGCCACTCGATCCGGAGCTTCTGGGTTTCCCGCGCACTGATTTCAACTTGTGGGCGATTAAGCTCGAGGGGCAACAACTGAGCGATTACATCGCCGCCGCCGGGCGCAACACCGGCGACGCGGTCTTTGAGCACGAGGGCAAGCTGTACCAGGCGTTCCTTTCGCCCTGGCTGCCGGCGGCCGACTATAGCGAAGCGTTGCAGGCGGCCTTTCCCATGCCTTAGCCGCCGTTCGCCGATAAACCAAAAGATGCCGGACACGAAATGTCCGGCATCTTTTATTTTACTTGTGAGATGCACCGCGTTTCCACGGCCCGATGTTCAGTCTGGAGGAGACAAGATTGGAAACCGAGTATGGCGAACAAGGTTCGCTGGAAAAAACCCGGTTTCGTGGGTCTATGGCAGCGATCCGTCCACCTGCAAGCCCGCTACTTGCTGCTTCAGGCCGTTGGCCGGGGCGCTGAAGTGCGGGCCGCTGAAGGTTCCGTCGACGAGGTCGTAGGCGAAGACCATCGAGTGGCCGCCAACCACGCCGCCGCCCAGGTTGACCGCCTTCTTCGTCGTCAGATAGAGCGTGCGGCCGTCCTCGTCGAGGCTGATGCTGTCGGTGGCGTTCTTCGGCAGCCCGGCGGCCGAGCCGTCGACCACCATGTGCCAATAGCCGGTCGTGTTGATCCCCAGTTGCGTGGCGCAGAAGCCCAGCACGTCTTCGCCGCTGAACTTCAGCGTGCCGCCGCCGTAGTTGGGAACCCTGCCCGACCCCAGTGTGCTGATCAGCAGGTAGGCTTCGCAGTTCCCGCCATTGATAGGCGACTGGGAACCGGGCAGCACGTGCAATCCGTCGATCTTCTCCGGCACCTTCTGGGTCAGAGCCACATCGGAGCCGTCGAAGTAGAAGCTGAACTCACCGCCATCCCAGCGCACCAGGTCCATGCCATCGACGGGTACGGTGATGTCGGGCACGAAACGCCGGTTTTGGGCGAAGGACATGACCACTTCCGCGCCGTCGGGGTCGGGGATCCAGAAGGCGTTGATGTTGTGCGTGGCCCGATTAGGCATCAGCAGCGCGGCCGAGCCGTCGAACCACGTCGACCAGGCCGAGCCGTCCCACTTCAGAATGTCTTCGGGGCCGAAGGCCAGCCCGTCACCGGTGGTGCCGGCCGTCTTGGCCGACATGAAGATGTCGGGCGCGAGGTTGACGCAATCGTCGATACTGTCGGAGCCGGGGGGCGAGGTCATGCCAGCCGGGCAGGCGGTCTGCTCGATGGCCGCCGGGCCGGTGGCGTAGTAGCCGGGGTCGGCCGAGAAACACGCGGTCGCGCCGCTGGCGGGCTGGTAGTAGCCGGGGTCACAGGCGGTTTGCGCCGATGCGCCGATGGTATCTACGAAGTGGCCGGGGGCGGCCGCGGCGCATGCCCACGTCGAGGTCGTGTCGAAGCTGCCCAGCTGGCAGATAGTGTTGGTGAAGGTGCAGGTCACGTCGTCGCCGTCGGCCAGTGTCACTGACAGGGTGCCGTCGGTCGACGTGGCCCCGTTGTCGCACGACGCCGAGGTGGCGTAGCCGGCCGGGTTCGTCTCGTTGACGGCCACCGTGCCGGGGGTCACACTGCCCTCGGTTGTGGACGGGCCTTCGTCGGTCAGATTGAAGGCCCCCAGATCGCCGCTGAAGGCGAATGACCAGTCCGCCGGCGCACCGCTGCCGCCGACACTCTTGGTGATGGTCAATTTGGCTGCGGGCAAACCATCGGCGTACTTCAGGTCGCCGCTGAGGTCGTTGTAGTAGCTGATGCGCGGGTTGCCGGCGGCATCGAGCGCCAGCGAGGTATAGGGGCCCACATCCTCGTAGCTGTCTACCGTTGTCCGGTCCCAATCCGTTCCGTTCCAGGCGGCGTATTTCAGGTCACGGTTACCGACGTCGTAGTAGCTGATGCGCGGGTTGCCGGCGGCGTCCAGCGCCAGCGAGGTGTACGCGCCCACGTCCCCGTCGCTGTCGACGGTCGACACGTCCCAGCTCGTCCCGTTCCGGGCGGCGTACTTCAGGGCGTCGTTGGTGTCGTTGAAGTAGCTGATGTGCGGGTCGCCGGCGGCGTCCAGCGCCAGCGAGGTGAACCAGCCCACGACCCCGTCGCTGTCAACCGTCTGCAGATCCCAGCTCGTCCCGTTCAAGGAGGCGTACTTCAGATCGCCGTTGGTGTTGTCGAGGTAGCTAATGCGCGGGTTGCCAGCAGCGTCCAGCGCCAGCGAGGTAACGTAGCCCACGTCCCCGTCGCTGTCGACCGTCGACAGTGACCAGCTCGTCCCATTCCAGGCGGCGTACTTCAGGGCGCTGTTGGTGAAGTCATAATAACTAATGCGCGGGTTGCCGGCGGCGTCCAGCGCCAGCGAGGTGTACTCGCCCACGGCCTCGGCGCTATCGACCGTCTCCAGGTCCCAGCTCGTCCCGTTCCAGGCGGCATACTTCAGGGCAAAGTTGGTGTTGTCGAAGTAGCTGATGTGCGGGTTGCCGTCGGCGTCCAGCGCCAGCGAGGTAAAGGGGCCCACGATCCCGCCGCTGTCGACCGTCTGCAGATCCCAACTCGTCCCATTCCAGGTGGCGTACTTCAGGTCGCGGTAGGTGTTGTCGAAGTAGCTGATGTGCGGGTTGCCGGCGGCGTCGAGCGCCAGAGAGGTATAGGAGCCCACGACCGCGGTGTCGTCGACCGTCTGGATATTCCAGTTGAGGGCCGAAGCGGCCGACGCCTGCAGCAGCAGCACAAAGCCGAACAATAAGAGTACCGCCGGCCGGAGCCGAGCGGCGCGGAATCCATCCCTTCCCGATAAATGCTTCATTGTTTTGTCTCCTGCAATGATGGACCTTCGGCCAAGACGAGAGTTGTGGATGATTCCAGAGAAGGGCACCGCTAGGTGGATCAGCCTGGGATGGACTGCCTAACGATTGCCCTGCAACTGGCTACGCGCGTGCGTTTCAACATCATACACTAAAATCGGGAAAAGTTGTGTCGGCTAGCCGACACAACGGGGGCAAATTACGAATGAAGAGAAAAACCGGGCTTCTTCTTGAAAACCCGGTTTTTTTATGTGGAGCTTTTAGGGGATAGAGACCGAGTTTGGCGAACAAGAGTTCGCTGGAAGAAACCCGGTGTCGTGATCTGTCCTCCTGTCCCAATCCTAATGAAGAAATATTGCCCGGACGCAGTTGTCGGAGCGGATGCGGGAGATCTCGAAGTCGGTCATGGCTTGATCGAGCGAGAAGCGGTGGGTGATGGGGAAGGACCTATCCATACGCCCTGGCTGGGCCAGGCGCAGCAGCTCGGGGACGTAGCGGTGGCCGTGCTACTGGCCGGCGCGGATGGTCAGTCCCTTGTTGAACACGGCCCCGATGGGAAATTTGTCGATCATTCCAGCATAGACGCCCATAACCACCAGAATCCCGCCCTTGCGGCAGGCGCGAATAGCCTCGCGCAGCGCATAGGGACGATCCGTTTCCAGCCGCAACGTCTGCTTGACCCGGTCATAGGCCCCTTCCAGGCCACCACTATTGGCTTCCATGCCGACGGCCTCGATACAGATATCCGGCCCCCGGTTGCCGGTCATCTCGATCAACGCCTCGACGACGTCCACCTCAGCATCGCTTCGGTTAGGTTCAGGCCCCTTGTAAGCGGAGGCGCAACGTGATAAGTGTGCCCAATGCATATGCGCGGTTAGGAAAAGGGGTACTGAGGACGATGGCGTTGAGGAAACGGGCGAGAGGCGGGGACGAAGAAACCCCGCCGGCCGGCAGGGTTTCGATTAGGCGGAGAGGGTGGGATTCGAACCCACGGTGACCTTTCGGCCACAACGCTTTTCGAGAGCGCCCCGATCAACCGCTCCGGCACCTCTCCAAATCAGTGGAAATTATCCAGGACGGTAGTATAGCAGAAATTGGAAGAACGTGAAGATCCAATTGGAAAATTATTCCGCTCCACAGTCACCCGGCGCTAGCGCAAGCTCCGAAAGAAGGCCTGCAACAGCGCCCCGGCCTCATCGGCCAGCACGCCGGAGACGACCTCGACGTGATGGTTAAAGGCGGGTTGGCTCAGCACGTCGATGATCGTGCCGTCGGCCCCGAAGCGAGTGTCCCTGGTTCCATAGACCAGCCGCGACAGCCGCCCCTGGATCATCGCTCCGGCACACATCGGGCACGGCTCCAGCGTGCAGTAGAGCGTCACACCGATCAGCCGCCAGTTGTCCAGCCACGCCGCAGCAGCGCGCAAGGCGATCATTTCGGCGTGGGCGGTGGGGTCCTGATCGCTTTCCTTGCGATTGAAGCCCACGCCGATTACCTGACCGTCGAGCACGGCCACGGCCCCGACCGGTACCTCGCCCAACGACAGCGCCTTCTCGGCCTCGGCCAAGGCCAAACGCATCCATTGTTCAGATTCATCCATAATGAATAGGCTATTGCCGGGCGCATTGTACCCAAGCGGCCGGCAATCGACCACGATCCGCTTCTACCTGCCAGGGCTTTTCAGTAATGGCCCGATCTCTGTAACGCCGCTTTCTAAATCGGCTCCCCGCCGCCGATTGGTCGAAGGCTCCGGTGGTTTTCTCACCCCCAGTAAACCCGGTCAATTCTATGGTACAATGATGATCGGTCGGACGATATTCCTTGTCGTCAACTTGCCACCCAAATGACCGGCCACTAGAGAGCGGACTGCCCAAGCTGTATGCTACGTGGAACCAACGCCCAAGGTTTATCGTCCTTTCTAATAATAGCGCTCGCGGCCGAGCTGATTGCCGCGTTGGTCAATATTGGCAGCCTTCTTCGGCTGCCCAACTGCCCGTAATTACGAGAGGGTCAATCCATGTTTTCGCGAAAATTCACCCACCTTTTGTTCATCCTTTTGGCTTCCCTGTTGGTCCTGGCCGCCTGCCGTCGGGGGCAGCCGGAAGCCCTGCCGACGACGGCCGCCACCGCGGCCAGCCAACCGACCGAACCGGCCGAGACGACCGAGCCAGCCACAGCCGAACCGCAAGCAACGGCCGAAATTGTGACCGCGAAGCCCGTACCCGTCGAGGCCATCGACTGGCCGCCGCAAGTCATTGCCAGTGACCCGTTGCCGGGCCAGGAAGTGGCCCTCGACACGCCCATCACGGTGCGCTTCGACCAACCCATGGATCAGACATCGGTGGCGGCTGCTTTCACGCTTGACCCACCGGTTGAAGGCCAACTGAGCTGGCCGGAACCGGACACGGCCGTCTTCACCCCCGACGACTCGCTGGAGCTGGGCCAGGCTTACCAGGTACGCATCGCCGACACGGCCAGTGCCGTCAACGGCCAGCCCCTTCAGGAGCCGGTCGAGTTCGCCGTACAGGTCACCGGCCCGCTGCGCGTGACGCAAACGATACCGGCCGATAACGCTAATGCCGTCCAGACCGACGGCATCGTCACCGTCGTCTTCGACAAGCCCGTCGTGCCTCTCGTCAGTTCCGGCGAGCAGGCCGGTCTGCCCCAGCCGCTGACCTTCGACCCACCCATCGAAGGCACGGGCGAATGGACGTCGACGAGTATCTATCGCTTTATCCCCGATCCGGCATTCGCCGGCGCGACCACCTACACGGTCAGCGTCGATCCGGGTCTGACCGACATGACCGGCAGCCCGCTGGAAGACGCGCCGACGTGGCGCTTCACCACCGTCCGGCCCGACGTAGTCACGGTGGAACCAGAAAATGAGCAGGTGCGCGTAGTTCCATCGGCGACGATCAGCGTCACCTTCAATATGCCTATGGATACGGCCTCGGTTGAGGCGGCAACCAGCCTGACGGCCGACGACGGCGCGGTCGTCTCGCTCGATTTTGATTGGCAAGACGAAGACCGCCTGGCCGTCCTGACGCCGGCGGAAACCCTACCGCTGGGAACACCCTATACGCTGACGATTGCTGCTTCGGCCGCTTCGGCCAACGGCGCGGCCACGATGTCGGGCGACCACACCAGCACCTTCACCACCATACCCTTCCCGGCAGTTATCAGCACCCAGCCGCCCGACGGCGCCACAGCCGACATCTGGCAGAATGGCGTCAGTATCGACTTTGCCTCGCCGATGAACGACGAGACCCTCGAAGACCAGATCGTCGTTTCGCCTGATCCCGGCGACGTCGATTATTTCATCAACCAGTGGGACGAAGGCTATTCGGTCTTCCTTCAGTTTACCCTGGAGCCGGAAACTGATTACACGGTCACCGTGCCCGGCACGGCCGCCGATCCCTATGGCAATACGTTGGGCGACGATTACACCTTCAGCTTTCGCAGCGCGCCCGTCCCGCCGCTGGCGGCGTTCAACCTGCCCAGCCAGAACGCGCAGTTGAGCACCAGCTTTCCCACCAACATACAGGTCATGCACCGCAAAGTTAGTGAGCTGAACGTGGCCCTCTATGAAGCCGGCGTCAATTCCGACATCGTCTTTAATGCCTACCAGCTGAACGAGCGGCCGCCCAGCGGCGATCCCATCTTCGAAACAACCATACCGGTCGATCCGTCCGGCGATGAGCTGGGCGTCGAGACGGTCGAACTGGCCGGCGGCGGTGTGCTGCCAACGGGCATCTATGAGCTACGGGTGAACGCGCCCGAACTCGACGCCGACTCCGCTTGGTGGCAAAACCGAAATGTTCTGCTGATCGTCGCCGACACCAACCTGGTTGTCAAAGAGATGTTTGGCGAGACACACGCCTGGGCGACCGATTTGGCCACGGGCGAGCCGTTGAGCGGCCTCAATCTAACGCTTTACCGCCGCGACGGCGAGCAGGCCGGCACGGCCGTAACCGACGCCGACGGCTTTGCGCGGTTCGATTACGAAGTCAACAGTGATTATCTCGACGGCGTGATGGTCGTCAGCAACGAACCCGGCGCGGCCGGCTTCGGCGTGGCCACCACTTTCTGGACGGGCAACGTCAACCCGTGGCAGATGGGCATTAACAACGACACCAGCCCGGAGCAGGCCATCTACGCCTACATCTACACCGACCGGCCCATCTACCGGCCGGGCGACACGGTGTACTTCAAGGGCATCGTCCGCGACACCGACTTTGGGCGTTATGCCTTGCCCGACGTCGAATCGCTGGAGATTTCCGTCAATCCCAGCTTCGTCTTCGGCGAGGAGTCCTTCAGCGATACCTTCGACGTCACGCTCGACGAGGATGGCGTCTTCAGCGGCGAGTTCGTCATCAATGACGACATGGGGCTGGGCACGTATTCGTTCAACGTCACCGGCGACTATTGGCTTTCCAGCCGCTCCTTCACCGTGGCCGAATACCGCGCGCCCCAGTTCCTGGTGACGGTGACGCCGGACCGGGCCGAACTGTTGCGCGGTGAGACGACCCAGGTCACCGTCAACGCCACCTATCTATTCGGCGGCTCGGCCGGCGGCCTGCCGGTCAACTGGAATATCAATCGGATCGAGTTCGCGCCGGTCTTCGAAGCCCACCCCACCTACGCCTTCGGCGATCAGGGCGATTTCAACTACACACCCACCGGCCCGTTTGGCGGCTTCGACGGATCGAGCTTCATCTCTTCGGGCGAGGCCGAAACCGATGCGTCGGGCAACGTCACCATCCCGCTGCCGGCCGACATGCTGGCCGAGGCGCCTGCGAGCAGCCAGACGGTCACCGTCGAGGCGACGGTAGGCGGGCTGGGCGAGTTCCCGGTCAGCGGCCGCACCGACGTCACCTTCCACGCCGCCGACGTCTACGTCGGCTTGCACGCACAGGGCTACGTGATCGATGCCGGCAGCGAGACAACCATCGACGTGTTGACGGTAGATTGGGCCGGCGAGCCGGTCGCCAATCAGTCGGTCGAAGTCGTCTTCTACCAGCGCGACTGGGAGAGCGAGCGCACGACCGAAGCCGGCATACGCTCCACTGTCTGGACGCCGGTCGATACCGAGGTCAGCCGCGAGGCCGTGACGACCAATGCCGACGGCGAGGCCACCGTGGCCTTTACGCCCGCCTCTGGCGGCACGTTCCTGGCCGTCGCCACCGTCACCGACGACGGCGGCCGCGAGCAGATGAGCAGCCTGTCGATTTGGTCGGCCGATGAAAACTTCGCCGGCTGGCGCACGGATCCCAACTTGCGGTCGATGGAATTGACGGCCGACAAGCGCGAGTACCAAGTCGGCGAGACGGCTCAGATTCTGGTGCAGTCGCCCTTCGCCCAGCCGGTCAATGCCTGGCTGACCATCGAGCGCGGCAATCTCATCGACCAACAGGTGGTGACGGTCAACGGCAGTCAGATTCTGGAGATACCCATTACCGACGCATTCGCGCCCAACGTCCACGTGACTGTGGCCGCGGTCAAGCCGGTGAATCCCGATGACCCCAACTTCCCCTACGCCGACATCCGCATCGGCTTCGTTGAACTGGTGGTGCCGCCCGATCAGTTTGATCTCGACGTCGCCATCACGCCGGGTGCCGCGGAGTACGCGCCGGGCGACACGGCCACCTTCGACGTAGCCGTGACCGACCAGGCGGGCAATCCGGTGCAGGCCGAAGTATCGTTGGCCCTGGTCGATGTGGCCGTGTTGTCACTGAAAGAAGACAATGCGCCGCCTATCCTGGAGGCCTTCTACGCTCGCCAGCCAATGCGTAGCAGCGTCGGCTCGGGCCTGCTGATCACCGGCGAAGGACTGGAGATCGAGGAACCTCTAGCCGGCGGCGGCGGCATGGGCGGCGGCGGCGGCGATGTAAGCATGGACTCCCTGCGCCTGCAAGGCGAAGATGACGGTGTCCGCCGTGACTTTAAGGACACCGCCTACTGGGAAGCCAAGGTAATGACCGACGACAACGGCCGCGTTTCGGTCGAGGTGCCGCTGCCGGACAACGTCACGACCTGGCGAATGCACAGCAAAGCGGCCACGACCGATACGCGCGTCGGGCAAGGCGACGCCGACATCCTGGCCCGCTTGCCGCTCATCATCCGGCCGGTGACGCCGCGCTTCTTCACCGTTGGCGATACCCTGTCGCTGGGGGCCAACGTCAACAACAACACCGACGCTGACATCGAGGCCACGGTCAGCCTGGAGGCGCTGGGTCTGACGCTCGACGGCGACGCCGAACAAACGGTCACCGTGCCGGCCGATGGCCGTGTCCAGGTGACGTGGCCGGTTACCGTGCAAGACTTGCCCACGGCCGACATCACCTTCCGCGTCACGGGCGGCGACTTCAGCGACGCCAGCAAGCCTACGATAGGCTTCGGGCCGGACGCGCTGCTGCCGATCTATCGCTACGACGGCCGCGACTTCGTCGCCACCGCCGGCGAACTGGATGCGGCCGGGCGGCGCGTCGAGGCGCTGGTCCTGCCCCAGGGCGTGGACACGCAGCACGGCGAAGCGCTGGTCAGGCTCCAGCCCTCGCTGGCCGCGGCCATCATCGAATCGTTCGACATCGTCAATGACCCGATTATGCCGTTCATCGAGTGCTCCAGCACGCTGGCTGACCGGCTGCTGCACAACACAGCCGTCGAGGCGGCCATTCGCGAGTTGGCACTCGACAACGAAGCTTTGGCGGCGCAACTGGCCGCGCAAAACGAGAGTGACGTCGCCAAGCTGGCCGCCCTGCAGAAGGACGACGGCGGCTGGGGCTGGTGCTTCAGCAGCAGCAGCGATCCCTGGATCAGCGCGCAGTCGTTGCTGAGTCTCACACGGGCGGTTGAACTCGACTACGAGGTGGATGCGGCCGTACTGGAAAGCGGCGCGGAGTACGTGGCCCAGCAACTGCAGCCGGTCAACGGTCTGGGGGACGCTTCGGAGGCCAACCGTCAGGCGTTCTTCCTCTACGTCATGGCTGTTGCCGGCGACGACGTCGTGGATAACGCCGACGAGATGGTGGCCGAGCACCGCGCGCTGCTGGACCCGTATGCCAAGGCCCTCCTGGCGATGGCCTATGACGCCTCCGGCGTGGCGGGCGAGGACAGCGACGCGCTGCTGGCCGACCTGAACGACGAAGTGATCATGAGCGCCACCGGCGCTCATTGGGAAGACGCCGAACAGGACTTCTTCAACCTGAGCAGCGACATTCGCGGCACGGCGATGATCGTTCAAGCCCTGTCACAACTGCAACCGGACAGCCCATTGCTGCCGCCCGCCGTGCGCTGGCTAATGGTTGCCCGCACGGCCGAGACATGGCCCACCCGGCACGCCACAGCCTGGAGCGTGTCGGCGCTGAGCGACTGGATGGTCACATCCGGCGAACTGGAACCCGACTACGCCTATGATTTGCTGGTCAATCTGACTTCGCGGGCGTCCGGTTCCTTCGCGCCCGACGACGCCACCACGACCCAGGACGTTGCCATCCCGGTCAGCGAGCTATTGACCGGCGACACCAACTTCTTCGACTTCCAGCGCGGCGAGGGCGACGGCCGCCTCTACTACACTCTGCGCCTCAACAGTGCCATCGCCGTCGAAAATCTCGACCCGATCAGTCGCGGCTTCACCGTCGAGCGCCGCTACTACGATGCTGCCTGTGAGGCCGAGACGGAAACGTGCGAACCCATCGACAGCATCACCGCCGGCGAACGCGTGCGCGTCGAGCTGACGGTCATCGTGCCCAACGACCGCGTCTACGTCCTCCTCGAGGATCCCATCCCGGCGGGCACGGATGCCATCGACCCGAACTTGCTGACCAGCGAATCCGGCCGAGAGGGCGGCATCGTCCCCGCCGAGGGCGAATACGGCCGCGGCTTCTGGGGCTGGTGGTACTTCGACAACATCCAGTACCGCGACGAGAAGGTCGTCTTCCTGAGCCAGTTCCTACCGGCCGGGACCTACCAGTATTCGTACTTCTTGCAGCCGAATATCCCCGGCGTCTATCAAGTGATGCCGGCGACGGCCCGTGAGGATTACTTCCCGGAGGTCTTCGGACGGTCAGAGGGCGCGATCTTCACCATTACAGAGTAGACCGAATAAACGGTTCCCTTGAGTTGGCCGCGGCGAAGCAGATTCTTCGCCGCGGCCTTTTTTGATTGAACCCATTTCCAAAGTTTTGGTAAACTAGGGGCAGATATGATCCTCAATCGCCCCGTGCTCGCCCTCTCTATCCTGATCATCCTTATGGTCTGTTTGCTGACGGCCTGTGGTGAGGCGGAGGCGACGCAGTATGCCCTGAGTGAGCAAGTACAGACCACCTGCTCCGACGAGTGTATTGCTCATGGTCAGTGCGGCGCGTTAGTCGACGATACGCGGGTCGTGCTGGGCAATAGTGGCGGCCCGGCCGTCACCCTGCACGACCGGCTTTTCCTGGAGGGCAATCTCGTCATGGTGCTCGAGATGAGCCAGCGCGAACTCATTGCCGCCCGCAACGGCGCGCCGCTCAACGCCGAAGCGACGCCCTTCCCCCACACGTTCTATCGCATCGACGACGCGGGCAAGACGGCCTGGGTGTCGGAATGGTGTCTGGCGCGGCCGTAGCAACCACCGACCTGACAGGTCTTTATTGATATGAATGGCGAAGATCGACAAATTCTGGAAGAGCTTTTGGCCGCCCAAACGCGGCGCGAGCCGGTTGTTCTGGCCGTCGTCATTCGCGATCAGGGGTCGGTGCCCCGCCATGCCGGATCGAAGATGCTGATCTACGGCGACGGTCGCACCCTTGGCTCGGTCGGCGGCGGCGAGATGGAAGCGCGCGTGGCCGCCGCGGCGCGCGACGCCCTCGGCGATGGCCGGCCGCGCGTCATCCCCTATTCTCTGGTCGACCCGCAGCGCGGCGACCCCGGCGTGTGCGGCGGTAACGTCGAAATCTATGTCGAACCCTATTCCGCGCCGGACACCTTGTTCATTCTCGGCTGCGGCCATGTCGGCCGCGCCCTGGCCGGCCTCGGCCGGTGGCTCGGCTTTCGGGTCGTGGCCTGGGACGACCGGGCGGAGCTGGCGACCCGCGAGAATATGGCCGATGCCGACGTGGTCCTGAGTGGCCCGCCGGCCGAGCTGTTCGCCCAAGCGACGATAGACGAGCGCACTTATCTGGCCGTCGTCACGCGTAATGTCACGCTCGACCGCCAATTGTTGCCCTTGGCCCTGGAAACCCCGGCGGCCTACATCGGGGTCATGGGCAGCCGCCGTCGCTGGCAAGAGACGAAACGCCTGTTGGCGGCCGACGGCCTCCCGTCCGAGAAGCTGGGCCGCGTCACATCTCCCATCGGGCTGGAACTTAATGCCGAGTCGCCGCATGAGATCGCTGTCAGCATTATGGCCCAGATCATCACGATTCAGCGCGGCGGCAAAGACCGCCCCGTATCCATTGTCCAGGCGGCCGAAAAAACCGCTCCATAACCACCGCGTCGGCATTTAGACCGATGCTCATAACAATCAGTACTATGTTTAGTCACCATATTCCCCCTACCCTTGAAAGATATGAAATACCGGCCGATCTCCAGAGCGCTCTTGTCCTGCTGGCCCAACACGGCCGTTCGGCCCGGCTGATCGCCGGCGGCACCGACCTGCTGCTGGAGATGGAGCGCGGCCAACGCCCCGACCTGACCACGCTCATCGACCTCACCCGCATCCCCGGTCTGAACGAGATCAGCCGCGACGCCGATGGCCTCATTCATCTCGGCGCGCTGGTGACGCACAATCAGGTCGTCGCCTCCCCCCTGATCGTCAACCATGCTCTGCCGCTGGCCCAAGCCTGCGTGGAGATCGCCTCGCCGCAATTGCGCAACCGAGGCACTGTCGCCGGCAACCTGGTGACGGCTAGCCCGGCCAACGACACCATCTCGGCGCTGCGGGCGCTCGACGCGCAGGTCATCTTGGCCTCCACGCGCGGCTGGCGCATGATCGCGTTGAAAGAGTTTTACACGGGCGTCCGCAAAACCATCATGGAACCGGACGAAATGCTGGTCGACATCGTGATTGAGCCTCTGCCGGCGTCGGCGCGTGGCATTTTCGTCAAGCTCGGCTTACGTCGGGCGCAGGCCATCTCCGTCGTCCACCTGGCGGCGGTGATGGAGTTCGACGACCTCACCGTCAGTCGCGCCCGTATCACCCTCGGTTCTGTTGCCCCGACGATCATCAACGCCGAAGCGGCCGAGTCTTATCTTATCGGCCAGCGCTTAAGCGACGACGTGATCACCGTCGCCGCCGGGCTGGTGGCCGCGGCGGCCAGACCCATTGACGACGTACGCGGCCCGGCTGCCTATCGCACTGAGATGGTCGAGGTAATGGCCCGCCGTGCCCTGCTCGCCCTGCGTGACGGCCGCCAGCGAGAAACCTGGCCGGCTGAGCCGGTGATGCTGTGGGGCGACACAGGCGGGGTATTCCCGACCGGCCCGCAGTACACGGGCAGTTTCGCCCCTGACACGCCTATCGAGAGCACGGTCAACGGCCGGCTGATCAGCGCGCCGGGCATGGCGAAGACGCTGCTGCGCTGGCTGCGCGAGGAAGGATTGCTCACCGGAACCAAAGAAGGCTGTGCCGAGGGCGAATGCGGCGCGTGCACCGTATACCTCGACGGCATGGCCGTCATGGCTTGCCTCGTGCCGGCGGCGCGCGCCCACGGCGCGGAAATCGTCACCGTCGAAGGGCTGGCGCGGAACGGCGATCTCCACCCCATCCAACGCGCCTTCATCCACACCGGGGCCGTTCAGTGTGGCTACTGCATCCCCGGCTTCCTGATGTCGGGGGCAAAGCTTTTGGAAGAACAGCCCGCGCCCGACCAAGCCCACATTGAGCAAGCCTTCTCCGGCAACCTGTGCCGTTGCACGGGATATTACAAAATTATCGAAGCTGTCCACGAAGCAGCCGAAAAGATCTAGGCCAAGAAAACACAGATTTCGCGGGTTACGCAGATGAGGAAGCTCAAAATCTGTGTAATCTGCGAGATCTATGGATATTTTTGAAAAGGACTTCATTATGACCGACCAAATTTTACGCGCTCGCGTCACCGAGCGCGTCGACGCTCGTGGCAAGGTCACCGGCGACGCGAACTATCCCGGCGATCTGACGCCGCCCAACCTGCTGCACGGCCGCGTCCTCTTCAGCGGCCAGCCCCACGCGCGGATGCTGTCGATGGACACGAGCGCCGCCGAGGCTCTGCCTGGCGTCGTCGCCGTCCTGACAGCCAGGGACGTGCCCTCCAACGGTTATGGCCTGGGTGTGCCCGACCAGCCGGTATTCGTCGGCCTCGGCAGCAACAATCCTTATGGCGACATCAGCCTGTGGGAGGGCGACCACGTGGCCGTCGTCGTGGCCGAAAACGAGGCCATCGCCGCCCACGCCTGCCGCCTGATCCGTATCGAATGGGAGCAACGCCCCATTGTGACCGACGTCCACGAAGCGATGAATGACGATCTCGTCCTCCATCCGTGGCATGGCAGCAATGTCCTGAAACACTACAGGATTCGCAAGGGCGACATGGAAGCGGGATGGGCAGCGGCCGAGGTCGTCATCGAGGGCAACTACTACGTGCCCTATCAGGAGCACGCCTATCTCCAGCCGGAAGCCGGCGTCGGCCGCATCGACAACGAAGGCCGCGTGACGGTCGAGGTCGGCGGGCAATGGGCGCACGAAGATCAGGAACAGGTGGCCCACTCTCTGGGGCTGCCGATCGATCAGGTGCGCATTATCTATCCGGCCATCGGCGGAGCGTTCGGCGGGCGTGAGGATATGTCGTTGCAGATCGTCCTCGGCCTGGCGGCCATGCGCTTGCGTGAGCGCGGCATCGACCGGCCGGTGCGCATCATCTGGTCGCGCGAAGAAAGCATTGTCGGCCATCACAAGCGCCACCCGGCATGGATCAAGACGAAGTGGGGCGCGACGCGCGACGGCCGGCTCACCGCCGTCGAGGCCGAACTCATCCTCGATAGCGGCGCCTATACCTACACCAGCCCCAAGGTGCTCGGCAACGCCAATCTGATGGTCACCGGCCCCTACGAGATTCCCAACGCCCATGTCGACAGCTACGCCGTGACGACCAACAACGTGCCCGGCGGCGCGTTTCGGGGCTTCGGCGGGCCGCAGGGGGCCTTCGCCGCCGAATGTCAGATGAATAAGCTGGCCAAGGCGCTGGACATGGACCCGGTCGAATTTCGTTTGAAGAACGTCCTGCGCGAGGGCAGCTTGCTGACGACGCAAACGCCCATCCCGCTGGGCGTCAGCATGGCCGAGGTGATTGAAATCTGCGCGACGGCCTCCGACTGGACGAACGACGACAGAGCACAGGCCAATGAAAGCGCCTCGGCCGTCGTCGGTCGCCCGTCGTCTCTTTTCCAGAGTTTGCCCGCCAACCCCGGTAGTCTGCGGCGCGGCCGGGGCTTCGCCTGCGCCTTCAAGAACGTCGGCTTTTCCTTCGGCGCGCCGGAGAAATGTGAGGCGATCATCGAGTTGCACGGCGGCAAGGAGATCGAGCGCGTCGTGCTGCGCCACGCCGGGGCCGAAGTCGGCCAGGGGTCGCACACCGCTTTCAAGCAGATGGCCGCCGCGGCCGTGGGCGTGCCTGTCGAGCGAGTCGAACTCGACCTGTCGGACACGGCCAGCAGCGGTAACTCCGGCTCCGTGTCCGCCTCGCGCATGACCTTCATGGCCGGCAACTCCATCCGCATGGCCGCCGAAGAGGCGCTGGCGAAATGGACGGACGAGGATCGCCCCTCCATTGCCCACGTTGTCTACAAGCCGCCGCCCACCCAGCCGTATGACCCGGAGACGGGCGTCAGCATGCCTAACTTCAGCTACGGTTACGTGGCCGAGGTTGTCGAACTGACCGTCGATATCGAGACAGGCCACATCCACGTCGATCGGGTCGTGTGCGCCGACGACGTGGGCAAGGTCATCAACCGCACCAACGTGGAGGGGCAGGTCGAGGGGGCAGTGGTGCAGGCCGCCGGCTACGCGCTGATGGAAAACCTGCAAGTGCGCGACGGCCGCATCATCACCCCCTACCTGAGTCAGTACCTCATCCCGGGCATTCGCGACATCCCGGCGCAGGTGGACACGGTGTTGGTCGAAATCCCCGATCCCATCGGCCCGTGGGGCGCGCGCGGCATGGCCGAGATGCCGTTCATGCCCCTGGCCCCGGCCGTGGTCGCCGCCCTCCACGACGCGACGGGAGTGTGGTTTGATGCGATACCGCTGTTGCCGTGGAAGGTGGTAGAGGGGTTAAAAGAGCTAACAATCGAATAGCGACCCATCATAAAGTGTAATTTATGCGCTTCGCTCATCACCCCATCCTCCTCCGCGGCGGCGGCGACCTGGCCACCGGCGTGGCCTACCGGCTCCACCACGCCGGCTTCCCGGTCATCGTGACCGAATTGGCTCACCCCTTGGTCGTCCGTCGACGGGTGGCGCTGGCCACGGCCGTTCTGGAAGGCGAGATCACCGTTGAGACCCTGCGCGCCGTCCGGGCCGAACCCTCCGTCGAGGCATGGACGCTGGCCCAAACCGGCGTCATTCCCGTCCTCGTCGCGCCCGATCTATCCACGGTTCTGAACTCATCACTCGTTACTCGCCCCTCGCCATTCGTCTTGGTCGACGCCCGCATGGCCAAGCGCAATATCGATACCCGTATCGATCAGGCGCCGCTGGTCATTGGCCTGGGGCCGGGCTTTACCGCTGGAGTAGATTGCCACGCCGTCATCGAGACCAACCGCGGCCACCGGCTCGGCCGCGTCATCTGGGAAGGCGCGGCCGAACCCCACACGGGCACGCCGGGCCTCGTCGGCGGCAAGGGCCGAGAGCGGGTGCTGCGTGCGCCTGACGCCGGCGTCGTGACGTGGCGCAAAGAAATCGGCGAGCGCGTGCGCGAGGGGGAAATCATAGGCGACGTGGCGGGTTGCGAAATCGCCGCGCCGTTCAGAGGCGTCGTGCGCGGCCTCATCGCGCCGGACACAACTGTTCGCGCCGGACTAAAAATCGGCGACGTCGATCCGCGCGATGACATGGACGCCTGTTTTACCATCTCGGATAAAGCGCTCGCCATTGGCGGCGGGGTGCTGGAAGCCGTCTTGATTGCCCTGGCAAGACATCAGCAAGGCCAAGCAGAAGCGTAAAGGCTGGTGGAGTATGACGTTCACGGGCGAACATGCAACTGAGTTCTTGATCATTCTCTCGACCCATAGATTTAACGTGTGGCGGCGTGCGTAAACTCATTATGATTAAGCATCGAAGCCTAAGGATCGCTCTAATCGTTGCCGGTCTGCTCATCGTGGCCTACGCCGCGGCTGGCTGGTTCTTTTCCGATCTTATTCTCGATGCGCCGACGCAAAGTCTGGCCGACGCGGCGGCCGAGAGCGACACGCCAGCCGAAATCGGCCTGCCGGAGCCGGAAGACATCACCATCGCTGCCGGCGAGGTGACGCTGGCCGGCTGGCTTTTCGAGAACCCGCGCCAAGGCGATTGCGGAGTCATGTTTCTCCACGGCTTCCGCGGCACTCGCTACCACGTCTTGAACTGGGCGCCGCTGTTTTGGCAACGGGGCTGCGACATCCTGGCCTATGACCACCGCGGGCACGGCGACAGCACACCCGCATTCCATACCTATGGCTACTACGAAAAGGAAGATGCCCTTGCCGCGTTGGATTGGTTCGCCGGCCGGACCGGGCTGCAACGGTCACAAATCGGCGTCTTCGGCGTTTCCTATGGCGCGGCCACGGCCTTGCAAATGGCTCCCATGACGCCCGATATCGCCTTCGTTGGGGCGGACTCAGCCTACAGCGAATTGGACGAGATTCTCGGCTTCCAGGCTCGCCAGATGTTTCCGACTCTCGCGCCGCTGTTACTGCCAGGAGCGCTGCGAATCGCCGAGTTTCGCGCCCACTTTGATGTCCAGGCCGTCGCGCCGGAGCGGTCGATCACTCAGATTCAAGTGCCTGTCCTGCTCATACATTCGCTCACCGACGAGTACACAGTTCCCAGCCATTCGGAAGACATCTATGCTAACAGCGATCACAGCCGCACGATGCTGCGCCTGACCGATTGGGGCGCGCCGCACGGCCGCAGCATCACCACCGATCCGGCGGCCTATGCGGAGATTTTTGACCAGTTTCTCGCCCAGTTCGCGCCCGGCTTCGGCCTTCCGCCTGCGCCATGACGGCCGATCGCTGGACATTGTCCCACGCCTTCGGCATTGGCGAGCGGCCGGAACTGGTGGCTTTCGTCGGCGGCGGGGGCAAAACCAGCCTGATGTTCGCCCTGGTCGCCGAGTTGCCCGGCCGCACGATTCTCACCACGACCACGCGCATCTTCACCGCCCAGATGAGGCCTGCCCCGGCCGTCGTTTATGCCGGCGATCTATCCCCGCTGGATGACCTGTTGGATACTCATGGCCGTTGTCTCGTCGTCGGCCGTGTCGAAGGGGATAAGGCGCTGGGTGTGCCTCCCGACCTGCCCGCCCGCCTGCTGGCCCGGCCCGGCGTCGATTTCGTCCTGGTTGAGGCCGACGGCGCGCGCATGCGACCGGTGAAAGCCCCGGCCGACCATGAGCCGGTCATCCCGTTGCAGGCGACACTGGTCGTCCCCGTGGCCGGGATCGACGCGCTGGCCGGGCCGCTCGACGTGGAGGCCCACCGGCCAGAACTGATAAGAATAATTGCCAATGACCAATCAGGAATTAGCAAGAAACACGATCAGGCCAGTGGGCAACCGGCGGTTAGAGACGGCCGCCTGACGCCTGCCGGATTGGCGCGCGTGCTGACGCATCCGTCGGGTGGTCTGAAGAATGTCCCGGCCACGGCACGTATCATCCCTTTTATCAACAAGATCGAAACGGCCGAGCAGTTGACGGCGGCGCGCGAGGCGGCGGCGTTGATACTTCGAGAGCCGCGCGTCTCCAGCGTGGTTCTGGGCACGCTACACGCGGCCGACCCGGTGCGCGAAGTGTGGCGACGGGTGACGGCCGTCGTTTTGGCCGCCGGGGAGTCGCGCCGGATGGGGCGCAATAAGCTGCTCCTACCGTGGGAGGATACGACCGTCCTGGGCCGAACGCTTACCCACGTGGCGGCCTCGAACGTGTCGGATGTGATCGTGGTAACGGGTCACAACCGCCCGGAAATCGAGGGCGTGGCGAGCCGGCATGGCATCACGACTCTATTCAATCAAGCGTATGCTAAGGGAATGCTCTCTTCTGTTCAGGCAGCGATCGGCTCCCTGCCCCCGGCGGCCGAGGCCGCTCTGGTCATGCTGGGCGACCAGCCGCTCATTCCGGCGCAGCTGATCGATGCATTGCTCCAAGCCTATGCCCATCGTCCTCATGGCCTCGTCGCCCCCGTCTTCGACGGCCGGCGCGGAAATCCGGTCATCATCGACCGCCGCTACTTTGTGGAATTGCTGGCCCTGCCGCCGGAAACTGCGCCCCGCGTCCTGCTCCAGCGTCACCCCGACGATGTCCTGCTCGTTGAGGTTGGGGATGATGCCATTCTCTACGACCTCGACCGGCCGGAAGATTACGAACGATGGCGGCCGCGTTAGCCAGATGGGAGTAAGACGGGTGGTAGTCGGTGGCTAGGATGCTACAATCGGCGTCCTACATGAAGGATTCGAAACCCACGCCGGACTGGCCAGTCCAGATTATCCGCAGCGCCCAGCGCCGCAAGACCGTCAGCGCGCGCCTGGAGGATGGCGTCCTGATTATTCGCGCCCCGGCCGCTATCCGCGACGAAGAGTTGGCGTCGATCATCGAAGGGCTTAAGAAACGGATGCTCAAGCGCGGCCAAACCGTGCCGCCAACCGAAGAAGCACTGGAAAGACGAGCGCGAGAACTCAACAAGAAGTATTTCGACGGCCGTCTGTCGTGGCGTTCTGTTCGCTATGTCACCAACCAAAATAGTCGCTTCGGTAGTTGCACGCCCGAAGACGCCACCATCCGGCTCAGCCATCGCCTGGCATCCATGCCGGTCTGGGTGCGCGATTATGTGCTCGTCCACGAACTGGCCCATCTCGTCGAAGCCAATCATGGGCCTAACTTCTGGCGTCTTGTCAATCGTTACCCGTTGACGGAACGCGCCCGCGGCTACTTGATGGCCGTCGGTCTGGAAGCCATCGAAGGCGAGCTCGACTAGTCGTTATTTATCGATCAGCTTGCGATAGCCCCGATTCCAGTAGAGCAGGGGTTTGGCGTCGGGGCGCGTCACAGCGCTGGCCTGCACCTCGCCGATGTAGATCGTGTGGCTGCCGGCCGGGAAACGCGAATAGACGGTACAGTCCAGCCAGGCCAAGGCATTTTCGAGAATAGGCGCGCCGGTTACGGCCGTGGCCCAATTCCCCTCAGCAAAGCGATCCTCATCCTTTAACCAGGCAAAGCGGTTGGAAAGTTCCATTTGGTCATGGCCCAGGATATTGACGGCGAAAGTGGTGCCGGCTCTTTCCAGCAGCTCGTGGGCGCTGGTTCGGTGGTCAATCGCGATCAATATGAGCGGCGGGTCGGGGGAGACCGAAGCGAATGCCGAGACGGTCAACCCGTGGACGGCTTCCACGTTGGGCGACTTAATGGTGACAACCGTCACGCCGGAAGGGAAGTGGCGTAACGCATCGCGAAAATGTTCAGACGAAATAGGCATGTTGATAAAGTCCTTTATGTCAATTTACTTACCGTTCTGAGGCATGTCGGGCGTACGGAGCGCCAAACAATCCCGCACTACGCCGGCAATGTCGGTAAGATCGTGAATGCCGGCCGCGTGGCGGGCGTGGTCGCGCCCCACAAGAATGGTCGGCACAGGGTTTCGCGTATGCTGCCGATGGCCCTTTTCTTCCAGGTTGCCGTGATCGCTGGTGATGATGAGCAGGCCTCGCGAATCGTCCCAAGCTTCCAGCAGGCCCCCCAATACGGCGTCAATTGCCTCCAGATGGGCCGACGCATCAGCCAGCGTGCCGCGATGGCCGATCTGATCCGTAGGCCAGTGCTCAAAGAACGAAAAGTCGTAACCCGCGGCGACGGCGGCAATTCGCCGGCCCGCATCCGGCAGCGAGAGTAGAGGCATATCCTCGTAGCCCAGATGCTGCCGCCAGCCCGCCCCAGTGAAGTCGGGGCTGACGGCTCGCCCGGCACGCAGATCATCAACCCCCATCAGGGTTACACCGGCTTTGGCGGCCGACAGCGGGACGGAGGACAGCAGCCGCCGTCCGCTCTCTATCGCCTCGAAATAGCCCTCCGGATAGGGCGTGATCAGAGCCGCCGACCCACCCGCGGCGACCACCTCGTGGAACAGCGTGCCGCGGCCGATCACGCCGGAGACGGCCAGATTAGGCTTAGGGCCATAATGTTGGCCGACGAGGCGGGGCACGTTGCGGCCGGTCAGGATGGCTGCCTGGCCGGTCGCGCTCTGCGGGCGGCCGTCTACGCCTAGGTTGGCGTCCGTCGGCACGAGCGAGGCGCGCGCCGTGGTGATGCGACCGCGGCCGGCCACATACCACGCCTCCCCCAGCAGTTGGGCCATATGAGGCATGGCTGCCAGGACGAAGGGGTTGTCCTCCGGGTCAGCCCGACCTAGCCCAACGCCGTCCAGGAAGAAGATGAGCGCGAATGTTCTTTCTGCCAATGTTGTCATGCAGTCTGTATTCCAGTTAATCCTAACATATCCGCCGGCCGTATCGAAGTAGTTGGCCACCAGGCGCCAGGCTCATTATCGTGGTCGAAAATTCGTCCTCAACTAGTGCACTCGCTACAATTTGCCGCAGGTGAATTTGCTATGATGGATTCGGACGTCATCTTCATCAACGAGAACCTGTCGTTGCCGGAGGCGGAGCTACAGTATCGCTTCTCGACCGGCGGCGGGCCGGGCGGCCAACACGTCAATAAGACGGCCACTCGGGTAACTCTGCTGTTCGACGTGGCTAATTCGCCCAGTCTGGACGAGGGAACACGCGTCCGGTTACTCGATCGGCTCGCGGCGCGCATCGACGGGCGCGGTCTGCTCCACATCGACGTCCACGAATCTCGCAGTCAATGGCAGAATCGCGCCGCGGCTGTTGACCGCTTTCGGAACCTGATGGCCGACGCCCTCGTCGAACAAGCCGAGCGCCGGCCCACGCGCCCCTCTCGCCGCGCGCGCCAGGCGCGTCTGGAAGGCAAGCGACGGCGCAGCACCGTCAAGCAAAACCGCCGCCAGCGTTGGGATACCTGATCCGCGCGCCACTTTCATCACCAAAAGAAAAGGGCAGGATAAATCCTGCCACTTTTCTGCTAATTTAACGACCTCAAGGTCAAGCTATAATTCGAGAGCCTCCACAGCGCTTTCAGCCAAGGCCTCCTCGGCCGGGTCCGCAGGGAGTGGCCCGCTCTCCAACAAGGTGAAGCTCAAGGCATCGTCTGCGACGTCGATGCGAATGCGGTCACCGGACTTGAACTCGCCCTTCAACAAGCGCACGGATAGAGCACTTTCGACGTAGCGCTGAATGGCTCGCTTGAGCGGTCGCGCGCCGAAGTCCTTGTCGAGACCCTGCTGGGCCAACCAGCGCTCGGCCGGCTCGGTCAGTTCGATACTCAGATTGCCATGCTCGGCCAATCGGAGCTGCACATCTTTCACCTGGAGCTTCACGATCTCGATGACATCTTCCTCGGTCAACGGCTCAAAGATGATGATCTCATCGATGCGGTTAATGAACTCCGGGCGGAAGGTCTGCTTCAGCGCCTCTTCGATGCGCTTGTGGTCTTCCCGCTCGGCCGCAGCCATGCCGGCGAAACCCAGTGCGCCCGACTTTCTGACGAATGACGTGCCCACGTTACTGGTCATGACAATGACCGCATTGCGGAAGTTGACCACGCGCCCTTGCCCGTCGGTCAGGCGGCCGTCATCGAGCAATTGGAGCAAAGCGTTCCAGACATCGGGATGGGCCTTTTCGATCTCGTCGAACAGCACCACGGAGTAGGGCCGGCGGCGAATCTGCTCGGTGAGCTGTCCCCCCTGCTCGTAGCCCACATAGCCGGGCGGCGCGCCAAACAAACGGCTGACGGTGTGCTGCTCGCGATATTCGCTCATATCGACGCGGATCAGGGCGTCCTCGTCATCGAACAGGAACTCGGCCAGCGCCTTGGCCAACTCGGTCTTGCCGACGCCGGAACTGCCCAGGAAGATGAACGAGCCGATCGGTCGGCGCGGATCGCTCATCCCAGAACGACTGCGGCGAATGGCATCGGACAGGGCGGCAATGGCTCGTTCCTGACCGACAATCCGCTCGTGCAAGCGTTCTTCCATGTGCAGCAGCTTAACGGCCTGGGTCTCCAGCATTTGCGAAATCGGGATGCCCGTCCAGGATGAGATGACCTCGGCCACGTCATGTTCATCGACGATCTCGTCCAGCTTCTGCTCGCTCTGCCAGGCGACGCGCGCCTCATTGAATTCGGTCTCCAGGCGCAAGCGATCGGCCTTGCTGATCTGGGCCTTTTCGTAGTCACGCGCGGCGCTGGCCTCCTCTTCGCCAATCAGGAGCTGATCGATCTCCGTTTTCAACTTCTTCAGATCGGGCGGCAGCATGTGGAGCGCCACGCGCAGCTTGGCGGCGGCCTCATCCATCAGGTCGATAGCCTTGTCGGGCAGCCGGCGGTCGGTCACGTAGCGGACCGACAACTTGACCGCGGCCACGAGGGCATCGTCGGAAAACTCGACGCCATGATGAATCTCATAGCGCTCACGCAGGCCCTGGAGCATTTCAATCGTATCTTCAGGCGTCGGCTCATCGACGAACACCGGCGCAAAGCGGCGCTCCAGCGCGGAATCGCGCTCGATATATTGGCGATATTCGTCCAGGGTCGTTGCCCCGACACACTGCAATTCGCCGCGCGCCAGCGCCGGCTTGAGCATGTTGCTGGCGTCCATAGCCCCCTGGGCCGAACCTGCACCGACGACGGTATGGAGTTCATCGATGAATAGGATGATTTCGCCCTGGGCGCGCTGAATCTCTTCCATCGCCGCCTTCAGGCGCTCTTCAAACTCGCCCCGGAAGCGGCTGCCGGCGATCATCGCCCCCAGGTCGAGAGCCACAACGCGCTTATTAAGCAGGTTCTCCGGCACATCGCTGACGATGATCTTTTGCGCCAGACCCTCGACGATAGCTGTCTTGCCCACGCCCGCCTCACCGATGAGGACAGGATTGTTTTTCGTGCGCCGGCTCAGCACTTGAATGATCCGCAGAATTTCGGCGTCGCGGCCGATGACCGGGTCGAGATGGCCGTCGCGGGCCATCTGCGTCAGGTCACGGCTGTATTTCTCCAGCGTGCGATAGCGGCTCTCGGCCTGCCGATTGGTCACCCGTTGGCCGCCGCGAATCTCCTTGATCGCCTCCAGCACCCGTTCGCGGGTGATGCCGTATTCCTGGACGATGCGCGCCGATGACGTGTTGCGCTCGCTCAGAATGGCCAGAAAGATGTGCTCGGTGGAAATATATTCGTCCTTGAGACGATTGGCCTCGCCCTGGGATAGCTCCAGAACGGTGCGGATGCGCGGCGTATAGAAGACCTGCCCCACGCCCCCACCGTAGACCGACACCTTGGGGCTGGAGCGCAGTTCGGCATCCAGCCGGTCGATCATCGCCGCACCGTCGACGTTCAATGCCGTCAAGATTTGTGGGACGGCTCCATCTTGTTGTTCCAGCAAAGCCAGGAAGACGTGTTCGGTATCCACCTGAGTGTGCCCATAGCGGCGCACGATCTCATAGGCGCGGGTGGCCGCATCCTGGGCGCGTTCCGTAAAACGATCAAATCGCATGTAGCTATTGTCCTTCGTTCAGTAATCTCTTCATTCCAATAATTCCACGTGACAAACAGGCGTTCATTCCGGTTCGCCAACTTGTAATTATAGCCGCCAATGATTGGATTCACGTTAGACTTCGGCCGCGCGGACGCCCTGTCATTCAACCGCGCTCCGCTCTTCTTTTCGGCCATTGACCCTACTCACAATACGCGAATTCCTTCCTGTGAGTCGTAGCCGTCGCCCCAGGCCATGATTTTATAGGGCGTGATTTCGATCAGGCGCCAATCGGCCGTTTCGTCATAGCGGAAATCCCATTCGTACTTGTGATAGAAGTGTTCGGCCAACGCATCGATAACGGCTTGTCCGGCGGTGTGGGCCTCGCCCTCGATCATGACGACGTTGGCGCTATCCGTCAGGGCCAGGGCCACATTCTGATTAGTGACCATATTGGCGAATTTCTGCGTTTCGCGGCCGGTACAAATGTATAGCTTGTTATCGTTCCAGACATACCACAGGGGAACCAGGTGGGGACGCCCATCACCGCGCACCGTTGCCAGCCAAATAGTGCTCTCCCGGCTCAATCGGGCTTCGATGGCTCGCCAGCGAGCGGGGTTCCGTCGTCTATTCATGCGCCGCGTCCGGCAGGGCGCGGTCAGGGAGCGCCAAGCAGCCGATTATTTCGCCAATGTACGTGTTCGGCCGGACAGTCACCATCCAGCATGAGCGCCGCCATCGCTTCCAGTTGTTGCGGACTACCACTGGTGAAGCAGCGCCGGCTGCCTTGCGGCCCGTCCGGCGCGACGGCCAATTGATGTTGTTGTAACACAAACTGCGTGTGGCGGGCAACAGCCGGAGCCGGATCGATTATCGCCACGTCGGGGCCGGCGACCTCTGCCAACAGGCGACGGACGAACGGATAGTGGGTGCAGCCCAGCACCAGCGTATCGACCCCGGCTGCCAGCATGGGATCGACCACGTGGTGGAGCAGGACGCGCGTCTCCGGCGCGTCAATTGCGCCGGCCTCGATCAGTTGTACCAGCCCGTTGCAAGGGTCCTCATACACCTGAATGCCGGCCGCATAGCGGGACATCAGACCGGCATAGCGATGACTGTTCAGCGTGCTGGGCGTGGCCAGCACGCCGACCTTACCGCTGCGGGTCGTCTGGGCTGCCGGTTTGACGGCCGGCTCCATGCCGACAAACGGGATCGTCGGAAATTGCTGCCGCAAATAGTCCAGCGCCGCAGCGGTCGCTGTATTGCAGGCCACGACAATTGTCTTCGCCCCACCGCGCAGCAGAAAACTGGTGATCTCGGCCGTGAACTCGCGGAGCTGCTCCGGCGACCGCGGGCCATAGGGAATGTGGGCCTGATCAGCGAAATAGAGCATACTTTCCGCCGGCAAACGGCGGCATAAATGAACCAGAACCGAGAGGCCACCCACGCCCGAATCGAGCACGCCCAGCGGCCCCCGGCGTGTGGGTTGAATAGCGACCGAAAGGTCAGGTAAAGCTTTGGGGATTGAGGGAAGCAGGTCGGCGTCGCTCACAGAGCAAGTATCCACAGATTTCACAGATGAAACAGGTTTCTCAGAGGCGCGTTTGCTGGCGGTCGAGGCGCTTCCGCACCCACAGCAGACTCAGCACCATCAAGAGCACAGCCATGAGTCGCTGACGCATGACCAGCCTGTCGACGGCGGCCGTCGACTGGCCTAATTTGGGTGCGTTCGCGGGTTGCCGCTCGGTGGTCGTGGTATAGACGCGTGTGCGAATGTCCACTTGTTTTTGTAGCGCTTCCAGGCTGCGGCGAGCGAAAGACTGCGCGATCGTTCGGTGCATGCGCGAGGATACCTGCGCCGGGCGGCCGTCGACATCGAATTCGGCTTCGTAGAGCAGCGTCGTGGAATCGGGGTCTTCGGCCTGTAATGAGATTCGTCCCCAGCAACGCAACGCGCCGTCGGGGTTTCGTCCTTCGGCATGGAAGTTGAAACTCCGAGGCGGCGCCAGTTGCTCCAGCGCCAGGTCGCCTTCGAACGTCTCTATCACTTGCCCAATGCGAATGGTGATGGTTCCGCGAAATTGATCGGCTGAGGTGACGTCGAGAGATTGACAGCCGGGCAAGAGACGCGGGAGGATGACCGGATCATGCAGCATTGCCCACAGTATTTCCCGACCGACGGCATAGGTTTCCTGTCCGCTGATTTTCATCTCACTCCCACCTTGTGGCGACAGACCAGCGCGGGCTAGATGGCCGGCTCGCTTTCCCGCGCGGCCAGCCATTGGTCAATCAGGTCGTGTGGCTGGTCGGCGCGCCAGGCATCGAAGGCCGCGATGGCGTTTTCCATGAAACCCTCGGCGATCTCTTCGACGCGCCCCAGAGAAATACTCTGCACAATACGGTCGACGACCCGCTTGGGCATCATCCGCAGACCGCGCGGCCGCAGCAACTCCGCGGTGAACTGGAACCGATAGTCGATTGCCGTGCCCCCCTCTTCCGGGAACATTTTGGCCGAACTGGTGTAGTATCCATAGCCCGTCGTGGCGTTCAACGTCGCTTCGCGAGCCACGGTCGCGCCGTCGGCCAGCGGGCCAATGTGGATCTCGTTGCTCTCGACAATCACACGACCATCCAGATCGCAGATGATATTAATGGTATAAGCCCCCAATTCGACTGTCTGGTAGCGGATGCGCACCTTGTCGGCCGAGAAAGCCTCAACGACGGTGATATGGGGCAACAAATAAGTGACCCGGCTCAGGTCACTAAAATAAATCAGGGTCAGCAGAGGATCGGCCGGAAAATAAAACCTGCGCTCGATAGTGCCGTTGAGGGTAATCATCTGGCAAATAAGTGGCTAATCGATAAAGTGCTTAGAAATGCCACAAACTTCTCGGGTGCGTCTCTAAATATCTGCGCAATCTGTAGCTGCCTTCTCTAACTGGAGGGATACGGGCCACCGCCACCAACCTTTTAGGCCTGTGGTTCCCCATTGTCAACCTGCGTTAGCACCATTTCCAGCTTGGCCGAGAGAACTTCTATCTGGGTGTTGAGTCGTTCAAGTTCGCCACGGGTCGGCACGTCGTGGTCGCTGAGCATACGCTCCAGCTGCTGCTCGTCCGGCTGATGCGTCTCGGGGGCGGCAAACATGGGGGATAGCAGCTTTTCCCGCAAGCGCAATCCTTCTTCCTTGGCGAGCTCGCCCTTGTTGATGAGGGCTTGCACCCGGCGGTCGATCTCTTCGTCCACGTGGCGCCACAAGTCCAGCGGCAGCGATAAGCCCCGGCGCAGCGTGCCCAGCGTATCGCCGCCCGCCCGCACCAGATTCGTCAGGACGGACTTGGGCAGGAACCCTTTCTGGAGCTTCTCTTGCTCGAAGATAATCTGCGTCAGGACGACGGCCGTTAGGTCCTCGTCCGTCGCATGATCCATCACGATCACCTCTTGCCCGCCCCGAATGAGCGACGCTATTTCGTTCAGCGTGATATAGCGTTTGGCATCGGTATCGTAGAGCTTGCGATTCGGGTATCTCTTAATAACGGGCATATAGCTAGTCCGGATTTTAACTTATGCAGAAAACGTCCACAGATGACACAGATGCAAAGATTTGTCGGAGATGCGCCTGGGAAGTGTGTGACATTTCTTAGTGCTCTATCTATTATATGGCGATAAGGTAGGGATGCCAACGCGCAGAACCTCTGATAGAGAGCGCGGACGAGATAAGAGCGGAGAGATCTTTGGGCCGGGGAGTTCCGGCTAATAGGGCTGAGTCGGCCGCTATGCACGGCGCTGGCGATTCAACTCATCGACCTTTTCACCCAGTTCGGCAATTTTCTCGCCTAGTGTCTTGATCTCGCCCTTTGTAGGGATATTCATTCGCGACAGGAGACCTTCCATGCGCTTCTCGTACTCTTCTTCAGCCTTTTTGGTGCTGCCATGCACTATATTTTTGCGACGATCCAGCACATCGATGAGGAGCTTGCGGGCGTCACCGTCGGCGATCTCACCCCGCTCCACCAGCTTGTTGAGGAAATCCTCGATCTGTTCCTGGGTCAGGGCGACCGCCCCTATCCCGGCCATCAACACCCGGCGCAGTCCGTAGAGAAACGTGTTGGTGGATTCTGTAAGCTCTTCCGTAATTTCAATTTGGTCCGTCATTGAATTTACTCCTGATCACCTGCTTACCGGAGCCTGACAATTCCCGGTCAGCGAATGGATTGTAGGGATGTCGGCTCCATCATGACGCAATGCATCATTATTGTGAATACTATCATAGACGAGGATTGACTGTCAAACAGAGGCTCCCGCTAGCAGGTCCTTGCCGGCATGCGACAAGATCGCCCGATCGGCGGCGCCGATCCGACGATTGATACAAGGAAAGGGTGTGTTCGCGGACGATAGCTTAATCAAAGGTGACGCATCGCCAACAGTTTCGATATAATGACGGGAGTCTGTCAATTACGGAATTCACGAGGAAACACCATGACCGTCAATCAATCATTCCTGTCGGCCGGCGAAAAGTCGGCGCTGGAACAAATAGCAGCCACGCGGCAGGATATCGAGGGGCAGCGGGCCGGCGCCTTGTTGACCGTCGCCGCCGGCGAAAGCCAGGCCAACGCCGCCGCCGCCCACGGGATGACCGAGGGGCAGGTCGCTTATATCATCCGCAAATTTCGCGATCAGGGACTGCATGCAGCATTCCCCTCCAGCCGTTCGGAAAGCAGCGCCACGACCGAGGAATCTGATGCCGCAGTATTGCAAGGCGTCGTCGATGACCTGAATGTGCGCATCAGTGAATTGCAGGCGATGGTCGACAGCAAGCAGGGTAGTGATGAGTCGCCGTATTCCCCGTCCCGTCTGCTGGCTATGGTGAAAGACAATGCGCAGAAGCTGACGCCGGAGATGCAGCTCGATGTGTTGCGCAATTTCCAGGGAATGTCGGCCGAAGACCTGCTCGACCTGGAAACATGGAAAGGTCTGGCCTACATGATGACCTATTCCGCCCGCTTCCAGGCCGACCAGATGCGCGGCAAAGTCACGGAGACCATCAACCACGTGGTGCCCGAACCTATCCAGCCCGGCCGTCTGTGGCGTTTGGGCAAGTCAAGTTTGGACCGCCTCACACCCGAATTCGCCAAACAGATTCTAGGCACATTCCAAGGGGCAACACGCGAAGACCTTTTGGACCCGGACACGTGGAAGGGCGTCTGGTACATGATCACCTATTCACTGCAATTTCAGGCTGAGCAGCTAAAACAGCGCCTGAGTGATGCGGGCGAGGAGCAAGCCCCGGAATAAGGCCGGCCGCCACCCGCCCAAGGATCCAGTCGATGCCCATCTACGCCAATGATGCCCAGCTCTATCGGTGCTTCCAGTCTTTATTCGGAATCATCGAGTCCCACGACCCCAAGGCGGCCGATGCCTTGCTGAAAGCATCGCTGGCGATCACCTTTCAATGTACGCAACCCACAGCGTCAATCACCATCGACGCCCGTCGCGCGCCGGTGCAATTGGCTTACGGGCCGGCAAGCCTGAAACCGACCATCGAGGTCGGGCTGACGGCCGATACACTCCATTGCCTGCTGCTGGGCGAAATGCGGCTGACTAAAGCCATCGGCAGCGATCTGGTCAATTTGAAAGGGCCGGTGTGGAAGACGCTGTCATTGGCCGATATCTTTCATTATGCGCAGCAATTTTATCCGGGGGTGTTGGCAAACAACGGCTTGCCGGCAGTTTGTCCTAAGCTGGAATAGGACGACCAGGACTTAGACATTATGGGCGAGTTTGAAGTGGCTGCTTCGCCTCTTTGTCAGAGTAAGGTCTGCTGAAAAAGCCGTTCATAGTCATCAGTCACTGCATCCCAGGCATAATGAGACCGGGCATATTCGCGAGCACGCTCACCATATTCGGCTACAAGATCCGGGTCTGAGACCAGTTGCTGCAAAACTTCTTTCAAGGCAGGAGCGCCCGCTTGCCCATTGTAAGAGAAGCCGGCATCTCCAATCGTTTCCAGGTTCTCCGGCGTGTCATGGACAACGACACAATTCCCAAATGCCATCGCCTCCACCAGCGCCGGATGCGTGCCCCCCACGCCCGAAGTCTCGACAAATATAGAGGCATTGGAGCCTAGTTCATGGTAGCCATTGCCAAAGACATATCCCGTAAAAATAATCCGGGGGTCTCCCTCGCCACCCTTCTTTAAAGACGCCACATAGTCTTCGGCGTAGGCAGAGTCACCCACAATGACACACTTTAGATCCGTGTCCAGAGCGCGAAATGCGTCAACCAGATGATGAATGCAATTTTCAGGCACAAAGCGGCCGACAAAGAGTATATAGCCTCCCTGCTCCAGTTTATACTTCGCAAGCATTTCGCCGGGAGGCAGAATAGTCACATCCGAGCCGTAGGGGATATAAGTGGAGCGGCTATTGAAGCGTTCCAGGTAGTAATTCTCCACAACACGTGAATCTGTCAGGTACGTGTTCGGGAGCTTCGTAGCTAAATACTCAGCGAACTGAATATACTTCTTGGCAAACTCGGGCCATTTCTCACGTTTCCAGTCCAGACCGTCTACATTTAGAATTGTTCTTGTACCTACCAGACGCGGTATCCAGGTCACCGGGCTATTTCCAGCGATGAAATAGAGCGCGATGTCGTATCTTTCGGGAAGAGCGTGGATTGACGACAAGAAAGAGTGGACGATCGTGTCGAGGTATTTATTAGCCACGGTCGGCAGCTTGACTAATCGCATCCCCTTGTAAGTAGCGCCCGCGTAATCTATATGGTGCGAGCGGCAGTAAACCGTCACCTCGTGGCCCCGTTCCACGAGACGCTGACCCAGTTGCTCCACGCATGTCTCAAACCCACTATAGTTAGCCGGCACGCCGCGCGTACCCAGCATAGCAATCTTCATGATTCTATCCCTTCCGTCCCTTTCCGTTGTTTAATAATCCGTGCCGGCGAGCCAGCCACAATGGCAAAGGCCGGCACCTCCTTAGTGACGACACTGCCGGCAGCCACAATAGCTCCCGATCCGATGCGTACACCGTCGAGAATGATCGCGCCAGCGCCGATCCAGCAATCATTCTCCACGACAATCCCCTGCCGATTTTCACCTTGCAAACGGATCGGTATGTCGAGATCCTCATAGCGATGATTTTCGGCATGAAAGCTAACGCGTGGCCCCATGATGACGTCATCCCCGATTGTAATTCCGCCTTGGGCCCCCAAAAACGAGTAGGCTCCGATGGCCGAATTGTTCCCAATCCGCAGTCCGCTCCCCAGCGATCGGATTACCCCGGTACACTGGATCGTTGTGAATTTGGCAATGGTGACATTGTTCCCCAGGACGACTCCCCAGTGGGAGAGCGCATCTATTCTGACATAGTCCTCAATGATGACGCTGCGGCCGACCGAGATCATCTGCGGATGTTGCAAGGAGACGGCTTTGCCCACAAACAAAGCCCCTTTGCACTCGCGCAGCCATAGCCGGCTCCACTCTCCACGCAATATAGCCCTACCTCGCTGAAAAGCGACTTGAAGTAATACTCGGCCGGTAAGCGCCGGATCCAGTTGGTAGCTGCTATCCTGCTTCAATGCTTGAGCCAGCTTCTCTATGAGCTGATGAATCATGTGCTGCTCGGCTTATGCCCGTTGTTTAAGCAGAAGTGACTGGATGATCTCGTCGGCCTTTGCTCTCCAGGTATATGCTTCGGGTAATTCAGAAATGGGGATGGCACGGCCCTGGCGGATAGCGTCCGTAAAATATCGCACCCCTTCCAGGAACCCGGCCACATCCTCAGCGATTCGCACCTGGGGAAAATCCCGGAACACACTAACCCCGCCAATATTGGTTGTTACAACCGGCTTACCCATCGCTAGATACTCGTAGAATTTGATGGGATCGACGCCATGCTGTCGTTCCTGATTATAAGGTATGGTACATACATCAAAGGCCGCTAAATAATGTGGTAATTGATCATACGGCTTGTCGCCTAAATAATGAGCATTTGAGTGTTGCCAAAGGGGCTTTACCCAGGATGAATTCAGTTCCTGGCCTATAAAAACGAAATTGACGTCCGGCAATTGTTGAACAATGTGGGACATCAAATCAACGTCGAACATCTCCTGCATTTTCCCGGCATAGCCGACAATGGGCCCAGGGATCGACTCCATGTCGAAGGGTGTCTGAAAAGCGCGATTCGGACTAAATACATTTTTATCTACGCCATTGGAGATATGCCGGGCATCCGGTCGCTTCTGCTTAAACCAATTGGTTGTTTCCGGAGAGTTCGCCGAGATGAAATCACCCCGCTCAAGTAAAAAGTCATAGTACGACGCCAAGTCCGGTATATCTTGGTAGAAGGCGTGCTTCAGCAAATTGTCCTGAGCATCGAAGCCCACAACCTGAGGTGAAAGCCGGGGAATAAGTGGCGCAAACAACGGGGCAGACAGAAAGAGTGCGTAATCAGAGTCCATAGATAATTTCTTTAACGCCGTCTCCACCGCCGCCGCCACGTCCGGTTGCCCAAAGATATAGGGCGTCCAACTGCGTTTCATACGTAACGGCTTAACAAGTTCGCGGATCAAGACATCAACTGTATAGGTATTGGGGCCAACTTGTGTGATGCAAACGTCACCATCTTGAAAGAACGTTTCGCCCTGGCGGGGGCGCCAATTCCTGCGCAGGAGCACTACCTCGGCCGCTGAGATAGGACGGTTGATAATCAGCAGCCTGTCAACCGCGCGATGCCGGGCAAATTCCTGCATGAAGTGGGCGTCACGAGTTCGGAACCCTTCGCGCTCGCACTTTTTCCAATCGTGGAATGGAATGTGAACAAGATTCATGTTCGCTAACCTAAGGTTCTGGCCCGCGACAGGACTCCCAACAATAGCCAGAAATAATAGTTGGCAGGATACGCATCCAACGTGGGAATCACAATACCGGCAATAAGAAAAGCGACGGTGACGGCTAAACTCCATTGCAAGAGCATCGCAGCTTGCGGCTTAATACTAGTTGCCCTGTATAGATAACGCAACCCGCCC
Organism: Promineifilum sp.; assembly: GCA_017983515.1. GTDB lineage: Bacteria > Chloroflexota > Anaerolineae > Promineifilales > Promineifilaceae > Promineifilum. Next base: position 37,522 of record JAGOBF010000007.1, on the reverse strand, counting down.
CACATGCTGGCTCCAATGAGCACCAGGAAAGCCAGAAATCCGATCAGCCCCATTTCCAGTAATATTTTTATGTATAGGTTGTGGCTATAAAAGAATTGTGACGAAGTACCTTCGTAGAGGTTTTGCAATCCTTCACCAGCGCTACTTGTGCCGTAACCCAGCAGCCATTGTTCTCGCAGTGCGGGGATCATCTCCTCTGTCCACAGCTGCATGCGAAACACAAAAGTCGGCGCTTCAAATGGGTTAGTAATAGCTACAACGGCATCGTCCAGAACGGCTCGTGTCTCGCCTGAAGCAACATATAAGACGAGTCCCAGGACAAGCCCTCCCACCACTGCCAAACCGATCAATCTGAAGGCCGCGCGGATTGGATTGTGTGATTGGAGGAGAACCAACATAATTAGCCCCACAAGGAACCCGCCCCAGTTACCCTTTGTCCGCGTCATCATGAGCAATGCGATTTGTAGTGCCAGTAACACGATGAGGGCGAATCGTAGCCAGGGCTTCGGTTTGGATCTGGTCAGCAATACCAGCAATAATGGCAACGTAACCACCAGATATAGTCCTAACTGGAATGGTCCGGACATTGTGGAAAATGGTCGTACCCAACCACCCATTAAAAAAGTAATTGGGCTGGAGGTCGATAGCTCGATCATGCGATAGTCAATCGGCCACATGACCAGGAATTGCTTAATCCCATATAAAGTCACCGGTATGGAGAAAAGGATCATGCCCTTTGAAAATAGTCGGAAGTCCGGCATGTGAAACAGGTGTCGACTGATATAGAACGCCATGCTCATAAAGATGAACTTGCGGAACCCTTCGATGCCCGCTTGCATAGTGGGAACATTGGGGTTGAATATTTGCAGTAGGGCCAGCACCCAGAGAAAGAGGAGAAGTAGGTCCGGCGCACCCGCTCTCAACTTCCCGCGCAGCAACCCTTCTCCAAGGTGCAGGATGCAAGCCAGAAGCAGACCCAGATCGAACACCAGGGGAGCCAATCGTATACCGGTGAATGCCTTCAGAATAGCCGTTAGAGGCAGAAGGACAAGCATGACGATAACGGCCGTGTTTCTTGTTCTCTTGCTGATCACGAGCGCCGCTAAAGGCAGGCCCACCAGCAGGACGCCAAAAAACAGGACTAGATCCTCCGGGAGAATCGCTAGAAAGGCGCTAACAGCAATCAATATCGGGACAATGGCAATCATGAGACCATTGCCCCGCACGATCCTGGTAACAGCTTGAGAACTAATCATTCTCACAATACGAGTCCTCTAGTCGCGTTATCTCAACATACTCTATATAAGCATTTCGGTCGGCCCCAGTTTCCTTTTCCAGATAATCATTGGCATAGGTGATGCCCAGAATATGTAAATTGGGGCCAATAAGTAAGTTGAGGGATAACACTTCCCAAGTTTGATCTCCGCGATCGTAGGACAAGGTGCCGCCCTTCTCCTTATCCAGCCAGACTTCCAGGTTGACCGGTGGGGGATCATCATGCTTCGCCTTCACCGCAATCTGCCAACAACTTTCTCGCTCCGAGACAAGGAATAGGCGTAATTTCAATGTGCCGGGGCCATACAGGACACCCGGCGCATCAACATTCTGAAGGGAATCTGGAAGCCCGAAAGGCATAAATTGGTCGCTCGAGATAAGAGCTGAATTATCGACAATCTGCATGGGGGTTGGATCGGGGATAAATTGCTCCCTGGCTGCGACCAAGACTGCTTTTACCGAATCGCTTGCCTCCGGGTCACAATCATGTTGGCCAGAGCAATTCAGCGATAGAGCAGTCGCCAATAACTCAACGCTTCTTGAAGTTGCATATCGACTGGAGAAGGCATTCAAAGCAATGAGCTGGGCGAGATTATGCCGAATGGGCGCATTAGCCAGGCGCACGGATAGCAACCCGAGCGCCAACACCAGCGCCACCTGCATTATCCTCTGCGGTTTCATTATCTGGTGATCGACTCCAATCGGGCGAGAACCTTCGCGGCCGAGGCCTTACTGGTAAAGTCCTGCATGGCCCGTCGTTGACCTTGTTTCCCTAATTGGCCAGCGAGTTCGGGGTTCTGCAGCAGGCGGATGATGGCCTGGCTAACCTCCTCGACATTTGTGGGATCGACAAGTAGGCCGGTTTCCCCATGTATCACCGCTTCCGGCACGCCACCCGAATTGCCAGCGACAACAGCTTTGCCCGTCATATTCGCTTCCAGGTAAACGATACCAAAGCCCTCGATATCCCCCTTGTCCGGGATTTCCCGACTGATCATTGCAAACACATCGCACAGAGCATAGTACGCAGCCACCTCTTCGTCTCCAGCATAACCCGTAAAGGTAACGTTGCGTTCGATGCCAAGTTCCTGAACGATTGAGCGTAGTCTAGGCTCATATTCGCCCTTACCCACAATAACATAGTGCGCCTCTGGTACAACACGTAGTATCTGCGGCATCGCCTGTAACACAATGTCATGCCCCTTACGCTCCACAAGACGGGCGACTGTTAATATGCATTTGCGATCAACCAAAGCGTACTGATTGCGAATGGAGTCTACCAGCGAATTATCCACAGATTCGACTTCGTTGCTCACCGAGGGATAGATAACGGCAACACGAGCTTTCTTGACATCCAGATCCAATAAGACGCTCTCGGCCGTTCTACTATCAGCAAACACGATGTCTGCCGCCCTTAGCAGATAGTTGAATACGGCCCGGTATTTGGTAGTTTGTGGGTAAAGCAGATCCAAACCATAGGTGAAAACGCCAAATGGAATTCGTCTCTGCCGGCTAATGGCCCACGCGGGTAATAAGAGCGAGTAGTGCGCCTGCCCACACAGAATCATGGAAATGTCGCTTTTCCGGAGCATGTTCTGATAATAGAACGGCGCAAAGAATTTTAATTGCTTATGAAATGCGTCCCATTTTGATGGAACCCCAAGTCGATCGATTGCAAAACCCTGCTTCGCATCAAATAGCTCATGGTCAGGCGCAGCAACGGCCGTCACGCGCACTTCGTTCGCAGGCATATGATTGATTATCTCGTAAAGATAGCGCGAGATTCCTCCTACGATGGGCGGGAAATCAAGAGTAAGAAATTCCACCTTGCTTTTAGTCACTTCTTTCTCCACCGTCTACCTGATTAACTTCGGACTGATACGGACTGAAACGCAGTGGGTAGACGATTATAGAGCGCATGTTTGCCCGCCCAATGTCGGCGCTCGGCCGCCGCGCAATTAGGCCTTTTCGTAGAAATAGTACTCAGTGAACGAGCCTCGCTTATAGTCCCCACGGCGTGGTTAGCGATTGGGCAAATGCTCGACGAGTTTCCAGTTCTGCATATTCTCGCGTACTCATCCTGTGAAATTCCGATGTCTAGAGTCACATTGGCTGCCCGACAAATCTGTTGTTCTACTTGCAAATAACTGGGTTACATTGCCCAAATTGCTTCTCTTCTCTTACCACGCCCCTGCCGATGTTGGAAACAAACAGTTCCGTAAGAGCACCTGTTTTTCGCCTTAAGTGCTCGGAAAGTGTCGGGCCTTCCACTTGCCGGCAGAAGCCCGGGTTTGGCCGGCCAATACTTCTACTTCCTCAGCCTTAAGAACATAAGCGATAATGACGAAAACAATAGCCCCTGCCGCCGCGGAAATGCCAAGAAACACCAATTCGGCTAGACGTCCTGCAAAAATTGGATAATTGCCGTGGTACCACGCTAGCCCCAGCCAAACAAGCGACGCACCCGCACTGGCCGCGAAGTAACGTCCAAACATCAGTCTGTATTGACGAACCTCGAATGTCGCCTTAGGATGCCTTCTCAACAACCAGAAGGACAATAGAGCAACCAGAATGAAATACACACTGCGCGCGATTCCCAGACCCAGGGTACCAATCGTCCTGACAAGAAGAATAACCAGGGCAGTATAAACAACAAAACTCACGACCTCGACCAGTACAGGAGTGACAGTGTCTTGTACGGCATAGAAGGCGCGCTGCAAAATTCGGGTAATGCCATTCGCGGTCATGCCAATTGCATAACCGGCTAATATGATGGAGGTTAAATGGACATCGTCAGCGGAAAAACGGCCGAATCCGAACAACGCATTGACGATCATCTCGCTATTGATCAGTAGCCAACATGACAGAGGAAGCAAGAACATAGTCGTTGCGCCTATGGCACGTGACATGCTGCTCGAAAATTGATCATTCGTCTCATTAGCTGCCTCCAGCGACAGTCGCGGGAAGATGACCGTGCCGATTGAACCGGCAAATATCGCGATGGGCACCCTGAAGAGGTTGGCCGCATAACTCATGGCCGAGACCGTTCCTACGATTAGCGAAGAGGCGATATTCCGCTCGACCGCCTGCGAAGCATAAGCAATCGCAAAGTAGATAATTAACGGAATTGCCAGCCGGAAAATTCTGGCTACCAAGGGGTCTCTGAATTGTAGGCTGAAGCTATAATGTCCATCAAATCGTCGCAAAATAGGTAGTTGAACTAAGAGCTGGGCAATGGCGCTCAGCGTTACGGCCACGGCAACTCCCTCTATATCCCACCAATAATAGGACAAAACGATCGCGACGATAACGATGATATTGGTTAAAACAGGGGCGAATGCCGGAATATAAAAGTGATCAAATGAATTCAGTACCGACGTGACGATAGTTGACAATCCGATGAAGAGAAGCATCGGCATCAATATCTGAGTTAACGTGATTGCCAACCGCATCGTTGAGTCCGGGAATCCGGAATACAGGATTGGCATCCAGAATTTAGCCGTGATAGAAGCCAGGAGCACGACGGCCGAAAGAAGCCAAAAGCTGAGGTTAAAAAGGATACTAGCTACGCGCCAGGCATTTCTCTTGTCTTTTTGAAAAGCTTCCACAAATATGGGCAGGAAGACAATGGCGACGCTATTGGAGAGAAGAATTAAGGATAGGGTATTAGGCACAAAAAACGCAGCAAAAAAGCCGTCCGTCACCATAGAAGCGCCAAAACGCGCGGCCATGATTGCATCACGCACATAGCCAAGGAAACTAGACACCAGGGTCAGCAAGGCAACCACACTAAATGCGCGCGCTAATTTCATGGCATTATGTACTTAGCAAAATACAATTGCAGATGGATTGCCCAGGGATAGTCTCACCGTAGTGTAGGTTTCTGGGTATAACTGGCCAGATGCAGGTTAAATTGGAATCAAGATAAGGAAAGGTTCCCGGAGCGGATCAGCCACTTCAAGCGTGATGCCTATATCTCGCCCTCACTCAGGGAATGCACCGGAGAATTGGTGTCCGCTAAGTGATCCGCCCTATCTTCGGCACGCCCCCATTGCACCAGGATAATGACTAGGGCAGATAGAAATATCCCCGCCATTCCAGCAACAATGGCGTTCAGAATAACATTGGGACCGCTAGGCTGATCTGGTATAGCGGTCTGGCTAGCCAGTTTTATACCACTGGTCGTGTCCTCAGATGTGATGCGCTTCTCATCCACAGTCCGTGCCAATGTAGTATACGTTTCTTCTGCAACCTCAAGGTCTCGATTGAGGCGATTATTTATCACTTCCATCTGATATTTCTCTTGCTGAAGAGAAAGTATTTGAGGTTCGAGCGCGCTCAAACGTTCTTCCAACTGGCTGCTTTGGGAAACTAGCATATCTCTAAGTTGGATAATAGTCTCGCGGTTCCCCGTTCCATCGGCGTCAGTTGGGCCCTCTACATTCAGTTGTATCTGCAAGGGCATTGCGGACGTGTCGGCCACACCACTGAGCGCCCGAACCTGAAGCAAAATCGAAGCTAACTCTTCAACGGTAATGGGGTCAGTTAAATTATCGTCCGGCATCTGAGGAAGCAAGCTCTCCACATCCTGAAGAATCAATTCAGTCTGGCGCTGTTTAGCCAGGTAGTCGGCTTGCGTTTGTTGGGCCGCCAATAATTCATTGGACAATATACTAGCCCGATCATTTATCTGGAAGTCACCTAAAGCTATCTCCGCTGCCTCTAGTTGGGTGGCAGCTTCGGACAATCTGGCCTCGAAGAATACCAATTGCTCATCGCCCTGATAGCCATATAACTTATTGGCCCACGAGACGAACAGTTCTGCCCACGTGTTGGCCATTTCGGCCGCAATCTCAGCATCCGTGTATTCCACCGTTAACTTAATTATGCTTGGATCCGACCCAACTGAAGTGTCCACCATTTTGCGTAACTTCGTTAAGGTCAGAGGAGGTTCGACTGATATGTGATTCAGCAGCTCGACAAGTATCGCATCACTCAATGCGAGTTCAGGATAAGCTTCCAGCGGTTGAGAATCGGCAATAGCCTGGATCCGCGCATCGAATTCTATGAGTTCGCGCGGCAGTGTAGAAGCCACCAGGGCGGTAGCCTCATAAGAACGGGGGATGAGAGAACTAATCGCTAAACCGAGCACTACTCCCAAGAGTCCAAACCCAATTATCCAATATCGCTTATCCCAAAGGCTTGTTACATATGGGCGCAGATCAATTTCTTGCTCATTAGATTCCTTCATAAGACCCCAAGTCCCCGGATGGTTCGTTCCATCTTCTTATCTCAGACGATCGTTTAATTCTATCACGCGGTCAATTAGCAGAGCAACCACCGCTCATCTAGGTAATTCGACTGATTGAATGGTTCCAGGGCACGTTTTGACCCGGTTACGGTTGTCTGTCAGTCGGTAGTCGTTATAATTGAGCGGATTGCACTTAATTTCACAACCTGCCCGGCACGCGCCGGTAATGCAGTGAAAGGAGTGGTACAGTTTCTTACTGCCGAATAAAACGGCAGCGAGTTCGTCCGTTCGCCGGCAAGGGAGAAGGAAGAGTTTATATGTTGAGGCGGTTTGGAGTTAACTATGCCATCTTCTCGATGGCTCTTGACATTCTCCTGACGTGCATGGCTCTGGTGTTGGCCACACAGATTGTTCCCTATATCCCCCAGAACCTCACCAATCTGCGCGGCCAAGCCATCATCCCCCCCTACATCTTCCTGCTTGTCCCTGCTCTATGGGGTATTTCCTTTCTGGTTCTATCCGTCTACGATCCAAAGCGAATCTATAAGGCAATGGACGAGTTCCAGATCGTTGCGTTTGCCACCGTGGCGGCCGCCCTTCTCTTCGCCGGATTGCTCTTTATCGCCAATCGCGAATTCTCCCGTTGGGTCTTCATCCTCTTCGTGGCTTTCGATATGGTCTTCCTGCTGGGATGGCGCATCCTGGCCCGAATCATCTTTCGCCTCGGCCGGATGCCCGCCACCGAACGTCATGTGCTCATCGTCGGTGCCGGTGAAGTGGGCCAGCGCGTCGGCCAGATGATCCAGGATTACCGCTCGATGGGTCTTAATCTAACCGGATTTCTGGACGAAGTCGTAGACAATAAATCCGCATCGGATGAATATGTCGTTCACGTTCTCGGCCGGGTGGAAGATGCCAGAGAGGTCGTGCAGGCCAGTCACATTAACGATGTGGTCATTGCCCTGCCGCAACGAGACTATGCGCAGATAAGCGAGCTAGTGTTGGCTCTCCACGATTTGCCTGTTCAAGTGCGAGTGGTGCCCGACTATTTCAGCCTGGCTCTCTATCGGGCGACAGTCGAGGACTTCGGAGGGCTGCCCATGATCAATCTGCGCGATCCCGCGCTTAATGATGTCCAGCGCCTGGTAAAGCGTATCTTCGACTTGACGCTGGCCGGCATCCTGACCACCATCGCTTTCATACCCATGACGGTCATTACGCTGCTGATCAAGCTGGACTCCGACGGCCCAGTTCTGTTTCGCCAACAACGCGTGGGCGAAAACGGCCGCCTGTTCTCCATGTATAAGTTCCGCTCTATGGTCGAGGGGGCCGACGAAATGCTCCACGGCTTAACCGAAGTGTCGGAGGACGGCAGCGTTCTCTTCAAAAAAGCCGATGATCCCCGCGTGACCAACATCGGCCGCTTCCTGCGCCACACCAGTCTCGACGAACTACCCCAACTTCTCAACGTGCTTAAGGGAGATATGAGCCTGGTCGGCCCGCGGCCCGAACTGCCCTGGCTCGTCGGCCAGTATGAGCCGTGGCAGCACAAGCGCCTGGCCGTGCCCCAAGGAATGACCGGCTGGTGGCAGATCAACGGTCGCGCCGATAAGCCTTTGCATCTACACACGGAAGAAGACCTCTATTACGTCCAGAATTATTCTCTCTGGATGGATATCTATATTCTGCTCAAAACGCCTTGGGTCGTCGTTCGCGGTAAAGGGGCCTACTAGACGCGAATTTTCCCCGGCGGCGGGAAGGGCTGCTTGTGAATCAACCGTCGGGCCAGGCACAAGACGGCCGTCAGCTTCGCCCTCTTTCTTACCGGTATTTGCGACTGGAAGGAATCGTCCTTCTGCTGGTCGCTCCACTCCTTCTGATACCCGACTATGCGCCTGTAGTCACCGCCCTGGGTCTATTGCTGCTTGGGACGGTATGGCTCTTTTCGGTCTACGTCCTGCCACCGCCGGCGACGCCCTTTAATCTAATTCTGTGTCTATGGCTCATCACCTTGATTGTCGGGATACTCGTCTCGGCCGACCCCGCTGAAACACTGCCCAAGGCCACCGGTCTCATCCTCGGCCTGGGTGCATGGCGTTTGGTGATCATGGCGGCGCGGACACGACGAACTATTCTGACTATAGTCGGCCTGACCCTCCTGCTAGGTCTGGCCTTCAGCGTTGCGGGCATCTTCGGCCTGCAAGAATTTCCGAAAATCCCGGCCTTGGCGCGGCTAAACCCATTCCAATCGGGCCAGCTGCCGGGGCTTGAAGGACTGATCGTCCACCCCAATCAACTGGCCGGCCTCATCTGTCTATTGTTGCCCCTGCTGGCGTCGCTTCTAATCGCGCCACCGGCCGAGTTTTCTTCCCGCCCCCGGCGCGTCGTCATCTTCCTGGCCACCCTTTGGACCGCCTGGATCCTGTTACTAACCCAGTCGAGAGGAGGATGGATAGGGGTTGGCGTCGGGCTGGTCGCACTGCTTGTCCTATGGATAGGGGCACTGCCACCATCGAGGACACGGCTTGCTTTGGGTGGACTATTCGCGACCATCGCTCTGCTCGGGGTCGCCGTTGTGCTGTGGATTGGACCGGGCACGATCTGGAACGTGTGGCTGGATCCACCGCAAGAAACGGCCGTGGGCACGCTAAAGACCCTCAACTTTCGCAAGGAGTTATGGCCTTGGGCCGTCACGGCCATTGCCGATTTCCCTATTAGCGGCGTGGGGCTGGGCGCGTTCCGGCAGGTCGCCTTTCGCCTCTACCCCCTTCCCATGTCCTCCAGCTTCGATATTGCCCACGCGCATAACATCTTTCTGCAGACCGCCCTCGACGTCGGACTGCCGGGGTTAGCGGCCTACCTGGCGCTCCTGTTTGCGGCCGCGGCCGTGGGATGGCGAATTGCCCGTCGCGGTGTGGGATATCGATCCATCAGCCTGGGCGTGCTGGCCGGTCTGGTCGCCGTCCATGTCTTTGGCCTGGCCGACGCCTTGGCCCTTGGCTCGAAGCCGGGGCTGGTGTTCTGGCTGGCGCTCGGGTTGCTGGGGGCCATGAATGGGCAGGTCGCCGTCGACGATTAGTGGCCCACGTCATCGGGGCCAACCTTCCAGCGCTGGCGAAAATCGGCTGCTTCCCCCTCGCGTTCCAGTCCCATCGCGCGCCGCATTTGCAGCAGCTTGCGCAGTTCATTCCCCTGAAGCGGGTCACCCGCCCCCAACTGGGCCAACATGAAATGGATGCGCGCGTTCTGCTCCACCGTCTCCAGGCGCATGAAAGCCTGCGTCAGTGAGCTGCCGACGGTCAAAGTGCCGTGACGTTGCAGGATAATAGCGTCATGGCGGCCGATGAGATCGCGGATAGCGACCGCGCCCTCTGCGCTGGAAGACAAGGAATAGGGGGCCATCGGGATCATGCCTAGCAGGACGATCACCTCCGGCAACAGGGGAGTATCCATCGGAATACCGGCAATGGACAAAGCGACCGTGATCGGCGGATGCGCGTGGACCACGGCCATTACATCCGGCCGGCGGCGATAAGCCTCCAGATGCATGGGCAGCTCGCTCGTTGGCCGCAGGCCGCGCCGGGCCTCAGTCGGGTAGCCGATTACCTGTCCGGCCTGATCGACGATCAGCAATTGCTCCGGCCGCAACAAGCCTTTGTGCAGGCCGGACGGCGTGACGAGGATGCGGTCGTCGCCCAGCCGAACCGACAGATTACCTTCGTAGCCGCACAAAAATCCACCCTCATACATCATCCGGCCGATCTGGACGATCTCGTGCCGCAGTGCTCCCTCGCGAGGGTTTCCGGCATAAGGTGCATTCATACGTTTTCCTTACCTTGCTCGTAGTCACGGACAACCGCCAGCAGTCGATCAGGCCGGCCGTCGAACCAGCTTCGCCGCGATTGGTCGCGGCACAAGCCCTGTAGCGTATCATTGAGCGCCGCGTTCACCGGCACCGGCACACCGGCTTGCTTGCCCGCCGTGGCGATGGCTCCGTTGTGAAACGCGATCTCGCTCCGCCTCTTGCCGGCCGCCAGATCAATGTGGAAAGAGGGCATTTTGTTGCCCCGGCCGCGGACGATGACTTGCGTAAAAACCAAGGGCAGCAGCGCGCGCGGCGCGTAAGTTAGGGCACGCGCCAGCGGTCGAGCAGTCGCGCCGGGCAGATTAATGACCTCAATGCCCAGCCTCTTCATGACCGCCAGCATCTCGCGCAGCATGCGCATTTCCAGGTCAAAGACGGGCCGCAGGCGATACAACTCGGCCGGCGGGCGGTTGAGGATGGCCGACGTAGCATTGCCCATTATATTTAGGAATGCTTTCGACCATTTCATGGCCCGGTAGTCGGAACACGCGCCGGCATTGATCTCCGCCGCGCGAAACAGGGCCACCCATTCATCAGTCACCTGGTTGGGCCAGACCGGCGCAATTCCCAGACCGCGCCCCGACCGCTCCACCACGAGGTGGCCGGGGTCGCCGCGGCTTATGGGAATCGTAACGCTGCCGACCAGTGTCCGTTCGGCACCCACGCGCCCGGCGACAAGCTCCTCGACGCCGATACCGTTTTGCGTGGTCATCACCCGCGCCGGCTTCGGACAAAACGGGCCCAGTTGCGCCAGCGCATCCTCCAGGTCATATGCTTTCATCCCCACAATGATGAGATCGTAGCCTGCCGTAGCAGCGAAAGCCGCCGCCAATTCGCCCACGGCTCGGACCGGCGCGCGGCAGGTACCGTTACTCTCGGTGATATATAATCCGTCGCGGTTGATGACCGCCGCCGTATCGGGGCGCATGACGAGCGTGACGCGCCGACCGGCCAACGCCAGCTTACCGCCCAGATAGCCGCCGACGGCCCCTGCCCCGTAGACCAAAATCTCCATTGTCGGACCTTTCCGTCAGCCGGTCGTCGCGTCCGGCAGAGAAGTGTCGCCCAATATCGCACCGATGAAATCTGGCCGGCCACGGACAAAATCGTCGGCGGCCATGACTCGCTTGCCGGAAAGTTGCACTGCCTCCAGGAGCAAAGCCCCTTTACCCGTCGTCACGGCCAAGCCGTCGGCTCCCCAAATGACCGTCCCTGGCTTGTCGGCAAGCGGCCGGCCGGCCAACGGACGGGCGGTAACTACCTTGAACGTCTCGCCCGTCCACGTGGTGAACGCGCCGGGCCACGGCGTCATCGCCCGCACGTGGCGGTCAAGCATCAATGCGTCCTGTTGCCAGTCGATTTCGCCGTCTTCCTTGTGGATCATCGGCGCGTAAGTGGAACCGCCCTTGTCCTGGGGAATGGGCGTCAGACGGCCGTCGAGAATAGCCTCAAGCCAGCGGCGCAGCATCTCCGCCCCCAACGCGGCCAGCCGATCGTGCAACGTGGCCGCCGTTTCGCGGGGATCGATGGTCAGACTCTCCCGCGTGTACATGTCGCCCGTGTCCAGCCCTTCATCCATTCGCATGAGCGTGACGCCGGTCGTCGCATCCCCGGCCAGGATGGCGTGCTGAATAGGCGACGCGCCCCGCCAGCGCGGCAACAACGAGGCGTGGACGTTGAGGCAACCGTGGCGCGGCAATGAGAGCACATGCGGCCGTAGTATCTGTCCAAACGCGGCCACGACGATGATGTCCGGTCGCCACTGGCGCAACGTCTCGGCCGCCGCTTCCTGGCGCAACGACCGGGGCTGGTAGACAGGGATACCGGCGGCCTCGGCCACGACCTTGACCGGCGACGGCCGCAGCTGGTGGCCGCGCCCGGCCGGCTTGTCGGCCTGCGTCACCACGCCGACGACGGTCTGTGATTCGATGAGGGCCATTAGGCACGGAACGGCAAACGCCGGCGTACCCATGAAGATAATTCTCGCCACGCGGGTCATTCTAGCATGGCCCAGGGCAATTGCACATAGTCGTCACATGCCCGGAAGCCCTTTGCGAAGAGACACCGGGTGTTAGTCAAGTTGACGGCCACCGTTCATCCATTAGAATCATCCATATCATGAAAGAAGTTATCAACGCAGTGGACGAGTGGTTAGCGGCCGAGGAGTCGGAGATTGCTCTGGCGACAGTCATCACGACTTGGGGATCGGCGCCGCGCAAGGTTGGGGCCAAAATGGCCTTCACGGCCGAGGGACGGGCCATTGCCGGATCGGTCAGTGGCGGTTGCGTTGAGGGCGCGGTCATCGAGGCCGGCAATGAGGTGCTGGCGACGGGGCGGCCGCAGCTTCTCCATTTCGGCGTGGCCGATGAGACCGCCTGGGGCGTGGGACTGGGTTGTGGCGGCCAGATCGATGTTTTTGTCGAGCGCCTGGACGCCGACGCCTATGCGAAGGCACGGGAACGGGTCATTGCCCATCTGCCGGTGACTACTATCACCGTCATTCGCGGATCTGATGACCAGATCGGCCGCCATGTGGTCGTCGCCGATGAAACCATTTCCGGCACGCTTGGCGCAGCGTGGGATCAGCAGGCCGTCGATTGGGCCCGACAAACCCACAATTCGGCGAGCATGGATCTGCCGGATGGGGTTGAGCTATTCGTCAATGTCATGCGGCCGTCGCCGGCCCTGATCCTCGTCGGTGGGGCACATGTCGCCATCGCCCTGGCCGAGTTGGCCAAAATTCTGGGGTATCGGACAGTCGTCATCGATCCACGTCGCGCCTTCGGCAGCCAATCGCGCTTTCCGGCCGTCGACAAGTTGTTGCCTTTGTGGCCGGATAAGGCTTTTGAGGAAATTCAGCTGCGGTCAGACATGGCCGTCGTGACCCTCACCCATGATCCCAAGATCGACGACCCGGCGCTGCGGGCGGCTCTGACGAGCGACGTCTTCTATATTGGCGCGCTGGGAAGCCGCACGACCCACGCCCGGCGGCGGGAACGTCTGTCGGCGCTGGGTTTCACCGAGGAACAACTGGCGCGCATCCACGCGCCGGTGGGGCTGGCGATCGGGGCCAACAATCCGGAAGAGATCGCCCTGGCGATTATGGCCGAGGTAGTGGCCGTTTATCGCAACAGTCCAGATGGGACTAGCCCTAAGCCCTAAATCAGGCTTCGCCCCCATAGCCGTCGGGATTCTGTGATTGCCAGCGCCAAGTATCGGCCACCATCGTGTCCAGATCGCGCGCCGCGCGCCAGCCTAATTCCCGCGCCGCACGGGATGAATCGGCATAAGAAACGGCGGCGTCGCCCGGACGCGGGGCCACGATCTTGATCGGAAGTTCGCGGCCGCAAACGCGCCCAAACGCCTCCACCAGTTCAAGCACGCTGTATCCCCGGCCCGTGCCCAAATTATAAGTAAACAACCCGACTGAGTCGTTGAGCTTCTCCAGGGCCAGCAGATGCCCTAGCGCCAGATCGACGACATGGATGTAATCGCGAATGCCGGTGCCGTCCGGCGTCGAATACGTATCGCCGTAGACCGGCAGAAAAGGCAGACGACCGGCGGCCACGCGCGCGAGATAGGGCACTAAATTATTGGGTACGCCATTGGGGTCTTCGCCGATGTGGCCGCTGGAGTCGGCGCCGATGGGATTGAAGTAGCGCAGGATGGCGATGGCCCAGCGATCATCGGCCTGATGCAAGTCGAGCAGGATATTCTCCACCATGACCTTGGTCTGGCCGTAGGGATTGACCGGGGCCAAAGGGGTGTCCTCGGTGATGGGCATCGTCGGCGGATCGCCGTATACGGTGGCCGACGAGCTGAAGACCAGCCGGCGTACGTCATAGCGAGCCATGCATTGCAGCAGATTGATCGTGCCGGTGACGTTGTTGTGATAATAGCGTAGCGGCCGAGCCACTGACTCACCGACGGACTTGAGCGCCGCGAAGTGGATCACGGCCTCAATCGGGGCGGCTCGGAAAACGGCTTCGAGACCGTCCTCATCCAGCAAATCGACCCGATAAAAGGTCAACGACTTGCCGGCCAGCGATTCCACCCGACGCAGAGCTTCCTCATAACTGTTGACGAGATTGTCCACAACGACGACATCATGCCCGGCGCGGAGCAATTCAAGCGTTGTGTGGCTGCCAATGTAACCGGCCCCGCCGGTGACCAGAATGCGCATGAATATTCTTCCGTAGAATGATAGAAGGTGGAAAGCGGGCTGGTGAATAGACCCAGATCGATCAAATGGGACAGAGAATTCGGCCGCAGTTTTCGCAGTAGACCAGCTTGCCCTCAGTCGCGGCTCGAACGACGGCGTTGGAAAGTGTCAGCCGGCAACCGAGACACTTATTGGCTTGCAGCCCGGCGACGGCCAAGCCATTCTTCTGGCGGGCGATGGCGTCATACGATTTTAACAACGCCGGTTCAGCCAGCACCACGTGCCGTGCTCGCTTTTCGAGCAACGAGTTGAGGTGCAGCGCCAGCGTCTGCTGCTCCCGGCGTAAGGCGGCCGAGGCGGCGGTAAACTCGCCGGCCAGCTTTTCCGCCTCACTACTAGTCGCGGTCTGAATACCTTTGCTCTCGTCGATCTCCATCATCATCAGCAGGGCGTCATCCTCAAGCGAGGCGCGCCGCCGGCCGAGCCCTTCGATCTCTTTCTGCAAATCGGTCAGCTCTTTAGTGTTCTTGACCGTGCCGGAGTAGAGGCGTTCTTCAGAGCGTTTGGCCTTCTCGGCCAGCGAGGCGATTTCCAGCGCCAGGTCTTTGTGTTTGGACTGCCACTGTTGCAGATTGGCCTGGGCGGCCGCGGCACGCTCGCGGGCGGCCAGCAAGGCGGCCGGTTCCTTCTGCAAGCGCAACACCTCACCCAGGCGTTGCTTTTGCGCCCGAATCTCGTTGTCGATTTGTTGTAGGTCGTAAAGGACTCGTGCCTGGCTCATCGATGTTTTGCCTCTGGTGTCAGGCATTGTAGCACATCGACCCGGATTGACGAACCCGGGGTATAATCCGCCCTCTATGGTTGCAAACATGTTTGAGTTGGGCGAGCAGCCCTATTCGGAGGCGGATGCCGAGTGGGACGCTTTTGTGGCCGCGCATCCACGCGGCAGTCTGTTGCAGACAACCAACTGGGCGCGTCTGAAGAGTCGCTTCGGTTGGTCGACGCAACGTGTGTGGATGCGGCGCGACGGCCGCCTGGTGGGCGGGGCGCAGATTCTCTTTCGTTCGGTGGCTTTAGGCATCGTCAAGCTGGGCTACGTGCCCCACGGCCCCCTGGTTGATTGGGATGACGCCGAGCAGGTCGACGTCCTGTTTAATCATATCGACCAGGCAGCCTACAGCCGGGGCGCGGGGATGGTCAAGATCGAGCCGCGCATCTGGCGGCAGGAGATGGGGCCGGAGGAATGGGAGGCGCTTTACCGGCGGCATGGCTGCGTCCCGTCTCCGGACACCATCCAGCCGCCGCGCACCATCGTGCTCGACCTACGACCGGCCGAAGACGAGATCCTGGGGCGCATGAAACAGAAGACGCGCTACAACATCCGGCTGGCCGAGAAGAAGGGCGTCACCGTTCGCCAAGGCACGGCCGCCGATTTGCCCGCCTTCAACCGCTTGATGCTCATCACGGGGCAACGCGACAATTTCGGCGTCCACGACTCGAACTACTACCGCGCGGCCTACGAATTATTTGCTCCACAGAACGCGGCTCTGTGGCTGGCCGAATACGAGGGCAGGCCGCTGGCCGGGGTGAT
The DNA here is from genome assembly GCA_017983515.1 of Promineifilum sp. Lineage (GTDB taxonomy): Bacteria > Chloroflexota > Anaerolineae > Promineifilales > Promineifilaceae > Promineifilum. The sequence continues at coordinate 21,378 of JAGOBF010000007.1, read as the reverse complement.
GGTCTTCGCCTCAGGCCACTCGGCCGCCTATCTCTATGGCGCTTCGAGCGACGAAGAGCGGCAGCGTATGCCGGCCTACGCCGCACAATGGGCAGCCATACGCTGGGCCAAAGCGCGCGGCTGTGCCACATATGACATGTGGGGCGTACCCGATGCCGAAGAACCCGAACTGGAAGCGGCTTTTACCGACAACCAGCACGGATTGTGGCCGGTCTATCGCTTCAAGCGCGGCTTTGGCGGCGAGGTTGTGCGGACGGTGGGCGCGGCCGACCGTGTCTACAACAAGCTGCTTCACCGCATCTACACCCGGCGACGCGGACAACACTAGGAACGCTTCACGCTTCCGTTATTAGAGGAAGAAGAACGCTACCGCCAGAATCGCGTACAACACCAGCAACATGGCTCCTTCGAGCCAGTTGCTGCGGCCGTCGAGCGAGACAAGGGCGGCAATGAGCGACGCGGCCGACACGGCCAAAATCTCGTAGGTCGTGAACTCCAGCGGCATGGGATTGCCCAGCGCCAGGCTGATGAAGACGAGCAGCGGCGCGACGAACAGGGCGATCTGCAAACTGGAGCCGATGGCGATGCTCAGGGCCAAATCCATCTTGTTCTTAGCCGCCACCTGGACGGCGACAAAATGCTCGGCGGCATTGCCCACCAGCGGGATCAGGATGATGCCTAGAAAGAATTCGCTGAGGCCCAGCGCTTGCGTCACCGGCTCGACGGCCCCCACCAGGAATTCCGAAAGCAGGGCGATGAAGCCCACGGCGACGACGAGGATGATGAGGGCATGGGTCGTGCTCCAGCCGGTAGGGGCGTGGGCTTCGCGCGCCTGTGGGTCGCCTTCGGGCGCTTTCGACGTGAATGAATGGAGGATCACCAACCCATACATAATGAGGATGGCGATCGCCGCGCCGATGCTGAGATATTCGACGCGCACGAAGTCGGGTTCCAACGCCTGATTGAAAAACGAGGGAATCGCCACCGTGAACACGGCCAACACCAGCAACGTGGCATCGAGGCCGGCGTTCTCGCGATTAAATTTCTGGTAACCGTGCCGGAGTCCGCCGACGAGCAGGGAAAGGCCCATGATCAGCAACAGGTTGCCCAGAATGGAGCCGGTGATTGATGCTAATACGAGGTCGATTAGCCCCTTGCGCAAGGCTACAATGGCAATGATTAGCTCAGCGGCGTTGCCCAGGGTTGCGTTCAACAGGCCGCCGGCGCGCTCCCCAATCTTTTCGGCCAGCGTTTCGGTACCCTCACCGATCATCGCCGCCAGGGGCACAATAGCCAGCGCCGAGGCCAGCAGAATCATTACCGGGTTGGCATGAGTGAATTCGAGAATGATGGCGACAGGGATAAACAGGGCCAGAATGAGGAGAATAGGGTTTAGCCCGATCCAGTGTTCAATTTTGCCTAGAAATCCTTTCATTGAATAGTTCCCTCCGAAGCCTGTCCAGAATGGTGCCGAATTGTATCAGAACAATCGGCAGAACCAACGAAAAAACAGGATGATGTGTAGCTGCCCAGGGATGGATCGCAGCCATCTCATCCAATATCAAACATGTTCAAAGCATGTTGCCGAAGCGCTCTGGCCCGTGGGCCACACTGCATCGAGTATGCAATCAACCGCAGGATGATGCGCCACACGAGTGATCGCGGTATGATTGGATGAATCGCGGCCCTGCGCCGCACTTTTTTTGTACTGATGGCGACCGATCAACCCATTTACCGCGCGTCGGCCTTCAAGGCTGAAAGCTCACCCGCCGCCTGGCAGGCGGCTCTGGCGCGCCTGCCCTATGCCCATGCCCTGCAGAGTTGGGCCTGGGGGCAATTCAAGTCGCGCTGGGGCTGGGAAGCGCGGCCGATGACGCTGACCGTGGCCGAAGGCCGCTGGGGGCCAACCGCCGCGGCGATGGTGTTGAAGCGACGTATCCCCCGGACGCCGTTTTGCATCCTGTACGTGCCCCGCGGCCCGGCGCTCGATTACCACGACATCGCGCTGCGACGGCAAGTGTTGGGTAAGCTGGAGCAATTGGCCAGACGCGAGCGGGCTATCTTCATCAAAATCGACCCTGAGATCGCCCGCAGTTGGGGTTTGGAGGCGGAGCGACCGTCGCCGCTGGGCTCGGCCGTTATGCGCGACCTGCGCGACCGAGGTTGGCTCCCATCCGCTGAGCAGATTCAGTTTCGCAATACCGTTGAACTGCCACTAGAGGCGACGGAAGAACAATTGCTGGCGGCGATGAAACAGAAGACCCGTTACAATATTCGTCTGGCCGAGCGCAAGGGCGTGAGCGTGAGGCTGGGCACGCCGGCCGATTTTCCGACGCTGGTTGCCATGTATCGGGAAACGGCCGCACGCGACGACTTCACCGTGCGCCCCGCGGCCTACTACCTGGATGGCTGGACGGCGCTCTACGACGCGGGCATGGCCCAGCCGTTGGTGGCCGAGGTCGAGGGGCAGGCCGTGGCGGCGATCATCCTCGTGCGCTTCGGCGAGCGCGTCATCTACATGTATGGCGCGTCGAGTGATCAGGCCCGTGAGCGGATGCCTAATCACCTGCTGCAATGGGAAGCTATCCGCTGGGCGCGGGCGCAGGGTAGTAAGGTGTACGATTTTTGGGGCGCACCCGATGACTTTAGCGAATCGGACCGACTGTGGGGTGTATGGCGGTTCAAGGCCGGATTCAACGGCGAGGTGGTACGCTTCATCGGTGCGTGGGATTATCCGGCGCGGCCGCTCTTATATCGCTTGTATACTCAGGCGATTCCACGCTACCTGAATCGGCTACGCGCTGGACAGGAGCGGCCGGGCGGCGACTCATTTCCCGGCTGATGGGCGCGCACGCTCCCGGCCCGGCCGTTTAAATTCGATTGGAGAAATGTGAAAGATGAGCAGAACCATTGTCGTTCTCGATGGCGATCAGACCGGCCAGGAGTTACTGGAAGAGGCCTTGCGCGTCCTGCAGGAAGATGTCATTCGCTACCCATTGGAACTGCTGCGATTTGACTTGGGCCTGGAGAATCGCCGGGCGACGGAGAACAAGGTCGTCTATGAGGCGGGCCAGGCCATCCGCGACTATCACGTCGGCCTGAAGGCGGCGACCATCACCCCGGAGACGCGCGGCGACGTCGGCAGCCCCAATGCTATCCTGCGCGAGGTAATGGATGCCGAGATCATCCTGCGCACCGGCCGGCGCATCCCTGGCGTGCGGGCCGTCGGCGGCATCTACGCGCCAATCAGCATCGTGCGTATGGCCCGCGACGACGCTTATGGCGCGCGCGAGTGGCGCGAGGGAGAGGCCGGCAGTCTGGATGAACTTGCTTTTCGCACCGAGAAGATCTCTCGCTGGGTATGCCGGGCCGTGTCCGAGTTCGCCTTCCAACACGCCAAAGACAATCGGGCCAAAGTATTCGGCGGCCCCAAATACACCGTCAGCCCCGTCTATGAGGGGATGTTCAAGGAAGAGATGGATGCCGCCGCGGCCCGCCACCCCGACGTTCGCTACGAGCCGCAACTGATCGACGCTACCTTCGCCCTCTTGCTGGCGACGACCGGTGATGCACTGGTCATCCCCTCCCTCAATCGCGACGGTGACTTACTGTCCGACATGGTGTTGCAGATGTTCGGCTCCATTGCCGGGTCGGAGTCGATGGTCATCTCCATCAATCAGGAGGGGAACATCGATTCTGTCATGGCCGAAGCACCGCACGGCACGGCCCCCAGTTTACAGGGCAAGAACGTGGCAAACCCGATGGCGATGATCCTGGCCGCGGCCGGGTTGCTGGGCTACATGAAGGAACGAGAACTGAAGTCGGCCAGCCGCGCCATCTACGAGGCCACGCTGGAAGCGGTCTACGAGGGTATTCGTACGGCCGACCTCGGCGGGGACACGAAGACGGATCAATTTACCAATGAGGTCATCCGCCGCGTCAAGAGTAAGCTGGAAGTCTGGTCGTCATTATCGTGAGGGCGGCCTGTTTCCGGCGGGCGCAAAGACCCCATGCCCTGGCCGCCACAACACGCGGCCGGGGCAATCGACAGGTCAGGCAATTCGGTTACAATACGGCACAGGTGGTGCCGGCAGCAAGCGCGCCAGCCGTTCCGGAATGATCTATGGACCCAAAATTCCCCGATAGAGTTTCTCTAGCGTTTTTACCGACACCGATCGAGCCTTTGGAGCGCCTCAGCCGGCATCTGGGCGGGCCGGAGATCTGGATCAAGCGCGACGACCAGACCGGATTGGCGACGGGCGGCAACAAGGCCCGCAAGCTGGAGTTCCTCGTGGCCGATGCCCTGGCTCAGGGAGCCGACCACCTGGTGACCACCGGCGCGCCGCAAAGCAACCACGCCCGCCAGACGGCCGCCGCCGCGGCCCGCTTCGGCCTCGGATGCAGCCTGGTCCTGCGCGGTCAGGAGCCGGCCACGGTCACCGGCAACTTTTTGCTCGATCAGCTGCTCGGCGCGCACGTGTACTGGTGTTCGCCGCGCGAGTGCGGTGAAGCCGTCAGTCGGGTCATGGGCGAATTGCGGGCCATCGGCCGCCGGCCATATTTCATCCCCCTGGGCGGCTCCAATGTCATCGGCGCGACCGGCTACGTGCTGGCCATGCGCGAAATGATGGAGCAAACGGCGGCGGCTCATTTGAACTTCGACTTCACCGTGTTTGCCAGCAGCAGCGGCGGCACGCAGGCGGGTTTGGTGCTGGGGGCCTGCGCATTCAATTTCCGCGGCACGGTTCTCGGCATCAGCGTCGACCACCCGGCCGACTCTCTCAAAACGCAGGTGGCCGCCCTGACAACGGCCACAGCCACCCACCTCGGTCTGGACACGCTCTCCGTGGCTGACCTGGTGAACGTCAACGACGATTATATCGGCGACGGTTACGCCCACGTGGGCGAGACGGAGCGCGAGGCGATTCGACTCATGGGACGGCTGGAAGGAATTCTGCTCGACCCCGTCTACACCGGCCGGGCTTTCGGTGGGTTGATCGACCTCATTCGTTGGGGAGCCTTCACGCGCGGCCAGCGGGTGCTGTTTTGGCACACGGGGGGCGCGGCCGCCCTGCCCGCTTTTGCCGACCGATTGCTCTAGCCGCCGGTCGCGCGTAGCCTGTAGCCTGCTCGGCGCATCACATCCTCAACCATCGACGGCCGCCGGTATGGCGTCGTTTCGTGCAGGGCCGGCAAAACCTGTTAAAATCCGAATCAATCGGCGCGCATCTCGCAGTTGAACAAAGTAAACACAGGGAAACGGATCGAGGGAATGTTCAATCCGTTTTTCCAGCTTTTTCCATGTCCTGTCCGTGTTTATTTTCTTAAGGCCATCAATGCGCCATCATTGGACCCACGCATGACGAACACCAACTATCCCTACGAAATTAATCTGGAAGTCGCCTTTCGCGATATCGACGCGATGGGCCACGTCAACAACGCGGTATTCTTCGCCTACTTCGAAACGGTGCGTATCAAGTACCTGGGCGAACTTATGGAAAAAAGCGGTCTGCTGGGCACCGAATTACTGGACTTGCCGCTGATCCTCGTCGAAGCCAGTTGTACCTATAAGTCGCCGGCGCTCCTGACCGAGGTGCTGCACGTCGGCACGGGCATTTCGCGCTTTGGGACAAAGAGCTTTGACATGCTCTATCGAATTGAGGGAGAAGATAATCGTCTCGTCGCCTACGGCCGTACCGTACAAGTGATGTATGACTACGTCACCCGCAGCGCCTTCTCGATCCCCGACAGCTTGCGCCGCTACGTGGCGGAATACCAGCAGGGATGGGAACCGGCGACCTACCCGTAGGTTGAACATTGAACAGTAGACAGTGTTCAGTGAATGGCACTGGAAGAGCCCTTTACCGGCCCGCTGTTTACCGTTCACCGGTTACTGTTTACTGTATACTGCCCCCACATACTAGACCCGCCGATGCAGCCGGCTGGTTCGTAACCAGATGATCTGTCCGTTCGGATCGCGAATGAACTCGGCCTTCAGGTTGATCAGCGGCTCATCCAGCGTGATAGCCCGGTCGGGGGCGAAGAACGCCAGGCGGCTCGGCGGCGGTGGCGGAGACGGCGGCGAATCCACGTCGGGAAATCCGCCCTTCGGCGTCAGTTGCACCATTAACTGCCCTTCAGCCAGGTACAACGTCAGCCTTCCCAACTGCGCCTCATACGTCCCCACGTACTCACCCAGCTTTTCGATTCCCAGGTCCAGGTAGGTCAACGCCGGTTCCTTCAGGCCCAGATACCGCTCCAAGGCCCAGTTCACGACCTTGTCGTTGAGGATTTCGCCCTCGTCGGCGTTAGTCAGCACGGTGATGGCGAACCCGCGCGAGGGAACCATGAGAAACGCGGAGAGCTGGCCGTTGGTGGCCCCGCCGTGGAGGACGGCGCGTGTCTCCCCATACGTCTTCAATATCCAACTCAGACCCATTTGGCGGCCCATGTTGGCCGCGCCTTGGGACGTCTGCATGGCTGTCATCGTTTCGGCCGACAGCAACCGCCGCTCGCCGGCCATTCCGTCGCCCAGGTGGAAGCGCGCATAGCGCAACTGGTCGCGCGCCCCGGAGCATAAGCCGCCTACGGCATGGGCTGAGCGCGCCAACGCCCACGGCCGCTCGACCACGACACCCGACGCCGCGTCATCCCGGTGGCCGACCACAAAGGCCCGCGAGATGACATCCGCGGGAAAAAAGTAGGAGTTGGTCATACCCAATGGATCGAGCATCATCTCCTGGGCCGCCGCCTCATAGGTCTGGCCGGTGATCACCTCGATGAGACGGCCCGCCACCCCAAAGCCAGCATTGTTGTAGGCCCACAGCGAACCAACGGGCACCACTTGCGGCAAATCGGCCATTTCGGCCACATAGCGCGCCAGCGCGTCGTCTCCGTTGCCCGTGTCGCGGAAGAAGTCGCCCACCCAGCCGCCCATGTGGGTCAGCAGGTGGCGCGTGGTCACGCTGCCTTCGGCCGTCTTGTCCGTCAGGCGCAATTCCGGCAGGTAGGTGCGCACCGGCTCGTCGAGATCGATAGCGCCTTGCTCCACCAGCTGCATGATGATTGTGCCGGTAAGGGTCTTGGTGGTGGAACCAATTTGGAAGAGGGTCTCGGCCGTCACCGGCAACGGGTTCTCGACGCTGGTGACGCCGAATCCGGCCAAGTACTCGCGGCCTTCGTGAATCAGGCCAAGGGCGACGCCCGGCACATGGAGCCGGCGCATCTCGGCCACGACGAAGTCGCTCAACGCAGCGAAATCGGGATCGTTTGTTTCGTGGTGAATCGGCAAATGATACATCGTTTATTGACCTGGTTTGAGGATAAGGTGATCGTCGGCCGCCGCCTCTATCGCCTCGCGGCTGAACAGCATCGGCAAGTAGTCACCGTTAAGCCATAATTCGATCTGGTCGTCGTAATGAGGGTGATAGGGATGGCCGCTCTGGCCGGTGGGGATGACCCAGCGCGAGGCGTCGAAGTCGCTGAGGTCGACGATCATGCGCATGGAAGGGTGGGAGCGGACGGCCGCCGGCTCGTCCCAACTCCAGCTATTGGCATTGACCAGATCACTGCCGCCGTCGACAGGGAAGGGGCCGCGATTGACGATACTTTCGATTGGCCCGATGCCGCTCTCGCCCAGGGGGCTGCTGCTGAACGTTGCCGTGTGCAAAGCGCCCCACTGCCAGCCGTCCATGTCGTCGCCGAGATGCTCTTTGAGCCAGGCCACGGCCTCATTCATAGAGCGTAGCAGGATGTCCTCGCGGCTCTCAACTTCCGGGGTAGTTGCGTCGTCCCACCAGCGCGCCGCCGGATCGGCCGCCAACCGATGGAAGTAGATGGTGCTGTAGGCATCGCCCACGTTTTCCTCCCCCACATCGTCGGCAAGCACGTTATTAGCCAGTCGCATATAGAAAATCTCGAATATGGACGCAGCTACGCTGTCCCGGTGCTCCTGATAATCCCAGGTGCGCAACAGATCGAGAGCGCGTTGCACCTCTGCGTCGTCGCTCGCCAGCCCGGCCAACAAGGGCACGTAGCTTTCGGCGCGCAGGGACTTGCTATCCATGTGGATGCGGGCGAAATCGTCCGCGGTGATCAAACCTTGGGCCGAGGCTTCGACGATCATGTCGGTGATGCGCTGCGCGCGGTCGCCGCTGGCCCAATCGCGGGCGATGAAGTAGGGGTATGCTTCGTCAACCACGGCCTGATTGGCCGTAACGATGTAGCCGCTCTCTGGATTCAGGAGGACGGGCAGATCCTCGAAGGGGATGTAGCCTTCCCATTCATATTCGTCCGTCCAGCCGGGCACGGGAATCATGCCCTGGCCGTTTTTGCGAATGGGGATGAGGCTGGGCATCTGGTAGCCGATGTTGCCGTCAACGTCGGCATAGACGAAATTCTGCGACGGGATCTCCCAGAAGCGCAGCGCTTCGCGGAACTCGTCGAAGTTCTGGGCCTGATTAAGATCCAGGACGGACTGAAGAATACGCGACGGGCCGCTGTTGGCCGTCCAGCGCATCGCCAGCACGTCTGGTTGATCTTCCAGTACGTCGCTAATGATCGGCCCGTGTAACGTCTCCCGCGCTGTCAACACGACGTCCTCGCCGCCATTGACCTTGATGACTTCCTCGATCAGGTTCATATCCCGCCATTCGCCCATGTACTCATACTGATTGGGATTGTCGGGGTTGAGTTTCTCGATGTAGAGGTCCTGGACGTCGGGCCCGACATTGGTGACGCCCCAGGCGATGTGGTCGTTGTGGCCCACGATGACGCCGGGGATGCCGGCGAAGCTGAAACCGGTTACGTTCCAGCCCGGGGCGTGCAGGCCGATCTGATACCAGATCGACGGCATCTGGATCCCCAGATGAGGATCATTGGCCAGCAAGGGCAGACCCGACGCCGTGTGCTCGCCGCCAACGACCCAGTTGTTGCTGCCCAGGAAAGGCCCGGTTCCGAAGGCCGTGACCGGCGGTTTGCCGATCAGGTCGGTGGAGACGCGCGTCCAGTCGATGGCGGCCGCCCCTCCGCGCTCGTCAAGTGCCGCCGTCATGAAATCGGCCGTCGGCGCGATGACCGGCCGGATGTCATAGGGATAACCCGGAACCAACTCGTCGGTCGCCTCCTGGCCGATGAGCGCATAGAGGCGGGCGCGGGTCAGCTCTTCATCCCAGTTGCCGCCCAGGTCCCAGCCCATCACAACCCCCCAGCCGATTGAGTGTATGGGTTGCCACGGCTCGATCTCCCACGGCTCGCCGACCAGCCCCAAAACACGCTGGCTGATTGCCATATCGTTCTTGTGTTCCAACAGGTAGGCATTGACCCCGGCACTGTAGGAAGTCAGCGCGCTGAAGCCCTCCGGCAATTCCTGTTCATAGTAAGCTGTGTTAGCCGCGGCGATGCGATTCCAGCCACTGGTGCGAATGAACTTGTCGTTATCCAGTCCCGGCTCGCCGACGATTTCCGAGACGCGCCCCAGGGCGATGTGCCGCCAGAATTCCATCTGCCACATGCGATCCTGCGCGTGGACGTAGCCCTGGGCGAAGAACAGATCGTCGGGGTTTTGGGCGTAGATATTGGCAATGCCATGATCATCGCGAAAGATGTGGACGGTATCCTTCAGGCCCTGGGCAGTCAGCGCCACACAGAGCGACTCATCGCCCTCGGCCGGCGTTTGGCAGTCGGCCGGCAATGCCAGCGCCTTTACACCGTTGGTATCGGGAAAAGGACTACGACTGACGAAAATGAAAACAATGGCCAGAATCAGGACAAGGCTCACCAGGATACCCAGGATCAGGAGCAAGATACGGGCGGCGCGGTTCATTGTATCAATTCCTTTTATCGAGCTAGATTATCGGCTCTCGTTTTACTCGTGGGGATAAAGGCCTTGAGATGGAATCATATCCGAAGTGCGTCAACTGCAAAAATGCTACGCACGGCCGGAACCGGCTATAATTCGCCACTATGTCTATTGGCTTTTGGGGTCTGCTGGGATTGTTCGCCGCCGTGCTGATCAATCGTGCCGCCGATTGCTGGCTTAGCCCGGCCAAGCTGTCCTGCAACCTGACACGCCACCCGTGGCGCACCCGCCTGGTAGGGGTCGGCGTCCCCGCCACTTTCGTGCTCCTGGCCTGGCCCGACCCGCTGGCCCATGATCTGCCGGCTATGTTGCTCATGGGCGCGATCCTGATCTTGCTGGCAGTCATCGATTGGGAACAGCGCCGCGTGCCCAACGTCATCGTGCTGCCGGCGACGGCCGCCGCCCTCCTATGGGCCTGGGCCGGCCACCAGCTTTTCTCGGCCGCGGCCGGGGCTGGTCTGGCCTTCGCGTTTTTTCTGGCGCTCTACGCGCTCGGATACAGGCTCTTCGGGCCGGGCGCGTTGGGCATGGGCGACGTCAAACTGGCGGCATTGATCGGATCGATATTCGGTGTGGAGCAGATGGCCTACGTCCTGGCGCTGGGCATCCTGTTGGCCGGGGCGGCCGCGGCCGGTCTGCTCATGACCCGCCGGGCGCGGCGCGGCGACGCGCTGCCGTTCGGCCATTTCATGGCCCTGGCGGCCGTGGCCGCGTTACTGGCGACGAACTGGAGACTATGAAGAGCAAATGGGAAGGGTTCGTCGTTCCTCACTTGTCCTCCCCACGGTCAGTATCCTGCAGATGAGGTAGAATCGATCAGATGGGTGAAGTAATTATTCGTGCTTTGGAAACGATTGAGGAAGTCGCCGCGGCTGAAGAGATTCAGCGTGTTACCTGGGATATGGCCGATCTGGAGATCATCCCGGCCCACGCCCTGCACGCCATGCAACACAGCGGGGCGGCTTTGCTGGGCGCGTTCGACGACGGCCGGCTTGTGGCCTTTACCTTCGCCATTCTGGGCACGGAGGAGAACCCCGATCGTATCGATCAGGTGGCGGCGGCACGGCTGAAGATGTACTCCGTCATCGCCGGGGTATTGCCGGAATATCAACAACATGACGTCGGCTACCGGCTCAAGATGGCCCAGCGCGATTTCGCCTTGCGCATCGGCATCCGTCTCATTACCTGGACGTATGATCCGCTGGAAAGTCGCAACGGGCGCTTCAACATCGGCAAACTCGGCGCAGTCTGCCGGCGGTATCAGCCCCACTTCCACGGCAACATGGGCGGCATCAACACCGGCCTGCCAACCGACCGCTTTGAGGTGGAATGGTGGGTCACCCAGAACCGCGTGGCGGCCCGCGCCGAAAGAAAATGGCGGCCGCTTCGTCTCGAGGGACTGATGGCCGGCGGTGCGCTACTGGTCAATGAAGCAACCATCAACGCGGCCGGCCTGCCTGTGCCGCCCTTGAATTACGTCAGCCGGCCGAGCAATCTGATGCTGGTCGAAATCCCGACCAACTTCCAGGCCATAAAGAACGCCGACTTCGAACTGGCCCAACGGTGGCGACTTCACACGCGGGATATATTCGAGAGCATGTTCGACTCCGGCTTTGTCGTCAGCGACTTCGTCCCCCACGTAGACGATCAAGATAACCCCCACAGTTACTATCTCCTGATCCATCAGGACTCATAAACAATGAAAATTGAACGTATCGACCTCTACCACGTCAGTATGCGGCTGGTCAGCCCGTTCGTCACCAGCTTTGGCCCCCAGCAGCAACGCGATTGCCTTTTGACTGCCGTCCACGCCGAAGGGCTAACTGGCTGGGGCGAGAGCGTAGCGACCAATGATCCGGGCTACTGCTACGAGACCACCGGCACAGCATGGCACATCTTGAGCGACTTCCTCATTCCGGCCTTAATCGGCCGGGACGTGGCCGGGCCGCAGGCGCTTGGCCCGGCCCTGTCATTCGTTCGCGGCCACCCATTGGCCAAGGCGGCGTTGGATCAGGCCTTTTGGGACCTGGCCGCCCAGCGCGAAAACGTCTCCATGAGCGCCAAGCTGGCCGAACCCTATGCCGAGGGAGCGAAGGCGCGCGTTCCGGTCGGGGTCAGCATCGGCATCCAGCCCTCGTTGGAGCGGACAGTCGAGGTCATCGGCGAGTATTATGATCAGGGGTACCGGCGCATCAAGCTGAAGATTAAGCCGGGGCACGACCTGACCGTGGCCCGCGCGGCGCGGGCGGCGTTTCCCGACCTGCCGATCATGCTCGACGCCAATTCCGCCTTTCGGCTGGAGGACGCGGCCGTCTTCCAGGCCATGGACGACCTCAATCTGCTGATGTTGGAGCAGCCGCTCGGCTATGAGGACATCTACGATCACAGTCGTTTGCGGCCGCTCATCAAGACGCCGCTGTGTCTGGACGAGAGCATCCACTCCGACGACCATGCCCGCTATGCCCTGGCGATTGGCGCCTGCGACATTATCAACGTTAAGCCCTCGCGCGTGGCCGGCTGGACGGAGGCGCGGCGCATCCACGACCGCTGCCGGGCGGCGGGAATGCCCCTGTGGGTGGGGGGAATGCTGGAGACGGGCGTCGGCCGCGCGGCCCAGTTGGCTCTGGCCTCGCTCCCCGGCTTCACGCTGCCCGGCGACATCTCCGCCACCGACCGCTATTACGAACGGGATATTACCGCGCCGTTCCATCTAAATCGCGAGGACAGCACCATCAGCGTGCCGGCCGGCACTGGTATCGGCGTGGAGATCGACCACGACTTTCTGGATACCGTCACCGTGCGCCGCGAATCCTTCGCCGCCCATTAGGAGAAAAAGATGTTTACCGACAAGAATGTGGCCTTTATTGGCAGCGGCATAATGGGCGAGGCGATGATCCGCGGCCTGATCACTCAAAATCTGGTCGACCCAAAGCAGATCTATGCCGCCGACCCGCTCCAGTCACGACTCGACGACCTGCACCAGCGCTACGGCATCCATGTGACGACCAGCAACGCCGAGGCGGCCGAGAAGGGACAAGTGGTCGTCTTCTCTACGAAGCCGCAAAATCTAGGCGAAGTCATGCCCGGCATCCGCGGCCACATGCGGCGGCAAGACCTGTTATTGTCCATCCTGGCCGGCACGCCTATCCGCAAATTATCTGACGGCGTGGCCCACGCCTCGGTCGTGCGGGCCATGCCCAATACGCCGGCCCAGATCGGCCAGGGCATGACCGTGTGGACGGCCACGGCCGAAGTGACCGAAGAACAGCTTGGACAGGCCCAGGCCATCCTCGGCGCATTGGGCCAGGAACTTTTCGTCAACGATGAGTCGTACCTGGACATGGCGACCGCGCTCAGCGGCACTGGCCCGGCCTACATCTTCATGTTCATGGAGTCGCTGATCGACGCGGGCGTACATCTGGGCTTCTCGCGCCGCGTGGCCGAACAACTCGTCTTCCAGACCATGCGCGGCTCGCTGGAGTACGCGGCGCAGTCGGGCAAGCACGTGGCCGAATTGCGCAATCAGGTGACCTCGCCCGGCGGCACGACGGCCGCGGCGCTCTACCAAATGGAGAAGGGCGGCTTGCGTACCGTCATCTCGCGCGCCATTTGGGCCGCCTATCAACGCTCGGTCGAACTGGGCCAGGGAGAGAAGGTCAAGGGGCCGGCGTGAAAGACGATGGGGCGAGTGAAGAGTGAACGGTTAGCAGTGAACAGTGAGCCGTTGAGTACTGCCGCGGCCGAAGTGGTTTTGCAGGCCGGCGGTGAGTGGCGGCGATTCGTCGATCCGGTGCGCGTTGTGGTCGCTGAGTCCGTGGGCGACGTGGTTCCCATGCTGCTGGAGATAGAGCGGGCAGTCGAAAAAGACGGCCTCTATGCCGCCGGGTATCTGGCCTATGAGGCGGGGGCGGCTTATGGACTAACCACGCATCCTTCCCCGCCGGACAGGCCACCGCTGTTATGGTTTGGTCTGTTTCGTGATTACCAAACGATGGACGCGCCGACTTCTGACGGCGCTTATCATTTTGGCGACTGGCGGCCGTCGCTCGACTTCGACGTTTATGGCCGGGCCATCGCCCGCATCAAGGATGCCATCGCCGCCGGCGACACCTATCAGGCTAATTTCACCTTCCATCTGGAGACAACATTCGAGGGCGACCCCTGGGCGCTGTTTGCCGATCTGGCCGTCGCCCAGCAGGCCGATTATTGCGCCTACGTCGATCTGGGCCGCTTCGTCGTCTGCTCGGCCTCCCCGGAGCTTTTCTTCCGCCAGGAAGGACAGACACTCACGGCCCGGCCGATGAAAGGTACCGCGCCGCGCGGCCTGACAGCGGCCGACGACCGCCGCCAAATCGACTGGTTGCGCCACTCCGAGAAAAATCGCGCCGAAAACGTCATGATCGTCGATATGATCCGCAACGACTTCGGCCGCGTGGCCCGCGCCGGCAGCGTCGACGTGCCCTCGCTGTTCACCGTGGAGCGCTATCCGACGCTGTTGCAAATGACTTCCACCGTGACGGCCGAGACGGATGCGCCGCTGAGCGACGTCCTGGCGGCCACGTTTCCCTGCGCCTCGATCACCGGCGCGCCCAAAGTGCGGACGATGCAGATCATCAACGATCTGGAGCCGCAGCCGCGCGGCGTCTATACCGGGGCCATCGGGTTCATCGCACCCCAGCGGAGCGCCCAATTCAACGTCGCCATTCGCACCGTCGTCGTCGACCGCCAGCGCGGCCAAGCCGTCTACGGCGTCGGCAGCGGCGTCGTATGGGACTCGGACGCGGCCGCCGAATACGACGAATGCTTGCTTAAGGCGCGGGTGCTCGATGGCCGGCGCGAGACAGTCGACTTTCGCCTGCTGGAATCGTTGCGCTGGACACCGGAAGAAGGTTATTTTCTTCTGGCGCGCCATCTGCAACGGCTGACGGACTCGGCCGAATATTTCAATATACCGCTGGAGCCGCCACGGATCGAACGGCTGCTAGTCGATTTTGTGCGGGGAATGACCGAACCAGCTAAGGTACGGCTGCTACTCGACCGAGCCGGTCGGGTGGAGATCAATTCACGCCCCCTGCTCGAAGGCGCACGGTCGGAGCCGATCCGCGTCGGCCTGGCGCGGATGCCCGTTTCTTCGGCCGACGTGCGGCTCTATCACAAGACCACCCGCCGCGCGCCCTATGACGCGGCCCGCACCTCGCGGCCCGATTGCGACGATGTGATTCTATGGAATGAACGCGGCGAATTGACGGAGTCTAGCGCTGCCAATCTGGTGCTGGAGATTGGCGGGCAATTATACACGCCGCCGGTGACCGCCGGGCTGCTGGCCGGGACGTTCAGGGCCCAGTTACTCGAAACCGGCGAGATCGAAGAACGGGTGCTGATAACGCCTGATCTTTCCCGCGCGACCCGTTTGTGGCTCATCAATTCGGTGCGCGGCCGGCAGGCGGCTATCGTGGAACCCTTAGGAGTTGCGCCCCCGGCTTGAACCAAACGGCATGTACTGTTAAAATCGCTGTCATATTAATCGGATGATGATTCGTCCGGGATATTGGTTGTTTACTTATGAGTAGAATCCGTTTTGTTTTCGTCCTGATCATGGTTGGCCTGGGTATTTTCCTGGTCAATCGCTCGGCCACGGCCGCGGCAAGCTGCTACGTGCTGTCCAGCGACATCGGTTACGTCTGCGATACGAACCCGCCACCGTCGATGTTTGCGCCGCCGCCGGTGCGTCCCGACAGCATCCTGCCGAAGATGAAGGTTGGCCGGTTGGCCGACAACATCAACGTCTATGCCGAGCCGAATATCAACAGCCCCATCGTGCGCAACGCCGGCGACGGTTACTTGTTTTCGAGCATCGAGGATACCGCCAATAACAACGCCGAGGGGCGCTTATGGTACATGATCAACTTCGGCGAGTGGGTTCGCGGAGAAGATATCGCGATCAAGCCCTCCTCCGATTTCACCGGCGTCGAAGTCCTCGCGAATCCCGAGCGGCCATTCGGCTGGATGCTGGTCGACTACTGGTACAGCGAAGCGCCGGGCGCGGAGCCAAGCCCAACGGCCATCAAGCTGCCGCGCTACACGTTTGTCGAGGTCTACGACGCCGAGATCGATGATGAAGGCTGGGTGTGGTACGACATTGGCTTCGGCCGCTGGATGAAACAGACCTATTTAAGCATCATCGAGTTCAACCCCCGGCCAGCAGAGGTTGGCGACGACGAGTATTGGGTCGAGGTCGATCTCTACGAGCAGAACTTCGTCGCCTACGAGGGCGACCGCATGGTCTACGCCGGGCTGGTCTCCAGCGGCCTCAACCGTTGGCCGACCTACGAAGGACTGTTCCAGGTTTGGGATCGGCACCTGATGAACGATATGGTCGGCGCAGAGGGCAAAGTCGACTATTACCTGGTCGAGGACGTCCCGCACACGATGTACTTCGATTTTGATATCGCCCTGCATGGCGCCTACTGGCACGATCGTTTCGGCTACAAGCACAGTCATGGCTGCGTCAACATGCCGCTGCGCGACGCGGAGTGGGTCTACTTCTGGTCGGAGAACGCGCCGAACGACTTATGGGTATGGGTGCACACGTCCGACCCGCAAAGCTACTTCGAGACCCATGAGGGATAAGCGGGTATAGCAGTCAGCTGCAAGTTTGGATCCAGTGGGCAGTAGGAAGTTCATATTTTGCGCCGGTCGAGGGGCCGGCGCTTTTTATTGGATAGCCACCGTTGCTGCAACGGTCTGCTCGATGTATAAGTATAAGGCTCATCCACGGCCGGCGGTCATCAGTTCGGCCGGCTTTCAGGGAGACAGGCATGACGACAGGAGCGAACTTCGATCTGACGGGTAAAGTGGCGCTGATCACCGGCGGATCGCGCGGCATCGGCCTGGCCGTGGCCGAGGCCTACGCCGCCGCCGGCGCCCGGGTAGCCCTGGCGAGCCGCAAACAGGCGGCTGTCGATGAGGCGGCCGAAAAACTACAGCGGAACGGCGGCGAGGCGCTGGCTGTAGCCGCCCACACCGGCGACGGCGCGGCCGTGGCGGCGCTCATCGAGCGTGTCGTCGACTACTTTGGCGGCATCGACATCCTGGTCAACAACGCCGCCACCAACCCCCATTTTGGCCCGTTTCTATCGGCCGAAGATAGTCACTGGGACAAAATCCTCGACGTCAACGTCAAGGGCTACTTTCGCGTTGCCAAGGCTTGCGTTCCGTCCATGCGCGCTCGCGGCGGCGGCAAGATCATCAACGTGGCTTCCGTGGCCGGATTGGGGCCGCAACCGATGATGGGCGTCTACTGCGTCAGCAAGGCGGCCGTGCTAATGATGACCGAGGTTCTGGCCAGCGAGCTGGCGGCCGACAATATCCAGGTCAACGCGATCGCCCCCGGATTCGTCAAGACGAAATTTAGCGAGGTGTTGTGGAGCACGCCCGAGATCAACGAGCAGTTGGTGAAAGCCGTGCCGCAGCGACGCATGGCCGAACCGGAGGAGATCGCCGGGATCGCCGTCTACCTGGCCTCGGCCGCCTCCAGCTTCACCACCGGGGCGACATTTGTGGTGGATGGCGGGCAGATGGCCGCCGGACTCAATGTGGGTTAAGCACCGCCTTGGCGTCCGGCCTGGCGGTTGCGGTAGAGGTCGGGGTCAATCATCTCGGCCATGCCGGCCGCGTCGAGTGTGCCACCAAGGAAGTCGTTGATTTTAGCGATATGCGGCCGTGGGTCGGCCAGCACTTCGCTGTAATGGACGTAGAGCACTCGGAAGTTGGGCTGCGCCCGCAGCCACTCGTCGATCTGCTTGAGATGCTTCTCGAACAGCATCGCCATCTGCGCGTCATTCATTTTGTCCGGGTCTTCGCCGCGCCGGATGAGCATCTTGCGCTGCGAGGCCAGGATTTCGGGCATGTTGCGCCGCACGAAGATGACGCGATACTGTTCGCCGGGCGGCAGATGCTTCAACAGGGCAGAGATGACCTTGATGACCTTGCCCCGCGCATCGACCACCCATTCGGTATCGCCTTGATCCATCAGCTTGACGCGCTCGAACTCGTAGTATCCTTTGGGATTATCCTCGTCGGCCGCGCGCAGTTCGTCCGTGACCGGAGGAACACCCCCCGCTTCGAGCATCTTCATCATCATCGACGTGCCCGAACGCGGCAGCCCCGACACAACGGTAATGAATTCGGCCTTGTCCGATCCCGTTAGTTTTTGAAAGAAGCGCTTCATAGGCCCATATTCTACCCTAAAACGTTGCCAAGGAGATTAGGCTAACCTGTCCGTCTAGAGCCGGACGATCCGCGCCAGGCCGGATGATTTGACCGCGTTGCGCGTGTCGACGAGGAGTCGGGTGTGGGCGGCGATCCACGACCAATCGTAGGCGCTGTGGTCGGTGACGACGACCACGCAGTCGGCGGCGGCCAGCGCTTCGGCCGTGAGCTCCTTTGATTCCAAACGATACCCGTCGAACTGCACCGTCGGGATATGGGGGTCGTTGTAAGCCACGTCCGCCCCTCGCTCGCGCAGCAAGTGAATGACGTCCAGCGCGGGGCTTTCGCGCACGTCGCCCACGTCCCGCTTATAGGCCACACCCAAAACGAGGATGTGGCTACCGTTAATCGCCTTGCGCTCATCGTTGAGCCCGTCGGCCACCTTGCCGACGACGTAATCGGGCATGTGGCTGTTAATCTCGGAGGCCAGTTCGATGAAGCGGGCCGTATAGTTCAGCGTGCGCAGTTTCCAGCTTAGATAGTGGGGGTCGATGGGGATGCAATGCCCACCCAGGCCCGGCCCCGGATAGAAGGGCATGAAGCCATACGGCTTGCTGGCCGCCGCCCCCACGACCTCCCAGACGTTGAGGCCCAGCTTGTCGCACATCAGGGCCACTTCGTTGACCAGGCCGATGTTGACCGCCCTAAAGGTGTTTTCCAGCAACTTGACCATTTCGGCCGTGGCCGTGCTCGATACCGGCACCGGCTCATCGACAATGGTGCCGTAGAGGGCGACGGCGACTTCCAGACAGTCGGGCGTCACGCCGCCGATGACTTTGGGAGTCGTGCGTACGGTGAAGTCTGTCCGGCCCGGATCGATGCGCTCCGGGGAAAAGGCCATGAAAAAGTCGCGGCCGACCTCTGCGCCGTCCCGGCCGAACCGTGGCAGGACAAGCTCATCAGTGGTGCCGGGGTAAGTGGTGGACTCTAGCACGATGAGCTGGCCTTGTCCGGAAGGCATGAACGTGGCCAGGCAGTCAGCGGCGGCCACAATGTAGGAGATGTCGGGGTCTTTGGTCTTGCGCAGCGGCGTGGGCACACAGATGGAGATGGCGTCAGCCGCGGCCAACTGGGCGTAATCCGTCGTGGCCCGGATTCTTCCCTCTTTGATAAACGGGCCAAGTTCTGCCGACGGAATATCTTCGACATAGCTCTCCCCTCGCTCCAGTGAGGCCACCTTTCCAGGGTCCAGGTCGACGCCGACGACGCTGAAGCCTTCCTTGGCAAAAGCCACCGCCAGCGGCAAGCCCACATATCCCAGGCCGACGATGCCGATTAGGGCCTGGCGATTGGCGATCTTATCGAGTAACTGCTGTTTGCGATCCATTGTGATTTCCTTGCTTAATTCGATTGGGCATGGAGAGGAAACCTGTCGGCGGCCAGCGCCGTTTGACGGACTTGTTACCTCATCTCCGCAAATAATAACCCAGACTGGCTGATTTCGGCTTTCAAACTATCCAGAATTCACGGCTTTTTGACCGGATTCACCAGCCTTCAGCCTGATCCCGGCCGCTATTTTGCATCAACCCAGGCCAAGCACTCTTGCAGCCAGCCGGGTCAACAGATCGGGAAACACCCCCAATAAGCCGGCCAGCGCCACCAGAAAAATCATCATTCCCGTGTCGAAGCCGGCACTGCTTGGACGCGTGACCGGTTCGGCCGCGAGATGCGCCGCGCGTCCGCTGACGATCTTGGAAACGGCGGCAACCGTACCCACCGCCAGGGCGACTACGAGCAACAGCGGTGGCCAAACGCTCCCCCCTTGACCAGCCACGGCCAACTGCGCCCAACGGCCGGCAAAACTGGGCGTCAGGGGCAGGCCGAGCAGCGACAGGCAGCCATAGACGAGCAACACCGGCCGCAATCGGGTTACCCATTGCCCGGTGCGCGTCGGGGCGAGTCCCAGGTGCGCCTCCCCTAGACCCAGAGCAATGAGCAGCAAGGCCAGGAAGCGGCCGATCAGCACGGGCAGGGCGATCAATAAACCGTCGGTTCCCGGAGACAAGGCGACCAGCGGCATGAACCCCATATCCAGCACCACCGCCCCAGCCACGAAACGCCGCCACTCCGTCGCTCGCGCCATCTGGAATGCTCCCACCAGCGCCGTCAGGGCCGCGCTCCAGCGCAAGGCCATCTGGAACTCAATGGTCGCCCGCGCCGCGGGCACGGTGTCGAGCAACCCCAACAGGAATGCGACTACCACAAGTTGCGCCACCCCCAGCACCAGCGCCGCGATGACCGGAGAGAGGTGGCGACTCAGCCCGCTGACCCAGATATGAAAGGGGAAGCCGCCGAGGAGCAGTAACGTGGCGAGAAGCGGAAAGAGCCAGGTAGCGGCCGGCGCGGTCAATGCCCCCGACGCGGTCAGCAGGATGGGGGCCGACGACAGAGCGACCAGCAGGAAATAGCGCCACGTGGGCGCGACGGCGTCGAACTTTCCGCCGTGCAGCGCGGGGACGACGGCGGCCGCGGCGGCCACGAGAAAAACACTCCCCAACCCGACGGGCGAGACCATGAGCGCCGCCGCCAGCGGGGAGAGAACAGCCAGCGCGGTAGGAACAAGAGCACGCCCTGCCGGCCGCGCCCAGACCACCAGAAACAAAATGCCCAACGCCCCATAGACGAGCAAGAGCAGCGACCGGACAAAAGCGGACATCACGATCTCGCGGCCGAGGATGGCGGCGGCATTATCGGCGAACAGGCCCGAACCCGGCGTGGCCAACGCCAGCAACAGCGCCAACAGCGCGACAGACACCAGGCCGATGACAAGGGTGACCCGCCGCCACCGACGCGCGAATAGCGCCGCCGTCGCGGCGATGACCGGCCCGATCAGAATGACGAAGGGAAAGCCGGTTTCCATATCAGTCCAGTATGTCCACCGGCAGATAGCGCGCCTGGGCCAGATAGGCTATGGCCAGCGCCACCACCAGTTGCGCCGCCACCAACGCCACCGTCATCGCCAGCGATTGGTCGAGGAAGCCGTAGAACAACCCGAAGCCGCTTAGAAATAGCAACAGCCCGATGCCGGCCGGCAACGGTTCGGCCGAAGTGACCAACCCCACCAGTCCCAAAGCCACTAACCCGATGATGGCCGGTTCCAGATAAGCTGGTTCGATGGGGATGGCGGACGTGAACAAGCCGGGCGCTCTGGTGAGCCACAGCACCGCCACGAGAACGGCCGTGGCTAATCCCAAGCGCAGCAGCCCACGACGGGTCACGGTGAACCGACCCAGCTGACGGCTATCGGC
>JAGOBF010000020.1 GCA_017983515.1 Promineifilum sp. | reverse complement strand
CATGAAAAATCTGCTCTTCCTCATCCTTGGGTTTCCTTTCGCGTTGGCGTGGGAGACGTGGAACCGGCAATCCCAACAGGGATAATTCCGCTATACTTTGTGCATGGTACGGTCAACTTCCTGGCTCATCGCTCTACTGATCCTGCTCTTGGCTTCGTGCGTTCCCGACGGGGCGGCCAATGAATCAGCGCTCAACCCGCCCCCATACCCGGTCGCCTCACCGGCCGCCTCGTCTCACTCGGGCGTCGCCCAATCGGTCATACTATCCCCCTTGCAGATAGATGACGCCCACTCGCGGCTATTCGCCGCCGGCCAGGTGAATGGCAAACCCAAGCTCCTCGTTCTCGACGCGCGTACCGGCAGCCTGCTTATGGCCTGGGACGAGCCCGGCCAATTGGCCCTCGACGCTGCCCGCCAACGCCTGATAGTCGATCGAGGTGCGCAGGGCGTGGCCCTGTTGGATGCCTCCACCGGCGAAACCCTGGCCGTCATCGATCTGCCGGCCCAGGACGGCCCCCCGGCCCCGCAGGTCGATACCCAATCGGGCCTGATCTACGCCTTTCGGGACACAAGTGTTTTCGTCATCGATCCTGCCACCGGAGAGATCATCAGAACCATTCCCCTGACTGCGGAGCGATTTGTGTGCGATGAGCCCTCCGGCGACGCGCCGATCTACCAAACCGCGGCCGACCCATCTACCGGTCGCTTGTATTTGTCCTTCATCACGCGCACCTGTGTCCCGTGGGTAACGATGACTCTAATTGCTCTGGATCCGGTGGAAGGTGTGGAAGTCGGCCGGGTCGACGTGGACGGCAACTCGCAATACATCCCTTATGAGGGCGATCTGATCGGCTTGTCAGTCAACCGCCTGGGGCCGACCACCTTCTGGCGGTGGGATAGTGCGAACCAGTGGCACGAAGAAAGTGGTGACTTCCAGGGCAGTCCGGCGGGAATGGCAATCGATACCCGACGGCAGTTGATCTATGAGGCCGTCGGGGAGACGATTCGCACCGTTGAACCCCAGAGCAGGACGCTGACCGGAGAGATGAGCGTGCCGCTCCTAGCTGATAGCCGGCTTGCCGGACATGATGCGGCCGGTGACACCCTGTATTTCGTCACTCCCACCGGCCGGCTGATGTTATGGCCGGCGGCCAACCTATTCGACCAGCAATTCCCTCCCGTGGCTGCTCCTTCGCCCTTGCCGCCGTTGGCTGTCCGGCAGATCGTCCCGGCTCCCAACTGGGCCGACAACCAAACGATGGCCGCGCTCATGGACGGCGACGACTGCGCCGGCGGCGGGCAATTGTTCGTATTGATCAATCCCGAAAGTGGTTGGCTACGCAGTACAACGGCCGTTGACGGAACGTGTGAATCGGTGGCGGCCGTCGCCTTCTCGCCCGACTTCCGGCAGGATTCGCTGCTCGTCGCCGCGACCAACCAGCCGCCGACGGTGATGCGTTCGCTGGACACCGGCCGCTCGTGGACGCCCGCGGAAACAGTCTTCCCCGAAGGGACGCGCTTCGCCGGCCTGTTCCTCTCGCCCGGCTATGCGGACAACCAAACCCTGTTCGCCCTGACAACCACCGGGCTGCTTTATCGCGCGCGAGACGGCGGCCGCAATTGGCACTTACTGGATCAGCGGCTGGATCGCGTGGCGCTGGTCGACGGCCAGGGCTTGGAGAGCGAACTATACGGGGCCTATGGCGCCCGGATTCTCCACTCAACCGACGGCGGCGAAGAATGGCTGGAAGTTGGGGCCGCCCCCAATGGAGAACCGCTCGCCCTGTTGGCCACGGCCCCCTCATCCGGCGAATACGCGCTCCTGTACGCCTTTACCGACGGGGGGCGGTTCGCCCGCTCGCTCGATGGGGGCGCGACATGGCAGTCCGTTATGGAGACGTCGCCCGGCCCGCCGCAGCTGGCCATCGCCGTCGATATCGCTGAGGAGCAGCGACCCATCTTCCTGCTACACGACCGATCGATCACGGCCTCATTCGACGGCATGGCCAGCGTGTGGGCGGCCGGCGTGGCCGACGAAGCGGGCCGTTTCCAGCCCACGGCCATCGCCATCGTGCCCGATTTCGCCGCCATGCCTTACCTGTTTGCGGGCACGGCCGACGGCCAAATCATCCGCGTTCGCGCCGACGCGCAGCCTTAAAATCAGGCATTTTTCTCTCTCAGATCTTCGACCGGATAGAACAGATGTGATATAATCCATCTGTTAACCATGTTGAAAAAACAAGAAAACCCAACGACGCTTCCGGGCGTCTTTTCGACGTTAGCCGCCGGCTTCGAACTGAGCACGCGCTATCTGTGGCTGATGATCGTACCGGCTCTTCTCGACCTGTTCCTGTGGATCGGGCCGCGCCTGAGCTTTCGCCCGCTGATCGAGTCGCTCGCCGCGCAACTGCCGCCCCAGGCTCTGCCGCTCGATCTGGCGCCAGTGCTTGACACCTATGCCGCCCGGTTAAATCATTTCACCTATTTGAGCGTCCCGCTTTTGGGCGTGCCCGCACTGATGACCGGCCTGACTCCGGAGAAAACGCCCATTCAGCCGCTCGTTCTGGAACGTTCCGGCATGGGGGAGTGGTTTGGCTATTTCCTGTTGTTTACCCTGGGCGGGCTGTTGCTGGCGGCCGTCTATTATAGTCTCATCGCCTATGCGCTAAGCCGGGCGGGGGCCTCGGCCGCGGGCACAGTCGTGCCGCCGGTGCGTCTGGGGCGGCGAACAGTCCGTACGTGGCTCCGCCTGATGGGTCTGGCGTTGATGTTTCTGGCCTTTCTGGTCGTGGTCGCCTTTCCCACCTCGATCGTCGTCGGGTTCGCGTCGCTGTTGAGCCAGACTCTGGCTGTCCTTATTCTCATGGGCGCGCTGGTACTCATCATCTGGATCGTCATGTTTCTCAGTTATACCCCACAGGGCATGACGCTCAACCCCGGCCGGTTCGCGCCGTCTCTGATCGAGAGCGTGCGCCTGTTCCGGGCCAATCTGCCTGCGTCGCTGGGGTTACTATTCGTCGTTACACTGGCCAGACGGGCACTGAGTTTGCTCCTGTTGACGGCCGATTCCGGTACCTGGGTAACGGGTATCAATCTGCTGGCCCATGCCTACATCACGACAGCGCTTATCGTGTCAATGTTCATTTTTTATCGTGACCGCTACACCGCATCTCTCCAGCAAACGCAATTACCAAACAATATCGAGCAAGTGAAGTAATAAATCTATGAGTAGCAAGACCAGGAAAAACGGAGATTCAACCGACGTCCATTACGACGCCGGTAATATTCAGGTGCTGAAGGGGCTGGAGGCGGTGCGCCGCCGGCCGGGCATGTATGTCGGCGGAACCGATATCAAGGCCTTCCACCACCTCGTGAACGAGATCGTAGACAACTCCATTGACGAGGCGCTGGCCGGTCGGTGCGATCGCATCGAGGTGAGTATCAACCCCGACGGCAGCGTTAGCGTGACGGACAACGGTTTCGGTATTCCGGTCGACATGCACCCCACCGAGAATGTCTCGGCCCTGCAAGTCGTCCATACCAGCCTGCATTCCGGTGGTAAATTCGACAACGATGCCTACAAGGTCTCCGGCGGTTTGCACGGCGTGGGCGCGGCGGCCGTCAATGCATTGTCGGAGTGGATGGAAGTTGAGGTCAAGCGTGACGGCGGGGTGTGGCGGCAACGCTACGAGCGCGGCATTCCGGTGACGCCTGTGGAGCGTCTTCGCTCGCTCAAGAAGGGCGAAAGCACCGGTACGACGACAACCTTCAAGGCCGACTCCATTATCTTCACAGAAGACAACGTCTATCGCTTCGAGATGCTGGTGACGCGCTTCCGAGAGATGGCCTTCGTCACCAGCGGCGTGTTCCTGAAGATGCGTGACGAGCGCATATCGCCCGGGCGAGAGATGAATTTCTACTTCGAAGGTGGAGTTCGCTCGTTCGTCCGTTATCTCAATCGCAACCGCAAGGTGCTCCATGTCCCGGTGTACGCCCACAAAGAGATGGACAATGTCGATGTCGAGGTGGCCGTCCAGTATACCGACGGCGTCGCCATCTCCGAATTCGCTTTTGCCAATACGATCAATACCCCGGACGGCGGCACGCATCTGACCGGAGCGCGCACGGCGCTTACGCGCGTCATCAATAACTATGCCCGCAAGAACAACTTCCTGAAGGAAAAGGACAAGAACTTCTCATCGGATGATACCCGCGAGGGTGTGACGCTGGTCGTCAGCGTGAAGCATCCCGATCCGCAGTTCGAGAGCCAGACCAAGGTCAAGTTGATGAACGCCGAGGTTGCCGGGCAGGTATCAGCTGTCCTGGGCGAGGCCTTACAGATATTTCTGGACGAAAATCCGCGCGAGGCCAAGCGAATCATCGAACGGTGCCTTACGTCATCACGCGCTCGCGACGCGGCCAGAGCCGCCCGCGAACTGGTCATGCGCAAGAGCGCGCTCGACAGCCTGACCCTGCCGGGCAAGCTGGCCGACTGCTCCGAGCGCGACCCGGCGCGGGCAGAACTCTACATCGTCGAGGGCGAATCGGCCGGCGGCACGGCCAAGCAGGGCCGCGACCGCCACTTCCAGGCCATCCTGCCGCTGCGCGGCAAGATCCTGAACACCGAACGCGCCCGGCTGGACAAAATTCTGGGCAACAACGAAGTGAAGGCTCTCATTTCCGCGCTGGGCACGGGCATCGGCGAATCGTTCGACCTGGGCAATCTGCGCTACGGCCGCACGATCATCATGACCGACGCCGACGTCGACGGTAGTCACATTCGCACCTTGCTGCTGACTTTCTTCTTCCGCTACATGCCGACGCTCATTGAGAACGGGCATCTCTACATCGCCCAGCCGCCACTCTACGCCATCAAGCACGGCAAGGAAATTTCCTATGCCTATAACGAGGCCGAGCGCGACGCATTGATGAAGAAGCTTAATGGCCAGAAATTCAGCCTCCAACGCTACAAAGGTCTGGGCGAAATGAACGCCGAGCAGTTGTGGGAGACGACGATGGATCCTGGGGTGCGCACATTGTTGCAGGTGACGGTCGATGACGCCGTGGTGGCCGATCGCACCTTTGACATGCTCATGGGCGACGAAGTTGCGCCGCGCCGGCGGTTTATCACCACGCACGCCAGTGAAGTGCGCAATCTGGACGTATAAGTCCATTATCGAGATCAGGTAATGAGCGGCCTGCCTGTTGACACGGGCAGGCCGTTTTTGTTAAACCCCTTCTTCTTCCCGGCCCAAAAGCCCTTTCATCAACAATAGAATAACAAACGAGAAGGCCACCAGGATGACCGACAGGGCGACGGCGACGCCCAAGTCCAGCTCAAAGCCCAGGTAGATCGCCAGCGGCATCGTCTGGGTGCGGCCGGGAAAGTTCCCGGCGAAAATAATCGTCGCGCCGAATTCGCCCAGCGCCCGCGCCCAGGCCAGGGCGA
The DNA here is from genome assembly GCA_017983515.1 of Promineifilum sp. Lineage (GTDB taxonomy): Bacteria > Chloroflexota > Anaerolineae > Promineifilales > Promineifilaceae > Promineifilum. The sequence continues at coordinate 44,338 of JAGOBF010000020.1, read as the reverse complement.
CGCCGGTCAGCAGTGCGCGGCGCGCCAACGGCACGACGATGTGGCGGAATATCTGCCACTGGTTGGCCCCGTCGATGGCGGCGGCATCTTCGAGTTCGGGCTCGACTCCGGCAAAGCCTATGGAGGAGGCGCGGATGAACAGCGAGACCGCGATGAAGGTTTGGGCGATGACCACGGCCATTTCGGTGAAAGTAATCCGCAAGCCAAATTCAGCCAGCGGCGCGCCGATCCAGCCCCGCCGGCCGAAGATGAGCAAGAGCGACAGCCCGGCCACGGCCGGCGGCAGAACAATCGGTAAGTCGATGAGATTGTCGACCAGCATGCGGCCGGGGAAATTTCGCCGCGCCAACAGGTAGGCCACCGGCGTGCCCAGCAAGACGGCGGCCAGTGTCGCCCATGTACTCGTCCGCAAGCTAAGGCTGATCGCCGAGCGCACCTGCGGCAGGGCCAGATTGTCCATCAGGGCCGCCGGGGAACTGAAAGAGAGCAAAGCCAATAGGGGCAACACAAGGAACAGCAACAATGGCAGTGACAGCGCCCACCAGGCCTCGGGCTTGTGGCGCGGGGGCAGGCGGCGACGTGCTTCCGTTGGGCCAAGCCAGCTCATTGGGGAGTGCCGGCTCCAAAGCCATAGGTGGCCAGGATTTGCTGCCCTTCGGCGCTGAGCACAAAGTCCACAAATGACTGGGCGGCCGCTTGCTGGGGCGAGTCGTTGAGAACGGCGATGGGATAGTGGGCAATGCTGTTGAGCGCATCGGGGATGTCGAGGTGGCCGACGCCGGGCACAGCCGCCAGATCACTTGTGTAAACGATTCCCGCGTCGGCCTCGCCCAGCAAGACCTTGTTGAGCACGGCGCGCACGTTCTCCTCATAGGAAACGACGTTGGCTAACACCTCGGACTTAAACGATTCGCCGAAAGCCGGGTCGGCCGACGCCGCGTCCAGGAACGCCAGCGAATAGCGGCCGACGGGGACTTCCTCGGCGGCCAGCACCAGCAGAATACCCGGATTCCTGAGGTCTTGCAGAGAGGCGAAGTCGCCGGGATTGTCAACCGGGTAGATGACGACAAGCCGGTTGGTCGCAAAGACGGCCGGCGCGCCGGCGTCGATTCGGCCGGCAGCGATGACCGCTTCCATTTGCTCAGGATTGGCGCTGGCAAATACGTCAACAGGGGCATCGGCGCCGATCTGGGTAGCCAGTTGATTCGAGCCGGCGAAGTTGAAGGCTAACGTAACGCTGGGGTGTTCGGCCAGGTAACGCTCCGAGAACTCGCCGAAGGCGTCGGTCAATGAGGCCGCAGCATAGACCGTCAGCGTTGTGTCTGCTGCCGGAGCTTGAGTGTTATCTTCTAGCGGGGCGCAAGCGAACAATAGTGAAGCGAGTAAGGTCGCTGGTAACAATAAACGGATTCGCCATTTGAAATGTACTGAACGCGACATCATTCTGTTCCTTGTTGACGGGATCAAGGCTTATGCCGGCTCAAGTGGATCACTGATCAACGACGGCAGCCATTCCAGCCATTGTTGTATGGCCCCGATGTGGTCGCGTCGAAAGCGCCGCACAGCCAGGAGATAAGGAGTGGTGGCGTTTCTCCTATCCTTTTCCTGAGTCGCCAGCCACTCTGCGCACACCGCTTGCTGGCGCTTGATCAAGCGCGCGGCCGTCGCTTTTTCCTCGCGCAGAGCAAAGTACAACTTGAGCATGAATTCCAGGCGCATATCGCGTGGTATCGCCACTGGCTCGATCAGCCATTGGTCGAAGGCCTGCGCCCCGGCCGTCGTCAGGTGATATACCTTGCGCGGTGGGCGCGTACCCTGAGTTTCCAGTTTCGCCTCCAGCAATGCTTCCTCTTCCATCCGGGACAGCAGCGCATAGAGATGGCTCTGCTTCATTCGCCACACCGCCTGGAGTTCCGGCGTATCGGTCAGTCGGCGATAGATCTGATAGCCGTGCAATGGCTCATGGCGCACGAGACCCAGAAGGGCATGGGCGGTGGAAATTGGGGCACGCAGGAGGGGACTCATAAGGTGAATACTCAATGAATAAGTATAAAATCGATCAGATAGTTGTCAATCCCCTCACCTCTGTTTTCTCAATCAGATGACTCTCTCTGAAAAACAGTTACCATTCATCGAGAGCAACTTATGAGCAGAAACAAGCATCCACACGACCAAGTCGTCCCCTAAATCCATGAATCTCTCCCGCGGGCTACTCCTTCTCGTTGCATCCTGTTGTTTCATCATCGGTACCGCGACCCATTGCGCTCCCTCCGGATCAACGACGCTGCTCGATCAACCGGCCACCCCGCTGCGCCCGCCCCGCACCCCGCTGCCCGGGCTGGATGATTTGCCGGCGGCCGAGCCGACTGCGCCGGCCGGGGAGCGCGCACGTGTCACCCGTATCTACGACGGCGACACAATCGACGTCGAGCTAGGCGGCCAAACTTATCGCCTGCGTTACATCGGCATCGACTCGCCCGAACGGGAAGAGCCTTTTTACGAAGAGGCTTCGGACTTCAACCGCCAGATGGTCGAAGATCAGACGGTCATCCTGGTGCGCGACGTCAGCGATACCGACCAGTATGGCCGCCTGCTTCGTTATGTCTACCTGCTCGACGGCACGTTTATCAACGCCCAGATGATCCGCAATGGCATGGCGCGCCTGGTCACCTTCCCGCCCGACGTGGCCCAAACCGATTACTTGCGCGGGTTGCAGGCCGAAGCGGAAGAAGCGGCGGCGGGCATGTGGAGCCGTCCCGATCTCATCGGTCCCTGCGACTGTGATCGCAATCTCTATGATTGCCGTGACTTCCAGACCCAGGACGAAGCGCAGACGTGCTTCGAATACTGTTGGGACACGTCTGGGCGCGACGTGCATCATCTGGACGGTGGTGGCGACGGCCGCGTGTGCGAATCTTTGCCTTGATGGTGGAGACGGAACAGCCCATGTTCTTCTATCTGTTCGGTTTGCCGGCGGCGGGCAAAAACTTTGTGGGGCGCGTCCTGGCGGAAGCGTTCGACTATTCTTTCTACGATGGCGACCTCGATCTGACCCCGGAAATGCTCGACGCGATGGGCGAAGAACGGCCGTTCACCGACGCGATGCGCGATCGTTTTTATCGCTTGCTCGTCGACCGCATCGCCGTTTTACGCGCTGCCCACTCGCGGCTGGCCTTCGGTCAGGCCACCTTCAAGGAGCGCCACCGTGCCTGGATGCACGAGGCGTTTCCCGACGTCATCTTTGTTCTGGTGGAAGCCGACCCGGCAGTTCGCCGTCGTCGTTTGGCGCGGGGCGGCAACCCCGTTAGCGTCCGCTATGCAGAAAGGATCGACAAGTTGTTCGAGCCGCCGCGCCATCCGCATGTGGTCATCCGCAATAATGGAGGCCGGAAAGCGGTCGTGGACCAATTAGCGGCGATGCTCGCCGGTCTGGAGGACTAGGCTGGAACAACCGACACGCGCTCCACGTCGCCCAGCGCTCGCAGCAAATCGGCCGTGGACAGAATGACCGTGATATTGCGCACCCCTGAGCCAATGGACACCTCGTCCTCGCGCAGCACGCCTTCATCAAGCAATATTCGAATCGGCTGCGGCAAGGCAAAGGGCGAAACCGCGCCGATTTCGTAGCTTGTCACCTGGCGCACCTCATCGGCCGACGCCATCGTCAGCCGTGATTGGCCCACGTAGCGCCGCAGCGCCTTCCAGTCGATTTGGCGCGGGCCGGCCACCAGCACCATAAGGTAGTCACCTTGAGCCAGCCGAAAGAGGATGCTGCGCACCACCTGTTCCGGCCGCTGGCCGCGCTCTTCGGCCGCCTGCTCCAGCGAAAAAATAGGGCCGGGATGGCGAAATTCGCGAAAAGGAATGCCCTGCTCTGCCAACGCGCGGCCGACCGGTGTCAGCGGTTGTTCGTCGAGCATCAACTGGCCCCGGCGTCGACCAGTGCGCGAAACAGAGACAGCATCACCGGATCGTCGTGGACGAGATTCTCCGGGTGCCACTGCACACCCAGGGCAAAGGGATGGTCAACGGCCTCGACGCTTTCGATCAGCCCGTCGGGCGCATGGGACGTCGCCACCAGACCGGGAGCGAGGTCACGAATACCCTGATGATGCAGGCTGTTGACGTTTGTTTCCCGGCGGCCGAGGGTATCGGCCAGCTTGCTGCCCGGCTCGATAGCGACCGCGTGGGCCTGATGATTGCGCGGGAATACGCCGAAGAAGTCATGTTTGATGGCGCCAGGCATCCACTCCAGCACGTCCTCATACAAGGTGCCGCCCAGGGCCACGTTGAGCATCTGATGTCCGCGGCAAATAGCCAGTAACGGTTTGTTACGGGTCATGGCCTCGCGCGCCAGAAAAAGCTCCACGCGGTCGCGGTCGGCGTCGATATCGAAGATGAAATCGGCGTGCTGGCTGCGATAGTGCTCCCCGGCGATATCGCCCCCGCCGGTCAGGATCAATCCGTCCAGCCGGGCCAGGATAACGCTCAGGGCGTCTTCGTCCAGTCCCAGTGGAATGAGCAGGGGGATGCCACCCGCGGCCGTGACGGCCTCGATATAGCTTGGCATCAGGGCCATGAGCGGCAAGGGCGGAGTCTGGGCCGAAGATTTGCGATAGGTGGTCAGGCCAATAAGCGGCCTGGATTCAATGTGGTTTGTAGACATAGAAACCCTGGAATTAGCGCCAAAATAAAAACAGGTGAAAGGATATCTTTCACCTGTCATTTTCTCTGATTTGACCGTAAAGACCATCCCTAGAAGATGGCCTTTCCAGCCGGCTTAATTATCGCTGTTCGTAGGCACGCTTGGCGCGCAGGCGAGTGGCCTTGCCAGTGCGCTCGCGCAGAAAGTAGAGCCGCGCGCGACGTACATGACCTTGGCTATGAATCTCGATCCGCTCGATGCGCGGCGAGCCGACTAAAAAGGTACGTTCGACGCCGATACCATTGGAGGCAATGCGACGGACGGTGAAGTTCGCGTTGTTACCGCTGTTGCGCGCGCGAATAACTGTGCCGCGCACCATCTGGACGCGCTCGTTCTTGTCGCCGACATTGATACGCACGTAAATAGTGACGTTATCGCCCACATCCACCGCCGGCAGGTCGGCGTTCACTTCTTTATCAAATGCTTTCAGCAGTAAGTCAGACATTGCTCGTTCTCCAAGGACTCGGAAAAAACAACGTTCCTGCCGGAACGTCGTCTCTGCCCCCCAGATATTCTGGTATGTTATTTGTTGCGTAAAGATATAAGCCCAGCAAAGTGGGCCGACGACAAACTATATCACGCTGCTATTGATTTGGCAATCCCTGTTCAACAAACCGTAGTAACAGAGTTGACGGGGCGGCGAGACAGAATGGGCTGACTATGACAGTCGACCTATCAGGGCCAGGCGCGGCCTATACCGTCAGCGCCCGCCGGGCATGGGAAACCCAATCAGCCAGCTCGCTCGCCAGCAAACCGGCTTCACCCCAGAAGTCGCTCGCCAGCGCCCCGGCCGCCCCATGCATGTAGCCGCCCAGCACGGCCGCCTCATACGCCGGTACGCCCTGCGCGGCCAGCCCGGCGATCATTCCGGCCAGCACATCGCCGCTGCCGCCGACTGCCAGAATCGGGTTGGCGAACGGCAGAATCGCCGTCCGCCCGTCGGGCGCGGCGATGACGGTGTAGGCGCCCTTCAACACGACGATGTGACCCCACTCGGCGGACTTGTCGCGGGCCAGTTCCACCCGATCCTCAGCGCGCAGGGCGCTCAGCGACATAGACGTCAGGCGGGCCATCTCGCCCGGATGGGGCGTCAAAATCGTATTTGGCGGCAGGCGGCGCGGCCAGTCCTGTGTTACCGCCAACAGGTTCAAGCCATCAGCATCGACGATCAGCGTGGGCGCAGCGTCGCCCTTCGCCTCCCCCAACCCATCCAACAGAGCGCTCATAAACGATTCGGCATCCCCCAGGCCGGGGCCAACCAGTAGCGCGCGATAGTTGCTCAATGAACTCAGCAACAGGTTAGCCGTCGCCACGCCCAGCACGTCGGTGTCGGTCACCAGCGGATAAGTGGCCTCGGGGAACTGGCCGGCCAACGCCGGGCGCAACCGTTGGGGAACGGCCAGAGTCACCAGCCCCACCCCGCTGCGAAACGCACCGCGCGCTGACAGCGCCGGCGCGCCCCAATAGCGGATACTGCCGGCGGCGATCAGCACCGTGCCGAACGTACCCTTGTGACCGTCGGCCGGCCGCCGGGGCATCAGGCCGCGCGCCAGATCGGCCGTTGCCAGTTCGAGCGATACCTTAGCCACTGCGGGCAGCGCCGGGTCGATGCCGATGTCGGCCACCACCAGCTCGCCGCAGGCATTGGCCCCGGGAAATTTGAAATGACCCCGCTTGGGGCCGGCAAAGGTCACCGTCAGGTCGGCGGGGATCGCCAGGGGATCCAGGGTGCCGGTATCGCAGTTCAGCCCGCTGGGGCAGTCTACGGCGACGACCACCGGCCGCGAAGCGCGCCCCTCAATGGCCGCGGAATCTTCCAGCGCGACCGGCGGCGCGGCTACGCTGATCAGGCTTGGCCCAGCGGGACGTTCACCCTGGCGCTCGGCAAGTCCAGCCGCTACTTGCTCCATGAGCGAAGCCAACGAGCCGGTGATCGGCCGCGAGACCCCTGTGCCGAGGAGCGCATCGACGACCACATCGGTGATACGCAGGCGATGGCGCAGCACCCGGTAGCGTTGATCATGATCGGCCAACAGCACCTCCAGCCCCATCTCCTCGACCCGGGCCATGTTGACGTCCTGTTGCGCATCGCGCGGCTTGAACACATAGAAGGCGACGATGGCCCCCGCTTGCGCCAGATACCGTCCGGCCACCAGGCCGTCGCCGCCGTTGTTGCCCGGCCCCACCAGGATGAGCACCTGCCGGCCGTCCAGTTCGTGGCGCTGGATGATGGCTTCGGCCACGCGCGCCCCGGCAAGCTCCATCATGTCGGCATAGGAGTGACCAGCAGCGTCGGCCGCTTTCTCGGCGGCCACCATCTCGGCTACGGTGAATACTTTAATCGTCATGGGGTAACTTATACGGGCGCTGAACGTGTGCCCCCGGCAGGGCTCGAACCTGCAACATTCGGCTTAGAAGGCCGACGCTCTGTCCAATTGAGCTACGGGGGCGAACAAGACCCTATCAAGTTTAATTCTAAAGGGAGAGAGGATGTCCGTCAACGACTCTCATCGACCCGGGAGCCTGAGGGTCAACCGCCGGCCGAAGGGGGAAACAGGCTAACCCGGTCGCCTTCCCGCAAGATGATACTATTTTCAACCGCCTCGCCGTTCACGGCCGCGGCGCTTACCAGGCCCTCGGGCAGGCCCAGATGCCGCCCCAGATCATCGATGCTCGATCCGGCGGACAGCGCAAAAGCGAACGGCTGATGGGGCGAGCCGTCCGCCGTCGCCGGGCGATAGCGCCGCAGCGAGCCGTAAAGCCGAACCTCGACCTTCATGATGTGCCGGGCGAGCGAATTAATCTTCGTCGAAAAGGGGCCGGATGCCGTGATAGATAGTCGATCCGCCGAACGTCTTGAGAATAATGTCGGGCGCGCGACGAATACGCTCGCCGATCTCGGCCGCGGTCATCGGCTCATTGCCGTTAGCCAGCAACACGCTGAACACGGCGTCCACCACCGACCCTTGCGCCGCCGGATCCTCATCGTGACGGTTAAAGTAATTCCGAACGAGGTACTGGAACGCATCCACCTGCCGAACTTCGCCCGTTTTGGAGTCGACGAGATCGACGCGCTCCGCCGGGAGTTCGGCCCCGAGCTCGTTCCCGACCGTCACTCTGGATAACAGGTACGTGCGCAGGTCGAGATGGCCCTCATCCCACCAGCTATAGTCGATGTTGAATCTCGTGTCGGGCGTCAGCAAGCGCAGATTGGACTTCTTGATCGTTGGCCGTGGATTATTGGGCAATGAAACTATCTCCTGGTCAGGCACACGTTTTGGGCCTAGCCTTCATATTGCCAGTAGTGGTCGCCGACAGCCTTGAAGACTGAGTTACGGATCAACTCGGCAAAGATCGGCCCCGGCGGGACGCGCCGTAGCATGTTGACCGCGCTATAGAGCGTCTTGGCGTGTACCGTATTTTGCGGCGTCAGGCCGGCCAAAGAGGGGAAAACCTCGGCCAGCAGCGTAGCCAGCGTCATCTGCATGGAGGCGGCCCGGCGGGCGTGGGCGTCTATAGCCGTCACCACATCCGTCCCGACGATCAGCAGGTCATCGTAGCCGCACGGGATGGCCCGCCGTATCAGTTCGAATTGAAGCCGGTTATCCCGGACGACAGCCAGCCGCACCCATTCGCGTTGCGCCCGACGGCGATCAAAGCCGAGCTGAATGACCCCGGCTTCCGGCCCCGGCGTCAGATGGACGAACCCGCCGACCGGAATCTGATTTTCCTTATACCAGTCGCCCAGCCCGTGGACGTAGCGTCCTTCGCTCACCACCCAGCCGGGGATTTCCCGGTTTGTCTGATCATCCACGAAGATGACGCGCTGGCGCAGGGAGCGTTCGGGATTGAAGAGAGACCGGGTCTTCGAATTGAGCGGCACGGTGCCGGCCCAGCGATGGGGATAAGCCAGGGCAAAGATCACCGGCCCCGTAGAAGCTTCGGCCGGTAAATTCGACCATTCATCATCCAGTTCCTGTTCCAGCATGATTTGTTGGGGTGTCAGGAGGGCGCGATCATAAGAGATGGGCTTGTATTCCAGACGTTCCGGTATGCTGTGAACGCCCTCTGGCTCCATGCGGCGCAGAAACCAGGTTGAAGGCCCGCGCGATGACACCTGATCAAACCGGCCATCTTTCAGTAATTGAGCCGTCAGCGAGAACTCCTGCACTTCCGGATCAATGCCCGGATCCAGTTCCAGCGGGGGCAGGATCTCGCCCGTCGTCAACGGCCCACCGCCCGCCATCTCCAGGATGGCTTCGGTCAGGTGCAAGTGGCCGATATTGACGTCGGCCATCAAAGATTTAACAAACCATCGGTCGCCGATGTTGACAAAGTCCTCGCGGCCGGCCAGCGAGGCCTCGATCTTGGCCGCCACTTTAGGCCCGTAGGCCTTGCGAATGACCTCGGCATCTCCCGCCATTTGCTCGGTCAACTCGACCCCATTGGTCACGTTGAGTGGATGAGTATGGGCATAATCGGCCGCGAATTCACGCGACTTGCCCTTGATATCGACGATGATGACGTTAAATTCGCCGTAATCCGGGTTATAGCCGGCGCGAATATCCGTCACTTTGCCCTGGGCCAGTTTCAGGGCCGGGAAGATAAGTTCGTCGCCCACCGCGTAAGCTTTTTGCGGCTGATACACAGTGCGGCCGGCCATCACGCGACGGAGTTCGCTGGCCTGTTCCATCACGCGGTGCTTGATCACCAGTTCGGCCAGCGCAGCCACCGTTTGGGGCTTTTCCGTTTCGAGTAAATAATTGTAGATTTGCTCAAGGTCAGAGCCGGTGAGTGAGAATTGTGATTCCCAATACGCCGCTGTCTGTATCTGAGTCTGAGTCACCGCAAGCTCCTGTTGCCGGGTAAAAATATTTACGGGGCGTCGAATTAAACCGTTGTATTGTATCAAGCCGGCGGCGGGTTGCCAATCTTATGGAAAGACCCGCTCCGTCCAGCGCGCAGGATCGACGGTTACATTCATGATGCGCAGATCCCAATGCAGGTGCGCCCCGCTCGACAGCCCGGTTGACCCGACGCGGGCGATCGGCTGCCCGGCCGTGACCGCCTGCCCCGGCTCCACCAGCCGCTCCGACAGATGGTAGTAGCCGGTCATGACGCCCAAGCCGTGGTCGATGATCAACGTCCCACCGCGCAACTCCAGCACGTCGCTAAACACGACAACGCCGGCGGCCGGGGCCAGCACCGTCGTGCCCGCGGCGGCGGCGTAGTCGATGCCCGTGTGATAGATTTCGACCGGCCCGCCGTTGTACGAACGGCGGCCGCCATAGCCGGCCGAGACAATGGTCGTCGTCAACGGCACCTGGAACACGCCGCTCCATCGCTGCTCCTCACTAAAATCGGCGTAGATGCCTTTCAGGAATTCATCTTCTGTGGCGCGAACCGCCGGGTCCAGCAAGCCGTCGAGCGCCTCACCTAATTCAATGTACTGCGTGTCGTAGGCCGTCTCCGTCAGGGGCAGGCGCGCCCGGACCGGGGCCCACAGGCCGCGCTCATCGCCGCCAGTCAGTTCCAGATCATACAGACCCGGTTCGGCGAAGGCGTCGATGCCGACGAGCGCGACATAGCCATCGTCATGCGGCACGAAATGAAGCGGCTGATCGCCGAAGCGGCCGGCCGGTTTACCGTCCAGCAGGTTAGCGACGGAGATCGACAACGATTCGCCCTGTGCCACCGTCAGCGAACTTAGACGAACGTCCAGCCAACCCTGCGGCAGATCGCGATAGACGGCCGTCTCATCGGGTATCCGCAGACGTTGCCCCGGAAATATTCGTGAGCCCGACGCCAAATTATTGGCCGCGGCCAATTGTTCGACCGGTAAGCCGAAGCGAGCGGCCACCAACAGCAACGTGTCCCCGGCCTCGGCCAGATAGGGCCGGCCGGTCACGGGGCGAATGCCCCCGGAGCCGGTGCGGCTGATGACGGGCACCGATTGCCCCACGATCAGGGGCGGATCGGCGATGATCAAGCGATTGGTGGTCATGACGGCTTCCAGCGTCGTGTTGAACCCGGCGGCGATGCCGGCCAGGGTGTCACCCGGCGTGACGGCGTAGGCCGTGGCGATGGCCTCGCCCGTGCCGCCGGGGATGATCAACTCTTGCCCGACGGCCAGCAGGTCACCGTTCGCCAGGTTGTTAATTGCCAGGATTTCCTCGACCGATACGCCGAAATTGGTGGCGATGATGGTGAGATTCTCGCCGTCCTGCACCACGTGGACGCGCGGGATGAATGGGGCAGCTGGGTCGGGTGTGGCGCTCTCCGTTCCCGGCGCGGCCAACGTCGGCGTAGGCAGCGGCGGCTCGGCCGTCTGAGCCAGCAGCCGGAGCGGAGCGGCCAGGGCGGCCATGACCAGAGTCACCAACACGACGAGCAGAAAAGGGCGACGATTATTCATACACAATCGCCTATTCTCTCAAATGACAACCGGCTTGCCAATTGGGACTCACCGAGAGGTAATGAGCAGGGGAGCGGCGGCACGGGCGTGTTTCATCAGGCGGCGCGGCGGCGGCTTAATTCGTCATAGAGCGCCTGGGCCTGGGGAAAGTGGAAGGAGGGAGGGTTTTGCCAGAATTCCGCCAGCTGGCGGTTCCCTGTCTGGAGTTCGTAGACGTAGGCCTGTAGAAACATGTCGATCTTGTCGGCATCGTGGACAAGGCGCGCCTCGGCCGTGCTGTCCTGGCGCATTTCTTCCCACCATGCCACCAGGCGCTCCTCCACAGGCGTGTTACCGGCGATTCGGTTTAGTGCTTCGCGCTCGGCCGATGCCTTGGCCCCGGCCGGCAACAAGCGCCACACGGCGGGCGGAATGTCAGTCGTCAGGCTTTCCGGCAGGTCGTGGATAACGGCCATCGCCAGCACAGCGGCCAGATCGAGCGGCTCGTCGGCCAACTCGGCGAGGAGGAGCGCGACATAAGCCACGCCATAGCTGTGATCGGCCACACTCTCCGGAGCGGGCACGCCTCGTTGCCCCCAACCTGTGCGGCTGGTCCGCTTCAGTTGGTTGCCGTGCATCAACAGTTCCAGAATCAGGCCCACTTCCAAATTATCTGTCTCGCTTATAAGGAATTCTTCAGATCGACATCAAATTAAGCAACCAAACGCCGCTTCCAGTGTTCAATAAGCTAGATAGTAACATGAAGGTCTCGATTATCGCCACTGTCAAGAACGAAGGCGAGGCGTTACGGTCGCTGTTCAACTCGATTATTGACCAGACATGCCCGCCCGATGAAGTCGTCATTTGTGACGGCGGTTCAACCGATCAAACCCAATTTATATTGGAAGAGTATCGCCGATGGCTGCCCTTGCGCGTTGTGGTAGCGCCGGGGAGTAATATCAGCCAGGGGCGCAACCGGGCCATCGCCACGGCCACGGGTGACGTCATCGCCGCGACCGACGCCGGGGTCGTCCTCTCGCCCCATTGGCTGGAGGAACTGACCGCCCCTTTCGCCGATGAAGCAGTACAGGTCGTCAGCGGCTGGTTTGAGGCCGACCCTTATACCGACTTTGAGGTCGTCCTGGGGGCCACCGTCCTGCCCGCTGTCGACGACGTCGATCCGGCCACGTTTTTGCCGTCCAGCCGCTCGGTGGCCTTTCGCAAAAGCGCCTGGGAGGCGGTCGGCGGCTACCCCGAATGGCTGGAACACAGCGAAGATCTCGTCTTTGACAAAGCTCTGCGAGAGCGATTTGGGCCGTTCACCTTCGCGCCGGAGGCGGTGGCCTACTTCCGCCCTCGAACCAGCCTGCGGTCATTCTTCCGGCAATACTATGCATATGCCCGCGGCGACGGCAAGGCCAATCTCTGGCCGCAGCGCCACCTTGTGCGCTATGCCACCTACTTTTTGGCCCTGCCCCTGCTGCTGCGCTGGATATGGCGCGAGAAGTGGGCTGGTTGGGCGCTGCTGATCCTGGGCACCGGGGCCTACGCGCGCCGCCCGGCCGAACGGCTGTGGGCCACCACCTGGGGCTGGCGGCCGCCGGCCCGCGCCCGCGCCCTGGCCCTCATTCTGATCATCCGGCTTGTGGGCGACGCGGCCAAAATGGTCGGCTACCCGGTCGGCGTGTGGTGGCGGCTGCGCAACTCTCGCTCTTGAGTCTTCTACACATCGGGGTCGTCTCAACTCGCAACGAGCGCCGGCACAGGGGTTAACCGCCAGTGAGTGGTTTTGCCCGTCTGCCCGGCCGTTGTTATGATGCGAGGTGAACGACCATGATCATCAACCGCAAACCACCTCGCTATCCGCGCCGCGGCCCTTCCTGCCTGCTCGTCCTGTTCGTGACGTTCGGCATCGCGGTCAGTCTCTATATTATTCAGAACGCCGAAGAGGTTCGCGTGGCCATCATGCCCACGGTCACTTCAGAGCCGACCCGTTCGGCCACAGAGCTGGCCATGCTGGCCGAGCTGAGCCGCAATAACGGCTCCAACACCGAGGCTATCAGCTATTATGAAGAGGCTGTCAAACTCGACCCGACCAATGTCGAGCTTTACGTGCGGGCCATCGATCTGCTGGTGCGCGAAGGCCAATCGGAGCAGGCCGTGAAGCGAGCCGAGCAGGCCACGATTCTCGATCCGGAGAACGACCGCGTGTGGACCGCGGCCGCCGCCGCCTATTTGGCCGAGGGCAACCGTCTTGGCGACGTGGGCGACCAGAATGCGGCCAACCTGCAATACGCCAACGCTGCCCAGGCTGCCCGCAAGGCCATCACCATCAACCCCGACAATGCCACGGCACTGGCCTATGCCGCCGGGGGGACGATCCTGCAGGGCGACCCCGAAAAGTACGAGCAGGCCCAGATCTTCGCCGATGATGCCGTGCGGATCGAACCCGAAAACCCCATCGCTCGTTATTACATGGCGACGGTCTTCACGTATCAGGGGCGCTACACCGAGGCGATGGAGCAATACCAGCGCGGCATCGAAGCCGATCCCACCAATCCCGATCTCCACATCGGGCTGGCCTATAACTATTACGGCACAGGCGGCGTCCCGGACGCGATTCTGAGCTTCGGCGACGCCATCGCCGTCGACCCGGACAATGCCGAAGCTTTCGACGGCCGGGCCTATATGTACCTGCAACTCGGCGACGACTCGCTGGCCGAGCAAAACGCGCTGGAGGCGACACGGCTCAATCCCAACATGGCTCGAGCCCAGGGCCGGCTGGGCGAGGCGTTTTTCCGGCAAAACAACTACACCGAAGCCGTCAAGGCGCTGGAGAAGGCGGTGTCTATGTATGGTCGGGCAACCGACCTGAACGCTCGCTTTTTCAACATGCTAGGGCAGGCCTACATCCGCGACGACTTGAACAACTGCACGTTGGCGACGCCGCTGTTCGAGCAGGTGCTCAACGCGACGGCCAACGAGTTCATCCTCGAAGCGGCTAACGCGGGCCTACTTGAGTGCCGTCGGGCCTCCCTGGGAACCGCTCCTTAACTGTTTCACGTGATGGCGCAAAGACGCGAAGAATGAACGTAAATACCTTTACGTCCTGGCGACTTTAGGTTAAATTACCATCTGCCTCGCGTCATCTGGCACTCATACGATGAGACTGCTAAATTTCCCTTGACATCTCCATTCACTGCTGCTAGAATGCAATTGGGTACTTAGCACTCGTCACGCACGAGTGCTAAAATTCGGAAACCCCACCACTTAGAACCTGACAATCTGGTTTAATAAGGAGATAGTGCAACATGGCTATGAATCTCAAGCCGCTTGGCGATCGTCTGGTCGTCGAACCGCGTGAGCGCGAATCCACGACCGCCTCCGGCCTCGTATTGCCGGAAACGGCCAAAGAGAAACCGCAGGAAGGCGAAGTCGTCGCCATCGGCCCCGGCCGCCGCGACGAAGACGGCAAGCGCATCGAGATGGATGTGAAGGTCGGCGACGTCGTGCTCTACGCCAAGTATGGCGGCACGGAAGTCAAGATCGATGACAAGAAGCTGTTAATCCTGAAGGAATCTGACGTTCTGGCAATCGTGGGCTAGAAATTATAAACGGAGATAAGTTAGAAATGGCTGCGAAACAACTCGTATTTTCTGAAGACGCTCGCCGCAAGCTCAAGCGCGGCATCGACACGGTCGCCACGGCCGTATCCACCACCCTTGGCCCCAAGGGCCGCAACGTCGCCATCGACAAGAAGTTCGGCGCGCCGACCATCACCCATGACGGTGTGACCGTCGCTAAGGAAATTGAACTGGAAGACCCCTATGAGAACATGGGCGCCCAACTGTTCAAGGAAGCGGCGATCAAAACCAATGACATTGCCGGCGACGGCACGACCACGGCCACCGTCCTGGCCCAGCACATGGTCCACGAGGGCCTGAAGAACGTGGCCGCCGGGGCCAACCCGATGCTGCTGAAGCAGGGCATCGAGCTGGGCACCCAGGCGCTGGCCTCCAAAATCCGTAGCATGGCGATCTCCATCGACAGCTTCGACGAGATTGCCTCGGTGGCCTCCATCTCGGCCCAAGATCCGGAGATCGGCAAGCTGATCGCCACGGTCATGGACAAGGTTGGCAAGGACGGCGTCATCACCGTCGAAGAGTCCAAGCAGATGGAGTTCGAGACGGAGTACGCCGAAGGTATGCGCTTCGACCGCGGCTACATCAGCCCCTATTTCGTCACCAATGCCGAGTCGATGGAAGCGATCATCGAAGACGCCTACATCCTCATCCACGACAAGAAGATCAGCTCCGCGCAGGACATCCTGCCCGTGCTGGAGAAGCTGGTGCAGATCGGCCGCAAGAACCTGGTCATCATCGCCGAAGATGTCGACGGCGAGGCGTTGGCCACGCTGGTGCTCAACAAGCTGCGCGGCATGATCAACGCCTTGGCGATCAAGGCCCCCGGCTTTGGCGACCGCCGCAAGGCAATGCTGCAAGATATCGCTGTGCTGACCGGCGGCGAAGTGATCACCGAGGAGATGGGCCGCAAGCTGGAGAGCGTCCAGCTCACTGATCTGGGACGCGCCGGCAAGGTCATCGCCACCAAGGACGATACCACCATCGTGGACGGCAAGGGCGACGAGAAGGCCATCAACGGCCGCGTCGAGCAGCTCAAGGTCGAGATCGACCGCAGCACCTCCGACTATGACAAGGAGAAGCTGCAGGAGCGCCTGGCTAAGTTGGCCGGCGGCGTGGCGATCATCCGCGTGGGCGCGGCGACCGAGGTCGAGCTGAAGGAAAAGAAGCATCGCGTCGAGGACGCCCTGAGCGCGACGCGTGCGGCCGTGGAAGAGGGCATTGTGCCCGGTGGCGGCGTGGCCCTGCTCAACGCTCTGCCGGCGCTCGACGACGTGAAGTCCCCGGCCGGCGACATCACCACTGGGGTCAACATTCTGCGCGTGGCCCTCGAAGCGCCGATGCGCAAGATCGCCGAGAACGCGGGCATGAATGGCGACGTCATCATCCAGAACGTGCGCCGCATGCAGGAAGAGAAGAAGGACGCCCAACTGGGCTACAACGTCATGACCGGCGAGTACCTGAATATGGTCAAGGCCGGCATCATCGACCCGGCCAAGGTGACCCGCGGTGCGCTCGAGAACGCGGCCAGCATCGCGGCCATGATCCTGACCACCGAGGCGCTGGTGACCGACATGCCCGAAGATAAGAAGGCCCCGGCTATGCCCGGCGGCGGCGGTATGGGCATGGGGGACATGGATTTCTAGTCCCAACTCCTGCCCCGCAGCATAGTTTATAGAAAACGCTCCTCAATCGAGGGGCGTTTTTGCTGTTAGGGTTCACGGCCGTCGCTACAACAACACCGGCCGGTCCCTGGTACAGAATATCGGCCTGCTCTACATGAACGGCCGGGACTCTATGCAGGAGGTTAGGCGGTTTATCAGCCCGGATACGATGGTGCCGGAGCCGGACAATCAATGAGAGGTGCTCGGATTGTCCATTGTGACGCCTAGTGCTCCCAGCACAAGTTCTCTAACCGCCTCACTCGTCATCCCGCTCGTATCCACCACCAGATCCGCGTGTTCCCGCGCGTGGGCCAGCCGCGCCTGCTCCCGCTCCAGATACTCCCGCTCGCCGAACGTCGGCCGCCGCGCCAGCAGCGCCTCATACGTGACGTCGAGGTAGATCAGCACGTCGGGATCGACCAGCCGCCGCCACATATCGGGCACGTAGGAGTGTTCCTGCGCCGGGTGGCGCGCCTCGTAGCCCGCCTCCCGCAGCGCCTTTACCAGCGTGCTCTTGCCCGCCGCACAGGGGCCGACGACGGCAACAACGACCGCCGACCGCTGACCGCCGGCCGCCGTATCCGGGATCATCGTTGGGTGGCGAGAACTGCTCGTTTCGTGGCCTGTCGTCTGCGGTCTGTCGTCCATGTTTGCCGTCGGCGGTCGCGTCATAGCGTCAGCCGCCCGCTCTGCCGCCGCACGTCGTCGCCCTCCTGGCTGTCCTCAACGACGATGGCGATGACACTGATGTCGTCGCGGGGGCGGCCGTCGTCCATAGCCATCGCCGCGGCCAGCAGGCGGTCGCAGATGGCGCGGGCGTCACGGATTCCGTTGCCGACCATCTCCTGCAGGGCAGCATAGGGGTCATAACTGCGCCCCTTGCCGCTCAGGCTGCCGGCGTGGCGCAGGCCGTCGGTATAGGCCACGACGATGGTGCCGATCTCGATCGGAATTTCGGCGATGACCGGCTTGGTATTGCGGTGGACGCCGACGGCCTTCGATTCACTATCGAGCAGATAGAAGCCGTCGGCCGCGGTGTGCACCAGCACCGGCGCTTCGTTGTTGCGGCCGATAACGATGGTGCGCGTGTGGGTGTCGACCGACAGGATGTTGAGCGTGGCCGAGACTTTGCCGCCACGAAAGGTGTAGAGGTAGTCGTGGGCGGCGCGGGCCGCCGCCCCGTCGCGCACACCCTCGGCCAGCAACTGGATGGCCTTGCGGGCCACAACGTTGCTGATAGCCTTGGCACTGCGGCCGCTGGTCTGCCCATCAACCAGCACCATCGACAGCCCCCCGTGCGGCCGTTCGATCATCTCCAGCGTGTCCCCGCTCTCCCGCGACGCCCACTTGGATATTTTGGATACCGCGAATTGAACTTCCATAGTTGAGATACGAGACGAGTTTACAGTGACGAGTGACGAATTCGAAAAAGACTACTGTTCACCCGATACGGTCTGCCCTGCCCTCATTCCTGTCCCCGCGCCACTGATCATTTCTTCAGCCGCCAATCAAGCGCGGTATGCCGCTGGGCAGTCGGGTTCGTGCGCACGGCGATCTGGAGGGCGCGGCGCGTGCCGACCAGGATAGCCAGCCGGCGGGCGCGGGTCACGGCCGTGTAGAACAAATTGCGCTGCAACATCATGTAATGCTGCACGACCATCGGAATGACCACACACGGGTACTCCGATCCCTGCGATTTATGGACACTCACGGCAAAGGCGTGAAGCAGTTCGTCCACCTCCAGAAAACTATAGACTACCGGCGCGCCGTCGATGGCGACGGTCAGCGTCTGCTCGATGGGATCGATGGCCGTCACCCGGCCGATATCGCCATTATAGACGCTTTTGTCGTAGTTGTTCACTGTCTGCATCACCTTGTCGCCGACGCGGAAAACGCGACCGCCAAGACGCCGCTCCATCTTGCGCGGAGCGGGTGGATTCAGCGCTTCCTGCAGCAGCCCGTTCAACCGCGTCACCCCGGCCAGGCCGTTGTACATCGGGGCCAGCACCTGCACGTCGTCGATGGGGTCGAGGCCGAACTTGTGCGGGATGCGCTTGGCGACGATGTCGACCAGCAGCTCGGCCGTCTCGCCAGGATCGTCCTTAATGAACAGGAAGAAGTCCTTCGCGTCGGGATGGGTTTCCGGCATGAGGCCCTGATTGATGCGGTGGGCATTGCGAATGATCAGCGAGTCGGCCGCCTGCCGGAAGATCGTCTCCAGCCGCACGACGGCCGCCACGTCGGAGGCGATCAGATCGCGCAACACGTCGCCCGCCCCCACCGACGGCAACTGGTCGATGTCGCCCACCAGCAGCAGATGGCTGTCGGAGCCGACGGCCCGCAACAGATTGTAGGCCAGCACCAGGTCGAGCATCGACGTCTCGTCAATGACGATCAGGTCGGCGTCGATAGGGTCGTTCTCGTTGCGGCCGAAGCCCTCGCCCGGCTTGAACTCCAGCAGGCGATGGATGGTCTTGGCCTCGCGGCCGGTGGCCTCGGTCAGCCGCTTGGCCGCCCGGCCGGTGGGCGAGGCCAGGGCATAGGTGTGGGCTGAAGCATCGAGGATATCGAGCAGCGTGCGCAGCGTCGTCGTCTTGCCCGTGCCCGGCCCGCCGGTCAGGATAGTCAGTTTGTGGGCCAGCGTGGCGTTGATGGCCTGTTGCTGTTGGGCGGTCAGGGAGCCGACGAACGTGCCATTCGTCATTCCCAATTTGTAATTCCGCATGCCGCTCAGCCGGCTGGTGGGGTGCTCGATGAGGCGCTGCACCTGGCGCGTCAGCCCGATTTCGGAGAAGTAGAGGGCCGGCAAGTAGACCGCCCGCTCCTCGCGAACCGCCGTGGCTTCACCGTTTGCCCGTTCTTCGGCCGCCGACCGGCCATCGTCCGCCGTCCGGTAGGTGATCGTTTCCCGCCGCACGAGGTCGCTATTCTCCAGCGACTCCAGCACGGCCGTCACCTTTTCGGCCGGGACTTGGAGGATGTCGGCCGCTTCTGGCTCCAGTTCGTCCTGTGGCGCATAGACATGGCCGTTGTCGGCCATTTTGGTCAGCGTGTAGTGGATACCGGCCTCGATTCGCGCCGGGTCGTCGGCGGCCAGCCCCAGCGCCTGGGCGATCTTGTCCGCTGTCTTAAAGCCAATGCCGTGGATGTCCTGCACCAGCCGGTAGGGTGAGGTCTGCACGACGGTCAGCGACTCATCGCCATACTGCTTGTAGATCTTGACTGCCAGATGGGTGGAGATGCCGTGGCCTTGCAGAAAGATCATCACGTCCTTGATAGCCCGCTGCTCCTCCCAGGCCCGGATGATGTTGTCGACGCGCTTGCGGCCGATGCCCAGCACCTCGCCCAGTCGTTGCGGATCGTCGTCGATGATCGCCAGCGTGTCGGCCCCGAAGCGATTGACGATGCGTTCGGCCATCACCTTGCCTACGCCGCGCACCATGCCAGAACCGAGATAGCGCTTAATGCCCTCGACCGACGCCGGAACGGACTGCTCGCACAGTTCGACCTGGAACTGGCGGCCGTGTTTGGCGTGGTTGAGCCACTGGCCGGTCAGCTTGAGCCACTCGCCGGGATTGACCTCCGGCAAATTACCGACGACGGTCACAAGTTGCTTGCTGTGGGCATAGGGCAGCATGCCGCGCGTATCGGGCTGCAAGCGCAGCACGGTGTAGCCGTTCTCCTCGTTGTAGAACGTGACGCGCTCGACCGAGCCGCTGATATCTACCCGTTCGCCCATGAGCCTATTCTAGCAGCTTGGAGGAAGGACGACAGACGACGGACAACAGGCCACAGAAACAATTAAATATTCAATGCCCGGAGGCCAGAATGCAGAGGGACGGGGCCCAGAGCTTTGCGTCCCGGCCCCTTTGCGTTAAATTCCATCCATCATCTTTCTCAGAGGTCTCATGTTCCTTTCGCTCTCCACTCCTCTCCAGCGCTACTGGCTCATCGGCCTGCTCATCCTGTGGGCGGCCCTATTGTTTGGCGGCTTCATCTTCGGCGGGCCGGCCGAGGCTACCCGGCGCATGCCGACCTGGACGCGCATGGCTTCGTCGGCCGTGCTGGTCGTCGCCGCCGTCAGCTGGTACGCCTTCGTGCGCCACACGCCGGCCGGCAGCTACGCCCTGCTCATTGCCATCGGCATGACGTTCGGCTTTCTGGGCGACCTGGCCCTGGCCGGGTTTCTGCCCGGCGGTCGGAACGTGATCGTCGGCATCGTCTCATTCGGCATCGGCCACATATTCTACATCACGGCCATGCTGCGCTTCGCCGCGGCCGCCGGGCTGAACAACCCGACAGCGCGCTGGGGGGCGCTGGCCGTCTGGCTGCTGGTGGGCCTCGTCGGCTGGTACCTGGTCGTTCTGCGCGGTGCGCGGGCGAGCGGCATCACGCCCGGCACAATCCACTGGATCGCCCTACCTTATGCTCTGTTGTTGGCGGCCACGGCCGGGCTGGCGACCGGCCTGGCCCTGCAAGACAGCCGCTTTATCCTCCTGGCGCTGGGCGCAGCGCTTTTCCTGCTCAGCGACCTCATCCTGGCCGGCGAGATGTTCAGCGGCATGACCTTCCGTCTCATCAGCGACGTCATCTGGCTCACCTATGGCCCGGCTCAGATGCTCATCGTCTATTCCATCGCCCGTGTTCTGGCGCTAGTCAACCATTAACCGATATTGAATCCGGCCCTGACTGGGCTTATAATTCCGACAACGTACCTATCTAACCGCAGGAGAACTATCGTGAGCAACAAAAAGGACCCCTTGCAACCGCCCTCACCGGAAACCGTCGACGCGGCCATGACCGCCGCCTTCGTGTCCAATCGCCTGACGCGGGGCGAGGACGCGCTTTATCTGGCCCGACGCCGAGCGGCACAAGGCGACCTGGAGGCGGCCGCAGGCGCTAACGATCTCCTGCAGGGCGCGGACATGTTGGCCGCGTCCGAGGACATCGATTCGATGACGGCCGTCGTCCAGTCGCTGAACGAGGATGACCTGGACGACGCGATGGAAATCGGCTCCATCTCCGGCGAACTGACCGTCATCAGCGACGTATTGGCGTCACTGGAGATGGAAACGTTGTCGGAATTCCTGCTCGACCGCAGCCAACGCCTGCGCGAACTAGCCGTCGACAACATTATGCGCTACGGGGCCTTGCGGGCCCTCACCCAGGTTCTGGACGAAACGGGCGAGAAGATGGCCCAGATGGGCACCACCGAGATGGCCGAGGGCGAAGCGCGACTCGGTTTGGCCGACGCCGTGGCCGCCAACAGCGAGGCTATGTCTCTGGCCGGGGAAGAGATGATCGCCGAGGGGCTGGCCACGCTGGCCGCTGCCCAGGGCGCTCTTGACCTGAACGACGAACTGGACATCGGATGAAAGATATGAAGTGAACAGGACATATATAACTATCAATGCTGAATGGCAGCGATGGTTATGTCTATACGTCCAAACGCCGACACGCAAAGCATTTTGGCGCATTCTCTTCCCGGCCCGGCGTCTTGGCATTAAATATCCAGGCATTGCCACGGTTCGTCGCCGACAGCCTGGTATCAACAAGAACCTATGCTGATTTTGCCCGGCCCCCTCCACCATCAAATCGCCGCCCATGGCGCGACTTCGTATCCTTATGAAGGTTGCGGGCTCCTGTTGGGCACGGCCGAGGACGGTCGCAACGTCGTGCAAGCGGTACGGCCGCTGCCCAACGTCTGGCCGGTAGCGAGCGAGCAGCCGGAGCGCTTTCGCATTGCCCCGGACGACTGGCGCGACGTGGAACTGGAGGCGATGAGCCAAGGGCTGGATGTGATCGGCATTTTCCATAGCCATCCCGACCACCCGGCGGTGGCCTCGCCGCGCGATCTGGCCTGGGCCAGTTGGCCCGGCTACTCCTATCTGATCACCGAAGTGATCACCGGCAAGCCAGTTGCGAGCCGTTCATGGCAACTGGCGGCCGACCGCTCCGGCTTCGATGAGGAAACCATCAAGATCATATAAAGTATGCTAACGTCAGCTCGTCAAGCAAGCAGTGGACGACTGAACGAACAGAAGAGGATTCATCATGGCAACTATCCGCATCCCTACCCCCTTGCGGCCGTATTCGGGCGGCCAAAGCAGCGTCGCCGTGTCGGGCACAACTGTCGGCGCGGCGCTACAGGACTTGACCCGACAACATCCACAATTGCAGAACCACTTATTCGACGGTCAAGAGTTGCGCAGTTTTGTCAACGTCTATCTGAATAAAGAAGATGTACGCGGTCTGCAAGGCTCGAAGACAACGATCAAGCCCGACGACATCCTGATGATCATCCCGTCTATCGCCGGCGGCCGTTGCTGAGAAACCCATGTTTCGCTGAGTAAGTTAACTATGAGTATCTCCGAACTAATCAACCCGGCCGCCGTGGCCGACGTGAAACTGTCTCACCAAGAGATCAAGCGCTATAGTCGTCACCTGATCATGCCCGAAGTCGGAATGACCGGGCAGAAAAAACTGAAATCGGCGTCCGTGCTGCTCATCGGCGCGGGCGGACTTGGCTCCCCGCTGGCGATGTATCTGGCCGCCGCCGGCGTCGGCCGTCTCGGTCTGATCGATTACGACACAGTCGACTACTCCAACCTGCACCGGCAGATCATCCACGGCACCAAGGATGTCGGGCGACTGAAGCTGGAAAGCGCCAGGGATCGCATTCTGGACATTAACCCCCACGTCCAGGTAGACACCTACGAAGTGGCATTGACTTCGGCCAATGCGCTGGAACTGTTCGCGCCGTATAACATCATCATCGACGGCACGGACAATTTTCCGACCCGCTACCTGACCAACGACGCCTGCGTATTATTGGGCAAACCCAACGTCTACGGCAGTATTTTCCGCTTCGAGGGGCAGGCATCGGTTTTCTATGCGAAACAGGGGCCCTGCTACCGTTGCCTCTTTCCGGAGCCACCGCCGCCCGGCCTGGTACCGAGTTGCGCGGAGGGCGGCGTGCTGGGCGTTCTGCCGGGGACCATCGGGGCAATCCAGGCCACCGAGGCCATCAAACTCATCCTCGGTGTGGGCGAGCCGCTCATCGGCCGCCTGCTGCTCTATGACGCCACAACGATGAGCTTCGACGAAGTGCGACTGCGCAAAAACCCTGACTGTCCCATCTGCGGCGAACATCCGACGATCACCGAGTTGATTGATTACGAGCAATTTTGTGGCATGCCCGCCCATGACCACAGCGAATACGCCGCGCAGACGCATGGCGGCGTCCCGTCGATCACGCCCATCGAGCTAAAGCGGCGGCTGGATGCGGGCGACGACCTGTTCATCCTCGATGTGCGCGAGCCGCACGAGTGGGAGATCAGCAATCTGGAATCCCTCGGCGCGGTGCTCATTCCCATGGGGCAAATCCTGGAGCATCTGAACGAGCTGGATACGGCGCGGGAGATGGTCGTGCAGTGCAAGACGGGCGGCCGCAGTGCCGACGTCATCTGGGAATTGCAGCGCCACGGCTTCAAGAAGTTGCTCAATCTGGAGGGCGGAATCAATCGCTGGGCGGATGAGGTCGATCCGAAGTTACCGGTGTATTAGGCGCCGGCCGTAACTGAGCATGGTGTAGAAAAAGCGCTCAAGCGCTTTTTTCCATGAAGTCTGCTGATTCCCTCTCCCATTGGGAGAGAACAAGAAGTAGGACAGTCGCGCCCCGGTTGCGTTATAATCGGGGACATGAAATACGGCTTTGTCCTACCAAGTGGCGATGCACGCGCGGCGGCCGACATGGCCCGCGCTGCTGAAGATGCCGGCTGGGACGGCTTCTTTGTCTGGGAACCGGTATGGGGCCACGACGCCTGGGTGTGTCTGACGGCCGCGGCGATGGTCACCGAACGCATCCGGCTGGGCACGATGCTGACGCCAATCTCGCGCATGCGCCCTTGGAAGCTGGCCAGCGAAACGGCGACGCTCGATAACCTCTCCGGCGGCCGGGTTATCCTGTCCGTCGGCTTGGGCGCGCCCGATGTGGGCTATGCACAGTTCGGCGAGGTGCTTGACCGCAAGACACGAGCCGAGCTGATGGACGAAGGGCTGGATATCCTGACGGGCTTGTGGCGCGGCCAGCCGTTCTCTTATGAGGGCACTCACTACAAAATCCAGCCGACCGAATTTATGCCCCCCAAGCCGCCCATCCAGCAGCCGCGCATTCCAATCTGGATGGTCGGGGCCTGGAACCGGCCGAAGTCGATGGCCCGCGCCCTGCGCTATGACGCCATCCTGCCCAACGCGATGACGCCGGAAGGCGACCACAGACCCCTGACGCCGGACGACGTCCGCGAGATTCGGGCTTTTGCGGAGGCCAACCGGACGGCGACAACGCCGTTCGACATCGTGGCCGAAGGGACGACACCGGGCGACAAGCCCCAGGAAGCGGCCGAGCTCGTCAGCGCCTGGGCCGACGCCGGGGCAACGTGGTGGATCGAAGCGCTGTGGTCGGCCAACGAGCCGACGGATGGAGTCGACGTTGTGCGTCGCCGTGTAGAGCAAGGCCCACCGCGATTGTGACGAGGGTTGACGATGACCCACGTAAAGCTCTCGCCATTCTCCACGCTGAGATGCGTGGCTGCCGCCATTGTCTAGAAGCGGGTTACTGGATCGCCCCCGGTCCAGTCTTTAGCGGCGGGCCGGAGGCGCGGGTCATGCTGATCGGCCAGGCTCCCGGCCCCACTGAGGCCGTGGTTAAGCGGCCGTTCAACGCCGGCAGCGGCCGTCGCCTCTTTCAATGGCTAGGCGAGGCGGGCTGGGATGAGGCCGAGTTTCGCACCAGCGCCTACATGACCGCCGTCACTAAGTGCTACCCCGGCCGCAACGATAACGGCAAGGGCGACCGCGTCGCCACACCGTTCGAGCAGGCGCTCTGCCGGCCGTGGCTGGAGCAGGAGATTCGGCTGGTGAATCCGCGGCTGATGATCCTCGTCGGCGGGCTGGCAATCAAACTCCTCTACCCGCCAAACACCCGCTTAAACGAAATCATCGGCACGGCGGCGTACTTCCCGCCAGAAACGTTGACCCACGATCCACTCAATTTCGATCTCGCTCAAGCTGAGATCGTGACGACCGCCAACGGCCGATGGCCGAGCGAAGAAGTAGCGACGGACGATAGCTTGGGAATGAATAGAGGCGGTCGCTTTGTCGTTCCCCTGCCCCACCCCTCTGGAGCCAGCCTGTGGCCCAACAAGCCGGAGAATCAGGCGCTCATCAAACGGGCCATGGCCTTATTGGCCGAGATTCGAACGACGTGCCGTCTGTAGAATCGGGCGCTTGCGGTTAATTAGCCGGCGGCGGAAACTGACTGGCGTCCAATGGGGTTTGCGCCGGCGGGATAGGCGCACTGAAGTAGCTATCGAGACTCATGGTCAGCAAGTTATCCATCAAGCCCTGCATCTCGCTGTTAAGCGGCAGCAATTTGTCGTCCAGCCGCCCAAGATTCCAGATGGCCGCGCCTTTAACTTCGGGAAATGCCCCGTAGAGCCGCGCCGCCCAGGCGATGTCCTCCATTGCGTCCGGCTCGGCCGGGATGTTATCGTAGGTCCAGCCCCATTCGGTGATCAGTACCGTCGGCCGGGGGATGTCGTGCCGGTCAGCTACGGCGAACAGGTCCAGGAAGCGGCCGACCTTGTGCGGGTACTCATCGCCAATATCGCCGGCTAGATAGCTGTATTCGTGCAGGGCAATGGCCAGTTGGTCGGGATTCTCGCCGATGAGCTGCAGCAGTTCCAGCATGGCCGGCGACTCCCAGTCGCTCGGCTCCGGCTCACCCGACGCCCAGCTGAATGCCGCCCATCGGTAGCCGTCACGCAGCGCCAGTTCGGCCGTACGCAGCGCAAACTGCGCCAGCCATTCGGAACGTCCTTTATCGAGCTCATTCATCGTCTCGAACCAGATCAAGCTGGGGTCGAGTTCCGGCGGCCAGATCGCCTTTTCCAGTTCCCAGTATTGCTCGGCCGCCACTACGGGGTCAAGGTCATAGTCGGGCACGTCATACATTGTCGAGCGATAGACCAGCGTATGGGCCACACCGCTCGCTTTCATCAACTCTTGCGCCTTGTAGAGCGGTTCGGCGTTGTCGACGCTCTTCAGAAAGAACGGCACGCCTTCGGCGTCGAGCCGCTGCATGTAGGGGTCCAGTTCGTCGCCATCTTCGAGAAAAGTAACGTGGAAGCCGATCTTGTTGTAGGCCAGTTGCCGGCCTTGCCGGGCCAGATCCTGGCGGACGGCGGCGAAATCCACGACGTTGACAGGCATCGGCAGGGCGGAGATGGCCGCCGCTTCCGTCGGCGACGGGTAAGATGCCATTGTAGCGGTCGGTAGTGGCGTTGGGGCGGGGGTGACTGTGGCCGTCTCCGCGGCCGGACCTTCGCCAATGACAGGGAAATAAACCGCATCGTCCTGGGCTGGGGACTCTGGCGAGGTTTCGGGCGGGCCAGTGGTCGGCGCGACCGTCGCCGGTTCGAGCGTCGCCGCGGGATAGGCCGATGCCGTGTCATTCGCCGCCTCAATAGCCGGCGGCGGATAAGCCGCGCCTGGCGGCGGGTAAGCGCCCAGCGCCGCGACATCCATCGCCTCCGTGGCGATCGGAGCGGGCGGCAATGTGACGGCCGGCGCCGAGTCGATACTCGTCTGGCCCAGACAGGCGACGAGGGACATGCTCAGCAGGACGAGCATGACGGTCAAAAACTGAAGAGCTTTGGTTTCTTGTCGATAATGTTTGATAACTATTTTGTTCATTCGGCTATAGGCGTCCATATGATAGACGCTCGGAGCATCTTAACGGTTCCCGCCGCGAAACGGGCGATCCCTCATGCTCAATTCATCTCTCAGCCGTGCCCTCCACGCCGTTATGAGAGATAATGGTAACCTGATTGTTGCCCAGACCATTTATAATACGGTATCAATCTATTCCGCGCCCTCACCCGCCAATCAACGTCCTAATCGCCCGGCGCGGCTAACCATGACAGGCCGATCTGCCATCGGCAGTCAGGAGTGAACCATGAAAAAACTCAATCGTGGCGTCGCCATCGTCGGCACGGGGATGAGCAGATTCGGCTCGTTCCCCGAAAAGACGACCCGCGACCTGTTCGTTGAAGCCTACCAGGACATGAGCGCCGCGGTCGACAAGGGCTTTGACCCCAACGACGTCGAAGCCGTCTACATCGGCAACTTCAGCAGCGACCTATTTGAGGGCCAGGGCCACATCGCGCCGATCATGGCCGACTGGGTGGGGCTGGCTCCCGGCGCGGCCACGCGAATCGAAGACGCCTGCGCCAGTAGCGGCGTCGCCCTGCGCCAGGGTATCCTGGCCATCGCCTCGGGCGCGTATGATATGGTACTCGTCGGCGGCACCGAAAAGATGAGCAATCTGCCGATCAGTGGCGTGACCGATGCCCTGGCGACGGCCGGAGACGTGTTGTTCGAGATCCCCGCCGGTTTCACCTTCCCCGGCTTCTATGCGGCCATAGCCACAGCCTACATGCACCGTTATGGGGCCTCGGCCGATGCCTTGCTACGCGTCGGCATCAAGAACCACGACAACGGCAAGCTCAACCCCAAGGCCCAATTCCAGGCCCGCATCGCCGATCTGATGGCCGGGCGCATCGCCAAAGCCCAGCAAAAGGGGCTACCAGTCCCCGATTGGCAGACCGAGATGGATTTCCTCCACGACGACGGGGCCAATCCCTACATCGCCTGGCCGTTGCGCCTGTTCGACTGCTCACCCGTCACCGACGGCGCATCGGCGGTCTTGCTGGTAGGCGAGGAACTGGCCAAGCGCTTCACCGACGACCCGCTCTACATCATCGGCAGCGGCCAGGCCAGCGACGCCGCCGCCCTCCACGACCGGGGCAACCTGACCGGCCTGCGCGCCGCCCAATTGGCCGGCCAACAAGCCTACGAGATGGCCGGCGTGACGCCTGCCGACGTCAAGATCGCCGAAGTCCACGACTGTTTCACCATCGCCGAGATCATCGCCACTGAAGACCTGGGCTTCTTCGCGCCGGGCACGGGCCACGAAGCGGCCGAGGAAGGTCTGACGACCCGCCACGGCCCCAAACCGATCAATACGTCGGGCGGTCTCAAGTCGAAAGGACACCCGGTTGGCGCATCGGGGACGGCCCAGGTGGTCGAGGTCTGGAAACAGATGCGCGGCGCAGCCGGCGAGCGACAGATTGACCGCGACGTTGATATCGCCCTGACCCACAACGTCGGCGGCACGGGGCAGACGGCCGTCGTTCACATCTACGAACGGCGATGAGGAAGCGGCGACAGACCACGGCCAGACAGGCTTCCGGCCGCGGGCTATGATCCGAAAAGGAGACTGACCATGACCGAACGAACAACTACCGACCGGCCGTTCACGTCCGTATCGTTTCAGGCCTACATGAACGAGGGCAAGCTGATGGGTTCGCGCAACCGCGAGACGGGCGAGGTATTCGTGCCGCCGCGGCCGATCGACCCGACTACCCACGGCGCGGACATGGAATGGGTCGAACTCTCGGGCCGCGGCAAGCTGGCCGCCTTCACGTCGGTCTACATCGGCACGACAGCGATGATCGACGCCGGTTTTGACCGCAAAACGCCTTACGTGGCCGGGATTGTCGAGTTGGAGGAGGGGCCGCGCCTCAGCGCGCAATTGCTGGGCGTGGACGGCAAGCAGCCGGACATCGCCTGGATCGGCCGGTCGGTGCGGGCCTCATTCATCGAGCGCGGCGAAGGAGACAAGCGGCGAGCTTTTCTGGCGTTTGAGACGGAGGAATAAAAAACGTCACCCGGTTTAGAGGCCTAACCAAAGCCGCAGAGAGTTATCTAAAGACGCCTGATCTTCGGGAGCTACCGAACCAATCACACGGGCAATCAGCGAGCCGCTCACCGTATAAACCCCTCGTTTGACGACAGTCGGTACATTAAGGCCGGCTGCTTGCCAACCTTTCAACAAAAATTCCCCTGGTAATAGTCGCTCTCTTCGACTGGTCAGGGCCACGATAATCAGGTCCTCTGATGAATGCTCGACACTCACGATAATGGCTGGTCTGACTTTGCCCGCGGAGAAGTCAGAAAAAGGATACCGAACAAGCACGACCTCATGCCGCGAGAAGCTCGGCATAGACATCATCCTCCAGATTATCCCAAATGGTGTCTAAAGAACTGGCTGAGGCATTCCTCCAGAAATCTTTTTCTTCGTCGTTCAGGATCGTTACCAGTACCCGTTGTCCGTCTTGAAGTTCAATTGGTTCGTTGGGTAATATTTTCCCATCTTTCACGACAGCCCATATCGTGTTCATCATGATCATTTACCTCATGTTGAATTGCCCCTATTGTACCACAGACACTTGTGATGATGATTTTGATTTTTTTCGTAACGATCCCGCGCGATTTTGTTTCCGGGAGGGGAGTTTCGTAACGATCAGGAGACGATCGGCCTTTATACTGTTTGCATGAGTTCCAGTAAAGGGGTAAAGATAACCCGGCCGGAGACGATTGACAGACGAGACGGACGCCATTGGGACCGCGGTGCGTGGCTGACCCTGGCCGCGGCCGTGCTGATCCTCATTTTCCCCATTCTAAGCGCGCTGGCCGCCCTCCCCTATCCGACCGATGGCTGGACTATCCGCACCGAGAGCGTGACCGTGGCCGGCGGGCCATGGCAGATGGAGTCCAGTTTGGCCGACGAATCATCCAAACTCCAGCCGGGCGATTACGTGCTGGCTATCGACGGCCGCCCCCTGACACCGGACATTCTGCCGCCATTCCCGGACGACCTGCAAGCGGGTCAGGTTCTACGCTACACCGTCGAGCGCGCCGGGCAAACCATCGACGTCGCCGTGCCATTGGTGTTACTGACCCCTTCCGATCTACTCCTGAGCCAGTTCGGCGATCTGCGCGATCTGGTACTCTACGGCGGTCTCTTGCTCCTGGCGGCCGTGGCCTTCTTTTTGCGGCCCGGACTGGCCGGCACGCGCTATATGCTCCTAGCCTTCAGCTTCTTCGCCGGTAGCCTGGGCATGGTCTTCAACCTCTACCACTACACCTACCCACCGTTGCTGGCATTTCTGGTCGAGTTCTATGCCACCGGCTGGGCCTGGATACTGGCCCCATCGCTTACGCTGCTGGCGCTGGTATATCCGGTGCGCAAATGGCCGCTGCGACGATTCCCACGCCTACTGCCGGCGGCGCTCTACGGCGGCTTCGCCGTTCTGGAAGCGGCCTTCGTGCTTTTCATCGTTGTCACACGCGACCCGTCGCCCGGCGCGACGCTGATCACGGCTGGGCTGACGGTTTCAATGCTCATCTTCGTCGCTACAATGGTCATCTGTCTGATTCACAACTTCCTGACCGTTCGCGATAGGTGGCGAGGGCGCAGTTGCGCTGGATCGCCCTCGGCTTTGGAGCCGGTCTCGTGCTCCCAGTGGTTCTCGTCTTCGTCCTCTCCTTGCTAGGTGTTTCGCAACTGGATTTTGAGGCGGGTAACTGGGTCGGTCTCTTACTTTTCATCTTGCCCCTATCGCTTACGATCGGCATGTTGCGCTATCGCCTCTTCGACATTGATGTCATCATCCGCCGCACCACCAGCTATGCCATCATCACCGCCCTGCTGGCGCTGGTCTACTTCGGCAGCATCGTCGTTCTGCAGCGCCTCATGACACCCTTGATCGGCCAATCGGATGTCGCCGTCGTCCTCTCGACTCTGCTCATCGCCGTCCTTTTCTTCCCCATCCGTCGCCGGGTGCAGGACGTCATCGACCGTCGTTTCAACCGATCCCGCTACGACGCCGAAAAGACGATCGAGGCTTTCGCCGCCACCGTGCGTAACGAGACTGACCTGGAACAATTGACAACCGAACTGCTGCGCGTCATCCAGCAGACGATGGAGCCGGAGTCGTTGAGTATCTGGCTACGTAAATCGCCCGGCGCGTATGACAAACAACACACCGAGTCTTCGGATGGGCTGAGCGAAATGACGCATCCCATCCAGCGGGGATAAGAACAGAGCAAACTATCTCTCTAGCACGCCGGCATGGAATAGATCACGCAGCTTCACGGCCGGAACCGCGTGTTTTTTCAGCAACACCGTCACATGATAGTCACCGGATCGCCCACGCGAACGATCCCCGGCTTTTCCACGGACGCGTAAACGCCGGCACAACTGTCCCGTGTTTGCGCCACCGTTTTCAGAACGCGGGGGTCGCGCTCGGCCGTGCCCGGATCGATGTTGACCATGACACAGCGAACGATGCGTCGATTAATTCGGACGCGTGGCCCATCCAGATTGGAACCAAAGATGAGCACCCGATCCAGCCATTCTTCTTCCTGGAACGGGCGGCCGTCTCGCGTTTCGATCAGGATGTTCTGGCGAAAACGGCTGCTCTCCAGGGGCATCATCGCGCTCTCGCCAAGAGCAGTCACACTGGCCGTGGACATCAGGGACAATACCTGGCTGTCGAACGCGCCGCGGCCGAGCCTGAAGAGGAAGATTGGTTTCCCGTAAGCCTGGTCCAATTCAGCCGTCAGTTCCGGGGCATCCAGCAAGAGCCGGCGGCCATCGGGCGTCGTGACCTCAACAGGTGATTGATGCGGCTCTTCCGGCTGGAGCAGGCGCGGCGTATAGAGCAGGAGTTGCGGCAGCTCGCGTCCGGTGAACCAGGGAAACCCACTGTTCGCTCCCTGACGAACGAAGGCATAGCGGCGGTCGCCATCCAGCCCATGCCAGGAAAGGTGGGCCTCTGGGAGGGACTCGCCGCGCATGGACTTGACGGGATAGCGATATAGACCGCTTATGACCCCGCACACTTGAGCATTCTGATTCAATGTCGTCACCTCAAGCTCTTGCAAATTTATTCCGCCCGCACGCTGTCGAGTAAACCGGACAGGTCGAGCGGATCACCGTCTCGGATTTGGTCGTATCTCTCGCGATTCAAAACCACCACCGGCGGCCCAACCCCATACAGCTCCCGCGCCACGGCCGCGCCCAACGCCAATATCGCGTCCGGTTCGGCCAGCAGGATAGCCGCCGGAGCCGTGCCCAGCCGCACCGCCTCCAGCAGGATGCTGCTGGCGCTGCTGCTGCCCTTGCCGATGGGCATCACCAATACTTTTCCGGTCACGTTGGCCTGCCATTGCGGGTGGCGTTGATCGATGATGTCGCCCGTCTCCGGATCCAGTCCGCCCCACAGGCTGAGCGGCGCGTCAAGGGTGAGCACGGTGCCGGCCGCTTCACCGACGACAAGAGCACGGCTGCTCGTAGCCGGTGACGAATGATGCGTGACGAATTCAGATCCCGCCGGCGACGGATGTACTGAAGACAGACCTACTGAATCTTCCGCCCTCTCCCTGCTCGCCTCCGTCCCTGCCCATAGCTCAGCGTCGCGCCACACTTCCCCGGCCGCGGCCGACCGCACGCACTCCTCCAGGCTACCGTAGACGACCTGCAAACCGATGTTGCCCGGCGAGTAGTGGGCGAACTTGCCGGAGTTGGTCATCAGCACGCCGCCGCGCGACCGCACGATGGGCGTGACGACGACACAGGTATCGACGATGATTTGTACGCCGGCCGCCCGCAGCCGATCCAGCCAGCCGCGCTGCTGCAGCGCCGCGAGGGCGAGCCGGTGGGTACAGACGATGAACTCCACGCCGGCGTGCGGCGGATACTGCTCGACCAATGGCAGCAGCCGGGCGAACTCGTCGAGCGAGAAGTGGGGGCTGCCCAGAGCGACGACGTTGATCGGCCCGTCGACCGTTGTCGACAGGACACCCAGCGTACCCTTTAAATCGTCGAGCGTGACTTCGAAGATCGCCTCCGGCCCATGCCCCTGAAAGGCCGCTTCAATTGTCGGCGCTTCGGGCGTCACGCCGGCGGCGTGGAATAACGCTACCCCGCCCGACGAGGCCGCCGCCGCCCCCAGCGCCTTGAGCTGATCTTCGGTCGTATCGGGTCGTAATCCCTCGATGACTGGTATTTTCGTGCCCGTCCGTGCGCCCAGCCAGTAGCCCAGTACCGGGAACAACACGTCCTCGCGCAACAACCGATCCGGGATACCCGTCAGCCGGAAGAGAAGTTGTCCGGCCCGGTTCTCCGACCGGTGTAGGCCGACATCGGGCGCGCGGCCG
This sequence comes from Promineifilum sp., assembly GCA_017983515.1. GTDB lineage: Bacteria > Chloroflexota > Anaerolineae > Promineifilales > Promineifilaceae > Promineifilum. Next base: position 10,807 of record JAGOBF010000020.1, on the reverse strand, counting down.
GTGATGGCGCAGCAGATGTCGATGAAGTCGCCATAGCGGTTGGTGCGCGCGCCCAACACGGAGTTGGCGAAGACGATGGCGTTGCTCTCGGCCCAGGCGATCTGCGCGCCCAGCGGCGGCCGGTGCAGGGCCTGATAGGGGGCGCAGGTGAACGTGGGCCGGCAGCCCATGGCCTCATAGGCGCGCATCATTCGCGACGCCCACTGCCCGACTTGCTCCGTACCCTGGAAAACCTCCGGGTGGATCAGATCCATCGCCCCGACGTTGAGCGTTGTGGGCACAACGACCTGCGCCCCGCCGGCAGCGAGCCGCTCGGCGAATTCCAGCCCGGAATAGCCGTGATAGAGGCAACCGTCGATGTGGGCCGACTCGATGTCGAGCAAGCGCTCCGCGCCATAGACGCCGGCCATCGTCACCAGAATACGCATCGCCATCTGCGCCGCCGCGCCCATTTCGCCTGCCAGCAGCGCCTCGTCGCGCTCGGTCAAGGTCGGTATTACATTATCCATTTACAACTCATGAGGTTTGATGCGCCGTCCTAGCTCGCGCCGGAGCCGCGAAAGGACGGATGTATCGGCCGGGAGTATGGCCCCGGCCAGCGAGCTCACCTGGTCCAGCTGATTCGAAGTAATGAGTGTCTGGCGCAGATCGACGTCGCTGAAATCCGCCCAGTGCAGGTTGGCCTCGGTCAGGTCAGCGCCCCACAATATGGCCCCGGCGCAATGGGCCCGGCTAAGATCCGCCCCGACCAGATTGGCCTCTTGCATGATGGCCTTTTCGAGGTTTGTACCCCACATTAGCGCCTCACTCAGGTTGGCCGCACTCAGAATTCCCCACCGAAGATCGGCGTCACTGAGCCGAGTGCCGCGCAGGTCGGCCCCGGTCAGGTTGGCCCACCGCAGATCGGCCGAACGCATGTCGGCCCACAGGAGCATCGCGCCCTGCAAATTGGCTCCCCGTAGTTCGGCGCGCTCCAGTCGCGCCTGGCGCATATCGGCCTGGAACAGGTTGGCATTGCTCAGACAGGCCCGCGAGAGATCGACGCCGGGCATCACCGCCCGGTTCAGATTCGCCCCGGTCAAGTCAGCATCGGCCAGATTCGCCTTATTCAACCTGACGGCCGACAAATCGAGGTCGTTGAGTAAAGCGCCGGCCAGATTGAGGGAAGAGAGGTCCTTGCCGGCGCTCAGCCGCTCGACCACATCCGCGCGCGTTAACCGCCCCCCACGCCCATCTCGCTCAGCCACCTCGACACTTCCCGTAGCTGCCTGATGCCAGTCCCCGATCGGACACAAATTTAGCGCATTTCGCTCACTTCCCGAGCATCTATTGAAGCAGCCCAAACCTAGGATAGCCGAATTTAGCGGCCGTGTCACGAGGGCAACGTCCGGGAAAAAACGGTATCGCCGCGGCAGCATCTTCTGCGCGGCTCAACGGCTCAGAAGCGGCGGCGCAGGGCCGTTCGGGCCGCGTGATAACCGCACATGCCGTGAACGCCGCCGCCCGGCGGCGTGGCCGCCGAACAGAGAAATACGTCGGGTAAGGGAGTGGTATAAGGGTTCAATCGAAGGGTCGGCCGGGTGAACAACTGCCGCCAGGTTTGCGCTCCGGTGTTGATGTCGCCGCCGACGAAATTGGGGTTATAGGTTTCGTATTCAGTCGCGTTCATCGTGTGGCGGGCCAGCACGCAGTCGCCGAAGCCGGGGGCAAAGCGCTCGATCTGGGCTTCGATGCGCGCCGTCATATCGACCGTGGAGCCGCTGGGAACGTGACAATAGGCCCACAGGGTATGGCGACCCAGCGGCGCGCGCGTGGAGTCAAACAGGCTGGGTTGGGACACAAGCACATACGGCCGCTCCGGATGCACCCGCGCCCAGATCTCTCGCTCCGACTGGGCGATCTCCTCCAACGTCCCGCCCAGATGAAGCGTTCCGGCCCGGCGCGCATCGGTTGAGGTCCAGGGCACCGGTTCCGACAGCGCGTAATCGAGCTTGAAAACACCCTGACCATAGCGGTACCGTTCCAGAGCGCGACGGTAATGCCCCGGCAAGCGGTCGCCGGCAATCGACAACAGGCCGCGCGGGGCGACATCGAACAACATGGCCCGCGCCGGCGGCAGCTCGGCCAGGGAACCGATGCGCCGCCCGGTCTCGATTGTGCCCCCCAAGGAGCGCAGATGCGCCGCCAGCGCGGCGGCGATGGCCTGCGAGCCGCCCCGAGCAACGGGCCAGCCTACGGCGTGGGCCAGCAGGCCGAGCATCAGGCCATAGGCGGCCGTGGTCGCCCACTCCAGCGGCAAGCTAATGTGTGCCGCCAGCCCGGCTAACAGCGCCCGCGCCCGTGGCTCACGAAAAGCAAGCCGGGCCAGCGTGGCCGCCGGCAGTGCCCCGCGGGCAAAGCGCGTCATGGCCAACGGGTGACGCGGCATGCCCAACGGCCCCAGCAATGATGACAACAATTTTCCCCACTCACCCACCAGGGGCGACATCAAGCGCTCATAGGCCGCGGCGTCCAGGCCCAGCCCCAGCGCGGTGTCGGCGACGGAGCGCGCCAGGGCTACGGCCGTGCCGTCGTCGAACGGGTGAGCCAGGGGCAATTCGGGCCACAGCCAGGCCAGGCCATGCGCCTCTAGCGGCAAGCAACGAAAAAAAGGCGAACCCACGCCCAGCGGATGCACCGCGGAGCACACGTCATGGTGAAAGCCGGGGAGCGTCCATTCGGCTGTGCGCGTGCCCCCCCCGATCGTCTCCCGCGCTTCGAGCAGAAGCACGCGACAGCCGGCCTCGGCCAACGTGATGGCCGCCGCCAGACCATTTGGCCCCGCACCGACGACTACTGCGTCAAACTCGGACATAGGGCAAGGTCGGCGCGGCCGGCCCTCGCGCCGGTCGCTCAGCGCACGGGCCAAACGGCGGCCAGCGCCTCGGCCGCCGTATCATAGATGCCGATGGCTTCATTGAGCCGGGTCAGGTCGAAAATTTGTTTGTAGTGCTCGCTCAGACCACAGGCCAGCAGTCGCTGCTGCTGGCGCTGGGCGCGAATGAGCAACGTCACCAGCAACCCGATGCCGGTGCTGTTCATATAGTCGAGGCCGCTAAAATCCAGGATGATCGTCGGGGTCTTTTCCCCACCGGCTTGGGCATAAGCTTCCATCAATGCCTCTTCGGCAAAGGCGTTTACTTCACCTTCGATGTAGATGACGGCCGCGCCCGGCTCCTGCCTCACCCGTAAATGAATGGTAGGTTGAGTCATAAATAGTTCCTCCCGCGCGGAAATCACGCCGCGGATGCCAACTCCTGCAAAGCGCTGTCTTCATCCTGATAGACGGCCATGAAATCGGACAGGCGAGTGATGTTGAAGATCTCCTGATAATGCTCGCTCAAACCACAGGTGACCAGGCGGCGATGGCTCTTGCGCGCCCGGGCCAGCAAGCCGACGATGAGGGCAATGCCGGTCGAATTGATGTAGCCCACCCTACTGAAGTTAAGCATGGTCGCCGCCGTGTCCGGTTGCTCGGCCTCACTATAGGCTGCGTCCAGGGTGGCATCGGCAAAGCCATCGATATCGCCGAGCAGATCGATGATTGAAAGCCCGTCCCGGCGACGAACTTCGGCTTTAAAAACATTGTTTAACGGCGTCATCGCTCACCTCCACTCAGATGGATAATCAGATTAACGGTATGATGCTTGTTGTCGGAGACGACCTGAAGATCATCGACCATGTTGCGGATTAGAAAAAGGCCCCAACCGCGCGGCGATTGTTGCCCGGCGAGCTTGGCCGTCAGGTCGGGCGCTTCGGCATCGGGAACCAGTCGGGCACCCCCATGATCGGTGATGCTCACGATCAGGTCTCGCTCGTCGTGCACGACCTCGATCGAGACGGGTTTGTCCGCGCTATATTTATTGCCGTGCTCCATGGCGTTCATCGTCGCCTCGGCCACGGCCGTTTTGAGCCGTTCCGTCTTGCTGGTGGGCAACCCCAGGGGGGCGACGATTTCGCCGATCCGCTCCATCGCCGACCGCTCGTTGCCCGGTTCGCTGGCCAAGTCGAAGCGCGCCAAGATCGTGCGCTCCACAGGGCGCGGCATGGCCTGGCGGTTGTGGCGCAATAGCACCATCGTCACGTCATCCTCCTGCTCCCAGTCGGGGCCGGTAAATTCATTCAGCCGTTCCAGCAAGAAAGGCACCAGATTTTCATTCGTCGGTGTCGCCATCAGAGCTTGCAGTCGCGGAAAGCCCAGCATGTCGCGGGTGGGGCTGTGGGCTTCCACCAGTCCGTCACTGTAGAGCAGAAGGCATTCGCCCGCCCGTATAGTGACCTCTTTTTCTTCGTACTTCATGCCCGCCAGCAAGCCGAGGGGCATGCCACGGGCGCGCAACTCCACCACGCTATGCTCCGTTCGCAGATAGGGAACATCGTGTCCGGCATTGGCATAGACGAAGTGTCCATTATCCGGATTGAGCAACCCGTAAAGGCAGGTCACAAACATCTTGGCGGGGATATCGTCCACCAGTAACTCGTTCGTTCGCTCCAGGATAGCGCTGGGCGATTCGAAGCGCTCGGCGGCCGACCGCAACAGGCTGCGCGTCGTCGCCATCACCAGCGCCGCCGGGACGCCTTTATCGGTCACGTCGCCGATCACAAAGCCCAGGCGGCCGTCGGGATAGGGGATGAAATCATAGAAATCACCGCCCACCGCTCGCGCCGGTTGATAATAGGCATTCACTTCCCACCCGGCGATGTGGGGCACATCTTTGGGCAAAAGCGTCTGCTGGATAAGCCGGGCCACGCGCAGCTCCTGCTCGATACGCTGTCGCTCCAATGCCTCCAACTGTTGCTGACGCACCAGTTGGGCCACGCGCACGGCGGGGGCGGCCTGCGTGGCCAGATTGCCCAGCAAGCGCCGGTCATCGGAGGAGTAGTCCTGCTCGCTGCGGCGTTCTCCAAGGTTGATCAGCCCGACAAGCTCGCCCTGGCTTACCAGCGGCAGAGCCAGACGAACCCCGGCCCGGCGCAGGGCACGCACCCCTTCGCTGTCCAGATTCAGGCGTTCGATGTCGACCACGCCGCTGACGTTGCGTTGCAAGTATTCGATGAGCGGATCAGCCGGAGGAATGTCCAGTGGGACGACAACCGGCTGTGCCGCAAAGACATCCACGGCCGGCGCGGGGATGGGCGGTGGGGCTACGTCCCCGGTTGTCCGGTCGCGGTTTCGCCAGGAAGCTCGTGTCGTTGTCATAGTGATCCCATCTTACCCGACGATCGTCTGCTGATCGTTACGAGAATAATTGTCAGCCACCGAATTTCCGCCTTCGACAGTCTGTCATACGGTCAATCGTCTCGTGATCGTTACGAAACGGCCGTTTGCACTCCACGATCAGGCGGCATTGGTATCCCGCCGCTCCCATTCAGCAGCATAATGCGGCCCCATCTCCACCCATTCAGGCGATAGTTTCATCAGCCCCAGGTAGTAAACAGCGCGCCGAGCGGCCAGACCGACTATTGAAATATACGTCGGATAGGAAAGTTCCAGCGAGGCCAGGTCTTCGACGGTAGCCTCGGTCGCCATGTTGGCAGCCACCAGGTGAACGATCTCCACCGCTTGCTCACCCACGACGTGAGCGCCTAATACGCGGCGCGTGTCGCGATCGACGATGAGTTTGCAAAATCCGGTGGTGTAACCATCGATGACGGCCCGGTCGAGATTGACCATCGAGGCCAGACCGATCACGATGTCATGGCCTTCATCACGCGCCTTTTTTTCCGTCAAACCGACGCTGCCATACTCCGGCTCGGTGAAGCCGCCGTGGGGGACGATCTGCGGCTGATAGGTACGCATCTCTCCATCGGCTTCCAGGCTGTTGACGGCGTTCTCGGCGGCGACGCGGGCCTCGTAGCCGGCGCTCTGCACCAGCATCATGCGGCCGTCGATGTCGCCGGCGACAAAGATATGGGGCGCAGTCGTGCGCAGGCAATCATCGGCCACGATATAGCTCCGTTCCGTTTTCACGCCGGCCGCGTCCGGATCGAGCGCGTCGGCGTTGCCCGGCCAGCCAACGGCCACGATGATCGCGTCGGCCTCAAGCGCATGTTCGGCGTCGTCCTTCTTATAGACGAGGCGTAGCTCATCCTCGATCTTCTCGACGCGTTCGACGCCCGAAATACCGGCTACAACCTGTATCCCACGCTCGGTGAATCCCGATTGCAAGGCGTGGGTCACGGCCTCGTCCTCGCTGGGCAGGATGTGCGGTGCGACCTCGAGGAGCGTCACGTCGGAGCCAAACGCATGCATAACCGATGCCAACTGGCAGCCGGTGGCCGCCGCACCCACGATGATCAGCCGGGGCGGCAATTCGCGCAGGTCCCAGACGTCGCTGGAGGAAAGGGTATGGTCCGCGCCGGGAAAAGGTAGCCGCCGCGCGTGGCCGCCCACGCAAATGATGAACCGCCTGGCCGCCAGATGCGCCTCTGTATCGCCCAGTTGGATGGTGTGCGGATCGACAAAACGCGCCGGACCGACGCCCTCATGAACCGTCACGCCGGAGCTTTCCAGATGTTTGTGCAGTTGCTTTTTCTCGTGAATGGCGTAGACCACTTCCTGCGTGCGGCCAATGAGCCGGCCGAAATCCAGCTGCGGGCGCTCACCCAGCAGGCCGTAGCGTTCGTGCTGGGCCGTTTCGCGCATGAGCCGGGCGGCGTGGGCCAGCACGCGCGTCGGCACACAACCGTCGTTGGTACAGGTTCCGCCCAGCCGATTGCTTTCGATGAGGGCCACCGACGCGCCTAACTCCCGCGCGCGCAAGGCGGCCATCACGCCGGCCGGGCCGCCGCCGATCACGATAACGTCGAACATACTTTAAACCTCAGCCATACCGCGCAACGACAGAGGGTCGGCTGCGCGCGGGGGATTGGGCAACGAGTCTAAAATACTACGAGACAAACTATATGACAAAAAAGTCGGCCGACCCTGTGCTTATTGAAGTGTGGGCAGGCCGGCTGCCGGCTCGGCCGCTGCGGCCGCTTCTCTGGTACGATGGCTAGCGGCTAGGAGGCCCACCAGTGCCGCTGCTTATCGGCGATTGGTTCGCGCAGCCATAGCGTAACGTGTTCCGGCTCCATCGTGTCCTGAATCACCCGCACCAGTTCGGCCATCAGCGCGTCCAGGTCGGTCTCGTCGCGCACAGTCGCGGCGAACGCTTCCAGCGTCTTCTGGGCATCATACTTGCGGCGGAAAAAGCGCCGGTCGATGATGTCCTGAAGGCGACGGCGCAAGGGCAAGAACAGTGCAGCGATGAGTAAGGTGGAAAGGACGACGGCCGCCGTAGATTCGCCGGTCAGCGGCGCCAACAAGCGCTGGAACACGACGACACTTCCGAAGTAAACCAGGCCGAGCAGCGCCGTGAGCAACGCATAGGACGTCGTGCGGCGAATGATAACGTCGATGTCGAACAGACGATAGCGCAGGACGGCCATCGCCAGCCCGAGGCCAATGACCGGAATTCCCAGATTGGCCATGACAGCCAGCCGATAGGTCCAGACGGGCGATACCCACTCAAAGGCGGCCGGAAAATTGAGGGCAAACAACCCCAACCCCAGAATGAGGCCACCGACGGCCCACAACAGCTGCGCCCGACTGACGGCATCGCGCATGGTCACGGTGCTGTGGAGCAGACTGATGATCGAAGCCACCAACATTGCCAGGCTGCCGATCCATCCAACCTGCCAGGCGGCGGGGTCCAGCAATAGGGCGCCCAAAACTAATGCGCCCAGCAGGAAAGGAGCGTAGGCCAGCCACGGATATTGGCCGACGATTGGTTTGGGGTGGGGAAACACCCACGTGAACGCCAAAAGCGCGGGGAATATCAATGCTCCAAAAATGATATAGCTAAAAAAACTGGTCATTGCCGACGCGACCGGAAAGAAAGCGGTATAAAGACCATCCGGCACCAGGCCGCTAATCCCACTCGCACCGAACGCGGATACAAAGACGAGCAGTGCGCGCGCTGCGGGATCGTCCGGGTGCTTGAAAAAAGCCAGGAAGCCCACCGCAACCAGGACGGCGACGCCCAGCGTGAATATTTGCGCCGAAGGATTGATCTTAAATAATTGAGTAATGAGACGCGGCGTCCAATGAACGAGGGGAACTGCGACGTGCAGCTGTTGGTCGCCGCGCGCAATATCGTAATTGACCGTATTACCCACAACCCAGTATGGCCTCATTTCATGACCAGTTACGGCATCAAGCGGTTGGCCCATCAGACCGATCAAATGATCGCCCGACTGGAGGCCCGAATCAGCCCCGACGATATTGACATAGTATTCCCAGTAAGCGCTATCCAGGTCTTCCTCGGCATACCAGCCGTCGGTCGGCAGCGTGTAGCGATAAATCACTTGTGCCGCGCTGGTTGCCATGAGCAGAACGGCAAACAGCAAAGTCAATCGCGGCCCCCGACCAAGACGGTTCAGACGCCGGTTCGGACCGATAGAATCATGGTCAGTCGTGGTGTTCAAAAGTACCTTGTCCCCTACATTCATCGGGCGGCTGATAGAGAGCGACCCCATAAATAACCCAATGTGAGGCCATAAACCAGGTGCGCGGCGGCGAAGTGAGACGATGGAATGGTTTCAAGCGCGGAATGAAGGCCCGGTAAAAAGACATATTGCGCCAACAACCACAAGCACAGGCCATAGGCTGCACCGATCAGCCAACCGAAGCGTGTCCAAATCATCCCTGAACCAGGTGACAGACGATAGACGACAGCATATACCACACCGTAGAGACCGGCAACTGCCAGGAACATCAATCCGCCGGCGACGGCCGAGCCACCGTTGGCCGGGTCGAATCGGCCCAGCAACTCAACCGGCCCAACTCTATCCAGCAGCTCCAGCAATAATAGTGCCCCACCCATAGCCAAGCTGGCCGCCATCCCCATTAGCAATCCATCGACGGCCAAATCGCCCACTGTCTTCCTTTGCTGTGCCACAATACCGGTCTGGTTACCCATATTTGCGTCTCCTATTCACATGTCAATGTCCAGAATAGCAGGAGATCGTCTGCTGATCGTTACGAAAAGCGTTACGGAATATCAGTTTTTTGTTTGTTGGAGACGATTCAATGATAATCATCGCGATCTATGACACTGCGGCTCTACCTTCTCGGCTCTCCGCGCGCAGAGCGCGACGGCCAACCCATCGCAACCGACACACGCAAGGCGGTCGCTCTGCTGGCCTATCTGGCCGTCAATGGCGAATTTCAGTCGCGCGATACGCTGGCCGCTCTGCTCTGGCCTGAAATGAGCGATAAACGCGCCCGCGCCGCGTTGCGTCGGACGCTCTCCGTGCTGCGGGCGGCCGTCGGCGATGCGCCGCTCTATGTCACCCGCGACGGCATGAGCATCATTGAGGATGAATGCTGGTGCGACGTCGTCGCTTTCCAAGCGGCCGTCGGTGAGGTCAACCATCATGCCCATAGCGTCTCGCCCTGCCCCGATTGTCTGCCAAAGTTGGCGACGGCGGTGTCTCTCTATCGCGATCACTTCCTAAGCGGCTTCTCTCTGCGCGATACCGTCGCCTTCGACAACTGGCAGCTGGCGATGACCGAGCACTTGCGCCGCACATACGCCACAGCGCTCGCCTGGCTCGTTCAGGCGTACACGCAAGCCGGCGAACTGGACAAAGCCATTGAATTGGGCCGCAGCTGGCTGGCGGCCGATCCACTGCGCGAGGAAGCTCACCGCTGGTTGATGCAACTCTACACCTGGAACGGGGCGCGCGATGCGGCCTTGCGCCAATATCGCGATGCTGTCCACATTCTGGATGAGGAGCTGGGCGTCGAACCGCTGCCGGAGACGACGGCCCTCTATGAAGCGATCCAGGAAGGCCGCCTCGAGGCGCCGGCGGCAACATCGCCGCCATCTCGCCCCGCCATGCCTCCAGCAAAACCGGGCGGCTCGCCGGTTGAAGGCTCGCCACTCATCGGCCGCGAGTCGGCCTGGGTCGATCTGCTGGCCGTTTATAATGACATTGCCCAGGCCGGCCGCCTCGCAGCCGTCACCGGCGAAACGGGCATCGGCAAGACGCACCTGGTCAAGGAGTTCCTGAAACGTGCTCGGGCCGCGGGCGCGGTCACCATCACGGCCACCTGCTACGAGGGGGAGGCCAACCTGGCCTACGCGCCCATCACCGCTGCCCTTCGTGCCTTGCTGGATCATCCGTCAGCCCACGACCGTCTGTCAACCATCCCGGCCCACTGGCTGGCCGAGGCCGCGCGGCTCGTGCCCGAACTGGAGATGGCTCAACTGGCCCAGCCCGAGTCAAACATGCCGGCGGCGCAGACACGATTCTTCAACGGCATCAGTGAAGTCCTCTGCCGGCTACTCAGCGGCAATGTCCCCGGCATTCTCTTTCTCGACGACATCCATTGGGCCGATGATGCTTCGCTCGACTTGTTGGCCTACCTGGCGCGGCGGCTGAACGAACTGCCCTTCATGCTCCTCCTCAGCTGGGCAGACGAGAAAGCCGGCCCATCCGGAGACGCCACCCGCCCTCGCCGATTGATGTCCGAGGCCCAACGCGTGGGAACCGGACGGCTCATCGCTCTGCCCCGCTGGCGGCCGTCTGACGTTCTGGCGCTGGTCACCATGCAAAACAGTCTCCTTCCACGCGCGGCCGAAATTACCGACCGCCTGTACCGCGAGACGGAGGGACTGCCCTATTTCGTCGTCGAGTACCTGGCGATGCTGGGCCAAGCGCCGGACAAATGGGCCATGCCTCAATCCGTGCACGCTCTGCTGGCCGGCCGGTTGGC
>JAGOBF010000026.1 GCA_017983515.1 Promineifilum sp. | reverse complement strand
GGCTTGGAGATAAGGAGAATGACGGCCGTGGCTTCATCCCGCGCCAGCCAATCCAAAGCCTGAAGGGCGGTCATGCCGCCGACCTCGGATTTGAGATCGCGCCCACCGATGCCGATGGCCTGGGAGATGCCGCCGCCCAACTGATGTATCTCCGTGGCCGCGGCTTGTAGTCCCGTTCCCGAAGCGGCAACGATGCCGATATTGCCCCGTCTGACGTAGTTGGCGAACCCCAGGCCAACACCGTTGATGATCGCCGTGCCGCAATCTGGCCCCATCACCAACAGCCCTTTGCCTCTGGCCTTTTGCTTCAGCCTGATCTCATCGTCCAGCGTAACGTGGTCACTGAAGAGGAACACGTGTCGGCCCAGGTCTAGTGCCTCCTCCGCCACGCCGGCGGCAAATCGGCCGGGGATGGAGATCAGCACCCATTCGGCGGCCGCTAACTGATCCAAGCCGCCACTCAAGCTGCGGGGACGAAAGCCCTGGGTTGTTGTCTTCTGACGTTGTTTGAGCAGCAGGTCTACCTGGGCGAGGGCGTCGGCCGCGGCCGTATCGGTTTCCGCTTTGATGATGATGAGCAGGTCGTCGGGCCGGGCCTCTATCATGGCCAGATCAAAGCCCGCTGCCGTCAACAGCTCGCAATTGGCCGGCGTGGCCATCATCACGCCGGCGTCGGCCACATCGGGTAGAGCGACCAGGGCTTTCTGCAACTGCATCAGCGTCACGGAATCGTAGTATGCGCCCGATCGGATTTGGTATTTCGCGTAAGGCACTGTCATTCACTCACGTAGGCAGTTGACCTGGAAGACGTATCAAGCGCGAGATTGCCGTCGCGAGAGGCCTACGCTTCCCGCAGAATCTTCACCACGCGACGCGCCACCAGGTTGGCAAAGAGATGCAGAAAACCGACGATGGCCACGGCCAACCCCAGGCCAATTAACATGCTTCGCTCGCGTGGCTGGGAAACCAGGTCTCCGATGACATCCCTGGCGACGTTCAGCGCGAATTCGGTCTGGCTGGGCGCGACGGGCGCGACGGCCGGAACGTCCTCTACTGTTCCCGGCCCCGGCTCCAATTCTGGTGCTGGCTCTAGACGAGCCTCAATCTGCCTCTCCAGATTCTGAAGACACTGTCTGACAATGGACTTCGCGGAGCTGTCCATGACGCGCTGGCCCACGCTGGCGATCCGGCCGCTGACCTGAACTGCGCCGTCATAGCGCAGGCGGGTGGCCGCCGGCAGCGCTTCCAGGGTGATGTTGCCCTCGCCGCGCACCACGCCCGCCGGGCCGCTGCCGCTGATAATCATGTGCAAGCTACGGGGGGGATGAACGTCCGTGGACTCGACCTTGCCCTGAAAGATGCCCTGGACTGGGCCGACGCGAAGATTCAACAGGCCCTGGAGCGTATTTTCATCGATCCGTTCCAGCTTTTCACATCCGGAGATCGTCATCGCCAGGACTTCGGGGTCCATGACCATCTCCCACACCAGTTCCTGGGGAGCGGCAAATTCATGTTCGCCTACGAGTTCAACCATTGGGTACTCCAAGTCACGCCGTGCTGCCGGATTGTTGACCGGCATGGGCCTCATCTGAGGATCACTTCAATAGCCTTGCCGAAGTGGAAGAGGCGCTCATCTTCGTGTCGGCGCCCAGTTAGTTGCAAGCCCATTGGCAGACCGGCCTCGTCGGTGCCGGTAGGAATGGTCAGGGTTGGCAGGCCGGCGTTGGTCCAGGGCAGGTTCATAACCGGATCTCCCGTACTCTGCAAGCCACGTGGCGCAGGCCCCGGCGCCGACGGACTGATCCACAGATCGATGCCTCTCGCGTCCATTATACTCATCAGGCGCTCTTTCAGACGAAGGCTGTAGAGCCTGGCCTCACAGATCTCGCTGTCGCTATAGGTTTGACCGGTGCGAATCAGTTCGACCGTCTTGAGGTGATAGAGGGCCTCGTAACGGCCGAACCAATCGGCGTGAAAACGGGCCGCCTCGGCCGCTACGAGGAGTAAATGTTGCCGCCCGACCTCCTCGAAGTCGGTCAGGACATCAACAGTCTTGAGGACAAACCCCGCCGCCGACAGTCGGCGGCAATCTTCTTGAAAGTGCGCCAGGCCGTTGGGTTGGGCGTGTTCCAGATAGGCCCCGCCGGGAATGCCCAACGTCGGTTCCGCACTGGCCGGGGCGGTTTCGCGCCACTCTTTGAGCAGATAGGCGGCCATCAGCGCGGCCCCGGCCACTTCCTGCGTGAAGAAGCCAACCGTGTCCAGCGATTTTGACAGAGGAATGACGCCCTGGGCCGACAGGCGGCCGCGACTAGGCTTAAAGCCCACGACCCCACAAAAAGCAGCCGGTCGGTTGATAGAGCCGATAGTTTGCGTGCCAAAGGCGAAGGGACACAGACCCGCGGCAACGGCGGCGGCCGACCCGCTACTCGACCCGCCCGGTGTGTGATCAAGGTGACGAGGGTTGCGGGTTGGGCCAGGGCCAAAATAGGCGAACTCTGTCGTGATCGTTTTGCCCAAAATTAGCGCCCCGGCTTGTCGGAGTGTCGACACACATTCCGCTTCCGCGCCCTGCAACAACGCCTCCGGTAACTTGCTGCCGGCTCGCGTCACGAAACCATCCACATGGAAGATATCCTTCACGCCAATCGGCAGCCCAAAAAGCGGTGGACGCGCGGCCGGGTCGGGATGCTGCGCCAGTAGCCGACCGGCCTCCCGGCGTAGACGGGCGAAGCGGCCTTCTTCCGGCACAAAGGCGCTGATGCGCGGCTCCTGTTCGTTGAACCGGAGTTCGAGCCAAGCCAGGTAATCGAACAGCGCATCGGCCCCGCAACGAAGCGTGGTGATCAAGGAGTGGAGCGTCATCGCCCGATAATCCGTCAGGGTATGCATCGCTCATCAACCTAGCCGGCCACCGAACGCCTCGCCGCCAGCAAGACCGCGTCAACAATGTGTTGATAGCCGGTGCACCGGCACAGATTGCCCGAGATCGCCACTCGGATTTCTTCTTCCGTCGGATTCGGGTTAGCCGATAGAAACGGCAGCAGGGTCATGAGGAATCCCGGCGTGCAGAAACCGCATTGCAGGCCGTGGGCTTCATGGAATGCTTGCTGGAGCGGGTGTAGCGCTTCCGGTGTGCCCAGCCCTTCGACGGTCTGAATTCTATGGCCATCAGCCTGAACCGCCAGCATCAGGCAGGAACGAACCGGCTCGCCGTTGAGAAGAACCGTACACACGCCGCACGCACCCTGTTCGCACCCCACGTGCGTCCCGGTCAGCCCCAGATCATGTCTCAAAAAGTCGCTTAACAGCAGGCGTGCTTCGACCTCAGCGTTATAGGGATTGTCGTTGACCGTGAACTGGATTGCGTGCTTACTCAAGGCTCCACCCATCTCTGGCGCGCGAGACCGCCTTCTCGATTGCCCGTTTGCCTAGCACAAATGCCAGATGACGCCGGTAGTCAACGGTGGCGTGAATATCGGCCGCCGGCTCGATTTCATGTTGGGCTGCATGCATAGCCACATCGTGGATCAGATCGGCAGAAGGAGGGTGTCCTATCAGGGCGGCCGCGGCCTCGCCGGCCACCATTGGAATCTCGCCCAAATTCAGGTAAACCAGTCGCGCCTGACGACAGTTGCCGCGCTCATCGAGCG
>JAGOBF010000006.1 GCA_017983515.1 Promineifilum sp. | reverse complement strand
GTCCTGATGGGCGGCGTGGTGGACGCCGTCGTCGGCGGGCATTGCCATGTGGAGCATCATCTGCAGCGATTTGACCACCCGGTTTGCACCGGGCCGGTCAGCCTTATTGACCACGAGAATATCGGCGATCTCCAGGATGCCGGCTTTGATCGATTGAACATCGTCGCCCATGCCGGGAGCGTCCAGGACGATGGTGGTGTGGGCGGCCGTGGCGATGTCGACTTCGGCTTGCCCGGCCCCGACCGTCTCGATGAGGATTACGTCATAGCCGGCCGCGTCGAGCACCTTGACCACGGCCAGCGTGCTGCGGGCCAGCCCGCCCAGGCTGCCGCGCGAGGCCATCGAGCGGACGAAGATGCCCGCGTCGCCCGACAGGTCGCGCATGCGCACCCGGTCGCCGAGGAGCGCGCCGCCGGTAAAGGGACTGCTGGGATCGACGGCGACAATGCCGACGCGCCGGCCGTCCCGGCGAAACACCTTGGCCAGCTCGCTGACCAGGCTGCTCTTGCCGGAGCCCGGCGGGCCGGTGATGCCCACAACGTGGGCGCGACCGGTATGGGCATAGAGCCGGCGAACCGCCTCCTGCGCGGCGGCGGCGCTACTCTCCACCCGCGTGATGAGCCGCGCGACGGCCCGCACGTTTCCTTGCCGCACATCATCCATCCAGTCCATTGTAATCTTTTCCGCAAGCACCGCGAGATATTATAGCTGTGGGTCACCCGTTTTACGAACGGGGGCTGTTGTGAAAAACGAGATCAAAATGAGCGTTCAGCCTTGCCCGCGCGGCGGGTACACTCTTATACTGCACGCTAGAGGGTTTGGCAGTTCCTATAAACCCAGGTTTGACTATTCATTCCGGTACTGCCATGAACAAGATTTTTTATTCTCGCCCTCAATTACAATTGCTGCTACTCGGTTTGGCGACGCTGGCTATGGCGGCGTTCGTCGTGGCCGGGGCGCAGCGCGGCCAGGCCCAGACCGGCCCGGCACCGTTGGGGCCGTATGGGCCTGTCTATGCCCAAGGGCGCGTCAGCGCCACTTCGCTCAACCTGCGCACCGGGCCGCATGTGAGCTACACGGCCGTGGCCTATCTAATGGAAGGCGAGCAGGTGCAGCTGGTCGGCCGCAACCGGACCGGCAGTTGGGTGCAGATCGAGCTATACAACGGCTATCGCGGCTGGGTCAACGCGAGCTACATCCGGCCGGCAATCGATATCGCCGCGCTGCCCATCGCCGACGTGGCCCTGTGGGGCATCACCGCCTTCGTCACCAACGATCCGATCCCCGTCTACACCGGCGCGGATCGCGGCTTCGGGTTGGTCGGCTGGGCGCGGCCGGGCGACGTGCTGGCCCTGAACGGCCGCAATGACGCGGCGACATGGGTCCACGTCTATCTGCCCGACGGCCGCTCCGGCTGGGCGCGCGCCGACAGCCCGTTTCTGCCCTCGGCCTCGATCAACGATCTGCCAATTCTGACCCCCTTCCTGGACGCGCCGCCGCCCTATCTGGCCCCGTTCTTCGCCGTCTACACCGGGCCCGGCTTCCTCTATGAGCCAATGGACAGCGTGACCGAGGGGCAGACGCTGGGCATCATCGGCCGCACGGCCGACAATCATTGGGTACAGATTCGCCTGCCCGATGGCCGCGAGGGGTGGATCGCCGCCGAGATCATCCACGTCTCGGCCTCAATAGCCGGCGTGCCGGTCGTCCAGGGCATCGCGCCGCCGCAGGTCGTCGGCTGGCAGCCTACACGGCCGGCGGCCGGTCAAACGCCGGCGGCCACCGTTCCGGCGGCGACGGCCACTGCGCAGCCCATCGCCACCATTGCCGGCGGCAAGACGGCCGTGACCCCCGCGGCGGCGGCGACCACGACCGCCACGCCGACCGACGCTCCGCCGACGCCTAAGGCCACCGCTACCGGTGTCTCCACTTCCACGCCGGCGGCGACACCCACGAGCGAAGCCACGGCAACGAGCACAGCGACGGCCACAGATGCACCGGCGGCGACGACAACACCCGCGGCGACCGAGGAAACGGTCGCCGTCACGCCCCCGGCCGGGCTGCCCATCGTCTACGTCTACGCCACGCCAAACGATACAGCGGCGCCAATTCTGCGCGTCGTGCCCGGCCAGAGTGTGGTGCTGATCGGCCGGACGGCCGAGGCGGATTGGGTGAAGATTTGGCTGCCGGGCGGGCAAGAAGGGTGGATCCGCGCCGAAGCGTTGCAACTGGAGATCGATATTTCTGTTCTGCCCATCATGGAATCCTGAGGTCTCCGGCGCGTTTGCCTGATTTTAGGGCCGAGGACGTTTTCAGAAAAGATTATCCCTGGGTTATTCTCTCCTTCCTTTCTTAATTTAGTAGTTGTAGTAGGGCTTGGGGAAAGCTGGATAAGTCGTTGGCAGTCCCATATGTGGGCTTGTCTTACATCTAATACCCAGCTATTGCCCATATCTAGCGGAGCCTGCACGCGGCCGTTGTGCAGCATGTGGGGACGGACGGCTAACAAGATCGTAGCCCTCTGGCGGCCGCGTAGCGGGGGTTTTAGGGGCTCGCGGAAGGCTGCCCCTATATATGGGGGGTAAACCTTTCCGGAGGGATAGATAAAGATTAATGAGCCGCATGGGTCACTCCGGAGTCGAGTCCAGATTTCCCCAATCCCCCGCCGTTTTCCACAGCATTCTCACAGTTATCCACAGAAACGGCGGCTTAATCCGTTGCATTGGCCCGCGTCTTCAATGGATCCAGGGCCATTTTGCGGGCCAATTGCTCGCGGCGGGCATTGAGCAGGGTGGGAGGCGCGGCACGGACGGCGCATAGGGCCGGCCGCAGCGGGCAAGCTTGCATGTCCCGTGGATGAGTGTGGGAATGGCCGGATCATCGAGGAAGCCGATCGTGTGCCTTCATTTCGGTCAGGTAAGAAGGCGACAGTTCGCTTTGCCGGGCCAGCTCCGCCTCCAGCCGGGCCTGGCGAACTTTCATGCCGAAGATGATATGGACGAGATCGAGGCTCATACTTGAGCCCGCTGCTTCTTTCACCCCTAAAACATTGAAAAATCTAAAACCTCGATATATGACAATCGTCACTTTACAACACATGACACCATGCGTTATAATGACGCAACGCGTTAAATAGGTTGAGCGATGTAGATGCGTGACAAGATTAGGCTCAAACTCCTATACTTTAGTAAGCTGTTAGCGAATATTCGCTGACCATGAATGTTATCAGGCGAGAGCGGAGGGAACATCGGTATGGTAAGAGACGAGATCGACGTTCGTGGCGAGATGACGCCCGAATTTGCCGAAATCCTGACGTCCGAGGCGCTAACCTTCCTCACCGAACTACACCGCGCGTTTAACGAGCAGCGTCTGGAGCTGCTGCGACGTCGCGACGCGCGGCAAGAGGCCATCAACGCCGGCCACATGCCGGATTTTCTGCCGGAGACGGCCGGGATTCGCGCCGCGGATTGGACGGTCGCGCCCATTCCCCCCGACTTGCAGGATCGCCGCGTCGAGATCACTGGCCCTGTCGATCGCAAGATGGTGATCAACGCCCTTAACTCCGGGGCCAACGTCTACATGGCCGACTTCGAGGATTCACACGCGCCCACCTGGGCAGCCACCCTCGAGGGGCAGATCAACCTGCGCGACGCCGTCAATCGCACGATCACCTTCACCAGTCCCGAAGGCAAAGCCTATCAGTTGAACGAGCGGACGGCCGTGCTGCTGGCGCGTCCGCGCGGCTGGCATCTGAACGAAAAGCATGTCCTGGTGGACGGCGAGCCGATGTCGGGCTCATTGTTCGACTTCGGCCTCTACTTCTTCCACAATGCCCGCAACCTGATCGCCCGCGACACCGGGCCATACTTCTATCTGCCCAAGCTGGAGAGCCATCTGGAAGCCCGCCTATGGAATGACGTGTTCGTCATGGCCCAGCAATATCTGGGCCTGCCCAACGGCACGATCCGGGCCACGGTGCTGATCGAAAACATCCTGGCGACGTTCGAGATGGACGAAATCCTGTGGGAGCTGCGCGATCACTCGGCCGGGTTGAACTGCGGCCGTTGGGATTACATCTTCAGCGCCATTCGCAAGTTCCAGAAACATCCGGAATTCTACCTGCCGGATCGGGCACAGGTGACGATGACCACGCCTTTTATGCGCGACTACTCGCTCCTGGTCATCAAAACCTGCCACCGGCGCAACATCCACGCTATGGGCGGCATGGCGGCTCAGATACCCATCAGGAATGATGCCGAAGCCAACGAAGCCGCGCTGGCCAAGGTGCGGGCCGACAAGGAGCGCGAGGCCAAGGATGGCCACGACGGCACCTGGGTGGCTCACCCGGGTCTGGTGGGGCTGGCCCGCGAGATATTCGACAAGTACATGCCGACCCCCAACCAGATTCACCGCAAGCGGGAGGATGTCCACGTGTCGGCGGCCGACCTGCTGGCTATCCCGCAGGGGACGATCACTTCCGGCGGGCTGCGCACCAACGTCGACGTCGGCATCCGCTACATGGCCGCCTGGCTCAGCGGCAACGGCTGTGTGCCCATCTATAACCTGATGGAAGACGCGGCTACGGCCGAGATTTCCCGGTCGCAACTCTGGCAGTGGATCCACAACGCCAACGCCAAACTCGACGACGGCCGGGCCATCACCGTCAAGCTGTTTCGCGAGGTGACGGCCGGGGTGCTGTCGGATTTGAAGACCCAACTGGGCGAGACCGAGTTCGCGGCCGGCAACTACGAGTTGGCGGCGCGGTTGTTCGACGAGATCAGCGTCGCCGATCAGTTCACCGATTTCCTGACGCTGACGGCGTATGAGTATCTGAATTAATCGGTGGATGGGGCATGAGGGAAGTCAGGGATTAAACGCGAACGGGACATGAATAGAAGGGATCGAATGAAATGGCAAGCCGTTCGCTCCGAACCGATCACGTTTGCTGCCTGAGCGGCAATGACCCTGCCCTGGAACTATAAACAGATCGATAAATCGACAGACATCAGGATGTGGAGGCGAGATGTTCAAACCGTATAACGTGGCGAAGTTGAAGGATGATTGGGAAATGAACAAGCGCTGGCAGGGGATCACCCGGCCCTATTCGGCCGAAGACGTGGTCCGGCTGCGCGGTTCGGTGCAGATCGAGTATACGTTGGCCCGCATGGGGGCCGAGCGGCTGTGGCGGCTGATGCAGCAGGAGGATTTTGTCGCCGCCCTGGGGGCCATCACCGGCAATCAGGCCGTGCAGCAGGTGCAGGCCGGACTGAAGGCCATTTACGTCAGCGGCTGGCAGGTGGCCGGCGACAACAACAGCGCCGGGCACACCTATCCCGACCAGAGCCTTTACCCGGCCGACAGCGTGCCCAATCTGGTGAAACGGATCAACAATGCCCTGCAGCGGGCCGACCACATCTATCACCTGCAAGACGAGAACGAAACGTACTGGTTCGCGCCCATCGTCGCTGATGCTGAGTCGGGTTTCGGCGGCGCGCTCAACGCTTTTGAATTGATGAAGGCCATGATCGAGGCCGGGGCGGCCGGCGTCCATTTCGAGGATCAGCTCTCGTCGGCCAAGAAGTGCGGCCACATGGGCGGCAAGGTACTCGTGCCGACGCGCGAATTCATCCAGAAGCTGGTGGCGGCCCGGCTGGCGGCCGACGTGATGGGCGTGCCGTCGGTGATCATCGCCCGCACCGATGCCAACGGCGCGGATTTGCTGACCAGCGACGTAGATCCCAACGACCAGCCCTTCTGCACCGGCGAGCGCACGGCCGAAGGCTTTTACCGCATCGACAGCGGCCTCGATTCGGCAATCGCGCGCGGCCTGGCCTACGCGCCCTATGCCGACGTGGTCTGGTGCGAGACGGCCCACCCGGATATGGGCGAGGCGCGCCGCTTTGCCGAGGCCATCCACGCCAAATTCCCGGGCAAGTTGCTGGCCTACAACTGCTCGCCGTCGTTCAACTGGCGGCGCAATCTGGCCGAAGCCGACATCGCCAAGTTCCAGCGCGAATTGGGCGAGATGGGCTATGCGTTCCAGTTCGTGACGCTGGCCGGATTCCACACCTTGAACGCCGCCATGTTCGAGTTGGCCCTGGGCTATAAGGATCAGGGCATGGCTGCCTACTCCCAGTTCCAGCAGCGCGAGTTTCAGATGGAAGAAGAACACGGCTTCCGCGCCATCAAACATCAGAGCTTTGTCGGCGCGGGTTACTTTGACGAGGTGCAGATGGTGGTCTCCCAAGGCGAATCATCGACTGTGGCCCTCAAGGGTTCGACCGAAGAGGAGCAGTTCGAGGTCGCCGCGGCCAACGGCCACACCTGAGCCGGATCACCCATCCGCTACTCTATTTCATTTCTCCTTCAGTGAAAGGGGACGGCCGCCCGGCCGTCCTCTTTCGCCGTGTAGCGCCAGTTGCTCAACCGGTGATCTTCGCTGATAGCCAATCCGCCCTGCAAGGCGTAGCGCCTATTTCTTAACGGGTATCTTCGCCGTTTCAGAAACCGGCGCTACAATTTGGGCTCACCATTCCATCCGAACCGGAGGCGATGATGACCTGTTGCCCACATTGTCAGGGGGCCGACCGCTTCTTCAACGAGCGCGTGGCTGCGGCCGATCTGCGTAACTATCGCCGGCATGGCCCCAGCGGCACGACGAAACGGCTGCTGGACGCGCTGCGGGTGGCCGGCGTCAAGGGCATGACCCTGCTGGATGTCGGCGGCGGCATCGGCGTCATCCAGCACGAATTGAGCGCGGCCGGGGTGAGCAAGATCACCGGCGTCGACGCCTCGCGCGCCTATCTGGCGCTGGCCCGACAGGAGGCCGAGAAAAGGGGCTACGCCGCCGGTGCAGACTACGTCCACGGCGATTTCGTGGCCCTGGCCGAGCGGATTGAGCCGGCCGACATCGTTACGCTGGATCGCGTCATCTGTTGCTATCCCCACATGGAAGCCCTGGTGAACGCCGCCGCCGGCCATGCCCAACGCTTCCTCGGCCTGGTCTACCCGCGCGATGGCTGGTGGATGAAAGTGGGCGTCATGGTGCTGAACCTCTACCCCCGACTGCAAAACGATGCCTTCCGCTCCTACATCCATCCTACGGCGGCCGTGGAGGAAATTGTCGCCACCAATGGGTTGCGCAAAATCGTCCATCATGACGGATCGTTGTGGCAGGTGGCCGTTTTCGCCAAGTAACGACTAGAAAGCGGGTTACTTCCTTTTCTTTTACGCGGAGACTTTTATCCAACGGGCCGATAGGTCTGCTTAACGCCTGAACAGAGCAGCCTAACAAATTTCGGCGGCCGCGTATAATCCTGCTGATGTACCGACTTTCTGGATTAGCCATCCTATACCTGTTACTGCTGACCGCCTGCCGCAGCGAAACGCTTACGAACCCGACCGCGACCCCGCCTCGGCCGTTGAGGGAACCAACTGCTGAACAGCCGGCGGCGGCTCCTTCGGCTACTTCCTCGACCGATCAGGTCTTCGTTCCCGTCGCGCCCGGCGGCGCAGCCGTGCCGGAGCCGACGGTTGGGGCGGCCGAGGCTTATCCGGCGCTACCCATTCCCACCGAAACCACTGCTCTCCCCACGCCCACCCCCGAGCCCGAATACCCGGTCTACACCGGCCCGACGCTGGAGCGCGACGCGATCGGTATCCAGATTTATCTCCACCGCCAGGACGTGCGCGACCTGCTGCGCCACCTGGAGGCGCTCGATGCCGGGTGGGTGAAAGTGCAGGTGTCGTGGAAGCTCCACGAGCCGCGGCCGGGCGAATATGACGAGGAACTGTTCGGCGAGCTTGACCGGCTCGTGGACGGGGCCAACGGCCAGAACGTGAAGGTCCTGCTCAGCGTCAGCAAGGCCCCTGAATGGAGCCGCCCGACGACGGAGATGGACGGCCCGCCGTCGGACTACGGCCATTTCGAGGGCTTCATGCGCTATCTGGCGACTCGCTACACGGGTAAAGTAACCGCTTACGAACTGTGGAACGAGCCGAACTTGCAGCGCGAGTGGAACGGCACGCCACTCAACGCGGCCGATCTGGTGGAGCTCACCCGCCGCGGCGCGGCCGGCGTGCGCTCGGCCGATCCGGCGGCGCTGATTATCAGCGCAGCCCCGGCCACGACCGGCATCAACGACGGCGTCAACGCCATCGACGACCGGGTTTACTTCGGGGCGATGCTGGCCGCGGGCGTGGCCGATGTGGTCGACGGCGCGGGCGTCCACCCCTACGGCTGGGCCAACCCGCCCGACAACAGCGCGGCCGACCCTACCCAGGTCTCATCCAGCCACAACAACCACCCCAGCTTCTTCTTCGCCGACACGCTGGGGGACTACTACGAGATGCTTGTTGCCGCGGGCGCGGGCGATATCGAGCTCTGGCCGACCGAGTTCGGCTGGGGCAGCTTCGACGGCCTGCTGACGGCCGAGGGCCAGCCCGCCTCTCCGCCCGCCGGCTCGGAGTTCATGGCCGACAACAGCGAGTGGGAGCAGGCGGTCTATACCCTGCGGGCCTTCGAGCTCGTCCACGACCAGGAGTGGGTCGGGCCAATGTTCCTGTGGAACCTGAACTTCACCGCCGCGCTGGGGCCGGAGTTCCAGGAGGTTGGCTACAGCATGTTGCGCTTCGACGAGAGCCGGCGGCCGGTGTATCGGGCGCTGGAGCGGCGGGGGGATTAGATCTGTAAATAAGCTACGTGCTGCGTATAATACGCAGCACGTAGCTTATTTTGTGGCAAGGCGGTTGATCGAAGGCAAGGGGAGAGTTGCTGCGCGAGGAACAACCCGACGGCGAGCAGGATTAGCAGGAGATCACCACACCATCATTCCTCAAGCCAGTTGATCGTCTTCAACTCCCTGAAATCCGCGAAATCACTCAAGTTGGCCGTCACCAGCGTCAAATTATTGACCGCGGCAATGGCGGCAATCTGCCCGTCGGCGAAGGACGGTGGGCGACCCGTTTGGGCGAGTCGCGCCCGCTCGGCGGCGTGCCATTGCGCGGCTTGCGCGTCATAGGGGAGGATCGGCATCGTCGGACGAACCACGTCAAAGAGATACTGCTCTATCGCATCACGGCGTTTCGACTTCGGCAGGCGCCGGCAGCCGTAGAGCAGTTCGTGCCAGACGACGGCGGCGATGGCGATTTGGCCTTCGTTTTCCCCGATTCGGTGCAGCAGGTGGACGTTAGGCGCCGGCCGCAGAGGTTCCGAAATAGCGTTGGTGTCCAGCAGCCAGGCCAGGCTCACAGGTCAGGCTCCCGCCCTGTGTCCGTCTCGCGAACGTCCTCGAAAAGTTCAGGCCCCATTGCCAGAGCGGCTACATCGACCTGCTCGCGAAAGCGGCCCAGCGCTGACGAAAACGATTCGACGGGCGAAGCGAGGCGGCGGTACTCGTCGATCGACAGGATTACGGCCACCGGCTTGCCCCGGCGGGTGAGTTCGACGGCGGCAGACTTCTCCACGTCGCGGACGATGGTGGTCAGGTTGTCGCGGGCTTTGGCCAGGGAGTAGCTGCGTAGACTGGTGTTTTCGGGCATCGGTATCTCCATGATGGCTATGTAGATGGCTATATTGTAGATCAGCGTAGATTGTCAGTCAAGCGCGAGTCTGGCGTTGATGGCCCCGCCCGAACTCTTACGCTAAGGATGACGATGGGGTTCTAGCCAGCTATAATCCGCCTGAACAGACGTTATGAGCCAGCCGAACGCTACCCAACTTCACCAGTTCCTCATCGACCATTTCAGCCTGGATGAGTTGAAGACGCTTTGCTTCAACCTGGGCATCGAGTTCGATGATCTAGGCGGTGATGGACGAGCGGGTAAGGCGCGGGAACTGGTGCTGGTAATGCAGCGCCGCCTTCGCGTGGATCATTTGATCGCTCACCTGTCGCAGGCCCGCCCCGAGGCGTACCGGCAACGGTTTCAGGAGAGTCCCGCTATTCCCGTGGTTTCGGCGCGGAAGCGTCGTAATCCGCGGCAGGTATTCATCAGCCATGCCCATCAGGATGCGGCGTTCGCCCAACGACTGGCCGGGGATCTCCGCGCGCGGGGCATCCCGTTCTGGATCTCCCCGACAGCATCCAGATTGGCGAAGACTGGCCCGACGCGATCGATCGCGGGCTGGACGAGAGCGGTGTGGTCGTGATCGCCCTGACGCCGCACGCACTGACTTCCTATTGGGTTCGCAAGGAGACCAGCACGGCCCGGCTTCTGGCGGGCCGCAACGAGATCGGTTTAGTTTTCCTCGACGTGGCCGAGTGCGAAATGCCAAGCTCATGGAAGACCTATCAATACGCCACTTTTCGCGCCGGCTATGAACGCGGTTTGAATGAATTACTGCAATATTTGAATGGCGAATCGGTCAGGCCCGACCGCCATATTCACGAAAAGACCGGGATCGAACTCATCCGCATCCCCGCCGGGCCGTTCCTCTACGGCTCCAGCGACGCGGACACGGTGGCCCGGGACAATGAGAAACCGCAGCGAACGGTCGACCTGCCGGAATACTGGATCGGCCGCTACCCGGTGACCAACGCCCAATTCGCCAAATTCATTCAGTCAACGGGGCATATAACGAAGGCCGAGCGGGAAGGCAGTGGCCGGGTCTTTACGAGTAGACAATGGGAGATAATCAACGGTGCTGACTGGCGGCACCCCACCGGACCACGCTCATCGAGTAGTGGCAGGGAAAATCATCCTGTCGTCCAGATCAGTTGGGACGACGCTAAAGCCTTTTGTGATTGGGCCGGGCTGGTGTTGCCCACGAAGGAACAATGGGAAAAGGGGGCGCGGGGCACGCACGACCGCATCTGGCCGTGGGGAAACGAGGAGCCGACGGCTGAACATTGCAATTTTAGCGGTCACATCGACGCCACGACGCCGGTCGGGAAATATTCCCCGAAGGGCGACAGTCCTTTCGGCTGCGGCGACATGGCCGGCAATGTCTGGGAGTGGACTGAATCCAGTTGGGGCGACGAAGCGAGGGCGCCGCGTGTGGTGCGCGGCGGCTCATGGAACCTCAATCAGTACGTCGCTCGCGCGGCCTATCGCTTCGACCTCCATCTTGGTGGTCGCGACTTCAGGCTCGGCTTCCGGGTGGTTCGCCGTCCCCCATCTCAGGCGCTCTGATCTCTGTTCCCGGCGCGCGAGCGGTAGCGAGTCGCGCCGCGGCGGGGGCGGCAGCCGGCGGCGAGACCGGCAGGCGTTGTCCGGCCGCAAAGGTCCCGTTCAATCCGGATTCGGTTCTGCCCCGCCATGCCGCCAGCCCTCGGCGATAAACCCCAGTATCTCGTCGCGGTTGATACCCAGATCGATCCCTTCGACATCCAGTGGCCACCCGGACACCGCCGCGGGCCGGACGACGAAGACGCTGCCGTCCCGACGGCGAATGCGCACCTCGCCTTCGTGGGCCGCTTTGTCCAGCAACATGGCCAGGCTTTGGCGCGCCTCGGTGTATGTGTAGACGGTGGTCATGTTTCTATCTCCATTGTTGCGACGCCTTCAGATGAGCCATCGTGCCATGTCGGCATGCTAGCGAATTTGCCCCAGGATATCCCCCGGCGTGGCAATAACCAGGTTTGGCGCGATGCGGCCGACATCTATTCCGATCAGATGTTGCCGGTCGAACGTCGCCAAATATTCAGCGCCAGATGCGATAGCTCCAGCCAGAATAGGCGCGTCTTTGGGTACCACATACTCCCCGGCGGCTTGGATCTCGGCAAGGTCGGGTGCCGATAGCACTTCAATTGGAAAAGCATTAAGAATAGCCCAAAAAATGGCGACGCCTTCTGGCGCTTTGCGTTCCAGGTTCCGCTCTGCTTCTTCGACGGCGATTTGGTTGGTTATAAGTTGAACACGTTTTTCCAGGTTGAGGCGGAGCAATTCCCGCGCCGCGCCCGTGGATGAATAGGCGGCGGCAAATAGTGCAGAAGCGTCAAGGAATATCCGGATTGTCATCCATTGGCTCCAGCCCATACACCTCACGAACGATCTCGCCCCGAATATCCCGGCCGGAGGCGATCAACTCATCCAATGTCACTCCGCGCGCGGCCAGAATTTCTCCCAGTTCGTCCAGAAGCTTCATCGGATCGGGCTCATCCTTTCGAACGATCCAGCCTTCGCCTGTCCGCTCAAATATGACGGTGTCCCCTTTGGCCAAGCCGTATTCGCGCCGCAGCTCCTTGGGCAGAGTGACCTGACCGTTTTCCTGAATCGTGTAAGGGCCGTATCCCATAGTTTGTAACCTCATTTATCGGTAGTATGAATTATGAATTATGAGTTATGAGTGTAGATGATTTCATCAAAAAGATCAATCAGTACAAAAGGTTGAATTGATACCCACACTAAAATAGTGTACACTACGCCCATGCTCAAAAACATCACCCTCTCGGCCGACGAGGCCCTTATTCGCGAGGCGCGGCGGCAGGCGGCGATGGAGAACACGTCGCTCAATGCGCTGTTTCGGGAATGGCTGGAACAATACACTCGCGAAAAGGATGCCGATAAGCGCCGGTTGGCTGTCGCTCGTTACGACGAGTGGATGAAGCGGATGACCCACATCAACGCCGGCCGGAAGTTCACGCGCGAGGAAATGAATGAGCGACGCTGAGACCGGGGACACCTTCTTTCTGGATACCAATATCCTGATCTACGCGGTTGACCAAGCCGATCTCGCCAAACAACAGATCGCTGTGCCGTTGGTGCGTGAGGCAATTTTGAGCGGCCGGGGGATCATCAGCATCCAGGTCGTCCAGGAGTTTCTCAACGTCGCGCGGCGTAAATTCGAACGGCCTATGACTGTCGAGGAGTGTCGCGGCCACGTGCAAAATGTGTTGGAGCCGCTGTGCTCCTATTTCCCGTCTATCACGACGATCGATCGCGCCTTGGGCATCATTGAGGAAACGGGCTACCATTTTTACGATGCCCTCATCCTGGCCGCCGCCATCGAAAGCGGCTGTCGCACGCTCTATAGCGAAGACCTACAACACGGCCGCGCGATTCAGGGCTTGACCATCGTGAATCCCTTCCACGAACCTGCCCAATCCGCGTAATCGACGCGCTCTGCGGCTCGGACACAAACGCCACGGCAAGTACCCCCGACCACAACCCGCTTGACAACCGGCGGCATTATTCCGAAAATCCAGCTCCGTATGGATGGGTTACCTCTCATCGCCCTGGGCATCACCGCCTTTGCCGCGACGAATATCGATGACAGCCTGCTACTTCTGCTGTTTTTCGGTGACGGCCGCTATCGAATTCGCCACATATTCGCCGGGCAGGCGCTTGGCATGGGCTTGCTGGTGCTCATCAGCCTACTGGGTGCGTCGCTGGCGCTGGCCGTGCCGGACAGCTGGGCGGGGTTGCTGGGGCTGTTGCCTGTCGCCATCGGTCTGCGCGCGCTGGTTGACCATCGCCGCGGCCGGGAGGGCGAAAGCTCCACGCTGCAGACGGCCGTCAGCGGCGACAGGCCAGGCTGGCAGCGAACGGCGGCCGTGGCCGGCGTGACGTTGGCGAATGGCGGCGACAACATCGGCGTCTATACACCGCTGTTTGCCGTGCGCACGCCCGGGCAGACGGCCGTTTTGCTGATCGTCTTCGCCGGGGCGCTGGCCGTATGGCTCTTCGCGGCGCTCTACCTGGCCCGGCGGTCGGTCCTGGCCGGGCGTGTGCAGCGGATCGGCCGCGCGGTATTTCCCTATGCGCTGATCGGCCTGGGGATAGCTATCCTGTTTGAAGCGTTCGTCCTCTAGCCGGCGTACGTCTCGGCCGCTATTGCCGCCAGCCGTTCCCAGCTAAAGCGCGCCCGTATATCCGCTGCCGCCGCCGTCCCCATCCTGGCCCGCGCCGCCGGATCATCCAACAGCGCCACCGTCGCCGCGACCAGCCCGGCCACGTCGCCCGTCTCGCGCAGCGCCCCGGTGCGGCCGTCGCGCAGGTACTCCGGCGTCTGCCCAACCGCCTCGGCCACGACGGGCACGCCAGCGGCCAGCATATCGGCCAGCTTGACCGGGCACTTGGTGCGGTTGAGCAAGGTGTCGTCCATCAAGTAGAGGCCCACGCCGGCCGCCGCCAGCGTCGCCGGCAGTTGCGCCAGTTCCACCCAGCCGGCATCGACCACCGCCTCCAGCAGCCCGGCGGCGCTTAGCTGCTCGCGGAAGCGGGCGCTGTCGGCTTCATACAGGCCCGCACCGACCAGCAGCACGGCCACGCCGGGCACAACAGCGCGAATGCCCATTAACACATCAACCAGCCGGGTCGTGTCGAACTCGAACAGGCGGCTGTAGACCAGGACGGCCGGCCGCTCGCCCAGGCCCAGCCGGGCGCGGGCAGCGGCGCGTTCCTGCGGCGAAACCTCGTCGAGTGGAATGCCCGGCCCGTTGGGCACGTAGACGACCCGCTCGTGGGGCACGCCCAGACTCCAGGCCAGGCTCTGCAGCGTACGGCTGGCGACGGTGACGGCGTGGGCGTGGGTCAGGCCGTAGCGTTCCTGGCGGGCGAAGAAGCGCTTTTGCAGCGGCGTGTAGGGGGCGACGTCGTTCCAGCCGCCCACTCCTTCCCAGTCGTCGCTATCCATGACGAGGCGAATGCGCCGGCTATGGAAGCGCCACAGCCATTCGGCGACAAGGCCGCTGTAGGCTTTGGGCTTGAAGCAGTGGACGACGTCGGGCTGCCAGTCCAGCGTTTCGTGGATCAGCCTTCGGGTGATGCCCAGCGTGCCGCCGCGCAGGGGGACATAGCGCAGCTCGACACCGTCTTCGGCCCACATGCGGCCGGCCTCGGCCGGCGTGTCCCAGGGCGGCATGATCAGCCGCACCGTGTGGCCGCGGGCCACAAGCGGCCGCGCCAGCCCCAGCGCCCGGCTGCGCATGGTTTGCTTGGGGTGCATCCCAAACGGGCCGACCATGACGATACGCATGGGTCAATGATACGCGATGGGCAGCAGAAGAAGAAATGGAACGTGGAGGACAGGCATCAGGCGGATGCGCGCGGCTTGGATGTGGATAGCGTCCTAAGCCACGTCAATCGGCCGCGAATGGCGCTATGGGTGCGCCGTGGGTCTGATCTTCGGGGAACGGACTGCCTTGTTCCCGCAGCAACTCGTGCAGGCGGGGGTGGTCGGCGTAGACGCCGCGATGGTCGGGCGGCAGCAGGGCGGCGATGCGGCACATCATGTCGTCGGTCTGGGCCAGCAGCCATTCGTCGCGCCCTTTCTTGGGCATGAGCGGCAGGCGGTACGGCTGGCCGACGCGGGCGACTATGGACAGCCGTTGCAGGCGCTTCAGTCGCTGCTTGACCACAGCGTCTTCCGTGCCGACGATGCCGATGGGAATGATCGACAGGCCGGATTTGGCGGCCAGATAGGCCGCGCCGGGCTTGCCGGGCAGCAGCGTCGCCGTGGGGCTGCGCGTGCCCTCCGGGGCCACGGCCAGCACCTCGCCTTTCTCCAGCCGCTTGAGGACGGTGCGCAGGGCGGCGAAGTCGGCGTCGAAACGATTGACCCAGATGGCGTCGACTTTGCGGGCGATGTAGCGCCAAAAGGCGTATTTCCGGTACTTTTCGGCCAGGATGAGGACGATATCGTCGCGCTCGGCCAGCAGCATGACCAGAAAAGCCTCCAGACGGCCGACGTGATTGCCGACGATGATAAAGCCACCCGATCGATAGTCGAGAGTGCCGACGATCTCGATGTGGGCGATGACGCCCAGCACCAGACGAGCGATGGCGCGGATGACACGCAGGAAGGTATGTTTGCTCATGCACTGCGTATTGTAGAGCAAGCGCCGGCACGGGCAAGGAGCGCGTGCGGCCGCGCCAGATTATGGGGTTTCCGGGGCCAGCGTCCACGTCCCCCGGGCCGCGGCCGCCACTTTGTCGCGCGAGAAGAGCAGCGGGAAGTAGCGGCCCGCTTGCCATTCACCGATACGATCCTGGTAATGGGGGCTGGCCGGGTGGCCCGACTGACCGCCGGGCAGCGCCGCCAGACACTCATCCCACGCGCCGACGTCGATAATGAGCCGGCAACTGGCGATGACGGTCGACGGGCCGGGCGGGAAGTGGGGCGGCAGGTCGCTCTGGTTGATCGTATAGCCGTCGCCTGCGGCGGGGATGGTGACCGGCTTCCACAGGCGGCCGATGCCGGGAATACGCGCCATCTCGTGCTCAAACGCTATCCGATGGACGCGCCCCCACGTCCAGCCGGCCGGATCGGGGCCGAACTCATGGCGCAGCACGTCGAGCGTTTGGCGCAAGGCGGGTAACAACAGCGGCCGCACGTCGCTGATCCAGTCCGGCCGGTCGCCTTCCAGCCAGCGCAAAGCCAGCTCGTAGCCGATCTCGTAGAACGGCAGGTAGGGAAAGCCTATCGAGTCGCCTTTGGCGAACAACTTCTCGGCTCGACGCTGGCCCACGGCCTGGGCCACGGCGGCGCGGGTGAAGTGAACCTGCCAGCCGAAGTAGATCGCGGCCGGGATGCTGTCGACGCCCATGTTGCCGTTCCAGTTGGCCAGGCGCTGGAGCGCGTCGCGCAGCTGGGGGTCGGCCGTATTGGCTGCGCCGGCGAGGGGCAAGGCGCTATTCAGAAAGCGCCGGGCCATCAGCGAGATGGTTTCAGTCTGAATTTGCCGGTGGTCATCGAGGGTTATGGCCGAGTGCTCAGCCAGTCGCTGGCGGATGCGGCGGACGCGATAGTCGGGCATCCATTCGCCGGTCAACCAGTGGGGATAGTTGTCGCCGGCGACGCAGTTGTTGGCCGTGGCGATGAAGCCTTCGGCCGGATTAACGTAAACCGGCAGTTCGTCGAAGGGGATGAATCCGTCCCACTCGAAGTCATCGATCCAGCCGGGAACTGGAGATAGCCCGTTGCCCGCGCGTCGCCGCGGCACCAGGCCGGGCATGGCGTAGGCGATGGTGTCGTCGACGCCGGCAAAAACCACGTTCTGGCTGGGAAACGACCAGTGGCGCAACGCTTCGTGAAAGCTTGGCCAATCCGTCGCCCGATTGACGGCCAGAACCGAGCGCAAATGATTGCCGCCGTGGAACTGCGTCCAGTTGTAAGACAGATCGGCGTGGTCGCCGGGCAGGATGTCGGAGAACACGGGGCCGTGGCGGGTGGCCCGGACGGTAATGTGGACGTCGCGCAGACCGCGCACGGCGATGCTTTCCTCAGTCACTTCGGCCGCTTGCCATTGGCCGTTGACCTCATATCGCCCGGGGGCCTGGGGGTCGAAGCGTTCGATGTAGATGTCCTGGATGTCGGGAAAGGCGTTGGTCAGCCCCCAGGCGCAGCGCTCATTGTGGCCGATGGCGACGCCGGGGACGCCGGGCAGCGTGAAGCCGGTGACGTGGTAGTTGCCGCCGCACAGGTGGTTGGCGTACCAGATGGTGGGAAAAACGGGCGGCAGGTGGGGATCGTTAGCCAGTTGCGGCCGCCCGCTGGCGGTGCGCGCGCCGCCGACGACCCAGTTGTTGCTGCCCAGCCCTTGCCCGAAGATCGGCGCGCCAACCGGGCCATGCGTGACCGTTTCACGAAAAGCGCCCAGCAGGCTTTCCGCCAGCCGCCGGCCTACCTGCTCATCGGGCAAGGTCGTGGCGTGATCGGCGGCGTAGACGGGCGTCAGGTCGGCCGCGCGCTCCGGCCCCAGTTCATCCAGCAGCCAGGCGCGCAGCAGCTCCGTCTCCCAATTGCATGACAGACCCCAGGCGAGCACGGTGGCCCAGGCGCTCATGGCCGGCGCGTCCCACGGCTCGGGGCGATAGGCCAGCACCTTGAACTCGGCCGGAAGCGGCTGGGTGGCGATGAAAGTGTTGACGCCCGCTGAATAGGCGGCGATGATCGCCGCCGTGGCCTCGTCGGTGGCCGACACTTGGGCTCGCGCGGCGCGCGGCCAGCCCAGATAGCGGGCGAATTTGTCCATAGACACGCCCGGCGGCCCCATAATCTCGGCCAGACGGCCCAACCCGACACGGCGGTTGAGATCCATCTGGAACAGCCGATCCTGGGCATGGGTGAAGCCTTGGGCAAAAAAGAGGTCGTGGTCGTTGGCGGCGTAGATATGGGGGACGCCCCATTCGTCGCGGATGATCTCCGCCGGCTGGTGAAGCCCCTGACAGGTCAGCCGGCCACTGGGCGCGGGCACAGGGCGGCGCATGAGGCGGCGGGCGGCGACGGTCACACTGAGCACGGCCGCGGCAGCCGCCACGGGCAGAGCCAGCAAGCCCGCGGGCAGGTGATCGTCAGACGGGTTCCTTGAAGTCATACAGGCCCTTCTCGACGCGCCAGCGGCGGCCGCAGGCGGGGTTGGCGCAGATTAATTCGCTCTGGACCGGTTCGCCCAGCGGGGTGCGGCAGGCGGGGCAGGCAAAGAAAGCGTCGTTTGGCGCGGCCGTGTGCGGCATGGTCAGCGTGCTCTGGACGAAGACGCTGGGCGTCAACTGCCACCTGTCACCGGTGCGCTGAATGGCGGCGTCGAGCGAGACCAGCCAGCCGGTAGGCACCAGCCGCTTGAGCGGCGCGAAGCGAAAGTGGGAGGTGGTCAGCATATCTCCGGGCGTGAACCCACCGGCCAGCAGCTGTTGGCGAATCCAGGCCGGATGAAAGTCGAAGTTGAGGTCGACAAATTCCACCGGTTCCGGGTCGAAAGGCGACCATGCCTGCCGCCGCAGGCCATAGCGCAACATGGCCTTGAGGTTGTGCTTGCTGGCGAATTCCAGCACGTAGGCGGCCCGCGGCCGGGCGACGCGGGCCAGCTCGCGGAACAGGGCCGGGGCGTCGGCGGCGTGGTGGAGGGTGCGCACCTGTACCAACGTATCAAACAGGCCGTCGACGAAGGGCATGTCGTACCAGTTGCCGGCGACGAAAACGAAGCGTGAGTCGCCGCCCAGATGTTCCTGGGCCTCGCGCAACAGGGAGCGGGAGTAGTCGAAGAGGACGACGCGCTGGTAGCCCCTGTATTCATCGGCCAGGCGGCCGAAACCCGCGCCGACGTCGAGTAGCGTCCGGCCGTGGGAGGGCATCAGCCGGCGCAAGGCGACGCGCTCGGCCTGGTCTTCGTAGTCACGGCCCTGATTGTCCCAGAAGCGGGCGCGATAGTCGGAGCCTTCGTAGTCGCAAACGGGGGTGGGATTGGTCATTGATGGCATGGTATCAAGAATGGGGTTGGATGCCAACTGGTCATTGTTTCCCGGGAAACAGGCAGCGAAACCGTTTCCCGGGAAACAATTCGTGGAGCGTTTATTCGTTGCCAGTTCAGCCTAATTCGGTAGAATCACCCGAGGAATCGAATGATCGTTTGGCTAACACAGTATCTAGCCTCTCTCTGCGGCCACCTGGGGAATCAATATGGCTAATGACGTCGCCATTTTTCTTGATCTGGACAATCTGGTGATCGGCGCACGCGACGCCAACTTGAATTTCGATATCAGTTTGCTCATTACTCACATCAAGGAGCGCACCGGTGGGCGGGTGGTGCTGCGTCGCGCCTATTCGGGCAACCTGCGCCAGGACCAGAAGTTGATGAAAGATCTGGCCACGGCCGGATTCACCATGCAATCGGCCGTGCCGCTCAACAACTTCGGCAAAAACCTGATCGACATGTACCTGGTCGTCGATACGATGGATACGCTGGTGGATGGGCAGGAATACGGCATCTACGTGCTCGTCACCGGCGACCGCGACTTCGTGCCGCTGATCCACGCCCTGCGGCGGCGTGGCAAGCACGTCATCGGTGTGGGCCTGAAGCATACCACCAGCGAAAGCCTGATGGGGCTGTGCGACCAATATATCTACTACGAGGACATGCTGCCCGCGCCGCCGCTGTCGGATAAAGAGGCCGAGCTGCTGTTGGGCCAGGCTGTCGATAGCCTGCTGGCCGGCGACGAGCGCGTGCGCGCCAGCGTGGTCAAAGAGCGCATGATCGAGTTGACTGGCGGACAATTCGGCCGGTTCCAGTATTCCGACACTTCATTTACGAAGTTCCTCGGCCGCCACGCCGAACGCATCACGCTGGAAAGAGAGGGCACGACGACCTACGTTCGGCGCACGGAGGCGCCGGACGCGCAACCTGAACTGCACCGGCGCTACCGCAGCGCGCTCAAGAAACAGAAGCTGCGCGTCATCCCGGCCCGTTTGCGGTTCGCGCTGCTGAAAGAGATGCTCGGCGTCCTGCAGACGGCCGATGGCCTGGAATGGCGCGAGCTGATCGACCGGCTGGTCGAGCTCCACACCGAAGATCAGGACGGCGAGGCGTCGCGCAATATGATCAATTCGCTGATCGTGCTGGCCCGGCGGGCCGGCGTGGTGCGCACATTGAAGGGCAAGACGCTGTCCACGGCCCCGGTCTTGCTGGCCCTGGAGGGCACGCGGCTGTTCCCGGAGAGCGTCATCCGCACTGACATGGCCTATCTGGAGGCGATCCGCGCCCTGCCGGAGCCGTTTGAAGTGGAGGAGGCGGCGCTGGCGATCTACGAAAATGTCGGCTACGCGCCTTACTTGCGTCAACTGTTGGCGCGAATGGAGACCGAAGCAGCCATTTAGCGCCCTATACCTCCTGTCACCATATAAAGCACAGGATATAAAAACGAGATGTGTCGCTTCTGTGGCGGCACATCTCGTTATTGTTATCGACGTAGCCTATGAAATACAAATAGGCTGGCTATTTAGCTTTGGTTACGCCTTCCCGTTGCTTTTTTCCTTGTATTCGCGCACCAATTCGCGCTTGAGCACCTTGCCGACGGTGGTCTTGGGCAGTTCGTCGCGGAACTGGATGATGCGCGGATACTTGTAGGCCGCCAATTCTTTCTTGCTCCAGTCGACGATCTGCGATTCGGTCACGCTCTCCTGGCCCGGCCGTTTGACGATCCAGGCCGCCACGGTCTCGCCGCGCTTGGCGTCGGGCAGGCCGGCCACGCTCACTTCCAGCACGGCCGGATGGCGGGTGAGCACTTCTTCCACCTCGCGCGGGTAGACGTTGTAGCCGCCGCAGAGGATCATGTCTTTCTTGCGATCCTCGATGTAGAAGTAGCCCTCTTCATCCATGCGGGCAATATCGCCCGTGTAGAGCCAGCCGTCGCGCAGCGAGTTGGTTGTCTCGTTGGGCATGTTCCAGTAGCCCTGCATAATCGTCGGCCCGCGCATGACCAGTTCGCCGACGGCACCGATGGGCAGTTCCTGGTCACCCTCGACCGGGTCGACGATGCGGGCCTCGACGCCGGGCAGCGGCAGACCGATAGAACCGGGCGGGTTCTTGCCCTGCAGGGGGTTAGCATGGGTGGCGACATGGGACTCGGTCAGGCCATAGCCCTCGACCAGCTTGCCGCCGGTGAGTTGCTCGAATTTGGCTTTGGTTTCGACCATCAAGGGGGCCGAGCCGGAAATGCAGGCCCGAATGGAGCGGAGATCGTACTTGCCGCTGGCCACGCCCTCGTTGTTGTTGATCGCTATGTACATGGCGGGGACGCCGGGGAAGTAGGCCGGCTTGTACTTATTAATGGTCTCCAGCACGTAAGGCAGGTCGCGCGGATTGGGGATGATCAACAGCCGGCCGCCGATGGAGAAAGTGAAGATCACGGCCGTCACCATGCCATAGGAGTGGAAAAACGGGATTGCGCCCAGCAACGTGTCCTGGCCGTAATGCCAATCCCCAATCCATTTCGAGACCATGATCGCGTTGGCGACCAAATTGCGATGCAGACCGACGGCCCCCTTGGAAAGGCCGGTCGTGCCGCCGGTATATTGCAGCAGGGCGATGTCGTCGCCGCTGACGGTGACGTTGGGCTTGGGGCTGCGCGCGCCCAGGGCGATGAAATCGTTCAGGGTTACGTCTCCCGGCGCGATATCGACGCGGTCGCCCTCTTTCTTCTCTTTCAGCAGGCCATAAAGCACGCTCTTGACGCTGGGCAGGTAGTTCTTGATGTAGGTGACGATGATACGCTTGACTTTCGTCTCGCCGCTCTTCTGGACCTTCTTAAGCAGCGGATAGTAGCGGCTGAGCACGAAGACGGTCTCGGCACCGCAGTCCTTGAGTTGGTGTTGCAGCTCGCGTTCGGTGTAGAGCGGGTTGGTGGCAATGACGATGCCGCCCGCTTTCAGAATGCCGTAGTAGATGATGGCAAATTGCGGCAGATTGGGCATGTAGATGACGGCCCGGTCGCCCTTCTTGAAGCCGTTGGCGGCCAGCCCGGCGGCGACGGCGTCGGCAGCCTGGTTGATTTCGGTATAGGTAAAGGCCCGGCCCTGAAAGAGAACGGCCGTGTTGCCGGGTACACGGCGGGCGGCCTCTTCCAGGAAGTACTGGACGGGATGCGAGGGAACGTCGATGGTCTCCGGCACGCCTTTGTCATAGCTCTTCGTCCAGGGTTTGTCGGCATAGTGCAGGCTCATGGTCTCACTCCTTGGCTTATATGATCCAGCGGCCGGGCGAATAGGGGACACGCGCAACCGCCAATTGAATTTTTTGCTAATCGCTACGAAGCTGCGCTCCGATATGCCCGTTGGGCTGATCCGGCGGCGCGGTAAGCGAGATCGAACGGAAGGAACGATCCGCTTCCATGAATCATAACGTCCCGTATCCAATTGATCTAGTTGCATTTGTTATGTCTTAGGGGTGATCTTTGTCAGGTGTGAGGATACACTGGGCGCGAAATCACAGGAGGAAACAGTCGTTGGCATGATGGATAGCATGGCGACCAAGCGTTCGATCGTTGCCTTCCAGGGCGAGCACGGCGCGTACTCCGAACAGGCGGTGCGCGAGCATTTTGGGCCAGGGGCGGCCGTGCTGCCCTGCCGTACCTTTCTGGCGATCATCGATGCGCTGCAAGACGGGCGCGCCGACTACGGGATGTTGCCGGTGGAAAATTCACTGGCCGGGACGGTGATCCCCGCTTATGACCTGCTCATCGACTACGACCTGCACATCCAGGCGGAGGTCATCCTGCGCGTGGAGCATTGTCTGATGGCCGCGCCGGGGACGACGTTGGGCGACGTGCGCCGGGTGCGGTCCCATCATCAGGCGCTGATGCAATGCGAACAGACGTTGCGGCGCATGGGGCTGGAGGCGGTGGAATATTATGACACGGCCGGGGCGGCGCGTGACCTGGCGGCCGACCCGCAGCCGGGCACGGCGGCCATTGCCTCCGCCCTGGCGGCCGAGACCTATGGCCTGGACATTCTCATTCGCCACGTGGAGGATCAGGACTTTAATTTCACTCGCTTTTTTGTGCTGGGCACGGCGTATCCGGCTCGGCAAGACCCCAGCAAGACGTCGATCATCCTGACCACACGCCACGTGCCCGGGGCGCTGTATGCGGCGCTGGGCGAGCTGGCCCGGCGGGATATCAACATGACCAAGATCGAATCGCGGCCGCGGCGCAACCGGCCGTGGCACTATCTGTTCTACGTCGACTTCGAGGGTCACGAGGAGGATGAGGCGGTGCGCGAGGCGCTGCTGGGCATCCTGCGGCACGCATCGTTTCTGAAGGTATTGGGGTCGTATCCAGCGGCGCAGGTCTAGCTGATGCTCGAAAAACCAGACCTTCCCGACAAACAGATCATGACTTGCTTGCGGGCCGACTATGGATTGCCGGTGGCGAGCATCGAGTTCTTGCCTCTGGGCGCGGATGCGAATACGGCCGTCTATCGCGCCGTGACTGGGGAAGGGACGCCTTACTTCGTCAAGCTGAGAAGCGGTGCGTTCGATGCGTCCTCGGTCGCAGTGCCCCGATACCTGAGCGACCAGGGTATCCAGCCGATTATTGCCCCCCAGGCAACGCGGGCAGGCCGCCTATGGGCCGAACTGGACGGCTATCGGGTCATTTTGTACCCGTTTGTCGAGGGGCGGAACGGCTATGAGATCGAGATGTCGGCGCGGCAGTGGCGGGCGCTGGGGGCGGCGCTGCGGCGCATCCATGACACAGCTTTGCCGCCGGATTTGGCCGCCGGCGTGCGGCAAGAGACCTATTCGGCCCGCTGGCGGGAAGCGGTCAGGGAATTTCTGGAGCAGGCGGCGCGCGAGACCTACACTGATCCCGTGGCCATCGAGCTGGCGGCCTTTCTAAATGAGAAGCGGACGGCGATTGCAGCGCTCGTCGACCTGTCCGAGCGGCATGCAGCGACGCTTCAGGCGCGGCCGGGCGCGTTTGTGCTGTGCCATTCCGACCTGCACGCGGGCAACGTCCTGATCGACGCCGGCCGGCGCCTCTATATCGTCGACTGGGATCAGCCCATCTTCGCGCCCCGGGAGCGCGACCTGATGTATCCCGGCGGCGCGCAGGGGTTCAGAGGGCACACGCCGCCAGAGGAAGAGCGGCTGTTTCACGTGGGCTATGGCCGGGCGGCGGTCGATGCCGTCGCGCTGGCCTATTATCGCGCCGAGCGCATTGTGGAAGACATCGCGCTCTACTGCACGGATTTGTTGCTGAGCGAGGCGGGCGGAGCCGATCGGGCGCAGTCGTTGCACTACTTAAAGTCGAACTTTGAGGCGGGGGGCACTATCGAGGCAGCCTATCGGGCGCGCGATTAAA
Organism: Promineifilum sp.; assembly: GCA_017983515.1. GTDB lineage: Bacteria > Chloroflexota > Anaerolineae > Promineifilales > Promineifilaceae > Promineifilum. The sequence continues at coordinate 137,711 of JAGOBF010000006.1, read as the reverse complement.
AGGGGCTGGCGCTTTGGCTGGAGCAGGTCGCGGCCGGGCTGCGGGTCATCCGTAGAACGTGACGACAAATTCGACCCGCCGGCCGATTCCGAGACCGATGGGCCTGCGGCCGGCAGGCAATTCCCACAGCGCGAGGGGGCGATCCTGCCCATCCCTGACGAAGGCGACGGCATGATAGAAGTCTAGGGGCCATTCGTTAATGTGGGCGGTTTGGGATATAATCGGGCATCAATACTCGTCCTCCGGATTGTCCGATTTCGTGGGCACAACCGTGCCGATGGCCGTCCGGTAGGATGGTTGCAGCACGAACCGGGCGTGAGATCGACCGGAGTCGGCGGAGGTTCACTTGGAAATAGGAACAGTCAACAGCATCGACATCAACCAGGAGATGCGCAGCTCTTACCTGGATTACGCCATGAGCGTTATCGTGGCCCGCGCGCTGCCCGACGCGCGCGACGGCCTGAAGCCGGTGCATCGCCGCATCTTGTACGCCATGTACGACATGGGCTTGCGGCCCAACACGCCCCATCGCAAGAGCGCCCGCGTCGTGGGCGAAGTGCTGGGCAAATATCACCCGCATGGCGACAGCTCAGTCTACGACGCCATGGTGCGTATGGCCCAGGAATTTTCCATGCGCCATCCCCTGGTGGACGGCCAGGGCAACTTCGGCAGCATCGACGGCGACAGCCCGGCGGCCATGCGCTATACCGAAGCGCGGCTGGCGCCTATCGCCCTGGAATTGCTGGAAGACCTGGACAAGGACACCATCAATTACACCACCAACTTCGACGACTCGCTGGAAGAGCCGGATCTGTTGCCGGCGCGGCTGCCCAATCTGCTGCTCAACGGCTCGTCGGGCATCGCCGTGGGCATGGCCACCAACATCCCGCCCCATAATCTGGTCGAGCTGTGCGACGCCATCATCTATCTGATCGAGCGACAGGATGACGTGGACAACGTGACGCTCGATGAGCTGATGGAGTTCGTCAAGGGGCCCGACTTTCCCACCCGCGGCGTCATTATCGGCAACGAGGGCATCCGCAACGCCTACGCCACCGGCCGCGGCCGGGTGGTCATGCGCGGCGTGGCCGAGATCGAGCCGAACCCGCGCCACCCCGACCGGATGCAGATCAACATCACCGAATTGCCCTATCAGGTTAACAAGTCGATGCTGGTGGAACGCATCGCCGAACTGGTCAACAAGGGCGTCATCGACGATATCTCCGACCTGCGCGACTCCTCCGACCGCAATGGCATCTCCGTCGTAGTCGAACTCAAGCGCCACACACAGCCGCGCAAGGTGCTGAACCAGCTTTTCAAATATACGGCGCTGCAATCGACTTTTGGCGTGCAGCTGTTGGCCCTGGTCGACAAGCAGCCGCGGTTGTTGTCGTTGAAACGGGCGCTGCAGATCCATATCGACCATCGTATCGATGTCATTACCCGGCGCACGCGCTTCGAGCTCGACAAAGCCGAGCGGCGGCAGCACATCCTGGCCGGGCTGCTCATCGCCATCGGTAACCTCGACGAGGTTATCCGCACCATTCGCGAGGCGGCCGACGCCGACGACGCTCGCGGCCAACTGATGACGCGCTTCGGGCTGACCGAGATGCAGGCCACGGCCATCCTCGATATGCAGCTGCGGCGGCTGGCGGCGCTGGAGCGCCAAAAGATCGAGGACGAGCACCGCGAGGTGACCAACCACATTACCTACCTGCAAAGCCTGCTCGAAGACCGCACGAAAATCCTGAGCCTGATCAAGGAAGACCTGACCAAGCTGAAGGAGAAGTACGGCGATGTGCGCCGGACGCAGATTCTGCCGGGCGCGGACGGCGATTTCGACATCGAAGACCTGATCAAGGACGAGGACGTGTTTATGTCCATCACCCGGCGCGGCTACATCAAGCGCACGCCGGTGTCGGTCTATCGCACCCAGTCGCGCGGCGGCAAGGGGCTGATCGGCATGACCACCCGTGCCGAGGACGAGCTGGAGCATTTCTTCGTGGCCGGGACGCTCAATACCATCCTGTTCTTCTCCGATCGGGGCAAGATCTATGCCACGAAAGCCTACGAGATCCCCGAACTCGACCGGACGGCCAAGGGCATTTCGCTGATGAACATCCTGCCGCTATCGGCCGAGGAGAAGATCACCGTCGCCCTGCCCGTCCACGACTTCGGCGACGGTGAGTATCTGATCATGATCACGCGCAAGGGGCGGATCAAGCGCGTGGAACTGAGCGCTTTCGCCAATGTGCGGCCGAGCGGCCTCATCGCCATCAACCTGGAGGCGGGCGACAGCCTGCGCTGGGTCAAGATGACGCAGGGGAACGAGGACATCATCCTCATCAGCCGGCAGGCCAAGGGCATCCGCTTCAACGAGGAAGCCGTGCGTCCGATGGGTCGGACGGCGACGGGGGTCAACGCCATGCGCCTGGATTCCTGGGATCTGCTGGCCGGAGCCGACGTGGCAACGCCCGACGATGACCTGCTGATCATCACCGAGAAGGGCTACGGCAAGCGCACGCCGCTGGACGAGTACCGGCAGCAGGGGCGCTATGGGCAGGGCGTGCGGGCCATGAGCCTGACGCCGGAGCGCACCGGAGCCATCGTCGACGCGCGAGTGGTGTCGCCCAAGGACGAGGTGACGCTCATCTCCAGCAATGGCATCCTGCTGCGCATGTCGGCGGCAAACATTTCGCAGCAGGGGCGGTCGTCGCAGGGAGTGCGGGTGATGGATATCCGCGACGGCGACACGGTAGCGTCGGTGGCGGTCATCCGCGAGACGCGCCAGGCGGTGACGGACGCGGAGATGAACGGCGAGGCGGCCGGCGACGAGACCGAAGTCGTGACCGCGCCTAGTACGAATGGGGCGGGATAATAGAAGGAATGGCTACGGATGGGGGATGAAACGGCTGAAGAAACCCCGTTTCATCAGCCCAAGTCCGTAGCCGTTCTGGCAACAATCCTTCTTGTCTGTTTAAATCCTTAGCCATTTCTTCTTCTCAAAGCAAAAGGGGCCGGCTGATTAGCCGGCCCCTTTTCGTTGGTGAGAGTCAGGAACGCCGAAACCTGACTCTCGTTAAAAGGAGGAGAAGAAGAAGAGATTTTTTACCCTTCATTGACTATTCTACGACGGAAAGGCGATTGTCGCTGTACGCGCGCGCTACGGAGAATATACGGAAAAGCTACGCTTGTGAAATGGTTCACATTACCTTCCGCGCCTTGAGTCCATCACCCGCGACCGTCCAGCTCGCCCACGACCGGCACGGCCGCTCAGGGAGGACAACCCGGCAGTTTAATTTCCATCTGGCAGACAAAGTGCCAGGAAACGCCGCAAGCTCCTCGGGCGCGTCTCCAAAAATCTGCGCGATCTGTGAAATCTGTGGTTGCTTCTTCTATAAGATACAATCACCCTCATATGACCCGCCTCACGCGCACCCACGCGCTGGCTTACATGGTGCTGGCCCTGCTCGTGGCGGCCGCCCTGCGCCTGCCCGCCCTGACCACCATCCCGCCCGGCGTCCACTATGATGAGGCCGCCTACGGCCTCAATGCCGGCGACATCGGCCTGCGCGGCGAGCGGCCGGTCTTTATTCCCGCCTTCACCGGCCGCGAGCCTCTCTACCTCTACCTGGCCGGGGGGATGGCCGCCGCGCTGGGCAACACCCTCTTCGCCTTGCGCCTCACCTCGGCCTTCATCGGCCTGCTGACCATCGCCGCCACCTATCGCCTCGGCCGCGAGATGCTGGCCGATCGGCGCATCGCGCTGCTGGCGGCGGCGCTGCTGGCGGTCAGCTTCTGGCACGTGCTGTTCAGCCGCCTCGGTTTTCGGGTCATCAGCCAGCCGCTACTGATGGCGCTGGCCGTGGCCGCGCTCTTTCGCGGGCTGCGTGGCGGCCGCTGGCTGTGGTTGTGGGCCGCCGGGCTGCTCATTGGCCTGACCGCCTACACCTATCTGGCCGCGCGGCTCTTTCCCATCCTGCTGGCCTTTGCCCTGCTGCCGCTGCTGCTCGATCCCGCCGGCCGCTCTGCGCGCGCCCGGCAGCTTCTCTTCGTCGCCCTGGTCGCCTTCCTGGCTGCCCTGCCGCTGCTGGCCTACTTCTATTTCCACCCCGACGCGTTCTGGGTGCGCATCAGCCAGGTCGCGCCGGGCGTGGCGAGCCTGAGCCTGACCGAGAGCCTGCTGCGCTCGCTGGGCATGTTTTTCCTGCGCGGCGACCCCTATCTACGCTTCAACCTGCCCGGCCGCCCCCTGTTCGATTTCGTCACCGGTGGCCTGCTGCTCGTCGGCTGGCTGTTCTGCCTGCTGCGCTATCGCCGTTTTCCCTATGATTGGCAACGGGCGGCCGTGCTGCTGCTCCTGCTGGCCCCGCTGGTCATGCTCTTGCCCACCGCTCTGGCCGTCAACGAGATCGTCCCCAGCAATCTGCGCGCCCTGGGGCTGATTCCCTTCATCTTCTTTCTGCCGCCCACCGGCCTCGTCGTCCTGCTGCGCGACGTGGAGCGCCGCTTCGGCCGCCCGACGCTAACCGGCGGGGTATCGGTCGCCCTGCTGTTTGTCCTGCTGGGCGGCGGTGTCTACACCCAGTATCTCTATTTTAACCGCTGGGCCGTCACGCCGGCGCTGCGCCTCATCACCGACGGCGACCTGACCGCCGCCGCCGCCTACCTGGATGCCACCCTGGCCGCCCTGCCGCCCGACGAGCAGCCGACGGTCTACGTGGCCGCCGTCCACTACCGCCACCCCACGCTGGCCTTCCTCAGCGATAACTACGACCGCCTCAAATGGCTGCCCGGCAGCCATGCCCTGGTCTTTCCCGCCGCCGGCGCGGCTCTCTACCTCTATCCGGCCAATAGCCCTGCCCCGGACTGGGCGCTGCCCTGGCTGGAGGCCGAAGCCCCGCCGGAGGTCGTCGTCGCCCCCGACGGCCAGGAGCTGTTTCGCGTCTATCGCCTGAGCGGGCCGCCAATGCTGCCGGCCGCGGACGAGATGTCCGCGGCCACTCCGTCCAGCTTCGGCGGGCTGATTAGGCTGGACGCCCTGACAGCCGAGCCAGCCGCCGCCGGACAGACCCTGTCGCTGACCTTGCGCTGGACAGTGACGGCCGCCTCACCCGGCGTCAACTACGCCACCTTCGTCCATCTGGAAGACATGAACGGCCACCGCTGGAGCCAGACCGATCAGGACGGTTACCCGGCCGAGCAGTGGACGCCGGGCGAGGTCATCCTGGAGCGCATCGACCTGTCCGCGCCGCCGGGGATGCCGCCGAGCCTGCCGCAGGCCAACGGGCTTTACCGGCTGCGCCTGGGCCGCTTCGACCCGCCCACTGGCGACCGGCTGCCGCTCATGGACGACGCGGCAACCTTCGCCGGGGATGCGCTGCTCAGCGACGACGTGGTCATTCTCCACGGCCCGCCGCCCGATCCGCTGCCGTCGCCGCCGTTCCCGGTGGGCCAGACGGCGGCCGAGGGCCTGACGTTGCTGGGCTACGAGCGCGGGGCGCGCGCGGTCGAGACGGGCGAAGTCGTGGCGCTGGCCTTGTGGTGGTCGGCCGCCGTCCCACAACCTTTCCGGCAACTGCGCCTGTCGCTCGCCGGCCCGGACGGCGCGGCCCGCACCGTCGTGCAGGGCCAACCGGCCTACAACACCTACCCCTTCGACCGGTGGCAAACCCCGGCCTTCGTTATCGACCGGCAACTGTTCGCCGTCCCCGACGATCTGCCCGGCGGCGATTACACCTACCGGCTGGAGCTGCTCGACGCCCAGGGCCGGCCCATCTATGCCGCCGACCTGGGCCTGCTAACGGTGACGCAAACCGAGCGTCTGTACGAGCTGCCGCCGTTTGCCACGCCGGTCGGCGCGCTCTTCGGCGGGGAGATCGCCCTGGCGGGCTACACGCTGTCACCGATAGATTCAGGCAAGAGCGCGGTTTCTCCCGGCGCGGCCGCGCTCGAACTGGTCTGGCAAGCCGCGGCCCAGCCCACGGCCGACTACACCGTCTTCGTCCATCTGTTGAAGGCCGACGGTACGTGCTGCGTCTGGCAGTCCGACGCCACGCCGCGCGGCGGCGCGTACCCCACGTCGCGCTGGCGGCCGGGCGAGGTTGTCGTCGACACCTACGAGATGGTCCTGCCCGATGGATTGGCGGCCGGGACCTATGCGATTGAAGTGGGGCTATACGTGGCCGAGACGGGGCAGCGGCTGGGGGTAGCGCCGGGCGCGGCCGGGCAAGATTCGGTCAGGTTGCGCTCGCTAGGCCTGCCCTGACGCCTCGGCGCGTTCCCGCACTCTGTAGCACCGGTCTCCTGGGCAGTATTCACTACTTCCTGATACCAATCGGACGCAACAGGAGTCACCCCGGCGGCCCAATCCTTAGCAAACCTATCTATTGTGCACCAATAATCACATCAATGTGATGACAAGATTGTTGGCATCAATGCAAACCGACCGCTATACTTTACATCCGTAAACGGCGGATTGCCGTCGTTTGTTGGTGGCAAAAAGACCGGAGGCACGGATGAGAATAGGCCGAACAGCATTGCTGCTTATATTGGCGACTCTGGCGCTAGCCGTCGCCGCCTGTTCCAGCCGTCCGGGGCCAACCGGCCCGCAAGGCCAGCCCGGCCCGCAAGGCCCACCCGGCCCTTCCGGCCAGCAGGGCGCGGCCGGCGAACGCGGCCCGGCCGGCCAGGACGGCGTCAGCTTCACCCCGTCCCAATTCGTCGGATCCGCAGCATGCGCCAACTGCCATCAGGGTACCTACGACACCTTCGCCCGCAGCGGCCACCCCCGCGCCCTGACACCTGTCGTCGATGGACAAGCGCCCGATCTGCCCTCGGCCGCCCGTCGCAACCCGCCGGAAGGCCTGGCCTGGGGTGACATCGCCTACGTCGTGGGCGGCTTCAACTGGAAGGCCCTGTTCGTCAAGAACGACGGCAATCTGTTGACCGGCGAGGCGGCGCAGTTTAATCTCGACAATAATCAACTGGAAGCGGGCAACGAGTTCGTCGCTTACCATCCGGGCGAGGAAAAGCCATTCGATTGCGGGGCGTGTCACGCCACGGGCTACACGACGGCCGAAAACACCGAGGGCATGCCCGGCGTTATGGGTTCGTTCAACCAGCCCGGCGTCCAGTGCGAGGCCTGTCATGGCCCCGGTAGTCTGCATGTCAACAACCCCTACGCCTTCGCCCTGCAAGTCTCCCGCGATGCGCAGGAATGTCGCACCTGCCACCAATCGGGCGAGATCGTCGCCGCCGACGGCTTCATTCAGCACACCACCCACGAGTACGGCGACCTGTTCCCCGGCAAGCACCGGCTCATCGACTGCGTCGATTGCCACGACCCCCACGTGCTCGTCGCCTCGCCCAACGAGGCCCACGAGCCTGTCCTGCGGGCCACGTGCGAGGGCTGCCACTTCCAGCAGGCCAAGGTGGAGAAGGTTCATATTCGCATTCGCGTGGCCTGTGATACCTGTCACATGCCGCAGTTGATTCAGAACGCCATCGGCGCGCCGGCCTCGTTCATGGCTGACGTGAAGACCCATCAGGTGGTCATCAATGCCGAGCAAATCGGCCAATTTGCCGAGGACGGCTCGATATTGCCGCAAACCGGTCTGGATTACGCCTGCCGTCAATGCCACAATAGCGAGTTGGGTATCGGCCCCTCGCTGTCCGACGATACCTTATTGGCCGCGGCCCAGGGCTACCATGAGCTGGACGCGCCGGTCGAGGCGGAGGCCACGGCCGCACCGTAGCGGCGCTTAACTCGCGGGGTTCGTAGTCAGCGGCTTTAGTGGCGTTTCGGAAGCGACACGACATGGGAGCGACTGACTACAAACGAGGAATGATTCATTGAAACGTTTGGGTGGGGGTCGATCACATAAAACGGGGACGCGCTTCGGCGTTCTGATGTTGATCGCTGTTTTGGCGCTGTCGTTCCTGGTGCGCGCCGAAGTGACGTGGGCGGCGCGTTCGGCCGCCCCTCCGGCGGATGCCCCGGCGCTGGCCCTGCCGCTCTTGCCGATCACCGTTGCGCAACCCGCCCAGCCGGCCGCCCACCCGCCGACCGATGCCGCCTGCCGCTCCTGCCACGGGGACAGCGACGCCGAAGTCGTCTTCCCCTCCGGCGAAGCATTGCCCGTCGAAGTCGATCTGGCCGGGTTCGATGCCTCGGTCCACGGGGCCGAATCCGGCGTCTTCATCGGTTGCGGAGGCTGCCACGCCCCCGACCGCTATCAGTTCCCCCATCCGCCCGTCGATGCGGCCACCGTGCGCGAATACGCGCTGATGCAATCGGAAGCGTGCCTCCGCTGCCACGCCCCGCATCTGACTGCCCATCCGGGGCCGGAAGGGTCGGGCGGCTTTGATCCCGCCTTGTCGGCATCGGGCATGGCCGTGGCCTGCACCGATTGTCACGGCTCGCATCACGTGCAGACCGCCGAGGCCTGGCACATGCCGACGGCGACGACCGTCTGTGCCGACTGTCACACGAACGCGGGCATCGACCTGACTGATCCGGGGGCGCTCAGCCAGAATATTGAGGCCGGTCTTTTCGCCCAGAAGCAGCTCAACAACGACTTCTGCATGGGCTGCCACGGGCCGCCGGACCGCGCCATGACATTTCCCAACGGAGACATTGTATCGATCAGTATCGACGGCGAAGGCCTCCACGCCTCCGTCCACGGTCTGGGCAACAGTTGGCAAGCGCTCGACTGCACCGACTGTCACCAGAACTACAACTACCCACACCCGCCCCTGCAAGCCGCAACGGCTCGCGACTACACCATTCAGCAAACCGAACTATGCGCCCGCTGCCATGAGACGCAGCACGAAGGGCAGATGTCCAGTGCCCACGCGCAGGCCCTGGCCGACGGCAACAAGGACGCCGCCACCTGTGTCGATTGCCACGGCGCCCACGACACTCCGGTTCCCAACGAGCCGCGCTCGCGCATTTCCCAGACCTGCCGCCAGTGCCACAGCACGATCTTCGACGAATACGCCGAGAGCGTCCACGGCGCGTCGCTATTGGCCGAGGATAACCCCGACGTGCCCACCTGCATCGAGTGTCATGGCGTCCACAACGTCGGCGACCCGACGACGGCCCTCTTCCGCAATCGCTCGCCGGAGTTGTGCGCCGGCTGCCACGCCGACGAAGAGCTGATGACCCATTATGACATTTCGACCGACGTTTTCGAGACCTACGTCGATGATTTCCACGGCACAACAGTGACGATTTTCCAGTCCAACGACCCCAACACGCCCACCAACAAGGCCGTCTGCTTCGATTGCCACGGCGTGCACGACATCAAACGAGTGGACGACCCCGACGCGGGCATCAAGGCCAATCTGCTGGAAACCTGCCAGCGTTGTCACCCCGGGGCCACGGCCAACTTCTCCGATTCGTGGACGGGCCACCACCGGCCGTCGTTGCGCGATAATCCGCTGATGCTACTGATTACTGTTTTCTACGCCACGGTCATCCCGACGACCGTGATATTCCTGAGCTTTCTGGTCGGCAGCGACATCTATCGCCAGATGCGCGGCCGTTAAGGGTATTCATCGAATGGACAAGACGCCTCTCGAACCCGAAAATACCAGTCCTCAGCCGGAAGTGCCTGCCGTGCCGGATGCACCGGTAGTGCCGGAAGTGCCCGTCGTGCCCGATGCACCGGAAGTACCCGTCGTGCCGGAAGTGCCCGTCGTGCCGGGCGGAATGCCCCAGCCGGGCTTGCCGCCCCTGCCCGACGCGCCGCCCATCCCGCCGGTGTTGCCGGGCCCTGGGCCGGACATGCCCTCCGCCCCGCCGCTAGAGGACGTGCCTCCGCCAACCCACGTGTCAATCGCCGACGCCCCGACCGGGGAATGGCTGGCCGACGGCGCCGTCTACGTCGGCCCCGACGGCCCCGAATATCCGCGCTTCCGCCTGATGGCTCGCATCGAGCACATGCTGCTCCTGCTAAGCTTCACCATTCTGTGCCTGACCGGGCTGCCGCAAAAGTTCCCGTTCTCGCCCGTGTCGCAGGGGCTGATTGCCTTGCTGGGCGGTATCGAAGTCGCGCGCATGATCCACCGCTGGGCGGCTATCGTGCTCATCCTGGGGTCGGTCTATCATCTGCTTACCTCGGCATATCGGCTGTTTGTCAAGCACGAAGATATGCGCATGCTGCCCGATCTGAAAGACGGCTTTGACCTGCGCGACACCGTGGCCTACAACCTGGGCTTCACCGACCAACCGCCCCAGATGCGCAAGTTCAACTTCGGCGAGAAGTTCGAGTACTGGGCCGTGGTCTGGGGCACGGCGGTGATGATCCTGACCGGGTTTATTCTGTGGAACCCTCTGGCCGCCACGCAATTTATTGCCGGCCGCTTTATCCCCGTCGCCCTGGAAGCCCACGGCTGGGAAGCGGTGCTGGCGGCCGTGTCCATCGTCATCTGGCATCTCTACAACGTCCTGGTGAAGCATCGCAATTTGAGCATGTTCACCGGCACGCTGTCGCACGGGATTATGGAGGAAGAGCACGCCCTCGAGCTGGAACGGCTGGAGGAGGGCGGCGCTCCCTGGAAGGTGGTTCCACCCCAAATATTGGCGCGACGACGAAGGATCTACTTCGCCGTGGCAAGTGTCGTCACCGCGCTGGCTCTGGCCCTGGTCATCTGGATGTTCACATTCGAGGACACGGCCATCATCGTTGAGCCGCAGGCGACGCGAGACGTGTTCGTTCCACTGGCGACTCCCTTGCCCTAGCGAGTGGGAGCCAGTTTAGACGAGGCGCCGGCCGGACACGAGCGACGCCCGGAAGGTGCTATTACTTGGTGAAAAAACTGAAGGAGGTTTTATTGTACATGAGACCCAACAAGCGTCCGCTCATCTTCTTATTGTTGGTGACTCTGCTTCTGTCGGTCTTCCTGCTGGTGGCATGCAGCGAAGGCGGACAGGCGGTGGAAGTCACCCGCGTGGTCACCCAGGAAGTCGAGGTCCCCGGGGTCGGGGCCGAGGTTGAGGTGACCCGCATTGTGGAAGTGCCAGCCGAATCGGCCGCTGCTTCCGAACTGGTCATCCCGTTTTTTGATGAATGGGTCGCCTCGCCCCACAACGACACGGAAGGCGAACCGTTCAATCACTGGAACGAGGAAGACCCGGCCGAGGTGCCGACCGATTGCGCCAAGTGCCACAGCACGCCCGGCTACATCGATCATCTGGGAGCCGATGGTAGCACGGCCGGCGTTGTCGACGCCCCCGCGCCCCTGGGCTCGACGATAGAGTGCCAGGCTTGCCATAACGATGTGACGTTGACCAAGACCAGCGTGGTCTTCCCCTCCGGGATCGAGATCACCAATCTGGGCGACGAAGCGCGTTGTATGGAATGTCACCAGGGCCGCGCCTCCACCGTCTCGGTTGACCAGCGCATCGCCGACGCCGGTCTGACCCAAGACCTGGACAGCGTCAGCGAGGACATGGGCTTTACCAATATTCATTACTATGCCGCGGCGGCGACCCAGTATGGGACGCTGGCCAAGGGAGGCTATGAATATGGCGGCTTGGCCTATGACGCCCGCTTCGACCACGTGCCCAGCCACAACACGTGTATCGAATGCCACGATATGCACACGCTCGAAGTCAAACTCGAGCAGTGCCAGGCCTGCCACACCGGCGTCGAGTCGGTTGAAGATATAGCCGACATCCGCATGAATGGCTCCCTCGTCGACTACGACGGTGATGGCGACATGACGGAAGGCATCTACTACGAGATCGGGGGTGTGCGCGACCTGCTGTGGCAAGCCATGACGGCCTACACCACGGAAGTGACCGGCACGCCTATCGGCTATAGCACGACGGCCTACCCTTACTTCTTTAACGATAGCGACGCCGACGGTACATTGAGCGAGGAAGAAGCGTCCTTCGACAATGCCTTCAGCGGCTGGACGGGTAGACTGGCTAAGGCCGCCTACAACTTCCAGGTCTCGCAGAAAGACCCCGGCGTCCATGCCCACGGCGGCAAGTACATCATTGAGTTGCTGTACGACTCCACCCAGGACCTGAACACGGCTATCGACACCCCTGTCGATATGTCCGCGGCCCATCGCATCGATCACGGCCACTTCGCCGGCTCCGAAGAAGCTTTCCGTCATTGGGACGCTGAGGGCGGCGTTGTGCCGGGAAGTTGCGCGAAGTGTCACGCGGCGACTGGCCAACCGGAGTTCGTCACCGAGGGCGTTGTCACCAGCCAACCGGCCAGCAATGGCTTGAATTGCGGCACGTGTCACAACGACGTGCAGGAATTCACGCTGTACGAAGTGCCGTCGGTGCGCTTCCCCAGCGGGGCGACGGTCACGTTCGGCGAGCGCGACTCGGCGGCCAATATGTGCCTCAACTGCCATCAGGGCCGTGAGTCCACCGTCAGCGTTGACAGGCTCATCGGCGACAAAGCGCCCAATGAGGTCAGCGAAGACCTGCGCTTCCTCAATATCCACTACTTCGCCGCCGGGGCGACGTTGTTCGGCACCGAAGTTAAGGGGGCCTATGAGTTCGAGGGCCGGGAATATACCGGCTTCAACGAGCACGTCGGCGTCTTTAACTCCTGCACCGAATGCCACGACACCCATGCGCTGGAGATCGTCATCGAGGATTGTGCCGAATGTCACGAGGGCGCGGATACGCTCGAAGGGCTACGCACCATCCGTATGACCGATGTGGACTACGACGGCGACGGCGACGTCACCGAAGGCGTCTACGGCGAGATCGACACCATGCGCAACAGTCTGTACGCGGCCATTCAGGCCTATGCGGCCGACGTGGTGGGCACGGCTATCATCTACGACGCCCACGCCTATCCTTACTGGTTTGGGGACACAGACGGCAACGGCCGCGTCAATGACGACGAAGAGGGCTTCTCGTCCTGGACGCCCAACCTGTTGCGTGCGGCCTATAACTACCAGGATTCCCAAAAGGACCCCGGTGGTTTTGCCCACAACTCGTCCTATGTCATGCAAATTCTGTTTGATTCTATCCAGGCGGTTGACGGCGACGTGACGGGCATAACCCGCGCGGAAGTCCGTACGTTCGATAATTAGTGTTGGGTCGGGCTGAGCTGTGGCTCGCCCGCATCCTTGGCGACTGGAAAGGGTCGGGCTTCGCGTGAGGCCCGGCCCTTTTCGTTTTTTTTGGCAGACGATTGCCCTGATCATACGGTCAGGGCTTTTCAGTAGTGAGTCGATTAGCAAGGTAGCGCCGGATCCTTACCGGGCCGCGTGGTGGGTCGCGGGGCCGGTCAGGAAACCAACGTCACAGAGATCGGCCGATCACTGAAAAGTCCTGGTGATACCGTATCTACAGGTGCGCGTATCAGGTCATGAAAGTATAATAATCGGCGCATGGCCATTCTCGACGACCGAACGCTGGACTTTGTGAGCACAAGCGTGCCCCAAACCGAGCGCCTGGGCATTCGCCTGGGCGAGCTGCTGGAGCCGCGCGACGTGGTTTGCCTGTCCGGCGAGTTAGGGGCGGGCAAGACGGCGCTGGCGCGGGGCGTCGGCCGCGGCTGGGGATCGCCGGTGCGCGTCACCAGTCCGACGTTCGTCCTCATCAACGAATACCCGCGGCCAAGCGACGGCTGCATTCTCTATCACATTGACTGTTACCGGTTGGAGCGCACGGCCGACATCGCCACCGTCGGGCTGGAGGACATCCTCGACAGCGACGCACCGGCGCTGATCGAGTGGCCGGAGCACATCGTCGACCTGTTGCCGGCCGACCGCCTGTGGATCACCCTGACCTACGATAGTCCCACCCGGCGGCGGATGCGCCTCAACGCGATGGGGCCGCGCTCCACTTTATTACTGACGGATTTTCGCAAGAACGCCTTTGGCGTCTGAGACACATGATACTGGCGATAGACACAGCAACGGATTGGGTGGGGCTGGCCCTCCACGACGGCAGCACGGTGACGGCCGAGTTCGGCTGGCGCAGCCGGCGCACGCAAACGATCGAGCTGGCTCCGGCAGTGGCCCAACTGTGGGCGCGCGCCGGCCTGTCGCCCAGCGAGCTGAACGCCATCGCCGTCGCCATTGGCCCCGGCTCCTACACCGGCCTGCGCGTGGGGCTGGCCCTGGCCAAGGGCATTGCCCTGGGCCAGAAGCTGCCGCTCATCGGCGTGCCGACGCTCGACATCGTGGCCGCCGCCGTCCCGCGCCTGGAGACCGATCTGGTGGCGCTGGCCCAGGCGGGCCGGTCGCGCCTGTGGGCCGGGCAGTATAGCTGGAACGGCAAGCAGGGCTGGGAGCCGGTCGGTGATCCCATGCTGACCCAGTGGGAAGACCTGCTCAGTCGCTTGCAGGTCCCGGTGGCCTTTGCCGGGGAGATCGGCGCCACGGCGGCCAAGCTCATCCGTCGCGTCAATCGCTCGGCCCACATCGTCGGCCCGGCCGCGTCTGTGCGGCGCGCGGCCGTGCTGGCCGAGATCGGCTGGGGGCGCTGGAAGAAGCAGCAGGTGACCGAGGCCGACGCCCTGGCCCCGCTCTATCTGCGCGAGCCGGGTTAGGGCCATGCTGGCGACGCCCGCACCTTATTCGCTGCGGCCGATGACCCTCGACGACATCCCGGCCGTGCTGGAGATCGACCGGCTGTCGTTTCCCTCGCCTTCCACCGCCCAACTGTACCACAACGAGTTGACCGACAATCGCCTGGCCCACTATCAGGTGCTGGTGCGGCGCGACGCGGCCGGGGAAACGCTCGTCGGTCACACCGGCTTCTGGCTCATCGCCGACGAGGTCCACGTCAGCACGATCGCCGTGCATCCCGACGAGCGCGGGCGGGGGCGCGGGGAATGGCTCTTGCTCAACCTGCTGCTGGAGGCGTGCCGGCTGGAGCCGCTGCTGGTGACGCTGGAGGTGCGGCCGAGCAACACGCCGGCCCAGGGGCTCTATCGCAAGTATCGCTTCCAGGAGGTCGGCCGGCGGCGGCGCTACTATCACGACACGGGCGAAGACGCGCTGCTGATGACCGTCGATTTCGCCGAGCAACCGGATTACTGCGCCTGGCTGGCGGCGCGCGTCGCTGCGGATTTTGCCAGTTGAGGTTGTATAAAGCGGCAGATTAAGCGTTGGCTACGGATTAGGACGGACGATACGGATCTATTTCTTTGGTGATCATCTGTGTCCCCGGTCAAATTTATAGCCATCCCCCTTTCTTCAATTATGAATAACCAACACGTTTTCATCACCGGCGGGGCCGGGTTCATCGGCTGCAACAGCGCCGACCATTTCTTGCAGCGCGGGCAGGCTGTCACGATCTATGACAACCTGACGCGCAAGGGCGGGCGGGCCAATCTGGCCTGGCTGCACGAACGCCACGGCGGCGAGCGGCTGCGCGTCATCGAGGCCGATGTGCGCGACTATGAGGCACTGGCAGCGGCCGTGGCCCAGGCCGCGCCGGCGGTCGTGCTCCATCTGGCCGGGCAGGTGGCGGTCACGGCGTCGGTGGTTGATCCGCGCGAGGATTTCGAGATCAACGCCCTGGGCACGTTCAATGTGTTGGAGGCCGTGCGCCTCCACGCGCCCGGCGCGGCCCTGCTCTATGCCTCCACCAACAAGGTCTATGGCGGCATGGAGGACGTGGGCATCGTGCAAACGGGGCAACGCTACGCCTACGCCGACTATCCCCACGGCATCCCCGAGACCTTCCCCCTGGACTTCCACTCGCCTTACGGCTGCTCGAAGGGCGCGGGCGACCAGTACGTGCGCGATTACGCCCGCATCTACGGGCTGCGGACGCTGGTCTGGCGGCAGTCGTGTATCTACGGGCAACGGCAGTTCGGCGTCGAGGATCAGGGCTGGGTGGCCCACTTCGTCATCGCCACGGTGCTGGGGCGGCCGATCGCCATCTACGGCGACGGGCTGCAGGTGCGTGACGTGCTCCACGTTGATGATCTGGTGGCCGCCTATCAGCTGGGCATCGACCGGATCGACGAGTTCAGGGGCGAGGTGTTTAACCTGGGCGGCGGGCCGGACAACACACTGGCGGTCTGGACCGAGTTTGGGCCGCTGCTGGCAGAGTTGGCCGGCCGGCCGGTGGCGGTGACCTATGGCCCGTGGCGGCCGGGCGACCAGCGTGTGTTCGTGGCCGACATTCAGCGGGCGGCCGAGCGGTTGGGCTGGCGGCCGCGCGTCTCGCCCCGCGAAGGCATCGGCCGGCTCTACGAATGGGTGGCGGCCAACCCGACCCTGTTCTGATCAGAAGCGATGATGAGCGACCGCATTGCAGAGGTCAATGAGGATTACGTTCAGGCCTTATTCGATCTCGATCTTCGTGATCGCGTCGAAATCCAGCCCCTTGTCGCCGCCGAGGACGGCGTGGAGGGCCAACTGGGCGAACTGGAAGAACGCTTGCAGGTCGCCGATGCGGTCGAGGTAGTAGCGAGCCAATTGCTGCTCATCGGCCGAGAGGTCGCGTTCGGCGGCCTGGAGCTTCTCGATGCTCTCGCCCAGCACGCCCAGCGCCAACTGCACCTCGCGCTGTTCGCGGCTGCCCAGCACGTTGCGGATGACCTGCCACATGTCGGATTCGGCCTTGTAGAACTTGCGGCGCTCGCCGCGCACCCAGACTTCCTTGGCCATGCCCCAGCGCTCCAGATCGCGCATGTTCATGCTGACTGAGCCTTTGCTGATCTCCAGCGTGTCGCCCAATTGATCGAGCGAAAGGGGCGCGGGGCTGAGCAGTAGAGTGCCGTAGAGACGGCCCATGACGTCGCTGAAGCCGAAAAAACGGGCCAGACGGCCGAGGCCGGCTACGGTGCTGTCGTTAACCGCGGTCAATGTTTCGTGCATACATCCCTACGTTCAATATGTTTTGAATGTAGTGAGCATAGCAGAGGATGGGGCGAAGGGCAAGGGAAAGCAGTGATCAGCAGGCAGTGATCAGCAGGCAGCGATCAGCGGGCGGTTTACTCGTCAGGGAGAGCGCCGCCATATCCCAGCGGCCCGTGGCCCGCGCCCAGCCGCCAGGCAGCGCCGCGCCGGATGGCCGCATGGGTGAAGGTCTGCGCCCGGCGTATGGCTTCCAGGCAGTCGTGGCCCTGGGCGCGATAGGCGCAGATAGCGGCCGAGAGCGTGTCGCCGCTGCCGTGGGTGTTGATCGTGTCCAGGCGCGGCTGGGGCAGTTCAACCCGCCGATCGCCGGCTCCATACACGTCGACGATCTCATCTTCGCGTGCCACGCGTTTACCTGCCAGGCCCGTTACCAAGACGTTCTCCCCGCCGCCGGCCCTATCCAGCAACACTGCCTCGGCCGTGTTGGGCGTCATCAGATCGGCCAACGGGCAGAGCAAGTCGCGATAGGCGGCGGCCACGGCCGGCGCGAACATACTTTCGCCGCGGTGGTTGACCAACACGGGGTCGATGAGGATAAACGGCCGCGGCGACAACTGCTGGCGCCAATAGGCCAGCCGGCCGGCCACGGCGGCGATGATGTCGACGCGGCCCAGAAAGCCGGTCTTGATGGCCACCGCGCCGTAGTCGGACAGCACAGCGTCGATCTGCGCGGCCACGAAGTCCGGCGGCAGGTAGTGGACGGCGACCACGCGCTCGCTATTCTGGGCTGTGACGGCGGTGATGGCGCTCATGCCGTAAGCGCCAAGGGCGGCCCAGGTCTTCAGGTCGGCCTGGAGGCCGGCCGCGCCGCCGGAGTCGGAGCCGGCGATGGTGAGGAGAATGGGTGGAGGGAGGGGGCCAGCGCTCATGGTATCCTAGCCTTCCGGCTGGGCCGACGGGTAGGCCCGATTGTCGTTGCGGTTGCCGTACAGTATCTTGAGTAGCCGGCTGAGGCCCTCGATGGCCGTGATTAGGCCCAGGAGGACGGCCAGGGCCAGCGGCCAGCGGTCGGCCAACGGTATATTCATCAGACTGGGCACCTTCTCGAACAGCAAATCGACGAGCGGCAGGATGAATACGAAGTACCCGCCGACCACGCCGACCATGTTCAGGGCCAGATCGGCCAGCGCCAGGCCGGCGCTCCAGCGGCCGCGCCGCAGCACCACGCCGTTGATCAGGATCAGGCCGATGAGAGACAGGATGCCGGTCACCAGCCATAGCGCCGGCACCGGCAGCACGTCGATCGACTCGGTCAGGTTGAAGCGCAGCGTCAGCCCGCCCACGCGCAGGAAGTAGGTCAGGACGAGGGCCATAAAGATGTTGAAGGCGATGCCCAGGGCCACTTCGCCGCGGTCGATCCCGGCCGGGTCCTCGACGCGCGGCAAATGGCGCGGGTCGAACGGCCCGTCGATTTCTTCCAGCTTCTCGCCGGAATGTTGCAGGATGGCAAAGATGAGCACGACGATGCCGCTGAAGACGGCCAGGGCCTGCACCACAGTGAACGCCGTTTCTAACAACAGACCAATCAGTGTGGTCGGCTCGGCCAACAGAAAAGTGACGAGGACGCGAACGACGACCACCAGGGCTGGAATCCACAGCCAGCCCCGCTGTAGTACGCGCACCATGATCGGATACAGTTCCGGGCCGATAAGGTACTGTTCGCCGCCGTAGGAAGCGGCCATATGGCGCGGGTCGCCCAGCTCGGTCAACAGCCCGACGACGTCGTCCTCGGTAGGCGAGGCCTTGTAGCGGTCGTCCAACTGGTCGCGGATGAGCGAGCGCAATTCGTTTTGAATCTCCTTGCGCTCGCCTTCGGGTAGGTAACGTCCCACCTGGTATACGTAGCGTTCGACTAAATCGGTCATGATTTCTCTCCCTGAGTCAGCAGGTCGCGCATCACGTCGACGGTCTCAAACCAGTCGGCCGACAGCGTGTCGAGCACCTTGCGTCCTTGTTTGTTGATTTGGTAATACTTGCGGGGTCGCGCTTCGCCGACTTCCCATTCACTTTCCAGCAGGCCTTGTTTCTCCAGCCGCCGCAGCAGGGGGTAGAGAGTGCCTTCCTCGACGTCCAGCCCGCGCTCGGCCAATTCCTGGATGAGGCTGTAACCGTACTGTGGGGCGGTCAGGCGGCTGAGGACGGCCAGTACGACGACCCCGCGCCGCAGCTCCAGACGTAGCTTACTGATGTTGTCGTCTATCTCGGTCATATACTGTGTGTCCTATGTTACTGTGTGATACATAGCAACAGTATACTATACATCACACAGTATTGTCAAGAACTTAGTATGAAGTGGTGGGGACGCGCCTTGCGTATTACCCTGGGTGTGCCCGCCTGCGAAGGACAGATCGAGGGAGGTTTACCGGCCGAGATATGTTTGCCTGGCCCAAAAAAAGGGCGCACCTGTGTGCGCCCTTCCATTTCTAAAGGCCAGTTTGCTGATGCCCCGAAAAGAGGCCGGCGTTCGCTAGGGCCGCCGTCCCCCACTCCTTCGCGGCCGTGTCGCCTTTCCCCGATAGCTGGGCGCTTCCAGCACGAAGAAGGTGCAGCGGATGCCGTCGAGCATGCGCGAGGCCAGGCGCGGGTCGAGCTGCTCGATGGGCACGGCGGTGGTGATGACGGTGGCCAGGCGGGCGTTGTAGCGATGGTTGAAGAGCTGATAGAGCTTCTCGCGCGCCCAGGCAGTGGCGCTCTCCGTGCCCAGATCGTCGAGCACCAGCAGCGAGGCGGATTTCACCTCGTCGAAGCGCTTGTCCAGCCGGCTCTGGCTGCTGGGGTTGAACGAGGCGCGCAGGTGATCCAGCAGGTCGGGCACGACAACGAAAAGTACAGGCTCGCCGCTGTTGGCGACGTAGTTGGCGATGGCCGCCGCCAAATGGGTCTTGCCGTTGCCGTAGGCCACGCTGTTGAACACCAGCCAGTCCGCCGGATGTTCGGCAAAGGCCACGGCCAGTTGCAGTGCCCGGTGCAGATTGTCGGCCTGCGCGCGCGGCAGCTCGTTATCGCGCGCGTCGAACGTCTCAAACGTCTTGTCGCTGTGGAGATTCAGCGTCGAGAGGTCCGATTGCTCGTCGCCCACACCCGCCCGGCGGAAGTCGGGAGCGGCGATGTGGATGATCTGCGACAGGCCGGGGTCGACCATACGCGAGCGCATGCGGATCTCGATCGACTCCAGATCGAGATTGGTGGTGATGACCGTGGGCAGCTTGGCGTTGTAGCGGAAGTTGAGGATCTGGTACAGTTTCTCCTGCGCCCACTCGCTGTTGCTCTGCGTGCCCAGATCATCGAGGATGAGCAGCGGGCTGTTGCGCACCTGGTCGAAGCGCTCGTCGTAGCTGACCGTCGATTCGGGGTTGAACGTGGCCCGCAGATGGTCGAGCAGGTCGGGCGTGTTGACGAACAGCACGGGGCGACCGGCCGCCAGCCGGTGGTTAGCGATGGCCGCCGCCAGATGGGTTTTGCCGCAGCCGTAGCCGCCCTTCAGGATGAGCCACCCGTGGGGGGCGCGAGCGTAGTCGGCCGCCCGTTCATAGGCCTGGCGCAGGTTGCGCTGCCGGGCTTGGGTCAGTCCGTGGCCTTCGGGCAGGAACGTCTCGAAGGTACAGTCGGCCAGCGCGCCGATCTGGCTCACCTTCATCAGGCTGTCGAGGCGCGCCTTTTCCTGGTCGGCGGCGCGGCAGACGCAGACGACGGCGCGGCCGAAGCCGGGGGTGTCCGGCGCCAACGCGGGCACGACGTAGCCCAGCCCGCCGCAGTGGGGGCAGTCGGGCTTGCCGATGCCGCCGTCGCGTCCGGCCGCCGGCTCAGCGCCGGACGATGTCGTCATATTCGGGCGGGACTTGCCCTCGTAGGCTTCGTTGAGAATCTCGCGCGTCGAGCGCATCTTGTCTTCCTTCCTGTCGCCAGCGCTCCAGAATGCTGTGGACGTAGCGCCAGCGACGCACATTATTAGTGACGGCCAGCTTGATGGCCTCTTCGATCCACCGAGCGGGGTAGGTCTGCTCGGCGTCGCGCAGTTCGTCGGCGATCATAGGCGTCAGCGCGCCGATGTTTTGCTCGTAGAGCACGAAGATGTTGGGCCGCTCGATCAGCAGCGTGATGGGCTGCGCGTCGTCGGGCGACGGCCGCCATTGGCCGCTGGTGATGCCGTCGACGGCGGCACGCCCCCGCTCAGTGTTGAGAAAATAGAGTTCCAACCGGCCGTCGGCTCCTTCCACTTCGACCTTGAGAAACGTGCCGCGGGCCACGGCACGCTCGATGCCGTCCAGCAGGGTATCGATGCCGGACTGGATGCCGGAGCCGCCCATCGCCTTGAGCAGGATGGGGTCGTTGGTGAAATCGCCCAGTTGCAGATAGCGCACCTCGCCCTCGCGCTGGCCCAGCGCCCAGAAGGCGTAGAGCGTCACTTTCATCTCGGCCAGGTTATCGATGGCCGGCAACAGATCGCTGAAGAAAAGATTGGGCACG
Organism: Promineifilum sp.; assembly: GCA_017983515.1. Classification (GTDB taxonomy): domain Bacteria; phylum Chloroflexota; class Anaerolineae; order Promineifilales; family Promineifilaceae; genus Promineifilum. The sequence goes on along the minus strand of JAGOBF010000006.1, from coordinate 116,378 downwards.
GGGGTGAGGCGCTGCTTGCCGTCGGGGAAGCCGGAGAAGCCTTGCATAGGGCTGGTGGGGGTCATAGCTCGATCTCCTGCCGGTGGAGGTTGCGGAAAGTGGCCAGTTGGCCGTGCCAGAACAGGTCGATGGCCCCGGTAGGGCCGTTTCGGTGCTTGGCAATGTTTACCTCGGCGATGTTGGGCCGCTCGGAACTGTCGGGATTGTAGTAGTCATCGCGGTAGATGAACATGACGACGTCGGCGTCCTGCTCGATGGAGCCTGAATCGCGCAAGTCGGACAGCTGCGGCCGCTTGTTCTGGCGCTGCTCCACGGCACGGCTAAGCTGGGCGGCGGCCACGACCGGAACATCCAGCTCGCGGGCCAGCCCCTTCAGTTCGCGCGAGATCTCACTGACTTCCTGGACGCGGTTATTGGTGGAGTGTTCGGCCTGCATGAGTTGCAGGTAATCGATCATCACCATATCGAGGCCGTGTTCGGCGTACAGGCGACGGCACTTGGTGCGCAGTTGCATGGGCGTGATCGACGGGGTGTCGTCGATGAAAATGCGCGACTCAGACAGGCGGCCGAGTGCTTCCAGGAAGATGGCCCACTCGTGGTCGGCCAGCTCGCCGCGCCGCAGCCGCTGCGAGTCGATGCGCGTCTCGGCGGCGATCATGCGCTGCACCAGTTGCTCGCCCGACATCTCCAGGTTGAACATGGCGATGCGCTTGTCGTAGCGGCGCGCGGCATGGAGGGCCACCGCGTTCTGCAGTGCCGTCTTGCCCATGCCCGGCCGGGCGGCGATGATGATCAGGTCGGATTTGTTCAGCCCGCTGAGCATGCGGTCGAGGTCGGTGAAGCCGGTCGGGATGCCGATGAACTCGTCGCCGCGCTCGCGCAGCAGTTCGATACGCTCCAGATAGTCGCCGGCGATCTCCTTGATCGGTTTGAGATCGCGCTTGGTGCGTTTCTCGCTGATGCTGAACAGAGCATGCTCGGAGCGATCCAGGACGACGTCGATGTCTTCGGCCTCGTTGTAGGCCAGCTTGGCGATGGCTCCGGCGGCCAGGATCAGATTGCGGCGGGTCGCGGTGGCCTCGACCATTTTGCCGTAGGCTTCGGCGTTGATCGAGGTGGGCACGGCGTTGAGCAGGCTGATGACCGTCGGCTCGCCGCCGATCTCCTCCAGTTGTTCGTTGCGGCGCAGTTCCTCGATGAGCGTGACGACGTCGAGGGGGACGCGACGCTCATTGAGGGACAGGATGGCTTCGTAGATCCAGCGGTTTTGGGCGCGATAGAAGGCATCGGGGCGCAGAAAAGTGGCGACCTCGAAGATGGCGTCGGGATCGATGAGCAGCGAGCCGAGAACGGCTTCCTCGGCCTCGACGCTGTGGGGGGGCAATCGTTCTTCTAGCGTGTCCATGGGGAATACGAGGGTTTCATCCGCAGATTAAGCCGGCTACGCAGATTTTCGGAGCGATCTTCCGGAAATCTGCCTAAGGCGCGTAATCTGTGGATTAACTCTCTTCTGTACGTATTGAATGTTACCCAGGCGATGACTAGGCGCGGTCGTCGCCCTCGAAGTCGTCGAAATCCAGTGTGTCAAGGAAGTCGCTGAAGGCATCGAGATTACCGACGTCGCCTTCGCTGGCCTGATCCGGCTCGTCGGCCTGGATGTCCGGCTCCGGCTCCACGCCGGCCTCGTCCATGACCTCTTCGGAGATGAAGATGGGCACCTTGGCCCGAACGGCCAGGGCGATGGCGTCGGAGGGACGGCAATCGATCTCGCGCGGTTCGCGTTCGCCCTGGACGGTGATAAACAGTCGGGCGTGGAAGACGCTGTCGTTCAACTCTTTGATGAGCACGTGGGAGACGCTGCCTCCCAGCTCGGTGATGATATTTTTGAGCAAGTCCTGGGTCAGCGGTCGGGCCACCTTAACGTCTTGCAGTTCAATGGTGATGGCGTCGGCTTCGCAAGGCCCAATCCATATGGGAAGCTGGCGCTCGCTGTCCACTTCGCGCAACAACACGATACGGTGTTGGGACACCAGGCTGATGCGGATACTGTCGATCATAACCTCGATCATGTATGACCCCTCGGTGCTTAGCTGATTGCGGCAATCAATTTGGGCAATTGTAACACAATCGCGTGAGGAGGGTCTAATGCGACAGGATGACCCAATTTGCCCCGCGCTGTTCCATGACCAGGCGCATGAGGGTGATGCGAGGGGCCTGGGTGGCCATGGCGTAGGCGGTGCTGCCTTGCAGATCGACGGTTTGCAGATCGTAGCCGTATTCGGCCGCGGCGCGGACGATGCCCAGGTAACTGGTCGCCATAGGGTCGATGATCGCCCCATTATTGTTGATGATGTTGCTGACGCTGTCGAGGATTACGTTGGCCCGTGGGTAATCGCCGCCGCGCAACGCCTCGTCGGCCGCGGTCAGCATTACCTCCAGCATGACGTTGATCTCTTCCTCCGGCCTTCGTGTCAGATCGGCCGGGTTGCCGAATTCGCGCACCTCGGTCGGGTGGGGCAGCCAGGCGCTCAGATAGTGGGCCGTGGGATCGTAGAGTTCCTGGTAATGGCGGGCCACGTCGTAGTAGCGGATGGTCGTGCGCAGGTCTTCCACGGTCGACGGATCGGGGGTGATGCTCTGCATGGAGGCCAGCCAGTCGGCCTCGATCTGGGCCAGCGTCGCGCCGTAGTAGCGCTGCAAGCTGACATCGACCGCCTCGGCCAGAGTGGCCCCATCAGCGGCCGAGATATCGCTGTAGAAGCTCTTGAATGTGTTCCAGTCGCGGCGGCCGACGAGATAATTCACCAAACCGCCGGCTTCCAGATAGCCGATCTCGTGCTGGACGGGGTAGAAGTTATTGATGAGCTCGGTCAGGGGCACGTAATTGCCCAGCGCCAGCAGCGCCGCCGAGCGCTGGGTCAGGTCTTCGGCCTTGTAGTGGCCGCCGGTGACCCAGACGGCCAGCCCTTCGGCCATGAACGAGATGCGCTGGGGGGCGAATTGCTGGTCGAGGATGTGGGTGGCCTCGTGGACGAGCAGCTCATAGAGGCCGCCGCCGGCGTAGCGCCGGTCGACGTAGGACACGACGATGTCGGTGCCGGCAAACCCACCCTGGCCGACAACGCGGTCGATCAGGTAGACCTCCAGCTTGCGGCTGGGCTGCACACCCAACCGGCCGGCGGCCTGTTGTACGGCTGTTTCCATCAGGGGGGCCAGCGTAGCGATATCGCGCGAGGCGGCCGTGCCGCTGACGACGTGGATGACGCAGCAGTTCGTCTCGGTCGTCTCCCAGACGGCGGCGGCGTCGCGCGCGGCCTGGCCGGTGGGGATGTTGATGGTGGCGGTGATGGCGACTGTGTTATTGAGCGGGTCCTCGTCGCCGATCTGGATGGCATCACTCGGATCGAGCACCACCTCGATGAGATGGTCGCCGGACAACCCGGTCGTGTCCCAGGCCCACTCGTAGACGCCCTCGGCCTGGCCGTTCCAGTTGCGCCGGTCGAGCGGCCCGCCGGCCACCTGGACGCCGTCGACCAGAATGGCAGCTGTTACGTCGCCAACCGGGATGCTGTCGGGTATGTGGGGCAGTAACTGAAACGTCACCTTGTCGCCGGCATAGATGAGGGGCACCGGGTGCAGGATGACGTCGGTGTAGTTGAGCGACAGGTCGATGGCATCGGTGGGATCGGGATGGGACGTCGGCGCGGGAAGGTCAGTCGGCGGCAACTCAGTCGGCGGCAGCGTGGGCGCGACAGGTTCCGTGGCCGGCGGCGCATCGGTGGGAGCCAGGGCGATCGCGGGGTCGGCCGTTGGTTGGGGGACGTTGGTGATGGCGGTAGGAACGGGCGGCGCGGCGGCCGTCGGCGCGGCCGCGCCGGTAACTCCACCACAGGCGCCCAGGGCCAGCGTGACAAATGCCAAAACAATACAGAAAGAGCGCGACAACATCACGCTCGATAATAACGGGCGTCTACAAATACGACTCAACGCGAATTCGATCCTTACTCAACTATAATTATTCTATACGTCAACGCGCGGCCCACGTTTCAGAGGGATAGCACGTTCACCGAGTCTTAAGCTAGCGCACCCGGACGTGACAGCGTCTGGGGTCTGGAAAGTGGAGTTGTCCTTACGCAAACCGGCCAAATCATAGTATAATCCTTTCGCTCATTTTATACACCTGACATTTTCCAGACCCCACCGGTCGGCGATTTATCTTCTGCGCAGCCGATATTTTCTTCGCCCACCTGTCGTGTCTGGATTTCCAGGTCAAGGAGACTTTGCAAACATGCCTTTCAAGAATATCCAAGTGCCCGCCGGCGAAAAAATCACCTATGACAACGGCCGGCTGCATGTGCCCGACCACCCCATCGTCGCCTTCATCGAGGGCGACGGCATCGGCGTGGACATCACGCCCGCTTCCCTGATCGTATGGGATGCAGCTGTCGAGAAGGCTTACGGCGGCCGGCGCCAGATCGCCTGGATGGAGGTCTATGCCGGGGAGAAAGCGGCCGAGAAGTACGACGGCAACTACATGCCCGAAGAGACCTTCGACGCCATGCGCGAGTACATCGTCGGCATCAAGGGGCCGCTGACCACGCCCATCGGCGGCGGCTTCCGCAGCCTTAACGTGACGCTGCGTCAGGTGCTGGACCTTTACGCCTGTGTACGTCCCGTGCGTTACATCCAGGGCACGCCCAGCCCGATGAAGCACCCGGAGAAGATGAATATCGTCATCTACCGCGAGAACACCGAGGACGTCTACTCCGGCGTCGAGTGGGAAGCCGACACCGACGAAGCCAACGCCATCATCGCTTTCATGAACGACAAGCTGGGCAAGCACGTGCGCGAGGGCTCGGCCATCGGCATCAAGCCGGTCAGCGAGTTCGGCAGCAAGCGGCTGGTGCGGCAGGCCATCCAATACGCCATCGACCACAATCGGCCGTCGGTGACGCTGGTCCACAAGGGCAACATCATGAAGTTCACCGAGGGAGCCTTCAAGAACTGGGGCTACGAGGTGGCGACGACCGAATTCCGCGACCATATCGTGACCGAGGACGAATTGTGGAGCCAGCACGACGGCCAGGCCCCGACGGGCAAGATCGTCATTAACGACCGCATCGCCGATAATATGTTGCAGCAGATGATCACCCGCACCGACGAGTACAGCGTGCTGGCGACGCTGAACCTGAACGGCGACTACATCAGCGACGCGGCCGCGGCCCAGGTGGGCGGGCTGGGCATGGCCCCCGGCGGCAACATCGGCGACGGGCTGGCCCTGTTCGAAGCCACCCACGGCACGGCCCCCAAGTACGCCGGCAAGGACATGGTCAACCCCGGCAGCCTGATCCTGAGCGGGGCGATGATGCTGGAGTACATGGGCTGGCAGGAAGCGGCCGACCTGGTGGTCGACGCGATGGCCAAGACAATCCAGGACAAGGTCGTGACCTATGACCTGCACCGGCAGATCGAGGGGGCGACGAAGGTGAGCAGCTCCGGGTTTGCGCGGGCGATTGTGGACAATATGTAAGGATGTGGGGCAAGCTGGACAGCTTGCTGTTTGAGAGTAAGAAGACCTCTGAGGTTGGCGGCAGACCTCAGAGGTCTTTTTTGACTCTCCATGGATCAGTATGTATCATTATGTATAAATCAGCACAGATACATATCGCAGCTTATTAGCTGAGGAGAGAGTATGGCCAATCAAACAATAATTACCGCCTCCGATCTTCAGAGAGCATCGGGCAGCGTGCTCAAGCGGGTCGCGCTGGGTGGGGAACACCTCATCATCGAACGCGCCGGCTATCCGGTGGCCGTTATCCTTTCGTACCCTGAATACGAAGCTCTTATGCGCGAGCGGGCGTTGACCGGCCACCGAGAATTGGTCATCGCCATGAGTCAGGAAGCCGAACGCCAGGGCCTGACCGAGGAACAGCTAATGGCCGAACTGAAAGAAGTCAAGCGGCAGGTATTTGAAGAAACGTATGGCCGACGACCAGGGTAAGTTACGCGTCTTCGTAGATGCCAACATTCTGGTGGCCGGCACGGTCTGGCCGCGCTGGCCTTATGAAGTGCTACAATACGCGCTCAGGGAGGATTTCACGCTAATTGTTAGCCTTTACGTACTCACTGAAGCGCGTCGTACATTGGCCGCCCGATTTCCAGGGGAGATGGATCGTTTTGAGGCTTTCCTCACCACGTGCGACTATACAGTTGCGAACACACCCACAGCCGAGGCAGTGATTGCCCACGCTTACCTTGTGCGCGACATCGCCGATGTGCCTGTTGCGCTTGCAGCCATTGAAGCAGGCGCAGAATATCTGGTTAGCGAAGACAAGGACCTGACGACGCGCGACGAGTCGACGGCCGAACTGCGCCGCCGACTGACTGTTTACTTGAGCGGTACTTTCTTGCGCGAGGTGATGGGTTGGTCGACGGGACAATTGGAAGCGGCGCGTGGCAGAAGATGGCAAGACCTCTGACGCTTTCTGCAACCTCAGAGGTCTGCCTATTCGCTCTCGATTTCCTACTTGTTGTGCCGTAAGATCACCAACCCACCACCTTCATCCGTCACGTACACCATATCGCCGGGTACCGTCAAGCCCGATGCCCCGCCGTGTTGAAGCGGCCGATCTCTTTCGGCGCGGCCGGATTGCCGACATCCAGCACAAGCAACCCGCTGCGGATGTCGGCGACGTAGACATATCCGCCCGCTATTGCCACAGCGGAAGCCCAGTCGGGTGTATCAAAGAAACCAACCTCGGCCGGCCCGGCCGGAGGCACATTGCTGATAGACGGCAGAAAGACAGTGTACTTTTGCGGAACCTGGGTGGCTACCTTGGTTGGCGTCGGCGAGGGTGTGTTGGTGGCTGTCGGCGTTCCTGCCGGTGTTGTGGTCAGGGTTGCTGTAGCAGTTGGTGTATCAGTAGGCGTTTCGGTTTGATTATGGCGCAGGATATACAGGCCACCGTCCCAATCAGCGACGTAGACGTAACTGCCGGCCACGGCCACGCCTACGGTAGAATCCGCCGTATCGAAGAAGCCGGCCGCGGCCGGCGCGGCCGGGTTGGCGACGTTGATGATGCGTAGGCCGTCCCAATCAGCAACATAGGCGTAGTTGCCGGCCACGGCCACGCCTTCGGCATACGTCGTATCGAAGAAGCCGGCCTCGGTTGGCGTGGCCGGGTTGGCAATGTTGATGATCCGCAGACCGTCAGACTGATCGGCGACATAGGCGAAGTTGCCGGCCACGGTCACGCCTGCGGCCGACCACGTCGTATCGAAGAAGCCGGCCTCGATTGGCGCGGTCGGGTTGGCAACGTTGATGATCCGTAGGCCGTCCCCCCCATCAGCAACGTAGGCGTAGTGACCGGCCACGGCCACGCCTCCGGCATACCCCGCCGTATCAAAGAAGCCGACCTCAGTCGGCGCGGCCGGGTTGGCGACGTTGATGATCCGCAGACCGCCGTCCCCATCAGCAACGTAGGCGAAGTTGCCGGCCACGGCTACGTCATTGGCATACGTCGTATCGAAGACGCCGGCCTTGGCCGGCGCGGCCGGGTTGGCGACATTGATGATCCGCAGACCGCCGTCCCCATCGACGACATAGGCATAGATGCCAGCCACGACCACGTCTGTACCATAACGCGCCGTATCGTAACCATAGAAGCCGACCTTAGTCGGCGCGGCCGGGTTGGCGACGTTGACGATTTGCAGACCGCCGTCATCAGCGACATAGGCGTAGTTGCCGGCCACGGCCACGCCTGTGGCCCGCCCCGCCATGACGTAGAAGCTGGCCTCAGTCGGCGCGGCCGGGTTGGCGACGTTGATGATCCGTAGGCCGTCCCCATCAGCAACGTAGGCGTAGTGGCCGGCCACGGCCACGCCTTTGGCATATGTCGTATCGACGAAGCCGGCCTCAGTCGGCGCGGCCGGGTTGGCAATGTTGATGATCCGTAGGCCGTCCCCATCAGCAACATAGGCGTAGTGGCCGGCCACGGCCACGTCATTGGCATACCCCGCCGTATCGAAGTAGCCGGCCTCGGTCGGCGCGGCCGGGTTGGCGACGTTGATGATCCGCAGGCCGTCCTCCCCATCAGCAACGTAGGCGAAGTTGCCGGCCACGGCCACGTCCCAGGCATACCCCGCCGTATTGAGGTAGCCGGCCTCGGTCGGCGCGGCCGGGTTGGCGACGTTGATGATCCGCAGACCGCCCTGATAATTAGCGACATAGGCGAAGTTGCCGGCCACGGCCACGCCCCAGGCATACTCCGCCGTATCGAAGAAGCCGGCTTCGGTCGGCGCGGCCGGGTTGGCGACGTTGATGATCCGCAGACCGTCCTTCCAATCAGCGACATAGACGTAACTGCCGGCCACGGCCACGCCTACGGCATGATCAGCTGTATCGAAGAAGCCGGCTTCGGTCGGTGCGGCCGGGTTGGCGACGTCGATGATCCGCAGACCGCCAGTCAGATCAGCGACATAGGCGTAGTTGCCGGCTACGGCCACGCCGTTGACGATTTCCGGCAGTACCGGGGACCTGCCCACCACAGCAGGTGCGGCCGGATTGGTGACATCCAGTATCGTGAGGCTCGGCCCCTCGCCAACGTAGGCATAGTTGCCTTGCACGGCTACGGCGTGAGTCCTGCCACCGATATGGCTGATGAATTCAACGTTGTCTGCGCCGGCTGAAGGCGCGTCGGGTGCGGCAGTTGCCGGAGTGCTACTGAGGGAAGGCAAGAGTTCGGACAGTCTCTCCGGTGCTGCGCGTCCGAAGGCTGTTCCCCATGGCCCGAATCCGGCAGCAACTAAGCTCAACACAAAAGCGCATAGAAGAGTAATCCCCCGACGACCCGTCATGGCACACTCCGGAGTTATACTTGCGATGAGAGGCCGAATGGGCTGGCGGCCCCCTCTGGCTACAATGCGTCTCACAACAATATATTGCAATTCATGTCATTGTAACTGTGACATTCATCACGCTGATACGTGATGAATGTCATGGGTTTGGCATTTATCCGACTCGAATGACAGTGTGCCTTGCTCCTCCCCATCGCCGGCTCCGACTCCGCGGCCACATCGCAAAACAGAGTGATAGAGCGGCCTTCCATTTGACAGATACCCCTGGACGGTTAGAATCGCAAATTCAAGCCATTTACGTAACCTATTCTGTGGACAGAGAAGACGCCAACATGCCGGAACCTGAAGAAGTCGATCCCCCCCAATCCGGCGAACCGCCGCCAGCAAACGAAGACAATCCGGTCGCTCTGCCGGACTTTGCCAATGAACCTGTCGAGGCCGAGCCGGGCGACCTTGAATCCGATCCATCACTGACGGTAGCTCAACCTCTCCAGCTTGGGCCCGGCGACACAGAAGCTACCCAACAGCCGACTGTGGCCCAACCAGCCGAGGTCGCGTTCGCCCCCGACGTCACAGACGAGTATCAAACGATGGAACCGCCCGCTGGGGTGCAAGACGACCCTTTGGGGGGAGAATCTCAACCGGGGCCGGTTGAGCCACAGGACGAGTCGAAGCCGGCCTTCCCGGAGCCGCGCCGTTTGTCGCGCGGCGAGCGGGAGACGGTTGATCGGCAGCGGCAGCGATTCGCGGCCTGCGGCCGATGCGGCTACTTCATCGCCGATTGCCAGAACCAGCTAGGCGTGGAAGTCGTGCAGACGGCTCTGCTGGACACGGCCGACGGCTGGCTGCGCCTGACGGTAGACCACAGCTTCCACCGGCGCGTCATGGATGCCTATGGCGTGCAGCTCGACGCCGAGTTCGACTCGATCGACGGCACGTGCCCCGAATGCCGGCGGCGATTCGTGGTCGAAAACACCGACGATGGCCTCACCCACCTAAAACTCCGCATCTAGGCCAGGGAGATGATCCGTAGATTTTGGGAAGGGGTTCTTAAAATGGGCCTACGCTTCTTGATCTTGGGCTCATTCCCGTTGTCGCCCCGACGCTCATCCGGCCGCCCGTTGGCGCGCGGCTTCGAAGAGCAGGATGCCCGCCGCCAGCGCCGCGTTGAGCGACTCAGTCTGGTCGCGCATGGGAATGGTCACCGCGCCCGTGGCTAGTTTCTCGGCGGCGTCACCCGCGCCGTGGGCCTCGCCGCCGATGAGGATGGCGGAAGGCCGCTGCCAGTCCACGGCCGTATAGGCTACGCCTTCTCGCGCCGCCGCCAGCCACACTTCCAGCCCCGCCGCCCGTTCACCGATCTCCGCCCAGGAGGCGGAGCGCACGGGCAGGCGCAACACGGCCCCCATGCTGCCGCGCACCACCTTGGGGTTGTAGGCGTCGACGCAGCCGGGGCCGAGCAGCACGCCGCCGGCTCCCGCCGCGGCCGCGGCACGCAGGATCGTGCCCACATTGCCCGGGTTGCCGACGGCATCGAGGATGAGCAGCAGCGACGGCGTGTCGGGCCAGGGCGGCGAGGCGATGGGCAGGACGGCCAGGACGCCCGGCGCGGTCTCGGTGTCGCTCATAGCCGTCAGGACGTCAGCGGCCACGGGTACGGCCGGGCCGAGCGCGGCTTGCAGGGCGCGGCCCTCATTGCTCTCCATCCAGGCCGTGGTGGCGAACAGGGCGCGGGGGGCAATGCCGGCGGCGACCGTCTCGCGCAGCCAGCGCGTGCCCTCGACGACGAAGGCCGACTCACCCGTGCGGTAGCGGCGGTCGGCTTGCAGACGGCGGACGTATTTGACCTGGGGGTTGCTGTGGCTGGTGATCATGGGGGGAGTATACCACTTGACGAATGAGGAGTAGAGGCAGAGTTGTGTGTCTGCCCCGATACACAATGTTCCATAGCTCGTCATCCAACTCGGCCAGCGTGATGAAGTTGTCCATGATGCCGGCGTTGGTGATGATGATATCCAGGCGGCCGTGGGCGTTCAGTAGTTCGTCGATCATCCGGTCAATATCGATTGGCGCCGCGACGTTGCCGGTAAAGGTCGTGAGGGGAAAACTGGCGGCCCGGCTCTCATCGGCCAGCGACTCGAGACCGGCAGCGTCCAGGTCGGTGGCCGCAATCTCTTTGATTCTAAGCACGATCATGTCAGAAACACCGGCGATTGGACGTTTTGTTACAACCCGGTAATAGAGAGGGGGGAATCGGTCGTTTTGCAACCACCTTAAAAGGCCCAATTCTTTAAGCCCCAATAAACTTCCGATCCGAACAGGTGTGTTATACTCGCCCCCATGTCCGTCTCCGTATCGTCAACACCCGTATCGGAACACCAGCCGTTCGTCCATCTCCACGTCCACAGCGAGTTCTCCCTGCTCGACGGCCTCAGCCGCCTCGACCAGCTCGCCAAGCGGGCCAAGGCGCTCAACCAGCCCGCGCTGGCCCTGACCGATCACGGTGTCATGTTCGGCGTCATGCCCTTCTACCAGGCCTGCAAGGACAACGGCGTCAAGCCCATCATCGGCATCGAGTCCTACGTCGCCGCCCGGCGCATGACCGACCGCGACGCCCAACTCGACCGCGAGCGCACCCACTTGCTGCTGCTGGCCGAGAACCAGACCGGCTACCTCAACCTGCTGCAGCTGGCCAGCACTGCCCAGCTCGACGGCTTCTACTACCGGCCGCGCATCGACCTCGACTTGCTGGCCGCCCACAGCGACGGCCTCATCTGCACCACCGGCTGCATGGCGGCCGACATCCCCCGCGCCATTGCTGCCGGCGACATGACCAAGGCCCACGCCCTCATGGGCCAGTACATCGACATCTTCGGCCCGGAGCGCTTCTTCATCGAATTGCAGGAGCACAGCATCCCCGAGCTGACGGCGATCAACAAAGTCCTAACCGACGATATGCAGCCGCGCTACAACCTGCGCTTCCTGGCGACCAACGACGTCCACTACACCACGCCGGAGGAAGCCTCGCCCCACGACGTGCTGCTGTGCATCCAGACCGGCTCCACCGTCAACGAATCCAAGCGCATGCGCTTCAGCGACACCGGCTACTATCTCAAGTCCCACGAGGAAATGCGCCGCCTGTTCGGCCACATCCCCGGCGCGCTCGACAACAGCCTGCTCATCGCCGAGATGTGCAACGTCGATCTCGATACCAAGGGCTACCACCTGCCCCTCTTCGATGTGCCCGGCGGCCAGGACGCCCCCGGCTATCTGCGCCGCTTGTGCGAAGAAGGCCTCGTGCGCCACTATGGCGTGGAGCGGGCGGCCACGGACGAAACCCTGCGCGCCCGGCTGGAGCACGAACTACGCATTATCGGCGGCATGGGGTTCGACGCTTACTTCCTCATCGTCTGGGATCTGTGCGAATATGCCCGCCGCGTCGACATCTGGTGGAACGTGCGCGGCTCCGGCGCGGGGTCGCTGGTGGCCTATACGCTGGGTATCACCGGCATCGACCCCATCGCCAACGGCCTCATCTTTGAGCGCTTCCTCAACCCCGGCCGCGTGTCCATGCCCGACATCGACCTCGACTACCCCGACGATCGCCGCTCGGAGATGGTCGAGTACGCGGTGAACAAGTACGGCCAGGACAAGGTAGCCCAGATCATCACCTTCGGGACGCTGGGGGCGCGGGCGGCCATCCGCGATGTCGGCCGCGCGCTCGATGTGCCCCTGCCCGAAGTCGACGCCGTGGCCCGCCTCATCCCCGCCATCCCCGGCAAGCCGGCCAAAATCATCAACGTGCTCGACAAGGATCACGAATTCTACTCGGCCGACCTGGAAGCCAAGGTCAAGGACGACCCACGCATCAAGGAGCTGATCCAGACGGCCCAACAACTGGAGGGCGTGGCCCGCCACGCCAGCAGCCATGCCGCCGGCGTCATCATCTCCGACAAGCCGCTGGTGCAATACGTGCCGCTGCACAAGCCAACCAGCGGCGAGGCCGGCCTGGGCGGCATCCGCTCCATTAGTCAGTGGCCGATGGAGATCATCGAGAAGATAGGCCTGCTGAAGGTCGATTTCCTGGGCCTGAGCACCCTGACCGTCATGCGCCGCGCGGCCCAGCTAATCGAACAGCGCCACGGCGTGCGCTACACCATGGACAACATCCCCTACGACATCGGCATGTACGGGCCGGGGGCCGACGCCGGCAAGGGCATGGAACCGGCCTTCGACATGCTCGGCCGCGGCGACGTGCTGGGCGTCTTCCAGGTGGAAGGCTCCGGCATGCGCAAGCTGATGCTGGAGATGAAGCCGCGCCGCTTCGACCACATCATCGCCGCCATCTCCCTCTTCCGGCCGGGGCCGATGGAGAACATCCCCGAATACATCCGCCGCATGCACGCCGCGCTCAACGAGGGCAAGGACGTGGCCGCCTATCACACGCCGGAGCTGAAGCCGATTCTACAGGACACCTACGGCATTCTGGTCTACCAGGAGCAGATCATCCGCATCGCGGCCGAGCTGGCCGGCTACGAGCCGGGCGAAGCCGACATGATCCGCAAGGCCGTGTCCAAGAAGAAGCGCGACCTGATGGACCAGCACAAGGCCCAGTTCACCGCCGGGGCCATGAAGCGCGGCTTCTCACGCGATGTCTGCGAGGCCATCTGGTTCGACATCGAGTTCTTCGCCCGCTATGGCTTCAACAAGGCTCATGCCGCCGACTACGCCGTCATCTGCTGCCAGACGGCCTATCTAAAGGCCCACTACGCCGTCGAATACATTACCGCCCTATTGACCGTCGATCACCAGGACACCGAGAAGATCGCCAAATACGTCACGGATGCCCGCCGTCTGGGCATTACCGTCGCCCCGCCCAGCATCAATCGGGCGATGCTCGACTTCACGATTGAAGATGGCAGCGGCGAAGAAAGAGCGGAAGAGAAAGCGAGCAGGCCAGAAAAGGGCCGCGCCCCGGTGCGCCATGCCACCATCCGCTACGGGCTGGCGGCCATTAAGAACGCCGGCGAGGGCGCGGTACAGCTAATCATCGACGAGCGCCAGGCGAACGGGCCGTTCAAGGCCCCCGTCGATCTGGCCGAGCGCGTCGATCTGCGGCGCGTCGGCAAGCGGGCGCTGGAGTCGATGGCCCGCGTCGGCGTCTTTGATGCGTGGGGGTCGCGGGCCTGCATCCTCGATGCCCTCGACCGCATGATGGGCCATAGCGGCAGCACCCACGCCGCGGCCGAAGCCGGCCAGATGTCGCTCTTCGGCGGCAATGGCGACGGCGGGGCCAGAATCGACGTCGCCATCCTGCGCCCCGAGAAGAGCGTCAAACCTATCGACCGGCGCGAATCGCTCGACTGGGAGAAGGAACTCATCGGCGTCTATCTGACCGAGCACCCACTGGAGCACCGGCTGGCCGAATTGCAGAGTGTCGTCACCGCCCGCACCGGGGATCTGGACGCCACCTGGAACGGCAAGGCCGTCACCCTGGCCGGCCTCGTCGCCGGGCTGCGCACGCTAAACACCAAAAAGGGCCAGCCCATGGCCTTCGTCACCCTCGAAGACCTGGACGGCAAGCTCGACCTGGTCATGTTCCCCCGGACGTGGGCCGCCTGCCGCGAACAGGTGCAGCCCAACCAGATTATCGTCGTGCGCGGCACGGTGCAGGCCGAGGGCGAATCGCTGTCGATCATTGCCGACAGCGTGCAAACCAAGCTGACCATCGCCAAAGACCGGGGATCGCTTCGCCCGGATAACGGGTTTGGCGAACGAGAGTTCGCTCCGCCAAACGCGGTATCTAACGCCTATAATCCCCCCGATGACTATTGGCCGCCGCCCGACGACTGGACCGCCCCTGTGGCCCAACCTTCCCAGGCTGCTTCCCCGCTCTCCGTGGCCGAACCTGCCTCCCGTTATGCACCGGACGCGGACGAACTGCTCTCGGCCGTTCCCCTGCCGCCCGACGAAGAGGACGAAGACGACGCCCTAAGCTACGGCGCGCCCCCGCCCGACGACCAACCGACCCGGCCCGACCCGGCGGCCGTCGCCGAAGCCCAGGAGCCGCCGCCGCCGCCCGTGGTCACCATGCCGGAGAAAATTGCGAATGACGAATCACGAATGACGAATGAAGATGCCAGAGACGAAACAGCAGCGAGGGGCCCCGTGAACGGTCACTCATCATTCGCCGGCCCTGTGGAGCAACCTGTCCGGATTGCCCCGCCAAGCAACGGCCACTCATCCCCCGCCGCTCCAGTGGCACAACCTGCCCCGGTTGCCCCGCCGGCCAACGGCTCCTACAAGCTGCTTATCGTCGAAATCCGCGCCTCCAGCGACTGGAAAGACGCCTGCCGTCGCATCATCGGCCTGGCCGAGCGTTACGAGGGCAACGCCATCCTGCGGCTGCAATTGGCCGGCCAAGGGCTGATCATGGACTTTCCCAACCACCGCACCGGCTGCGAGCCGGAGCTGGTCGAGGCGCTGGAGCGGCTGCCGGGGGTGGGGCGGGTCTTCGAGCGGTAAATTGCATCTCAAATCCTAGCTTTTGTATACAACCTAACTCCTATCATCGCCTCGGACTTCCAAAGACAAATATTCGTGGGATTGTCTTATGGTATAATTCGATTACTTATTATGTCCTGAAATTAATCATTATTATCCACAATGAGCCTTCAAAGTAAGTCCGAAGATAATACTCCATGGGGATGTATTGGTACTGTTCTTGCAGCATTGATTATTGGAGGAATTACAATTTGGCTTCAATTAAGGACCGAAGCCCCCGTACCAACCCCTTCACCAACCTTTTTCCCAACCCCTTCATCAACCTTTTTCCCAACCCCTGTACCCACAATACAGGATCAGAATCAAGATTTAGCCTCGGTTACAATTATAAACACCCTGCAGCATGATGTTAAGATTTACGTTGGGGAAGAATATGATGGCGAAATCAATGCACTAAGTACCGAAGTTGTGCGTCTTGATAAAGAGCCAGTAGATATCAAATTTATCGCTGAAAAGGAAACATTGTCAGATGGAACTCCGATTGGAGATGACATGAGTGGTACCTTCTATCGTGTATTCGAAGGGGAAAGACTAAGGATCGATTATGTAATCGATGACAAGTACTATTTTTACCCCATCCTAAATAATTACAGTGATATGGATTGCACCGTAATAGTTAATGACGGTCATAAAGGCGAAAAGAACGCCGGAATAATTAGAGCTGGAAGGAGCAATGTACACATTGGCTATTATAGATGGTATCGAGATTCGAACGTTACGTTTTATTGTGGAGAGCAGCATTGGTGGTGGGGGAAAAGGAATGGGGAAGGGAGTAACTCCATGAACGATCTTATTGTGTCAGAAGATGCTTCTGTAATATTCACTCTTGATGAATGAACAAAATTTCATTTATAGAGGATAAAAAAGGGGAAATTATTTGCCCCACACTCGCCGCAACAAGCCCACCCAGTTCCGCCCCATGATTCCGGCCACATCCTCATCGCCATAGCCCTTCTCCCGCAGCCCGGCGGCGATCAGCGGCAGGTCGGCGATGCTGTCCATCGGATCGGGGATGTCACGCTGGCCGAAGCCGCCGTCGAGGTCGCTGCCGATGCCCGCGTGCCGCGCGTCGCCGATCACCTGGCACACGTGGTCGATGTGGGCCACCAGCTGGACCACCGGCACACTCTCCTTGCGGCCGCGCACGTAGCCCGACAGCAGGAAAAAGTTAGCCAGCACCGCGCCGACTATTCCGTCACGCTCGCCGATCAGCCGGATCTGCTGGTCGCTCAGCTGCCGCTCGGTGGGCACGATGGCCCGCGCGTTGGCGTGGGTCGCCACCACCGGCCCGGCGTAGGCGTCCAGCGCCTGGAGGGTTGCGATCTCGCTCATGTGGGTCAGGTCGAGGATCATCCCCAGCCCGGCCATCACGTCCAATAGCGCGTAGCCGTCTTTCGACAGGCCCTGCTTGCTGTCGCGCCATGCCCCGGCGCAGTAGCGTGTGTCGTCCCAGGCCGGGCCGATGAGCCGCACGCCGCGCTCATACCACCATTCGGTTTCGGCCGGCTCGCGGATGCCGTCGGCGCCCTCCATCAGCAGGACGAATCCCAATAGGGGTTTATCGCCGTTCTCGTGGCTCTTTACGACCTCATCCAGCCCGGCCGCGTCGGTCACCAGCCGCAAGCTCTCATCTTCGTCAATGAGCCGCCGATAGTAATCGACCTGGGCCGTTGCCAGCTGGTGCGCCTGTTCCGGCGTATCGTAGGTGTGTTCGCTCGGCTCCCGCTCGAAAGGCGTCGCTGACGGGGACACAAAGATCGTGCCAAAGACGAGACCCACTCCCGCCCGGCGCATCTCCGGCAGCCCAACCGTGGCGATGTCCTTGCCCGGCGGCTGCTCGTTGGCGCGGATTTGGGCCACGCCCAGCCGTGGGTCGCGCCCTTTCACCAGGGCGTTGTAGGCGAGATCGAGATGGGAATCGACGATGAACATGGGGTCTCTCCTATCCGGTTAGTCGATATTTAATCCTTTTCAATAGGCTTCTCATTCACCCCGGCCTGAGTCTCAGATCCGTTTGAATGAAAAGCCCAGCAATGATGTCCGTTACTGGTGGAGAAACTCACCGCATCAGTTCCCGCAGCGCGGCCAGATTGACATGATTCATGTCAATCGCCACCCCATCTTCGCCGTCTTCGGCCGCCGGCGTCTCCAAATGGGCGGCATAGCTGGCCCAGCGCGCGTCGTTGACAAAGTTGGCGAAGCCGGCCAGCCCGATTTGGCCGCGGCCGATGTGGTCGTGGCGGTCCTTGCCCTCGCCCAGCCCGTGCTTGCTGTCGTTCAGGTGGAAGTGGCGAATCTTGTCCAGTCCCACAACGCGGTCGAACTCGGCCATCGTCGCGGCGTAGGCCTCCGGCGTGCGGATATCGTAGCCGGCGGCGAAGACGTGGCAGGTGTCGAAGCACACGCCCAGCCGGTCGCTCGGCCCCGTGTTTTGCAGCACGTAGGCCAGATGCTCGAATTTGCCGCCCAGGTTCGTGCCCTGTCCGGCCATCGTCTCCAGGCAGATGATGGTGTTGGGCGCGGTGGCGGCCGTTTCGTCCAGCAGCCGGCGCATGGCTCGCGTGATGGCGTCCAGCCCCTCTTGCTCGCCGCTGGTCATGTAGGAGCCGGGATGAAACGTGATCAAGTCGATCCCCAACGCGCCGGCCCGCTCCACCTCCTCCCGCAGCGCCAGATACGATTTCTCCCACAGCGCCGGGTCGGGCGAGGCGACGTTGATCAGATAGCCGGCGTGGACCGATACCGGATGCAGGTCGGCATATTCGGCCACCGCATCCTTGTAGAACGTGATGTCGTCGTCGGTGAACGGCTTGGCCGCCCACTGGCGATTACTTTTGGTGAAGATGAGAAACGAATCGCACTTCGCCTCGCGGGCGCGGGCGAAAGCCTTATGCGCCCCGCCGGCCGTGCTGATGTGTGCGCCTAATCGCATGTCAATTTACCTCTTCAGAAATGGCTACGGCTGGTTACTCATGGGATGGAGTTAGACCCTTTGGTTCATTCGGCCCAGGAAGGCACGAACGCCGGGATGACTAATCAGGCTCCGCGAAATCTGCGGATTATTCCCTGTCGTCCGGCCGCTCGCCGGTGAGAAAGCCGATGGTGTCCATGCCATCCAGCGCGTAGACCCCATCGCCCACAACGCGCCAGACAGCATTGCCGGCCAGGTCGACGATAAAATCCTTTTCCAGCCGGCCGCTCGGCTCATCGTCCATCGTGTACAGGACATTGCCGACCACATAGCCGAACTGCTCGCCCTTGGGGCTCACTAATCCGCGCATGGCGTGATTTCCTCCGCGTTCGTGGTCAGCAACTCTAGCGGCCACTCCAACAAATATCACGGCACAACAAACGTCGCCACCACCTGCTCAGCCGCATCCCACAGAGTCAACGTCTCGCCGCTGCCCCAGACCGGCTCAGTCAGCCCCCAATGCAGGTCGCTGAAGGTGTCGTCGCCGGCCCGCGTATGGAGCAGCACGCCCGCCCCGTCGCCGAAGATGCTCACGTCGCCGAAGGTATAGACGTTGTTATCTTCGTCGCGCACTTTCCAGCCCTGGATCGACTGCTGTTGGGCCCCGCTGTTGACCAGTTGCACTGCCTCGGTCTCCAGCGTGCCGGGATCGACGATGCCCGTCACGCCGATGACGCCGCCGCCCGCTGCCGCCGGCTCGGTGGGGATGGGCGACGGCCGCGCCTCCACCACTGCGGCCTCTGTCGGGGCGGCCGTCGGCTCGGGAATGCCGCCGACGGGGATGGTCAGCTGTTGACCGACGGCGATGAAGTTGGGGTTGTCCATGCCGTTGACGGCCATGATGTCGTCGACACTGACGTCATATTGCTGGCTGATGATGTTGAGCGTCTCGCCCGCCGCGACGGTGTGGAGCACTGGCTCATCGAGCGCGGCGGCGGCGGTCGCTTCGGGCGGCACCGTGCCCGATGGGGGGGCGGCGATGTTGGGCGTCGGCAGCACCCCTTCGGGCAATGCGACCGTGGTTGCATCGCCCACGATCCCCTCGTCGCCGCGACTGTCCCACCAAAACAGGATTGACAGCACGACCACGGCCGAGACGATGACGTTCAGGAAAACGAAGGGCAGCATCTGACGGAATGACATGGGGTTATTGTATCGTCAGGAAAGCGGATTGTCAGGTGTGGGGAAAGGGGCGGTAGTGAGTGACCGGTAGCCAGTGTTCAGTTCAATGACTCGCCAAACTGACCCGTGTTTCACTGTCCACTGCCCACTATCCTCATCAGCGACGCGGCCGTTTCCTCCGGCGAGGCGGCCGTGGGCAGGGTGTGCACGTCGATGCCCAGCGGGGCGTATTCCCGCGCGCAGGCTCGCCCAAACGCCGGCAGCGCCGCCTGGGTGATCGCATAGGCTGCCCGGCCCGCCCCTTCCGGCTCCGCGCCGGCCAGATTGATTATCAGGCCCCGCGCGCCGTTAGCCTGGTGGCGGTCGGCCATCACCCGGCCGACGAGCTGGCACATGAAGAAAACCCCTTTCAGGTTCACGTCGAGCACGCGCATCAGTTCCCACTCGTCCATTTTCAGCACCGAGGCATGGGGCGCGATGGCCGCGCAGTTGACCAGCAGGTCGATCTGTCCCCACTCGGCGCGGGTCGTTTCGATGAGATGGACGCACTGGAAGCGGTTGCTGACGTCGGCCATGATACCGCGCGCCGCGCCGCCGGTGTCGGCGAGTTCGGCGGCCACACGGTAGGCGCGGTCGGGATTGATGTCATTGACGGCCACGCGCGCGCCGGCCGCGGCCAGCGCCGTGGCAATGGCTCGCCCGGTGCCGTGGCCCGCGCCGGTGACGATAGCGACTTTGCCGGAAAGATCATGTGCTACCATGAGGCGCGATCATAGCCTCAATCAGAGCATATGACGACTTTTGGAGAGGCTAAAATGCGACCCGGGCCGGCGTCGCGGGGCAACCTCTTGACAATGGTCGTGTTTTATAGTACCTTTCTATTCAAAGGTAGCATGTTGATTACAAATACAGAAAAGTTCAGTTCTCTACGCAAGGGATTGCTCGAGTTCCTGATCCTCAGCATCGTGTCTTCCAACAAGGTGTATGCAGCCGATATCTTGCAACGCTTGAGCACGACCGATTTTGCGACTCAGGAAGGAACGCTTTATCCGCTGCTAAGCAGGATGCGACGAGAGGCTTTGCTGGATTATGAATGGCAGGAATCCGAGCTGGGGCCGCCACGCAAGTACTACATCCTTACCGAAGCGGGTTATAAGCAGTTGGTCAACTTCCGGGACTATTGGCAATCCCTGACTGTCCTCATAGATG
Source organism: Promineifilum sp. (assembly GCA_017983515.1). Taxonomy (GTDB): domain Bacteria; phylum Chloroflexota; class Anaerolineae; order Promineifilales; family Promineifilaceae; genus Promineifilum. The sequence goes on along the minus strand of JAGOBF010000006.1, from coordinate 95,656 downwards.
AATTAGGAGAAGAACGATGCAGCAAGTGATACAAATCAGCCTGAACGGCCATCCTGTCAAGTTAAATCTGGATGCAGATGCATACGATAGTTTGCGGCAATATCTGGATCGCGCTCGGATGCGTCTGAAAGCCGACCCGGATCAGGAAGAAGTGATGCGCGATCTGGAGCAGGCGATAGGCGAAAAATTGACCGAATTGATTCCCTCAGACGATTACATCGTCAATCTGGTCGACGTGACGATGGTTCTGGCGAAGATTGGCCCGGTGGATACGGGTAGCGACGAACCGATGGTGACGAAGGAAATCCCGCGCGGCCGGGGGCCCCTCGTACGAATTCAGGAAGGGCAGGACTACTTCGGCGTCTGCCAGGGACTGGCGGTTTATGCGCATATGGACGTTGATCTGGTCCGTACCATTTTTATTATGCTGGCGTTAATCACCGGCGGCGCGTTCATCCTCGTCTATATCGCGATGGCTTTCATCCTCCCGGTGGTAGCCACACAGGAAGAATACGCCACCCTGCGGACTATATAGGTCGCAGGCCGATACCCCGACCGGCCCGGCCACACTCAGGAAGCGACGAGCTTGTTGAAGCGGGCCGGAGCGGTCGCTCTTCCAAACAAAAGAGAGGACGAGTGGAGAAGTTTTGTCTCCACTCGTCCTCTGTTTTCGCCTTGGGGCAAACAGGCCGATGGGCCCTTAGGGTAGCAGGCCGACGATGATCTCGGCAAATGTGTCGTAGGGCTGCGACCCCAGCAGGCGCTGGCCGTTCACATCGAATGTCGGCCGCTGCCGCACGCCCGCCTCGCGCCGCGTGGCATCCAGTTCGGCCAGCAGGGTCCGCGTCGCGTCGCCGTCGAAGCACGTCTCGAACGCCGGGCCGTCCAACCCCAATGCGGCCGCCGTCTGCACGAAATAGTCTCGCCGGGCCAGGTAGACACTGCGTTGATCCTCGAACAGGGTGTTGTGAAATTCCCAGAACTTGGCCGGATCCTGTTCCCCCGCACAGAACGCGGCCGCGGCGGCGTTCTCGCTGTTGGGCCCCAGGTCGAGCATCGGCCAAAAGACCATCTTCACCTGACCGGTCAACACGTGATTGTCGACGATATCCTTTTCGGCGCCCAGCACGTGGGCGCGGCAGGTCGGTCAGAGGAAGTCGGAGTAGTCTATGAACGTCACCGGCGCGTCGGGCGCGCCGTGGAAAAAGGTGCCGTCATCGTTGCGGCCGTAAATGACCTCGGACAATGGCCCGGCATCGCTCGCTGCCGTGGCCGGGGCGACAACCGTGGCGGCCGCGGCTGTCGGTTCAAGCGATTCCGCCGCCGAGCAGCCGGCCAGTAGAATCAACCCGCATAGCAAGAAAAGAGTCGTGGTCTTCATCGACCTGATTGTAGTAACTCCCATGCGCTTTGTCGCTTACCATTCAAATACGAAAGAGAGAGGAGCAGCACCGCGCGCTTATGCATGGGCACCCATCTGCGACCTCTGCGGACTAATCCGGGGCTTTGTCCCGACGTGAATGCCGATGGTGCCGAACATGAACAGGCGGTAGGCCACATCGATAAATCCGGCGGCGCGCATCGACGCCGCCAGCTGCTCCGGCCCCTGGAAAGCCTGGGTGCTGTCCGGCAGATAGCGGTAGGCGTCGGCGTTGCCGGCCACCAGGCGGCCAAGGGTGGGAATGATCGCGTTGAGGTGGAGTTTGATGAACGGCTTGAGCAGGTTGTCCTTGGGGGGGCTGGATTCGAGGACGACCACCCGGCCGCCGGGTCGGGTCACGCGCCACTGCTCGCGAAACGCGCCGGCCACGTCGATGACGTTGCGCATCAGGAAGCCGGACGTGACGGCGTCGAACGTGTCGTCGGGGAAGGGCAGGGCCAGCGTGTCGGCCGCCGTCCACAGAATGCTCTGGCGGCCGGGGACGTGCTGGCCGGCCTGCATCATCTCGATGGTGAAGTCGCCGCCCACGGCCAGCAGGCCCGGCACTTGCCGCCGCCCTTCATCGGCGATGTCGCCTGTGCCCGTGGCGATGTCGAGCAGCCGGCCGCCGGCCGGCAGGTTGGCCTGGCGGATCACGTATTGCCGCCACTTCACGTCCTGGCCGAAGGTCATCAGCCGATTCATCGTGTCGTAGCGCCCGGCGATGCGGGCGAACATGTCCTGCACGTAATCGGCGCGTTCTTGTCCCTGTAGGTTAGCCATATCGTCCTTTACATTGAGTGCCCAGGTTCCGATTCTAGTGGATTTGGTTTGGGCCGAGATGTCACTGGGGTGGGAGGCCGACGAAACCTCGCCTGAACGATGGATCTGGCCTTTAAGGCTTTGCGGATGGCTCCTCGCTGTCCTCCGTACTCTCGCCCCCATCCGCCTCCGGGCCGGCCTTCGACAGCCCATCGGGCCCATACACCTCCCGCGCCTTGCTCGTTCCCGTTGGGGGGCCGATGATGCCCTGGTCTTCCAGCGCGTCCATCAGCCGGGCGGCGCGGGTGTAGCCGATACGAAAGCGGCGCTGCAACAGCGACGTCGATGCCTTGCTGATCGACCGCACCAGAGCGATGGCCTCGGGCAGCAACTCATCGTCGCTCTCCCCGGCGTCGTCGTGGCCGTTTTCCATCTCCTGCAGCGCTTCCCACAGCGGCTGCTGCAACACGTCGTCGGATCGCATACCGCTAACCGTCGACGGCTGCTCATCCGCGGCCGCCTGTCCGGTGGGGATGGGGGCGATGAATGTCGGCTGTTGCGCGGGGATGTCCGGCGGCCGGGTCGGCAGGCGCGGGGCGCGCTGCTGGGGCGCGGGGGCGTCGGGCATCGGCTCGGGCGCGTTCAGGTGCGAAACGGGCGGGGGCACGGCGGCTATCGGCCGCCCGGTCGTCTCCGGGTCAGGATCTACCAGCACCACCGGCCCTTTCACGATGCGGGAAGTGCCGCCGGCCGTCGCCGGGCCGGTCGGCGCGGCGATCACCTGTGCCCGGCGCGCCGTTTGCCAATAGCTGATGAGCCGGGCCAGCTCGCCGTCGCTGACGAAGCAGCCCTGCAGGCGCACGGGCGCGGCCGCGTCAGGGCTTTGGAAGAGCATGTCGCCCTGACCCAGTAGCCGCTCCGCGCCGGTCGAGTCCAAAATGACGCGGCTGTCGGTGCTGCTGGCCACGGCGAAGGCGATGCGGGCTGGAAAGTTGGCCTTGATCAAGCCGGTCACGACGTCGACCGACGGCCGTTGCGTGGCGATGACCATGTGGATGCCCGTGGCGCGAGCCATCTGCGCCAGCCGGGTGATGCTGCGCTCCGTGTCTTCGGGGGCCAGCATCATCAGGTCAGCCAGCTCGTCGATGACGATGACGATATAGGGCAGCTTCTGTGCGCTTGGGTCGCGGCGCAACTTTTTGTTGTACTCGCCAATGTTGCGCGCGCCGGCCCCGGCGAACAGTTTGTAGCGGTTGTCCATCTCCCGCAGCGCCCACTGGAGCGTGCCGATGACGCGGTCCATATCGACCACAACCGGCGCGGCCAGATGGGGGACGCCGTTGTAGCCGGTCAACTCCACCCGCTTGGGGTCGATCATCACCAGCCGCAAATCGTCGGGCGTGTTTTGCAGCAGCAGGCAGGCGATGATGCCGTTGACGCACACCGACTTGCCCGAGCCGGTTGTCCCGGCAATGAGCAGGTGGGGCATGGCCGCCAGATCGGCCCCGATAGGCTGCCCGGCCACGTTCTGTCCCAGCCCAACGCGCAGCGGCGACTTCATGCGGCCATATTCGGCCGACTCCATCACGTCGCGCAGCGAGACGAGCGCCTTGGCGCTGTTGGGCACTTCAATGCCCACGTAGCCCTTGCCCGGCACAGGGGCCTGAATGCGAATGGAGCGCGCCGCCAGCGCCAGCGCCAGGTCGTCGGCCAGCCCGGCGATCTTGCCCACCTTAACCTTTGTCCGCTTGCCGCCGCGCATGACCAGGTAGTTCGGCTCCACGCCAAACTGGGTGATAGTCGGCCCCTGATTGATCTCCACCACCGTTGCCGGCGCGCCGAAGCTCTCCAGCGTTTGCTCGATGACCTCGACCCGCTCGCGGATGGAGGCGCTGTTGACGTCGATGTCGGTGCCCGATTCCAGCACGTCGCCCACACGAGGCAGCGTCCACACGGAGCCGGGCGCGGCGGAGACGGCCGGCGGGTCGGCCTCGATGAATACGGGCGGGGGAGCTTCTTTCTTGCCGCGCCGGCTCTTCTCGCGCACGGGGGCTTTGTCGGGCTTGGGCGCGGCCGGCTCCGTGGCCTTTTCCTGCTCGGGAATAAGACGTAGTTGCGGGGAAGTCTCCAGCGGCGGGAGCGCGGGCCGCTCGCGGCCGGGGTTGATGCGCACGGCGCGCGCCTCCGGTTCCGCGCCAGTGGATGGGCGCGGCTCGCGCTCCAGCCACCCGGCGACGTGGGCGCGCGTCAGACCCGACAGCAGCACCGCTCCGGCCACGCCCACCACCAGCAGCGTCAGAATCGCCCCCAGGTCACCCAGCAAGCGGGCCAGCGCTGTGGCGATGATCGCCCCGCTGTAGCCGCCCCCTTTGCCGGCCGCGGCCACGGCGTAGAGGTTGGAATAAACGGGATCGCGCTGGTAGACCACCAGCGTGGCCAGGGTCAGCAGCACGAAGAAAACGACGGCCGCCCCCAGCAAGCGCAGATAGGGCACGTCCGGCTCTTGTTCCATACCCCGCAGGACAAGGAAGATGCCGATGCCGCCGCTGATGAGGGGCAGGGTGATGCGGCCGATGCCGAAGGCCAGCGCGGCCAGGCGCGAGAGCAACTCGGTAAACTGCCCCTGATTGGGCGACAGCAAGCTGAGCGTCAGAACGGCGGTCAGGAACAGGATGATGATGCCCGTCAACAGGCTGCGCTGGCCGTCGTTGAGACGGGGCGACGCGGGCTTGCTCTTGGCCGGGCTGCTGCGCCGGGCGGCCGGTTTTTTGGCCGCCGTTTTGGCGCGTGAGCCGCTCTTCGGCTTGCTGGTGGCGCTAACCTTGCGCGTCGTGGTCTTCTTGTCGCTGTTTTTTCCCGTTGCCATAGCTCAAATGTTCCTGCCGAGGACATTATAGCATAGACATAATTGATCCTCCACATGCGGTCGATCGTGAAACCTCAGCGGACGCCTGATTCGGCTGAGGTTTGCTGAGAGTTCTTTGCCTCCGGCCGCGGCTCGCGTGACAATTAGCGGTCATGAAAAGATTGCCTGTGATCGTCCTGTTCATCGCGCTCTTCTTGTCCTTTGCCTGCCGGGCCGCGGCCGGCGTGACCCCTGTGGGCACCCCACTCACCATCACGGCTGCGCCGCCCAGACCGACGACCAAGCCGACGGCCGTGCCGGACACCGGGCCGACGGCCGAATCGCTCGCCACGGCCGCGCCGGCGGCGTCCGCGCTGTTCGACCTCGACCCGGACGACCGCTCCCCCTTTCGCGCCGGGCTGACCTCGGCCGGAGCGGAGGCGCTCGACGGGCTGGACGGCGCGACGGTCTATCACATGGCATTCACCATCGGCCGCGACATGAGCACAGTCGCCGGGCGGCAGATAGTCACCTACACCAATCTGGAAGACGTGCCCCTCGACGATATCTATTTTCATTTGCACGCCAACACGCTGGAAGGGCGCATCACCGTCGACGGCGTGACCGTCGACGGTGCGCCGGTCGTGCCGGACACGAGTGACGCCGGTCTGTTGCACCTGCTGCTGCCTTCGCCGCTGGAGCCGGGCGCTGTGGCGACCATCGACATGACGTTCGAGACGAACGTGCCCACCGACATCGGCCGCAACTATGGGGTGCTGGCGTACTACGACGACATCCTGGCCCTGGCCCACTTCTATCCGATGCTGGCCGTCTATGACGATGACGGCTGGAACGTGGCCGCGCCGGATATTCAGGGGGATTTGACCTATAGCGACGCGGCCTTCTATCTGGTGCGCGTGACCGCCCCGGACGATGTCGTCCTCGTCGGCGCGGGCTCGATCATCGCGCAAAGCCAGTCCGACGGCACGCAAACCGTTACCTTTGCCGCCGGCCCGGCCCGCGATTTCTACCTGGCGGCGGGCGATTTCGCCGTGGTCAGCGAGACATTGGGCGAGACGATCCTCAACAGCTATGCGCCGCGAGGATGGGACAAGGGCGCGACCCAGGCGCTGGACGTGGCCGCCGCGGCGCTGGCCGACTTCAACGAGCGACTGGCTCCCTATCCCTACTCGGAACTCGACATCGTCACCACGCCCACGAGCGCGCTGGGCATCGAATATCCCGGCCTCATCGTCGGCGCGCTGCGCATGTACGACGTTGATGCGGAGGCGGGGAGTGGAATCCCTTATGCGGCCATTCTGGAGTCGACCACGGCCCACGAGATGGCCCACCAATGGTTTTACAATCTGGTGGGCAACGACCAACTCGATGAACCGTGGCTCGACGAGGCGGTCGGCTCCTATTCCACCTATCGCTATTTTGTCGACCGCTATGGCCAGAACGCGGGGGATAACTACTTCGATACCTTCATCGGCCGCTGGCAGCGCGTCGACCAGGCGCCGATCCCCATCGGCCTGCCCGTCGTCGACTACAAAGGCGATGAGTACGGGGCTATCGTCTACGGCCGCGGGCCGATCTTCTTGCGCGAACTGGAGGAGACGATGGGCCGCGACGTATTCGACGAGTTCCTGCGCGACTACATCCGGCAGTTCCGTTGGGAAGAAGGCACCACGGCCGCCTTCCGCGCGGGGGCCGAGGCCCATTGCGACTGCGACCTGGAGCCGTTGTTCAAGGCGTGGGTGTCGCCCTAGAAACCGGGCTTTTCCTGAAAGCCAGGGTCTCTCGAAGCCACAGCCAGCAGATGCTCGATCAGCGCTTGTAGTCCCAGCAAGTAGCTGCGCTGGCCGAAGCCGCTGATTTGCCCCAGACAGACTGGCGCAAGCACCGACTGGTGGCGGAATGCCTCGCGGGCGTAGATATTGGACAGATGCACCTCGACCGCCGGCAGCCCCACCGCCGCGATGGCGTCGCGCAGGGCATAGCTGGTGTGGGTCAGCGCGCCGGGGTTGATCAGGATGCCCTGGCCCCAGAGGCGCGCGTCGTGGACGGCATCGATGAGCACCCCCTCGTGATTCGATTGCAGCACGCGCAACTCAGTCCTGGTGCGGTCTGCCTGCGCCACCAGCGCCTCGTCAATTTCGGCCAGCGTCCAACGGCCGTATATTTCTGGCTCGCGCTGCCCCAGCAAATTCAGATTGGGGCCGTGGAGGACAAGTATGCGCATCGAATTACCTCTTTGTTGAGTATCAACTGTTCACTGATTACTGGATACCTTCCACTACCCGCTTCCTACACCCTCACCGCTTCCAGCGCGGCGAGCACCGCCGCCGGGGGAACGCCGTCGTCGATGAACACGTCGCCGATGTCGCGCAACAGGACGAAGCGCAGCCGCCCGGCCTTTTTCTTCTTGTCGCTGCCCATGGCCGCATAGAGCGCGGCCGAATCGAGCGACGGCGGGATATGGATGGGCAGCCCCAGCCGGGTCAGCACCATCTCCACCAGGCCGGGCAGCGACGGCGGGCAAGCTCCCCGCGCCGCCGACAGATGGGCCGCGGCCGCCAGCCCCATCGCCACCGCTTCGCCATGACGGACGGCATAGCCCGATACCTGCTCCACGGCGTGGCCAAACGTGTGGCCCAGATTCAACAGCGCCCGCCGCCCTTGCTCATAGGGGTCTTCCTCGACCACGTCGCGCTTGACGCGGACAGCGCGCGTCACCAGGGTGTGCAGGTCGGCCCGCAGCAATCGGTCGGTTGCCAGCCGGCGGGGGTCGAAGTGCCACTCCTCCATCATCAGCCGCTGCCACAGGATGGGGTCGGCGATGAGGCCGTGCTTGGCGACCTCGGCCAGCCCGGCGGTGAACTCGGCCGCGGGCAGCGTTGCCAGCGCGCCGACATCGGCCACTACCCGCCGCGGCTGCTTAAACGACCCCACCAGATTCTTCCCCTGCGGCAGATCGACGCCCGTCTTGCCGCCGATGCTGGAATCGACCATCGCCAGCAGCGATGTGGGGCAGAGCGCAAAGTCGATGCCGCGCAGGTAGGTGGCGGCCACAAAGCCGGCCACGTCGCCTACCACGCCGCCGCCCAGGGCCAGGATCGTCCCGTCGCGGCCCAGACCGGCGGCCAGCAGCCCATCGTAGAGATCGCGCACTGTGTCGAGCGTCTTGTGCCGCTCGCCGGCGGGCATGGTCAGGATGGGGAGTTGTGAGAAATCGGGTTTTTCCGAAAGACCCGCTTCTTGAATGGCCCGTGCGTAAAGCGGCCCGACGTGACTGTCGCTGATGATGGCTGTCGCGCCCCGGATGCCGGCCAGGGTGACCGCCTCGGCTAACAGATCGTCGCCGATAACGACGTCATAGCCACCACCGGGGTGCCGCACGGGGATGGTCTCGCGCAGCCCGGCGGCGACCCGCGCGGCGATGGCCCCGGCGACGTCATCGGGCGTGAGGTCGCCGGTGTCTATGGCGGGGAAGCGGGCATAGGCCGCGGCCCGGCGCTCCAGAAGCGACTTGATGCGTCCTTCGGGGGCATCTCCGGCCAGCAGGGGCCGCCCGTTGGCGGCCGCCGCCACTCGGCTGATGATCATGTCCGGCTCGGCTGCCAGGCAGAAGACCGGCCCCGTGGCTCCCAGCGCGGCGGCGTTGGCCGGGTCGAGCATGAGCCGCCCGCCAGTGGCGATGACCAGCCCGCGCTGCCCGGCCAGCTCAGTGGCAACTTGCGCCTCCAGGTCGCGGAAGTGGGTTTCGCCCGCTTCGTTGAAGATTTCGGCGACTGACCGGCCGTCGCGTTGGGCGATCAGCTCATCGGTGTCGACGAACGCCCGACCCAGCCGCCCGGCCAGCAGGCGGCCGACGGTGCTCTTGCCCGTACCCATGAAGCCGGTGAGGATGATATTGTCGTCGGCCATGCCCCCTATTATCCACCAAATTGGTGCGCTACCTAGACCTCCGAGGTTTCGGGGAACTTCTGAGGCCTTCGGAACCAATTGCATCCGCCCGGCGTCTTGTCTATAGGTTCAACAGAAACCGAAAGGAGTTAATAACATGTCTACTAAAAAGAATATCATCGCAGTTTTGTTTGTGGTCGTAATGAGTTTGGCTTTGGCGGCCTGCAGCGGCGCTCTGCCGGCCCAGACGGCCGCGCCCGGCCAGCAGGCGGCCGTCGTCGGCAATGCTGGCGGCGTCACCGTTGTCGGCCAGGGCACGTCCTACGGCCAGCCCGACCAGGCCACGGTCATCGTCGGCGTCGATACCTTCGCCCCGACGGTGGAAGAGGCGACCACGCAGAACCAGACCACACTCGACAATGTGATGGCTGCGCTGGAAGCGGCGGGTATCGCCACGGAAGATATCCAGACGACCAACTATTCCCTCTACGCCGAGCAAATCTACGGCGACAACGGGCCGGAAGGCATCGCCGGGTATCGCGTGAGCAACCAGGTCAACGTCAAGATTCGCGACATCAGCGCGGTGGGTGACGTGCTGGCGGCCGTGACCGGAGCGGGGGCCAACGCCATCTACGGCGTCAACTTCACTGTGGCCGACCCGGCCGCGCTGGAGGCCGAGGCCCGCGCTGCGGCTATGGACGACGCGCGCAAACGCGCCGAATCGCTGGCCGAGCTGGGCGGTGTGTCGCTGGGCGACATCGTGGTCATCAGCGAGATCGTGGGCCAACCGGTCATGCCGTTGGGCATGGGCGGCGGCGGCTTCGCCATGGAGCAAGCCGCGTCCGCTCCCGGCATCTCGCCCGGGCAACTGAGCTATCAGGTGCAGGTGCAGGTGACGTACGGGATCGGTGGATAGTAAGAAGTAAGCAGTAAAGCGTATTGGTAGTACGGGCCGGTCTCCGTGGGAGGCCGGCCTTTTTTTATGGCGTATCCCCTCTTCGTCTCCGACACCGAACACTGCTTGCTGGCGACTGGATACTGTTTGCCAACCCCCGCCCCTACTCCACCGTCAATCCCGCCAGCAGCAGGTGCAGCGCCGTCAGCAGGTCAGCTTTGCCCGTCTTCACGTCCACGTCGATGTCCAGCAACCGGCGGTAGATCTGCTCCAGTTGGGGCAGGCTGAAGTTGCGCGCCTGGTGGGCCAGCTTGTCGGCCACGAACGGGTGCAGCTTCATTTGCGCGGCGATGCCCGCCGGGCGCTCGCCCGCATCTAGCAAGGCCCTGGCCTGCAGCAGCAGCCGGAATTGACGAATGAACATCGAGAAGAGATAGAACGGGTCAGCTCCCTCGTGGAGCTTCTCCTGGAACAGCTCGGCGGCGCGGGCCGCCTGCCGCCCGCCCAGCGCGTCGACCAGTTCGAAGATGGTCTCCTCGGCCACGTAGGGCGACAGCAGCACCACGTCGGCCGTTTCGATGGTCGCCTGGCCTTTATACAGCACCAGCTTCTCGACCTCGTTGGTCAGTGCCTGGAGATCGCCGCCGACGTTGGCGGCCAGCAGCCCGGCCGCCTGCGGATCAATGCGGCCGCCGCGCTCTTCCACGTGTGTCCGCACCCAGCGCTCCAGGTCGTGGCCCTTGGGCTGGTCGAACTTCTTCACGAAGCCGATTTTGTCCTTTTCCGCCAGCCGGATGATGCGATGGTTAGCGGGCAGCGTCTGAGACTCCAAAAAGATCAGCCGCGTCGTCGGCGGCAGAAGGCGCAGATAGGCTTCAAGCTTCTCCATGAAGGCCTTGTCGGGGATGGACGAGAAGAGGTCCTGCACCAGCACAACGCGCACGCGGGCCAGAAAAGGCATGGCGTCGCAGGCCGACTGGAGGTCGGCGAAGGTGATTTTGCTGTCCAGCCGCGTGGTATTGAGCGACAGCATGTCGGCGTCGCCCTCTTTGGCCAGCAGCGCGGCCAACGTCTCGCGCTGGGAGTAGGTGTCCTGACCGTGAAAGAGATGGAACATTTCAGTAGCGGCCGACCCGTATGTCTGCCACGGTGTCAAGAGTCAGAGTGATGTGTTTGCCCCGCGATGTGTTCGCCAGGGCACAAATGATCCGTTACGCGCCGTCGCCACCGGTGGTGCGGATGAAATACGATGTGGCGGCCAGGTCGGAGTTGCCGCCGGTCAGCAGCAGCTGAAACAGACGAGTGACCGGCGAGGGGGCGATCCGGCGCACGTCGGCCACCTGTAAGTTGCCCAGATGGCCGTCAACCGTGTAGCGTTCCTGCAGGCGAACACCCAGCGGCCGGCCGACGATGAGCGCACCGACGACGGCGATCATGGCCCCCGGCAGGGCATTGATCAGCGTCATGGGACGCATCCGTGGCTCGCGCCGGTTCTCCAGGGCCAGCATCGTCTGTGCCGCCAGCGTCGCCAGCGCGGCCGTCGTCACCAGCACCGTGCCGCAATTGGGATGGACGGCCAGGTTGTGCTCGCCCGCGTTCAGCCGGCGGTGGGCCTCGGCCACGGCCGCGCGCACCTCGTCTTCGGTCACGTCGCCGTAGATGTTGAGGTGAAAGCCGCGATGGTCGGAGTTGCCCTGGGCGCTGAAGCGCTTGTGGCTCTCGGACAGAATGTGAATGGTGGCGTGTTCCAGACCGTGATTGCGTTTGACGCGCGAGACGATGTTGTTGGTCATCATGGTAAGGCTATCATAACGCCTCTCACATTACAACCGGCGCAAGCCCGCCAAAAAAAAGCCCGCCCGATGAGTTATCGAGCGGGCCGGATACGTTTTGGGATGCGGGAGGGGCGCGTCAGCTGATCAGCGTCGCCGTGAGCACGATCTCTTCCACGGCGGCCAGCGCCTTCGAGACCGGACACTTTTCCTTGGCTTCCTGGGCGTACTCCTGGAATGTGTCTCCGTCCAGGCCGGGCACTTCGGCGACCACATCCAGATCGATGCGGGTGATGGTCGGGCCGTCGCCCAGATGGACGGAAGCCTTGGTGTCAATGCGCGTCGGCGGAAAGTTATTGCGGGTCAGGACGGCCGACAGGAACATGGCATAGCAGCTGGCATGGGCCGCGCCCAGCAGCTCTTCGGGGTTGGCGCCGCCGCCGTCGGCAAAGCGGTCGGCCCAGGTGTAGGGGCCTTCATAGACGCCGCTCTCCAGCTTCAGGTGACCGCCGCCGTCTTTCAATGTGCCTTCCCATTGGGCTTCTGCGTGTCGAATGGGCATAAATTTACACTCCTTGTAATTAACTCAGGCGCGTTGGTGCGCCTCAGAGAGGTTGTATCGACAATAGAGGTTGCGGGCAAGGGTCGGGGCTGTTCTCTCAGGGTTTTCAGAGGGCAGAGCTGAGTTTTCCGGAAAAACCGGGGTTCTGGGCGGATGATTGTGAAATCCGGCACAATGTGAGGTAAGATAGCCGCGCCCGGCCGCGTCGGATGAGGAGAGAAGTAATCAATCGTTGCCTAGGCGACGAAAATGAGAGAGATGAAAATGAGCAAGCACAAGGAACAAATCGTTATCGTGGGCGGCGGATTCGGCGGGCTATATGCGACCAAGGCAATGGCCGGCGCGCCGGTGGCGATCACCCTGATCGACCGGCGCAACTTCCACCTGTTCCAGCCGCTATTATATCAGGTGGCAACCGGTGGTTTGTCGCCTGAGGACATCGCTTCCCCGTTGCGGGCGGCGCTGAAGAACCAGAAGAACGCGCGCTTTCTGACCGGACAGGTCATCGACATCGACGCCGAGCGTAAGGTCGTTATATTAGAAGACGGCGACGAGGTGGCCTATGACGCCCTGATCGTTGCCACCGGCGCGAGCCACCACTATTTCGGCCGCGATGCCGAGTGGGAAGAACGCGCGCCAGGTCTGAAAACCATCGAGGACGCGGTCAGGATCAGGCGGCGCGTGCTGCTGGCCTTCGAGGCCGCCGAGCGCGAGACCGACCCCGCCCGCCGCCGCGCCCTGCTGACATTCGTCATCGTCGGCGGTGGCCCCACGGGCGTCGAGCTGGCCGGGGCGCTGGGCGAGCTGGCCCACCGCACCATGCGCGGCGAGTTTCGCTCTATCGATCCGGCCGAAGCGCGCATCACTCTGATCGAAGGTCTGGATCGCATCCTGGCTGCCTACCCGCTGGACTTGTCGGCCGTGGCGGCGGAATCGTTGCGCGACCTGGGCGTGACGGTCCAAACAAATGCCCTGGTGACGGAGATCACCGACGATTACGTGATAGTACGCGATACGAAAACGGACGAGCAAACGCTCCTCCCGACCTATACCGTACTGTGGGGCGCGGGCGTCAAGGCCTCGCCGCTGAGCGACGTGCTGGCCCACCGGGCGGCGGCCGAACGGGATGGCGCCGGCCGCATCATCGTGCGGCCCGATCTGACGCTGCCGGGCCACGACGACATTTTCGTCATTGGTGACCTGGCCCACTTCGCCCACCAGACGGGCGAGCCGCTGCCGGGCGTGGCTCAGGTCGCCATGCAGATGGGCGACTACGCCGCCGACGTATTGCGGCGGCGGCGGTTTGGCAAGGAGATTCGCCCGTTCCATTATAAGGACAAGGGGATGCTGGCCGTCATCGGCCGCAACCGGGCCGTGGCCGACATCGGCCGGTTGCATTTCGCGGGCCTGCCGGCCTGGCTCATCTGGGTCTTCGTGCACATCAACTTCCTGATCGAGTTCGACAACAAGCTGAAAGTGATGACGCAGTGGGGCTGGAATTACCTGACCCGGCGGCAAGGAGCGCGACTCATCACCGGCGAAGCGGCCCCGGTCTGGATGCAGCTGCCTGTCGCCGACCACGCGCCGGTGGAAAAGGCAAAAGTAGAATAATTGGAGAGGCCCGGGGCGCGAAAATATAGGGAAGAAGCGTGATGATCTGCAGATTTCACAGATTGTAGAGGAGCACTTTCTTTAATCTGTGTCATCTGCAGATAACGTTCTTCGCCCCCTTTCCTTTATAGGTAGACGGTACTGTCAGCGGCCGGCCGTCTCGGCTTCGGGCAGCGCCGCCCCCGGCTTCTCAATCGGCTCACCCGGCTCCACAACCATGCCGCCGCCGCGCACCGTGGCCCCCAGCACCAGCCCGGCGCTGATCAGCACCAGGTTCTTGATGATGTACTGCCCTTCCAGTGTCGGCGCGTAAGGGATGTGGAGGAACACTTCGTGGGGGAAGAGAAAGATGGGCGTGATTGTGCCCAGCATTTGCAGGAACAGCAGCAGCAACGTGACGCGCATGAAGCGGCCGAGTAGCAGGCCCAGGCCAATGAGAGATTCCCACACGGCGAGAATATAGATCGATACATCCGGCTTGATCAGCCCGAAGGACAGAGTTTCGATGGTGCGCGTCGCCAGGTCCTGGGCCGGGCTGAGACCGGGGAAAAACTTGAGAAAGCCGAACCAGAAGAACACCAGCCCCAGACTGAGGCGCAGCAACAACAGGCCATAGCGCGCCATCCAGGTCGTGATCGCCTTGTCGAGGCGATCAAAGGTGTGGCCAAAGTTACTCATTGTCAAACTCCTTCGTTTGCTCCCTCAGACAGTAAATCTTATCAATCCCCACCTTTATCTTATCAGTAGTGCGCCTTTATTTCATTCATAGAACGGGCCGGCGCTAAGCAGAAACCGAGGTTCTCGGCTAACCAGTCTCTTCCGAAGCCCGATTTGCGGCTCAGAAACCAACGTCAGGCGGGCCCGCGCCCCGGCCGGCCTGTTAAGCTGGTTCTCATGCTGCTCGGCCAAATGTGGTATACGCGGGAATGTGCTGCTAAGATTGCGTGCTGTCTGTTCGGGAGCGCCCGGCGCTCAGTCTTTGTCCGTCTCCGTGGGTTGGCCGCGCGGCGGGCCGTCAATTTTGAGGAGAATGAGTAACACGATGCGCAAGACATATTTGCCGCTGCTGGCCGTTCTGAGTCTGCTGCTCGCCGGGTTGGCCGTTTTCGCCGGGCCGGCGCGGGCACAAGACCTGGGGCCGAATTTGCTGGAGAACCCCGGCTTTGAGAACGGCCATTACAATCAGGACGGCATCGCCGAAATCGTCGTACCCAACGGCTGGCAGATGCACTGGTCGGACAACGAATTGATCTTCGGCGGCGAGTGGCCCACAGCGCGCCCCGAAACCGTCGTCTGGAACGCCACGGGCGGTATTCCGGCCGGCGAAGAGATTTTCTGGCGAGACGGCATCTACACGATGAAGGTGTTCAAGGCCTATGCCCCTATGTGGGCGGCCATTTCGCAGGACGTCGAGAATCTGGAAGTGGGTCGCAAGTATCGCTTGGTCGCGCCCATATTCGTCGATATTTTTGAAGATTATAAGGACGGTCACAAGGTCGCCCCCTTCCGCAAAGACAGCGGCCGCGTGCGCCTGGGGGCCAGCCCGGTGGGGGCCGCCTGGCGCAACGAGAGCGCCATCAACTATAGCGGCTGGTGGACGGCCGAGACGATCGACCCGTTCTACCTGGCCTACCCGACGTTCATCTTCGACTTCGTGGCTACCCAGCCCAATATGACCATCTGGATCGAGATGGCGTCGACGTACCCCTATCCCAACAACGGCTTCTTCTATGACTTGCCGGGCCTTTTCGCCCTAAACGAGACGGCCCCTGTGGCCGCGCCGCCCGGTGCGCCGGCCCAGGGGCAGGCCGCCGCACCGGCGATCGCCGCCCAACCGGCGGCCACTATCGTCCCACCCACGCCGCGCGCCGACGGAGCTATTGTCCACGTCGTGCAGTCTGGCGATTCGCTGTGGGGCATCGCCATCCAGTATGCCTCGGTGCTGGGCATGGCCCCCGAAGACGCGCTGCCCTATCTGCGCGAGCTCAATAACAATCCGGCGTTCATCAATCCGGGGGACGAGATTCTGATCCAGGCAGCGAACGCGGCCTCGCCCACGCCGGAAACGACGGTCGACGAGACGGCCGGCGCTGCGTCCGACGCCACTGTCGATCCGAACGCAACCCCGGACGAAGCGGCGGCAGGCACCCCGGCTGAGGGCGATGCGAGCGTCGCAACCGCCGCCGAGACACCATCCGTCGAACCGACGACCGACTTTGTGCCCGTCGAGGCGCTGGCCGGCACCATTTGCGTGGCGACCTTCGACGACGCCAACGCCGACGGCCAGCGCAACGAGGGCGAAGCGCTGGTGGCCGACGCGGCCATTGCGCTGGCCCGCGGCGGGACGACGGTGTCCAATTACATCACCGACGGAGCCAGCGAGCCGCATTGCTTCGAGTTGACGCAGGCCGATTCCTACCAGCTGCAACTCTACCCGCCGGCCGGATTCGCGGCGACGACAGAGGACAACTGGGCGGTGGCGATAGACAACGGCGAGTCATACACGGTGTCGTTTGGGCTGACGACGGCCCCGGAAGTGGCCGACTCGGCCCGCACCGAAGCGGTGGACACGGCGGCCGATCAAACGACGGCCGTGGCTGAGGAAGCCACCCCGGCCGAATCCGGCGGCCTGGGCAACCTGGGCCTGATCATTGTGGGTGTGGCTGCCGTGCTGGTGGTGCTGGCGGTGATCGGCGTCGTGTTGCTGCGGCGGGGGTAACATTCACCCGCTGCGACAGGTATTGACCAAGAGGGGCTTCATGCCCCTCTTTTTTGTTTGGTCGCCAGAGAAGGAGTGGCCGGGTTGGGGGCGGTGTGCGGAAAAGGGCGAAAAGTGGCGGCAATCGACAGGGGATTCTGGTATAATGGCTTCGTTCCATCGGTAGTGTCAGTTCATCTGTAACGGTAATGAGATTGAGAGCAGGTATGCCTGGGAGGGCTAGTGGGCGACCTCATCAATTTTATTTTCGATCAGTTTCTGGAACTATTCTTTTTCCCCTTGCTAGGGAGCGAGCCTTATCTACGAGGGTTCTTCTTTGGCGTGCTAAGCGCCGTCGCCGCGGCCTTGTCGTGGAGATTTGCATCATTTCACCGCGGCCGGATCCTGTACTTTTTCGCCACCGTCCAGCCCAGCCTGCGACCCAGCCCAAGCGGATTTGAGCGCATGCGTGGCTGCTCCTTGAGCGTCGTGTTGTTAGCTATATTTTTGGGCATCATCATTTCATCTGGTTGTGGAATTATCTATGCTTTGAGCCATTAGCGGCCAAAAAAGCACCGCGCACCCGTCTCATAGGGCCCAGCCGCCCGTCCGTCATCTGAGCATCGCCTAAACGTTTCTTAAGCGCATAGCAACCCTGGCCGCTTTCTCTTACACTGGGAGCTGGAACCAATCGGCCCTTATTTTTCGTCTTATCTCATATATGCAGACTAATCCGCAACCCCCCGTTCAATACGTTCCCGCCACACCGCCGCCGGCGCGCCCCAAGCGCGGCTGCGGCTGCATCGGCGGCGCGATTCTGAGCGTCATCGCCCTGATCCTGGTCGTCGTCGTGGGCGGCGCGGCCGCCGCCGGCGGCCTGGTCTATGCCAATTGGTCGCGCGAGATAGAGTCCGGCCTGGCCGGGCTGGAGACGGCCGGCGACCGCGAGACATTCGAGACGACGCAGATCACCGACCGCCACGGCGAAGTGTTGTGGGAGATCTTCGGCGAGGGCAAGCGCACCCGCGTGCCCCTCGACCGGATTCCGCCCCACTTCGTGCAGGCCACCATCGCCGTGGAGGATGATACGTTCTACGAGAACATCGGCCTCGACGCGCCGTCGCTGGCCGCGGCCGTCATCGCAAATGTGCGCAACCCCGACGCCCGGCCGGTCGGCGGCAGCACCATCACCCAGCAACTTGTGCGTCACGTGGCTTTCGACTACGAGGAGCGCACGTCGGTCTCCTACGAGCGCAAGATCAAGGAAATCGTGCTGGCCTGGATGATGAACCGGGATTTCAGCAAGGACGAAATCCTGGAGATGTATCTGAACGAGATCTACTACGGCAATCTGGCCTATGGGGTGGAGGCGGCGGCGCGCACCTATTTCGGCAAGTCCGCAGCGGAGCTGACGCTGGGCGAGGCCAGCCTGCTGGCCGGCCTGCCGCAAAGCCCGGTCGATCTGGATCCGTTCACCAATCTGGAGGGGGCCAGAGAGCGCCAGTGGCTCATTCTCAACCTGATGGTCAGCGAGAATTTCATCGACCAGGCCGCGGCCGAGGCCGCCTATCTGGAGCCGCTTAATTTCGCCGCCCAGGAAGTGAGCCTGGAAGCACCGCATTTCGCCGTCTACGTGCGCCAGCAACTAGAGGAACTCTACGGCGCGGAGATGGTCGCCAACGGCGGGCTGCGGGTGACGACGACCCTGGATATGAACTTCCAGCGGCTGGCCGAGGACCTGGCCCGCCAACACGTGATGCTGGTCGATCCGGCCAAGCATCTGACCAACGCCGCGCTGGTGGCGATGAAGCCGGGCAACGGCGAGATTCTGGCAATGCTGGGCAGCGTGGATTACAAGGATGAAACCATCGACGGCCACGTTAACGTGACCCTGTCGCCGCAGCAGCCGGGCAGCAGCATCAAGCCGTTGACCTATGCCGCGGCACTGTCGCCGGGCGAAGGGGCCGACCCCACCTGGACGGCAGCCGACATCCTGTGGGACGTGCCGGTGGAGTATGAACAGTTGACCGGCGAGGCCTATGTGCCCGCCAACTACGACGGCGCGTTCCACGGCCCGGTGCGGCTGCGCGACGCATTGGCCAATAGCTACAACATCGCCGCCGTGCTGCTGCTGCAAGACATTGGCGTGCCCCGCCTGCTGGAGTTCGGCCGGGCCCTGGGGCTGGATTCGTGGACGGGTGACTCCAGCCAGTACGGCCTGTCGCTGACGCTGGGTGGCGGCGAAGTGACGCCGCTGGAGCTGACCACGGCCTACGCCGCGCTGGCCAACGGCGGCAACCGCGTGACGCCGGTATCGATTCTGCGCGTGGAACGCACGAATGGCGAGCTGCTCTATGAGTACACGCCGGCCGAGCCGCAGCGGCTCATCGACGAGCGCGTCGCCTACCTGATCAGCGACATCCTCGACGACGACGACGCCCGCGTCCCGGCCATGGGCCGCCCCAATCCGATGGAGCTACCTTTCCCGGCAGCGGCCAAGACGGGCACAACCAACGATTTCCGCGACAACTGGACAATGGGCTACACGCCGGGACTGGTTGTGGGCGTGTGGACGGGCAATACCGACAACAGCCCCATGATCAACATCAGTGGCCTGGAAGGGGCCGCGCCGCTGTGGGGCAGCTACATGCAAGCGGTCTACAGCAACGGCGGTCTTGTCGCCGGCCTGGAAGTCAACGGGCTGGTGCCGCCGGCGGAGTTCATTCGCCCGGCGGGGCTGGCCGAGCGGCCGCTATGCGCCCTGACGAGCGCGACGGTGGGGTCTATCGACTGTGTGCCGGCGGGCCAGGAGTTATTCCTGGAGAGCGCCTTGCCGCCGACGCCTGTGCCGCCCGCCGAGCGGCCGGCCGTGGTGTGGGAGAAGCTGGATCCGGCCGTGTGGCGCGCCGTGGCGATCCCCTTGCCGCCGCCGTCGCCGGAGGCCGTGGCCCTGATCCCGCCGGAGCAACTGGAGGATCAGCCGCCGCCGCAACTGTTCTGCCATTTTGCCGAGGGGACGGCGCTGGATCTGCTGCCCCCAACGGCCGCGCCGCAGGTATTTCTGGAGCCGCCACGCAACCCAGAAAGCGTCAAGCCGGCCCACGAATGGGCGCAAGCCAACAACATCGCCATTTTGCCGACGTCGGCCTGCACGGAGGAGTTGCTGGCCTTGGGGTTGGGCGCGGGCCAAACGGCGGTGTGGCGCATCACCTCGCCCAAGGATGGCGACACAATCAGCGGCAACCTGCCCATCGTCGGCACGGCCAGCTTCGACCCGGCGGTGGTCGAGTTCTACAAGATCGAGCTGGGCATCCCCAACGGGCCGGACGTGCAGTGGCTGACTCTGGGCGAGACGCACAACACGCCGGTGGTTAATGGGCAGTTGGAATGGCTGCAGGCCGAGGGGCTGCCGCCGGGGACCTACTACTTGCGGCTGATCGTGATCGAGGACAGCAACTACGTCGGGGAGCCGCATCAGATTCAGATCACGGTGGAAGCGCCGTAGGGTTTCTATGCTGGTCGTCAGCTTTCCGCCCATCATCACCGCCAACTCGAGCCTCCTGATCCTGGGATCGATGCCGGGAGCGATGTCGCTGCGGCGGCAACAATACTACGCCCATCCGCGCAATCACTTCTGGCCGATCATGGAAGATTTGACCGGCGTGCCGGCGGGGGCCGAATATCCGCAGCGCGTTGAGCGCCTGGCCGATACCGGCATTGCTCTGTGGGACAGCCTGATGGCCTGTGTGCGGCCGGGCAGTCTCGATGCCAGCATCGTGGCCGAGACGGAAGAACCGAACGACTTTCTGGCGCTTCTGAGCGCGCACCCGGCTATTCGGGCCATCTGTTTCAACGGCAAAAAGTCGGAGCAGGTCTTTCGCAAGAGGGTATTGCCCGATCTGCCCGCGACCGTCAGCCAGCGGTTGGCCTTCCACAGCTTGCCGTCCACCAGCCCGGCCAACGCCGGATTCACCTACGAACAGAAGCTGGCTCGCTGGCGAGTGATCTTGGAATATTTGCCGGGCACTCCAAGTGACGGGGGATGTTGAGTTGTTCGCGACAAATGAGGAACTGATCGAACACGCCCGCGACACGCTCTGGGAGCGGCGGCATCTCCTCTGGCTCATCGGCGGCTCCGGCTCGGGCAAATCGACCGTCAGCCGGGCCGTAGCCGCGCGGGCGGGCATCGCCGTCTACGACATGGACGAGGCCTTCTTCGGCCGTTACACCATCAACCCGCAGCGCCACCCGGCCACCACCGCCTGGTTCTCGGCTGAAGACCCGCTGGGTTGGATGCTGGCGCAGCCCTGGCCGGAATTCGACGCTCTCTACCGGGCTGCCAACGCCGAGACGCTTGACCTGTTGGCGGCCGACCTGTCCGGGCAGCCCGACGCGCCGCTGATCATCGACGGCGGTATCACTCATCCGTCGGTACTGGTGGGGGCCGTCCCGGCCGAGTGCGTCATTTGCCTGGAGAGGGACGAGATGAGCCGCGCGCGGGAATGGGAAACGGCCGCGAGCCGGGCAGAGATGAAGGCCGCGGTGCTGGCGTTGCCTGATGGCGCGACGATGTGGTCACGATTTTTAGCGTACGATCGCCGGATGACGGCGACGATCGGGCGGGAGAGCCGGGAGCGGGGGATTCGGGTTGTGGCCTGGGACGAAGCCACCGGCGTTGAGAGGCTGGCGGCGAGTATCTGGCGGCCGCGAGCGTGATCCCCTAAGCGCCCCATACCACATCCACCACTCGGCGCACGCTGTCCGGCAGCGACCACGCCGCGCGGCCGTCGATCTCGTGACGGATGACCAGCCCCTGCTGCGCCAGATGCTGCAGGGCCCCCAGGGTTGTGGAGCGCGATACCTCGCACTTCAGGCTGATCCGCCGGGTGACTACCGGCTGGGGCAGCAGGCCCATCGTCAGCACGATCTTCAACTGCGTCCCCGACAGCCGGCGGACAAGCGTCTCAAGGATCAACGGTTCCGGCTCACAATCACGGTTCATTTTCTCTTTTCTCCTGAAGTCGGTCAGATCGACGCCGATGGGCAATATGTCTTCCGGCAGATTGAAGCGCTGTAAAACGGCCCGGTAGAACGGCGATTGGGCAAAATACAGGGACGCGCTCAACTGCTCGGTGGGATCGTCATCAAAATAATCGATGATGGTCTGTCGCAAGATGGCCAGAAGCAGGCGGTCATAGGGCGGCAGACTCGACGATAGCTCCAGATCGATCAGACTTTGGACGCGTGTTCGGTCGCTTTCGCTGGGGGGCACGTTTTGTTTCATGAGTTACCGGCCGCATTTGGATCGCCAAGGTAGACCCATTGTAATAAAAAGTAGAACGTATGTGCTAGTAAATTTTCGACACTTTCGCGAATGTGGTTAGAATATGAGGCTATGGTTTCCTATCAAATCCGACGACTGCCCGCGGAGGGTGAAGCGGGGCGGCGTTATCATCTCTATGATCGCGCCGATCAACTCCTGCTGGTGTCCGACCAGGGCAGCCCGTGGCTGCCGGAGGCCCCTCAGGTGCGGTTTGCCCGCCCGGATGGGGAGCGCGTGGCGACGATGGATCTCCCCCTCCTCGACGACCGCCGCCCGGACAAAAAGCAGAACTACGCCGTCATCTATGAGCACGCGGTCTACGCGCTGATCACCGCGCTGGACTTGTCGAGCGGTACCGGGGCGTTGCGGCCGCCGCCGGCGGCGGCGGGAGCCACGTTCGACCGGCTGGTCATCGAAGTGGAAGGGTATAAATGGCTGGGGTTATGCTGGACGGGAGGAGAAGGGCCGCTGCTGATCCTTTATGACATGGAGACGTCGGGCTTGTCGTCGACAGTGGACCCGGAAGCGGCCGACCTGCCGGAGCCGATCGGCCTGCTCGAAGTGGGCACGGGCGATTTTGACTTCCACCTGACACTGCCCGCTGGGCGGTTGGCCCAAGGGCCGTTGCTGGGACTGGCGCTGGTCTTTCTAGTGGATGGGCTTTCTTCCTAGAAGATGTCTCGAAAGTAGAAACCGAGCTTCTTCGGAGAAACTCGGTTTCCAGGTATCGAACTGTCCCGGATAACTGCGGATCGTCGCCCGCAGTACCTCGTTGCCGCCGGGGCCAATGACCCGACCGGCCAGCCGCACCCAATCTCGCTCGCTAACCTCGACCATCTCCGACTCGGCCGTTACGGTGTCACCCATGTAGACCGGGCCGACAAACTCGAACGACATCTCCGCCGCCAGAAAAGCCCAAAGCCCGCCGAAATGGGTCAGCAGGCTGGCCGGCAATGAACCAACTACATTACCTTTGTTACCGCCAACTCCAGACCCGACGCCTCAACCGCCTCGCGGCCGGCCAACACGACCACGTCCCCGGCATCCTTCACCGCCGCCAGCACGCCGGCCAACCCCTGGAAGTCGGCCGTTGTCGTGCTCAGAACTTCGTCGCGGAATCGCTGCAAGCGCTCGTCGGTCTCGCCCGTCAGGTAGCGCGTCAGCGACGTGTAACCTTTGGCGTCGGGCAACTGATAGGCGTCGATAGAGCCGATCGCGCCGATGATCGACCGGGTCAGTTCATCATCGCTCAGTTCGAGCCCACGCAGATAGCCGGCCGTGGCGTCATAGACATCCAGCGTGCCGGTCAGGTTTGGATCGCGGTAGGAGAGATAAGTATACACCCCGGAAATGGGGCTGAACGTGGCGAATGCGCCGTAGGCTCCACCCTGGATCCGAATCTTTTGCAGCAAATAACCCGTTCGCAGCAGGTTGTTGATGACGGCAATCGAGCCATCGAGTTGATAGCCCAGGCGATAGAGATCGGCTCCCTTGCCGACGTAATTAACCTGAGCCGGGAAGGTTAGCCCCTCGTGGCGCGGCAGCGCCGGCAGATCGCTGAGGGTTTCTGAAAATCTCGGTGGTCTGGAAGAGTCGTCCGGCAGCCCGGCCAGGAAGCCGGCCAACTGGGGCGCGAAGGCGGCGTAGGGGGTCTCGTCCAGCGTGACGTTGGCGATCATCCCCGCCCGGTTGACCAGATGGCCGCGCACCGCCTCCAGGTCGGCCAGCACGCCCGGCCAGTCGCTGTCGATGCGCTCGGCCAACCGCCGCAGAAACAGCAGATTCTCGACGCCGTTGACCATTTCCTCCATGCGATAGGCCGGATGGAAGTGGCCGCGTAGCCGGGTGTTGGTCACCTGATGACCGGCCGGGGCCAGCCCGGACTCCGCGCCGATCTTGGCCTCCAGCACGATCTGGCGGAAGCGCTCGCGATTGTCCAGCCGGGCCGACAGCAGCACGTCGTGGAGGATGGCCAGCAACTCCGGCGTGCGCTCCGGTGTGGCCTTGCCGCGCAGCATCAGGTAGGCGACCGCCTCACCGTAGGGGCGAGTCTCAGCTCCGTCCCTGCCGGAATTCGTCCTTTCTTCGACCACCGGGGCGATCAATGTTGTGGGGTAGATGCCGCCCGTCGTGCGGCCGATGCGCTGCGACAGCTTGACGAAGTCCTCGGCGTTCGTGCCCATTTCCAGCAGCGCCTGACCGAATAGCTCGGCGTAGGGCAGCAATTCCACGGGCAGCGCGCGCAGGTCCAACCCCAGGTCGAGATAAACGATGCCATTAGTGAACAGGTCGTGGTAGAACACGCGCGCCCCGCTAATGGTGTCGAGCGTCAGGGGAATGGGCTTGTGCTGCGGTTCCAGATCGCTCCGTTTCAGGCTGGGCAGCATTGCCAGTACCTCCGGCGGGTCGGGCAGATTCTGCTGTTCCTGCAGCATTCGCGCGTTGGCGATCACGGTGGCTACGTCGTCGTCGCTCATGGCTGCCCGCTCCTGCTCCAATCGCGCTCGCTCCGCTTCTTCCAGCCGCCGGTTCAGTTCGGGGTCCGGCTCCAGGATAACGGTCACGCGGTGGGGGTTGTCGAGCAGATACTGGCGGATGAGGGCTTGCAGGTAGGCCGGTTTGGCCGCCAATCGCGCCTTGACCGCCGCCAGCGGAGCCTCGAAGGCCAGCGGGGCCAGCGGGTCGCGGTCGTGGAGCCATGTGTCCAGCGCCCGCACCAGCAGGGCCAGCCCACGCGGGTAGCGGCCGGTATTATTCTCGCGCAGCGCGAACTCGATGGTATTGACCGACGCGCCGATCATGTCGGGGTCGAAGCCGTCGTGGGCCAGCGCGCCCAGCGTCTCCAGAATGAGCGGCTCCACCCGGTCGGCGTCGGCCGTGGTCACGCCCTTTAGCCCGGCCGAGAAAGTCATCTGCCGCGTGAAGTTGGCCAGGCCGCCGAGCACGTCCTCGCCCAGCCCGGAGTCGATCAGCGCCTTGCGCAGCGGAGAGGCGGGCGTGCCCAGCAAGGCATGGCCGAGGATTTCCAGGGCCATGACCAGCGCCGTATCCTCATACTCCGGCAGCAGCCAGTTGACCTCGATAAACGCCTTGGGCGGCTCGTCGCCGTCGGCCTGTTCGCCGTCGGTGCCATATGGAAACCGGGTTACCTGCGGCGCGGCAAAAGACGCCTGCGGGGAGATGGCGCTATCGACTTCGATGGCCTCGAACTCGGACAGATAGCCATTCATTCGCCGCAGCCGCTCCTGGGGGTCGTCGTCGCCATAGAAGAACAGGAGCGCATTCGAGGGATGGTAATAGGTCTCGTGGAAGCGCTTGAACTGCTCGTAGGTGAGGTCGGGGATGACGGCCGGGTCGCCGCCGGAATCGACGCCGTAGGTCGTGTCGGGGAAGGTGGCCTGCTGGCTATAGCGGTTGAGCAAGCTGTCGGGCGACGAGTAAGCGCCTTTCATCTCGTTGAAGACGACCCCTTTATAGGTCAGGGGAGCGTCGGCCGCCTCCAGTTCGTAGTGCCACCCTTCCTGGGCCAGCTTCTCCGGCGACAGCAGCGGATAGAATACGGCATCGACGTAGACATCGAGCAGGTTATAGAAGTCCTGCAAGTTGGTGCTGGCCGCCGGATAGATGGTCTTGTCGGGGTAGGTCATCGCATTGACGAACGACGCCAGCGAGCCTTTGACCAGCTCGAAGAACGGGTCCTTCAGGGGGTACTTGCGCGACCCGGCCAGCACGACGTGCTCCAGGATGTGGGGCAGCCCGGTCGAGTCGGCCGGCGGCGTGCGGAAGCTGATACCGAATACCTTGTTTTCGTCGTCGTTTTCCAGCGACAGGAGTTGCGCGCCCGTTCGCGCGTGGCGCCAGAGGCGCGCGCGCGTGTTCAGTTCCGGAATGGTCTCGTCGCGTAGTAATTCAAAGCCGTGGGTTATCTCAGTCATGGGTTACTCCCGTAAGGTGTGAAACGTGAATAAGAACAGGAAGAATTTTATCCACAGATTACACGGATTTCACAGATGATGAGCCAGGGGTTCTGGGTCACGGTTCGCTTTATACCGGGCGGTGAAGCGCTTGACGCAGAGGTTGTGAATCTGTGTATTCTTCTTTTCCTAATCCGTCTGCTGCTGTCACATGCTCAAAAAGTTCTGCAAAATCCGCTTGCCGTGTTCGGTCAGGATGCTCTCCGGATGGAACTGGACGCCGACGACCGGGTATTCGCGGTGCTGCAGGCCCATGACCTCGCCGTCTCGGGTGAAGGCGGTCACGGCCAGCGTCTCCGGCAGCGCTTCCTCGACGATAAGCGAGTGGTAGCGGGTGGCCGTGAACGGGCTGGGCACGCCGTTGAACAGGCCGTGGCCGTTGTGGTAGACGGAGGAGGTCTTGCCGTGCATCAGTCTTGGCGCGCGCGACACCACCCCACCGTAGACCTGGCCGATGCACTGGTGGCCCAGGCATACGCCCAGCACCGGCGTCGTCGGCCCGAACCGCCGTATCACTTCGTTGGACACGCCGCCGTCGTCGGGTGTGCCGGGGCCGGGGCTGATGACGATGTGGGTCGGCCGCTGGGCGGCGATCTCGTCCGGCGTGATGGCGTCGTTGCGGACAACGCGCACGTCGGCCCCCAGTTCCCCCAGATATTGCACCAGATTGTAGGTAAATGAATCGTAGTTATCGATGACCAGTACCATCTCGCCTCCAACACCTATTAATTACGAATCAGGAATTGGCAGAGCCTCTTGGACGCAGTGGCAATTCCTGATACCTGTTTCATTCCAGCGTGACCACCAAAATCTGAAACGCCGCTGCCTGGCCGTTGGCCTCGCGCACCTTCACCTGATAGGAGGTCGTGCCCAGCGGCAAAATGTAGGCCGTCTCTACGCCGCCGGGGCCGCTGAAGTTGGCCGTCGTCAGCAGCGTCCCATCCGCGCTCAGGATGTCGAGGGCGATGTCGGCCTGGTCGGTCGGGTCGGCCACGGCGATCAACGGCCGCGCCCCATGCGAAGTCACCTCATAGACCTTCTCCGCCCCGGCCGCCAATATGTCCGGCTGTTGCACGGCCACGCCCGGCGCGGGCGTCGTCAGGTCAAACAGGTGGGCCGCGAATGAACCGTCCCCGGCCACGGCGCGCACCACCAGCGTATGCAGCCCGTCCGCCTCCGGGCTGAGCACCAGGATTTCCGGCCGGCCGGACAGCGCGTTGTCGGCCGCGGCCGGCGGGGTGATGCCTTCCGGCGTCGTCTGCCCGGTCTGGTCGCCCACGTAGGCGGACAGGGCCACGTCCAGCTCATTTGTTGGTTCCACGAAGAGGATGATCGGCTGGAACCGTCGCCCGTCGATCAGATAGGCCAGCGAATTCCCGGCGGCCAGCGACGCGCCGTCCTGTTGGCCGGGGGCGAAGAGGCTGACGGCTGTCGGCTCCGATGTGGGCGGTTCGGCCGAAGGCGCTGCGGTTGTGGGCGAGGCCGGCGGCGGTTCGTCAGTCGGCAAAGGCGTTTGCGTGGGCGCTGAGGTGGGTGCTTCGGCCGTGGGCGAAAGGGGCAGCGTCGCCAGGGCGGCGTCGGTCGATGTCGGCGCAATAGACGGCTTGGCCGTCGGCTGTTGGCCGTCGTCGGCCGTCGGCGCGGGTGGCAAGGGTGTGGCGACCGGTTGGCCGGGTGCATTGTCGCATCCCACGAGCAGACCCGTTAGTAAAAGCAATAGAGCAGTTCGTCTCATCAGAAACCCCCTGTGTCAGGAGACACAAAAAGTAGCCACGAAAAAATCAGCGCGGCTTCTGGCTCTATTGTAACCCGAACGGGGGACTGTCCTATGGGAATTATTACCAATGTATCACTCTGTTTGCTTTAACGCGCTGCGGTTTATGGCGGTGGGTTTCAACCCGCGACCACAACCGGCCGCTCATCCCGGCAATACCAGCCCCATCATTCGCTTCATCTCATCCACCTTCGGCTGCGACACGGCCCGCGCCTGTTCGGCCCCATAGGCCAGCAGCCGGTCCAGCTCGGCCGTGTCGTCCATCAGCAACTGATAGCGGGCCTGGATCGGCCGCAGGGTCTCGATGACGACCTCGGCCACGCCCATCTTCAGGTCGCCATAGCCGCGCGCGCCGGCAAAGTCGGCCTCCACCGTCGCGTTGTCCTTGCCCGTGACCGCCTGGTAGATGCCCAGCAGGTTGTTGACTCCCGCTCGCTCCGGATCGTTGGAGAAAAGAATCTCGCGGCCGCTGTCGGTGACGGCCCGCTTAAAGGCGTAGAGGATCTCATCCGGCTCATCGAGCAGGCGGATGGCGTGGCCGCGCTTGTCGGCCAGGCTCTTCGACATCTTCACTGTCGGATCGTCCAGGCCCATGACGCGCGCGCCGACCTTGGGGATGATTGGCTGGGGCACGACGAAGAAGTCGGCGCTGTAGAGGGCATTGAAGCGCTGGGCGATGTCGCGCGCCAGCTCCACATGCTGCTTCTGGTCTTCGCCCACCGGCACTTCGTCGGCGTCGTAGAAGAGGATGTCGCCGGCCATCAACACCGGGTAGTCGAGCAGGCCGGTCAGCACACTCTCCTGCCGGGCCGACTTGTCCTTGAACTGCGTCATGCGCTGCAACCAGCCCAGCGGGGTGATGCAGTTGAGCAGCCAGCAGCCCTCGGTGTGGGCGGCCACGTGACTTTGGATGAAAATGGTGCTCACTTGCGGATCGATGCCGCAGGCCAGCAGCACGGCCGCCAGCGACCGCGTTTCGAAGCGCAGTTGCTCCGGGGCCTGGGGCACGGTCAGGCTGTGCAGATCGACCACGCAAAAGTAGTTGACCTTCTCCGCCTGCCGGGCCACCCAGTTGCGAATCGCCCCCAAATAATTGCCCAAATGGATATTGCCCGTCGGCTGAATACCACTGAAAACTATTTTCTTGTTCATATCAACTTCCGTCAGATGCGAAATACGAGTCAAGAGCATATTCCGAACTCGTAATTCGTCATTCGTACTTTAAAGTGTTCCCGCTTCGGCGCGCTCCACGGCCACCAGCAGCGCTCCGGCCTTATTGACGCACTCCTGATACTCGGCCGCCGGGTCGCTGTCGGCCACGATGCCCGCCCCGGCCTGCACCGCCACCCGGTCGCCCTGCATCACCATCGTGCGAATGGCGATGCAGGTGTCCATGCTGCCGTCGTGGCTGAAGTAGCCCACGGCTCCGGCATAGAGGCCGCGGCGCTGCCCTTCCAGCTCATCGATGATCGCCATCGCTCGCACCTTGGGCGCGCCGCTGACTGTGCCCGCCGGAAAGGTGGCCCGCATCAGGTCGTAGGCATCCAGCTCCGGCCGGATGCGCCCTTCGACATGGCTGACGATGTGCATCACGTGACTGTAGCGTTCCACCGTCATGAGATCGCGCACGGCCACCGAGCCGTACTCGCTGATCCGGCCGACATCGTTGCGGCCCAGATCGACCAGCATCACGTGTTCGGCTCGCTCCTTGGGGTCGGCCAGCAGCTCGGCGGCCAGCGCCGCGTCCTCGGCCGGGTTGGACCCGCGCCGCCGCGTCCCGGCGATGGGGCGCACGGCGGCCACGCCGTCCTCCAGCCGCACGTGCATCTCCGGCGAAGCCCCAATGACTTGCAGATCGAGCGGCGCGAAGTTAAAGTAGAACATGTAGGGCGACGGGTTCAGCATCCGTAACGCCCGGTAGACGGCGAACGGGTGTGCGCTGGTGCGCCGGCCGAAGCGCTGGCTCAGCACCACCTGGAAGATGTCGCCGGCGGCAATATACTCCTTCGCTTCGCGGACGATGGCCTCATATCGCTCGCGGCTCATGTTGGCCTCGATGTCCTGGCCGTTGCCGTGGGTCGCGCCCCAGCGGCGGGTCGGCACGGCGGGCAGCGGCCGCAGCAGCTTCTCGGCCAGCCGGTCGATGCGACGCAGCGCATCGACGTAGGCCGCCTCCACGTCACCGTCGAAGGCGTCGAGGCCGGCATTGGCCAGCAGGATCAGCCGGTGGCGGGCATGGTCGAAGACTACCAGCGTATCGGTCAGCAGGAATATGGCGTCGGGCACATCGTAGGGGCGGGTTTCAGACCCACCCGGATCGACGGGCGCGGCCGTGTCCGGCAGTCGCTCGAAGAACCGCACCACGTCGTAGCCCAGGTAGCCCACCGCCCCGCCGGCAAAGCGCGGCAGCCCCGGCAGGTCGGCAGCGGTATAGCGCGCCAGCTCGTCCTTCAGGACGTGGAGAATGTCCTGCCCTTCGGCCAGCTCAAAAGAAGCCGGGGCGCTGCCTTTCGCCTTTTCTTCCCCGCTCCGTTCCACCGTCCGGCCGCGCAGCGAGACCGTGGCCCGCGGATTGACGCCGACGAAGGAGTAGCGGCCGACCTGCTCGCCGCCCTCCACCGATTCCAGCAGGAACGACGCGCCCGGCTCGTCCATCAGCTTCAGATAGACCGAGACGGGCGTCTCCAGGTCGGCGGCGAACTCGCGCGTCACCGGGATCAGATTGGCCGGGCCGTGCGCCAATTCGCGAAACTCGTCCAGCGCCGGTGAATAGGTTACTCGTGTTGAATCTGTGGTCATGGTTTTGTGTCCAGTGTTCAGTGTCCCGTTCAGTGTTCAGTGTCTCTACTGCTTACTGCGTACTGAATACTGTTTACCCAACTTGGGGTAGATGCTGTAACGCCTCTTCCACGGCCTCGGCCGGGTATTCGTAATCCACCAGATTGCCGTGGAGATAGGCCTCGTAGGCGGCCATGTCAAAATGGCCGTGGCCGGACAGGTTGAAGGCGATGACCTTCTTTTCGCCACTGGCCTTGGCCGCCAGCGCTTCATCGATGGCGACCTTAATCGCGTGGGTCGACTCCGGCGCGGGGATGATGCCCTCGGCCCGCAGGAACGTCAGCGCCGCCTGGAAGGTATCGCGCTGTTTCACCGCCCGCGCCTCGACGTAGCCGCCGTCGACCAGGGCACTGACCTGCGGGGACATGCCGTGGTAGCGCAATCCGCCGGCATGGATGCTGGGCGGGATGAACGTGTGGCCCAGGGTATGCATCTTGACGATGGGGGCCATCTGCGCCGTGTCGCCGTAGTCGAAAGCGTAGACGCCTTTGGTCAGGCTGGGCGAGGCGGCCGGCTCGGCGGCGATGACCCGCGTCTCTTTGCCCTCGGTCAGGTTCTTGTGGATGAACGGGAAGGCGAACCCGGCAAAGTTGGAGCCGCCGCCGGTGCAGCCGACGATGATGTCGGGGTATTCGTCGGCCATCTCAAATTGCATCAGAGCTTCCTGGCCGATGACCGTCTGGTGCAGGAGTACGTGGTTGAGCACCGAGCCGAGGCTATACTTCTTGGCCCCGCCCGACGTGGCCGCCGCCTCCACCGCTTCGGAGATGGCGATGCCCAGCGACCCCGGAGCGTTGGCGTCCTGGGCCAGCAGCGAGCGGCCGTATTCGGTGCGGTTACTGGGGCTGGCGTAGACCTGCGCGCCGTAGCTCTCGATCATGATCCGCCGGTAGGGCTTCTGGTGATATGATTCCTTGACCATGTAGACTTCCAGGGCCATGTCGAAAAAGCTGCAAGCCATCGCCAGCGCCGACCCCCATTGGCCCGCGCCGGTCTCTGTCGTCAGCGCCTTTGTGCCCGCCTCCTTGTTGTAGAAGGCCTGCGGCACGGCCGTGTTGGGCTTGTGCGACCCCACCGGGCTGGCCCCCTCGTACTTGAAGTAGATGTGGGCGGGGGTGTCGAGCGCCTGCTCCAGCCGGCGGGCGCGGACGAAGGGCGTCGGCCGCCACAGCTTGTAGACCTCGCGCACTGGCTCCGGAATTTCGATGTAGCGCTCGGCGCTGATCTCCTGCAGGATAAGGGCCATCGGGAAAAGCACAGCCAGGAAATCGGGCGTCACCGGCTCCAGCGTGCCCGGATGCAGCACCGGCTGCGGCGGCGTCGGCATGTCGGCGTTGATGTTGTACCATGCCTCCGGCAGCTTGCTCTCGTCCAACAGGAATTTCGTTCTCTCGGTCATGATCGTTCTCCTTTCATCAATGATTTCACTAAGATAGCTTGTCGCCGGCCGGGACGCGCCGCCGATTTGCCAGAGCGCCCTGGACGTCTTCCTCCCGGCCAAATAAAAACGCCCTCGTCCCCATACTAGGGACGAGAGCGTCTAAATCTCCCGTGGTACCACCCTGCTTAAGCCGCGCGTCGCGACTTCACTCTGGTCGGCCCAACTTTCATAGGCCCTGGCCCGCTAACGGAGGCCACACCGGCCGGGACTACTGTTTACTGACCCCTATGCAGTGGTCACTGTCTTCACCCCGGCGACTCCTCGGTCCATTCACCCACCGCGCTGACGCCGGTCTTTCAGCTTCTGCCCGGCTCTCTGCGACCCGCTCTGTGGGATACTCTTCCGAATCAACGTCATTTGCTATGTGATTGGCGACAGTCTAGCATGGGGCGTTTATCGTGTCAAGGCGTAGCAATTGTCCTGACGAGTAAATCTTGAAGCCCGGCGCCATGCTGCTGGCGCGGGCCAGGTATTGACCGGGTCATACGGTAAACCGCCGCAGCGAATGAGTCAAATGGGCCTGATCATCGTGCTCCACGTCCCGCGCTCCGGCCAATTACTCTAAATTAACCTCTGTTTGTATCCCGCGTACAAACCGTTCGCGCCGGCGGATTGTGAAAGCTTTCCCTAGCCTCGCTCTCATATAAAGGCCAAACCGTTGTGCTACACTGGCGATTGGTGTCGTCCTGGCTTCGTTATCACGCATGGCCATCCATCGTAGTGGCCGACGCTTCCGCTTTGGCCCTAGCGCCGGATATCCCACTTTCTCTTCGCATATCCTGCTGTGCGGGCGAATTACCGCCCGTCAATCACCCTGTTGGAGGATAATATGTTCGATGAACAGAATGAGGACAGTGGTAGCGACAGGAAAAGGACCGGGTCGAGGCGTTTTACGCTCGGCCGCCTGATCTTTTTTCTTGTCATTGGGGCATTATTGAATGTCCTGTTGATTTCGGGAATCGGGTTGGCGCAGCAACGCGTCCCCGATAAGCCTCAGGCTCCCACGGATGATGGTGGCACGGCCGAGGTCGGCGTCGAGTGGATCACCGATTGGCCGGGAACGGCCGACGACCGCGCCAACTGGTATTACTCAGCTGTCGGTCTTTATAACGAATTGGGTGATGCCGGTTGGGTCCAGCGATTTAACTATGGCAACAATCTGGCCTGGGAGACGGACTTCAAGCGCGCCGCGGCCGGCGGCTCCGAAAATGTCTACATCGACTCGGTCGATCTCGGCATGATCGGCACCCACGGCTCGGGCCAGTGGGATGCTTTTTGGAACAAGGACCTCAGTTCGGTCTACTTCAGCACCAACAATGCCGACTGGCACCTTTCGCCCGGCGATGCCTATCATTCCTTCGGCGATAGCGACCTGGAATGGTTGGCCTTCGATTCGTGCAGCGTACTGGATGATAACAGCGTGGCCTACTGGCACGCGACCTTCAACGGCCTGCACCTGATGACCGGCTTCGCCAACACGATGTATGTCGTCTATCCCGGTGACGGTGGGGCGTGGGGCGATCAGATGCGGGCGAAAGGCTGGTGGATTTTTGGGCACGGGGCCAAAACGGTCACCCAGGCGTGGTTCTCGGCCACCGATGACCAGCAGCCATCCGGAGTACGGGCGCGTGTTGTGGCCGAAGAGCTCGACAGCTACAACGACTATATTTGGGGCCAGGGCTATGTCAGCCCCGATTACCCCAATAACGGCTATTTCTGGTATTGGGATCACGTGGCCGGTACGCCCGCTCCGCTGCCGCTGGCCGAAGCGATTGGCGAATTGCCGGTGTTTCGCCTCGCTCCCCCGACCGTCGATGACAACTACGTCCAGAATATCGGCGCGGCGTTCGGGCTAACTTCACAGGTTCTGGCGTCGCCGGATGGCAGATTCTTCTACATGGTCGGCGGCGATGAGGATGCGAAGCAGGTGCGCGTCGATGCCGTCAGCGGTGCGTTCTACTATCAGGACCTGAATGAATTGTGGACCGACCCGGAGCGGCCGAGAAACTTGCCGGACAGCGAGAGCGAAGTCAGGGATCGGGTAATCAGTTTCCTCGGCCAGCACGACAACCTGCCCGGCGTGTTCGATTTCGACCGGGAAATCACGCCGACGGTGAAGCTGGAGTCCGTCACGGAGATGGCCTCGGCCGACCAGACGGCGACGCGGCCGCTGGCGACAAATGATATGAACTATGCCATGAGCTTCATGCGCACCGTTCAGATTGACCAGGCAGGCACGAAAGTGTCCGTTGTGGGCCCTGGCTCGCGCCAGAACGTCTACATGGGCGATGGTGGCGAGGTCATTGGTCTGAAGGGCGGCTGGCGGCCGGCCGTCATGGACGCCGGCGGCGCTACAACACCTATTCGCTCGGCCGAAGACGCATGGAAGGCGTTTTTGGAAAATCCGGAAACCGCCGTGGCTCAACCGCCGCGGGCCGACGAATATGTGTTGTCGGACGTGACGCTGCCGACGCTGGCCTACTATGAGCAGCCTTCAACGGTGGAGCAGGCGGAGTTGATTCCGGTCTGGGTTTTCGTGGCCGATCTGTTTGTGGATGACGGCAACCCCACCCGCGCGACCGATGCCATGCATCTGATGGCCGATGATGCCATGATCTACTTGCCCGCCGCGGCCGATGATGCCGCGCTGCCCGACGTGACGATCACTTCGCCCATCTCGGGCACGGTGCTGATGCCGGGCGAGATGGTGAATCTGGCCGGCGAAGCGACGGGCGGTGTTGCCCCCTATACCTACCTGTGGACTTCCAACGTCGATGGTGTTCTGGGCACGGATGCCATGGTCCCGGATGTCATGCTGACACCCGATACCCGCGCCGGTGGATATGGGCCGAACGTCATCACCCTTCAGGTGACTGATGCCAACGGTCAGTCGGCGACGGCCTCTGTCGATGTCACGATCAACACCGTGACCTATCTGCCGGTCGTATTGTCGCCGGAGTAATAGCTAAAACAGACGGGCGATTTTCCAGCTCCTCTGGAGTGTCGGAAAATCGCCCGTGCCCTGTTCCTGTCCGCCGAGCCAGCGGGCCCATTGACTGCCACGTCGCCGACGCGCCCGCCCCGCCATTCTCCCCGCGGTCTTTCCACGTGGTGCTGCGGCGCTGGTCAGCCTGATTCCCACTAATCTGTCGAACGTATCTATCGACGAACTCAGCGGCCGGTCGCTCCGCCGGGGCAGAGCGGTGACGGATGAACGGTTTGCCGTCGTCGCGCCGCCCGTATACGGATCGTGGGCGACATGTCGTAAATCATATCGAATAACGATATAATCATGAATATTCTGGGAGACCGGCCGGCATGATACGAGCGTAGTGCGCTTCACGTCATGAGCATTCGGTTGCCGGCCCTGGCCTCTCAAGCCCTGGAGAACGCCGGATCGATCCCTGGATGGTTCGATCCGGCGTCGGGGCGCAGATTGACATGAGAACGTTCCACTGAGTTATTTGGGAGAGTTGAAAAGATTATGAATCGTCAGAGTTTGACGGGTCTCCTGGCCCTCGTTCT
The DNA here is from genome assembly GCA_017983515.1 of Promineifilum sp. Classification (GTDB taxonomy): domain Bacteria; phylum Chloroflexota; class Anaerolineae; order Promineifilales; family Promineifilaceae; genus Promineifilum. The sequence continues at coordinate 60,307 of JAGOBF010000006.1, read as the reverse complement.
GGCCGCCCTTGGAATCATCCTGGGCGTCTATGGTTTCATCCGCGCCAACACCCTTCAGCAAGAGCTGACAGCGGCCTCGGCCGCGCTTGAGGTTTCGGCCGCGCGCACCGATACGGCCGTTAACCGCATTGGCATATCCGCGACACTCGAACCGGCACACACGACCCACGTCCCCAACGTCGCCTACGACCCGGCCAACGTGCCGCCGCCCATCACTCGTACGGAGCCAACCACCGTGCAAATCACCCTGGTCACCCATGAGGTCACGGCCGAACTGGCCGACGGCACCACCTATGACTTCTGGACCTTTGATAACACCGTGCCCGGCCCCATGCTCCGCGTGATGGAAGGCGATACCGTGGAACTGACGCTCGTCAATCCGCCGGAAAGCAAGAGCGGCCACAACATCGACCTTCACGCCGTCAACGGCCCCGGCGGCGGCGCGGCCGTCACCAACGTCTTGCCCGGCGAGACGAAGACCTTCAGCTTCAAGGCCCTTCATGCCGGCGTCTACGTTTACCATTGCGCCTATCCGCCGCCGCAGCACCACATCGCCCAGGGCATGTACGGCGCGATCCTCGTCGAGCCGGTTGGCGGCCTGCCGCCGGTCGACCGCGAGTTCTACATCATGCAGGGCGACTGGTACACGGTGGGCCGGTATGGCGATAAGGGGCACCAGCCTTTTAGCGCGGAGAAGGCGCTGGCCGAAAATCCTGAGTACTTCACTTTCAACGGCCACGTTAACGCGCTGAGCAAGATCTATCCGTTGCATGCCGAAGTCGGCGAGACGGTGCGCGTTTTCTTCGGTGTGGGCGGGCCCAATATCGGCTCGAACTTCCACATCATCGGCGAGGTATTCGACAAAGTCTACACCGGTTCGCCGGAAACATTCCTCAGCAATGAGGAAGTATGGTACGTGCCGCCGGGCTCCGTCTCCACCTTTGAGCTGGGGCTGGATGTGCCGGGTGAGTATCTGCTAGTCGACCACGCCCTCTATCGCACGCAGAAAGGCGCGGCCGGTCTCCTGATAGTGGACGGCGACTGGGACACGGACATCTATTCGCCGGAGGCCAGAGGCTCCAGCCACTAGCCGAAACGAAGGTGGACTATTGATTATGGCCGTGGGCAGGAAACAGCCACGGGATCAAAAAAGAGCGGAGCCGCTTTCGGCTCCGCTCTTTTTTATGAGGCAGGTTTAGGCCTGCTGCTTCTTCAACACGGGTAGGCCGTTCTTCGACTCGGCCACCTGGTAACCGGAAGGGACAGCGTCGAGCGCGCCCTGACTCGGTTCCTTGGCGAAGAAATAGAGCTGCTGCTTGCGGCCGCCCTTCAGTTCGACGACTCGCGAGTGAAGAAAATAATCCTTACCTTTACTGTTCGTAAATTTGAATGCCATTCCGGCACCTCCTCTAACTTTAATGCTGCACAGTTTACAAAACGAAGGCGCACTCCCTTCACAGGGGCGGCGCCTCTTCCCCCGGGCGCGCCGCATAACGCGACAGGATTCGCCCGTTTGTTCTAGGCAACTGTATCATGTAATTGGGAAAATTGATGATTTTCTGAGGAAAAACTAACCGAGGGTCAGCGAATCCGTCCATAACCGGCACATCTTTCGCCGGAAATCGCCTCGACTATATCTGCCCAATCGGCCAAAACCGCGGATAATTCTTTCGATTTGATCCTTCAATCCGTCCCATCCGTGAAATCTGTAGTTTCTCTTCTGGAGGTCCAACATGCTCCATCGCTACGCCATCCTCGGCTCCGGCCGCCAGGGAACGGCCGCCGCCTATGACCTGGCCGTCCACGGCGACGCCGTCGCCATCCTGATGGCCGACTGGCAGCCGGAGGCCGCCGAACGCGCCGCCGCGCGCGTCAACCGGCTGGCCGGCCGCGCGGTCGCCACGGCCGCCGCGCTCGACGTGCGCGACGCCGACGCCGTGGTCGCCCTGCTGACGGCCCATCGCACCGACGCCTTCATCTCCGGCGCGCCCTACTTCTTCAACCTGGCGCTGGCCCATGCGGCCATCCGCGCCGGGGCCAGCATGGCCGACTTTGGCGGTAACACCGACCAGACCCGCACTCAACTGGCCCTGGACGCCGAAGCCCGTGCCGCCGGCATCACCCTGACGCCCGACTGCGGCCAGGTGCCGGGGCTGGGCAATTCACTGTGCGCCTACACGATGAGCCTGTTCGACGAGTGCCGCGATCTGATCATGTACGATGGCGGCATTCCGGCCGAGCCGCGGCCGCCGTGGAACTACATCCTGACCTTCAACATCGAGGGGCTGACCAACGAATATTTCGGGCCGACAGCCTTCATCCGCGACGGCCGGCTGGTGGAGATGGATTGTTTTCGCGATGACGAGTACGAGCTGATCGATTTCGGTGAAGGGATCGGCACGCTGGAGGCTTTCACCACCGCCGGCGGCACGAGCACCATGCCCTGGACGTGGGCCGGCAAGCTGCGCACGCTGCAAAACAAGACCATTCGCTGGCCGGGCCACTTCGCCCAATGGAAGGCCTTCAGCGACGCAGGGCTGATCGACCTGGAGCCGGTCGAGGTGGACGGCCAAATGGTCGTGCCGCGCCACCTGCTCCACGCCGTTCTCGGGCCAAAGATCAACGCCCAATCGGGCGACCGGGATCTGGTCATCGTGCGCATCATCGGCCGCGGGCTGAAGGACGGCCGAGAGCGCGAGGTGATCGTGGACTTGTTCGACCGCTATGATGAGGCGACGGGTTTCACGGCGATGGAGCGCACCACGGGCTGGCACGCGGCCATCATCTGCGCCGCCCAGGCCCGCGGTCTGACCCCACGCGGCGGCGTGCCGGTCGAACTGGCGCTGCCCGGCCCGGCCTTCGCTGATGAGCTGTTGATGCGCGGGTTTGATCTGCGGGTAACGTGGCGAGAATAGAGAGGGAGGCAGTTAACAATATCAAATAGGCCGGTAGGTCAGGGCCGTCTAATCTTGCTCGAAGTGCAAACGCAATCCGCCCCAAGGTATAAACCCGAGTTTCACCCAGAAACTCGGGTTTTATACAAGCATGATACCGCTAGACCCCCAACTGCTGCATCAAGGCCGGTATTTCAAAGTAGACCCGGCCCCTGCTGATCTTATCGTTTTCCAAATCGTACACCACGCAGATAGGCACGCGTACATCTTTATTCGTCGCCGGGATGCCGGCGAATTCGCCGATGTGCTTGCCGACGAAGTCGCCCTCGACCAACGCTTTCCCGTCGCCGAAAATCGTGTTTTCAGTCGTCGCCATCGCATCAAAGGCGATATGGTAGAAATAATTGAGCATGCCCATCACACCCTCGCGGCCATGATGCTCCTGCCCGGTGGCCATGATGGTAAAGACGACGTCTTCGGCCATCATACTGACATCGGAATGCTCGGAATCGAAATAACGCGTCATTGTTTCAATGGTGCTGTCGACGGACATGATATACCTCCTAAGGATTGGTTGTCTGCGTTGATAAGATGAAGACCAAAACCGGATTGATCGGGGGTCGATCCTCTCCATCTCACTGGCAATGGTGGAGGTTTCTAACCCTGGCAACAGGATAAAAGAAAATGAGAAAAAAGTAAATAAGGAATAGTCAGGGCCCAAGTCAGCCAAGGCGGTCGATCATGACTCCCTATACTTTTGGTCGCCGCCACCTATGACTACCTGGAGTTCACCCCGAAACGGCCGCCGTGCTAGGCTGGGAAGGTGGCGCGGACCCGGCCCGGCCTTCGCCGAGGAACTATTGAAGCAGGGATTCGATTTGCGGGTGGTTATGGAAGGATAAGTCGGCCGGTGCCTAAGGACGCCGGTCACGGTTTACGAGACGAACGTTAATTCGGCCCGCGGCGCGTCCGCAAAATGAACAGCAACATCAGCAGGGCGGCCAGCCCAACAAGCGCCCAGCCGGTCACATTGTCGAACAGGACGGCATGGGCCAGAGGGTTTTCCTCCTGGGCCAGCGCCGGCTGCGCGGCCGCGAACAGGGCCGTCAACAGGATCGTGAGAGCAGATAATCGTCGCATCATAGTTCATCTCCCCTATAACCGAGTTCGTCCCCAAACCGGGTTATTAGAATGATAACGCCTATCGGCGAAAGGTTGCGGGTGTCAATCTAATTATAGAGAGTTGTCCGGGCTTGCCAATCGCTTCAATCGGGCCGACATCAAACGCTCCAGCCCGGAGGGATAGGGAATGCCGTGAGCCTCCGCCAACGGCACGGCCAACGACCGATAGAAGTCGAGGATGATTTGCGCGGCCGCGAGCATGGCCGAGCGCTCCAGTGGTACGAAGGTCGCTTCCAGGCCGGCCAGGGCTTGCGGCGGCAACGCCTTATCGAGTTTGAACCACGGTTCATCGCCGACTTCACCGTCGTCGAAGTCGTGATGCAGCCGGGCCAGATTGATGCAAACGCGCCGCACTATCTCCAACTGGCCCGCCGCCCACCATAACTGATCGCGTCCCATAGCCGTGATGAAGTGGGACAAGTCGTGGAAAAACCAGGCGACCTGGCGGCGTAGCGTTTCGACTTGCTCAGTGACATCGGCCGCCGGATGGGGTTTGGCTGTCGCCGAAACGCCGGTCTTGTCCACCAGCGTTCGCCACTGCCCATGCGGCTCGATGAAGTTGCTCGTCCGGTCGATAGATAGCTCCCCTTCGGTCCCGTCGGCCAGGATGAAGAACAGAATGCCGTCGCTGTCGAAATCCTCGATGAACAGTGGCTCGCCCCATCGCCGCATGAAGTCCTCGCGCCCAGCGGCGAAGTCATCGTAGTTCTCGTCGGCGACGATGACGCCGATGTCGAGGTCGGACCATTCGTCGGCCGCGTCCCGGGCGTGGGAGCCATAGAGCGTGGCGGCCAGGACGCGGGGATCGGCTTGGCAGGCGGCTATGAAGCGGTCAAGAATAGCTTGGTGGTTTGGAGAGTCGATTTGCATAAGGGTCACCATTGCGGCGGCGCAGTTTTCCGCTGAGGGAACCGGCTAATTGGAACCGGAAAGGCCGGGAGCTGCAATAGAGATTATGACGGCTCGGCCTATCACCAAACCCTCGAACTCCACCGGAAAACGGATCAGGATGCCGTCGCTGTCGAAGACCTCGCTAACAACCGGTCGCCCAACTTCCGCATTGAGACGCTTCCGGAAGTACGCAACGTCATTCAGTCGCCGCGGCCAGCTTCTCGGCCTCGTCGGCCAGGTTCAGGGCGTCGATGAATGGATCCAGGTCGCCGTCCATGACGACCGGCAGGTTGTAGCTGGTGAAGCCGACGCGGTGGTCGGTGACGCGCGATTGCGGGTAGTTGTAGGTGCGAATCTTCTCGCTGCGATCGCCGCTGCCCACCTGCGCCTTGCGGTTGGCGGCCTCGGCCGAACTCTGCTTCTCCTGTTCCATCTCCTCCAGCCGGGCCTGGATGATGGCCATCGCCAGTTGCTTGTTTTGCGACAGGCTACGCTCGGACTGAATCTTGACGAACATGCCCGTGGGCTTGTGGACGACGCGCGCGGCCGTGGCGTTCTTCTGCATGTGCTGGCCGCCGGGGCCGGATGAGAACTCGGCCGTGATGACCAGTTCCCTTTCATCCAGGGTGATGTCCACCGGGTCGAGTTCGGGCATCACCGCCACCGTGGCCGCGCTGGTATGGATGCGCCCCTGCGATTCAGTCTGTGGCACGCGCTGCACGCGATGGACGCCGCTTTCGTACTTCAGCCGCGAGTAAGCGCCCCGGCCCTTCACGGCCAGGATCACTTCCTTGTAGCCGCCCACGCCGGTCTCGTTCTCGTCGACGATCTCCGCCTTCCAGCGCCGGGCCTCGGCGTAGCGCATGTACATGCGCAGCAAGTCTCCGGCGAAGATGCCGGCCTCGTCGCCGCCCGTGCCGGCCCGAATCTCGATGAAGACATTCTTGTCGTCGCGCGGGTCTTTGGGGATCAGCAAGGAGCGCAGGCGGCCTTCCAGGCCTTCGAGTTGGGTCGTGAGGCGGCCGATCTCGTCGGCGGCCATCGCGGCCATCTCCTCGTCTTCCTCGGCCGCACTCATCTCCTCGGCCTGACTCAGCTCCTGGCGCAACTGGGTGTACTGCTGGTAGGTCTCCACCAGCTCGTTCAGGTCCATGCGCTCCTGAGCCAGGTCGGTCAGCCGGGTGTGGTTGGCCAGCACGTCTGGCTCGGCCATCTTTCGCTCGATCTCGTTGTAGTGGTCGACGACCTTGTCCAGTTTGTCGAATAGATTATTCATAAAACAAATAAATCCACAGCTTGCCCCGATGGCATAGTTTTTCGGCGGCCAATTGCCGGATGTGGGCCGCCCGAATTTTTCGGCATCGAGCGCGGCCCATCAGGCAGATCGCCCGATCAGCGATTGTACAACCTGGGGTTGCGAAATACCCTACTTCAAATACTTCTCAAACCATCCCAGCATCCCCTCGAGCCGGGCGATGCGCCGGTCGGTGCGGCCGCCGCGGCTGACGCCGTGGGACTCGCCCGGCAGCAGCAATAGCTCCGTGTCTACGCCCAGCCGGCGCAAGGCGATGAACACCTGCTCGCCCTGCTCCTGGTCGCAGCGATAATCGTTCTCGCTGTGGACGACCAGCGTCGGCGTCTTGGCATTGCCGATAGCGCTGATGGGCGACTGCGCCCAGTTAGTCGCCACATCTTCCCAAGGGGCGGGCGTGCCCGCCAGGTTCTCCAGTCCGAAGTTCAGGTCGCTGGAGCCGTAGAAGCTGAGGAAGTTGCTGACCACGCGCTGGGCCACGGCGGCCTTGAAGCGATCGGTGCGGCCGATGATCAGCGTGGTCATGTAGCCGCCATAGCTGCCGCCGGTCACGCCCATGCGCTCCGGGTCGATGTAGGGCAGCTGCGCCACGTAGTCGGCCCAGGCCATCACGTCGTCGTAGTCGACCGTACCCCACTGGCCGTAGATGGCTCCGGTGACGGCCTCGCCGTAGCCCTGACTGCCGCGCGGGTTGCTCCAGGTGACCACGTAGCCGGCCGCGGCCAGGTAGTGGAACTCGTGCATATACATATTGCCGTACTGCGTCTGCGGCCCGCCGTGGATCTCCAGGATAGACGGGTACTGCCGGCCGGGGACAAAGCCGGGCGGTTTGAGAATCCAGCCGTGCAGGTCGAAGCCGTCGGCGGCCTTGAACCATACCTCTTCCAGCTCGCCCGTCTCGATCTCCGCCAACCAGGGATTGAACGCCGTCAACGGGCGCGGTTCGCCCGGGCCATCTTCGCCCACGTCGCGGACGAGCAGTTGGGCCGGATCGTCGAGCGTTGACCACAGATAGGCCACGCGCTGGCGGTCACGGTCGAAGGTGTAGCCGCCCAGGACGCCCGGCTCGGCGACGATCCACAGCGGCTCATCATTCGGCTCGAATACGGCCATCGAAACCAGCGACTCGTTGCCGCGCGTCGTCGCCAGGCAGATTACGCGGCGGCCGTTGGCCGACCAGACTGGCAGAAACGGCGCGGACTCGTTGAAGGCGTCGCCGTTGGTCGCCGGGGCCAGGTGCAGGTCCAGCGCGCCGCTGACATCGATGGCATCGCCGCCATCCGTTGGGACCACGTAGAGCCGCGCGTTCTGATACCAGCGGCCGGGCTTGTCGCGCCCCAGAAAGGCCACGCGCGCCCCGTCGGGCGAAAACACGGGGCTGAACTTACGGCCGGGGCGTGTCTCGATCCGGCGCATATCACCGCCTGTGGCCGGGATCAGGTAAAGCTCGGTGGCATCGAGGTCCATGTCCGGCTGCTCGCTGCGGTTGGAGACAAACAGGATATGCCGGCCATCGGGCGACCAGCGCGGCTCGGTTTCGTCCTTGTCGCCGTCGGTTAATTCTGTCGCTTCGCCACTTTCGGCGTCGATGACCCACACGTGCCAGCGCTCCTGCGGCAGATAGCCCGCGCCGTCGAACTTGTAGTCGGTACGGGTGATCCGACGGGACGAGAGCCCGAGTTTCTTCTTACCCTCGTCCCTCTCGCGCTCCAGCACGTCGGCGTCCTTGCGGCGGAATTGGACGACCAGCTTCGTCCCGTCGGGCGACCATTCGTAAGCGGCGAAGCTGCCCTTCAGATCGGTCAGCGGCCGGGCCTCGCCGCCGTCGACGGGGATCAGGTAGATCTGCGCCTGATCCTCGTTGGCGCGGTTAGACAGGAAGGCGATGGTCTGGCCGTCGGGCGACCAGCGCGGCTGGCTGTCGCTCCATTTGCCGTGGGTGAATCGGCGCGACCGGCCGTCATCGGTGTTGGCCAGCCAGAGGTTGGTGTATTTCTTCTCCGTCTCGCGCTCCACGCGCCGGACGGTGTAGACGACGTGGCGGCCGTCCGGGGCAATCTGCGGATCGGCGGGCACGTCGAAGCGGTAGAGATCATCGGCCGCGGTCAGCCGGGGGGTGTCGGGGGTCTGCGTGTCGGACATGGGCAACGCTCCATAGGATAAATTGGGCTAAAGATACCACGTTCGGGGAGAGGGCAGAAATAGAATGTGAATGACGGGGCATTTTTGGGGGAAGGCTTTGGCCTGCTGTCGATATCCTTCGTTGCCCGACCGGTATGGTATGATTATATGAATCGAACGAAGCTTGCTTATCAATTGGAAGCCGGCATGCAGATAACGATTGTCGATGAGGTTGTCGAACAACTAGAAGGCCGGCCGCACGATAGGCAGAGCCGGGCGCCGGAGTTTATCCGCGCGCTGGCTGCGTCCGTTCCGGGTGGGGTCGCCGGCCGGCGCCTGATGCAATGTGCCGGAACGATTTCGCCGCGGGACGCAGAAGGAATTTTGGTAGTGATCTGACATGATCACGTGCAGATATGGAATCATCGGCCGTTCTGGACCATCTCGCCGCCTTTGAAGCGGATGTGACCTATCGCCAATCCCCGGCCGACGGGCAGCCGCCCTTTCGCTATGAACCGGGGACGCTGCCCATCCTGATCTCCGCCCCCCACGGCGCGGCCCACCGGCGCGACGGCCGCTATAAGCAGGAAGACGAATACACCGCCGCCTTCGCCCGCCTGCTGGCCGAGCGCACCGGCGCCCACGTCCTCTACGCCTTTGCCCAATCGGAAAGCGATCCGAATTGGGACCGGGAATCAGCCTACAAGAGCGCGCTGCGGGAGATAGCGGCGGCGCGCGACATCCGCTTCGTGGCCGATATTCATGGCATGTCGAATCGCCACAAGTTCGGCATTGCCGTGGGCACAATGTGCGGGGCCAGTTGCCGGCGACGCCACGAGAAGCTCATCGTCGCGACGTTGACCGCGGCCGGCTTCGTCGAGACGACTGCCCAGGAGGCGCAAGCCTTCCCAAGGCTGCGCTGGGACTGCTTCGTCGTCAACCACGGCCGCTTCACCGGCGGGCTGACCAGCCACACCGTAACCCGCTTCGCCACCGAGGAGCTGGGCATTCACGCAGCGCAATTCGAGCTGTGCGCCGATCTGCGTATCGTCCGGCGGCGCGACCCGGACAAGTGGCCCGGCGACTTCCAGGGCGACCCGACAGGCATCGCCCGCGCTGTGGCGGCGTTCGAGCGTCTGGCGCCGATGCTGGCCCTATGAAGAGAAGGGCATGCGAGCGAGAACGAGGCGTTTTTATCCCGTATTTCGCAGATCGCGATCTGCGAAGGTCTGGATCGAGTAGAGCTGATCGGGGTAGGTATAGCCCGGCAACATCACCTCCGTCTCGTAACGCATGCCGGCCTTGCAGGCCACGCGGATCGAGGCGATGTTGCCCGGGTCGATGATGGCGATCAGGCGCGTCAGGCCAAGCGTGCTGAAGGCGTGGTCGCGGACGGCGATCACCGCCTCGGTGGCGTAGCCCCGGCCCCAGAACGGGCGAGCCAGCCGGTAGCCGACTTCGATTTCGGGCCGGCCGTTGACGTCGGGGAAGAGAAACAGACCGCCATAGCCGATGACCACGCTGCTGCTCTTTTCGACGACGGCCCAAGGGCCGTAGCCGCGCCGCTCGTAGCTTTCCAGGGCGCGGCCCAGCCAGCCGCCGACCCATTCGGCCGATTGGATGCCATCGCCGAAACGCATTACTTCAGCGTCGCCGAAGACATGTAGCAGGGCTTCCTGATCGGCCGGGACGAAGCGCCGCAAGACGAGGCGCGCGGTTGCCGCGACGATCACCGGTGGCCTACGGCGCAATCAATTGCCCGCCCCATTCCTGCGGGTCGATGTCAGCCACCGATTGGCTAAACGTCCAGACGTGGCCGCCGACGTCCTCAACCGAATACTGTCGCTCGCCGAAGGCGTGGGTCTGCGGCTGGCCCAGGACAGGCACGCCGGCTTGCTTGACGTGGGCGTAGTGGGCGTCCACGTCGGGCACGCGGACCATGACCGAGTGGCGCTCATCACGCTGGGCCGGCCCTTCCGTGGCCTGAGTGACGATCAGCGACTCGCCATCGTAGACGAGTTGCCGCCGGTGATGGCCGATGCGCAGCCGCTCGCGGAAACCGAACGTGGCACACAGCCAGGCGGCGGCGGCGTCCACGTCGTCATAGGCTAGTTCGGGGATGATCGCGCCGGGCGGCATGGAGCGGTTGGCAATGCCGCCGGCCGCCGCGCCCAACCCGCTGCCGCCGGCCGGCGTGGTGACGGTCTGGTCGCCGAACCCGGCGATGAGCGGCCGGGCGCGGCTGATGGCTTCGCGCACGGCGGGCAGGGAAAGCGACGCGCCGTGGCTCTCGGCGTTGTCCCAGACTTCGGTGATCCAGATCGCGTCCTCGTCGGCCGGGTCGCGGGCGACGATGTAGCTCAGGTTGCCGGGCATGCCGGCGATGCTCTCCAGCAGGATGGCGATCAGTTCATCACGCGCTCCCGGCGTGGCGATCATTTTGCCGATAAGTCCATGCATAGTGATACTCCAGAACAAGAATTGAAACTCAGTCGTTTCTGATCAGGCAGGTCGCGACCGAAAAGGCGCGTTATGATGCGGGTGGATAGTAATACGACTCGTACGATCCGGCCGGCGTGTAGCCCAGCTTCTCGGCCAGCGCGCACGACTCCAGGTTGGCCGCGTCCCAGTTCGGCCAAAGCCCGCGCCGCACGCACTCCAACAGCAAGGCCGCCGATATCGCCGTCGCCACGCCGCGCCGCCGGTAGGGTTCATCGACGAACAGGCTGACCTCGATCCCCCGGTTGCACACCAGCGACGAATACGCCGCGCCGGTGAGCTTGCCTTCTTCCATCAAATTATAACCGACGCCGCGCTCCAGAAAATCCTCGGCCGAGTCGAAGTCATCGAACTCCACGTAGTTGTCGGGCCGGGCCAGCAGCGCCGCGTCGACGCGCCGGACGCTGTCGCGGTGGGGCGAGGCTTCGAGTACGGCGCTCAGGTGGGCTTCGGTCAGGCCGGCGGCGTCGAAGGTGTAGCGGGGAAACGTCACCAGGCGCTCGCCGAACGTCTTCCTGGCGGCGGCAGCCCATGCCGGAAGTGACGGCATCAGCATGTTGTATGGGGGCAGCTCAGCCAGCAGGGCGCGGCCGCCGGGGCTGTCCGCGTCGCCGGCGAAGTACCAGAACGGCCCGACGGTGATGCGCCAGGCGGCCGGACGCTCCAGGTCATCGACATAGGCGAGGCCCATCTGGCCCTCCACGGCGCAATCGATGGAGCAGTCGACGCGCGGGTTGTGGCGGAAGGCCTCGGACAGGCGCAGACGGTTGGCGGGGGTGAGTGGGAGTTCGTGGGACATTAATTTTCTCGCTGTAGGTCAGGATAGGGACGGCAAATTTCAACCGCTGGACCGGCAACCGAGCCATACTATAACATGTAATCCCGCGCTTTTCGTTAACCGGGGTTCTGATGACCTGTTCTCTACTTTACAACTATAATTGAGATACTCTCAACAACTGGAACCACCCCCATGAAAAAGCCAAAATTCTCTCTCATTACCGAAGTCGATCCCTTGCGCGAGATGATCCAGGGTATCGACCACCAGATGCTGGCCGCCTGGGCCATCGACTGCGCCGAGCGGGTACTGTCCTACTTCGAGGCGGCCTACCCCGACGACCCACGGCCGCGCCGGGCGCTGGAAACGCTGCAAGCGTGGATCGACACGGGCGAGTTCCACATGGCCGTCATCCGCAAGGCATCGCTGGATGCCCACGCCGCCGCGCGCGAGGTGGGCGAGGACAACCCGGCGCGGTCGGCCGCTCGTGCCGCCGGGCAGGCGGTGGCGACGGCCCACGCGCGCGGCCACGCACCCGGCGCGGCCATCTACGCCCTGCAGGCCATCCATCGCGCCAGCAGAGCCGAGGAAGCCGCCGAGGCAATCGCCGCCGAACGGGCGTGGCAGCGGCAACGATTGGTGGAGTTACGAGTGACGAATGACGAGTGACGAATTAAGCGGGAGGTAAACCGACGATAGGCCACGGCGAATTGAACTATGCCAGGATGCCGGAAGAGGAGTTTCTGCGTTCGCCCATTTGCTGAAACGGCCGCATGCTCAGGGTTTTCGCAGTGTCGTGTCGTGGTGACCGACGTTACGCAGGAGGGTGGTTTCCGCAGTCATTTCAAATGTAATGCGACTGTCGCGTCCGGCGCGCATTTCCCAGATATTCGCTATGCCCTGAATTTGCTTGACCCGCAAGCCGGGGTGGGCGCGATCGGTGGCCACCTGTCGCAACGCTTTTTTCACCAGTTCCTGCTCCGCCGGCTCAAGTCCCTGGTAAGCGCGCTTGAGCCGTTCGGTACGGACGAACTGCATCTCAATCCTTGCTATCCAGGTCGGCGATTAGATCCTCAATGGAATCGAAGCCTTGTGTTCGCCCTTCCTCGATGTCAACCTGGGCTCCTCGTTCGGCGTCCTGCCAGTCGGCCGTCCAGAAATACGCCTGAGCCTTGTCGATGATCTGTTTAGCCTTGAGAACCAGCCCATCGTCAGTCACCGCAATCTCGACGTAGTCACCTATATCGATGCCCGCTGCCCGTCGCAGCGACGCCGGCAATGTCACCTGCCCGCCGCGTGTCACTTTTACCAGTTGTTCCATCGTATAATCCTATTTTGGTAATTTACCTAAATAGTAGGATGTCACATAGTTATAGAGCAACCAAGCCAAACGCTGCTTGCCGGCGCCTGCTTCACAGCGCCGTCGCCGGCGGGCATCTTTGTTGTCAGCGGCCGACCGATTAAGAATCAATCTTGATCGTCAGGACAAGCGCCATTTACTTCTCGTCCAGCGCCACCACCCCCGGCAACTGCCGTCCTTCCAACAGCTCCAGGCTGGCCCCGCCGCCGGTGCTGACGTGGGTCATTTTGTCCGTCAGGCCGGCCGCGCGCACGGCCGCGGCCGAATCGCCGCCGCCGATGATCACCTGCGCCCCGTGGTTGACCATCTCGGCCAACATCTGGGCCAGCTGGTTGGTGCCGTTGGCGAACTGAGCCACCTCGAACACGCCCATCGGCCCGTTCCAGACCACCAGTTGCGCCCCTTGCAGCTCGGCGTTGAAGCGCTCCAGCGTGGCCGGGCCGATGTCGAGGGCCATCTTGTCCGGCGACAGCGCCCAGATCATCTCCACCTCCGACGGCGCGTCGGCCGATACCTCGCCGGCCGTCACCACGTCCACCGGCAGGATGAGGCGGTCGGCGTCCAGGCCCAGCAGCCGTTTGGCCTCCGGCAGCGCCTCTTCTTCCACCAGCGACTTGCCCATGTTGTGGCCCTGGGCTTTCAGGAAGGTGTTGGCCATGCCGCCGCCGATCAGGATCTTGTCGGCCTTGTCGAGCAGGTTCTCGATGAGCTTGATCTTGTCCGAGATTTTTGCTCCGCCCATGATGGCGACGTAGGGGCGCGGCGGGTTCTCCACGGCCGCACCGAGGGCCGAGATCTCGGCGTTCATCAGGAAGCCGGCCACGGCCGGGCCGCCCTTGGCCCGCATGGCGCGGGCCGCGCCGTCGACACTGGCGTCGGGCCGGTGGGCGCTGCCGAAGGCGTCGTCGACGTAGACGTCGGCCAGCGCCGCGAAGTCGGCCGCCAGTTGCGGGTCGTTCTTCTTCTCGCCGGGGTGGAAGCGGGTGTTCTCCAGCAGCAGGATGTCGCCGGGCTTGAGGGCTGCGGCGGCGGCCTTGACCTCATCGTTCATGACCGCCGGGACGTACTTCACCGGCCGGCCGATGACCTCTTCCAGCTTTTTGGCGACCGGCTTCATGGCGAACTGCACGTCGTCGGCCGTCTTGGGGCGGCCCAGGTGCGAGGCCAGGATAAGCGCCGCGCCGTGGTCGAGCAGGTAGTTGAGCGTCGGCAGGGAGGCGCGGATGCGTGTGTCATCGGTGACGGTGATGTCGGCCTGGGGATCCTTGCTGCTCAGCGGTGTGTTGAAATCGACGCGCACAAATACCTTCTTGCCATTAACGTCGATGTCGCTAATCGTTTTCTTGTTCATTCGTTTGTCTCCTTGTAGACAATTTCTGTGGTACTGAAATCGCTGTAACGCCCGTCGAAGCCTTCGATGCCCAACGAGCGCCGGATGTGCTTGGCGCGGGCCGCCACGGCCCCCAGCGAGGCGCGGTAATGGCGGCCGACGGTGGCCTGTGTCTCGCCGCGATTCGATTGCTCGCCCATGATGAGTTCGACCGCCGCAGCCCAGGCCTCCGGCCGGTCGGCGGCGTCGGCGTCGCGCCCGGCGGCGGCGGCGAAGTCGCGCCACAGGCGGCGACCGTAGAGCTGTGGCAGGAAGCCGAACTGGCGCGCCTGTAGCCCCGGCAGCAGCCGCGCTTCGACCGGATCGGCCGCCGCGTCGGGGGCCAGGGGCAGTTGCAGTAACCCGGCGTAGAGCGCCACGGGCAAAACCCACGGCTCCGACGGCAGCTTGCCCTCGTCGTTCATCACCTGCATCCCGGCCAGGATGCCCGTCGCCCGTATGCCGTTGAGCGGCAGGTCAGCGCCGGCGGGATTGATCTCGGTGACAAGCCACCCGTTATCGCTCAGAGCCAGACGCACGGCGGCCACGTCGACGGCGGTGTAGCTGCCTGTCGTGGTGGGATCGGGCCAGGCGTACTCGATGAAGGCCGTCCGGCCACCGTCGCCCTCGATGGCCCGCGTCAGCCCCAGCCGCTCGCGGCCCAGCACTGTCTTCAGCAGAATGTCGAAGACGACCGTGCCGAACATATCCAGCGCGTCGGCCGCCTGGCCGTGGGGTTGCAGGAGCTGTCGGATGGCCTGGGGGTCTTCGGCGACGGTGGCGGCGATGAGCCGCTCGACGACCGGCCAGATGTCGTCCCAGACCGTTTTCTCATCGATCATAGAGGCGGGTAATTATCGGGTTATATACCGCTAAATATGCCAGGATGATTATATGCCGGTTTCACGCATTGGGCACGATCAAACGGGAGCGGGTGAGGTAAAATAGCAATCGCTATGGTAAGGGAAAAGCAAGTTTCACCCGATGGTGGCGACGCTGTTGGCTCGAATCGCGGGCGATGGGCGGCCGCGGCGTTGCTGCTGGCGGCTGTGCTGATGGCCGTCTTCCTGATGGCCGGGCCGGTGGCCTCGCAGCCGGAGCGGCCGACGCCGGCGGCCTTCGGCGGCGGGGAGTACGTGCCGGCCCAGGCCGACCGCATCGACGCCGACGAGCGGGCCGGCATCGAGGCCATGTTGGCGAGCAACGAGGCCCGGCTGGCGGCCGAGGGGCGGCTGCCCCATCCACGCACCGCGAGCCATATGGGGCTGGGCTGGCCGCTGGCCGGGCGCGACGGCTTCACCGACCCCGGCTACCATGCCGTCACCGGCTTTGTCGACCACGCCGCCGGCTACCCCAACCAGCTGCTTGATTACGCCTGCGGCGGCCGCACCTATGACTCCTATTCCGGCTACAATCATCAGGGAACGGACTTCTATCTGTGGCCGTTTGCCTGGAACAAGATGGCAGCGGGGGACGTGGAGGTGGTGGCCGCGGCCGGCGGTATAATCATCGGCCGCACCGACGGCAACTCCGACCAAAGTTGCACTTTCAACAGCAATCGTTGGAATGCCGTCTACGTGCGCCACGCCGACGGCTCTGTGGCCTGGTACGGCCACCTGAAGCGCGGCTCGGTGACGCCCAAAGCCGTGGGCGCGCCGGTGGCGGCCGGCGAATACCTGGGCACGGTGGGCAGCTCCGGCAACTCTACCGGACCGCACTTGCACTTCGAGCTGTACGTCGCCGGGAAATTGACCGACCCCTACGCCGGGAGTTGCAACGCGCTGGACGGCGGGGCGTGGTGGGCGTCGCAGCGCAACTACTACGATTCGGGCCTCAACCGGCTGGCGACAGGCACGGCGCCGGTTAGCTGGGGAGCCTGCCCGCAGCCCGATACGCCCCACGAGGCGACCCAATTTCAGCCGGGCGACCGCATCACCTTCACCGCCTACTACCGCGACCAGGTGGACACGCGGCCGAGCCTCTATCGCATCATCGATCCGAACGGGGCGGTCTACGCGCAGTGGAGCCACACCATTCCCAAGCCGCACTACACGCTGGCCTACTGGTGGTGGGCCTACGATTTCCCAGCCGACGCCACGACCGGTACGTGGCAGTTCGAGGTCGCGTTCAACGGCCAGTCCTATCGCCACTCGTTCAACGTGGGCGCACCATCGACGCCCGTTGGGTCGCCGACGCCTCCGCCGGTGGGCACGCCGGTGCGCGGGCTGGACTGGCGCGGCTACGTGCCGGCGCTGTTGGGCCAGTGACGGGCTAGTAGGTCGGCAGCCCCAGATCGGCCATTGCCTCGCCGCGCTGTTGGGCCGCCAACGCCGCCCGCGCCGCCGCCCGATCGTCCCACGGATATTCGACATCCCCAAAGCACATCGATTGCTCGTGGCCTTTGCCACAGATGAGCACCACGTCGCCCGGCCGGGCCGGCGACAGCGCGAAGTGGATGGCCCGGCCGCGGTCGGGCACGCGCCAGAACGTTTGCCCCTCCACGCCGCCGGCGGCCGTGGCCGCCGCGGCCATCATCGCCAGGATGTCGTCGAGCGACTCGCTGCGCGGGTCTTCGGCGGTCAGTATGGTCAGGTCGGCGGCCCGCGCGGCAACCTCGGCCATCAGCCGCCGCTTGGCCACGTCGCGCTTGCCGGCGCTGCCGAAGACGACGATCACCCGGCCGCCGGCCGCCGCCATGCTCCGCGCCGCGTCGATGGCCCGCGCCAGGGCGTTGGGCGTGTGGGCGAAGTCGACCACGACCCGGAACGGCTGGCCTAGCTCGATACGCTCCATGCGCCCGCTAAGATAGCCCACGTTTTCCAGCCCCCGGCCGATGGTTTCCGGCCCAACACCCAAGGCCGACGCGGCGGCGGCGGCGGCCAGCATGTTGTGGACGTTGAACGCGCCGGGCAGCGGCGCGCGCACGGGCAGGGACGCCCCGCCCACGTGGAGCGTCAGCGCCGTCTCCTGTGGGCCATAGGCGATGCCGGTCGCCGTAGCGTCGTTGGCGGTCGCTTCCAGTCCATAGGTCAGTACGTCGACCGGCCGCCCGGCCAGGAAATCGGCCAGCGGGGCGAAGGAGCGGTCGTCGCGGTTGAGCACGGCCGTGCGGCGCAGGTCGACCTTGGCCCGGTTGTGGGTTGGCACGTGGAGCAGGTCATCGAGCAAATAGCCGAACAGGCGGCGCTTGGCGGCGAAGTAGGCCTCGTAGCTGCCGTGGTAGTCGAGGTGCTCATGGGTGATGTTGGTGATGACGGCCAGGTCGAAGTCGACGGCGGCTACGCGGTGCTGGGCCAGGGCGTGGGATGTGGCCTCCAGCACGCAGTGGGTCAGCCCGGCGTCGACCATGCGCCGCAGGTAGCGCTGGACGACCGGCGCTTCGGGGGTGGTGACGTGGAGAGCCAGAGGCTCTTCCTCGTCGCCGATGACAGCGCGGATGGTGCTGAGCAGCCCGGCCCGAATCCCGGCCTCGCGCAGGACGTTGAACAGGATGTTGGCCGTGGTGGTCTTGCCGTCGGTGCCGGTGATGCCGGCGACGACCAGTTGGCGGCTGGGAAAGCCCTCCCAGGCGGCCGACAGCCAGGCCAGCGCCTCGGCCGTGTCGGGCACGGTCAGATAGACCACGCCGGGTGGGACAGTCAGGCCGAGGGCATCGGCCGGCTGCTGGGCCAGGATGAGGCTTGCGCCCCGTTCTATGGCGGTGGCGATGTAGGGATGGCCGTCGCTGCCGGCGCGCACGCGGGCCACGAAGGCCGAGCCCGGCTCGACTTCGCTGGTCTTCTCGGTGAAGCGGGTGAGGGCGACGTCGGGGCCGTCGTAGGCTGGCGGCTGGGGGTGGGCCGTAGCCTGGACGGCGTGTCGCCAGGCGGACAGCAGATGGGTCAGTCGGCGGGTGCTCGTGCTCATATGAAGAGGGATTATCCGCGGATAGGGCAAATTAGGCAGATCATTGGGAAGGAATCCATAAGCGCACCGGCTGGTTATGCCGGTAAACGCCACGCACTCCCCCGCTCCCTACGGCGAATAGGGCGGCCCTTCTTCCGGCCCCTACCGCCCCTTATAAGCTAATAACCGCATCCCGTTCAGCGACACCAGCACCGTGCCGCCCTCGTGGCCGATGACGGCCAGCGGCAGCGGCAGGTCACGGACAAAAATGGCGCTCAGCATCAGCGCGATCATGAACAGGGCGAAGCTCAGGTTGACGATCAGCGTCCGGCGCGTGGCCCGGCTCAGGCGGATGACGTAGGGGATGTTCTTCAGATCGTCGGCCATCAGCACGATGTCGGCCGTCTCCAGGGCCACGTCGGTGCCCGCCGCGCCCATGGCGATGCCGATGGTGGCCGCGGCCAGCGCCGGGGCGTCGTTGACGCCGTCGCCGACCATCGCCACCGGGCCGTAGTGGTCGCGCACGTAGCGCACAGCGGCCACCTTGTCCTCCGGCATCAAGTCGGCGAAGACCTCATCAACCCCGGCTGCGGCGGCGATGCGCTCGGCCACGCGCTGGTTGTCGCCGGTCAGCATGATCACCCGCTCGACGCCGGCGGCCTTCAGTTCGGCCACGACGGCCGGGGCGTCGGGCCGCAGCGCGTCGGCCAGGCCGATGACGCCCAGGTAGCGCGCGGCCGTTCCCTCAGTCACGTGGGCCACGATGACGCTTGTCTGCCCTTCCGCCTCCAGCTCGTTGACGACGGCCGTCACCGCTGCCAGCCGGCCGTTGTCCTCGAAGCCGGCGAAGTAACGCGGGTTGCCGATGTGGATCTCCGTCGCGCCGTGGATCGGGTCGGCCACCAGGCCGCGCACGCCCTGCCCGGCGATTGACTGGAAGTTGGCCACCTCCGGCACGGCGATGCCGCGCTTCCCGGCCTCGACCAGCACCGCCCGCGCCAGCGGATGCTCGCTGCGATCCTCCACGGCCGCGGCCAGCCGCAGCAGATCGACATCGGAATTCAACGCCAAAACGCCGGGACGCCAGGCATCATCCATCGCCTCTGAACGGACTAGCGGTTTGTCGTACTCCTCCGCCTCTTCGTCGAACAGCCGCACCGTTGTCACTTCCGGCTTGCCCATCGTCAGCGTGCCCGTCTTGTCGAAAGCGATCACCTTGACCGTGGCCGCGTTTTCCACGTGGATGCCGCCCTTGAACAGCACGCCGCGCCGCGCCCCGTTGCCGATGGCCGACAGAACGGTGGCCGGGGTGCTGATGACGATGGCGCAGGGCGAGGCGGCCACCATGACGGTCATGGCCGTGTAGAAGGCGGCGTTGAACGCCTGGCCCATGAACAGCACCGGCACGACGGCCACCAACCCCGTGAAGACGATGACGCCGACCGCGTAATACTGTTCGAATTTGTCGATAAAACGCTGGGTCTCGGCCTTTTCGCTTTGGGCTTCTTCGACCATTTGAATCAGGCGGGCGATGGTCGAGTCTTTGGCGAGCTTGGTGACGCCTATCTCCAAGCTGCCGTCCTGGTTGATCGTCCCGGCGAAGCATGGGTCGCCCTTTTCCTTATAGATGGGCAGCGACTCGCCGGTCAGCGAAGACTGGTCGACGCTGCCCGCGCCGGTGATCACCATGCCGTCGAGGGCGATGCGGTCGCCCGGCCGCACCAGCATGCGGTCGCCGACGCGCACCTGCTCGATGGGCAGCGTCACCAGCCGGTCGCCGCGATAGATTTCGGCCTGGCTGGGCCGCAGCTTCATCAGGGCGCGAATGGCGTGGCGCGTCCGGTCCATGGCGAAGTCTTGCAAGGTGTTGGATAGCGAGAAGAGGAACAGCAGCATGGCCCCTTCGAACGGCTGCCCGACGACGGCCGCGCCCAGGGCGGCCAGGATCATCAGCAAATCGATGTCGATGGTGCGGGCCCTGAGCGACTCGATGCCGCCCTTCAGGCCAAACGCGCCGCCGGCCACGTAGGCGATGACGAAGAGCATCGTCGTGATGGCGGTGGGCGCGCCCACAGACCGTTCGATTAGCCAGCCGCTCATCATCGCCAGAAAGGTGATGACGGTCAGGATGGCCTGGAGCTTTTGCGGAGTCAGCCACTGGCGCAGGCTGGTGGGGACGGGTGTGGCAGGGGCGGGTTTCAAACCGGCCCCTACAGTAATATCTGCGCTGGCGGGCAGGATCGCCGATGACGGGCCGACGCCGACGCCCAGCCCCGCGACACGGCGGGTGATATCGCCGGCGGAGATGAGCGCGTCGTCGTAGTGGACGCTCATGACGCCGCCGGCGAAGCTGGCCGTGGCTCGCCGCACGCCGGGCAACTGGCTCACCTGCCGTTCCAGGGCCAGGGCGCACGACTCGCAGGAGCGGCCGCCGCGCTTATCCAGCCGCAGGGTGCAGGTCTGCCAGCGGTCTTGCAGGATGGGGGCGACGTCGTGGGCCAGCCGGGCGATATCGCCCTCAGCCACGCGGCGCGGGTCATAGGCGAAGGTCACCGTCTCGCCGGCCGTGTCAAGTTCGACGTCGAGGATGCCGTCCTGGGCAGCGACCGTCTCGTCGAGGAGTTCGAGGCAACTCAGGTCGTCTTCGTGCTCATAGGGTTCAATGATCGTTTGGTCACTCATATCCGGTTCCCCAGGACGGCGATGTTCAATAGTGCCTGCCGCCGCCTGTTTTATTTCTCTCTCGCTCGCCCCTTCGCCGATAGTGTCCTTTGACATGTACCAGGTATGACAAAAAGGCAAGATTATTATTAATTGGTGTTAGTGTTAAAATTAACACTGGTTAAATCTTAGCAGATAAAGCGGTCCAGTCAATCGAAAGCGGCCGGTATTCTGCGCTTATTCACAGAGGGATGAAACCCGCCGTCACCGCTGGGAAAGAACAGGCCCAGCGGCGGGTTTAGGCAAAAAAGGGTCGGTATGGCGAATGAACGGCGCTATCTCAGGTGGAGCGAATGGTGGCCGTTTTGGCAACTGGGGTGGTGGCTTCTTGTACCGCTCCAGCAAGGCCGGCACACCGATGCCGATGCCGCCGATCTTAATTACAGGTTGCCCGGCGTGGCGATGAACGTGTCGGTGAAGGGTTCGCCCGAACGGGCGATCGCGCCGGTCTGACGCGCCACGTCCATTTGTAGTTTCTCGCTTTGCATAGTGGCTGCTTAGCCCGGAGCTGTTCAGAAATTATTGGGAAGTGATGGGACTTGTGTTAATGCGTGTTATCATGATTATGGCCATTCGTGCCATCATTATTGAATCTCAACCCCGTGATGTGGCATTGATACGCGTTGGAAAATAAACAGGGATCATGCGGGCGAGGACGATTATGGAGGTTTACCTGATTATGGAAGAGCGTTCGTCAATTATCTCACGAGTTTGCGACTTGATCTCAAGGAAGGACATCGCTGGAGCGTCAAGTGAGATATTAAACCACTACCCTTTTCAATCAATCCCTAAAATCTCAGGGAGCTTCACGATTAAGCAAAAAACGGAAGTATTCATTGAAGATGGGTTTATCGATCGATACCGAGGAACTCGTCTTATATACCCTCCTGTATTTTATTTGATCTCTACAATCTTACCTAACCAATTTCCTAGTCATCCAAATTGGAAAATGTCGGCAACTCACATCGCCTTTTGGGAATTGTTCCCTACCGTTGACCATCTCATCCCTCGGGCTCGTGGCGGAGCCCATGACAAGTCAAACTGGGTTACCTGT
Organism: Promineifilum sp.; assembly: GCA_017983515.1. GTDB lineage: Bacteria > Chloroflexota > Anaerolineae > Promineifilales > Promineifilaceae > Promineifilum. Next base: position 38,244 of record JAGOBF010000006.1, on the reverse strand, counting down.
TCTATGCTGACAAATAGCGCCAAAGATCATTGGACATTAGATGAACTTGGCTGGCAGCTTCACGAGAAAGGCGATTTTTCTAATTGGGATGGATTACTTAACTGGTTCATACGTGAGATGGAAAAGGACGAAGTTCGGAGAATTGCGCCTCCATACTGTGACGCGTGGCTTAAAGCAGCCAGGCCATACGCAACTATTTCTTAAAGAAGAGAGTTGGTTGGTAATTCAAACCAGATCGTTGATAACGTTTGGAATATTTACAAGCCTTGTAAACTCATTTCGACATGGTACAAGATGGAAGAGAGGCAGATCGGCGCGACCGAATTGAGACAAAAGTTGACGGATGTCATTCAGGCGGTGAAGGAAGAGAAGGTCGTCTACGTCGTGGAGACGTTCGGCCGGCCGCAGATGGCGGTAATTAGCATAGAGAATATCGCCGCTGGCAAGAGATCAATCAGATCGACGCTCAAACCAGAGCGCGCCCGGAGCGCCTTCGGCACGGGGAGTGACAGGCTCGAACTCGACGACGAGTGGTTGGCCCACGTTCGCAAGCCATTGTATAGCGACTGGAAGTAGAATGAAATGCCGCTACAAAAATAGTCGAATTAGCGACCATTTGTGCTATAATTATTTACTATGCGCGAAGGATTTATAGAACGTACCGGCCGGCTTGAAGACCTCGATCGATCATTCGATATTCAATTCTGGCAAGCACAGCCGCCCTCCGCACGATTTGAAGCGGCGTGGCAACTTGTCCGTCATGCGGCAAAGGTCAAAGGGCTAGATGTTCGTCAACTCCGACTTCAGCGATCTGTTGCGTCTTTTCAACGACAACGGCGTTAAGTACCTCGTTATTGGCGGCTATGCCGTTATTCAGTATGCCGAGCCTCGATTTACCGGTGATCTGGACGTATGGGTCGCCACGGATACCGGAAACGCCCACGCCATTTACAAAACATTGCTGAAATTTGGTGCTCCACTTGAGGGATTGAGTGAAGCGGATTTTTCGGAAGAAGGGTATTTCTACCAGATGGGTGTGCCGCCGGTTCGCATCGATATACTAATGGGTATACCCGGCGTCGAATTCGAAGAAGCATGGGGCAGACGAATTGTCGTCGACTTTGATGATCTTGATGTAGCATTCATCTCCAGAGAAGACCTCATCACCGCTAAACTAGCCTCTGGCCGACCTCAGGACTTGCTCGACGTTGAGGCTCTTAGATTAGCTGCAAAGTAGCCCCATATTTGCTTGATGCTTCCCCCCCTCCTCGACCACCTCCGCGCCAACCGCGACTTCGTCGCCAATGTCGTCGCCTGGGAGCGCATTCCGCCGCGCCCCGGCCGCTATGCGCCCATGCCCGACTCGCTCGATCCGCGGCTGGCGGCCGCCTGGCGCGCGCGGGGCATCGAGCAGCTCTATAGACACCAGGCCATGGCCATCGAAGCCGTGGGGCGCGGCGAGAACGTCGTCGTCGCCACCACCACGGCCAGCGGCAAATCGCTCTGTTACACGCTGCCCGTGTTGTCGCGGCTGGCGGCCGACCCGGCGGCGCGCGCCCTCTATCTCTTTCCGACCAAGGCGCTGGCCCACGACCAGGAAGCGGAGACGGCGGCCATCGTTGCCGCCGCCCGGCTGCCGGTGCAGGTCCACACTTACGACGGCGACACGCCGCGCGGCAAGCGGCCGAGCATCCGCGCCGGCGGCGGCATTCTCATCACCAACCCCGACATGCTCCACGCCGGCATCCTGCCCTTCCACCCCTCGTGGCGGGCGCTGTTCGGACGTCTGGAGTTCGTCGTCGTAGATGAGATCCATAGCTATCGCGGCGTCTTCGGCAGCCACGTCGCCAACGTCCTGCGCCGCCTGCAGCGCCTGTGCCACTTCTACGGCAGCGATCCGCAGTTCATTTGCGCCTCGGCCACGATCGCCAACCCCCGCGAACACGCCGAACGATTGATCGAACGGCCGTTCACGCTCGTCGATGAGTCGGACAACGGCGCACCGCAAGGTCGCAAGGACTTCATCCTCTACAACCCGCCCATCATCGATGAAGAGCTGGGGCTGCGGTCGAGCACCGTCCTGGCCGCCAAGGACGCGGCCCTGACCTTCCTGGCGCGGGACATCCAGACCATCGTCTTCGCCCGCGCCCGCCAAACAGTGGAACTGCTACTCACCTATTTGCGCGACGAACTGGCCTTTCGGGGCCCCGAGAAGGGGAGCGACGACGCACCGCCGCTGGTGATGGGCTATCGCGGCGGCTACCTGCCGCTGGAGCGGCGGGCCATCGAGGCCGGGCTGCGCGACGGCGCGGTGCGCGGCGTGGTGGCGACCAACGCGCTGGAACTGGGCATCGACATCGGGGCGCTGGACGCGGCCGTCCTGACCGGCTACCCCGGCACCATCGCCGGGACGTGGCAGCAGGTCGGCCGGGCCGGCCGCCGGGCCGCGCGCTCGGCGGCTGTGCTGGTGGCGGGCAACGGCGCGCTCGATCAGTACCTGTGCCTGCACCCGCGCTACCTGTTCGGCCGCTCGCCGGAACACGCCCTGACCAACCCCGACAACCTGCCCATCCTGACCCGCCACCTGCTGTGTGCCGCCTTCGAACTGCCTTTCGCCGCCGACGAGGCTTTCGGCGGCTTCGACCCGGTTCAGCCGGTGCTCGACGACCTGGCGCGGGCGGGCGACTTGCACGCCACGCGCGATCATTACCACTACGTGGGCGACGGCGCGCCGTCGGCGGCCGTCTCGCTGCGCACCGGCGGTGACGAAACCGTGGTCATCCAGGACGTCAGCGGCGACCAACCCAACGTCATCGGGCAGGTCGAGCTGGCCAGCGCGGCGATGATGGTCCACGAGGGGGCGATCTACAGCCATCAGGCCCAGACCTATCTGGTGGAGCGGCTCGACTGGGACGGCCGCCTGGCCGACGTGCGCCCGGTGGACGTGGACTACTTCACCTGGGCCGCCTCCGGCAGCAGCATCCGGCGGCTGGAGGCCGTGGCCGAGCGGGAGCACGGCGGCCTGACGGTCGCCTATGGCGAGGCGACGATCATCACCCAGGCCACCGGCTACCGCAAGGTGCGCCGCTACACCAGCGAGACGCTCGGCTTTGGCCCCATCGACCTGCCGGCCATGACGTTGGAGACGACCGGCTACTGGCTGGTCTTTAGCGAGGCGCTGACCGGCCGGCTCTATGACCTGGGCATCCTGCTGCGGCCCAATGACTACGGCCCGAATTGGCAGGGGCAGCGCAAGCTGGCGCTGGAGCGCGACGGCCGCCGTTGTCGCACATGCGGCGCGAGCGCCGACGAGACCCTGCTCCATATTCACCACATCCGGCCCTTCCGCGAGTACGGCTATTTGCCCGGCGTGAACGAGAATTACCAGATCGCCAACCATCTCGATAATCTGGTGACGCTGTGCCCCAGCTGCCACCGCCGGGCCGAACTGGGGCAGCAGACGCGCTCAGCGCTGGCCGGGCTGGGCTACGCACTGGGCAATCTGGCGCCGCTGTTCCTGATGTGCGACCCCAGCGACATCAGCGTCTCGGCCGAGTCGCTTAGCCCGGTGACGCGCGCGCCGACGCTGGTGGTCTACGAGCGCGTGCCGGCCGGGGTTGGCTTCAGCGAACGGCTGTATGAGCTGCACGACACGCTGCTGGCCGCGGCGCTGGAGCTGGTGGGCGATTGCCGCTGCACTGCCGGCTGCCCGGCCTGCGTCGGCCCGCCGGCCGACATCGGGCCGGACACGAAGGACGTGACGCGGAGGTTGTTGGCGATATTGACGTCGACCGTCGCCGGCGACTGATCCGGCTGATTCAGGCTGGAAGCGGCCGCATACGGACGCGCCGCTGATCGTTCTGGATGGTTTTCCGGCAACAGAATTGTGGGCCCGCCTTTAGAGCGGCACGAATCGATCCCGCTTTCATTATTTGAGGAGAAACTGATGGATAACTCGCAAACATTGATCGCCGCTATCTTTGACGGTTGGCACGCTTATCAGTCCCAACTGACTCAAGCGATTGCCCCGCTGGGTGCTGAGCAGCTCCTGCTTCCGGCCGCTACCGGCCTGCGCACCGTCGGCCAAATCGCGACGCACGTTATCGGCGCGCGGGCGCGCTGGTTCCGCATGCTCCTGGGCGAAGGCGGCGACGTGTTCGAGGCGCTGGGCGGCTGGGACCGGCCCGGTCAGCAAGCGCGCACGGCCGAGGAACTTGTCTACGGATTGGAGACCACCTGGGCCGGGATGCACGAGGCCATCGGCCGCTGGACGCCCGAGCAGTGGGCCGACACCTGGCCCGGCGAAGACGATAGCGAGCCGGCGCTCATCACGCGCCACTGGGTCATCTGGCATCTCATCGAGCACGATCTGCACCACGGCGGCGAAATTTCGTTGACGCTGGGGGCTAACGGCATTCTGGCGCTGCAACTCTAGGGCCTTGCTGGAAACCGAGTTTCTCGTTGCCAGGTGTTGTGTCTGCACCTATGTAAATGCATAATATGTTGTGAGGTAGACGCACGGGAAACTTGTATCGTGCGCAAATCCTGTTGGGACGCCAGCACAAAGGCTTGCCCGTATCGTATGCCGCCCAGACCGCCGGGTTGGCCTGGGTAAACTGGATCGGCGAAATGAGCATCACCCCCTGATCGCTATGATTCCCTACGACGACTTCGGCGGCCGCGGCCCCGTGCTGCACTTCTCCCACCCCAACGCCTACACGCCGCGCTGTTTCCGGCGCTTTTTGACGCCGTTTACAGCGCATCATCGCGTCATCGCCGCTCGCCACCGGGCACTGTGGTACCTGTCGCCCGACGCGCCGGTTGTGGCCTCGGCCGATGCTTTCGACGACTGGAACCTCATCGCCGACGATCTGCTGCGCTTCCTCGACCAGCAGCGGCTGGAAGGCATCATCGGCGTCGGCCACTCGCTGGGCGCGGTGGCAACGATGAAAGCCGCCCTGCGCGAGCCGCAGCGCTTTCGCGCCCTGGTGCTCATCGAGCCGGTCTTTCTGCCGCCGGCGATTCTCGATGCCGCCCGTGCCCATCCGCAAGCCGCGGCCGAGCAGCCCTTCGTGCTGGCCGCGCGCCGTCGTCGCGACCGCTGGCCGGATCGACAGGCCGCCTTCGACCGCTATCGCCAGAAGCGCGTCTTCGCCAATTTTCCCAACGAGACGTTGTGGGACTACGTCAACGAGGCGCTGCACCCAGACGCGACCACCGGCGAAGTCGCACTCAGTTTCCCCCGCGACTGGGAAGCGGCCTTCTATGCTCACCCGCCGCTGGACGTGTGGGACGAGATTCCCCGCCTTACGCTGCCGACGCTGGCCGTGCGCGGTGTGGCTTCGGACACGCTGTTCCCCGACGCCTGGGCGCTGTGGCAGAACGCGCAGCCCTCGGCCGCGTTCGTGGAGATGAGCGAAGTCGGCCACATGCTGACGCTGGAAGCGCCGGATGATGCGGCGGCGGTCGTGCTGCACTGGCTGGCCGATCAGGCCCTTTCGGTCAGCGAAAGTGACGGCTCCCCATGACGAGCCGGACGAAAAAGAACGCCGGCTTGCGCGAACAGCACCGGCGCGCCTGCAAAACCTGAGGAGGCCGCGACGCATCAATCAGGGGCATCTCGTTACCACTCGCCCTCAAAGAGCCTTGAGGTTATTGACGATAAGAGTGCCGCATATCTGTTGATTGGCGGTTCCGCGTTGGCCTGTTAGGGAGTGCCACGGGCCACAAACGGCAGCCAGCCCACCCAGCCGCTCCGCAACACGTAGGCCCGCGGCCCCTCGTCCGCGAAGCGCCCCAGCCCCAGCTCCATCTCCGGCGACTCGTCTACCTGCCCGAAAGCCACGGTCGTGGCGTAGTAACCACCGGGCCATTCTGTGCCGCCGCCCCACAGCAAACCGAAAGCGGAGCGTTGGTCGCCGGGTGCGCCATCGTCGTGGACGAACACGCGCGGGTTGATCGTCGCCACGCGGGAAAACGCCACCTCGTCGCGGCCGTCGCCGTCCAGGTCTCCGAAGGCGATGCCGGTGGCCCAGGCATTGGCCGCCCACGATTCGCCGAACTTTTGCAGCGTGGAGAAGGCGGCAGCCGCGTCGTCGAACACGTAGGCCCGTTCGTTGAGGCTGGCCCGGCGTGTCACGCCGATCTCCTCGGCCGGATCGTTATCGACGTTGCCGAAGGCGACCCCGGTGGCATAGGAACCCGGCCCCCAACCCTGACCCGACTGCCACAGCGGCCCGAACCCGGGCGGCGTGGTGACGGCGTCGTCATAGAGGAAGACGCGGGCGTTGATGTTGTGATTGCGGGTCACGGCCAATTCGTCCAGACCATCGCCGTCGGGGTCGCCGAAAGCGATCGCTGTGGCGACGGCCGTCGGCCCCCAGCCTGTGTCCCCGGCCCACAACGGCGCAAAGGTCATCATTGCGTCATCCTGCACGAAGATGCGCTCGCCGTCGACGGCGTCGGTGATGTAGCCCAGCTCGTCGCGGCCGTCGCCGTCTACGTCGCCCAGGGCCACGCCGACGGCCGACACCCCGGACGGCCAGCCTGCCCCGTAGCGCACGAGGGCGACGAAGCCGGCCGCCGCGTCGTCGACCACCCAAACCCGCTCATTGACCGCCGCCGTGCGCGTGAAGGCCAGTTCCTCGGCCGGGTCGTCGTCGACATTGCCGAAGGCCAGTCCCGTCGTCCACGAGGCCACGCCCCAGCCCTCGCCGAAGCTCCACAGCGGAGCGAAGCCGGCCGCGGCGTCGTCGTAGACGAAGACGCGCGGGCCGGTGGTGGCATGGCGGCCGACCGCTACCTCATCCAGGCCGTCGCCATCGATGTCGCCGAAGGCGATGGCGGAGGCGTATTCGTCGGCCGCCCAGTCCGCGCCGGACTCGTGGATAGGGACGAAGGTGGAAGGGGGCGGGACGGCGGCCGGTTCGGCCGTGGCCGTGGAATGCCGCACGCCGATGGCCAGGAACAGGAGCGGCGTGATGAGGTAGAAAATGGGTCGTTTCATGGGATTAGCTCAAAAGGTTTACAATGTCCGGGCGAAAAAGGCGGAAGTGTCGTTGTTCACTCTTTCTCCATCATCGGCACCTTCACCCCTCGCTCTCGCGCCACTTCCACCGCCCGCGCGTAGCCCGCGTCCACGTGGCGGGCCACGCCCATTCCCGGATCGACCGTCAGGACGCGCTCCAGCCGGGCGGCCGCGGCCGGCGTGCCGTCGGCGACGATCACCTGCCCGGCGTGGAGGCTGTAGCCGATGCCCACGCCACCGCCGTGATGAAAGCTGACCCACGTCGCCCCGGCGGCCGTGTTGATCAGCGCGTTGAGGATGGCCCAGTCGGCGATGGCGTCGCTGCCGTCCAGCATGCCTTCCGTCTCGCGGTTGGGGCTGGCGACGGAGCCGGCGTCGAGGTGGTCGCGGCCGATGACGATGGGGGCCTGCACCGCGCCGGAGGCCACCAGTTCGTTGAAGCGCAGCCCGGCCCGCGCCCGCTCGCCGTAGCCCAGCCAGCAAATGCGCGCCGGCAGCCCCTGGAACTGCACTCGCTCCTGGGCCATGCGAATCCAGCGGTGCAGATGGGCGTCGTTGGGGAACAGCTCCAGCACGGCCTCATCGGTGACGCGGATGTCAGCCGGGTCGCCGCTGAGGGCCACCCAGCGAAACGGCCCCTTGCCCTCGCAGAACAGCGGCCGGACGTAGGCGGGCACGAAGCCGGGGTAGCTGAAGGCGTCGGTCACGCCGGCGTCGAAAGCGCGCTGGCGCAGGTTGTTGCCGTAGTCGAAGACGATGGAGCCGCGCCGCTGGAACTCGACCATAGCCGCGCAGTGGCGGGCCATCGACGCCGCCGACAGCCGGGCGAACTCGGCCGGGTCAAGGTCGCGCAGGGCGCGGCCGTCCTCGAAGCTCATGTCGTCGGGGAAATAGGCCAGGAAGTCGTGGGCCGAAGTCTGGTCGGTGACGAGATCGGGCAGCACGCCGCGGGCCAGCAGGTCGGGAAAGACGGTGGCGGCGTTGCCGATGAGCCCGATGGAGCGCGCCTCGCCCGCTTCGGTGTAATGGCGCACTCGACGCAGCGCGTCGTCGGTGTCTTCAGATACCTCGTCGATGTAGCGGTGCTCCAACTGCCGGCGGGCGCGGGCCTCATCGACTTCGACGACCAGGGCGACGCCATCGTTCATGGTGACGGCCAGCGGTTGCGCCCCGCCCATTTCGCCCAGCCCGGCGGTCAGCACCCACTTGCCGCGCAAGGACGGCCAGCCGGCCTGCCGCGCCGCCTCGGCGAAGGTTTCGAACGTGCCCTGCAAGATACCCTGCGTGCCGATGTAGATCCAGCTGCCGGCGGTCATCTGGCCGTACATGATCAGCCCCTCGGCCTCCCAGCGGTCGAAGTTCTCCTGTGTGGCCCAGTGGGGGACGATGTTGGAGTTGGCGATGAGGACACGCGGCGCGTCGGCGTGGGTGCGGAAGACGGCCACCGGCTTGCCGCTCTGCACCATCAGCGTCTCGTCGTCCTCCAACTCGCGCAGGCTGCGCAGAATGGCGTCGAAGGCTTCCCAGTTGCGCGCCGCCCGGCCGCGGCCGCCATAGACGATGAGGTGCTCCGGGTCATAGGCCACGTCGGGGTCGAGATTGTTCTGGATCATGCGGTAGGCGGCCTCTTGCAGCCAGCCCTTGCAGGTGAGTTGTGTGCCCCGGGGGGCGCGGATGGTGCGGGTCATTTGGATATCCTCTCCTGAAAAGCGCAGAAACCGAGTTCTGCCGGAGACTTGGTTTCTGGGGCACTACAAAAAGCGCCTATGTTTCGATCTCCGCCGTCTTGCGGCCGATAAACGCCTCCCACACCGGATAGCGGTCGTTGGCCCAGATGATCTGGCGCAATGCCTGGGCCTGCTCTTCCGTCCAGCCCAAATGCCGGCGGGCATAGAGTGAATAGAAGGCCGTGACGCGAAAGTTGGCGGCGCAGTGAATGAGGACTTTCTCGGCCGGCAGGCGAATCATGGCCGCCTCGAAGGCCGCAAAGTCGTCATCCGTGGGGTTGCGCCAGTCAACGGGAATGTGAATATACGTCAAGCCCAGGGATTGCACCAGCCCGGCCTCGTCTTCCGGAGTGTAGGGCGGATTCACGGGAGCAAGGTTAATGATCGCCGTAAAGCCCTCGGCCGCGGTCTCTCGCAGCTGGTCCTCGGTCGGTTGGCCGCCGGTGATGAGACGATCATTGACTTTGAGGTAGTTATAGATCTCTTCACTGCTCATGGTGATGCCTCACAGAATGAAAGCCCGATCCTTGCGCCCTTTCAGCCTCCTTGTTGCGGCCCACGCTAATCAGCCATACGACCGGCCAGCGTATCAGGGGCGCGATCGGCCGGGCGGCAAGGTTCGTGCGCTTTCGCGGTTCAATCGGCCAATTTCTTGACCATCTGAAGATCAGTTATCTCGTAACCCGCCGCCTGATACAGGGCTATGGCGGCGTGATTATGACCGAACACGTGGAGCGTGATCGAATCCAGGCCAAGTTCCTTGACTTTTTCTTCCAACACTTCAAAAGCTTGCCGGCCGTAGCCTCTTCGGCGAAACTGCTCGTCAACCCGAAAATCATAGACGAAAGCATAAGGGCTGATACCGGATTGATAGCGCACGGCAAACCAGAGCATACCGACTTTCAGGCCAGAGGAGTCATCGACAATGGCATATAGATATTGGTCTTTGGACGCTACGCCGTCGGGGAGAAGCTGCCGAAACTGTTTTTCAGACTCCTCAATCGCCACTGACGGGTGCCAGTTGCCCGCCTCGACATGCTCTTGGGCATATTCCCTAACGGCGTCCTGATAGTAGGGTTGGAATTCGTCATCCGTCATGGGGCTCAAGCGTACCATAGTATGCACCTCGTGATCGCGTACAAAGAGACCTCGGCCGACTAAAAGCCGTATTCAGCACCGCCGGCAAATGGTAGGCCCATTATAACAAACAGCTTGACAGATAGGTTAAACGAGCCGATTGAGTTTCGGGGGTCATGGAGGACAACCAGGATGGGCCACGAACTGAGGGTTTGGGAGACGGTCTCGCGCGAAACTATTCTCGATTGCGGCAAGTTCCTAACGGTGGAAAACCACACCGTGAAACTCCCTGACGGTCGAACGATTCCAGATTGGCCCTTGGTCATTAGCCCGGACGCGGCCACCGTGATCGCGGTGACCGACGGGGCAGTTCCTCTGCTTCCGGCAGACCAAGTACGCGGTCGATGGGCCGACGCTCGCTCCTGTCGGCGGCATGCTGGGGCTGGGCGAAGCGCCCCAGGCCGCCGCCCAGCGCGAGTTGCTGGAAGAGACGGGGTATGAAGCTAGCAAGTGGATTAACCTGGGCAGCTACGTACTCGACCCCAATCGTGGCGTGGGGACGAGGTACCTGTTCCTGGCGTTAGGCGCCCGGCCGGTGGCCGAACCTGACAGCGACGACCTGGAAGACCAAGAATTGCTCCGGCTCAGCAAGGACGAAATCGGTACCGCCCTGCACTCCGGCGAGTTCAAGGTGGTGGCCTGGGTGGCGGCGGTAGCAATGGCGTTGCATCACATGAATGAGAAACCGGGTTTCTGGGAGAAACCCGGTTTCTAGCGCCGGCCGCCGCAACCGGCCAGGCTCGGTAGAGGTTAAAAGATTTTAACTGATGCGGGTCGCCGTTGTCGTATACCCGCCACCGTTCGGATAGACCCAGCTGCCGGTCAGGGTGTTGCCATCGGCGCTGAAGGTGCCCTTGTAATAGGCCGGGGAACCCTTCTCCACGGCCCAGATGGTCAGTGTATCGCCGTCCATCTCATGAACATAATCGAACGTGGCGCCGTCGTTGCCGTAAAAGCGCGACTTGATCGCGTCGCTCGGCGCTTCCATGAGCCGCTGTTCGTGGCCGATGATCTCGATGCCCCGATTCCAAGAGCCATCCTCGGATAAGAGTTCGACGCGTTGCATCAGGAAGTAGCCGCCCTCCATCCACTCGTAGCTCACCTGGCCCTGGGCCTCGCCCGAGATGCGCCACGTGCCCACCAGTCGATCTAGCTCGCGCAGATCGGGATTCGGCCCAGCCGGCCGCGGATACAGTTCGGTGCTATCGTCGGTCATGATAATAACTCCTATATCTCCTTTATAGCGTAGCCAGCAGTTCGTCCAATGCCAGGTTGCCTTCTTCCGCGCCAAATTCCATGCCCGCGGCCACCATTCCATCGCGATCTTCCACCGACTGGAAGACCGAGCGGCCGACAACTTTCGTCCTGCCGCCGAGGTCTTCAAAGGTCACCGTTTCGAGCAGAACGTGGCCCGGCATTCCCTCATACTCGAAGGTTTGCACGATCCGCTCCGGCGCGACGAGGTCGTGGTAAACGCCGTGGAAGGCGAATTCATTTCCTTCGGGGTCGCGTTCGACGAAGCGCCACTGGCCGCCCGGCCGCGCTTCCAGATTGTCGATGGAGGTCGTGCTACTGCTCGTGCCCCACCAGCGGGCCACAAGCACTGGGTCGGTGTAAGCCTTGAATACCAGTTCGCGCGGCGCATTGAATTCGCGCGTCAGAATAACCTCTTGTTTTCCCGGTTCAGCGACGACAGTAAGTTTTGACACGATCTTTCTCCTTCAGTGGATTGTGGGGCTATTCGTGTGGCCCCATGCTCATAAACCCGGTTACGATCCGGGGCTGTCCCCGGTTGGCTCGGCCTTCATCTCTTCCAGCAGTTCATCCAAACGCTCGAAGCTCTCGCGCCAGGCCCGCTCATAGGGACTGACCCACTCGTAGATCGGCCGCAGGGCTTCGCTGTTCAAGCTATAGAGCCGCTGCCGGCCGTCTTCGCGCGCGCGCACGAGGCCAACCTCGCGCAATACCTTCAGGTGTTTCGACACCTGCGGCTGGCGCATCTTCAGCGCCGCGGCGATGTCGTTGACCGGCAGCTCGCTGTGGGCCAGCAGGTCGATGATCCGGCGTCGCTGCGGCTCGGCGACGGCGTTAAATGCGTCTGAGGTCGTGGGCGTTCGCGCCATTAGTTATATTATATTCCTATATGGGAATATGTCAAGACCCAAAAAACCGGATTTCCCGATGGTGAGGAAAACCCGGTTTTGCTTTTCTAACGCTGAGGGTCTCGGGTGGAGGCGAGCAAGCGGCGGAGGGCGGCGACGGCGAAACCGGTGACGATCAGCGGTGTGGTCAGCCCGGCAATAAGCACCCGCGACTCGCTCAGGAAGTGACCATACTGCCCGGTGCGGCCGAAGCCAACCACGTAGAGGCCGACGACGACCAACGATACCAGTAGTCCGGCCAGCGCGCCGCCCAAACGACCCAGATCGCCCAGGCCGACGACCGCGCCGACAATCCCGCCCAGGAAGCCGCCGGCAACGGCCATGATAAGGCTATAACCGAACGCCTCGGCCGGACCGGTTCCGTCGAGGAGCGCCCCCACCCCCAATAATCCCGCGCACAATACAGCGCCGATCAGCGCACCCAACGAAAGGCCGACAAGCAGACGTCGCGTCATGCCATCTCCACTGCTCAAAACATGGGTGGGCCGTGCACCGGCTGGTCGCCGGCTGGTTCATCTATCCGGCGCGCCCCTGGCCCAGATTCTCGACTGCTTTGGCAAGGCGTCGCTGGCGCGTCTCGTCCGTCTTGGCGCCCTCGATTGACAGCACGATCGCGCGCCGGTTGCTGTAGGATAGGCCGTCGAAGGCGGCTCGCGCCACTACGTCGGCATCCAGCGCGGCCGCCAGGTCGGGCGGAACAGTCACCGTGCGCGGTTCAGTATCCAGCGTCAACGATACCTCGACCTCATCCCCGGCGGCGATGCCGGCTCCCAGGCGAACTTCGGCGCTGACCGGCAGCATGAACTCGCCGCCATAGACGGCTACGGTGCTGCGGTAGGTGTAGCCGTTGATGGTAACGTGCACGGCCGGTTTTTTGCCGGAGCCGAGAGCCTCGACAATCTCCGACGGCACGCGAATACCCGTGGCGGTCTTGCCGTTGAGTTCCAGCGTGGTTCTAAAGTTCATCAACCCTTGTCCCTCCAATGCACTATACTTCGCGCACGTCGAGTACTTCGGTGACGACCGGCTTGAGCGCTGCTATCAGCGCCTCGCGCTCCACGTCTCGCACCTTCAGCACTACCTCGGCCGTATCGCCATAGGACCCCAGGATACCCTTCATCCCCAGGCCAACGATGTCGCCGCCGGCATCAAAGATGGCCGTCGTGATCTTCGACAGCGCGCCCTTGACGGCAGGCACGGCCACGGCGATGCGCACGCCCGACCGCCGGCCGCCAAGCAGCTCCAGCAAGCTCTTGAACAGGTCCGTCTCGGTGATGATGCCGACCAGGTCCGGCCCTTGCATGACGGGCAGGCCGCCGATCTTCCGGTCGGCCATGATGCGCGCCGCTTCTTCCAGCGGCGTCTTTTCGGACACGGTGATGACGTCGCGGGCCATCACCTTCTCGACCTTGAGCTTGGCCAGCAGTTCGGGGATCTCCCAGACGGCCAGCGTGGTGGCCGGGGAGGGTGAGGCATAGAGCAGGTCCTTGTCGGAGACGATGCCGACGAGGCGGCCGTGGGCGTCGACGACCGGCAGGCGGCGCACCTTGCGCTCGCGCATCAGGTGCAGGGCGTCGGGCACCGGCGTATCGGGCCGGACAGTGATGGGGTTGGGAGTCATGAGTTCGCGGACAAGCATGGGAACCTCCTGATGATGGGAGAGATGATTATGAAGAGCAGGTCGTGACCCATCTCTTGATTTAACTATGTGCCGGCGACCCTAAGGCTCGTGGTCGCTTGTTCAGCCACGCGCTCATTATATCATAGGCACGGGACTCCGCCGCATCACGTTGACCCCAATTGGTCACAGAGATTGGCGCAGTGGATAGGCGGTATCGGCGGCCCGTTTCCACCCCAAGCCACCCACCCACTCGCCAAGTCAACAGCTCAACCGCTTCATCAAACAGGCGCGAGCGTGCCGGTGAAGATTAACCAGGCCAGTACGGTCTTAGCCGCCAGGCTGAGGATGATGTAGACTCGCTCGCCGAACAAGTAATCTTTCCAGGGGCCAACCTTTTTGTATTGCAACACCATATTGATGGCGAAGATGTTGAAGAAGACGAACAGAGTTGGCACGATAGCGTACACGAAGGCTGGCGGCTTGGCGTCGCCGGAATTCACCGCGCCCACAAAGTAGAGCATGATGACAATCCAGGGCACGATCCCGGCGATGCAGCCATAGATGAAGGCCGTCCAATCCGTGCGCTTTGTGTGCTGGTTGTGCAGTTCCATCATGATGCCGAACAAGTTCATCATCGCGTTCAGGGTGAAGATCAGGATGATGGCGCCCAGATCCCACAGGCCGATCAGCATGCCGATGAGGACGATCATTAGCGAGGAGCTTAGAGCGTACTCATAGAAACGGATGGGGTTCATCCCCTTCTTCAAGTTCGCTACATAGCGCGAGTAACCGATGGTCCCCAGGTAAAAATGGGCCACGGCCGAGATCAGCAAAAAGGCGGCCACCGCCGGCCCAAAGCGCAACTCGTAAAATAATTGCGAGTTGGGCGTCAGCGCGAAGGTGGCGGGATCGAAATTCAGGTAGTTGGTGAAGATCGGATAGGTTGTGTCGTTGCTGACGACGATCATGAGGATGCCCTGCACGAGGTGCAGAAATCCCATGATCAGGTTGAAACGGCGAAGCCCGGCGAACTTCTTTTCCATTTCGGCACTTGTGTGGGTTGGTGTAACTTTGCTCTTGGACATGTGGCTCTCCTGTAAATAGGCATTTCTTGGCGACAGCTGCGTCAGCCAATCTAATTTTCTATGACAATGGGCGCGAATGCACTATATTGCCCAAAACTGGTCCGAGGAGTTGTCAACGGCTTGGAAGTTGACCCGCGAATTTCGCCCGGGGTCACGGATCACGTGCCATTTGGCGCGCTCGCGGCTATCATCCAAAATTGTAGCCGAGAGGTATTATGCTGTGCATTATCCGAGACGAGACTGACCCCTACTTCAATCTGGCGGCCGAAGAGTACGTCATGCAACACTTCGACCGCGACTGCTTCATGCTATGGCGCAACGCTCCGGCCGTCATTGTCGGCCGCCACCAGAACACGCTGGCCGAGATCAATGCCGAGTACGTGCGCGAACATAATATCCCCGTCGTGCGTCGGATGTCCGGCGGGGGCGCGGTTTTCCACGACCTCGGCAACCTCAACTTCACCTTTGTAGCCCGGGGCGACCACAACACCGGCCTCGATTTCCGGCGCTTCACCCAACCGATCCTGGATACGCTGCAGGGCTTGGGCGTCGACGCCCAATTTGAGGGGCGCAACGATCTGACTATCGACGGCCGCAAGTTCTCCGGCAACGCCGAGTACATTCGCCGCGGCCGCATCCTCCATCACGGCACCTTGCTGTTCTCGGCGCAGATGTCGGACGTGGCCGCGGCGCTGCGTCCCGACCCGGCCAAGTTCGCCGACAAGGCGGTCAAGTCGGTGCGCGGCCGGGTGACCAACATCAGCGAGCATCTGCCCCGGCCGATGACGGTGCTGCAATTTCGCGATCGCCTCCTGGACAACGTCATGACCGCTACGCCGGACGCCGAACGTTATACCTTCACCGACGACGACCGCGCGGCCATCACCAGACTGCGTGATGCCAAGTACGTCACCTGGGAATGGAATTACGGCTATTCACCGCGCTATAACTTCAGCAAGCGGATGCGCACCCCCGGCGGCACCATCGAGGCCGCGCTCGAAGTTGATGAAGGCGTGATCCGCTCGGCGCATTTCTACGGCGACTATTTCACCCGTCGCGACCCGACCGAGCTGGCCGTCGCTCTGGACGGCGCGCCCCATCGCCAGGAGGAACTGCGGCGGCGGCTGGCCCCGTTCGCCGTGGGTGATTATTTCGTCAATATGACCGCCGACGATCTGCTGAGCGTGTTGATCTGATGTGAGTCGCTCTTATGGGCGAAGACGTTCACCCAACCTTTCAATAGTGTGGCGCCACCTTCTTAACCGGCGGCCGGGAAGCCGGATGAGAATCCGGCGCTACCCGGACAGCCGATGATTGAAGAATAGCGTCGCAAGTTGACCATGCGGCTCCCCACCGTCATTTCCTGTATAATTCCTGTTCGTCCCCCTCGCTCCTTTGGCGGGGCGAAAGGAAAGCGACCGATGAACCTGCCCATCTCCGTCGGGCCGGCAGCCGCCCGGCCGGGACATAGCCACTGATGTTGCCCGGCGACACCCCCGAGCACCATCGCCTGGCTCAGGTGAGCGACGGCGCGGCCGTCTGGAAGCGATGGGGCCCGTATCTAAGCGAGCGCGCCTGGAGCACGGTGCGCGAGGACTACAGCGCCGATGGCCGGGCCTGGGAATATTTCCCCCACGACCACGCCCGCAGCCGAGTCTATCGCTGGAACGAGGACGGACTGGCCGGCTTTTGTGACGAGCGCCAGTACCTGTGCCTGGCGCTTGCCTTGTGGAACGAGCGCGACCCCATCCTGAAGGAGCGCCTGTTCGGTCTGACCGGGCCGGAGGGCAACCACGGCGAGGACGTTAAGGAAGCCTACTTCTACCTCGACAACACTCCCACCCACAGCTACCAGTTGATGCTCTATAAATATCCCCAGGCCGCGTTCCCCTATGCCGGCCTGGTGGACGAGAACGCGCGCCGGGGACTGGACGACGACGAGTACGAGTTGGTCGACCGCGGCATCTTTGATGAGGATCGCTACTTCGATGTATTCGTCGAATATGCCAAGGCCGCTCCGGACGATGTTTTGATGCGCGTGCGCGTGGTCAATCGCGGCCCGGATGCCGCGCCGCTGCACCTGCTGCCCACCCTGTGGTTTCGCAACACGTGGAGTTGGGGCTATCCCGCCGGGCCTATGGACGACGTCGACGGCAAGCCGGTGCTAGGGCGAACCAGGTCGGGCGCGACCGAGGCCGAGCACCCTGTGCTGGGCCGCTACATTCTGCGGGCCGAGGGCGACCCGGCGCTGCTGTTCACCGAGAACGAGACCAACCGCGAGCGCCTTTTCGGCGCGCCCAACGCCACGCCCTACGTGAAGGACGCCTTCCACCGCTATCTGATAGACGGCGAAAAGAGCGCCGTGAACCCGGACGAAACCGGCACCAAGGCGGCCGCCCATTACGCGCTAACGATCCCCGCCGGCGAGGAGCGTGTTATCCGGCTCCGTCTTAGCGCCGCCGTCGACGTCGACGACGCGGAGGCTTTCGACGGCTTCGACGACCTGATCGAGCAACGCCGCCGCGAGGCCGACGCCTTTTATGCGACGATCCAGCGGCCCGATCTGGATGAGGTGCAAACGCGCATCCAGCGCCAGGCGCTGGCCGGCATGTTGTGGACGAAGCAGCTCTATTACTTCGACGTTGAGCAATGGCTGGCCGGCGACCCCGCCGGGCCGCCGCCGCCCCCCGAACGCCGCCGCCACCGCAACCATAGCTGGACACATCTCAACAACTTCGATGTCATTTCCATGCCCGACAAGTGGGAATTTCCCTGGTATGCGACCTGGGACCTGGCCTTCCATTGCCTGTCGTTGGTGCGGGTCGATCCTGATCTGGCCAAGGAACAGCTGCTGCTCATGACCCGCGAATGGTATATGCATCCCAACGGCGAATTGCCGGCCTATGAATGGGCGTTCGGCGACGCGAATCCGCCCGTCCACGCCTGGGCTGCCTGGCGTGTCTACAAGATCGACGGCAAGCAACGCGGCTTCCACGACCGCGTTTTCCTGCAACGCATCTTCCAGAAGCTGCTGCTCAATTTCACCTGGTGGGTCAATCGCGAGGACAGAGACGGCCGCAATGTCTTCCAGGGCGGCTTTCTGGGGCTGGACAACATCAGCCTGTTCGACCGCAGCGATGGATTGCCCTCCGGCGGCCGGCTCGATCAGTCCGACGGCACGGCGTGGATGGGTTTCTTCGCGCTGGAAATGTTGCGAATCTCCCTGGAACTGGCTCGCGAGGAGCCGGCTAACCAGGACATGGCGACCAAATTCCTCGAGCATTTTCTGGCTATCGCCCGCGCCATGACCGGCCACGACGTCGAGCGGCTGGGCCTGTGGGATGAGGAAGACGGCTTCTTCTACGACATCCTGCATCTGCCCGGCGGAGAATCGGGTCTGCTGAAGGTGCGTTCGCTCGTGGGCCTGATCCCGTTGCTGGCGGTGGAAACGCTGGAGCCTGAACTGCTGGAGCAACTCCCCGACTTCGCCCGCCGTATGCGCTGGTTCATTGAGCACAAAGGTCATCTGGTGCGCAATTTGGCCGGTATGGAGGCCCAGGGCGCGGGTCGGCGTCGGCTCCTGTCGATCGTCACCCGCGAGCGGCTGGTGCGGCTGCTGGGCTACATGCTGGACGAGGCGGAGTTCCTGTCGCCCCACGGCATCCGCTCCGTGTCGCGCCATCATCAGGCCAACCCTTATCATCTGGACGTGGACGGCCGCACGTTCCACATCGCCTACGAACCCGGGGTCTCGCGCAGCACTCTTCTGGGAGGCAACTCTAACTGGCGGGGGCCGATCTGGTTTCCGCTCAACTATTTGCTGATCGAGGCGTTACAACGCTTTCATCATTACTACGACGACGATATGAAAGTGGAGCTGCCCACCGGATCGGGTCATTTCGTCACCCTCGATGAGGCGGCCACCGAGCTGTCGCGGCGGCTCATCGGCCTGTTTGTGCCCGACGAGCAAGGCGAGCGCCCGGCCGACCGCGGCCGGGCGCGCTTCCGCGACGATCCCCATTGGGCCAGCTACCTGCTGTTCTATGAGTATTTCCACGGCGATACCGGTCTGGGGCTGGGGGCGACCCACCAGACGGGTTGGACGGGGCTGGTGGCCAAGCTGATCCACCGGTCGGGCAAGGCGCAGGAAGGCTAGAAGCCGACTTTCTTCCGAGAAACCTGGTTTCTGCGCTATACTCCATTCTTATGAAATTAGGCATTATCGGTCTGCCCTCGGCGGGCAAGACTACCATCTTCAACGCCCTAACCTTGGGCAACGCTCCTACCGGCCAGAGCATGGGCGGCCGCTTCGACGTGCTGACGGCCGTCGTCGACGTCCGCGACCCGCGCGTCGACGTGCTCAGCCGCATGTTCAACCCCAAGAAGACGACCTACGCCCGCATCACCTACAGCGACGTGGCCGGCTTGCAGAAGAGCGACGACGATGCAGGCGGCCTCAGCCCGCAACTGCTCAACCATCTCTCCGGGCTGGAGGGTTTCGTCCACGTCGTGCGCGCCTTCGAAAACGCCAGTGTGCCTCACCCCGACGGCCGCGTCGATCCCGCTCGTGATCTGGCCGTGCTGGACACGGAGTTCCTGATCAACGATCTGGGTACAGTGGAGCGGCGCATCGAGAAGATTCAGGAAGGGTTGAAGCGAGGCGCGACAAAGGATAAGGCCGCCGCCCAGCTCGAACTGGCGCTCTTCGAGGAGATGAATGCCACCCTGTCAGCCGATCGGCCGCTGCGCACGCTCGACCTGACCGACGAACAGCTCAAGGGGCTGCGCGGCTATGGGCTGCTTACGATGAAGCCGAAGATCGTGCTCATCAACCTGGGCGACGACCAGCCCGAACCCGCGCTGACCTATGAGCAGCCGGGCACGATTCTGGCCCATATTCGCGGCCGTCTGGAAATGGAATTGTCGCAGCTCAGCGCCGCCGGTGATGACGAATCGCTGGCGATGTTCATGGAAGAGTACGGCGTCACCGAGCTAAGTCTCGACCGCGTCATCCGCCTCAGCTATGACCTCATGGGCTTGCAGTCGTTCTTCACCGTTGGCGAGGATGAGGTGCGGGCCTGGGAAGTGAAGCGCGGAGCCAGCGCCGTCGACGCCGCCGGAACCATCCACAGCGACCTGGCCAAGGGCTTCATCCGGGCCGAGGTCGTCCACTACGACGATTTGGTGGGGCTGGGCGGCATGGCCGGCGCGCGCACGGCCGGCAAGCTGCGGCAGGAAGGCAAGACCTACAACGTGGTCGACGGCGATGTGCTCAATATCAAGTTCAATTTGTAAATCCCCGTTCGCCGCTAGCCATGTGCGTGGCGTTTGTTGGGCAAATCAGAAAATTAAACACGTATAGGGCACGGCTGAGAAGGATAGCGGAAATGTTTAATCCGATCCGCTTTATTCGTGTCCTGTCGGTGTTTCATTCTTCATCTTCAGAATCGCCTGACTACGAACCCTGGGGAACCTTCGCCCCCCTCCCGGCGTCTAATTACCAGAAGAAAATTAGTAGCCGCCGGTCATTCCCGCCATAGCCTTCCTCGCCCCCAGGACGTGACCGGCCCAATAATGGATATGTTTATGAATATCGATAAATTTACCGGCCGGAAGATGGCGGCGGTTGCCCTCCTGACCCTGGCCCTGACACTTGCCGCCTGTGGCGACGATGGCGATTCGCCCGTACTCGTAATCCCTACGCCGGCCGTCACCGCCGTTATCCCGACGACCGACGCCGGGCAGCCGACCGTCGATCCGTCGGCGATTGCTCCCACGCCCACCCTGGCCGGCCCCCAATCGACGGCCACTCTGCCCGCGCCGCCGACTGTCGCGCCCCCCTTGCCGACTTCGAACAGCGGCCAACCAACTGCTGCGCCCACGGCCAGCCCGATTCCCGCGGCCACGGCCACCCCGGTGGCGACCTTTGTCCCCGCCGCCGATGCCGGCTATCGGGTGGCCTTCGTGAGCGCCGACGATACGCTCAACGTGCGTCGTCGCCCCGATCCAGATGCGTCCGTTGTCGCCGAGTTGCTGCCTGGCACGGCCGGCATCCAGGTCATTGACGAAGGGCAATCGATTCGCGGCGGCGGATTCTGGCTGCCGGTGGAGACGGCCGCCGGGGATGGCTGGGTCAATAGCCGCTTCCTGACCGAAGACGTGAGCCACGAGGCATTCTGCGGCGATACGGCCGTGACCGACCTGCTCGACCGTTTGAAGAAGGCCATCTCCAAAGAGGACGGCAAGCTAATGAGCGACCTCATTCATCCCGACCGTGGTCTGCGCCTGCGCCTCAACTGGTGGAACAGTGAAGTTGTTTTTGCCGGAGAAGACGTGCAGACGATTTTCCGCGCCCAGAAGAAGTATGATTGGGGTACGGAGGACGGCAGCGGCAACCCCATCCGTGGCTCGTTCAGCGACGTCGTTCTGCCGCGCCTGGATAGCGACTTGCTGGCCGCCACAGACTGGCGCTGCGATGAGGGCGTGTTTGGGCCGACGGCCGGCCAGACCCTTCTACCCCAGGGCTACGAGGCGGTGCGCTTTTATAGCGCCCATCGGCCCGCGCCGGCCGACCAGGAATTCGACTGGGGCACGTGGCTCGTCGGCATCGAACACTGGGAAGGCCGCTATTATGTCAGCTATCTCGTTCACTATCGATGGGAGATCTAATCAACGGTAGCGCCGGTTTCTTAACCCGCGACGAAAGCCCGGAAACGGGAAAAGATCATGGGTTAAGACACTCGTTCTACATTCTCTCGTAGGACCGCCACCTCTTCTTCCAGCCGGGCCCGTGCCGCCGCCAGATCGCGGCGCACGGCCGTCCACCAGTCCTCATTCCTGTCGTCCAGCGTGCGGGCCTTGCGCCACAGGCGGGCCGTCTTGTCCTCGCGCAGTGCCTGGAGACGGCGGCTCACCTTGCGGCGGCGGCGGTGGCACTGCAGGATGCGCTCGCGCAACTGGCGTAACTCGCGGGTCTCGATCCCCTGCAGCTCGCGAATCTCGCCCGGCTCCAGTTCCCCGGCCAGGTCATAGAGGGCCTGGATGTCGCCCGCCCCATAGGCGCTGTTGACGGCCGTCATCACCGATGTGCGATAGGCCAGCTCGGCCGCGCCCTCGGCCAAATCGGGGTGGAAACGGCGGGCCAGCTCGCGGTAGAGGTGCTTCTCGGCCGCCTTATCGCGCGGCAGGGCCGTCGGCAGCAGGTCGAGCGCCTCATCGTCGGCCGGCGAATGGGATTCGGCGTCGGCCGGCGAAGGAGCTTCGGCGTCGGGGCCGAGCGGATTGTCGTCGCTCGCCTGGCGCTGCAACTCCAGCCGGGTCAGTAGCGACTGCTTCTCGGCCAGCAGCGCCCCGATGGCGTCGGCCAGGTCGTCGAGCATCAGCCGGGCGTGCATGCGGAAGGCGTTGACGGCCGCCTGTTCGGCGGCCAGTTCGGCCTCGGCGATACGCAGTTCCTCCTGCGCCCGGCTAAGTTCGGCCTGAAATGCGCCCACCTGCTGTTTGATCGAATCGACCGGCTGTAATTGATTCATCATGGGACACGAACTGGGGCATGCGTCCGAAACCCGTCAGGTCGGCACGTTTAGCCGGACGGCAGGACTTCCTGGGTCGCCTCTTTGGCCGCCAGCCGCCGCTTGATGTCGTCGGCCGTGGCTGTGAACTGGTCATCGAGGCGGGGATAGATCAGCCAGACGATGCTGAAGCCCATGATCGCCCCGGTCAGACTGCGCAACAGCGGCGAACTTTCGCGCAGGGGCACGAGTTGCATCAGACCCGTGGAACCCAGCCCGACGAACAACTGGCTAAAGAGCTGGCTAAAGCCGTCGAGAGCGATTGGCCCCAGACCCACGATGAGGAACAGCCAGAACGGCAGCGGCCGCACCGGGCCGCGCCGCCGCAACAGGCCGTAGATCAGTCCGCCGATCAGCATCGACAGATAGATGCTGATGTCCCGCTCGCACAGGGCCATCTTGTAGCCCATCTGCTCATTGCCGCGGAAGGCGCGCGCCGGCAGCAGGAACGTGCCCCATTGGGCCGGGTCGGGCGACGCCTCAGCAAATTCGGGGATGCCGGGCATGTAGGCCTCGATGGGCGTCAGATCGCTGCCGGTGATAGCTCGCGGGTAGGCCGGCTGCTCGCCGAAAAGGAAGAACGAGCGCGAGGCCAGTTGGTGGCACATGGGGCTATAGCCGCGATAGATGAGATTGGCCGGGCCGGTCATCCCGGCGTTCATGAGCACCGGGGCCAGCATGGGCAAGCCCACGTAAACGGCCACCAGCAGATTGAGAAATAGCAGCCAGCGGTGGGCCAACGTGTAGAAGATGCGGTCGATCATCAGGAGCCTTCGGCGGGGAGCATGTCGGCCAGATAGCGGTCGAGCTGGTCGCGGGAGATCATGCCGCGATGAACGGCCGTTACCGTCCCGTCCGGCCCGATCAGGATGGTCGTGGGCAGGAAAAACGCGCCGTAGGCCGCGCCCACGGCGACGTCGTCGTCCAGCAGCGCCGTCAGCGTGAGGCCCACTTCGGCGAAGAATTCATCCACGCGCTCGGCCGAATCGCCCTGGTTGATGGTCAGGACGATGGGGCCGTCGGCCGACGCGGCGTCGAACTCCGTCTGTGCCCGTTGCAATTCGGGCATCTCCAGTCGGCAGGGGGCGCACCAGGTGGCCCAGAAGTTGAGGATGACCGGCCGGCCGCGATAGTCGCTCAGGCGCAGTGTCGCACCGTCGGGCGTGGGCAACTCGAAGTCCGGAGCCGGGTCGCCCGCCTGGGGCAGATCGTCGCTCAGACCGCCCACGCCGGCCAGACCGCTCTCGGCCGTGCCGCCGAAGGCCGGAATCGATTGTAAGAGAGCCGGCTCATCGCTCGCCGCGCGGCCGCTGAAACGGCCGTAGGCGTAGAACATCAGTGCGCCGGCCAAAATTAGCGCAGCCAACCCAAAAACGACCAGCACCGCCCGCGGTACGGGCGCGTCGGCCGGCGGCGGTTGTTGGGGGTCCAAAGGTTCCATCATCGGGGCTACCGGCTGAGAACGGTTAGGAGCCAGTCCTGGAAGGCCAGCGTTCTCTCGTCGATGACCGCCGACCAGCGCACCAGCACCCCGTTGATCAGCCCCATCTGCCCTTCCAGCATCAGCAGGCCGAGCAGGATGAACAGCGCGCCGCTGATAAGTTGGGTCGAATGCAGATGCACGGTGGTGTGGCGCGACTCGCTGCCGGTGACTGTCCACAGCACCGCCCCGACGAGCAGCAGGCCCAGGATGCCGAACTCGATAGCCGGCGTATAGGCCAGCCCGTCGAGAAAGCCGAACTGGCGCACGGCGTATTCGACGAAAGCGGAGATGATACGCCACAGGGCCAGTACCCAGATGAGGGCCACGACGAAAACGTGGGTATCCCACGCCCAGCCTTTGCCTCGTAGCGCGCGCCAGAAGACACTCTGGCGACTCATGCGGCCGAAGAAGGTCGAGACGACCAGGAGCGGCAGGCCTAAGCCCAGCGTATAGATGAACAACAGCATCATGCCGTGCCAGACGGTGGCCGTCTGCAGGGCCAGGGTCAGGATGACACCCAGGATAGGCCCGACGCAGGCCGACCAGCCGATGGCAAAGGTCAGGCCGAAGAGGTAAGAGCTGCGCATGTCGGGGCTGCGCTCCTGATTGGTCAGGCCCGTGGCCCCGGTGAAGCCGCGGCCGAGCAGGCTCATGACGCCGAAAATGACGATGGCCGCCCCCCCCACGAGCATGATGAAGCCCTGATTCTGGCCCAGCACGCGGCCCAATGCGAAACCGGTCGCGCCCAACAGGGTGAAGGTCGTCGCCAGACCCAGCATGAAAGCCAGCGTGTTGGCGGCGATGCGCTGCCGGTCGCTCTGGAAGGCGAAGGCAAAGTAGGCGGTCAGGATAGGCAGGGTGCAGGGCGAGGCAAAGCTAAGCAGCCCGCCCAGGAAGGCCAGCACGGCCAGCGTGGCGAAGGGCTGTTGCTGCACACCGAAGGCGAACTGGTCACTGGTGTCTGGCCGGATGACCGAGCCGATGATCAGGAAGGCGACGACGAGGACGCCGACGCCGATGAGCACCAGTTGGATGGTCGATAATTTGCGCGGCGACGGTGCGGGCGCTTTCAGATCAGACATACGGGATTTTCTCTCGTCTGGATAGGGTAACCATTCCGCTAAGGGTGATGGGTGGAGTGATCTTGTCGAGCACGTAGCAGGCCCAGACCTGCCCACAGCCCACACCCTTTTGCGGGTCAGACGACGTTCACATCATCCTTCTTACGCCGGGAGTATACCACACGGCCGCCCCCTTTGAGCGCCGGGCCCGGCTAGCGTCGCGGCCGCTTATCTTCCTGTAACAATTGCGCCAGCAGGGCGACGTCTTTTTGCAGGTTGCGCTGACGCATGTGGAGGTAGAGCATGTAGAACAGACACAGCCCCGACATGATCGTGTAGCCGCCGATGAGATATTGGTTGAAACCGTTGGGATTCTCGATCTGCGGCTGAAAGAGGGGCAGGGTGAACATCAGGCCGTTGACCATCGCCGGGCCGCTTAGGGGTCGGCCGCTTAGATAGGCCGACGCACGAGCCTTCAGGGTGTCGGCATAGTCGATCAGGTTTTGCAGCCGGATGCGGATCAGGATCCAGGCCGTGCCCAGCAGCGAGAAGCCGATGACATTGATGAGCAGGGTAATGCCCATCTTGGCCGAGTCGAGGCCGTTGAACTGTTGCAGGCCCTCGGCCGCGCCGGCGGCGGCTTCGGTGGTGCCGCCGACCACCACCGGGTGGATATCGCGGAAGATACGGATGCTGAGGTAGGTCAGGATGATCGTGACGAAGGAGATGATGGCATAGACGGCGGCATAACGGGCGCGCTTGTGGGGATCTTCGATGGCCCCACGCAGCATGAAGTAGGCGGCATAGACCAGCCAGGCCACGGTGATCAGCGTCAGACGCGGGCTCCAGATCCACCACGTGTTCCAGGCCGGCTTGCCCCAGAACGAGCCGCCAACGATGGTCATGGTCAGGAACACCAGCCCCACCTCGATGGACGCCATCGACAGCACGTCGTATAGACGATTGGCGCGCCGCAGGTAGAGCAGGCCGCACAGCAGGGCCACGCCGAACACCACCGCGCCGACCCAGGCCGCGCCGACGTGGAAATAAAACAGGCGCTGCACGTTGCCCATGGTGTTTTCGGTGGGCGCAAAGAAGAAGTTGGCGCCGATGGCGATGACCATTCCGATCACCGCCAGGATGTTCATGACGCGAATCGCGCGATCAAGCCGCGGATTGGAAAGAGTTAGGGTAGACATCGGGAATGTTCTCCACACAAATTTGACGGACAAACCGACGAAATATAGATATCAGGGCGAATCACGCGCTTCACGCGTAGTTCGTAATTCTCCTACGACTCTACCACAAATTGGTAAGCAAATAAACTGACGCCGAGCATCAGCAGATCGTAGGCGATGACCAGCAAGACCGGCGCCTGCACCAAAGCCCAGGATGCCTCGCCGCTCATGGCCGAGGCGATGTAGGTGGCCGTCGCCATGGCCGCGGGCAGCACCAACGGCAGCGACACCGGCAGCAGCAGCACCGGTAACAAGACTTCGCGGGTGCGGCTCTCGATGGTCATGGAGGTGATGAGCACCCCGACGATGACGTAGCCGACCGTGCCCAGGGCCACCACCAGCAACACCATCGGCAGATAGAACGGCTGGTTGAAGAAGACGGTGAACAACACGATCAGGATGGCATCCAGCAGCAGAGTGAACAGGCTGATGCTGATTACCTTACCCACATAGAGCGCGGTGCGGGGGATGGGAGCGATGAGCAGGGCATCGAAGACCCGATTTTCGCGGTCGAGGGCCAGAGAGCGGTTGAGACCCAGAATGGCCGCCAGCAGCACGACGGCCCAGAATAGGGCCGGGGCAACATCGCGCCCGGCGCTGAGGTTGACGTTGACGGCCATGCCCAGCGCGAAGTTGAACATGATGATCGTCGCCAGGGAGAACATCACCATGACGCTCACGGTCTGGCGCGTTCGGCCTTCGATTTGCAGGTCTTTCCAGACCACGGCCCACACGGCCGCCAGGAATTCGTTCATAATCCAGACATTAAACCCCGATCGGATAAGGATAAAGAGGTTTTATCCACAGATTTGGCAGATTTCGCGGGTTAAAAAATGCGCTTTAATAATCTGCGGAACGCGTCTCTTCATCCGCGTTCCACCTATCCCCCCATCGTCACGTCGGCATAGAGATCATAGACGGCCGCCGCGCTGATGTCTTCGCGCCGGACCTCATGGGCGACGCGGCCGCCGTAGAGGATTGCCAGGCGGTCGGCCAGGCCCAGGCCGTGGCCCAGGTCGTGGGTGATCATCAGGATAGTGCGGCCGCGGGCCGTCTCGGCCCGCAGCAGGTCATCCAGCAGCGCCGTCGCTTCCTGATCCAGCCCGGTGTAGGGCTCATCGAGCAGCAGCACGTCCGGCTCGTGGAGCGTGGCCCGGGCGATGGTCAGGCGCTGGATCATGCCGCGCGAGAACGTGCCCACCGGGTCGCGCTGGCGGGCCAGGAGACCGACCTGGCGCAGCGCATCGGCCACGCGGTCGCCGGCATCGTCCAGACGATAGAGCCGCGCGAAAAAGGCCAGGTTCTCGGCCGCGGTCAGGTCGCGATAGAGCAACGAGTGGTGGGAGACAAGACCGATGTGGCGACGGACGCGCGCGGCTTGTTCAGGCAGCCGCCAGCCGCCGACCGATACGTCGCCCGACGACGGCCGCAGCAGCGTGGCGATGATACTCAGCAGCGTGCTTTTGCCCGCCCCGTTCGGCCCAACGAGGGTGACGAACTCCCCTTGCTCGACCGCCAGATCGACCCCGCGTAACACAGGATTGAGCCCATACTGCTTGACGACGGCCTTGAGACGGATCATAGGGATGGATTGTAGGCGAATGCCGGCGGCGGACAAGTTAGAGCCGGCCGCACCGACCACGCTGCCATCTATTTCTCAGCCACATAGCTGAGCCACTCGGCCGCGTCATACAACGGCAAGCCATCCCAACCCGGATAAGTCGCCACCGCGCTGAAGCCGGCCGCCCGCATCATTCCGGTCATTTCCTCGACTTCGTAGGTCTGGTCGCACAGCACGATCTCGTCCATCGCCCCCGTCTCCAGGTGCAGGATGGTATAGCGCTCGACCGAGGCCCGCTCGGCCGCTTCCCAGCGCCGCTCGCCCAGGTGCAGAAACGGCCGCTCGCCCCACAGCCCGGCATCGTCGGTGAACCACCACGAGCTATCCGTTTTGTCCACCCGTGCCGGGTCGAGCAACTCTACGCATAGCCGGCCGCCCGGCCGCAAGGCCGCGACCGTCTTGGCGAGCAGCGCCGCCGTCTCATCGCGCGGGAAGACCGCCAGCTGGCCGTAGAGGAACAGCGCCGCGTCATAGGCCTCCGACTCTGGCGCAAACTCGCGCACGTCGGCCTCAGTGAATTCACAGCGCTCACTCACACCCCGCTCCGCGGCGAATTGACGGGCGTAGGCAATAGACGCCGGGCTGAAGTCGACGCCTGTGACGCGCAGCCCGCGCTCGGCCAGAGCCACGGCATAGAGGCCGGGACCGCAGGTCAGGTCGAGCAGCCGGCGGCCCGGCAGCAGCGCCAGGTGCGCCCCCAGCCAGCCGAGTTGCGCCGCGCGCTCGGCCGCCTGCCGGGTGGCCGCCCCGTGCGATTCGTCCAGATGCTCGCGCAGCATGCGCGCCGAGAAGTCGGGGTCGTTCCAGGGCAGATTGCCGCCGCCCTGCCACAGCGCCGGCCGGTCGGGCCGGTTGTAGATGCGCCACAGGGCGTGGGTCAGGGTATCAGGATCAGTGTTCATCCGTAAAATCCGCGTCATTACCTTTTTTTATGGCCGATTTATCGCCAAATTCATTATAACCTCAGGCAGACTGCGGGTATAATGATCTTGTTCCGTCACCCTCGCGGACACTCAATTCAATACCAGCAAGGCAGAATGAACGAGCAGGAGCGTCACAATCGAGCGGTCATGTTGCGCCGGGTGCGCAGTGTCTGGCTGGAAGGCGTGCTCGAGGAGTCGCTGCACGGCGGACAGATCATCGATCTCGGCTTCGCCCATCGTCCGGCGGCGCTGGGCAACAGTGGCGTGCCCAGCTGGCAACAGGCCCCGGAGTATGACTTGCTGCTGCCGGTGGGTACAAAGATCGAGGATGTCTTCGCCGCCGCCGGGCGCGTGCTGCTCGTTCTGGGCGAGCCGGGCGCGGGCAAGACGACCATGCTGCTGCAACTGGTGAGCCACCTGATGGCCGCGGCCGAGGCCGACGAGGCGTGCCCCATGCCGGCCGTATTCAGTCTGGCCGCCTATACCGACGGCCGCAGCCTGACCCAATGGCTGGTGGAGCAACTGGCCAACAACTACGAAGTGCCGCGCAAACTGGGCGAGCGCTGGGTAGAGGCCGGACAGTTCATCCCCTTGCTCGACGGCCTCGATGAGGTCGATCCCGCCCATCGCCCGGCATGCGCCGAGGCCATCAACGAGTTTCGCGCCCGCCATCCTGACGTGGCGCTGCTGGTGACGGCCCGCAACCGCGACTATCAAGCTCTGGCTACTCGCTTGCACATGGACAAGGCTATCATCCTGCAACCGCTGACGTCGGTACAGATAGACACCTATCTGGCGCGGCGGGGCAAGACGCTCGACGGGCTGCGCGCCTCGCTGGCCGCCGACCGTACGCTGCGCGAGCTGGCCCAGACACCGCTGATGCTGTCGATCATGACCCTGGCCGCCAACCGGCCGCCGGAGGGCGGCTCGGCCGCTCTGGGGGACGGCCTGCTCAGCCGTAGTCACCTCTTCGACGTCTACGTCGAGCGCATGGCGCGCTACCGGGGCAAGAATATGAGCTACTCGCCCAGCGACACGATCGGCTGGCTGTCGTGGCTGGCCAAACAGATGACGCGCGCGCTGAAGCCGACTTTCTTTCTGGAGGACATGCAGCCTTCGTGGCTGCCGGCCGACGAGAGCCGGCGCTTTGCCCGTTGGTCGCGCCGGCTTGTCTTCGGCGTGCTGGCGGCGGCAGCCCTGCCGGCCGCCTTCGTTTTGCTGCTGTTCGGCCGCTGGGCGGCGGCCGGTGGGCTGCTGCTCACCGGTCTGTTGGCGGCGGTCGTTCCCGCGCTCGTCGGCCGTTTCCTGGTGCGCGGCCGTCTCTCCTTCAGCCGTATCGAGACCGTGGAATCGCTCGGCTGGTCATGGTCGTGGGCGGCGCTGGGCTTTGGCGTCGGGGCGCTCGTTGGGCTGGCGCTGGGCGCGTTGGCGGCCTGGCTCGACCGCTGGACGAATACGCCGTGGCCGGCTCTGCTGCCCGTGGCCGGGGGCACGCTGATGATGATCGAGAATGCCCTGCTGCGCGGCGAGTTGCGGTTGCGCACGACGCCCGGCCAAGGTGTGGCCCAATCGCGCCGCAACGGGCTGATGGTGCTGGGACTGGTGGCGGCGGTGATGCTCCTGCTCGGTGGGGCGGCCGTCGCCGGGGCTGCGGCCGTCGTCGGGCGGGGGTCACTCGTGCCCGCCGCGGCCTGGCTGCTGTGGCTGGCGCTCTACCTGGGAGTCGGCTGCGGGTTGTCGTTCGGGCTGTTGGCCTACCTGCAACATCGCCACCTGCGCGCCATTCTCCACGACCGGGGCCGCTTCCCGGCCGACGCGGCCGACTTCCTCAATCTGGCCGCCGAGCGTAACCTGCTGCGCAAGGTGGGTGGCGGCTACAGCTTTGTCCATGCCTTGCTGCTGGACTACTTCAACGAGCGCCCCTGAGCGTTTAGGCCGGAAAATAAAAAGGGTGAGGAGTTATCCTCACCCTGTCACGTTACCTGTGGACGGCTGAATACGGCCATTCGGCCGTCGCGCGCTAGAAGCCGACGAGTGACTGGAACTTCATCACCGAGTTTAGATCACCGTCGACCTTGATCTTACCGGTCATGAAGGCCATCATCGGGTTGAGGCTGCCGGAAGACATGGCCTTGAAATCTTCGGCCGACATGTTGACGGTCGCGTTGGGGGTGGCCACCGGCGCGCCCTCGCTCACATCGAGCTTACCGTCGTTGATGTTGACGAAATATTGGCCGCCCTCATCGCCGCTCAGGTTGAAAAGGATGCCCATCTCGGCCCCGGCCGCCTTATCGGCCTGGAAACGGCCCGGCATGTTGCTAAATAATTCGGATACGCTCATCTTGAAATCTCCTCTCCTTGAATCTTTACTACCCCCAATACGGGCATGGTGTCGAGTACGTAAAAACCCGGGCGACGATGGCGTGGGTCACGTTCGCCGGGCGCACGATGTACTATCTTAAAAATGAGTATAGCAAGCCGCCTACCTCTGTCAAGGCCGCCCTTCTCGCTTCTAACCAAGCCCTGAATCCGAATTGCCGGAAGAAGTCCGGTTTCTGACCCGAATTTCCCCTCTTAGCTTAATCTTTTATCAATGTAAGCCCTATGAAACGCCTATGCACGCTTCCAGGGGGTTGCCCACCGGCCGCCATGTGCTAGAATGCGCACTGTTTAACCGGAATATGAAGGGTGGGGGCGGCTGCGTTATGGGGCCGCCTTTTTTCCATCCCTGATCAAACCTGATCACATTCAGATTAATATTCTTTCCGGGAAGGGGCTTAAGATTCATGGAAGAGAACGAAACCAGTACGGGCAAGCGTCTGTCGTGGCCGATTATCGTCGGCTTCATCGTCGTCCTTGCTCTCATTCTTGTGGGACTGTTTCTCCCGCCCATCTCTTTGGGCACACGGCTGGGGCTGGGTGGGGGACAGGAAACGGCCGGCGCCACGGCCGAGGCGACGGCCGCCATCTCGGCCGAACTGCCGGAAGGCGTCAGCCTGACGACGAGTGACGGCGCGCCCGTCGGCGTCAGCCGCATGGCCGCCGCCGAGTTGGGCACGACCGCCGGGGGCGCTCTGGCCGCGGCCGCCGCCGCGCTGCCCGCCGGGTCGGCCGTCGGCGATGCCTACGTCCTCAGCTTCAGCGGCGACGCGCCCACCGGGCAGATCGCCGTACCGCTACCGGACGAGCTGGCCGGCAGCGACGTCGCCGACATCGACCTGCGCGGCTGGGACGGCAGCACCTGGGCCCATGTGCCCGGTCTGATCGACGCCGACGCCGGACAGGTGACGGCCGTCGAGGGCACGCTGCCCCAAGCGCTGGTGCTCGTTCGCACCAGCCCCAACGCGCAGCCGATCATCGGCGTCGAACTCGCGCCGGACGCGAGTGCGCCCGACGACGTGAGCGCCCTGTTGGACGAAGTATCGGCCGGGGCGCTGGTGCTCGACGAGAGCGGCAGTCTGTCGGGCGAGGTGGCCACCGCGCCGGAAGGGGCGGCCGTCTTTCTACGCGTCACCAACCGCGGCGCGGTCACCGATCAGGCAGCTATCACCACGTTCCTCAATGACACCGCCCTGCAGGATGCCCAGATCAGCAGCCTGGTTGGACAGGCCGAAGCCGAGGGGTATAGCGGCGTCCACCTCGACTACCAGGGTATTCCCGGCCCGATGTCGGCCGCCTTCACCGATGTGGTGACGCGGCTGGCCGATGCGCTGCACGCCGACGGACTGCAGCTGGCGATCACGCTGGGCACGCCGGCCCCCATCGGCAACGGTTGGGACACGGGCGGCCAGAACTGGGCCGCCGTGGGCCGCGCGGCCGACATCGTCCACGTCCAGATGCCGCTCGATCCGACGTCCTACGTCGAAAATGGCCCGGCCGAGCGGCTGGTGGCCTGGACCGTGGGCCAGATCGACCGCAGCAAGGTCAACCTGCTGCTGACCGCCGGGGCCATTAACCGCGTCGGCGACACCTACACCGAGTTGCCGGCGGAGCAAGCGCTGGCCCATCTGGGCCAGCTGGCCGTGGCCGGCGGCGCGGTTGAGGTCGATCCCGGCGCGGCCGTCGACGTGGTTCTCGAAGGCTCAGCCACGCCCCTGGAATGGGACGGCAACGCGCTGGCCTACAAATATACCTTCGAGCAGGCCGGGCAGGAACAGACGGTCTGGCTGGTCAGCGAGGCAGCGCTGGTCAACCGTCTGCAACTGGCGGCCGACTACAACCTGCGCGGCGTGACGGTACGCGGGCTGGCGCTGGGCAGCGGGCCGGCCTATGCCGCGGCGCTGAATAACTATCTGGGTCAGGGCGACGCGCCCCAGCCCGGCGGCGCGGCCATCGCCTGGACGGTGCGCGACGCCAACGACAGCGTCATCGCCAGCGAGACGGGCAGCGATCTGGACTACTCCTGGACCGCAGCCGAAAACCCCGGCACCTACGTGGTGGAAGCCGATCTGGTACTGGGCGAGGCCACGGCCGATCTGGGCCAGATAGAAGTGATCGTCGGCGCGCCGGAAGTGGCCGAAGCACCGACGGACACCCCCGAAGCAGCGGCCACCACGCCGCCCACCGGCGGCACGGGCGTCCAACCGGCCGCCCCGGCCCCCACCGCTAACCTCGGCGCGCCCGGCGACGCCACAGCCGTAGTCAACTCCCCGGCCAACGTGCGCACCGGCCCCGGCATCGCCTACGGGACAATTGCCGGCGGCGCGGGCGCGGGCACGGTAATCAAGCTCATTGGCCGCAACGACTCGGGCAACTGGTATAACATCACTCTGCCCAATGGCAACGAGGGCTGGATTTTGGGCGAGCTGGTTTCGGTCAACGCCGGCTTCAGCACCGCCGGCCTGCCGGTTGTCGAGGCCCCGCCGCCGGCAGCGGCAGCGGGCGGCACGCCGGGCAGCGGCGCGGCGGCCGCCCCGGTTGTAGCCCCGCCACCCGTGGCCGCGGTGGGCAACGTGGGCAACTTCGAGCTGGGCGGCCAGGCCGCCGGTATGCCCTCGGGCACGATGCAGTACGCGGGCATGAAGTGGGTGAAGAAGCAGCACAAGTGGGGGCCTGGCGACTCGCCGGATGCCGTGGCCGGGCTAATCGCCGAGGCGCATGGCTCGGGGATGAAGATCTTGCTCAGCATTCCCGGCCAGCTCTATCCCAGCAGCATCGACTTCGAGGCTTACACCAACTTCCTGGGCGGCGTGGCCGCGCTGGGGCCGGACGCTATCGAGGTCTGGAACGAGATGAACATCGAGCGCGAATGGCCTATTGGCCAGATCGACCCGACGTCGTACGTGAATAATATGCTGCGGCCGGCCTACCAGAAGATCAAGGCCGCCAATTCCAACGTTATGGTCATTACCGGCGCGCCCGCGCCCACCGGCTTCTTTGGCGGGTGCAGCGGCGCGGGCTGCGACGACGCGCCCTATGTCGCGGGCATGATGGCCGCCGGAGCGGGCAGCGCTTCGGATTGCATCGGCGTCCACTACAATGAGGGCCTGATGCCGCCGAGCGCCACCAGCGGCGACCCGCGCGGTGCGGGCGGCCACTACACCCGCTACTTCCAGGGCATGATCAATGCCTACACGAGCGCCGGGGCGGGGGCACTGTGCTTCACCGAGCTGGGCTATCTGAGCGGCGAGGAATGGGGCTCGCTGCCGGCCGGCTTCCTGTGGCGAGCGCCCTATAACCTGACTGTGGCCGAACACGCCCAGTACCTGGCCGAGGCGGTCCGCGTCGGCGTCCAGAGCGGCCGCGTGCGCATGATCATCGTCTTCAACGTCGACTTCAAGACGTTCGGCGACGACCCGCAGGCCGGCTACGCGATGATTCGGCCCAATGGCAGCTGCCCGGCCTGCGAGACGCTGCGACAGGCGATGGGTAATTAATGGGCAGGGGCGGGTTTCTAACCCGCCCTTTCCATCTTTGATATCCATCCTTGCTATCAACATCCCTGTGGGGCGGGTTCTAAACCCGCCCCACAAGCAATTACCCATGTAGGGGTGGCCCTTTGTAACCGCCCCACGCCAGATGGAAAAGGAGTACCAATGCAGCGACATCCCAAAATGATTCCCTGGTTGATGGTTGCTCTCATCGTGTTGCTGGCGGCGCTGGTCGCCTGCGGCGGCCAAGAGGCTGCTCCGGAGCCGGCCGCGCCGCTGGAGCAGAACGCGGCCACCGAACCGGCCGAGACGGCCGTCGTCACGTTGCCGCCGCCGGTCATCGCCAACGAAATCCTGCCCACGCCGACGCTGGCCGTGGCCGAGGGCGAAGCGCCGCTGGAAGCCGCGCCGCCCGAAGCGCCGGAAGTCAGTGGCCCCTTTTCACCAGATTCGTTCGGCTATGGCATCCAGATTCACGGCAACGCCACCGTGGGTAACCCGGCCGAGACGATGGCGGCCGTCCACGACCAACTGGGCATGAGCTGGGTGAAAGCCCAGATTCAATGGTGGCTGGTGGAGGCTGATCCGGCCGGCGATGACCAATGGTTCTTCTATGATGCTGTGATCGACGAGGCCCACAACAAAGGCTTGCGCCTGATGCTCAGCGTGGTCGGCGCGCCGGCCTGGACGCGCGCCGCCGGCGGCGAGAACGGCCCGCCCGACGATTACAACGAGTACGCGCGCTTCCTGGGCGAAATGATCGACCGCCATCCGGACAAGATCGACGCCATCGAAGTGTGGAACGAGGAGAACCTCGACCGCGAATGGACGAGTACCAATGGCATCAGCCCGGAGGATTACGTGCGCTTCCTGCAGGTGGCCCACGACGCCATCAAGGCCAAGGACCCCAATATCATCGTCATCAGCGGCGCGCTGTCGCCGACGGGCACGGGCAACTGGGTGCAATGGGCCGACGATTTCGAATATCTGGATCGCGCCCTGGCGGCGGGGATGCTCGACTATGCGGACTGTGTGGGTGCGCACCACAACGGCTACAACATCGGGCCGGATGTGGCCTATGACGCGGCCGGGGCGACGGCCAAGGCGGCCACGGCCACCTTCCGCGGCCCGTTCGATAACCCGCACCATTCGTGGAGCTTTTACAGCACCCTCAACACCTACGCCGACAAGGTGCAGGCCGTCGATCCGAACAAGAAGCTGTGCGTGACCGAGTTTGGTTGGGCCAGCTCCGAAGGTTACGCGGAATTCCCGCCCGGCTTCGAGTTTGCCCAGGACAATGCGTTGCAGGATCAGGCCGACTACATTGTCCAGGCGTTCACGCAAATGAACGAGTCCGACGACGTCTGGCTGGCGTTTCTGTTCAACTTCGACTTTGGCAACAAGGGCAACGGCCCGACCGATGACCCCGTGCCGTATAGCATCATCGACACACAGGGCATCCCGCGGCCGGCCTATGGGGCGCTGGCCGATATGCCGAAGAACCCCTAGACAACAGGTCAGTGGGTCAGTAGGTCATGAACTCGGCAGGAGCGACGCAATGCTGTCACTTCTTACCATTCTACTGGCCCACTGATCCACTGCTGACCGAATCCACTTCCCCATGCGCCGTCTGTTGCTGCTCCTGCCGCTTCTTGCTCTCTTCCTCGCCGGCTGCGCGCCGGGCGCGGACGAGCCGGCGCTTATGGGCGACGAGCCGGTCGTGATGTCCTTCCCGTCGCCCGACTACGGCGTCCACGCCTTTCTATGGTGGAAGCCGGATACGGCGCTGCGCGATCTGGGTCTCATCAACGACATGGGCTTCACTTGGGTCAAGCAGAAGTTCCCCTGGCGCGAGATCGAGGGCATCGAGAAGGGGCAATTTGACTGGTATCGCACCGACTACATCGTCGATCAGGTGGAGCAGGCCGGGCTGAAGCTGCTGGTGCGGCTCGACCGCCAGCCGTTTTGGTCGGAGCCGCTCGATAATCAGTGGCAGGACAATGGGCCGCCAGGCGACCCGGCCGATTTCGGCGACTTCTGCGGCGCGGTGGCCGGGCGCTATCGCGGCCGTATCGGGGCCTATCAGGTGTGGAACGAGCCGAATCTGGACCGCGAGTGGGGGCTGCGGCCGCCCGATCCGGCCGGCTATACCGAGCTGCTGAAGGCGTGTTATACGGCCATCAAGGCCGCCGACCCGGAAGCTGTTGTCATCTCCGCCGGTCTGGCCCCCACGGGCACCGACAGCACCGAGGCCATGCCCGACCAGAAGTTCCTGCAGGGCATGTACGACGCGGGCGCGGCCGGCTATTTCGACGTGCTGGGGGTCAACGCGCCGGGCTATAAGGCCCCGCCGGAGCTATCCCCGGCCGAGGCCGAGGCCGAGGCATATGGCGGCGGGCGCTGGTTCGCCTTTCGCCACGTCGAGGACAGCCGGGCCCTGATGGTGGCTAACGGTGACGGCCGCAAGCAGGTCGCTATCCTGGAGATGGGCTGGACGCTGGATGAGGTGAACCCCACCTACGCCTGGCACCGAGTGGACGAGGCGACGCAGGCCGATTATCTGGTGCGGGCCTACCAGTACGCGGCCAAAAATTGGCAGCCCTGGATGGGGCTGATGGTGACGATCTACATCGCCGATTGGGAGTGGACGCCCGACGATGAGCAGTGGTGGTGGTCGATTGTGCTGCCCGACGGCACACCGCGCCCGGCGTATGAGGCGCTCAAAGAGATGGAGAAGGAATCTACGGAGCAGTGGCCGGTAGGCCAGTAGGCCGGTTGTGCTGACCCACTGACCGACAGAAAAAGGGTGACCATGTCTTTCTGGATACTTGTGGCATCTTATTGGGTTCATTTGCTGGCGACGGTCGTGTGGCTGGGGGGGATTGCCCTGATGGCCTTCATCGCCTGGCCGGCGCTGCGGCAGGGGGCGCTATCGGCCAACCAGTGGCTCCAGTTGCAGAAGCGTTTTCTGCCCTGGGTCAATGCCGCGCTGGTCGTGCTGCTCATCACCGGCTTCATCCAGATGACCAATGACGAGAACTACAACGGCTTCCTGCAGGTCGATAGCCTGTGGGCCTGGGCCATCCTGCTGAAGCACGTGGCCTATGGCGGCATGATCGTGCTGACGGCGGCGCTGCAATTCGCGCTCTACCCGGCCATGAGCCGGCTGGCCCTCCTGGCCGAGGCCAACCCGGAGACGGCCGCCGCCGAACGCGACAAGCTGGCCGCCCGTGAGATACGCTACCTGCGGCTGAATGTGGTGGCGGCGATGTTGGTGCTGTTTTTTACGGCTATTGCCACGGCCGTATAGAACCCCGGTTTCTTAACCAGCCTCTTCTTATCTCCCGCCGGAACTGGTTAGGAAAACGACGCGACAAGGCCGTGGCAGAATGCCGGTTAAGAAACCGGCGTTACGGCCGTGAAAAACCCGTTAGTTTTCCGTAAGGATTTTCGTAAGCGAGGCCCTCTACACTATCCCTAGGCGATTAGGACTGCTTGCTCATGCGGGCGTCGAGGACAAGGGATAAGAAATGTTTCGGGCACCAGCAACCAACACTGTTAATACACTGCCCACCCTCAACATGGGGTGGATGAACCGTTGGCTGAAGCTTGGCCTGGAATATGCCCTGACTCTGCCGACCTTAATCCTCATCGCTCCGCTGCTGCTGGTCATCGCCGTCCTGCTGCGGCTCGATTCCCCCGGCCCGGTGCTCTACCG
>JAGOBF010000019.1 GCA_017983515.1 Promineifilum sp. | reverse complement strand
GTTTGCCATTCACCTGGCCGGCGGCGAATAGCCGCGAGTGGGCGTCATCTATCTGCAAGGGGGATAGTATGACCGATTGGGCGACGCCCGAGTGAGACGAGGCGGCCGGTGAGTCGACCGGGTATGGGGGCGGGTTGAGCGCTGATTCATTGGCCGCCCCGTCGGGAACGCACGAAGCCAAGAGCAGGATCAGTAGAGCGATCAGCCAGGAAGTTGACCGTACCATGCACAAAGTATAGCGGAATTATCCCTGTTGGGATTGCCGGTTCCACGTCTCCCACGCCAACGCGAAAGGAAACCCAAGGATGAGGAAGAGCAGATTTTTCATGTGATAGTCTTTTTCGCATTCCGTTTGTCAGAATCTCCCCGGCAGCTTGCGCGTGGGGAGCGGCCATTCAAAGCGGAAAGTATAGTCAACAGGTCGTGGAAATGCGGTAGCATAATTAACTATTTGTGAGCTTCATTTTTTGCTGTCGCTGGTTCACGATATGCTACACTTGTTCGCGCATTATTTCCGACAAATGGCATGATGACCCCAAATTGCCACCAAAAATTACCCTTGTCGTAAAACGTGCTATACTCCGCCCGTTCAGATTATGGAGGCGGTGCCCCAACGTTGCGTCCGCACGATAACGCTGGGCGAGGTCGGCTCCTCAATTCTCTAGAGGTATAGAAAATGGCAGATATTCAGGCGACCGCCAACAAGATTGTGGAGAATGTTGAAAATGTGATGGTCGGCAAGCGGCAGGCCGTGCAACTGACCGTCCTGGGCCTGTTGTGCCAGGGACACATCCTGATCGAGGACGTGCCCGGCGTGGGCAAAACCGTGCTGGCTAAGTCGCTGTCCAAGTCGGTTGGCTGCAAGTTCCAGCGCATCCAGTTTACACCCGACATGTTGCCCAGCGACGTCACAGGCGTGTCCGTCTTCAACCAGCAGACGCGGGAGTTCGAGTTTCGTCCCGGCCCCATTCACGCCCAGATCGTTCTGGTAGACGAGATCAACCGGGCCACGCCCAAGACTCAGTCGGCGCTGCTGGAGGCGATGGAGGAACGGCAGGTGACGGTGGACGGCCACACCTATCCGCTGGACGTACCCTTCATGGTACTGGCCACGCAGAACCCCATCGAGTATGAGGGCACCTTCCCTCTGCCGGAGGCCCAACTGGACAGGTTCATGTTGCGCATCCGGCTGGGATATCCCGGCAAGGAAGAGGAGATCGATGTGCTTAACCGGCAACAGCACCAGCATCCGGTCAATACCTTAACGCAGGTCGTCGGCGTCGATGAGCTGCGGGCCGCGCAAGAAGCGGTCAAGGACATCTACGTTGACCAGTTGGTGAAGGAATACATCATCAACATCGTGCGTCAAACGCGTGAACACCCGGACGTTTACCTGGGTTCCAGCACGCGCGGCGCACTGGCGATTTATCGGCTGGGACAGGCGCGCGCGGCATTGCTCGGCCGCGATTACGTCCTGCCTGATGACGTCAAGGCTCTGGCCGGCTCGGCGCTGGGCCACCGCATCATCATCGGGCCGGCGGCGCGCATCAAGGACATCGAGCCGGAACAGATCGTCAGCGACATCGTCGACCAGACATCCGTGCCCGGCGCGCAGGTGGGTCGCCAGCGGGTGCACGCCTGATGGCGGGCTTTTTGGGGCAACGGCGCACCGTTGTCTTCGCCCTGGCCCTGGTGGCCTTTATCGCCGGCCTCGTCACCGGACGCGACCTGCTGTTCACGCTGGCCTATTTGCTGGGCTTGCTGCTCATTCTGTCGTTTGTCTGGGCCTGGATTAACCTCAATAGCGTTCATCTCTCACGGCTGACCCGGGTGCGGCGCACGCAGGTCGGGCGGCCGCTGGAAGAACGCTTCACGGTGCGCAACACCACCATCGTGCCCAAATTGTGGCTGGAAGTGCGCGACTACTCTAATTTACCCCACCACTATTCCAGCCACGTCGTCAATAATCTCGGCTCGCGCCAGAGTTACAGCTGGCGCGTGACCACCATCTGCCAACAGCGCGGCCGCTATCAGCTTGGCCCGATCCGGCTGCGCACCAGCGACCCCTTCGGTCTGTTTCCGATGGAGCGCGATCTGACGCCGACCAGCAACGTCGTCGTCTTCCCCATGACGTTCGATATCCATCAGTTCGCCTTGCCCGTGGGCATTTTGCCCGGCGGCGACGCCCTGCGCCGCCGCACCCACTACATCACCACCAACGCCTCCAGCGTGCGCGACTACGAGCCGGGCGACAGCTTTAACCGTATCCACTGGAAATCGACGGCGCGCCGCGACCGGCTGGTCGTGAAGGAGTTCGAGCTGGACCCGCTGGCCGACATCTGGGTCGTGCCGGACATGTCGGTTTTCGGCCACGTGACGCCGCGCAAGCAAGCCGGGCCGCCCCCGCCAACGCTGGGTGACATTCCCGGTTGGCTCAAAATGCAGGAGTTCCGCTTGCCGGAATCGACCGAGGAGTATACGGTGACGATTGCCGCGTCGGTGGCCCAGTTTTTCCTGCGGCGCGATCGCGCGGTGGGCATGTTAACCTATGGGCAGTCGAACGAGATCTTGCAGCCCGACCGGGGCGAACGGCAGTTTAATCGCATTCTGGAGACGCTGGCGGTGATGCGGGCGGAAGGGGAAGTGCCGTTGCAGGATATGCTCTACGCCGAGACGCACTTGTTTCCACGTGGCACGACGCTGATCGTGGTCACAGCCTACGGCCGCGAGGATTGGTCGATTGCCGCGCGACAGCTCTCGCGCCGGGGCCTGCGCGTCGTCACCATCCTGGTAAACCCGGCGTCATTCAGCGGGACGCGCTCGACCGAGTCGCTCTATCATCTGCTGCGCGCCGCCGGGCAAGTGGTGTATACGGTCAACAACGGTGATGACCTAACGGCCGCGCTCAGCCGTGGCGCGACCCAGCCGGGCTATTTCGCGGTCTAGTCAAAAGAGCTAATGCGTCTGATGGCTCGAGTGCTCGTGATCTTCTAGAGGACGGTCAGGGGAATCAACTCGGCTTTGGGCGACACCGGGGCGGCCGCGGCCATCCGGCCAGACATGCTCCACGGGCCGGTGTGGGTGATCGCCACATTCACCAGTTGCCCGCGTAGTTCGCCGGGATGATCGAAGAAAACCAGTTTGTTGTACGGCGTGCGTCCCCGCCAGCGCCCCTTGTCCCGCTCTTCGACCAATACCTCGACGGTTTCTCCCAGATAGCGCCGCATCTTTTCCTGCAGGATTTCTTTTTGCAGCGTTTCCAGCATCTGGAACCGGCGGCGCTTCTCCTCATCCGGCACGTCATCGACCATGCGCCGGGTGCTGACCGTGCCGGGGCGCGGACTATAGCGGGCCAGGTGAATCTTGTCCAGGCGCAACTCGGCCAGGATGTCGTAAGTGTCTTGGAACTGGGCCGCCGTTTCGCCCGGAAAGCCGACGATAATATCGCAGTGAATGGCGGCATCGGGGATGATGGCGCGCACCTGCCCAATCAGCGCCCGGTACTGTTCGCGCGTGTAGCCGCGCTTCATGGCCGCCAGAATGTCGTTGTTGCCGGCCTGGATGGGAATTTCGATCTGGGGCATCACTTTCGGCAGAGCGGCGACGGCTTCCAGAATGCGGCTGGTCATGTAGCTGGGGTGGCTGGTCAGGAAGCGAATGCGCTCCAGTCCTTCCACGTCGTTGATCACGCCCAGCAGGTCGGCCAGGTCGGGGCCTCGCTCGCCGTCCTCGCCGCCCATGTCATAACCGTAGCGGTCGACGATTTGCCCCAGCAGCACGACCTCCTTGACCCCTTGCGCCACCAGCGAGCGAACCTCGGCGGCGATTTCGCCCATTGGCCGGCTGCGCTCGATGCCACGTTTTTGGGGGATGATGCAGAAGGTGCAGGCATGGGAGCAGCCGTAGACGATGGCAACCGGCGCGGAGACGAGCTGCCCGCGTTGATCGCCGGGCAATACGACCGCTCCCGCTTCCAGACCGTAGTCTTGCAGGGCATGGCGCTGCTGGGTGGCCGCCTGCTCGCGGTCATAGTCGCTATCCTGCGTTAGATGGCTGATGAGGGGCAGGCCGTCGGTCGATGGCTCCATGAAGATATCGACGAACGGAAAGCGCTTCTCTAGCGCCTCGTTGCCGCGCACGCCGACGACGCAGCCCATCACCGCCAGCGTCACGTTGGGGCGCTCGGCTTTCAGCGGCTTCAGGCTGTGGAGCTTGTGATAAGCTTTGTCTTCCGATTGCTGCCGGACCGTGCAGGTTTCCAGGATGACCACGTCGGCTTCATCGGCGCGGGGCGTCGACTGATAGCCGAGCTTCTCCAGCTCGGTCGCCACGCGCCGCGCGTCGGCGTAGTTCATCTGACAGCCGGTGATCCAGAAATGATAAGTCTTCGTCATACTTGCCGCTAGCCCGGTGGAGGGCATATTATGGTTTGAGGCCCGTCGAGCAAGTGGATTCTATTGATCCCGGCCGGTCGCGTCAAGCGGCGTTAAGATCGCCGCATAGCTCCCCAATGGCCACATTTCATTCTTGCACCCAGGCCACGGAGGTACAGGCCCCGTAGCCGTGGGGCAGCAACTTCGCATAGCCTTCATCTGGAGCGATGAGACCGACCAGACCGTCCTCCATCGCCACTGCCAGCCAACGGCCGTCCTCTGTCCAGTCATAGACCACGGACGGCAAGAAGAAAGGCAGCCGGGTAATCATGGGGATGGTATGGTTGTCGGCGATATTGTGCAGCAGCATCACTGCGCTATTGTCGCCGGCCGTCGTTCCCTGGGCAGATTGTCCGGTTAGAATCAAATAGCGGCCATCGGGTGAAAAACTGAGTGAATGATTGACGTGATAGAACAAATCCAGCCGCGGTTCAGCTTGTTGCGTCTCCAGATCATACATGACCACATAGGCGCGCAGATCGACGGGATCCATCACGACGATAAACAATTTGTTCGGTTGCAGAGGATGCGTCGCGACGTAGCCGATGGCGAAGGGGTTGGCCGGCGCATCTTCCGGTAACACCCGATAAAGGTCGGCCGCCGGAATCACCATGAAGGGTGCCGGATCATCGATGGTTGCCAGCACGATTTCGTCATCGACCAGGGCCGCCGAGTCATTCGTGGCGACGTGCCTCACATACCCATACGTCCGCCCATCAAGCCAGAAGGGGGAGCGGCCGTCGCCGATGGCCGTCACCGAGGCTGTCCCACCGGCCACGTCGCCTGGCCGCAAGGCCAGAGGGACATCGCGCATCCCCTCCGACGATTGCAGGAAGATGTAGCGGCTGCTGGCTGAGACAAAGGAACCATCGGGAAAGGCCTGGCTATCGCCGATGTAGATGGCTTGCTGGCCGTCGGGCGACCACACTGGCCGTCCTTCCAATTCAGTCGTCGCGCAGCCGTCCGGGCCACAATCGGCCAGATCGAGGAGGAAGTTATGGGCTGTATCCGACCGGGGATCAAAAGTATAGGCGACCATGAATCGACCCTGGGGATCAGTCTCGCCAAAGGAGATGGCATAGCGGCCGTCTTCGGCCACAAACGCCGGCACGAGTCCCCCGTCCCGCCACACGTTGGTGCGCCAGATCTCGTCGGACACAGCAAACTCCTGCATCAGCAGCGTGCGTGAATCGGGCAGGGCACTCATCCAGATGAAACCGGGCAACGAATACTTCTCGGTCCAGGCGTCGCTGTCCGGGTCGTAGCGCAGTAGGTTGGACGTGTCGGTGGCCTGGTTACCGTCTTCGGCCGTGCAGGATAAATACAGGGACTCCGCTGGCAAAGCGGGCGGGGAATCGAATGAGGCTGTGGCCTGGCGGAAGGCGAACAACCAAAAGACCATATCCGGGCTGCGGGGCATCACTTCGCCGCCTTCGGCGTCGGCCGCGCTGAAAACTTGCTGCATAAACAGATCGAAGCTGCTGTTGCCCCGGTTCAGAATCCGCTCCACATCGGCCGCGGACACGCCGGGCAAGCCATGAGCCAGGAAGCCGATGATCGGTCGCAATTCCCCCAATTGCCCGGCCGATAACTCATTCGGCCGGCGCGCGCGTGAAAAACGGCTGATGTCGCTCAGCCGGATCCCCTCGTCGAGCACCTGCTGGTAGTCAGCAGCTTCAACGGACCACCGCACAATTCCTAATTCGCCCAGCTGATAGTCTATGAGCATCTCGAACAACTGGGGGCGAGGGCTATCCCAGAATCGCCAGCCAATCGATTGGGCGATGGCCGCGCCGACCAGGTGGCGGGCATACCCGCCGGCGAGCGCCTGATAGGCGGCCGCCGATTGATCGCTATCCTCCGGTGGCAAACCGACAAGCGTGGGGGTCGGCAATTCGAGAATATCCTCGCGCTCGCGCGCCCGGTGCAAAGCGCCCAACGGCCGCCCCAGTGCGGCCAGCGTGGTCGGGTCATAATCCAGCCGGGCCGTCAGGTGCAAGTCAGCCGAGCAATTGATGTCTTCGAGCGTGGCGCACATCGCGGCGATTTGCTGGTCGATGTCTTCGGCCAGGCGCTCGGCGATGGCTTCGTCACGGCGCGGGTAGATCAGGCTCAGATAATC
This sequence comes from Promineifilum sp., assembly GCA_017983515.1. Classification (GTDB taxonomy): domain Bacteria; phylum Chloroflexota; class Anaerolineae; order Promineifilales; family Promineifilaceae; genus Promineifilum. Next base: position 50,025 of record JAGOBF010000019.1, on the reverse strand, counting down.
GCCCTCGCTCGTCACCCACTCGCCCCAGAATTCGTCCAGCGGCGGGGCCAATAGCCAGCGCGAATCGCCGCGCCGAAAAACGGACGTCTGCCGTAGGACGATGGTTTCGCCCGTAGCGTCGATCCGGTAAGGCTGGGCAATGGTCACGGTGGCCTCGTTGAGGTCGGGCGAAAAGTCGATCGTCACCGGCCGTTCGCCGGCCGGCGTTTCTTCATTTGCGGCGGTCAGGATCACCGGCAGGGAGCCTTCCACCGGGCTTAACCCCAGGGGCGACCGGTCGAACAGGAGTTGTGCGCCAAATACTTCCATTTCGGCCGCCGTCCAGGCCGGAACCCGGCCGGACAGGACGGAGCGGAATATCTCCTCGTCGTTTTCTGCCACGGCCCGCTGCACCAAATTGTGGCTGGCGATGACGTCGGTGCGAAAAGCCGCCAGCGTGGCCTCGACCTGCTTGTCGATTCGCCACCAGATCAATCCCCCAGCCAGTGCCAGCAGAACGCCGACGACGGCTATTAACCGCCAGGGAAGGCGTCGCCGCGGCGGGCGGCCGCCGGTCGAATCGGCTACGTCGTCCCAGATGTTTTCCTGAGCGCGGCGCTGATCCTCTTCTGTTTGCCAGTCGAAATTTGCAGACATGGGACTATCCCTCGTTGACCCGGACGGCCGCGGCGCAGTCCAGATCGTCGAAAACCAGCGGTATGGTGTTGTGATGCGTATCGGGTACGAGCAAGCGAACGTAGCCGCCGCTGGTCAGGGCCAGCCGACGGCCGTCGGCCGGAAGGTAGGCGCGCCGGTGGTCGAATGACTCGCCGGGGATGCAAAAGATTTGCGCCAAATCACCCATGTTCAGGTTATACACCATCGCCGGCCCGGGCACATCCGGCTGCAGCGGATTGGCGGCAAGGATGAACAAATTCTCACCCGTCGGGCTGGGCGGAATGGGGTCGATAAGTACGTTCGTGGGCGCGGAACAAACCGGGCGCCCGCAAAGCGCCGGTTGCCATCGAGATGCCGGCCGGGAAAGCGATGCTCGTTTGGGTCAGGCTGCCGGTCAGGGCCGGCCGTACAAATGACGATAGGCGTTAAATCCCTCGTAGATGCGCTCGATGTACAGGCGCGTCTCGGGGAAATCGACCGTGTCCACGTAGCGATCGTGATCGGCCCCGGCGATGTCGAACCATCGCGCGGCGTTGCCCGGCCCGCCGTTATAGGCCGCCAACGCCCCATAAACGTGGCCGTCGAAGTTGCGTAGCTGCTCGCTCAGATAATAAGCGCCGAAATGGAGACCGACGTAGGGCTTATACAGGTCTTCATTGACGAAATTGGGCCAGGCCAGGCGCTGGGCGATCCAGGCCCCCGTGTCGGGGATCACCTGGCTCAGGCCTTGCGCCGCCGCGCCCGACCGGGCGAAGCTCTCGAACAAGCTTTCCTGACGCACCAGGGCGAATTGCAGGCGCGGGTCGAAGTCGTACTGTTCGGCCAGAGGCATAATGAGGTCGGCGTAGTAGACCGGATAGGCCAGCCGGCCGAGGTAGCGCGGGGCATCGAAGACCGTCGCGCCGACTTGCCGCAACAAGGCCGCGGCCGAGATGATCGACGAGCGATACAATCCCAGTTCGCTGAAGTAGAGCGCCAACTGATAGGCGGCCGCCGCGTCCCCGCCATAAGCCTCGCGCACGGTCTCCAGCTCGGCTTTGGCTTCTTCAAGCAGGCCAAGTTGCCACAGTTTTTCGCCGATGATGCGCTGGGGGTCTCCGGCCAGTTCCAGGGATAACGTGCCCAGGTTGCCCTGGGGCGGAGGCGTCCCTTCGCCGGCCAGCCGGTTGCGCAACCACGTCTCGGCTTCCTCGCGGCCGTCGTCGGCACCGGCCGGCAGGGTCATCGGCTCGCCGGCGCTGAACGGCGCGACGCCGGCGGCCCAATCGGCGGCGCGCAGGGCAAAATAGTTGGTGGGTGTCAGCGTGGGGATCTGCTCCACCAGTGCGGCGCGATCCAACCCCGGTACGGCCTCACCTTCTTCGGTGGCCTTTAGCAGGCGGAACAGGGCCTCTGCGCCGTAGATGTTGGCCGGGTACTGTTCCACGAGGCGCTGGCGCAGGGCGAGGGCTTCCTCTGGCTCAGCGGCGGCATCGAGCAGATCGGCCGCGCGGGTGAGGGCCGATGGCGCGTTTTCGTCGAAGGGGAACGAGTCGGCGGCGAACACGTACCGGTCGGCGGCGCTGGCCTGGCCCATTTCGTCGGCCAGCGTTGCCGCTATCCAGGCGACGGCCGACGCATTTTCACCGTCGCCATAGGCGTCGAGGAACTCGTCATAGACGGCCAGTGCTTCTGTCTGCCGGCCGGCCCGGCGCAGCAGTTCGCCGCGCTCGAAGAGCGCCCGCGCCGGATCATGCTCGGCCAGGGCGTCGAGTTCGGTCAGGGCGCTCTCGGTATCACCCAGTCCTTCGTAGCTCCAGGCCAGAAAAGCGTGGGCATCGGTGTTGTAGTCGTCGGCTGCGCCGCTGATGTAGCGACGAAGAGCATCGACCGCCGGCTGGTAAGCTCTCGCGTAATAATCCACGACGCCCCGCTGGTACTCGTCTACCTCCACCCCGGCATCGACCAGCGCGACAAGTGCCTGATAGCTTTCGGCGGCGCGCGGGTAATTCATGATGGCATCCTGATAGCGCTCCTGACCGGCGGCGACGTTCCCGGCCATGATCTCGGCTTGCCCGGCCAGAAAAGTCATCTGGCCTTTGGTGGCCTCGGTGCGGGCGATGTCGTGGACGGCGTCGTACTGGGCGATGGCGTTGGCATAGTCTTGGCGGGCCAGATAAAGCGCCGCCAGGCGCATCCGGTTGGCGACGACCTGGAAGCGTTGGGCCGGCCCGGCCGTCGCGCCCTCCAGCGCGGCGATGGCCTCGTCCGTTTGTCCCAGCGCTTCGTGGGCGCCGGCGACGCGCGGCTGGACATAGGCGGCCATGTCGGGATTGTTTTGCAGGTACGCGCGATAAGCCTCGATAGCTCCAGCGTAGTCGCCCGTCGCGGCGCGGGCCTGACCCAGATGGAAGGCGGCGACGTCGGCCACGGGCACGGCCGCGACCAACGCCCCGCCCTTGCCGCGGTCGGCGATAGGCTGCGGCTCCTGAACCAGCGCCTCCAGTTCGAGCGCCGCCGCGTCGGGCTGGCCGGCCGACATCAGCGCTACGGCCAGCCCCAGGCGCGCCTCAGCTATCGCCGCTGCCGCCAGTTCACCCGGCTCGTCCACGACGGCCTTGAACGCGGCTCTGGCCGTGGTTTGGTCGCCTTCGGCCGCGGCCCGTCGCCCCAGCTCCAGTAACTCCTGCGGCGTGGCCCCGGCCGGCAGTTCCACGGTTACGGTGGGTTGTATCTCATTCGCCGGCGGCGCGGCGTCGATGGGGACTTCAATGGGTGCTATCGGCAGATCTGACGGTGACCCGGATTGCGGCGTGGGCGAGGATTGCACAATCGGGGTGGGTGGACGTAACGGATCGAATTCGGCCGGGACGGCCAGCGTGGGCGTCGGCAGCAGTTGGGGCGCGGCCACGACCGTCACCTGTTGTGCCGTGGGCGGCTCGGCCGACTCTGAAGCCCCGCAGCCGCTCAGCAAGAAGGCGGCACAGATCGCGGCCGATAGTGGCCCCCACCTAAGTCTGTTGAGCTTAAGTCTGCACATGGTCTTCTTTGTCGGGAATTCCGGGAGTGGGGTCGCCGGCCGGCCGGACGACGGTGGAGGGCGCTTCCGCTGTTTCCACAACGACGATGGGTGTTTGTTCGGAGGCGACAATAAAGGTCGGTCGGTCGCTGGTTGGGTCGCGACGGCCGGTCAGTAGCTCCCAGCCCAGGTAAAGCGGCGCGAGCTGGCTCAAAGCGACGGCAATCAGGAGCACAATGCTGCCCAGCCGGATCATGTCCAGCCGCGGGCCGAGCTGGGCTTCTATCTGGGTTACCAGGGCCCTGATCTGCTCAATAAGCGCCGAGTATTGGTCCAGCAGGGGGCCTAATTCGCTGATACGGGTGTTGATCTTGCCCAGATCGTCCGACGTGGCCTGAAGCCCGCTCGAGAGAGATGCCAGATTGGCGTTCGTCGCTGACAGATCGTCTTCCAGACCACGCAGGCTTTCCGGCAGCCCGACCAGACTGGTGTCGAAGGTGCGGAGGGATTCATCGAAGGACGTTGTCGGATTGTAGTCGATGCCCAGATCGAAGCTTAAGGGGATGGAACCGCCAAAGGGCAGGGGGATTTCACGGTCGATGCCAACCGAACTGAGCGTAGTTAGCGTGCTGTCGATGACCGCCGCGACCTCGATCATGTTGGGCAGCGCGGCCTGGATGCCTTCCACCGCCTCGGGCACTTCCTGCGTGGTGACGGCCGCCACGTTATCGAGCAGGGGACGGCTATCGTTCAACGTTTGCGCCGCGCCGGCGGTGGCCGCTACGGCCGTGGCCAGCCCGCCGTCTACGTCACTGATCGAATCGCGCGCCAACGCCAGCGTATCGTCGGCCGCGTCCAGGCTGTGCGAGGCCATAGCCAGCGTTTGGCCTAGCCCGTCGGCCAGACCGGCGAGCGCGTCGCTGGCCAAGTATGCGCCAACCAGCGAGAGCGTCAGCAGGGTCAGACCGGTCAGGAGCATGATAAGGCCAAGTATTCGTCGGATGATCATGATTTATTCTCGGAATAATTAAGAGACGGTTCGCCACGGTTGAGCCGCGTCGCCCGTGATGCTTCGCTATTCTAATCCACCCAGCGCCTCTTGGACAGAGGCCCGCGTGATCCTGCCTGTGCTTTCCTCAGCCTTTGCTAAGGCTGCGCGCAATAATCCGAAGGCGTCGTAGGTAGGGCCGGCAAACGGGCCGGCGACTTCATCGAATGGTGTGAGGGCCGCGTAGGCCGCCAGAAATTCCGGCGGCACAGTGGCCGGGTCAGTTGGCATGAACGGTGGCGCGCCCATCGCCAGCAGCGGCAGCCCGCCCTCGGCGTAGATCGGCGCGGCAATTTCGGTAGCACTGGTCACGTAATGACCGACGACGGCGACCACGCCCGGATCGCCAACCAGCGACGCCGCCGCCTGCCGGGCCAACTCTATATCCGCCCGGTCGTCGAGCGCCACCAGGGTCACGCGATACCCCCCGATTCCGCCGGCAGCATTGATCTCGCGCACGGCCATCCGCGCGCTATAGATGGCATCGTAGCCAATCGCCCGGTGGCGGCCCTCGAACGGGGCGACCAGGCCGATCTTGACGACCGGATCAACCGACGCACAACCGACGGCCGCCAGGGCCGCTAACGCCACCAGCAGCAGCCTAGCGGCAGCGTTCCACATTGACGAGGTGCTCTTCATAAGTGACACTGAAAAGGTGTTGGCCGGGCGTGGCGGCGGTGCAGTCGAGGACGAAAAACAGGTAATCGACGGCCGCAGGATTGGCGACGGCGGCCAGCGAGGCCAGGCCGGGGTTGGAGATCGGGCCGGGCGGCAGCCCGCTTACCTGGTAGGTGTTATAGGGTGACTCGATGGTCAGATCGACCGCATCCAGCGGCGACTTCCACCACGCGCCGCTTGCTTCGTCGTAGCCCAGCGCGTACTGAACCGTCGGGTCGGCCTGCATGGGCATCCCGACTCGCAGACGATTGAGAAAGACGGCGGCCATCAGCGGCTTTTCTTCGGGCAGGGTCGCCTCCTTCTCGATGATGGAGGCAATGATGAGCGCCTCGCGTAATGTCAGGCCCTGCGCGCCGAAGGCTTGACGCAAGGCCGGCGTCACTTCCCGGTCGAACGCCGTCAGCATGAGCCGCACCAGCCCTACGCTGTCGGTCGTCGATTCGATGGGATAAGGCCCGGGAAACAAGTAGCCCTCCAGCGTCGACCCGGCGGGAATAGATGACAGGAAAGTGAAGGCTCCCAGGTTGCCCGCTCCCGGATTGTGGACGATGCTCAAAAAGCTGTCGGCATCGATTTGGGCGGGAGTGACCACGCGCAGGTAGTTAGCCATCTCCTCGCTGCGCCAGCCGGGTAGGAAACTCAGTTCCAGGGCGCGCGCGCCGCGCGAGCCGAGGGCCTCGACCAGTTGGGGAATGGTCTGTCGGGGATCGAGCGTATATTGTCCAGTCACAAGACCACCGTCCAGGCCATAGTACGTCACGTAATTGAGGAACAACTCCGTGTTGCTGATCAGGCCGGCCGCCCGAAGATTCTCGGCAATGTCCGCCGCGCCTTCGCCCGGCGAAACGGTGAACGCTTGAGGTTCGGTGCCCTCGCCGGCGGCCTGTGCCAACTCCGGGGCGTGCTCAGTCAGGTAGTATTCCAGGTAGAGGCGTTGCGTTTGGCTGAGAGCGGGGTTGACGGCACCGCGATCCAGTCCTTCGCCAAGCCATGTGCGGTAGAAGATCAATCCGGCTCCTCCAGCAGCGGCCAGAATGAAGCCCACCAGCAGCAGGCGCAGCACACAGCCCAGCGGCGAGACCCGGTTCGTGCCGGCCTCGTCAGCCATAGGGCGCCTCTCCCAGTTGCGCATCCAGATAAGATTGCAGGATCAACGTTGCGGCCACGGCGTCCACGCGCGCCTTCACCTTGCGGCCGCGTTGTCCCTGGGCATGCAGTGCGGCCGTGGCCTCGACCGTGGATAGGCTTTCGTCCCAAAACACGATGGAGATGTCGATCTGATCGCGCAGGTCCTCGGCGTAGTCGCGCACCCAGGCGGCCCGCTGCCCTTCCTGGCCCCCCAGGGTGATGGGCAGGCCGACGACGAGCAGGGTAATCCGTTGCTCGTTGATGAGTTGAGCGTAGTGGGCAAAATCGCCGGCGCGCGATGTGCGTTTCAGGATGGAGTGGGGCGAGGCGATGGTGCGGGTGGGATCGCTGATGGCGATGCCGATGCGCTTTTCGCCCAGATCCAGCGCCATGATCCGCCCCGGATGGTCAGTAGTCGTTGTCATATTGTCAGCCGATGCGATTTACAGCCATTCCTATTATGTTCCAGGACGTCCGACGGGGCTGAATGGTTTCCCTACGCTTGGGCTATCATACGAGTTCTATCCCGTCTCTCAGGGAACTACCTCGACCGTTATACGCTCGGCGCGCAGGGGCAATCTACCGCGAAACGCGCCCCGCCACCAAGCCGGCCACATCTCGAATGCCGGCGGCTCGGCCAGCGGAATCGTGGCCGACAGGTAGCGGGCGGCTTCGTTCATGGGTTGTCCGGCCAACGTCCGGGCCAGCGCGTGGGTATCGACCGTCGCCCGGCCGGTGGCGCGGGCCGTCATCTGAAAGTGGTCCGGCAGTTGCCCGTTGGGCGGTTCCATCTGCACCCGTAACGTGGCGGGATCGGCGGTATAGGCGGCGGGCAAGGCCGCGCTCAACTCGCGATAAGCGAGCTCGTTGACGCCGGCCGAGGCCACCGCCGTGCCGGACAGCGCCGCGCGCAGCAAGAGCGTTGTCTGTTGGCCGGTTCGCTCAACCGTCTCATCGATGATCTCGACGCGGATTGAAGTGGGAACGAGCATCTCCCCCGCATCGAGCCGGGCGGCCAGGTAGCCGGCCGCGGCCGCGCCGATGCCCTGCAGCGCCTGGGACTTGATACGCTGGGCGTCGGTCGTGGCGTCGCTTGTCGTGACCCCAACGGCCTCCCACTCCAGCGTATGCTCGATCGCGCGCACCGGGACCGCCTCGCCCGACGGGGCGTCCAGACTCGGGTCGGCTCGCAGGTCAAGTATCACCTGGGCCGGGAGCGTGGCCGGGCGAACGGTGATCTCGGCCCGGGGCAGGGCGTAGAGGCCAGCGATGGCCAGTAGGCTCAACACGACAACGCTCGCCAACAGGGCGATCAGTCGCAATAGCCGACGCCGGCCCGCGGCAGTCGGGGATTCCAGCGCCCGGGCGACGTCGCGATCCCAGGGACGATGATCCTCACCGGGCGCAAAGCCCATCCGCTCCGCGCGACGGCCGGCGCGCCACCAGCCGGGCCGATAATGTTCGGCCAGCGTCAGATTGGCGAAAGTCGGCAAGCCGAGGGCCCGCGCCTGGCGCGAAAATTGCCTGTCCGAGGCGATCAGCCCCACCTCAATTCGTTCGCGGTCGGCCAAGCGGCGCAGCAGGACGAGATCGATCGCGCTCAGCGGCGCGGAACCTTCGGGCATGACCAGGACGGTGCGCCCGCGACCCAGCCGGAGCAGGCGATCCCGAACCGAATGATAGGTATCGGCCGGGTCGATGGGGAGTACGCTCAGCGACATGAGTCCATGCAGTAGATTGTGCCCGATCTGGGCTAGGCCAGGGCCGCCTCGACCAGGCGGCCGACGGCCGCCAGCGCATCGCCCACCTTGGCCGGATCGCCGCCGCCCGCCTGGGCCATATTCGGCCGCCCGCCGCCGCTGCCGCCGACGATTCGCGCCACCTCGCGCACCAGGTCGCCGGCCTTGACGCCGCGGGCGATCAGGTCGTCGGTCACGGTGGCGATGATGGTCGGCTTGCCGTCGTTGACCATGCCTAGCACGGCCACGCCGGAATCGACCCGGTCACGGAACCAGTCGGCCATTTCGCGCAGTTGATCGATGTGCTGGGTCTCCACCTGGGCGGCCAGCACGGACGCGCCGTTGACTTTCATGATGCCGCCGATCAGGACGTCGAATTGGCCCCGTGCCAGGCGACGGTTGGCCGACTCCAGCTCGCGCTCGATAGTTCGCTCGTGCTCGACAAGTGTTTCCAGGCGGTTCTCAACCTCAGTTACGGGCACATTGAGTTTGCCGGCCAGCCGGTCAAGCAGGTTCAGGCGCTCGGCCACGAATTCGTAGGCCCCGCGACCGGTGACCGCTTCCACGCGGCGCACGCCCGCGCCGACCGCTTCCTCGCCGACGAAGCGAAAGAGACCGATCTCGCCTGTCTCGGAGACGTGCAGACCGCCGCATAGTTCGAAGCTGTAGGGAGCGGCCGCCCCGTTTGCCGGGCCGTCGCCGACGGTGATCGTGCGCACGATGTCGCCGTATTTCTCGCCGAAGAGCGCCATCGCGCCCGCTTCGATGGCCTCTTTTTGGCCGCTGTAGGCTACGTTGACCGGGTAATTAGCCAGAATGGCGTCATTGACGGCCGACTCGACGCGGCGCAGCGTGGCCCGATCGACCGCCTGGTCGTGGGTGAAATCGAAGCGCAGCCGGTCGGGGGCGACGAGCGATCCGGCCTGCACAACGTGATTGCCGAGATGGGCGCGCAATTCGCGGTGGAGGAGGTGAGTGGCCGTATGGTTGCGGCGGATGTCGTCGCGCCGCACGCGATCAACCACCAGGCGCACCATTGCACCTTCCGCTATCTCACCCTCGACGACCTCGCCGACGTGGACGACCAGACCGGGCACGGGGCGGCGCGTGTCGACGACACGAACGTCCAGTCCCCCATCGGCCGTGATGCGGCCGGTGTCACTGACTTCGCCGCCGGCCTCGACGTAGAAGGGCGTCGCCGCGGTGACGATCTCGACCTTTTGTCCGGCGCGGGCCGAGGCGACGCGCGCGCCGTCGCTGACCAGACCGATGACATTGGTTTCCAGCGACGCGCCCGCGTATGGATCATAGTCGACGCCCGTCTCGTCCAGATCCCCGTGGTCGACGAGCGCCCGGAAGAGGTCGGTGTAGACGTTGGCCCCGACGACGTAATTGGCGAAAGCTCCACTGCCGCTGGCCACGGCATGGGCCTGGCGCGCGGCGTTGTAGCCTTCTTCATCGACGGCCATGCCATGTTGTTCGTGGGCTACGTCGCGGGTCAGTTCCAGCGGCAGTCCGTAGGTCGCATAGAGGTTGAAGGCTACATCGCCGGGAATTTCGGTAACTCCCTGGCTGTGCAGCTCGTCGACCAGCTCATCGAGGTGCAGCAGGGCGTTATCAAGCGTGCGATTGAAGCGCTCTTCTTCCCGGCGCAGTGTGTGCAGGATATGGTCGCGGCGCTGGCGCAATTCGGGATAGGCCAGGCCCATCTGGTCGATGTAGACCTGCGCCACCTCGCCCAGAAACGGCTCGTGGAAGCCGATCTTGCGGCCGAAGCGCGCCGCGCGGCGAATGATCATACGCAGGACGTAGCCCGCGCCGGTATTGCCCGGCTGCACGCCGTCGGCGATGAGGAAGGTGGCCGCGCGGCCGTGGTCAGCGATGACGCGGTAGCCAACGTAACTTTCCGCGCGCTGCTCATCGTTGTCGCCCAACAGTTGCTGCACACGATTCAGTGCCGGGGTAAACAGGTCGGTCTCGTAATTGCTGGTCATGCCCTGTACGACGCGCACCAGCCGTTCCATGCCCATGCCCGTGTCAACCGATGGGCGTGGCAATGCGACAAGCGTGCCGTCGGGCTGGGCGTCGAACTGCATGAAGACCAGGTTCCACACCTCCAGGTATTCAGGGTAATCGTCGTTGTTAACCCCCAACGGCGTGATGGTCGCCATATCGCCGGAGTAATAATGAACCTCGGAGCAGGGGCCGCAGGGGCCGACGTCGCCCATTGACCAGTAGTTATCGCCCTTGCCAAAGCGCAGAATACGCTCGGCCGGCAGGTAACGCGTCCACAGGTCGAAGGCGTCATCGTCCTCGGTGTAGACGGTGGCGAAAAGGCGCTCCGGCTCCAGTTCCATCACGCCGGTCAGGAACGTCCAGGCGTAGTCGATGGCCTCGCGCTTGAAGTAATCGCCGAAGGAGAAGTTGCCCAGCATTTCGAAGAAGGTGTGGTGACGGGCCGACGGGCCGACGTTCTCCAGGTCGTTGTGCTTGCCCTGCACGCGCATGACTTTTTGAGCGGTGGCGGCGCGATTGTACGGCCGCTTCTCCTTGCCCAGGAAGACGTCGACGAACTGGTTCATTCCGGCGTTAGTAAATAGCAGCGTCGGGTTGTCGCGCTGCGGCAGCGGGGCGCTGGGGACGACCTCATGTTTCAACTCGTTGAAGTAGTCCAGAAAGGCCTGACGTATTTCGTTACTGGTTGTCGGTCTCATAATTGCTCCGGGCGAATTTTAGCAGATAACTTATAGACTTGACAGGTCTCTCAAGACCCGCCGGGTCCGGCGGCACAAACAAAAAACCGCCAGACTGAGTGATACAGTCTGGCGGTTGCCGTTTCGCTTAGGTTGTGTTCGCGTCAAGCAACGATTCCGACCAGACTAGGTTGTCTGGGCGGCGGCGGCGAATGGCAGGTGCTTGAACGGCGAATTCAACATGGAGGAACTATAGCAGAGGAAGCAGCCGTCGTCAATCGGCAATTAAGTCGCAATAGACGTGCATTATGAATTTTTCCGTCTGGTCGTAAGTATCTAATCGATGTGCGACAATCACCGGCATGAAACGCTGGGAGTATGTCATTGCCGTAGAAGAAGCGAGTAACTGGTGGACGTTGTGGTTGCAAGCGGACTTGCAATCACTGCTTGAATCAGCCGATCAGCTCGATACCTTCCAGAGTGACGTGACGATGCTGGCCTACATGTCGCGCGAAGGGTGGGAGCTGGTGACTGATGTTTGCTTACATGACGGCTTGCCGCGTTTGATCTTCAAGCGCCGTCTCAAGTAGAGGGACTTTGATAGCCATGAATATCCTTGAAACTGACCGCCTCCTCCTTCGCCGTTTCGTCCCCGATGACCTCGATGCCCTTTATGCTCTCTATCGCGACCCCGAAATGCGGCGCTACTTTCCGCCGGAAGGTGTATCGGTCGATCGCACCTTGACCTACGAGGAGACTAAAGAGGAACTGGAGTGGTTTCTCAACGGCCACCCGCGACACCCGGAGTTGGGCCTTTGGGCGACGATTCACAAGGCGACAGGCACATTCATCGGCCGCTGTGGTTTGTTGCCCTGGACCATTGACGGGCAGGATGAAGTTGAGATCGCCTACATGATCGCCAAAGCGTATTGGCGGCAGGGGCTGGGCACGGAAGCGGCGCGGGGTATCCGTGATTATGCCTTCGGGCAACTGGGCCTAACGCGCCTGATATGCCTGATCGACCCAGAAAATGCGGCGTCGATCGGCGTCGCCGAAGGCATCGGCATGACGTTTGAAAAAGAAAGCGAGGACGAGACCGGGCCGTTTTACGTCTACTCCATGACCGCCGGCGGCGAATCGAAGGGATTTGAACGCGGGACGTGACATTGATCACCTGGAACAGATGCTAATGCTCCTGCCTCATCAGGCTGGAGTGTGCTATTCTTGCGGTAGTATGGAACTGCCTAACCGGCCGCGTTGGCTCCCCCATCAGACTAGCCGTGCGGTCTATATCTGCATGTTGATAGCATAATCCACAAGGAGATTGATAACATGAAACTTAATTCCATTGACGAGTTACTGCGCCACCTCGATGGCGCCGTCACCGTTGAGCGCGAGATCGTCACCGTGCGCGACGAACCAGCGCTGCGCGAAAAGATTGATGGCCTGATTCAAACGGCCGTGTTCGGCGACGGTCTCGTTCGTGACACCGCCCGCTGGTTGATCTGGGAGATCGCTCAGGGGTTGGGCATTTATCCGTCGTCGATTCACCAACTGTATATGGCTATCGGCCGGGGCGACGTGCCGGCCACCTTCACCGTCCCGGCGATGAACATTCGCGCCATGAACTACAACTCGTCGCGCGCCGTCTTCCGCGCCGCCAACAAGTATAATGTGGGCGCGATGCTGTTCGAAATCGCTCGCAGCGAGATTGGCTACACGGGCCAACGGCCAATAGAGTACACCACCAGCGTACTGGCCGCGGCCATCAAGGAAGGCTATCGCGGGCCGGTCTTCATCCAGGGCGATCACTTCCAGATTTCGGCCGCCCGCTACAAGAGCGATGGCGACAGCGAAGTCCAGGCCGTTAAGGATCTGATGGACGAGGCTGTCGCCGCCGGCTTCTATAACATCGACATCGATACCTCGACGTTGGTCGATCTGAGCTATGCGACGCTCGATGAGCAACAGAACACCAACTACACGCTCTGTGCCCGCCTGACCGAATACGTGCGCCAGATCGAGCCGGAAGGCATCACTATCTCTCTAGGTGGCGAGATCGGCGAGGTGGGGCACAAGAATTCGACCGTCGAAGAACTCCACGCCTTCATGCAGGGCTATCGCCGGGAACTGGCCCAAGGACTGCCCGGTATCTCCAAGATCTCCGTCCAGACCGGCACGAGCCACGGCGGCGTGGTACTGCCTGATGGCACGCTGGCGCAAGTGAAGGTGGACTTCGACACATTGCGCGAACTGAGCCAGGCGGCTCGCGAGGTTTACGGAATGGGCGGCGCGGTGCAGCACGGCGCTTCGACCTTGCCGCCGAGCGCTTTCAACAAGTTCCCGGAGATCGGCACGGTCGAGATTCATCTGGCGACGAACTTCCAGAACATCGTATTTGACTATCTGCCGCAAGAGGTCGTCGAAGAGGCCTATGGCTATCTGCGCGAGCACCACAAGGACGAATGGAAAGCGGGCAAGACAGACGAGCAGAGCCTCTATTCGGCTCGCAAACGCGCCATCGGCCCCTTCAAGGCCCAGTGGTGGAATCTGGATGAATCACGTCTGGCCGAGATCGGCGGCGTGCTGCAGGAGCAGTTCGAGTTCCTGTTCGATCAGTTAAACGTCAAGGGTACGCGCGACATCGCCGAACAAGTGACCACTCGTGTGGTCATTCACCAGCCGAAGCCGACGGAAGCGGCCGCCGTTGTGGCCGCCGAAGACGTCAAGGATCTCGCCGATTGACCCTGACAGGTTTTTTCACCTGATTCCAATCCCGATTGTTGGGAGGAAGGAGCGGTGTTTCCTGCGCGAACCCCGCTCTTTCCTCTATTTAGTAGCCGCGCAATGAATCGCTTGCCCAGGATAAGGATACGATGCCGCCGCTTGTTTGTTGCCGGGCTGGCGTTGTTAATTTTGGCGAGCGCGGCCGGTTGCCGGCCGGCGGCCGTCCAACCCACTGCCACTCCGGAACCGATTGTGCCAACGCGCACGCCGCAGCCTTTGCCCGATGGGACGGCGACTGCCGCCGCTACCAGATTGCCTGTCCAGCCGACGGCCGGCGTCGCGCCCATCATCCCTACTCTCACGGCGAGCCGGTCGGCGGCTCTGGAGCGCATCGGCCTGGCGGGAGCGTTGGCGGACGTTGCCCCGGCGGCGGCTCTGGGCTTGCGCTCCCGCCACTTCGTATTCTGGCGCGTGTGGCCCGAACTGCCCCCTGTGCCGGATCTGTCCGTCTGGCAGACAGTGCGGCTGGGCCAGGTCGAGAAAGCGATGCAGTGGCCGGCCAATCGCTGGCTGATCGCCCAGACGCTTGCGGCCCACCCCGGCTCCTTCTGGCTCATCGGCAACGAACCGGATGTCATCTGGCAGGACAACGCGACGGCCGCGGAATATGCCGAGGCTTATCACGATATCTACACCTACATCCGCGCGCGCGACCCGGCGGCGCGCATCGGAGCCGGCGGCATCGCCCTGCCGACGCCGTTGCGCTTGGCCTATCTCGATGACGTATTGCGAATCTATCAAGAGCGGTATGGTGAGCCGTTGCCGGCCGATCTATGGTCGGTGCATTTGTTCATCCTGCGCGAAGAGAAGGATAGCTGGGGGATCGACATCCCGCCGGGCATGGAGGCCACCACCGGACAGCTCTACGAGATCGCCGATCATGGTGACGTGGAACTGGTGAAAATGTATGTGACGGCTTTTCGCGACTGGATGGCGGCCAACGGCTACGGCGACAGGCCGCTGGCTGTTACCGAGTTTGGCATCTTGTTGCCCCAGGACTATGGCTTTCCACCGACGTTGGTACAAAATTATCTGACCGAGACCTTCACCTATTTCCTGACCGCTACCGGCGAAAACGGGCTGGCGGCCGATGGAGGCCGTCTGGTGCAATACGCCTTCTGGTACAGCCTCTACGATGAAGGCGCTTACCCGACGGGCAATTTGTATGATGTCCCGCAAGGGGCGCTGACGCCGCTGGGGCAGGCCCTCATTCGCTTCACAGACGATCTGCAACCCTGAGCGTTCGTTCCCCGCTCCGCACTCCAAATTAGGCCGTTTTCCGCCGATCTCCCGGCGACAAATCCCTTGTCTATCGCCCTGCAACTTTCATTTTCGGCCGGCGTATAGGGTTACAGAACATCGAATATGAAAGCTGGAGGTATAGACAATGAGTGAAAAACGTTTGATTCGATCCCGAGACAGCAAAATGCTTTTCGGTGTCTGCAGTGGGCTGGCCGACTACCTGAATATCGACCCGGTTATCGTGCGGCTGGCGGCCGTTCTGCTGACCCTGTGGAATGGCGTCGGGCTGTTGATTTACCTGGCCCTGGCGCTGATCATGCCGCAGGAAGCGGATATCACCCCCAAGGCCAATGCCTTCGACGAGGAAGAGATCGTTGTCAAAGGCTTATAACTTCGCTGATTAACCGCTCGTCCGGCGCAGCGCGTTGGTGAATTCATTTTATTATTGGTAGTGGGCCGACGGCCTGCGCGGGCGATTTATCGGCTTTAACCTGGCGTAAGTTTATCCGTTTCCAATCTCCTGCCGCCAGGATAAGCACGAAACAGCCGATCTCGATTACGGGATCGGCTGTTTCCTTTTTCTATATCCATCGACCCCGGCCCCCGACTGCGGGCCGCTGCCTGCCCTCAAGCCCTTCAAGAGCTGCGATTGCCCGCTGCCCTAGCTTGGTTATACTCACAGGTCGCTACGCCGGCTGCGGCCGGCCGAGGAAATGAATCATGACCTTAGTGATGAAATTCGGTGGGACATCGGTGGGCAGCGCGGCGGCCATGCGCGAGACGGCCGATCTGATTCTGCAAGCGCGCGATACATGGGGCGATGTCGTCGTCGTGGCGTCGGCTATGGGTTCAAAACCCGTCAAGGTGACCGATCTGTTGCTGCAGGGCGCGCACACTGCTTTTGCCGGCGATCAGGACACCTATCTGCAGCTCGCGGCCGAGATGCGCGCCATCCATTACGAGGCCATCGACGGTCTGCTCTCGCCCGAGGGGGAGCGGCAGATCATCCTGGCCGAGATGGAGCGATTTGTGGAGCGCTTCACTACGCTCTGTGGTGCGGTCAATGTCCTGGGCGAATTGACGCCGCGCGCCCTGGACGCCATCAGCGGCATGGGCGAGCAGATGAGTGTGCGCATCCTGGCCGCCTATCTGCGCGAATTGGGGTATGAGTCGGAGGCCATCGACGCGACAGAGTTGGTACTGACCGATGGCAATTTCCAGAATGCGGCTCCGCAGTTCGTCGTCACACGCGAACAAACGACGGCGCGACTCCAGCCGCTGCTCGACGGTGACGCCATCCCCATTGTCACCGGCTTCATCGGGGCCACGGCCGAAGGGGTGACGACGACGCTCGGCCGCGGCGGCTCCGACTACAGCGCTGCCATACTGGGTCAGGCGCTCGATGCCGATGAGGTCTGGATCTGGACGGACGTGGACGGGGTGATGAGCGCCGACCCGCGCATCGTCCCCGGCGCAGTGTCGATCCCCACGCTCTCTTTCCGAGAAGTGTCGGAGCTGGCCTACTATGGGGCGAAAGTAATACATGCCAAGACGATGCGCCCTTGCGTCGAGAGCGGCATTCCATTGCGCATCAAGAACACCTTTAATCCCACGCATCCGGGCACGGTGATCGAAGAGGATGTGACCCAGAAAAACGGCGCGCTGAAGGCGGTCACGGCCATCAAGGGCGTCAGCATGATCACGGTCGAGGGCAAGGGCATGATTGGCGTGCCCGGCATTGCCGCGCGGACGTTCGGCGCGGTGGCTCGGCTCGATGTCAGCGTCCTGCTGATCACCCAGGCCTCTTCGGAGCAGTCGATTTGCTTCATTGTGCCCGAAGCGGCGGCGGCGGCCGTCGTCGGCAGCCTCGAAGCCGAATTCGCCGACGAACTTGACCGGCATGACATCGAGCGTATCTGGTCGCGCGATGCCATCGCCATCGTCACCATCGTCGGCGCGGGCATTCAGACCACTTACGGCATTGCCGGGCGAGTTTTCAGCGCGCTGGGAGATAACCAGGTGAACGTTATCGCCATCGCCCAAGGCTCGACCGAGTGTGGGATCAGCGTCGTTGTTGCCGGGCAAGACGTCGGCCGGGCCGTTGAGCATGTTCATGAATTGATCGTTGGGGGAGGTAGAGCAGCATGACCCATGAGACGCATCGGAGTGGCCGGTCGGGCAGACGGGCGGCGTTGGCCGGATTGGGCGTCGCCCTGGCGGGAATGGTGGGCTGGCGGGCGTTGCGGCAGGCCACGGCCGACCGCGCCCTGCTGCCCACTGGCCGGGCGCTGATCACGGGCGCTTCCAGCGGAATCGGCGAGAAATTCGCTCGGCGTCTGGCCGCTGCGGGCTTCGATCTGACGCTGGTGGCCCGCCGCGAAGAGCGGCTGCGCGCGTTGGCCGACGAGTTGGTCCGGATAAACGGCATTCGTGTCGACGTGTTGGCGGCCGATCTGGCGCGCGACGAGGACATCGCCCGCGTTTCGCTGGCCATCGAAGCCCAGCCCGACCTCGTGCTGCTGATCAATAATGCCGGTTTCGGCACGCGCGGCTCTTTCACCGAGGTGCCCATCAAGCGCCACCTGGACATGATCCGCGTCCACGACGTGGCTAGCGTGGCCTTGACCTGGTCGGCTTTGCCGCGGATGGTGGAGCGCGGCCGCGGCGCTATCATTAATGTCTCCTCCATTGCCGCTTTCTTCCCGTCTGGGGGAGGCTCGACCTATACCGCGACCAAGGCTTATTTGAATAACTTTTCCGAGGCGCTGGCCGCCGAACTGCACGGGACGGGCGTCAAGGTGCAGGCTCTGTGCCCCGGATTCACCTACAGCGAGTTTCACGAAACGCCGGAGTACCTGGGATTCAATCGCGGCCAGATACCGTCGGCGTTGTGGATGTCGGCCGAGCAAGTGGTCGATGAGTCACTGGCAGCTCTATCGGGTGACCAGGTAATCATCGTGCCCGGCCGTCGCTATCAGGCGCTAGTGGCAGCGATCAACAGTCCGCTGCGCGGGGCAATCCGCAACACGGCCCGCGCCATCCGGGGGCGATGGCACCCCGGCCGAGGAGCGGGCCTCCATGACTGAGATAGGCGTGCCGGCGACGGAGAAATGAATCCGCGATGGGCGAAGCATGGCCGCGTGATCTTGCTTATTTCCTTCATTTCACTATAATCCAATGGATTTCCTGCCATCGCTTCCCTTTCCCGGTTAGCAGAGGCAATTTAAAAGTTCACACACGCTTGGACTGAAGAGGTTGTGCTTGCATCGGCAACCCGCGACCCTCCCAGGTTTCATGTACATGAGGCCGCTGCGGAGGGTTGTCGTTTGCCCCGGCCATGCGAGTTCCGCTTCAGGATGAAGGGCGTGGAAGAAGAAAACAAATTTCAAGGAGAATAACCTCATGGCCATTGTTTCAATGAAAGCACTTCTGGAAACGGGCGTGCACTTCGGTCACCGGACACGTCGCTGGAACCCGAAGATGAAGCCGTATATTTTTACCGAGCGAAACGGTATCCACATTCTCGATCTGCAGCAGACGATTGTTTTGATCGAGGAAGCTTACAACGCGATTCGTGATACCGTCGCCGAGGGCAAGGACGTCCTCTTTGTCGGCACCAAACGCCAGGCTCAGGACACCGTCGCTCGCGAGGCGTCGCGGGCGTCGCAGCCCTACGTCAACGACCGCTGGCTGGGCGGCACGCTGACCAATTGGCGCACCATCCGGCAACGAATCAACTACCTGCGCGAACTGGAAGCCCGCCGCGATGCCGGCGAGTTCGAACTGTTGAAGAAGACCGAACGCCTGCGCATCGAGCGCGAGATCGAGAAGCTCAATCTGCGTCTCGGCGGTATCCGCGATTTGCGCGACCTGCCGGCTCTGTTGTTCGTCGTCGACGTCAGTCACGAAGAGACGGCCATTCGCGAGGCGAACACGCTTAATATTCCGGTCATCGGTGTGGTCGACACGAATAGCGATCCCGATGCTATTGATTACGTCATCCCCTCGAACGACGATGCCATTCGAGCGATCAAGCTCATCGTGGGCAAGATGGCCGATGCCGCGTTGGAAGGGATCGCCATGCGCAAGGAAACGATGGTTGAAGAAGTATCCGACTTCGAGCGCTATCGTTATGAGTCCTTCGATGGCATGGAAGACGCCGAGGATGAGCTGTTGCTGGGCGCTTCCACGCTGGCCAAGCTTCGCGAAACGGCGGCGGTCGATGGCACGGTGGCTGAATCCGATGATGAGGCCGATACAGTAGAAGTTACGGATGACGCCCAAACTGCATCGAAAACCGATGAAGGCGTCGATGAGGCATCCGAGTAAGTGCTGGGGAGAATAAATCAAGATGGCAATTACCATTGAAATGGTGAAAGAACTGCGCGCGGTCACCGGCGCTGGCGTCCTGGAGGCCAAGAAGGCCCTGGAGCAACACGACGGCAACTTTGATAAGGCCGTCGACATGCTGCGCGAGAAGGGCGCGGTGCGGGCCGCCAAGCGCGCCGACCGCGCGGCCAAAGAGGGCGTTATCGAATTGTACACTCATCCCGGTAACCGCGTGGGCGTGATGCTTGAGTTGAACAGCGAGACCGATTTTGTGGGCCGTAACGAGCAATTCCGTGAGCTGGCTCATGAACTGGCCCTTCATATTGCCGCCGCTTCGCCGCGTTACCTGAATGTGGAAGACGTTCCGACCGCGGAGTTGGAGCGCGAAACCGCCGTGTTGAAGGCCCAGGCTTTGGCCGAGGGCAAGTCAGAGGCCGTTGCCGAAAAGATGGTCAGCGGACGCATCAACAAATTTTATGAAGAAATATGTCTGATGGAGCAGCCGTACGTAAAGGACGAGAAGGTCAAGATCAAGGATATGTTGGCCGAAGTCGTCCGTATGACGGGTGAGAACATCGTCATCCGGCGCTTTGTCCGCTATGAGCTGGGCGAAGCACTGGACAAGTAAAGAACCAGAGACGGCACGGGAACCGGTCGCCCCTTATTCGGAGAATCTTGAATTATTGTAACGATGGAACTGAGCCAAATGCCTGATGTCCAATATAAGCGGATTCTTCTGAAAATGGGCGGCGAAGCCCTGGCTGGTCAAGGTGGATTCGGCATCGACCCGGAACGAGCCGACGAGGTCGCCCAGGTCGTGAAAGACGTTCACGACCTGGGCGTCCAGGTGGCGCTGGTGATGGGAGCAGGGAACTTGTGGCGGGGGTCGATGGGCACCCAGGCGGGCATGGAACGTTCGACCGCCGACCACATCGGCATGGTGGCGACGGTGATGAATGCGCTGGCGCTCAAGGACGTACTGGAGCGCGCCGGCGTGGTGACGCGCGTACAGACGGCCTTCGAGATGCGCACCATCGCCGAGCCTTACATCCGGTTGCGCGCCATTCGTCACATGGACAAAGGGCGCGTCGTCATCATCGCCGGCGGCACGGGCAACCCCTATTTCACGACCGATTCGGCCGGAGCGTTGCGGGCCATGGAGCTGAATGCCGAGGTGCTTATCAAGGCCACCAAGGTGGATGCCATCTATGACGACGACCCCTACAAGAATCCCAATGCCAAACCCTTCGAACGAATCTCTTATCTGGAGTTTTTGAGCATGCGCCTGCGCGTGCTGGACACGACGGCCGTTTCTCTGTGCATGGAAAACAATATGCCCATCGTCGTGCTGGATTTCTGGCAGAAGGACAGCGTTAAACGACTGGTCATGGGCGAGTCGGTCGGCACGACGATATCCGCGTAAGCGAAGCGTTATTCGACAAGATTTCCGCGGTGGCAAACCAGCGGAAGACCTAAGACCGGATACGGAGGATCCAATGATCGCCGATGTGATGCGAGAGGCAAAAAACCGTATGAACGGCGCGATCACCTCGTTGGAGTCCGACCTGGCCGCATTTCGCACCGGGCGCGCCTCCACCAAGCTGATTGAACATCTCAAAGTTGAGCAGTATGGCGTCGAAATGCAGTTGATTCAGATGGCCGTGATATCTGTGCCCGAGCCACAGCAGTTGGCTATCCGGCCCTATGATCGCGGGGCCATGTCGGCCATCGAAAAGGCGATCATGAAGTCTGACCTGGGTATCATGCCCAACAACGACGGCCAGGTGATCCGCCTCAACATTCCCCGATTGACGGAAGAGCGGCGGCGCGATCTGTCGCGGATCGTCGGTCGCCGGATCGAGGAGGCCAAGGTGGCCGTGCGCAACGTTCGCCGCGACCTGAATCACGACCTCAAGGAATTGAAAGACGAGAAGCTTATCTCTGAGGACGATTGGACGCGGGGCGAAAAGCAACTGCAAGAGATCACCGATTCGTTTATCAGCCAGATAGATGACATCGGCCGGGCCAAAGAAGCCGAAATCATGGAAGTTTAGGAATGCCGCGACGCCGCGAAGACCCTCTCGATCTATCCTCGCTGGAGATGCCGGTTCATGTGGCGATTATCATGGATGGTAATGGTCGTTGGGCGCGCAAACGCGGCTTGCCCCGCCAGGCCGGCCATCGCGCGGGAGCCGAAAACCTGCGACGTATTATCCGCGCCTGTGTCGAGTTCAAGATCAAAGTCCTGACGATCTATGCCTTTTCGACCGAGAACTGGGGCCGGCCGAGGAGCGAAGTCCAGGCGCTGATGAAGATCTTCGCCCGCGTGCTCGACCAGGAGACGGATGAGCTCAATGCACAAGGCGTTTGCGTTCATCATCTCGGCGACTTGACCGGCGTAGATCCCAAGCTCCAGGAAAAGATTCGCCGGGCGCTGGATTTAACGCGCAACAACGATCGCTTGTTCCTCAATGTGGCCTTTAATTATGGGGGGCGAGCCGAGATTTTGCACGCCGTGCGCCAGATGTTGGCCGACGGCATCCAGCCCGAAGCATTGACCGAGGAGCTGTTCAGCTCCTACCTCTTTACTAAAGGATTACCCGATCCCGATCTGGTGATACGCACCAGTGGCGAATTGCGCATCAGCAACTTTCTGATCTGGCAGGCAGCCTATTCGGAATATTATCCGACTCCAGCGCTCTGGCCCGATTTTGGTCGCCAGGACCTTTATGAGGCGATTGTCGCCTTCAACCGGCGTGAACGACGCTATGGGCTTGTCACCGATGCGTCCTAATCGCTGACGCAAGCCATGTTCACGCAGCGATTGATCGTCGCCCTTATTGTGGGGCCTGTTATGCTGACCGCCACCTATCTGGGCGGGTGGTACTACTTCATTCCCGTACTGTTTCTGATGCTCGTAGCAGGCTGGGAATACGCCAACATGATGCGCGTGCTGAATCACAAATTGCCGCTGTGGTTGCTGCTGCCGGCAATTGCCTTGCTCTTGTTTGCCGCCTGGCGGCCGGAGCTTAACTTGTCGAACGTCGTCCTCTTTCTCAGCCTGTTTGCCGGACTTATCTACTGCCTGACGCTTTTCGAGCGGGGCATCACCTATGACGCTGCCCTCGATTGGTTCGCGCTGGTGGCCGGCATAATGCTCCTTGGCTGGGTTGGCGGCCACTTTTTTCTGCTCCGCGGCTTGCCGCAGCAGGGCTGGCAATGGACGGCATTGGCGCTGGTGAGCATCTGGTCGGCCGACGTTGCCGCCTATTGTGTCGGCAAGTGGCTGGCCGGCAGCGTGCTGGGCCGCCACGCCCTGTCGCCGCGCTTAAGCCCCAACAAGACCGTTGAGGGGTACGTCGGAGGTATTATCGGTGGCACGGCCGCCGCCCTGATCGCGGCCTCCATCCTGGATTTGCCTTTGCTGCTGGCCGGTCTTGCCGGCTTGCTGGTCAGTGTCTTCGGCTTGTTTGGCGACCTGAGTATCTCCATGCTGAAGCGCGAGGCCGGGCTCAAGGACTCCGGCAAGATTTTCCCGGGTCACGGCGGAGCGCTCGACCGCTCGGATTCCCTGCTCTGGGCCATTGCCATTGTCTACTATCTGGTCCTGTTTCTGGGGCCGCTATTCCCGTAGCCTGACTTGATCCCACACACGCACAGAATGGGCGAAAAGGAGCACGAGCTTGTCAACTGTAACGACCATCGAGCGCTTTATTCTTGATCATCAGCCGGAGCACGCCAGCGGCGAGCTAACCATGCTGCTATATGATATTGCGCTGGCGGCCAAGATCATCGCCCACAAGACCAATCGCGCCGGCCTGATCGACATCGTCGGTGAAGTCGGGCAGACGAACGTGCAGGGAGAGTCGCAGCAGAAGCTGGACATCTTCGCCCACGACATCATTCGCCAGTTGTGCGACCACACCGGCCGTTTGTGTTTGATGGTCTCCGAAGAGCAGGAAGAGCCGCTCTATATACCGGAAAAATATAGTAAAGGCAGCTACGTGCTGGTCTTTGACCCGCTGGATGGATCCTCCAATATTGACGTGAACGTCAGCATCGGCACCATCTTCGGCATCTATCACTGCCTCGACGACCAGCGGCGCGGCCGCCTGGAGGACGCCTTGCAGCCCGGCCGGGACCTGGTGGCCGCCGGATATATCCTCTATGGAGCCAGCACGATGCTCGTCTATAGCACCGGCGATGGGGTGCATGGCTTCACGCTGAACCCGGAGTATGGCGAGTTCCTGTTGTCCCATCCCAGTCTGGTCTTGCCCGAGCCGCCGGCCTACTATAGTGTCAACGCCGCCTACTTCAATCGGTGGTCGCCCGGCGTCCAGCGCTTTGTCAGATGGCTGCAAGGCATCGGCGAAGCGCCACCCACTTTGTCGGCGCGCTACATCGGCTCGCTGGTGGCCGATTTCCATCGTAATCTGTTGCGCGGCGGACTATTCTGTTATCCGGCCGAGAGTATTCGTGATGAGGGAAAACTGCGCCTGCTCTATGAGGCAGCGCCCCTGGCGTATTTGATCGAACAGGCCAACGGCTACGCCTCCAATGGGCGACAGTCGATCCTGGACATTGTTCCGCGAGAGTTGCACCAACGGACGGCTCTATTTATTGGAAATCGCTGGTTGGTGGAACAAGTAGAGGATTATATCCGTCAAGAGGAGGATGATCCTGCAGACTCTATAAACCCGAATTAACATTAAGAGCCGACGATGTTAATCTTATTGACCTGAGCAGGGCGGCATGTTATACTACACATATCCCACCTTATTGACCGCTAGTGGGAATAACACGCTCCCTCTGTAAACGTAAAACGAATAGCGATTTTGCCTATCGAATTGCCTGACTTGGCTCCCCCATTCATTATTACCTGCTGAATTACGTGGCATGAATCGTTGTCCGGTCATCGGATGCGCCGTTTGACGGAGAAATAGCACGGGGCGGTCGGCAAGCCAACAACACGCATTAAGTAATCCCAGTTTATGAAGACTTGTGGCATTCCCCCCAGGGGACAAATGTGCCAAAGAGAAGCGACGTATGGATATTGGTGATCTGGAAAGTAAAAAATTGAGCGAACTGCGCGACATCGGCCGGGATATGAAAATTCCCGGTTATACGACGATGAAGAAGCAGGACCTTGTCTTTCGCATTATGCAGGCCGACGCCGAGTCGGGCGGGTTCCATTTCCGCGGCGGCGTGCTGGAAGTGGTGGAAGACGATAAGCAAACGATGGGTTTCTTGCGCTCCGGCTCCTATCTGCCGAGTAAGGACGACATCTACGTATCGAACTCGCAGATTCGCCGCATTGGTCTGAAGACCGGCGATATGGTCTACGGCCAGGTGCGCGTGCCGAAGGACAACGAGAAATACTACAGCTTGCTGCGCGTTGAAGCGGTCAATGGGATGAGTCCCGATCAACTCAAGAATCGGGTTCGTTATGAATCCTTGACCCCCATCTTCCCCGACCAGAAGCTAAAACTCGAGACGAATCCCAACCTGCTCTCGACCCGCCTGATCGACCTCGTCACGCCCATTGGCCGCGGCCAGCGTGGTCTCATCGTCTCGCCGCCCAAGGCCGGTAAGACGACCGTCCTCAAGGAGATCGCCAACGGTATTTCGGAGAACTATCCGGAGATACATCTGATGGTGGTGCTCATCGGCGAGCGCCCCGAAGAAGTAACCGATATGGAGCGGTCGACACAGGGCGAAGTCGTCAGTTCGACGTTCGATGAGCCGGTGAAGCACCATTGCCGGGTGGCGGAAATGGCACTGGAACGCGGCAAGCGGCTGGTTGAGTCCGGGCGCGACGTCGTCATTCTTCTCGACTCGATCACCCGTCTGGCGCGGGCCTATAACTTGACGGTGCCGCCGAGCGGCCGCACGCTGTCTGGTGGTCTTGACCCCGGCGCGCTCTATCCGCCGAAGCGATTCTTCGGCACGGCGCGTAACCTGGAGTTCGGTGGGAGTCTGACCATTATTGCCACGACGCTGGTGGATACGGGCAGCCGCATGGACGACGTCATCTACGAGGAGTTCAAGGGCACAGGCAATATGGAGCTGATGCTCAGCCGCCGCCTGCAGGAGCGCCGCATTTTCCCGGCCTTCGACATCGAGCGGTCGAGTACCCGGCGCGAGGAACTGCTCATGTCGGCCGACGAGCTGCAGCGCGTCTACACCATGCGTCGTATGTTGGGACACCTGATGGACACGCCCGGCTATGACATCAGCAGCGCCACCGCGGCCGTCCTGCAACGCCTGCGGGCCACCAAGACCAACTACGAATTCCTGGAAACCCTGACCAAAGATATGGCCTGATCCGGGCCGCCAATAAGGTAAGCACTTCTAGAGAAAGCGGTCGACAGACCGCTTTCTTGTTGCGCCGCCCTTGACCGGTGGATAGCATTCATCTTTGCTTATGCAAGAAGAAAAAGATTCCCGGTCGCGCGCGGCCGGGTACGTGGTTCTGATTCTGTTAGGCGGGCTGATCGTACTGGGGTGGCGAGCCGGGATGGCCGGCCGGGTGGCGCGGGCCAGTGAATCCCCTGCCCTGGCGACGGCCGATGCGGGGGATGTCATCGTTGATGACGGAGCCGTGGCCGAGCCGGGGGCGGCGGTCGACGCGCCGGTGCTCGTCGATATCGCTCTGGCCCCGGCCGCCGTGCCGCAAACCTTTATCGGCCACAAGCCCGAACATTCTTTCACCATCTACCGCGTGGAGCGAGGGGACACCCCCAACGGCATCGCCGATAAATTCGGCATCCAGGCCACCACCTTGTTGGGCGGCAATCCACTATTGAGCGAAGAATCCAATCTCTTGCAGACCGGCGTAGACCTCATTATCTTGCCCGTCGACGGCGTTCTCCACGACGTGGAGCCGGGCGACACGCTGGAGAGCATCTCCGAAGAATACGGAATTCCCGTGGAGACGATCATCGGCTATGCGCCCAATCATCTGGAGTTTCCTTATCGGCTGTATCCGGAGACGCAAGTCCTGGTTCCCGGCGCGGTACGGGACGTGTTCGTCTGGACGCCGCCCAGTCTGGAGTCGGTGCGCGGCCGTTCCACGGGCAGCGGCGTGACGCCGCTTATCGTCGGCACCGGCACCTTTATTTACCCCGTCAATTCGCGCAACTTCACCCAGTACTTCTGGTATGGGCATCCGGGCATCGATATCGCCCTGCCCGAGGGTACGGGCGTGGTCGCTTCCGACACGGGCACGGTCACGTTCGCCGGATGGAATATCTACGGCTTCGGCAATCTGATCGTTGTCAATCACGGCAATGGCTACGAGACGTTCTATGCCCATCTAAGCGGCATCAGCGTCGTCCCAGGCCAGATCGTCTATCAGGGCAACATCATCGGCTCGACCGGCAATACTGGTAATTCATCCGGTCCCCACATTCACTTCGAAGTTCGCATCAACGGGGCGCAGGACAATCCTTGCTGGTATGTGGGCGGCTGCTGAGGCGCGGGCAGCACACGTGCCTCAACGTAGGCAACAGGGACAGAAGGCATCAACTATCGGCCGTTGGCTGCTTGCCAACAGTCAGATGTCTGTCCCGCAGCTGTCCGCAGCCGGCCTGAATGTCGATACCGCGCCGGACACGGACGGTGCTCGTCACCCCATAATCCGTTAGGATCTCCTGAAATCGGCCGACGCGCTCCGGTGATGAGGGGACGCCGCCGTAACCGGCCGTCGGATTGAGCGGGATCAGGTTGACGTGGCCCAACATGCCGCGCAGTAACGTCCCCAGCTTGTGGGCCTGCTCCTCGGTGTCATTCTCCCCGGCGATAAGCGCCCATTCAAAGGTCATGCGCCGGCCCGTTTGCATCACGTAGTAGCGGCAGGCCTCCATCAGTTCGGCCAACGGCCAGCGGCGATTCACGGGCAGCAGGCGGCTGCGCTCCTCGTCGGTCGCCGCGTGGAGCGAGACGGCCAGGGGAGTCTGGCGCTGCTCGTCGGCATAGCGGCGGATCGCCGGGATGAGGCCGACGGTGGAAATAGTGATCTTGCGCGCCCCCAGGTTCATGCCCGCCGGGTCGGTCAGACGATCCACGGCAGCCAGGGTATTGTCGTAATTATGCAGCGGTTCGCCCATGCCCATCATAACGATGTTGGTGACGTGCTGCCCCTCAGCCGCCAATTGGCGGGCGAAATGGATCGCCTGTCCGACGATCTCGGCCACCGATAAATGGCGCATAAACCCCATCTGTCCCGTGGCACAAAACACGCAGCCCATGGCGCAGCCGGCCTGCGTGCTGATGCACAACGTGCGGCGCTTTTGGTAGCGCATGAGCACCGTCTCGATATATTGGCCGTCGGGCAACTGGAAGAGGACTTTCTCCGTTTGGCCGTCGGACGAGTCCTGGCTGAGAACGATCTCGCCGATGTTGAGCGTCGTTTCGGCCGCCAACCGCTCGCGCAGCCCACCGGGCAGGGTGGTCATCAACTCGAAATCGCCCACGTAATGGCGATAGAGCCACTCCCACAGTTGGCGAGCGCGATAGGCCGGCTGGCCCCACTCGGCCAGCAAGGCCGTCAGGTCCGGTAGTGTCAGATCGTACAGATTCGTCAGCTGGGTATTAGACAATGACTTGCTCCCGTCGCAGAAAGGATGCCAATTCGATAATGTCGGCCAGAACATAGTCGGGGCGGACCGGGCCGCTCTCGGCTTCCTCGCGGGTCGAGATTCCGCTGAGCACCAGGATGGCCCGCAAACCGGCGGCCTTTGCGCCGTAGATATCAGTAGACAGCCGATCGCCGACCATCGCCACCGTCGATGGGTCGCCGCCCAGGCGTTTAACCGCCTCGCGGAAGATAATGGGGCCTGGTTTACCAATAATGGTCGGTTCGACCCCGGTGGCAGTGGTGAGCATCGCCAGGATGGCCCCCGCGCCCGGCAAAGGCCCCATCTCGCTGGGGAAGGTGGGGTCGGGATTGGTGCCCACAAACGGCGCACCCCGGTTCACCAGATGGGCGCCCATGGCTAGCTCTTCATAGGTAAGCACCGGGGATAGCCCGGCGACGACCGAAACGGCCGCCGCGCCGGCGCGCACGTCGGCGGCCGACAGAATCTTGAAGCCTTGGGCGATCAAAGCCTCGTGCAAACCCGTGGCCCCGATGACGTAGAGGGGCGAGCCGGGTTGGTATAATTCGGCCAGGTAGGAGGCCGTGGCCTCGGCCGATGTCAGGATTTGGTGGGCGGGCACGTCGACGCCGAATCGCGCCAGCCGTTCAGTGTACATAACGGCCGTCTTGGTCGCGTTATTCGTCGCCAGCACAAACCCGATATCGCAGGCCCGCATGGTGTCGAAAAAGGCGACGAGGCCGGGCATGGGCGTATCCCCGCGCCACAGCACGCCGTCCATATCGAGGATCAGATTTTTGATGGGGGTATTCATAATATTTGTTGGCGTGGGCGAACAGCGGCCGACGCCCAACAACGCGATTATACCGGATAACGGGTGGAGGGGCAGCACCGGCTTACCGTCGGTTGGAGCGCCATCGGGCCGGTGCTATACTTCACGAGTTGCCCGCCCCAAAGGGGTAAGATGAGGCGTTACGATAGACGGCGCAAGGCTTTGATTGCTGCAGAGAAGCCGCGCCAAGTGGGAGTGTAAACAACAAACGTGAAAGTTTCGGTCATCATACCGGTATACAATGAAGTCTCGACTGTCGAGCCGGCCGTGCGGGCGGTGCTGGACGTGAAGGAAGCTGATGAGATCATCATTATCGATGACGGCTCAACCGACGGCACGCGCGACTTGTACCCGGCCATTCAGGCCCTGGATGACTCCATCAAGGTCATCCTGCACGAGAAAAACATGGGCAAGGGCGCGGCCGTGCGCACCGGTTTTGCCCACGCTGCGGGGGATATTTTCCTCATCCAGGACGCTGATCTCGAGTACGATCCGCGCGATTATCCAGCGCTCTTGCGGCCGATCGTCGAGGGACGGGCGGCCGTCGTCTATGGCTCTCGCTTCCGCGGTGGCCCCACCAAGACGATGTTCTTCTGGCACATGGTGGGCAACAAGATGCTGACGTTTGTTACCAACATCGTCTACAACACCATCCTGACCGACATGGAGACCTGCTACAAGGTGTTCCGCGCCGACGTCGTGAGCGATATTCCGTTGCGCTCCAAGGGGTTCGAGTTCGAGCCCGAGATCACATCTAAGGTGCTGAAGCGCGGTCATCGCATCTATGAAGTGCCGATTTCCTACAATGGCCGTGAGTTCGACGAGGGTAAGAAGCTGAACCCCTGGCGCGAAGGGCCGAAGGCACTCTATTATCTGTTGAAGTATCGTTTTATGGATTGAGAACCGGCGACTGAATTGATCGCGGCCGATACCCATGAACCGGGCTGAACGTTGGTGGTTGGCGGCGTGCTGTTGGCTGGGGGCGGTGGCGCGCTTCCGGGGGCTTTTCGCCAACAGCTTCCACCCCGATGAGGCACTCTTCGCTGGCTGGGCACGCCTCATCGCCGTCTGGCGCGACCCCCTATTGTGGACGCAGGCCGTCGATAAGCCGCCGCTGCTGTTTTACCTGCAAGCACTCTTCTATCCCCTTTTCGGCCCGGTGGAGTGGGCGGCGCGGATGCCGTCCTTCATCGTCTCTCTTCTGCTGATCCCCTTGACGGCCCAAGCAGCGCGACGGCTGACCGGCGACAAGGCAGCGGCTATCGTGACCGCCGTCGTGATGGCTCTTGCGCCGCTGACCATCCAGTTCAGCGCCACCGCGTTTAGCGACCCGCTGCTGACCTTCTGGCTGATGGCCGCGCTCTATACGGTCATCCGGCCTATAACGACCTCACGCCATCGGAGCGCGGCCGCTGTGCTGCCCGGCGTGCTCTTTGGGCTGGCGCTGGCGACCAAATACCAGGCGTTGCTTTTCTTGCCCTTGTTAATGGGAATGGGCTGGATTTTCGACCGTCGCCGGCGTGAAGGGTGGGGCGGTTTGGTGGGGTTGGCCATGGTGCTGGCCCTCCTGCTGCTATGGCAGGGGCTGCGGCCGGCGAGCGCCGGCCTTGTCGGTTTGCAGTGGGCCAACATCGGCGGGCTGCGCCCGGCACGTTCGTGGGAACTCTGGCCCAGACTGCTGCAAACAGTTCAGGTTTGGCGACTGTCGCTGGACGGGCCGCTGGCGGCGGCGTTCGTCGCGGTCGCAATCGGAGTGCTCGTGGGCATCCGGCGCGGCCGGTTTCGTTGGCCGGCGGCCGAAATCTTCGTTCTCTTGTTCGTGAGTGGCTATGTCTTGCTCCACTGGTTGTGGGCCGTTCCCATCTGGGATCGGTATCTGTTGCCCATCTTCCCGTTGGCGGTCATCCTGTTCGGCCGCGGCTTCTCCCGTTTGCTGTTGGCTCTCTACGAGCGCCGACCTCATCGCTATGCTTATCTCGTGGCGCTAACCCTCCTGACACTGATTCTCATTCCCACGGCGTTGGCCGCCCGCGCCGGCCGGTTTCCCATCGGCGGGCGACCGGACGCCGACGGTGGCGCGGCCGAATCAGCCCTTCTCCTGAAAGATGCCCCCTACGGCACAGTCCTGTATGATCACTGGTACAGTTGGCACTGGGCTTATCAGCTCTTCGATAGCGGCGTCTACGTGAGCTGGTTTCCCCAGGCTGACGCCCTGCTGGACGATCTGACGGTATTTGCCGGACGTGGGCCGCAGCGCTATATCGCCCTGCCTTCGTCGGCCGAGGCCGCGCCGCTCCGCCGCCGGTTGTCGGCTGCCGGCTTCGACCTGGAAGCGCTCGATGGTCAGGATAAGACAGCAACCATGACGCTCTATCGAATCATCGCCCCGGAGACGGTCCGGTGAGCGCTCCGCGCGCGGCGGCCGCCCAAGGCCAATCCCGCCCAATCGTTTCGTGGCTGGGCATCCCCCTGCTGCTCATCGGCCTAATCGCGTTGTTTTTCAACAAGATGGCCTTCAGCAATCTGATCCTGGCGCGCGGCGACACATTCCTCTACTTCTACCCGTACTGGCAGGCGGCGGCCGACGCCTTGCGCAGCGGCCGCGTGCCCCTGTGGAATCCCGACATCTTTATGGGCGTGCCCTTCCTGGCCAATAGCCAGACCGGTTTTTTCTACCCACTCAATTGGCCGCTGTGGCTGCTTCTGCCCACGCCCTATGCGGTCAACGCCTCGATTCTGATCCACGTGGCTATAGCCGGCATAGGGACGTACTTGGCCGGGCGGCGCACGCTGGCCCTGGGGCGCTGGGCGGCCCTGTTCGCGGCCGTGCTGTTTGCCCTCGGCGGCTATCTGACGGGCCAGGTGGAGCACATCAACCAGCTGCAGGGGCTGGCCTGGCTGCCGTGGTTCTTTGCCGTGCTTTCACCGCTGGTTACTGCCGGCCGTTCGACGCCAACGTGGCGCGAGACGGCTTCCTCTATTGTGGCCGTCGCTGTTTTGTTGGCTTTGCAACTGTTGGCGGGGCACACGCAGACGGCGTTCATCAGTGGCATGGCCGTGGCGCTCTGGCTGTTGGTTCATTTGTTACGGGGCGCGGATAGGTCGCGCGCTTTCCGGCGGATGGCGGTCGTTTTGGGGGCGGGGGTGGCATTGGCGGCGCTGCTCGCCGCCGTCCAGTTGTTGCCGACGCTGGAACTTGCCGGGCAGTCCAGCCGCCAGGGTGGGCTGCCGCTCAACGACGTATTGTCCTTCTCCTGGAACCCGCTGCATCTCACCCGCGCCTGGCTGCCGGCTTATGGGCAGACGCTGTTCACCGAGTACGTCGCCTTTCTGCCGCTGACGGCCCTGGCGCTGGCCGTCGTCGGCGCGTGGGTCTGGCGCAAGAATCCGGCCGTGGCGGCCTGGGTGATAGTGGCCGGCCTGACGCTGGTACTGGCGCTCGGCCGCTTCACTCCCGTCTATTATCTGCTCGGCCGTTTGCCGGGCTTCGATCTGTTTCGTGCCCCGGCTCGTTGGTTGGCCGTCGCTTCGCTGGCCATCGCCTTGCTGGCCGGCTACGGTTGGGAGCGTTTGCGTCTGTTCGCGGCGGCCGATTCCGAGACGGCCGGGAGCCGCGAACCGGCGAGCCGCGTATTTGGTCAACCCCTGGCCGTTGCCGGTTGCGGCTTGCTATTGCTGATCGTCTGGGGGTACGCCGCCGGATGGCTGGCGCGGTGGCTGCCGCCTGGCACGGAAGCCCCTTTCGAGCTTCCGGCGCTGAGAACACTGCTGGGCTGGGCCATCGAGGCGGCATTGGGCGTTTTTCTTTTCCGGGCGATCTTGACTGCGCCGCCCTCCCGTGCCCAACGCGGATTGTTCGATTTGATGACTTTGGTTGTGGCCGTGTTGTGGCTGGGGTCGCGGGGGCTGCCCTATGATCGCCTGACGACGCCAGAGGCCTACTTCGATCTGCGGCCACCGCAAGCGCGCCTGGCGGCGTTGGCGACATGCGCCGTGCCGGAGCGTCCGTGCGCCTCGCCTCCAGACAGATTCCTGAGCTTGTCCGATATTTTCTTTGATCCGGGTGATTTGGCGGAAATCGAAGGGATGTATGCCGAGCAGCTAGAGCCGGCGGCCGTTTATGATTACGTGGTGGCCGTCAAGCACAAGGAAGTGCTGTCACCTAATTTATCGATGGTGACTGGTCTGCCGGCGATTGATGGATTTGATGGCGGTGTTCTGCCGTTGCGGGCCTATTCAGAGCTGATGCGGCTCGTTTTGCCGGCGGGCAGCGAGACCACCGACGGCCGTCTGCGCGAATATCTGGACGCCGCGCCGGATTCTCGCTGGTTGAGCCTGTTCAACGGCCGCTACCTCATTACCGACAAGACGGGCGATCTATGGCGCGAAGGGGTATTTTTCGATCGGCAGCATCCGGTCAACGTGACCGAGGCGGCCGTGGCCATCGCTGATGTCTCGCGATTTGAGGCGACTGAGTTGTGGATGCTGGCCGCCGGCTCGCCGCCGCCGGTCGAAATCAAAAGCGAAACGGGTGAAATCCAGCGCCTGACGCCGGTATTACACGTCGCGCCCAATTTGTACCGCGTACTCTATCCCGGCCCGCTGGTGGCCGCCATCTCTCTGCTGCCTTGCCCGGCCGAAGCCGCCGATTGCGGCGTGGAAGGTTTAACCCTTGTCGATAGCCGGGACGGCACTTTCCAACCGCTGGCTCTGCCACCCTACCGGCTCATCTTTTCGGGCGATGTAAAGATCTATGAGAACCTGGACGCCCAGCCGCGGGCCTTCATGGTCTATGATTGGCACACCGTTGAGGACATGGCCGCGGCCGTCGCGGTCATGGAGACGGCGGACTTCGAGCCGCAGCGAATGGGCGTGGTGATCGGCGGCGAGGAGCCCCATCCGTCGCCCGCAAGCCGCACAGGCTCAGTGAAGATTCTCGACTATCAGCCCGAATCGGTCTCGTTGCATGTCGCTACCGATACCGCTGGCCTTCTTGTTCTGACGGATGCCTTCTATCCCGGTTGGGAGGCGACTGTCAACGGCGATCCTGCTCCGGTGCAGCAGGTAGACGGACTGTTTCGGGGTGTGTTCCTGCCCGCGGGCGAACATGAGATCGTGCTTTCGTTCCGCCCGAACAGTTTTCGACGGGGAACCCTGCTGTCAGCGCTGGGGATCGGTCTTATCATCGGGATCGCCGTCTGGTCGCGGAGCAAGCGCTGGCGCGCCGGCCGCCGCGCCTCATGAGCCGGCCAAAGCGGCCGGCGCGTAGGTTAGACGTTGATCAAGGGGACGTGCATCTACGCCGCCTATCGGTTAATCTAGCATTTGTTGAGTGACTGGAGCAGTTTATCTGGGGTTGTCGGTGTCTAGACCTATCATTCGCTTGTTTTTCCTCATCATATTGCTGTCTGCGGCGGGTTGCAGCCTCATGGAGCCTCAGCCGCAGTTGATCATTCCTACGCCGCCGTCGCCGGCGCTGGAGGCGACGCCCGCGCTCCTGATCGCCAATAGTGCCGGAGCGTTAGTTACCGATCCGGTCAGCGACGTGGTGCCCACCGTCGATCCGGCCGTCGAATCGCTCATCACCGAAGTATCGCAACAGCAGCTGACGGCTTACATTCGCCAGCTGGAAAGCTTCGGCACGCGCAACGCCTTTAGCGATACGCAGTCAGAGACCTTTGGCATCGGTGCGGCCCGGCGCTGGATATTCAACGAGTTCGTGCGCGTCGGTAACGGCCGCCTAACCGTTGAGTTCCAGGATTTCCCCATGAACTACAATGGCTATGAGGCCGAACAGAGTAACGTCGTCGCCACCTTGCCGGGCGCGAGCGGCGGCGACGGCGTCCTGGTGCTCATGGCCCACTACGATAATCGGCCGCCCGACGTGACCGACGGCTTCAGCCGAGCTACAGGCGCCAATGACAACGCGTCGGGCATTGCCCTGTTGCTGGAGACGGCGCGCATCATGAGTTCCCGCGACTGGAACCAGACCATCGTCTTCCTGGCGACGTCGGCCGAAGAGCAGGGTTCATTTGGCGCGCGCTACTTCGCTGAGAACGCCTTTCTGGACGGCCGGGATATCATTTCCGTTCTCAACTATGACGCGGTCGGTGGCCGGGTTGGCATCCCCCAACACGTGCGTCTGTTCGCCGTCGAATTCCTGACCTCGATCCACGGCTCGCTGGGCCGCTACTACGAATACGTCGGCGGGCTCTACTTGCCCACATTTCCGGTGGTCATCTACGACGCCCTCGACCGCGAGGGGCGCTGGGGCGATCATCGTGAATTCGTGCGCGTCGGGTTTCCGGCGGTGCGCATCATTGAGTCCCTCGAAGACCCCGATCTCCTCAATTCCAATCGCGACACGTGGGATCTGATCGACTATAACTACCTGCAACGCGTCGTGCAGCTTAATGTGGCCGTCGCCGCCAATCTGGCCGGCGGCCCATCGCAGCCCACGCCGCCGATCATCGCTTCGATGGCCGAGCCAGGAGCCTACTTGCTCACCTGGCCTGTGTCGCCCGACGCGTCGGGCTATGCGATCTCGTTCCGCCCCGTCGATTCGCTCTATTATCCTACGTTTCGCTTCGTCAAGGCCGCGAACGCCGGCAATGTGGCCCTCACCGGCCTCGATCCCACCGTCACTTACGCCGTCAGTATCGCCGCGCTCAACGAGCGCGGGCTGGTCAGTGGCTTCTCTATTGAGCAGTTCATTGGGCCAGGGGCCGCGGCCGTGGGGCCGGTGGCCGGCACGGCCGGGCAGCCCTAGATTTACGGATTGGCCGCGTTCAGGATCGTGGTCAGATAGTAGACGCGCGCCAGGATGGGCCCGGCTTCCGCGAATTCGGCCAGGCGCGGTTGCCCGTGCTCCTGGATGATGGCCGGCAGCAGTTCCACTTGCCGCACCCCGTCGCGGTCGAGCCAGATGTTGACAATTGTCGTTTCCGGCGGCCCATCGATGTTGAACAGGAAATTCCCCAGCCCGTAAACGATCACGCCGCCGTTATAGCGGTGGATGCCCTGCAGGATATGGGCGTGGTGGCCCACGACCAGATCGGCCCCGGCGTCAATGGCGGCATGGGCCGCGGCCACCTGCTCCTCGCTCGGCTCCTCGATGTATTCGTAGCCACTGTGCAGAATGACGACGACCAGGTCGACCTCGGAGCGAATGGCGGCCACATCGGCGCTCACGCGGGCCGGATCGGCCCAGGCCAGGCCCGGCGCATCGGCCGTGGCCGTCCAGCTTTGCGTATCGAAGTTCGTGCTGGCCTCGATGGGCACGTGGACGTAGCCAAGGAACGCTACGCGCAAGCCGTTGATGTCGGCCACGTGCGGGGCATAGGCGGCCGATTCGTTCGCCCCGCCGCCCACCGTGGCGACCCCGGCGGCGTGGAGTAAGTCGATGCCCTGCAGCAGCGCTTCTGGGCCGTAATCCTGCGCGTGGTTGTTGGCCAACGACACCAGATCGACGCTGCCCAGCGCCAGCGCCTCGGCCGATTCGGGCGGTGAGCGGAACGGGTAGCGCTTGGCCGCCGGCTCGCCCACGTCGCCCAACGCCGTTTCCAGATTGGCGATGGTGTAATCAGCCTGATCGAAAATCGGCTTGACCAAGGACAACGGATAGGACAGGTCGCCCGTCGTTTGCATGATATAGGCCGGGGAACGGTCGAAGTTGATGTCGCCCACGGCCGCCAGCCGAATGGTGGGCAAGGGAGCCAATGCTTCCGTCAGAGCCGGAGCCAATTCGGCCGCGGCGTCCTCATATCCCGGCGCAGCCGACAGCGACCACGTCTGGCGATAGGGGTAATCGGGGTCAGTTGGGTGCTGCCCGTCCACCCGCAAGGCCTTGATATCGGGCTTCATTGCGCTCCAGGGAATGACCCGTACGAGGCTATGCCCATTGGCGAGGATGGCTGCGGCATCGGCCGCGCCGATCAACTCCCAGTTGGTGGTGAAGGGGACGGCGAAGGCCAGCGGCTCCTGGCGCACGACCGTTCCGGCGTCGCCTGGAACTACGGCTAACTGGGCCCGGCCGTCGGCCAGCGCCGCCGCCGGGTCTTCTTCCACACTCACTGCCCAACGATAGGCGGCCGCGGAGTCTGCCGGCGCGGCGCTCAATGGCTCGGCAAACTCCGCCATCACGGCCAGTGTCACCGGCTGGGGCGTGGGCTTGGGAGTTTCGGTGGGCGTGGCGCTTGGCAGGGCAGTGGCCGTCGGTTGGGCCGTCTCAGTCGGTTGGGTTTCCGCGGTCGGCACGCTGGTGGCCGTCGTCGCGTCGACAATCTCCGGGGTCGGAAGGCCGGCCGCCGGGGAGGCGCCGCAGGCGGCCAAAGTGAGTACGATGATGAGGGCGATCGCGGCGAGCGCGATCGTGGGCAGGATTCGGTATTTCATGGGGAGTCCGGTAGGCAGGGCGGGGGTTCGGTCGCCAATTGATGCTCGGTCAGCGAAATGCCCTCTTCGTGGAGTTGGGTCGCCATCTCGACCCCGACGTAGCGATAATGCCACGGCTCATAGAAAAAACCGGTGATCTCGAACGCCTCAAAAGGGTAGCTGAGCGTGAAGCCGTACTTGTAGGCGTTGTCCAATAGCCATATTCCCTCGCTGGTTTTGTAGAACCAGGTGTGGAACTCGATATCTTCTTGACCAACGATGTCCGCCAGTTCCGGCGAGCCGAAGTCGATGACCGTGCCTAGCTGGTGTTCGCTGAAACCGGGCGGGGCGCTCAGGATATTGGCGCGGTCCGGCTCTTTTTCCAGCCATTTCTGACGGGCAATGGCCTGGGCCGAGAAACTGCGGTAGCCGGAAATGATCATCGGTTGCAGACCGGCAGCCTGCATGTCGTTGATCATATCCACCAGCGGATTGATCACCACGCGCCGTAGTTCGGTCGGGTAGCCCAGTGTTACCACATTGGGCAGATAGCCGGACAAACCGACTAAACCCGCGGGTTCGTAGTCGCGGCTCAGGCCGTAGGTCAGCGTTACAACGGTCAGAAGGCCGTTGTCCGGGATTCGACTACTGCATAAGATGTTGCGATCGGGTGTGGGCGACGGGGTAATAGTTGTCGTCGGCGATGGGGGCGGCGTGACGGCCGGCATATCTGTGGCCGTTGCTAATGCCGGGGGTTCGGTGGGAAGTTCAGTGGGCGGCAAACCGGTGGCGACGACCGGCGGCCGAGCGGTTGGCGTGGCGGTCATTGCCCCTTCGGCGATGATGACGGCCGTCCCCGTCGTGGCCGCTCCGCCGCAGCCCGCCACGAGAAAGGCCACAATAAGCAGTACGAACAGCCCGAGCCACCGGTGGGAGTCGATGAGCGTCGTCATGGATCAGCGGGGGCCAGCGGATGGCCGCCAACGCCCGGCAAAGAGGTAGCTAGCAAGGGTGGCCAGAAGGGCGGCCCACAGGCCAAGTAGCAGGACAATGCCCGGCTCGCCCAACCAGGTAGCCAGAAAGAGACCACTACCAAGCGCCAACACCTGACCGGCCTGAACGCGCGCGGGGCTCAAGCGCAGGCTAGTGACATCCCCCACGGCTTGTACGCGATAGGTGCTCAGGATCATCGGAATGGAACCGGCAGCGATCGTCAACAAGACCGCTACCATCCAAAAGGATAACGGCCCGGCGACGTGAGCGGCAAATGCTAACCAGACGGCAGAAACAAGAAAACCCATCATTCCTATCATCGCGTAGATTCGCCGTCCATCGGGTAACCAATTATCCAACAACAGCGTGATGCCCATCAATATACCGAAGAATGGGGTCACTTGCCAACCCAGCCAGGCGCTTAGCGCGAGAAGGGCAAACGCGTCGGTCAATTTGGGTGGCAAGCCGGAGGTGCGATTCAGGAAGCGCACGTTACCCAGCAGCCAGAAAAGTGCGACCGCGCTGGGAAGGGTGGGCAGGCCGGCGATGGGAACGGCCAGCACAGCGAGGACGGTGGCCCCAAGCGCGCCCCAGGCTCCGTCGGGATTCAACTCCTTCGCCAGTGCCCCGGCCATGAAGGCGACCGCACCGGTCACGGCCGCGGCTACGAGGCGCGTCGTCAGACCCGGCTCGGCCGCGAGAAAGCCCGTTCCCATCCCCACGGCCGTGGCGACCAGAATCAACTGATTGTGCCGCAGGGTGACATCATACCCGCGGTATAGGGACGACCAACGATGCGGCGCGTTCATCAGGTGGACTAGGGCGCGGGCTGGATATCGACGATATTCCCGAAGCCGTTTATTTCCAGTTCCCACTCGCTGCCCGGTTGAAACTGAAGGAAATCATTCAGATCGGTCGTCTCGTAGACCTTTGATTCGCCATCGACGTCAAAGGTGATCTGGTAGACTTCGTTGCGCTCGCCCAATTGCTGATCCTGTTGCAGGCGGGACTCGGGCCAGAGGGGATTGAGATCTGAGCCGGTCTGGTCAAGCACGCCCACCGGCCGCAGTTCGGTGACTGTGTAATCGCAGTAGTCGTCATAGACGATGTACTCGCAATCCTGAACCATCTCGCCGAAACCCGACCCCTGATCGACCAGGTAAGGCGTGCCGCAGACTTGCTGGGAATTGTCGGTGGGGAAGTCAGAGCGGCCGCGCTCCCGCTCGCGGCACTGGTTTACTTCCGCTTCATCGGGTACCTGGTCGGCCCAGGTGCTATGAGTCACGGGCGCGTAGCCGAGGACGACGATACTGCGCTTCCAATCTACGCCGCTGACCCGGGCGAGATTGCTCTCCGTTTGCGTGCCGCGCATGATAAAAAAGGCGATCGCGCCGCAGATGAAAAGCAGGACAATGCCACCGATAATCAGCAAGGTTGGACTCGGTTTGGCCGAGACGGCGGTTGCGGCGACCGGTTGCGGTTTGGCTGCCAGCCCCAGCGCTGCGCCGCAATTCTTGCATTTGGTGTTGCTGGCCGGGTTAGCCGTGCCGCAATATTGACAGATGATGTCCGGCGCGGGCTTGGTCTGATGAGAGCCAATGATCTGACCGCTTTCGCGCTGCTCGCCGCCGGTCAAATCGCCGCCACAGCGCGAGCACTTGACGGCGTTACCGGGGTTGCGTGTGCCGCAAAAGGGGCAATGGATGTCCGCGCCGGCCGCGGCCATTTCCAGCCCTTCGTTGTCGGTGACGATCTTGTCTTCGGCCGCCTGATGGAATTCCACGTCTTTGGGTTGAGGCGCGCCGCAATTGCCGCAAACCTTGGCCCGGCCCGGGTTGCGCGTGTTACAAAAGGGACACGTCCACTCGAGTTCTACATAGCCCAGGGATTCTTTCGCCATGTCGATTCTCCTAACATCTATACTTGGCTCCGAACAAATTCGCGCCTGGAGCATATGAGAATTCGGCGCGCTGCCAGAATTGGATTTTACAGACCGGACGACATGATGCAATAATTCAGGCGGGAACACACATATGAATGGAAAGAACCTGCTGTTGCTGATTACCCTGGCGGCCCTGTGGGGGCCGTCTTTTTTGTTCATCAAAGTCGCCGTCGAGGACATTCCGCCGTTGACTCTGGTGCTCGGCCGCGTCGCTATCGGTGCGACTTTTCTGCTGATCGTCCTTCGGGCGCAGCGCGGTCGCCTGCCCCATGACCGTCGCATCTGGGGGCATCTCGCCGTCGTGGCCCTGTTGCACAACGCGCTGCCCTGGGTGTTGTTGAGCTGGGGCGAGCAGTACATCGACAGCGCCCTGGCCTCCATTCTGAACGGCACGACGCCTCTGTTTACCATTATCCTGGCTCATTTTCTGGTGGCCGGCGACCGAATGACCGCCTCGAAATTGACCGGCGTGCTCATCGGTTTTGCGGGTCTGCTCCTGTTGGTTTTGCCGTCTTTGAAGGGAGGCTTGCAAGCCACGACGTGGGGACTGATAGCTGTCACCGTCGCGGCGGCTCTCTACGGCGTCGCCATCATCTATAGCCGCAATCACTTGCGCGGACTGCCGCCGTTGACGGCCCCGGCTTCCCAACTATTGCTGGCAACGCTCTATATGGCTCCAATCGCCGTGCTGATCGACAAACCGTGGGCCCTGCATCGGCCGTCGCCTGTTGCCCTCGGCTCTCTCTTCTTATTGGGCGTCATGGGAACCGGCCTGGCGTTTATCGTCTATTATCGGTTGCTGGAGACGGCCGGCCCGACTTATATCTCGATGGTCACCTACGTGATCCCTATCTTCGGCGTCGTACTGGGCGTGCTGATTCTGAATGAGCAATTGACCTGGTACGCGCTGGGCGGTTTTATTCTCATCCTGTTAGGCGTGATGGTGGTCAACGGGCTGTTCGCCAATCACTTGCCGATGTTGCCCCGCCGCTCGTCCTAGACCTCAGAAGTCTGGCGTGAACTCCTGTTCGCCACCTTCTGAGGTCTTCGCTCCCCAGCCGCCGCCGCCGGGCGTCTCGATGTGGATGATGTCGCCCGGCTCCACGTCCAACTTGACTTTGCCGGGCAATTCCATCGATTCCTCGCCGCGCCGCAGGACATTGCGCCCGGCCGCGCCCGGCGCGCCGCCCGCCAGCCCATAAGGCCCCCGCCGCCGTCGTTCGGCGGTGATGGTCACGGCTGCCGAGCCGAGGAACCGGATGGCCCGCATCAGCCCCTCGCCGCCCCGATGTAGACCACTCCCCCCGGATCCCTCGCGCAAGGCGTAGACCTCGACCCGGATCGGAAAGGTGTATTCCAGCGCCTCCACCGGCGTATTGCGTGTGTTGCTCATGTGGACGTGAACGCCGGAAGCGCCCTCGGCCGCCGGCCCGGCCCCCGCGCCGCCGCCGATGGTCTCGTAGTAGGCGTAGTGATCTGACGCCGCGACCCAATCGGGAGGATAGGCGCCGCCGAAGGTGATGTTGTTCATCGTGCCCTGGCTTGCGGCCGGGATGAGGGCCGGGAGCGCCTGGGCCAGCGCGCCAAAGACCACATCGACGACGCGCTGCGACGTTTCCACGTTGCCCGCGGCCACGGCATGGGGCGGGTGGGGATCGAGCAGCGAACCGGCCGGGATGTAGATCGTGAGCGGTGCGAATACACCCTGGTTCATCGGCAGGTCGGCATCGAGAAGGGCCATGGCGACGCTGCGCAGGCAGTAGACGACGGCCGAATCGACGATGGCCGGCACGGCGTTAAGGTTGCCGGCCACGGCCGGGGCGGTGCCGGAGAAATCGGCTGTGAGGCGGTCGTCAACGACCGCCAGGGTGACGCTGATGGGCACGGGCGCGTCGCTCTGCCCGTCGTCGTCCAGGAAGTCGGTGAAGACGTACTGTCCCTGGGGAATAAGCCGAATGGCGGCGCGGGTCAACGATTCGGCATAGGCGATCAGATTGGTGGCCTGGCGCAGCGTCTCGTCCATACC
The DNA here is from genome assembly GCA_017983515.1 of Promineifilum sp. Taxonomy (GTDB): domain Bacteria; phylum Chloroflexota; class Anaerolineae; order Promineifilales; family Promineifilaceae; genus Promineifilum. The sequence continues at coordinate 7,963 of JAGOBF010000019.1, read as the reverse complement.
GTACCGTGCGACGATCTCCGCCAACCGCGCCGCGCCGGTGGCGTGGGCCGCCAACTGGGCGGCCAGGTCGCCGTCTCGCTCCCACGGCGTGCGGACGTTGCGCAGGATAAGCTGCCACACGGCCTCGTTGCGCGCGCCGCCGTCGACCAGCTTAATGGGCGGGATAATAATCCCTTCCTGATATATCTCCGTGGATAAAGGCATGGAGCCAGGCGACATGCCGCCGACGTCGGCGTGGTGGGCGCGGCTGGCGACGAAGAAGTGGGGAGTGGGCGGTGGGCCAGAATTCAGTGAGTCACTGTTCCGTGGGGCAGTTGGGAAATGATCGACGAAATACTGATCGCCTGCATACTGCTGACTGAATACCGGTGACACCAACGTAATGTCCGGCAGATGGTTGCCGCCGAGGTAGGGATCATTCAGGATGACGACGTCGCCGGGCCGGAAGGGGGCGCAGCGGGCAACGGCGGCGCGCACCGAGGCGGGCATGGCTCCCAGGTGGACGGGGATATGGGCCGCCTGGGCCAGCAGTTGCGGCGGCTCGGCGGCCAGGAAGACGGCGCAACTATAGTCGAGGCGCTCCTTGATGTTGGGGCTGTAAGACGTGCGGCCGAGCGTCACCCCCATCTCCTCGGCCACGGAGGCGAAGAGATGGTTGAAGATGGTCAGAGTGGCAGCGTCCATGGGAGTGACGGGTGACGAACGACGAGTGACAAATGAAGAGGCGATTCACACCTGTCGCTCTTGGCGATCTTTGGGCGAAGGCTTTCACTCTTTGAAGATCGGCAAGTTCCCCAAAGCCACAACCCGCGACCAGTCGTCATCCCCTTCGGTGAAGATAGCGGCGATCTGGGCTACTTCGCCCCCCGCTTTCAGCACGAGCTTCTCCATTCCGTTGAGCGTGCTGCCGGTGCTGATCACGTCATCGATGACGATGACCCGTTTGTCCCTGATCAACGCGCGATCTTTCTCGTCCAGGAACAGCGTCTGGGGCGCACCGGTGGTAATCGACACCGTCTCAGCGCTGATGGCCTCGCCCATATAGCTCTTGTAAGCCTTGCGCATAACCACGTAGGGCAGGCCCATCAGAGCGCTCATCTCGTAGATGAGGGGGATGCTCTTGGCCTCGGCCGTCACCAGCACGTCGGCCTCGATGTCCTTCAGGCGCTCGGCCAGGGCCGCGGCCGAGGCCTTGACGACGTAGGTGTCGCCCAGCATATTGAACACGGCGATGCGCACGCCCGGCGCGACTTCGAAAAGCGGGAAGTGGCGAGTCAATCCGGCCACTTCGACCGTATGGGTATCACGTTGGCTCATGGTGTGAAACTCTCCTGCGGATTAAATCGCCAGACTCTCGCTGGAGCGATTGCGAAAGTGCCTGTAGAATGAAGTTTACCGCAGGTGGCCACCCTGACAAGGAGTAAGCGATGAAAGCAATTGGCGTACATGGCGACAAGAAGAATCCGGTGCTGCTCTGGGAAGATGTGGCGGACATTGATTATGGGCCGGACGAGGTGCTGGTCGATGTGCGGGCCACGGCTGTCAACCGCGCCGACCTGTCGCAGGCGCGCGGCAGCTACCCTCCACCGCCCGGCGCAAGCGAAATACTGGGGCTGGAGATGGCGGGCGTGATCAGCGAGGTGGGCCAACGAGTAGAAGGGTGGCGGCCGGGCGACCGGGTGATGGCCTTGCTGCCCGGCGGCGGCTATGCCGAACGGGCGGCTGTCCCCGCCGGGATGCTGCTGCGTTTACCCGATGGCTGGTCGTTCGCCCAGGGCGCGGCCGTGCCCGAAGTCTGGTACACCGCCTACATCAACCTGTTTGACGAAGGCCAGCTCCAGGCAGGGGAGACGGTGCTCATCCACGCCGGGGCCAGCGGCGTGGGCACGGCGGCCATCCAGTTGGCGGTCGACGCCGGGGCGCGAGCCATCGCCACCGTCGGCAGCCCGGACAAGGCGGCGTTTTGCCGCGAGTTGGGCGCTAGCACAATTAACTATAAGGAAGATGATTTTCTGGCTCAAGCAATGGGGGCGACGAACGGCCAGGGCGTGGACGTCATTCTCGATCCGGTCGGCGGCTCATACCTGTCGCGTAATATCGAGGCGTTGCGCCGCTTCGGGCGGCTGGTCAATATCGGCTTGCTGGGCGGGCCGATGGGGGAACTCAATATGGGACAACTGCTCGGCAAACGTCTGCACATCGTCGGCTCGACGCTGCGAACGCGGCCGCTGGCCGAGAAGGTCGCCATCACCCGCCGCTTCGAGGCCGAGATCCTGCCCAAACTGGCCGACGGCCGCCTGCGGCCGATCCTCGACACCAGGTTCCCCATCACCGAGGCCCAAGCCGCCCACGAGTATGTGCGGGCGAACCGCAATATCGGCAAGGTGCTTTTAAACGTTAGCAACGACTAATATCCGGGATTCTAATACAGAACCTTCCCTAAGCGGTTGCATGAGCCAGAGCAATAGTCTGCTGTGGAGGAACTGGACAGGAGGCAGATTACAAAGCAGCTTATTAAGCTTCTTGTCCGGGTTGGCGACGTAACTCGCGCTTTGACGCCCCACAGCCCCAGGGTTATACTCCCCCGTTATGCGACTTTCACGATCCTTCGGCAAAACCCTGCGCGAGGCCCCGGCCGAGGCCGAGCTGACCAGCCACCAACTACTCATTCGCGCCAACTACATCCGGCCCGTCGGCGCCGGCATCTATACATTTATGCCCTTCGGCTACCGAGTCATCCGCAAAATCTGGCAGATCATGGCCGAGGAGATGGACGCTATCGGCGGCCAGGAAATGTGGATGCCCAATCTGCACCCGGCGGCGCTGTGGCAGGCTACCGGCCGCTGGAATTCAGTGGACGTACTGTTCAAGCTCCGCGGCAACAGCAACCGCGACTATGCCCTCTCGGCCACCCACGAAGAGATCGTCGTCGATCTGGCCCTGCGCGAGATCGAGAGCTACCGCGACCTGCCGAAGATGGTCTACCACATCAGCAAGAAGTTCCGCGACGAACCGCGGCCGCGCGGTGGCCTGATCCGGCTGCGCGAATTCATCATGAAGGACGCTTACACACTGGATCGCAGTGAGGAAGCGCTGGACGCCTACTACCCCAGCATGATCCAGGCTTACTTCAACATCTTTGACCGCTGCGACGTGGGGACGATCGCCATCAACGCCGACGTCGGCGCCATGGGCGGCAAGACCTCGCAGGAGTTCACCGTCCCCCATCCGCAGGGCGAAGACCTCTTCATCAGTTGCAACAACTGCGACTACGCCGCTAACGTCGAGGCGGCCGATTTCGTCCGCGAGGGCGAAAAGCCGGCAACGCTGGACGAACTGGTCAAGGTCGAGACGCCGGATTGCAAGACAATCGCCGACGTGGCCGCCTTCGTCGGTGTGCCCACCAGCCAAACGCTGAAGGCCGTCTTCTACTGGTGGCGGCGGCAATTCGTCGAGACGCCGGGTGACGGGCGGCTGGTCTTCGCCCTGGTGCGTGGCGACCTGGACATCAACGACACCAAGCTGGTGAATGCCGTCGGCGAAGGCTTTCTGCGCGCCGCGACCGAGGACGAGATTCGGGCCATCGGGGTCGTGCCCGGCTATGCTTCAGGCATTGGCATGACCCCGGCCGGCGATATGAGCGCGCCGGGCGTTATGGTCGTCGCCGATGAGTCGATAGAATACGGCGGCAACTACGTCGTCGGGGCCAACGAGGAGCCGTACCATTTCACCGGCGCGAACGTCGGCCGCGATTTCGCCGTCAGCAAGATCGCCGACATTGCCCAGGCGGCCAGCGGCCACAAGTGCCCCAAATGCGGCGGCCGTATCGAAGCCCGCCGGGCCATCGAGGTCGGCCACTGCTTCAAACTCGGCACGCGCTATAGCGCCGCCGTCAACGCGACCTACCTCGACGAAGACGGCCAGCCGCAATTGATCTACATGGGTAGCTATGGCATCGGCCTCGACCGGCTGATGGCGGTCATCGTCGAACTGCACCACGATAAAGACGGCATCGTCTGGCCTGAGAGCGTGGCTCCCTATCAGGCGCACCTCGTCCACATCGGCAAGGAGGGCGACGGCACGAAGGAAAAGGCCGAGGCGCTCTATGCCGACCTGACCGCCGCCGGCGTCGAGGTGCTCTACGACGACCGCGACGGCCTGGGGGCCGGCGTCAAGTTCAAGGACGCCGATCTGCTGGGTATGCCCTGGCGCATCACCGTCTCGACTAAGAGTCTGGCGGCGGGTGGGGTCGAGGTTAAGCGTCGCAGCGAGGACGAGCGGCGAATCTTGCCCATCGAGGAACGTGCGGGTTTGTTGAAGGGCTAGGCACAAGTCCTCGTCTTATTTTTCTATCAAAAGCGGCCCAGAAACGGGCCGCTTTTTTTACCTCGATAGCCTGAGGACGGGAATAATTCCCGACTGCCTCTGGGCGAAGTTCCCGCCCAAATTGAATCTCCCGCCTCATGACAATCTCCAATCTCGCCCCTTACAATACGGGCTATCAAACCTTTGCAGGAGTTCGATAAATGGACGCAACAAATTCACAATTTGTAGGCTGGACGGCAGTTATCGGTGGCGTGGTCGGGCTGATCGGCTTTGTCTCTCTCATCCTGTTGTTCGTCGTCGGCGAACCGTTCGGCACACTGAACGACGTTCTGTCCATTCCTACAGCGCTGCTGCTGATGCCGCTCGTGTTCGCCCTGTACCGGCAAAACGCGGCCCATTACTCATGGGTGAGTCTTTTCGCAGTGACCGCCGGCCTCATCGGATTCCTCGCCACGGCCATCGGGTCAGTTCTGCTGGTGTCGGGACGAATCAATTTTGAACAATCCCTTGTTTATGGCATCGGCGGGTTTGGGCTGATCGGCCTTTGGGCATTACTGAACTCGGTGATGGGGTTGGCAGGCCACGCACTTCCAAAAACCCTGGCCTGGGCGGGTATCCTGCTGGGCGTGACGCCTACACTGGCGTTGTTGGCGGTCTTCCGGGTGAATAGCATCGGTAATATGCTTTCGGCGACGGCCGGCCAAACGGCGGCAGCCCAGTTCAGCCCGCTCGCCTACCTGTTTTTCATCGCCGGGGGCATCAGCTACGGCCTGTTGCCGGTGTGGTTCATCCTGATGGGCCGCCTCTTTTTGGCGGGCCGGGTGTTGATTTCGGCGGCTACAGCCTGACCGTATAGGAACGGCTGGCGCCTGGTGAACTTTTCTGACCATTCAGCGAAATAAGGAGTGTAAGCAATGAAAGCATCTCGTATTACTTATGAAGTCGCCGCCTGGCTGTTTTTCGTCGGCGTCGTGGCTCAGGTCTTCTTCGCCGGCATGGCGGTGGTGGCCGGTCGCTGGGGTTGGGATAACCACATCAGCCTGGGCCACTTCCTGGCTGGGCCGCTCCTGGTCATGCTGATCACCGCCTACGTGGGCAAGCTGCCGGGGCGGATGAAGCGGCTGACGTGGCTGCTGTTCGGCGTCTACGTCCTGCAGGCCGATGTGCTCATCTTCTTGCGGGCCAGTGCGCCGGTCTTGTCGGCTTTTCATCCGGTCATGGCCCTGATCGATTTCGCTCTGGGCCTCACGTTGGCCCGGCAAGCGAGGGCGGTTATTCGGGCAGATAAGACAGTGGTCGCGCCACAATCCCAGCCCGAAAGCATTCCGGGGGACTAATCGCGTTACGCAATGGTAGCCTGGCCTCTGACTATTTGCCCTATGAGGATGGGATCGAACATGACCAACGGATACAGAAACTCCCACGTCTTTCTTGCGGTCGCCGACCGGCGGGTGGTTCGCGCCGAGTGTGTCGACGATAGCTGGCGCGTTATAACGGTACTGGATGAGCCGTGACCGGTGACGCTGGCCGTCGATCCCAATGATGGCGACGTTATCTATGCCGGTACCCAGGGGAACGGGGTCTATCGCTCGGCCGATTGCGGCCGGAGTTGGGCTGCTTTGGGCCTGGCCGGACAGGTCGTCAAGTCCCTCGCCGTCAGCCCGCATGATCCCGGCGTGATCTATGCCGGCGTGAAGCCGGCGGCCGTCTATAAGACCAGTGACGGCGGTCGTCACTGGGCCGAACTGGAAGGCTTCCGGCGCGTGCCCAACCGCTGGTGGTGGTTCTCGCCGGCCGAGCTGCCATTCCGGGCCTATGTCAACGACCTTGTCATATCGCCCACCGAGCCGGACGTCGTTCTGGCCGGGATCGAGTTTGGCGCGACGGTGCGCAGCGCGGACGGCGGGCATACCTGGTCGGGTCACCAGCCTGGAGCCATGCGCGACTGCCACTGGCTCAAATTTCACGGGCGCGACGGGCAGTGGGTCTATGAGGCCGGCGGGACCGGCGGAGGGGCGGCTGTCAGCCGTGACGGTGGCCAGACCTGGCAGCAGCCGCGAGCCGGGCTGGTCAGACATTATGGCGTGACCTGCGCCGCCGACCCGGAGCGGCCGGAAGTGTGGTATGTGGCCGTGGCTCCCAGCCCGCGCAAAGCCTATGGGCGCGACGTTGAGGCCTTTCTCTTTCGCGCCTCGGCCGGGGCCGACTGGCAGCCGATCGGCTGGGAACCCCACCCGATGGGCCAGATGCCGCGAGCGTTGGTCACGCTCCCCGACGCGCCCGGCCATCTCTACGTCGGGACGACCTATGGCGACGTGTGGCATACGGCCGATTATGGCGATACCTGGCGGCGGTTGCCGTTCGATCTGGGCGGCGGGTTGTCGCTGCTGGTTCTATAGTGCAATGTAAACAGGAGTACGAATATCGTGAAGAGAGTGCTCAAGTGGACGGGGATTGTTCTGGTTGGATTGATTGGGGTCATCGTTTTGGCTGCTTTGGTTGGTTATTTCGTGAGCAACCGCCGCCTCAACGAGCGTTATGATATCGCGGTGGAACCGATCCCCATTCCAAGTGATGCGGCCGGCCTTGAAGAAGGACGCCGACTGACGGTGATTCGCGGTTGCGGCGCCGGCGATTGCCATGGGTCGGATTTCGCCGGAAGGGTACTAATCGATGATCCATTACTGGGTCAGGTCTATGCGGCCAACCTGACACCCGGTGAGGGAAGCGCAACAGCGGATTACAAGGTAGAAGACTGGGTGCGTTCGGTTCGTCATGGCGTCGATCCTGACGGCAAGGCTCTCCTGATTATGCCCAGCAGTAAGTTTGCCGGACTGAGCGACGAGGAACTCGGTTGGATAATCGCCTACATTCAATCCCAGCCGCCAACAGATCATATCCAGCCGGAATCACGGCTCGCGCCACTGGGGCGTGTATTGCTCCTGACGGATCAGGCGCCGTTGCCGCTCCTCTCAGCCGAGGTGATCGACCATGACGCGACGGCTCCTAAAAGCGTCACGCCTGAAGTATCGGCCGACTTCGGCCAATACATGGTAGGTGTGTGCCAGGACTGTCACACCCAGGACCTGACCGGTGGCCCTATCCCTGGCGCGGCCCCCGGTTCGCCCCCGGCCGCCAACCTGACGCCCGGCGGCAATCTCGCCAACTGGACATTTGAGCAATTTGCCACGACGATGCGGACCGGCCTGACACCGGAAAATAAAGTGCTCGACCCATTGATAATGCCCTGGCCGATTGCGTTGGAGATGACCGATGTTGAACTTGAGGCGATATGGCTCTATCTCAGTAGCCTGCCGCCGGCGCCGGCAAACTGACACACCAGCCGGGCGGCAACACTACAATGGCAGACTTTCCGGCGATCGGCTGGTAATTTCATTGTGGGCTACTCGCAGTTGGAGGTTTCCGTGAGGACTCCACTCATAACCGTCCTTACCATTGCGGTAATTTTTGAAGCCCTCGCATGGATTCTTGGCGTCCTGCCGGTCTTAAAATACGCGCTTGCCCATCGGGAGCTGCCGACCGTCGGTAGTATCAGGCTCCTGAGCGGCCCGATAGAAGCGCTGGGCATCGGAGCCGGGATCGTCACCGGGATTGTGTTCGTCGTGGTCAGCGGCTT
>JAGOBF010000005.1 GCA_017983515.1 Promineifilum sp. | reverse complement strand
ATCTTCCACTGGAACAACGTTTGCGGGCCTGACTGCCCTACCTAATGTGTCATTAGCTCCCGGTCAGTATTACTTGATCCAGCAAGGCTCTGCTGGCACTCTCGGGGCTGATTTCCCAGTCACTCCAGATCTTACCGGCACTCTCAATATGGCCGCAGGTGCCGGCAAGGTTGCCTTGATGAGCAACACTACTCTAATCTCGACTGGCTGCCCAACTTCAGGCATAGTCGATTTGGTCGGTTATGGGCCAGCGACCAACTGCTCCGAAACTACGCCTACTACGCCGAACCTTACCAATGCGACTGCTGCCTTGCGCGGGAGCAATGGTTGCACGGAGACCGACGTCAACAGCTCCGACTTTTCCAACGGTACGCCTAATCCGCGCAATTCAGCTGCCGCGCTCAACATCTGCGGCGGCGGCGGCGACGTCGCCCCGTCCGTCACCAGCACCACCCCGGCCGACAACGCCACCGGCGTGGCCGCCAACACCAACATCAGCATCACCTTCAGCGAGGCGGTCAACGTCACGGGGACGATCTCGGTCGTCGGCAGCCTCAGCGGCCCGCAGAACCTGCCGCCGGCCACGGGCGACAACCTGACCTTTACCCTCGATCCGGCCGACTTCACCGGCGGGGAAACGGTGACTGTCACCGTCGACGACTTGCAGGTGGCCGACCAGGACGTCATCGACCCGCCGAACAATATGGCGGCTGACAAGGTCTTCGATTTCACAATCCTCGTCCCGGCGTCCATCTGTGGCGACCCGGCGACGTTGATCCACGACGTGCAGGGCAACGGCGCGGCCAGCCCGATCGACGGCAGCACCGTCACCATCGAGGGCATCGTCGTCGGCGACTTCCAGGACACGACAGCCGAGCCGCCCAACGAGCTCAATGGCTTTTTTGTCCAGGAAGAAGATGCTGATGTCGACGCCGATCCCAATACTTCTGAGGGCGTCTTCGTCTTCGATGGAGCAAATCCGGCGACTGCCGCCGTCGCCATTGGCGACAAAGTGCGCGTCGCCGGCACGGTCGATGAGTTCGGCGACGTAGCCGACGGAACCTATACCGAGATCGTCGGCCCGCTGACGGTCCAGGTCTGCTCGAGCGGCAACACCGCTCCGACCCCGGCGTCGATTGACCTGCCTGTCGCGTCTCTCTCCGATTACGAGAAGTACGAGAGCATGTCAGTCTCGTTCGTGGACGAACTGACGGTGACCGAGGTCTTCACGTTGGGTCGCTTCGGCGAGGTACTGTTGGCCGCCGGCGGCCGGCTGTGGATCCCGACCCACGAGGCCGAGCCGGGCGCGCCGGCCGCGGCCGTGGAACAAGCCAACATCCTGCGCAGTATCTTGCTCGATGATGGGCTGACCAACCAGAACCCCGACCCGGTGCGCTACCCGGATCCGGGCGGCCTCAGCGCGACCAACACCCTGCGCGGCGGCGACACGACGACCGGCCTGACCGGCGTCATGCACTACCTCGATACGACCGAGGATTTCCGCATCCAGCCGACGGGCACGATTACTTGGAACCATGTGAACCCGCGCCCGGCCGCCGCGCCGGTAGTGGGCGGCACGCTCAAGGTCGTCGGTTCCAATACGCTCAACTACTTCACGACCGTTGACGCGGGTCCGGACATCTGTGGCCCGGCCGAGAACGTGGACTGCCGCGGCGCGGACAGCATTCTAGAGTTCACCCGCCAGCACGACAAGCTGATCAACATGCTGCTCGAGCTGGACGCCGACGTCGTCGGGCTGAACGAGTTGGAGAACAACGCCGACGCCGACCCGGCCGGCGACGACACCGACCCGGTGCTGGAGAGCATCGTCAACGCGCTGAACGCCGAACTGGGCCCGGGCACGTACGCCTTCATCGACACCGGCGTCATCGGCACCGACGCGATCAAGGTCGGCCTGATCTACAAGCCGGCCAGCGTAACGCCCGTCGGCGACTTCGAGATTCTCGACTCGTCCTACGACCCGGCCTTCATCGACACCCGCAGCCGGCCGGTGCTGGCCCAGGCGTTCGAGGACGGCAACGGCGAAGTGTTCTACGTGGCCGTGGCCCATCTCAAGTCGAAGGGTTCGGCCTGTGGCGGCGGGGACGACCAGCCCGACGCCGGCGGCGGTAACTGCAACGGCACGCGCACGGCGGCGGCCGGGGTGATGGTCGACTGGTTCGAGAACGTGCTGGCTCCGGTTGACCCCGACATTCTGCTCGTGGGCGACCTGAACAGCTACGTCAAGGAGACTCCCATCGACGTCTTCGTCGCCGCAGGCTACGTTGACCTGGCCGCGGAGTTCAACATGCAACCCTACTCCTACGTCTTTGACGGCGAGTGGGGCTATCTGGACTACGCCTTCGCCAGCCCGTCGCTGGACGACCAGGTGACTGGCGCGGCCGAGTGGCACATCAACGCCGACGAGCCGATCGTCCTCGACTACAACACCGAGTTCAAGACGCCCGGTCAGGTCACCAGCTTCTATGACGACGCGCCGTTCCGCGTGTCCGACCACGACCCGATGGTCGTCGGCCTGGACCTCGGCCCGGACGACACCGAAGCGCCGGACACGACGATCGACACTTTCCCACCCAGTCCCTCAAACAACAACGATCCGTCGTTCACCTTCAGCAGCGACGATCCGAATGCGACGTTTGAGTGCCAACTGGATGGCGGCGGCTGGTCGGCCTGCACCAGCCCGCTGTCGTACACTGACCTCAGCGACGGCAGCCACACCTTCCAGGTGCGGGCTATCGACGCCGCGAACAACGTTGATGCGACTCCGGCCAGCTACACCTGGACAATCGACACGACCCCGCCGACCACGACCATCCTGACCAACCCGACGAATCCGTCGAACAGCGCCAGTGCCACGTTTACCTTCACCGGCGGCGACGACCTGGGCAACGTGACGTTCGAGTGCAGCATCGACGGTGGCCCGTGGACGGTCTGCTCCAGCCCGCAAACCTACAACGGCCTGAGCGACGGCAGCCATACCTTCCAGGTACGGGCCAACGACGGCGCCAGCGTGGATCCGACCCCGGCCAGCTACACCTGGATCATCGACACGACCGGGCCGGATACGACGATCACCGACAATCCGACGAACCCGTCAAATGATCCAAATCCGTCGTTCAGCTTCACCGGCGACGACGGCAGCGGCGTTGGCGGCATGACGTTCGAGTGCCGGCTTGACGGCGGCCCTTGGACGGCCTGCTCCAGCCCGCAAACCTACAACGGCCTGGGCGACGGCAGCCATACCTTCGAGGTACGGGCCAAGGACAGCCTGGGCAACGTTGACACGACGCCGGCCAGCTACACCTGGCTGATCGACACCAGCGCGCCGCCGGCCGGTGAGGTCGTCTACGTGACGACGACGGCCGCGGGCAGCGTGGACGGGGTCAACTTCGACAAGAATGACATCCTGCGCTACGACCCGATCAACGGCTGGACACTGTTCTACAACGGCGCCGGTCTGCCGAACAAGGCCGACATCAGCGCCATCCACGTCAACGCGGCCGATGACCTCTATCTGAGCCTGACGCAGACCAGCATCGGCGTGGCCGGCGTCGGCCCGGTGAAGGGCCAGGACGTGCTGCACTACGACGGCAGTAGCTTCAACCTGTGGTTCGACGGCTCCGATGTGGGCCTGACGACCAACGCCGAGAAGGTGGACTCGCTCCACATTCTGTCGGGCACGTTCGGGCCACCGCCGGGCTGCCTGGCCTTCGTGCTCATCAGCACCCAGGGCGCGGGCAAGGTTCCGTCCGGGAGTGGCACGCTGTCGTTCAAGGGCGAGGACGTCCTTGGCTTCTGCGCGCTGACCCTGGGCCCGTCAACCACGGGCACGTGGACGATGGTGCTCGACGGCTCGGCCCAGCAAATGCCGAGCAACAGCACCTACGGCCTGTCGGCCAATGAGGACGGGACAACGCTCTACATCGCCACCAAGGGCGCGTTCAATGTAGATGGCGTCGTAGGCGGCCACTCGATGGTCTATGCCTACGACGTCGCCACCGGGACGTTCAGCGGGCCGATCTTCTCGGCCCCGGACGCCGGACTGAACAAGAAGGTCGACGGCCTGGACTACCAGCCCGGCGGCCCGGGCTGAACCGGCCGGCCGGTTAGCTAACACCTAGTAAAAAGGGCGGCGCTTTGCAAAGCGCCGCCCTTTTTTTGCGCCGATTTATAGAGAAGTGTAATCCGCAGATTTGGCGGACTGGATACTCTATAACCAAAACATCCTGACAGGTGTGGCGCCGGTAATGCCCTTGTCACGGCGGGTTGAAACCCACCGCTTGGAATGCAAGTGCGTTCAAACGCACGGGAAGCGCACGCGGGCCGGAGTGGGTTCTGTTACCACTTTGTTACCACCACTTAAGCTTGCTCTTAAGTGGAAATTTATACTATTAGGTCGTTACACTATTGCTTTCGCCGCTTTAAGTTGTCTAAGCGCTATATCCCAGGAGTTGAAATGCGTAATTTCTCGGTTGCGCGGGCGGTGCGCCCCCTGTTCTTGGTCGTCTTGTTGCTCGCTCTGATCGGTGCGTTGAATGGCCTGACCGGCGTGGCCGCGGCCGCCGACCCGGCCTATCACACGCTCATTACCGTCAATGCCAACGGCTTTGCCCGCCAGGACAAGCCGGTCGAAGTGTTCCTCAACTTCACCCCCTTGCTGGCCGACCAGGGCGGCTCCGGCGCGCTGGACCCCGCTTCCATCCGCGTCTTCGAAGTCAACAACAACGATAATGTCATCGATGCCGACGTGCCTTTCCAGTTCGACCGGGCGGGCGACTACAGCGCGACCAACAAAGCCCGCGGCACCCTCGTCTTCCTGATGAAGGGCAGCACGGCCGCGAATGAGACGCGCCGCTATCAGGTCTACTTCGACGTGGTGGGCAGCGGCTTCAACGCGCCCTCGTTCGCCGACCGGGTTGACCTGAGCACGGTGAGCCACAAGGGTTACCAGAGCTTGCGCCTGGTCACGGATAACGCCGAATACTTCTACCACAAGCCCGGCGGCGGCTTCGCCACCCTGCTGGACGCCAACAACAATGACTGGATCGACTGGAACACGGCCGCGGGCGGCGCGGGTGATTTTCGTGGGATTCCCAACATGGTTCACCCCAACGACGGCGGCTACTTTCATCCCGGCCGCAATAGCGTCGCGACGACGGTGCTGAGCGATGGGCCGCTGAAGGCGACATTCAAATCGGTGAGCCAGCCCAATGGCCTTTGGGAAGTACGCTGGGACGTGTTCCCCGGTTATGCGCGCATGACCGTTGTGCGACAGGGAACAGCTAACTTCTGGTGGCTCTATGAGGGCACGCCCGGCGGCGAACTGGAACCCTCGGTCGATCGGTTGACGCGCTCGGACGGCAGCAACATCAAGGCGTCGGGGACGTGGACGAACGATATTGCCGGGGACGAGTGGATCTTCGTCACCGATCCCAACGTCGGCAATAACGGTCGCTCTCTCTTTCTAATCCATCATCAGGCCGATTCGAAGGTCGATGGCTATACCGCCGACTCGACCAATTCGATGACTATCTTCGGCTTCGGCCGCAGCGGGAACACTCGCTTGTTGAATACGCTGCCGCAGCAGTTCACCCTTGGCTTCACGGATGAGACGGCCGTCGGTAGCGTGGAACCCGTTGTCAATGCCGCCTACAAACCGCTGAGCATCACCGGCCAAAACGACCCCGGTGATGACCCCGGTCCCGGCCCGGTCTGTAACCCGCTGCCCTTCGACGTGTATGTCAGTCCCAAGAAGAACGTCCAGATCGACGGCGTCGGCTACGCGGATGAGGACGTGGTGCTCTATAACGGCACCACCTGCGAATGGTCGCTCGTTTTTGACGGGACAGCCCACGGTCTGCCCGCTGCGGCGAACATAGACGCGTTGGCCGTTGACGGTTCTGACCTCTACATCAGTTTTCTGGCTCCGCTTACGGTTCCGGGTATCTCCGGCAAGGTGGACGACAGCGACGTGGTCAAGTTCAGCGGCGGGGTCTTTTCCCCCTATTTCGACGGCTCGAATTTTGGCCTGTCGATCAATGCCGAGGACGTTGACGCCATCGCCTTCGATGAGACAGGAAAGCTTCTGATGAGCACGACCGGCGCCTACCTCGTCAATGGCTTGCCCAAGGGGCAGGATGAGGATGTGCTGCGCTTTGATGGCGCGGCGTGGGCAGTGTACTTTGACGGCTCGAACAACGCCGGGCTGGGAGCGGAAGATATCAGCGGGGTCGATGTCCTTAGCAGTGGGGAAATCGCTTTGTCAGTCCTTGATTCGTTCAGCGTCCCTGGTCTAAAGGGTAACGGAGCCGATATCTTCGTGTGCACGCCTTCGAGCCTTGGATATTTGACAACCGATTGCACCTATAGCTCTCTGTGGCGCTCAACCGATTACGACCTGGCATCGTTTGACGCATTCGACATCAAATAATCCACTTCCCCCTGGCATCCACACAATCGACGCCTCCGGCATTCACCATGCCGGGGGCGTCTTGCGGTCAACAGAGGCCATGATGATGAAACCAAAGCTACTGATCATATTCGCGTTGGCGCTCATTCTGGGTGCAGTTGCCCTGGGCGGGCGAGCATCGCGCGGATTGGCCGCCGGCAATCCCTGGTGGGATGCTCTGTGGGGGTTCCGTGCCGCGGTCACGGTGGAGGTCTCTGGCTATGAGCGGCGCGATAAGACGGCCGAGATCGCCCTGAACTTCACGGATTTACTCGCTGCCGCCGGAGAAAGCGGCCGATTCGACCCGAATTCGATCCGGGTAGTCGAAGTCGTGGACGGCGCAGTCTTCAACGACAAGGTGCCATTCCAGTTCGATCGGAGCAGCGACTTTAATGCCAATACCAATGCCGCGGGCACACTGGTCTTCCTGCTCGACGGCGTGACTCCGGCCGGTGCCGCGCGATATTTCGACGTCTATTTCGACGTCGTTGGCGATGGGATCAGCCTGCCCAAGTTCAACAACCGGGTCGGGCTGGACACCATCGTCGACGCCTACGGATTCGAGACGCTCCGATTGTTCATCGATAACGCGACGCTGTACTATCACAAAACCGGCGGCGGCTTTTCGTCGATTTTTGATATCGATGAGAATGACTGGATCAGCTGGAACCCGGCTGAGCGCTCGGCCGGCGACTTTCGAGGCGTACCGAACATGGTCCACCCCAACGACGGGGGCTATTTCCATCCGGGGCGGTCGAATGTGACGACCTCGATTGTCCAGCGTGGGCCGTTGAAGGTGACTTTACGCTCCAACAGTCTCGATGGCCTTTGGGCGACCCTGTGGGAAATCTATCCGACCTACGCGCGCATGACGGTCATCAAAACGGCCGTGGGCAAATCGTTCTGGCTGCAGTACGAGGGTACGCCCGGCGGCGCGCTCAACCCGACCACCGATCTGGTCACCCGGTCTGACGGCACGACGACGACCGCCGGCGAAAGCTGGTCGGGCGATCTAATTGATCAAGAGTGGGTCTATTTTACCGATCCGGTGGTGGGCCGCTCGCTCTATGTGCTTCACCAGCCGGACGATACGCTGGTGGATTCGTATGCGCCGAGTGACAAGGTAATGACGATATTGGGGTTCGGACGCTCTATCAATAGCCGCTTCCTGCGCGAACTGCCCCAATACTTCACGATCGGCCTGGTTGACCAGACTGACCTGGAGGGTGTGGCCGCGCGGATTTACGATGCCGACAAGCCGCTCGGCCTTACGGTGGGCCAAACCGAAAAGGGCCCCGAACCAACTGCTACGCCTACGTATACACCCTCAGCCACGCCGACGGAGACGGAAACGCCGACGCCGACGGCCACTCAGACCCCGCAGCCAACTGATACCCCCACGGCCACCCCGACCGATACGCCGCCGCCGACCGCGAGCCCCACGCCCACCGCCACGGCCACCAAGCGGCCCACGAAGACCCCTCAGCCAACAGCAACGTCGAACGTCACCTCCACCGCAACGCCAACCGCCACCGCGACGGCGACAGTGACCCCAACGACGCCGGCCACACGTCTGCCGTCACACGACCTGTACGTGCCGGTCATTATGGGCGGCCCGTAAGGACGAATTTAATCGTAGATCAACGTATCGGGCTGGTCTGGAACGATTCAGCGCGATGGGGTGGCCACTGAAGGAACGTAGGCGGTTTCGTCGAGGATAGCCGCCTGGCCTGAGTCCGGGTCAATCATCAGGCTGGATATATCGACGGCCTCAAAGTCGGCCCCGGTCAGCCGGTCCAGTTGATGCAAGACGTCGTTGTCCCAGCGTTCATCGGGCGCGCCGGAGACGTACCACGGGGAGCCGTTGTCGGCCAGGATGATGCCGTAGCGTTGCATGGCCCGCAGGATGACCTGTGCGGCCGGATCGAAACCGCTCAGGTCATAGTCGGCCCGTAGCCGGAAACGCTGTCCCATGGGCGGGAACCGCTTGTCGACTAGATCGGACGCGAAGTGACGAGCCGGCCAGACAAAGGCTTGTTGTGTTTCGGGAGCGGTAAAGCGCAGGGCATGGGTGATCTCTCCCGCCTCGACTTCATCATAGCGCACCAGACCGGGCAAGATGGGTAACCCGGCGGCATCGGCCGACGTCCACCCTGCCGGTCGCAGGTCGTTGGCGCGCAGATCGAAGATGGCCCCTGAGCCGGCGTCCCATCCGCCGTCCTCGCGCGGGTGGGCATCGTAAACCTCGTACAGCCGACAAGACTCTTCCTGAATAATCAGGATGTGGCGGTCGCCGTCGCTATCCGGCCCGCCTTCGATCGGCGGCTGGGACGGGATGGGATAGGGGCCGGGATCGCTCTCGTCGGGATAGTAGAAGTCGATGGGCACGCCCGGCTGATCGGCGGGCACGACGACGTAGGGGATGCCGATCGGCCCGCCGTCTTCCGGCGGCCAGATGCCGGAACCGAAATCCGGGTGGAACGTCACCTCGCGGCCGATGGTGTCGATGTAGTCATCTGATAACGGATGTGCCGGCAGATTATCGATGCGTGCGTTCCAGATGTTGTCGGCCGGGAACAAGGGGCAGGGAAGAGTCGTGGCCGGTGTCTCGGTGGACATGGTTTCCGGCACGGGCGCGGCCGACGATCCGCCCCGACAGGCAAAGGCCAGGGTCAGGGTCAGGATAACCGTCAGAAATATGCTCCTGCGGAACGGTACCGCTGAGGACATCATAAGCTAATGACCTGTCTGTAGACGAAGTGCTCAGAAATATCGCTAACTTCTGCAGCGTACCTCTGAGAGATTTGGGGTTGTCTCTCCATTAGCTCTCGAAGCGGATGCCCTGGGCCAACGGCAGATCTTTGGACCAGTTGATGGTGTTGGTTTGGCGGCGCATGTAGCCCTTCCAGGCGTCGGAGCCGGATTCGCGGCCGCCGCCGGTCTCTTTTTCGCCGCCGAACGCGCCGCCGATTTCTGCCCCCGACGTGCCGATGTTGACGTTGGCGATGCCGCAGTCGGAGCCGGTGGCGGCCAGGAAATTTTCGGCCGTGCGCAGGCTGTCGGTGAAGATGGCGCTGGAGAGGCCTTGCGGCACGTCGTTGTGCAGGCGCATGGCTTCGTCAAGCGTGTCATACTCCAGAATATAAAGAATGGGCGCGAACGTTTCCTGGCGAACGATCTCCGTTTGGGCGGGCATACGGATGATTGTTGGTTCGACAAATTGTGGTCCGGCGTCGGGTAAGGCATGGCCGCCGGTTAATACCTCACCGCCCTCGGCCACGGCCTGGCGCACGGCCGCTTCCATGCGTTCGACGGCGGCACTCGTCACTAATGGCCCCAGCAGCGTGCCCTCATCTAGCGGATTCCCCACGGGGATGTGCTGATAGGCACGCTCCAGGCGATCCACCAGTGGCTCGACGATGTCGCGGTGGGCGATGATCCGCCGCGTGGATGTGCAGCGTTGCCCGGCCGTGCCGACGGCCCCGAATAGAATGCCGCGTGTTGCCAACTCGATATCGGCATCGGCGGCGACGACGATGGCGTTGTTGCCGCCCAACTCCAGGATAGTTCGCCCCAGACGGCCGGCCACCGTCTGGGCCACCGTGCGGCCGACCTTTGTCGAGCCGGTGAACGAGACCAGAGGCAGCCGCGCATCCCCGGCCATGAGGCGGCCGATCTCCGGCCCGCCGGCAACCAGGTTGAAGATGCCGGTCAGCCCGTAGTCGGCCATGACGCGGTTGGCGATGTGCTGCAGAGCGACGGCCGTCAGTGGGGTTAGTTCAGAAGGTTTCCAAATAACCGTATCGCCGCAGACCGCGGCCAGCGTGGCGTTCCACGACCATACGGCGATAGGAAAGTTGAAGGCGGTGATGACGCCGATGGGGCCGAGTGGATGCCACTGTTCATACATGCGGTGCTTCGAGCGCTCGGAATGCATGGTCAGTCCGTACAGTTGGCGCGAGAGGCCGGTGGCAAAGTCGCAGATGTCGATCATCTCCTGCACCTCGCCGATACCCTCGGCCCGAATCTTGCCCATTTCCAGCGTTATCAGCTCGCCCAGCGGTTCGAGCGACTCGCGCACGGCCACGCCCAAATCGCGCACGAGCAGCCCACGCTGGGGAGCGGGGGTCTCGCGCCACGTGGAAAATGCGTTGTGGGCGGCCATCACCACGCGATCATAGTCATCGGCCGTGGCCGGGATCACCCGCGCCAGGGCTTTGCCCGTGGTGGGATTGTAGGAGGTAATCGGCGCGGCACCGGAGTCCGTCCATTGGCCTGGCCCGGTGCAGACGCCTGGATTCGTTTCGGCAATATCGAGACGGGTTAACAGCGATTGAATTCTCTTTTCACTCATTTTGGGTCATCACCTCATTTGACGTTCAGGAGGTCATTATATGCATTGGCGGCAGCAAGGCCAACGTGTGAGACCAATATGCGGGTTCCACGCAGTGCCGGTACAATGCGATCGATGGGGAATTATCACTTACCCGCTGTTCATGGCTGGGCTGACTGGCGGGCAATCTTTACCGATAGTGCACTCTGGCGTCCCCTCATCGAGGAGATTTGGGCGGCCGATTCCACCCTCCCGGCGGTTACCGGGGTCGAAGTGCCCACAAGGGTTGAGGCCGGCCATCCTGGAACGTGTGCCGTTTTTGTCGTCAATCGCCAGGTCGTGGTCAAGCTCTTTCCGCCCATGCTGCCCCACGACTTCGAGAAGGAACGGATTGCCCATCGCCTGCTAAAACAGGATGGCCTGTATATCCCCACTCTGCTGGCCGCGGGTGCCATTCGGGATCGTATTGAGTGGCCTTATCTGATTCTGGATTATGTACGCGGTGAGGCATGGCGTGATTGCAGCCAGCGCTTGAGAACCGACGAACAGATCGCCATATTGAAAGAGCTGGGCGGGATCATCCGCGTCGTTCATGCGACATCGCTCCCGCTTGGCGCGGCCTGGCCGTTGCCGGGAGCCTGGCAACTCCTGGTGGATGCTAGGCTGCCCCGGGTCGCTGATGAGTTGCGCCGACAGACGGCACTGTCTTCTCACGTTGTCAGAGAGATCGAGCAATTGTTGCTCTCGACCGAGTGGTCGGCATTCCAGCCATGTTTGTGCCATGCCGACTTGACCGAGGACCATCTTTTGCTGCGTCAGGATGCGGGAAAATGGCAGATCGCGGGGCTGATCGATTGGGCCGATGTCGAGGTCGCCCCGCCGCTGTATGACTGGGTGACCTTGTGGTTCAGCCTATGCCGCCGGCGGCGTGACCTGTTCGCGGCGTTTCTTGCGGGCTATGAGGGGCCCCAATCTACAGAAATAACGGCCGGGCAGATGGTGGCCTTCACCTTTCTGCACCGTTTTGGGGCGGGTATTCTGAACGAGGTTCTCTCGCTCGCAGAACAACGCGAAATTAACAATCTCAAAGGGCTGGAACAACGCCTATTCTCTGAATTGCTGGTTAAGCCTCGACGATAACGGGGGCCCGGCGGCGGCTACGGTGGACGATGTAGATGCCGATCAGCACGGTGATTCCGCCGGCAATCTGAATAGGGGTAAGCCCTTCGCCCAGGATGGGCACGGCCAGCAAGCCCGTGAGAACCGGCTGTAACAAGAGCGTCGGCGAGACGATGGACGCGGGCAGGTAACCGAGCGCATACGACACGCCCATTTGCCCGCCGACCTGAACGACCAGACTCAGCGCGATCATATAAATATAGGTGAGATTGGAGTAACCGGTTAGTGGTTGTCCCAACACGCGGGCAATGAAGGCGAGGCCCACGGATGAACCGATCGCGGCGATCCAAAAGGAGGTCAAGGTGTTGAGCTGTTGCCGGCTGCGCTGGACAACCAGGAAGTATCCGGCGTAGAACATGCCCGAGAGGACTCCGAAAAACGTCCCTAGCCCTACCGCGTTCAGCGCGTCCACCCCCAGGATCACGGCTGCCCCGGCTATTGCCACCAGCAAACCCGCCCAGAATAACCGGCCGGGCCGCTCGCCGAAGAAGATCATTGCGCCGACCCCTACCCAGATCGGTGCTGTGTTCCCCATGAGGGTGGGGTTAGTCGCCCCGCTGATCAGGATGCCCGAATTCCAGAAGAACAAGTCGGCCGCAAAAAAGAGACCGGCCAGCAGGGCGATTAGGGTCTCATGGCGGCCGGGTGGGCCGGTGTGGCGCAGGCCGCGGAAAAAGGGAAGCGTCAACACGATGACAGCGATGGCCATCCGATAGAAGGCGGACACTGCGCCCGGTGCGCCGGCCAGGCTGACAAAAATAGCGGAAAAGCCCATGGCGATCAGGCTTAGCGCCAGGACGAGGTATGCCTTCTTACGGCTAGGGAAGGTGGTCATGAGATTCGTGTGATTACCTGACGCAAAGACGGCTCACGACAGGAGCGACGCGAGCCATGTCCGGACTTATAGCGTACCTGCGGCAAATGGACAACTAACCGTTAGCGTCCGGCCGGCCGGCTGCTATAATGCCGGAGAAGCGGGAAGCAGGGTCGGGGAAGGGCCGGATACGGTGGCGTTGCTCCTGTCGAGCTACTCGGCGAAATATCGCCATTCCAGGAGAAGGTGATGGACACACTATTTGTGGAGATGATCGCTCGGTTGAATACCGTGCATCGAATCATCGAAGAAGCGGTGGCTGATTTGCCGGATGAGGCTATGGATTGGGTGCCGGCGCCCAATCTTAATTCCTTGGGCGTATTGCTGGCGCATACATTGGCCTCGGAGCGATACTGGATCGGGGACGTGGCCGGCGAAGACCCGTCCGGCCGGGTGCGGGATGAGGAGTTTGCGACCGAGGGGGTTGGCCTGGCCGAATTTCTCGAACGTTCGCGGCGAACGCTTGCGCATAGCCATTCGGTTCTGTCACGGTTGACTCTCTCGGAACTGAATAGTAGCCGTCTGGTCAAGCGTGCCTTGCACGGGGCTGCTCCGGACGTCACCGTCGCCTGGGCCATTCTCCATGCGCTGGAGCACGCGGCGCTCCACGCCGGGCACATCCAGATTACCCGACAGTTGTGGGATATGCGGGGGCAGTGAGCGGATAGACAGGTCTCGAATGAGCGATATTTGGCGGGCTATCTACATTCGCCGTCGATGGTTGGCGTTCGGCATTGGCATTAAACGCTGGCTGCTGGTACTGATAATTGGCACGGCGATGATGAGCGCCGGCTGGCTGCCACTGTTGTTGGCCGCGCCGCGCGATCAATGGCTGCTGTTCCCCGTTCTGCCCCTGGCATTGCGCGTCCTTCTGCCGTTTATTGTCGGCGGAACGTTGGTACTGCTGGCGGTCATCAAGTTAGGCAAGAATTTAGTTGAGCCACTGCGGGCCGGGCCGGGCGCTGTCGTCGACTCCCTGTACGATCACCGCTTGCGCGATCGCGGGCCGCATATCGTCGCTATCGGTGGCGGCACAGGGATGCCCGGCCTGTTGCGGGGCCTGACGTCCTACACCAGTAACATCACCGCCATCGTCACCGTGGCCGACGATGGGGGCAGCAGCGGCCGGCTGCGCAAAGAGTTGGGCTTGCTGCCGCCGGGCGATTTCAGGAACAATCTGGCGGCCCTGGCCCGAGACGAAAGCCTGATGATTCAGGTGTTGCAATATCGCTTCGGCACGCCCACGTCCGCGAATGGACAGGAGCCGCCGGCAGAGTCGGGGCTGGGCGGCCACGCCTTTGGCAATCTGCTCCTGGCAGCCCTGACCGGGATTACCGGCAGCTTCGACGAGGCACTACTGGCCGCCCAGCGCGTCCTGGCATTGCGGGGGCAGGTTTTACCGTCGACGTTGGACAACGTTACGCTTGTCGCCGATGTGGCGGTTAGCGATGGGGAAATCGTTGAAGTGGTCGGGGAATCGGCTATCCCCGAGGCGCGCGGTCGCGTCGAAACCGTCCGGCTTGACCCGCAGGATGTCCGGGCGTATCCGCCGGCCGTGCGCGCCATCTTTCAGGCCGATCTAATCGTGCTGGGGCCGGGCAGCTTGTACACCAGCATCCTGCCCAATCTGTTGATCACCGACCTGGCCGAGGCGTTGGTTCACTGCCGGGCAACGGTGGCCTACATCTGCAACCTGGCGACCCAACCGGGCGAGACGGTTGATTACTCGGCGGCCGATCACGTCAACGCCATTCGTCGCCACGTCCCGGATCAGTTGATCGATGTAGTGGTTGCTAACGATAACTTTTCGGTCGCGCCGGATACAGGTGGCGGTGATACGCAGTTTGTGCAAATTGGAGCGATCAAAGGGGTACGGCTTATTACCACTGACCTGGTCGATGAAGCTCGCCCGTGGCGGCATGACAGCAGAAAGCTGGCTCGTACAGTCCTCAATCTACTGTCATAAATATGAGCCGATGTCATGGGGCGGCACATGACATTTGTCATCAAGATCACTCGTACCCTTTCGGTTAAGCTGAAGTTGGGCTATAATCACGTTTGGTGCAGTTTCGTTTCTTGCGAACGCATCCCCACTTGATCTACACTCGCTTAACACCGAAACCACCATTTCAAATCGAAAGGAGATTTACATCATGACTATCAAAGTTGGTATCAACGGCTTTGGCCGTATCGGCCGCCAAGTTTTCAAAGCTATTTACGAGAATTACCAGGGCGTTCTCGATGTAGAAGCCATCAACGACCTGATGCCCGCGGAGACGAACGCGCATCTGCTCAAGTACGACTCGACCTATGGGAAGTTCCCCGGCGAAGTCGAAGTGCGCGACGGCGACATCTACGTCGATGACCAGAAGTTGAAGAGCTACGCCGAGAAGGATCCGGCTAAACTGCCCTGGGGGGACTTGGGCGTCGACATCGTCCTGGAGTGCACGGGGCGTTTCCGCGACAAGGCCACGGCCGGAGCGCATTTGACCGCCGGCGCAAAGAAAGTCATTATCTCGGCTCCCGGCGGCAAAGACATTGACGGCACGTTTGTGCTGGGCGTCAACGAAGAGACCTATGACCCGGCCACTCAGGACGTCATCTCCAACGCCAGCTGCACCACGAACGCCCTGGCTCCCGTAGCCAAGGTACTGGACGAGAATTTCGGCATTAAGCGCGCGCTGATGACCACCATCCACGCCATGACCAACGACCAGAGCATTCTGGACGTGGCCCACAAGGACCTGCGCCGCGCCCGGACGACGGCCAACAACATCATCCCCACTTCCACCGGCGCGGCCAAGGCCGTTGGCCTGGTACTGCCCGGCCTGAAGGGTAAGTTCAACGGCATGTCTTTCCGCGTCCCGACCGTTACCGTTTCGGTCGTTGACCTGACGGCCGAGATCGAGAAGTCGACCACCAAGGAAGAACTCAATGCGGTGCTGAAGGCGGCTAGCGAAGCCCCCGGCTGGCTGGGCAAGGTGATGAACTATACCGAAGAGCCTCTTGTTTCTATGGATCTGAAAGGCGACCCGGCCTCGACCACCGTCGATGCTCTGTCCACCGACGTTATCGACGGTAACTTCATCAAAGTTGTGACCTGGTATGACAACGAGTGGGGCTATGCTTCGCGCTTGGCCGACCTGACCGCTTTCGTCGCTGAGCGCCTTTAGGCGGACATTCACAGAATATGACTATCGGGACTTAGGCAGCTGATTCTCTTCGAAGCCTGATGCTCGGGTAATCGCCACTATTCTGCTCGCTTGGTATTGCAATCGACTGCCGGCCGCCACGTCAAGAGGGTGGCCGGCAGTTTTATTTTATGGTTACAATGGGCGGACGATGGAATTGAAAGAACTGGAATCACGCATGCACGCATTTGTGGACGGCAAGGGCTGGTACCGGTCCGAGTCGCCCAAGCCGCAAACCCTGCGCAATCTGGCTATTTCGCTGGTGCTGGAGTCGGCCGAGGTGCTCGAACACTTTCAGTGGCGCGAGGACGCCCGCGACGTTGACGCCCTGGCCGGTGAGCTGGCCGACGTCGCGCTCTATCTTCTCCAGCTAGCCAGCATCAGCGGCATCGATCTGGAGCAAGCCATTCTTGCCAAGCTTGAACAAAATCAGCATCGCGAGTGGCCGGATCCGTGAAAATCCTGGCCGTCAGCGATCGTGTACTGGACAAGCTATACAATAGCCAGACGCGACATCTTTTGCCCGATATCGACCTGATCATCGGCTGCGGGGATCTGCCGCTTTACTACCTTGACTTCCTCACGTCGGCGCTCGACGCACCGCTGGTGTTCGTTAGGGGCAATCACGACGGAGGGCCACAGTATGCGGAACACGGCCGCACGTGGCGCGAGGTGCGCGGCGGCACGGACATTCACGGCCAAATTGTAGCCCGGAAAGGCTTGATCCTGGCCGGTTTACAGGGTTCCATGCGCTACAAGCCCCATGCCGAATACATGTATTCGGAGTCGGAGATGCGCCTCGTCGTGGCCCAGATGGTGCCACGGCTATTGTGGAATCGGCGGCGGTTCGGCCGCGCGCTGGACATCCTTGTGACTCATTCGCCTGCCTATGGGATTCACGACCGGCCGGATTTGCCCCATACTGGCTTCAAGGTTTTCTTGAGCTTTCTTCGCCTCTTCAAGCCCCGCTACCATTTGCACGGACACATCCACGTCTATCGACCGAACGAGACGGTCAGCACGTTCTATAGCGAGACGAACATCTACAACGTCTACCCTTACAAGGTCCTGGAAGTGGATTGATCGGGCGCTGCCGTTTTGCCGGTTCTCGTTGATTCACATAGAATGGGAGCGTTGCGAAACAAACCCGATGATCTGGTTCATTACAATGACAGCATCTTGCCGTCGTAAGGGAGCGGCATGGCGACAACCGCGACATTAAGATGGTCACCACGAGGCGCGATATTGCCCGCCCTGCGCTACCTGCGGCAGCCGGTGCGGTTAATTCGAGAGTATGATCGCGCCAACCTTCGCCCGGACCTGATCGCCGGGTTCACGGTGGGGGTGATCGTGCTTCCTCAGGCTATTGCCTACTCCTTGCTGGCGGGATTGCCGCCCAGTATGGGTCTCTACACGGCCATCGTCGGTGGCCTTGTCGCCGCATTGTGGGGCTCTTCCGACCAGCTTCACTCTGGCCCTACAAACACCATTTCCTTGTTGCTTCTGTCCACCCTAGTGATTCTGAGAGCGCCTGGATCGCCTGATTTTATCGTGGCCGCCGGTATGCTGGCGGTCATGGTCGGCCTCTTTCAATTAGCCCTTGGCCTGTTCCGGCTGGGGTTTATCGTCAATTTCGTTTCCCATTCGGTCATCGTCGGCTTCTCGACGGGGGCCGGCGTTCTCATCGCCGTGCGCCAGGTTGATCCTCTGCTGGGGCTGGATGTTCCCGGGCGCGACGTCTTGTCCGCCTTGCGAGGGACACTATTGGCCTTGCCCCAGACCCAGGTTCTCACGGCCGCATTGGGCATCGGCACGATCCTGTTAATTCTAGTTTTGCGCCGGCTGGCCCCCCGGCTGCCGGGGACGCTCATCAGTATTGTCGCCGCTACGCTGGCCGTCTATCTGCTGGGAGAACGCGCGGCCGATGTGGCCGTAATCGGCCAACTGCCGAGCAAAATACCGCCGTTTGCCAATTTACCTCTGCTTGATCTGGATTTGATCGGGAAACTTTCGACCGGCGCGCTGGCTATCGCCGCCATTGGTCTGGTGCAGACCACCGCCGTATCACGCTCGCTGGCGACCCAGACTCGGCAACGCCTCGATAACAACCAGGAGTTTGTGGGTCAGGGGATAGCCAATATCTTTTCCGGTTTGTTCAGCGGCTATTCGACTTCTGGCTCCTTTTCGATCTCGGCCGTGAAGTACCGCTCTGGCGCGCGCACCCGCGTAGCGTCCATCGTGGCTAGCCTGGTCGTCCTGTTGGTGATGCTGACCGTTGGCCCCCTGGGTCGGTATATGCCCATCAGCGCGCTGGCCGGCACGCTTATCCTCACCGCTTATAACATGATTGATCAGGCCGAGATCCGCCGTATCTTCCAGGGCGCACCGGGCGATGCGGTCATCATGGTCGTTACCTTTCTGGGGACGGTGTTCCTGGAACTGGATTTTGCCGTGCTGACAGGCATCCTGCTCTCCTTTGTGCTCTATCTGATTCGAACCAGCGCCCCGCGCGTGCAAGTGGTGGTGCCAGATAAAGGCTTTGAACACTTCGAGTATCGACCTGAGGCACCACAATGTCCTCAGTTGGGCATTGTCGAAATTCATGGTGATCTTTATTTCGGAGCGGTCAGCCATATCGAGGAGGAAATCCTGGAACTGGCTGCGCGCAATCCTTTGCAAATATTTCTGCTCATTCGGATGCATCACGTGAACCAGGTGGATTTCAGCGGCATCCATATGCTGGAGAGTTTGATTCGTACCTACCGGGATCGGGGCGGGGACGTGTTTCTGGTGCGCGTGAGCGAGCGGGCGCGCCGATTGATGGAGACGACGGGGTGTTTGTTCTATGTGGGCAAGCGGAACTTACTCGACGAGGATGGAGCCGTCGACTATTTATTTCATCGGGTTCTTGATCCGGCTATCTGCATCTACGAATGCCCGGTGCGTGTTTTTCGCGAATGCCAGAATCTGCCCAAACGTTTTGATCTGATCGATATCTCCTTGTCCGGCATTGGATCAGGCGGTGGTCAGGTAGCGCTTGAGGCCCCGGCCGGCAGCCTCATCAAGCCACGCGATCTGTGGCAGAGATTGCGGGCAATCCCTTCCGCCGAAAGCCCGATCATCTTGGACGTGCGCGAACCACGCGAAT
Source organism: Promineifilum sp. (assembly GCA_017983515.1). GTDB lineage: Bacteria > Chloroflexota > Anaerolineae > Promineifilales > Promineifilaceae > Promineifilum. The sequence goes on along the minus strand of JAGOBF010000005.1, from coordinate 182,973 downwards.
TTCGGCGCTCCCACATCGCCGAAGCGCAATCTGTGCCACTGTCAACGCTGCTCGAACACGGATTGTTGCTCGCGGATGACAAGCCGGTTGTGCTGGTCTGTCAATCGGGCCGGCGCAGCCGCCGAGCCGCGGCCGTGCTGCGTGAACTCGGCTATAGCGACATCAGCCTGGTTGACGGCGGCATGCAGGCCTGGGAAGCGGCCGGATTGCTGACGGCTGTTGACTTTGAAGCAGAGCAATCCTCTGCCTGAACAGGGACGATAAGCCATGGAAGCTGCCCTTGATTCTCGCAATATTGGCCTCGATTTGGCCCGGGTGACCGAAGCGGCCGCGCTGGCTGCCGGGCGGTGGATCGGTTCGGGCAATTTTGACGCTGCCCACGCCGCCGCCACCGAAGCGATGTACAACATGCTGGTTGCCTTGGGCATCGGCGGTTGCGTGGCCATCGGCGAAGACCGGATCGTCGACGGCAAGGCGGCTCTCGGTGAGGGCGTCACCTTCGGCATGGGTCAGCCGCTGTGCGATCTGGCGGTCGACCCGATTGATGGTACGCAACTCTTGATCGAAGGGAAACCCGGCGCAGTATCGGTGATAGCGGTCGCTCCCCGGCACAGCATCTGGTCGGCCGGGCCGGCCGAATACCTGGACAAAATCGTCGTCGATCGCGACGCTGCCCACGTCCTAGTGCCCGAATGTATGGACGCCCCGGCAGCCTGGACACTGGCGCTTATCGCCCGGGCTAAGAAAAAGGCCGTGCGCGATCTGGTCGTGGTCGTGTTGCAGCGCCTGCGCCATCATGAGCTTATCGAGGAAATTCGAGCTACTGGCGCTCGCATTTACCTGCGACAGGAGGGGGATGCCGAGGGCGCGCTGGAGGCGGCTATGCCGGGCACAGGTGTGGACATCTTACTGGGCATTGGCGGCGCTTCTCAGGGTGTTTTGGCGGCCTGTGCCGTGCGTGCATTGGGCGGCGGGATGCTGGCCCGACTGGCGCCGCAATCAGCCGAAGAACGAGCGGCCATCACCCAGTCCGGCATGGACAGCCGCAAAATTTACACGGTCAACGAGTTGGTCGCCAGCGATGACATCTTTTTTGCCGCCACCGGTCTGACCGGCACACCCATCCTGCCGGGAATCAGTTATAAGGGCAGCCACGCCGAGACGCACTCACTCCTCATTCGCGCCAAGACGAGGACACGCCGCTTCATCCAGGCCGAGTATGCGCTGGAGAGCTAAGCTCGCCGCCCCCAGGAGCGCTGTGGTTAGGCATCCACAGCCAGCTTCCCGATGCCGTAAGTAGTTCGGGTCTGGCGGTGGAACAACCAGGCCAGACCGAGCAATGGCTGGATGAGCGGAAAGTAGGCGTAGTCGGCCCCGAATCGTCCCCAGACAGTATGGCCGATAGCGTCCGGGTAGAACACGCTGAGCGTGCCGATCAGCAGTACCATCGCCAACTCGAAGCTGAGGATGGAAACCGACAAGCGCCAGGCCCATCGCTTGCGAATGACAAAGCCCAGCGTCGCCAACAAATAGAGAATGGCGGCCACGCCGCTCAATAGCGCCGGCAGCTGATTGGTCACGCCCTCCTTGAGGAATAGTTGGTAGAAGGAACGAACGCCGGCCGACAGGGCCAATACCGGATAGGAGACGGCCAAAATGACGCCGGCGGCCTGAATAAAGCCGGACAACGCATTCTCGGAAATGTTATTTTCGTGATTTGTCATGGGCTCCATTTTATCACGCGCCGCCAGTCTATCTAACATCAGATGAGGGTGTGGTGCGTTACTAAACGCTTGTTAAACCGCTGCGGGCATACGGCCGCCCTGATGCTACAATCATGACATGTACGACGATCCAGTGCCCGACCCGTTTGACTTCAACGATGCTGATATTGACGATTCACTGCCTTCCACGAAGGGGCGCAGTTGCCTGGCAATAACGCTCACGCTGATTATCATCGCCGGGCTGGTGTTCTCGTCGGTCCTGACCTATTTTGTCTACCGAAAGCAGGACGAAAGGCGGGCAAGGGTTGGCGTGCTGCCCGAAAGCAGCGTCCTCGTGGCCGGGCCGACGGCCGCCCCCGCAACCGTTGTGGCCGCCGCCGCCGCTCAGCTGCCCACATCACCGGCTGAGCCGTCCAGCTTGCCCACGGTGAACCGTATTGCCGTCATCAATCAGGATGGGCAAATCGAGACGATGTCCCCCTTCGGGGACGACCGGCGTGTTTTGACGCTGGAAAGCGATCAGACCAGCTTTCAGTTTCCGACGTGGTCTCCCGACGACAAACAGGTCGCTATTATCGGCACGCGGGCTATGAGCGGAGCCATCTACGTGCTGAACGACGCCGCCCGAACCGGCACGCTGCGCGATCACCAAATCTATTACAGCGCCAATGAGCCACCCATCTATCTGTTCTGGTCACCGGATAACCAAAATCTCGGTTTTCTGGCCAACCGACCGCGTAATTCTCTGAGCCTTAACGTGATCGCCGGCGACGGGAATTCCGACAGCCGCCAATTGGCCTCCGGCAATCCATTCTATTGGGATTGGTCGGATGATGGTCGCCAAATATTGGCCCATGCCGGGGGACGGGGCGCGGATAATACCCTGGCTGTAATTGACCTCGATGGCCAAGCAGGGGCGGATAACCTGGCAATTCCAGGCGTGTTTCAAGCGCCGGGAATCGGGCGGAATGGCCGCTATTGGGCCTTTGCCGAAGAGTCGGAAGGCGGCCTCAGTTCGCTGGTCGTGGTCGACACGCAGACGGGCGAGCGCTCGACCCATCAACAGGTGGGATCGACAGTTCTCAGCTGGAGTCCGACGCGCGACCAGATCGCTTTTACCAAGGGTGCGATAAGTGGACATCCCTTTTGGGGGCCATTGTCCGTGCTGGATGTCGCTACGGGTAAAGAACGGGTTATTAGTACGCAGGCCGTGCTAGCCTTTTTCTGGTCGCCCGACGGCCGGCAAATCGCATTTATCACCATCGGTGATAACGTGCAGGGTGAGGACATTTATGCGGGAACGATGGAGAAGTCCCGCGCTGTCGGCCGGCTGGTTTCCCTGCCGGAAGCCCAATTCGGCCAAGGATTTCTGACCCTTTCGGTGTTTGATATTGAAGCGGGTGAGGGCTTGCGACTGCTGAATTTTGAGCCCACCCTTCCCTATTTGGCTCAGTTCTTGCCGTATTTCGACCAGTACGCGCTCAGTCATCGCATCTGGTCGCCGGATAGCCAGGCCATTGTTTTGCCGGTGCGCCAGGAAACCGGCAATTCCATCCTGATTGTGCCCACGATTGGCGGCCGCCCCTACCCACTGGCTGCTGGTGATATCGCCTTCTGGAGTCACAACTGACGGCTCGTTCGTGAGTCGTCCACCGGGTAGGGTGGCTTCGCTTAGGGAGTTTGTCCATTCACCCGCGCCCCGAAATTGCCATCGCTCACCTGAATGACGATAGCCTCGCCCGGTTGAGCTTGCGCTATCTGGCTAATCACCCGGCCGTTGGCATCGCGAACGACGGCAAACCCGCGCGCCAGGGCTGCTTCCGGGCTGGCGGCCATCAGACTGGCCCGCGCGATTGCCAGGCGGCTGGCCTGCCGATCATAGATGCGGTGCACATTGCGGGTCAGGCGATCGGTTAGTATATCGATCTGTTGCCGGTCAGAATCGACCAGGCGACGTGGGTTAAGCAGCCACAGCAATTGGATTCGCGTAGCCAAAAACTCACGACGTCTGACGACAGTCTCGCTCAGACTGTCATCGAGCATCGCGGCTAATGATCGCAGAACCGGTCGAATCTCCGACAAGTCGAGCACAGCCAGCTCGGCTGCCGCCGACGGCGTGGGCGCCCGCAGGTCGGCCACGAAATCGGCGATAGTGAAATCGGTCTCATGCCCGATGCCGCTGATAATCGGATGCCGGGCGGCAAAAATGGCGCGAGCCACCCGTTCGTCGTTGAAAGCCCACAGATCCTCGATGGAGCCCCCGCCACGGGCGATGATGATTGTGTCGACGTCATCACGTCCGTCGAGCCACTGCAGGGCGCGAACGATTTGGGCCGGGGCCGACTCGCCTTGCACCAGGGTGGGCGCAATGAGAACCGCTACGAACGGATTGCGGCGCTGCAACACGGTCAGGATGTCGCGCAGAGCGGCCGCGCCGGACGAGGTGACGATGCCGATCTTGCGCGGTCGGCGGGGGATGGGCTGCTTGTATTCGGAGTCGAACAAGCCTTCGGCAGCCAGCGATTCCTTAAGACGTTCGAAGGCTACCGCCAGATCACCGCGCCCGGCGGGCTGCAGACGCTCGGCGTAAAGTTGGTAGACTCCTGAGGCCTCATAAACGGAGATGCGGCCGCGTGCTAAGACGGCATCCCCCTCGGCCGGCCTGAACCGCAGCCGCTCGGCCTGGGTTCGCCACATGACGCATTTGATCTGGGCCGCACCATCTTTCAGGGTGAAGTACAGATGGCCGGATGCGGCGCGGGTGAAGTTCGAAAGCTCCCCAGTAATCTCGACGTCCTGCAAGCGGTAGTCAAGCTCGAACATTTCCCGAATGTAGGCGGTCAGCTCGCCCACGGTCCAGATACCTTTGTCGGCTCCGGTGGAAGGATTTAGAAATGGGAACATAGAGGACAGAGTCTAGCTTGTGGAAAATGGGTGCGCAACCTGACTATGGCAAGGCCGACCCAAACAGGCTACAATGCGCCCACATTATTAAGTGCTGGAGGTGCTCTCTGGAAGGTCTTGAATTAACTCGCTTACTGGTCGATGCGCTTCAGGAGAAGAAGGGCCTCGATATTCTCGTGCTCGATATCCACTCCCAAGCCGTCTTTGCCGACTATTTCGTCATTTGTAGCGGGGAATCTGAACCCCAATTACGTGCCTTGATGCAAGCGGCCCAGATCGAAGCCAAAAAGCAAGGCGACCGCCGGCCCAAGGGGGTTGAAGGCACTCCCGCCGACGGCTGGATACTGGTCGATTTTGGCGACGTGGTGGTGCACTTGTTCGCGGTCGAAAAGCGTGCCTACTATGATCTCGAATCACTTTGGCACAAAGGCCGCGTGGTCGTGCGAATTCAATAGGGCCTCCGCGGAGGCCCTATTTTATTTGTAAGCCGGTCAGGAGGGGGAACTACTCGCGTATCCAGCGGTCTGTCGCGCGAGACCAGTCGACCAGTTCTTCGGGCGCGAAAAACAGGCCCACTTCACGGGCAGCGCTTTCCGGCCCATCTGAGCCGTGAACGAGATTGCGGCCGATCTCCACGGCAAAATCCCCTCGAATCGTGCCGGGGGCCGCGGCGGCGGCGTTCGTCGCGCCCATCGTCGTGCGCGCGACCTGGATGCCGTCTTTGCCTTCCCAAACCATAGCTACCACTGGGCTTGAGGTAATATAGTCCACAAGTCCCTCATAAAACGGTTTGCCGACGTGGGATTCATAATGACTGGCGGCCAGCTCCCGTGTTACCTGCATGAATTTCATGCCGATTAGCTTCAGGCCCCGGCGTTCAAAACGGGTGATGATCTGCCCGACCAATCCACGCTGAACGCCGTCCGGCTTCACTAGCACTAACGTTTGTTCCATCAAAATAGCTCCAATGTGTTAAATGTTTCGACGCCCCGTCCGGGGGTTCGTTTTATTCCAAGGGTTTCAAGAGATCGAGCCAGGATGGGCTCGGGCGTTCGGGTTCGGGCGTCGCCGGGGCCGGAGGCTCGGAAGCCTGCACTTCCTCCTGAGTGGCGGCCGACTTGGCGCGCCCGCGCTTCCGGCCGGGTTTCGCGGTCTGTGCCGCCTCCGCGATTTCAGGCGTGGCTGACTCCAGTATGACCGGCTCCGGGGCTGGCTCGACAGCTTCCATCATCGAAACGTCCGCCGGCCCGGTTTCGCCGGCTACCTGTCCCGATTCGCCGCCCAGGATGAGGTCGAGGTCGTCTTCAGTTAGGCCCTCAAGCGGATCGAACGGCGTGTCAACTGCGACTTGCTCAGTTGTTGGCGCCTCAGTCTCCGGAACGTATTCCGATGACATGCCAACGTCTTCGGCCCATGTCTCGGACGAGTGGAGAAGTTCGGCCTCGCTGTCTACATCATCCATTACCGCCGGCTCGCCGACAGAAGCGGGTTCGGGTTCCACCTCGCCGGTCGCCTCCGTCTCCAATGCCATAGGTTCGACCGCCTCACTCCATTCGGGTTGAGGAAGTTCGGCCGCCATGCCTGCCTCCACCGCCGCGGCTTGCCCGGTCGTGCCGCGACCTTGGGCCAGACTTTCCAGCCAGACCATCGCTTCATCCGGATCATCGGGCATATTGAGTAGATCGGCCTCGGCCAGTTCTTCCACAAATGAATCCCCTTGCTGCGGCGTAGTGATGACCATCGACGGCTCATCATAAGCCACAGAGGGCGCGGCCGGTCTCTGCTCTTCCTCGGCCGCCATCTGCTCCAGCCAGGCTAGAACCGCGTCCGGGTCTTCGGGCATGCTCTCTAGCAAGTTGATGTCGTCTAATTCGTCTGCTGGGGCAGTGACGCCTGTCTCCTGGGTCAGAGCCGCCTCCAGCCAGTCGAGAGCTGAGTCAACGTCCCGCCACGACGACATTTGGGCAACTTGCAAATGGGTCGATATCTCTGCCAACGATCTACCCGACGGCAATGCCAACGCGTCGAGACTCAACAGGGTTGCTTCCAAACCGTCGCCTCCTTGGTCGCTGCCGGCATTTGCCTCTTCGCCGATCGGCTCGCGGTGCAGTTCCGGTTCATCGAGTTCATCTGTCGGCGCGACGACGGCCGCATAGGCCACGCTATCGAGCCAGGGGACGTCTGCGGCGGAGAGCGAATCGGGTTCCACCTCTTCGGCCATCCATAACGCCGCCTCATCGCCAATCGTGGCGCCCGGTTCTTCGGCGGAAAGCACTTCGATGCCGACTTCGGTATCCAGCTCTTCAAGCGACGGATCTTTAATTATGTCAACTTCGATGCTGGGCTCTATAGTGAGCCAGTCATCAGCAGTAGTTTCCTCGATGCGGGGGTCTTTATGGATTTCGTCTTCGACAAAAGCACCTTCAATTAGGAGGGCGTCAATTACCTGCTCTTCAACGATTTGCTCATCGCTGGACTCGCTGGATTCATCCGTCGGTTCTTCAGCGTCTGCCGCTTCCGGGCCGAAGGTGATGATCAACGGCTCGGCTTGGGCCGCGTCGAGCTCCTCAACTTCTTGCTGGCCGGCCATCTCGTCCAGGTAGGCCATGGCTTCGTCAAACGATAGCTCCTCAACGGCTTCGTCTTCGTAGACGATGCTCTCGTCCATTTCGCGTGCGGATTCAATCACTGGTTCAACTTCACCCGCTCTCCACTCAGTGGACTCGATGATCTCGACTTCCCCGCGCACAGCAGGAAATTCAACGGCCTCCTCCTGGTCTGCGGCCAATGTTTCGACCAGGACGATGGTATCGGCGAAGTCTTCTTCCTCGATGAAGGGGTGCGTAGGGGTGAGGCTGTCCAGCAAGGAGGATTCTGAGCCTAGCTCGTCCAGCGGCGAGACGATAGGGGTCAGGCCGGCTTCCATCATGAGCTTGGAGGCCAAAGCACGGTCGGCCACACTCGGTATTTCTTCGATGGGTGCGTCCTGGCTGGCGGCCAATTCTTCGATCCAGGCCATAGCCGCGTCCAGATCATCAATAGGCGGCAAGTAGTCGTCCGGCTCGAATTCGGCCGTTGGCGGCCCGGCCACATCCGGCTCATCGGCATCCGAACCTTCGCTGAATTCATCGGTGTCCGCTGCCACGGCCAAATCGGACGCGCTGCCACTCCCCTCGTCGCCATTCTCGGCCGGGACTGCTACCAATGGTTCCTCTTCCTGCTCCTCAATATCCGAATGGATCCGGGCAAATTCGGCGCTCTGCTCCTCTGTCTCGTCGGTCTCGCCGAGGAAAACATCCTCTTTGCCGGTCTCGTCGATGTCGTCGGAGAAGCCTTCGGATTCCTCGTCTGTCCCGAATTGCAAATCGGCCGGCAGGTTGCTCGCCTGGCCGGCCAGGATCGCGCTCTGGGCCGGCTCCGACAAACGCCGCCACTCCAGAGTGGGAAGTTCTTCAATCGATTCCCGCTGGGCCATTTTGGACAACCAGTCCAGGCGGCTTTCCGGCTCCGTCTCTTCCAGATTATCGGCGTCGGGGGGCTTAGGGACCTCGCGCAGCCAGTCCGGCAGGTCACCGTCTTCGTTGTCGATCAGGCCGCGAAAGGGCGAATCAAGTGTTGGGGCTGCGGATTGATTTTTCACCTCGGCGGTTTTCCCCTGGCGAGCCGTGAGGTCTTCCAGCCATTTTAGGGCTTCTTCCAGTTCTTGCGGAGTACCGACCGGTGGGATGCCGGGGTTGCGGTCATCGGTTTGATCGTCCATAGTACTTCCTTTGCGCCGGCGGCACGTTTCCTGTCACACCCCGAATGGCGCAGTCACAAAATCTCGCGGATTTGAAGAGATACAACCGATCCGTGATTATGGTCAACTTCCGGCCGTTATTATCAGATGGTTGGCTCATTTTAGCAAGTAATGTTGCTTCAGGCGCTCCAATAAACCGGACACGTCGTGCTCCTGTTGGCTCATGGGGCCGATTGGATCCTCGATGACATCATGGCCCAGTAGAGCATGAAACACGTTCGTTACGCCCATCGACAGGACGTCGAGCTGATAGCCGCCCTCAAGGACGAAAAGGATGCGGCCGTCGCATAAGCTAGCGGCGTAGCCGATCAATTTACGGGTGATGTCGGCCATACCGGTGAGGCTCATGCCGGCCATGGCCAGCGGGTCCCGCCAATGGGCGTCGAAGCCGGCCGAGACCAAAATCAATTCCGGCTGGAACCATTGGAGACGCTGCTCGATCAGTTCATCAAATACGCGACCGTAACCGCGATCGCCGACATGGGGCGGGAAAGGAACGTTGACTGTATATCCTTTTCCACGACCGACGCCGATTTCGTGTATGCCGCCGATGCCCGGATAGAAGTAGGGGGCATAGAGATGGATTGAAATGAACAGGACGGAATCATCCTCAAAAAAAATGTCTTGTGTGCCGTTGCCGTGATGGACGTCGAAGTCGACGATAGCCACACGCTTGACGCGATGTTCCACCTGCGCCTGTCGTGCGGCCACGGCGACGTTATTAAAAATGCAGAAGCCACTCACCCGATCTGTTTCGGCATGATGGCCCGGTGGGCGGACCAGCGCAAACCCGTTCTTTGCCTCGCCGGACATGATGTGATCGACAGCTGCGGCACAAGCGCCGGCCGCCGAGCGCGCCAGTTCAAAGGTCTCGCCGGTCACGTACGTGTCGCCTTGATCCAGCAAGCCGCCACCGCGTTCCGACATGTGGCGTACGTATTCGATGTGCTCCGTCGTATGAACCCGCCGCAATTGTTCGACCGTTGCCGGCTCGGTGGGCGGTTGCCACAGATCGGATAGCAATCCGCGGCTTTCAAGGGCCGGCAGCAAACCGGACATACGTTGGCGACTTTCCGGGTGTTGGGCCTTCGTATGGCCCAGCGCGGGATAATGTAGTAAGAGTGTCGTCATGGGCATCCACGTCGATTGGAATTCGAAGACCATTATACTCCAATGTGCAAGGGCGAGGGTTACTCTTTCGGCCGCGTCGACTGCGCTCACGTTGATAAATCCGGACGTACCCGCTGAACATATCGCCCTTAAGCTACGCACCTGCACAACGCCGAAAAAGGAAACAGCCTAATTCTTGATTTTTCGAATTGTTAAGTTATGTTTATGCCATCAACGTGGATTGTCCAAACGACTGAAGATGAATTGGGCATTGTGGATTGCCCGAGCAACAACGAGCTACCTTTGAGTGTCACTATACACCAAGCATCTGCGCTGGTGTTTTGTGCCCTGATTGCTGACAGGATGGCCTTTATGGGCGGCTTCATGAATTCGTTGTTTCATTAATATTTGTACTATTAGGAGGTTGAATAAACGAGTATGGAAGAGGTATTCCGATTTCTGGAAATGGGCCTGACTAATTTTGAGGTCATCGCCACGTGGTTGGTGTTAGCTATCGCCCTTGTCGGTCTTCTCTATGCGTTGTTTTTGCGCCGGCAAATCCTGGCCGAAGACAAGGGCACCGAGAAAATGATAGAAGTCTGGGAAGCTATTCGCCAGGGGGCGAATGCCTATCTAAACCAGCAATTGCGGACGATTCTGCCCTTCATCGTGCTCCTCACGATAGCGCTGTTTCTGAGCGTCTACATTGTTCCCCCTACCGAGTTTTCGCTGGAAGTTTTTGCCGGATATAGCGAGCAAACCATCCGGCTGATCGTCGGCATCGGCCGCGCGGTGGCGTTTGTCATGGGCGCGGGGTTCTCGCTCACAGTCGGCCAGTTGGGCATGCGCATGGCTGTCGAGGGGAACGTGCGGGTAGCTTCGGCCGCGCGCACAAGCTTTAAGGACGCGCTGCGCATCGCCTATCGCACCGGTACGATCACGGGCATGCTAACCGACGGCCTGGGCCTGTTGGGCGGCACGTTGATCTTCATGCTCTTCGGCAAGGCGGCGCCCGACGCGCTGTTGGGTTTTGGTTTTGGCGGCACCCTGATCGCCCTGTTTATGCGCGTGGGAGGCGGCATTTTTACTAAGGCTGCCGATGTCGGCGCCGACCTGGTGGGCAAGGTTGAGCACGACATGCCCGAAGACGACCCACGTAATGCGGCCGTCATTGCCGACCTCGTCGGCGACAACGTAGGCGACTGCGCCGGTATGGCCGCCGACATCTTCGAGTCCTATGAAGTCACGATCGTTTCCGGCCTGATCCTGGGCGTGACGTTGACGCTGATCACCGGCCACAATGAGTACATCCTCTACCCGCTGCTGGTTCGTGGCATTGGCGTGGTAGCCTCCATCATCGGCACCTATCTCGTGAAAGGCCAGTCCGACGACAGCGGCAACGCCATGCAGGCCATCTTCCGTGGCTTCCTGACCTCGGCGGCCATCTCGGTCGTCCTCTTCGGCATCATCGCCCTGTTCTACATGGACACCGTTCCGGGCGGGTGGTGGCGGCCGTTCCTTTCGACAGCCGTGGGCGTGGGGCTGGCGATCATCATCGACCGGCTGACCGATTACTTTACCGGCACGCACTACCGCCCCGTTAAGGAGATTCGCGACAGTACGTCCGGCGGCCCGGCCACGACCATCCTCTCCGGCCTGGCGTCGGGATATGAATCGGCCGTCTGGTCGGTCATCGTCATTGCCGCGACGATCGTGGCGGCGATTCTCATCTACACCGGCATCCCGGCAGAACAGTTCGTCTCTGAACGCTTCTCGCCCGAGTTCATCCAGTTCACGTTTGTGCTCTACGGCATCGCCATGACCGGCATCGGCATGTTGACGCTGACCGGCAACAATGTGGCCATGGATTCCTTTGGCCCCATCTCCGACAACGCCAATGGCATTGGCGAGATGGCCGGCCTGGAGCCGAAAGCGCGCAAGATCATGGCTGATCTCGATGCCGTGGGGAACACGACCAAGGCGATCACCAAAGGTATCGCCATTGGTTCAGCGGTCATCGCTGCGGTCTCTCTGTTTGGGTCGTTTATCACCGACGTATCATTGGTGAATCCCGAAGCACTGGCCGGCGGCATCCGCGTGTCGCAACCGCTCGTCTTCGTCGGCATGTTGCTGGGCGGGGCGTTGCCGTGGATGTTCTCATCACTGGCCATTCGCGCCGTCAGCCGGGCGGCCGGGCAGATGGTCGACGAAGTTCGCCGCCAGTTCCGCATTCCGGGCATTCTGGAAGGAACCAGAAAACCGGATTACGCTCGCGCCGTCACGATCTCCACCGTTGCCGCGCAACGAGACTTGATCAATCTGGCCATCCTGGCCGTGGTCACCCCCATCGCCGTCGGTCTGTTACTTCAGGTTGAGGCGCTGGGCGGCTTCCAGGCGGGCATCATCGTTTCCGGTATGCTGCTGGCCGTGTTTATGTCCAATACCGGCGGGGCCTGGGACAACGGCAAGAAGCTCATCGAAGACGAAGAGCGCAATGTCGAAGCCAACACGGGCAAGGGTTCGGAAAGACACAAGGCGGCCGTCGTCGGCGATACGGTTGGCGATCCGCTCAAGGATACGGCCGGCCCGGCGTTGAATCCGATGATCAAGGTCGTCAATCTGGTCAGTCTGATCATCGCTCCCATCGTCGTTCGCTACAACGACCGCACCATTGGCGTGATTATCGTGACTATTTTGCTAATCGCTCTGTTGGGTTGGGCCATCGTGCGTTCCAAGCGAGAGGCTGAGCCGTTGGCCGCGGTGCCCCAGAAGTCATAGGCGGTCCGGCCGGCGAGTTGGCCGAATCGTTAGCGCCAGCATCGCAGCCCGGCGTTTGAATCAGGGTGGAAGTCATCAGTGACTTCCACCCTTTTTTGCTTAAGGGATTTGAAGAAGCTGTTATGATGCACTACAATCGGCCCTATGAATGAAGGGATTGATCAGCTTTCTTTTGAAGATGCGCTGGTGGAGTTGGAACAGACTGTCGCCGAACTGGAATCCGGCAGTTTGACGCTGGACGCTTCGTTGAGTCTGTTCGAGCGCGGCCGCCGGCTGGCCGCGCACTGCGGCATCTTGCTGGATAAGGCGCAGCTCCGAATCGAGCAGTTGACCGAAGACGGCGAAATTATCACGTTATCCACGCCGGACTGAGCTTTGCCACTCCCCTACTTCATCCCGCCTTTATCTAACACACTTTGAGGTCAATTTGTTCAAGAGTATTCGCGAGTCATTAAGCCGTACCCGCCAGTCGGTGTTCGGTCAGATCGCCACGGTATTGGGTGCAGGCGACATCACGGAGGAAACCTGGGAAGACCTGGAGGCTTTGCTCATCCAGGCCGACGTCGGCGTGCCGACCACTGTTTATCTGGTTGATGCCTTGCGGGAACAGGTGCGTAAGGAAGGATTATACCGGGCCGATCAATTGCTCAATGCTCTGCGCGGCCAACTGCGGGCCATTCTGGTCGATCCACCACTATTCGAGATGGAAGAGCGACGCCTGCTCACCGTCGTCATGATCGTCGGCGTGAACGGTTCCGGCAAGACAACGACCATCGGCAAGCTGGCTCAGCGCTACAAAGGCCTGGGCTATAAGGTGATGCTGGCCGCCGGGGACACATTTCGCGCGGCGGCCATCGATCAGTTAGAGATTTGGGGCGAGCGGGCGGACGTGCCGGTCATTGCCGGCCAGCCGAGCGGCGATCCAGCGGCCGTAGCCTATGACGGTATCCGCGCTGCGCGCGCTCGTGGCTACAATTTGCTATTCATCGACACGGCCGGCCGTCTCCATACGAAGTTTAACTTGATGAAGGAACTGGAGAAGGTCCACGGCGTTTGCCGCAAGAGCGTCCATGCCGCGCCCCATGATGTGTTGCTCGTGCTGGATGCCCCCACCGGCCAAAACGCGCTGGCCCAGGCCGCCAAGTTCAAGGAGTCGGTTCACGCCAGTGGTGTGATTCTTACCAAGCTGGATAGCACGGCCAAGGGTGGGATGGTCTTCGCCATCTACCGCGAACTGGGTCTGCCAGTGCGGTTTATTGGCACCGGTGAGCGGATTCAGGACCTGGCGCCTTTTGATGCTGACCAGTTCATCGAAGGGCTTTTCGGCCAATAAATAGGTCCGGCCGTTGAGGGTTGATAGGCGGGTCGTTTGCGGAATCATCTAACGCTACGGGAGACACAAATATAATGGATGAATTAGTTAATCAATTGACGGAACAGATCCACATCATCGATTTGCTTCGGGGGCGTCTTTGACCTCGCCGCTAAGGAAGAGCGAATTGCGGAACTCGAAGAGCAAATAGCCGATGCCGGCTTCTGGAATGATCCGGCTGAGGGGCAGAAGGTCATGCGCGAGCTTACCCGGTTGCGGGAACAGGTCGGCGTCTGGCAGTCGCTTAGCCGCTCATTGAGTGACAATCTGGAGCTGGCCGAGTTGGAAGACGAAGGACTCTACGACGAACTGGAGACGGAGGTTATGCGGCTGTCGGCCGACGTGGCTCAACTGGAGTTCCAGACGTTGATGTCGGGCGAGTATGACGACGAGGGAGCTATCGTAGCCATTCATGCCGGCGCGGGCGGCACCGAAGCCCAGGACTGGGCGCAGATGCTCCAGCGCATGATCATTCGCTGGGCCGAGCACCACCGGATGAAGGTGGAAGTGTTGGATGAGAGCGCCGGCGACGAAGCAGGAATCAAGAGTTGCATGATGTCGATTGAGGGGAGCTATACCTATGGCTGGCTGAGATCGGAGCGTGGCGTCCACCGGCTGGTGCGTATCTCCCCCTATGATGGCTCCAGCCGACGCCACACCTCGTTTGCCAAGGTCGAAGTTTGGCCTGATGTGGCCGAAGATATCGAAATCGAGATCGACGAGAAGGATCTGCGCATCGACCGCTTTCGGGCCAGTGGGGCCGGCGGGCAGCATGTGCAGAAGAACGAAACGGCCGTGCGCATCACCCATGTCCCGACCGGCTTGGTCGTCTCCTGCCAAAACCAGCGCTCGCTGACCCAAAACACCCAGGTGGCGATGAATATCCTGAAAGCGCAACTCTTTGACCTGGCTCAGCGCACGCAGAAAGCGGAAATAGCGGCGTTGAAGGGAGAAGATGTGGACGCGGGCTGGGGCAGTCAGATTCGTTCCTACGTCTTGCAACCCTACAAGATGGTGAAAGACCATCGAACCGGGCATGAGGTCGGCAATACTCAGGCGGTGCTCGATGGCCGGCTCGACGACTTTATGGAAGCCTATCTCCGGCAGCAGGTGGGCCATGATTCGGACTCCACCGGTGGCGTCGAGATGTCAGAAGTATAGTGCGAGTTCTGGGAGGAACACATATATATGTCTACCTCCAACACCATCATGCGTGGCCGGCTTCTGCTTGTCGCGGGCATAGCCTTCATTTCGACTGTGGCGTTGTACCTGGTCGTTTACTTTATCTATCAGCCTCTGGCTGCCGGCGTCACGATAGCCTGGGCCTTGACAGTTCTTATCGTTTTGTATTATGTAGGCCGTAGGCGTCCCGGAATGCTGGGGCTGGAAAACGAAAATCGGGAATTACGTGCGTTCATCAATTTGCAACCTTTGTTTGGGAAAACCTTCCTGCCTTATGGCTTATGGGCGATGGAGGCCGACAACTTACAGAACCTGCTTTCCACCATCCAGTATAATGATTATCGCACGGTCGTGGAATGCGGGGCCGGCGTTTCCACGCTTCTCATCGGGAGTTTGCTCAGGCAACTAGGACGGGGCCACATCTATTCCCTCGAAGAAGACGAAAAGTGGCACGCTGTCATGACGTCGACGATTGTCCACGAAGGCTTGGCTGACTACGTGACGATTCTGCATGCGCCACTTGAAAACAATCCCGATTCCGGCGCTCCCTGGTATTCGTTGGTTGGGGCGCAGCAGATATTAGAGCGGGCCGGGCATATTGACCTGTTGCTGGTTGACGGGCCGAAATCTGTAGCCACTTTGTCACGCTACCCGGCGTTGCCTTTCTTCGCCTCTTCCCTGAATCAGTCGAGTCTGATCGTGCTGGATGACAGCAAGCGGAAGAATGAACTGGCCGTCGTTGCCCGATGGGGCGAGGCGCTCCAAATTGACGTGCAACAGTTGAACCGGACGCTTCGCGGGCAAGCTCATATCCGGCTACGTTGAGGTCTTGGCGACCATCGCAGGCCGGTTATCGATGGCATAAGTTCACATAAACTGCTTGTCTTTTGAAGCTTATGTGATATAATTCTAGATCGCGTGGGTAACGTTAATTTCAGTGGAAAACTTGACATATCGACGAATGCCGATATAATTAAAGATAGTTCGCAGAGAACGTGCCCAAGAGCGCTGGCAGTTGCCCAGTCGCTCTTTTGCGCGTTTAACCACTGAATTATTCTACGATCACGCTGATCACGCTTAGAATTTATCGGATCGCGCTTTTTCCGGAAGGGTAGAGCCTTAATGATTTTGGGAGGTCATTAGTGGAGACAACCGATTTCCGCTCGTTACGCGTCAGCCTGGCGTCCCCGGAGCAAATTCGCTCCTGGTCATACGGTGAAGTCACCAAACCTGAAACGATCAACTATCGCAGGTTGCGTCCTGAGAAGGACGGCTTGTTTTGTGAAGCGATTTTCGGTCCCACCAGGGATTGGCAATGCTATTGCGGTAAATATAAAAATGTTCGCTATAAGGGCATCGTTTGCGACAAGTGTGGGGTCGAGATTACCCGATCCTCGGTACGTCGCGAGCGTCTCGGCCACATTGAACTGGCCGCGCCGGTAGCCCACGTCTGGTATACGCGCCGCGTTCCCAGCTATATGGGCCTGCTTCTGAATATATCCCGTCGTAATCTCGA
Organism: Promineifilum sp.; assembly: GCA_017983515.1. Taxonomy (GTDB): domain Bacteria; phylum Chloroflexota; class Anaerolineae; order Promineifilales; family Promineifilaceae; genus Promineifilum. The sequence goes on along the minus strand of JAGOBF010000005.1, from coordinate 166,588 downwards.
CCGCGTCCTTTATTTTGCTCAATACGTCATCACCAGTGTCGATGAGGACGCGCGGCAGCGCGCGCTCAAGCGGCTCGGTGAAGAGTTGCAGGAAGCCGAAACCCAGTTGGAATCGAAGCTGGTGGAGCAACTCGAAGAATCCACGGCCGAAGAGACCACCAAAGTCAGCGAGTTGGTAGCGGCTCGCGACGAACTGATCAACACCTTTGATGATCGGATCAGCACCCGTACCGATGAGCTTGTTCAGGAAGCCAAAGTCATTGAACAGCGCCTGACCAACCTCAAGAACTCGGTCGCGTCCGAGGATATTATCCTGTCCGGCGAGCTGCTCGTTCAAAAGGGCGAGAAAGTTGGCCGCGAGCACATCGTGCAAGTGCAGGAGATCACCAAGGAGCGCCTGGAGACGACCCAGAAGGCGCTCGAGGACGATCAAAAGCAAGAGCTTGCCGAACTTAATCGCGAGATTGAGGAGTTGCAAGTCGAAATTGGTTCGGCCGGCGACGATCTGCGCGAGCGCATGGATCAGCGGCTCATCCGCTTGCGGCAACAGGCCCAGGCCAACCGCGATCAACTTGAGCAACTGGTGCAGATGACCTTCCTGGATGAGAACAAGTATCGCGAATACAAGAGCAAATTCGGCAACGTATTCCGTGCGGCCATGGGCGCCGAGGCGTTCCACGAGATTTTACGGAATATGGACCTGGAAAAACTGTCGCGCGACTTGTGGCGTGAAGTGCGCACGAGCCGCTCCAAACAGGCGGCCAAACGCGCGACCAAGCGCCTCCAGGTGGTCGAGGCGCTGCGCGCTAGCGGCAACCGGCCGGAGTGGATGATCCTGACCGTACTGCCAGTCATCCCGCCCGATCTACGCCCGATGGTGCAGTTGGACGGCGGCCGTTTTGCGACGTCTGACCTAAACGACCTTTATCGTCGTGTCATCAACCGCAATAACCGCCTGAAGCGGCTTCTGGAGCTGGGCGCGCCCGATGTCATCGTGCGCAACGAAAAGCGCATGTTGCAGGAAGCCGTCGACAGCCTGATCGACAATAGCCAGCGCGGCAAGGCGCTGAGCCGCCGCGGCCGTCGCGAACTGAAATCCCTTTCGGATATGCTGAAGGGCAAGAAGGGGCGTTTCCGCCGCAACTTGCTGGGCAAGCGCGTTGACTATTCCGGCCGATCGGTGATCGTTGTTGGCCCCAAGCTGAAGATGGGCGAGTGCGGTTTGCCGAAGACGATGGCTCTGGAACTCTTCCGGCCGTTCGTCATCAGCAAGCTCGTCGAGTACGGCCATGCCAGCAACGTGAAGGGCGCCAAGCGCTTTATGGAGCGCCAGCCGCCGGAGGTGTGGGAGGTGTTGGAGGAAGTCATCCAGGGCCGGCCCATCCTTCTAAATCGCGCGCCGACGCTGCATCGTCTGGGCATCCAGGCTTTTATGCCCAAGCTGGTCGAGGGCAAGGCGATTCAGTTGCATCCTCTGGTCTGTGCGGCCTTTAATGCCGACTTCGATGGCGACCAGATGGCCGTTCATGTGCCCCTGTCGGACAAGGCCGTCGAAGAAGCCAAGTCTCTGATGATGGCCTCGCGCAACCTTCTGAAGCCGGCCGACGGTCAGCCGATCGTCGGCCCCTCGAAGGACATGGTGCTTGGTGTCTATTACCTGACCATGATCCGCGATGGCAGGATGGGCGAAGGTCGTATCTTCAGCAGCCTGGAGGAAATCGAAACCGCCTATGAGCTGGGCTATGTGGATATTCACGCCAAAATCAAAGTCCAGACCCGCACCTATTGGAAGGATGACGGCACGCGCTACGTTGACGGTAGAGCGCGCACGCGGATCATCGAGACCTCGCCCGGCCGCGCTTTGTTTAATCTGGCCCTGCCCGAACAAGCGCGTTTCGTCAATCGCATTCTGGACAAGGCCGGCGTCAACTCGCTGATCAACCGCGTCCACCAGATTATCGGCGATGAAGATACCATCTTGATGGTTGACGCGATCAAGGATATCGGTTTCCGGTTCGCCACCGTATCCGGCACAACCGTGGCTGTGGCCGACCTGACCATTCCTGAGCAGCGTGGCGACATTCTCGACGGCGCGCGGAAGCGGGTCGACGAGATCGACCGCCAGTTCCGCCGCGGCCTCTTGACGGAAGACGAACAGTATCAGCGGACCATCGAGCAGTGGAATGAGGCCAAGGATCAAGTGGCTGACGCCGTGAAGAAGGCCATGGATCCCTATGGGCCGCTGGCGATCATGGCCCTGTCGGGCGCGGGCAAGGGTGGCTTCGGCCCCATTACCCAGCTGGCCGGTATGCGCGGACTGATGGCCGACCCGCAGGGTCGAATCATCCCGGTGCCCATCCAGTCGAACTTCCGGCAAGGTCTGGAAGCGCTGGAATACTTCATCTCTACCCATGGCGCACGTAAGGGGTTGGCTGACACCGCCCTGCGTACGGCCGACGCCGGTTACCTGACACGCCGACTCGTCGACGTGGCCCAGGACATCATCATCATGGAAGAGGACTGCGGCACGGACAAGGGCATCTGGGTGCGGCGCAGTGATAACTTTGGCAAGCAAACACTGGCCGAACGACTAATCGGCCGCGTCGCGGCCGAGACGGTATCCGACCCGGAGACCGGCGAAATCCTGATTGCCCAAGGCGATTATTTCACCGCCGAAACGGCAGATGCCGTGGACGGGATCAACGTAAGCGAGGTCTACGTTCACTCGCCTATGACCTGCGAGTTGCGGCTGGGAATCTGCCGCAAGTGCTACGGCACCGACCTGGCCCGCGGCAAGCCCGTGGACCTGGGGGTGGCCGTCGGCATTGTGGCCGCGCAATCTATCGGCGAGCCGGGCACGCAGTTGACGCTGCGCACGTTCCACACCGGCGGTACCGCTTCGGCCGGTGGTGACATCACCCAAGGTTTGCCGCGAGTTGAAGAGCTGTTTGAAGCTCGTCAGCGGCCCCGCGGCGAAGCGGTCATGACGGAAATCGACGGTATCGGCGCGCTGCGCGTGGTTGATAGCGTGCGGCACGTGGGCGTTACCAATATGAAACTCGTCGATGATATCTACGAGGTGCCGTCCGGATGGAACATCCTGGTGGAGAACAACAAGGAAGTTGTGGTCGGCGAAACGTTGGCCGAGAGCGGCGATGAGATTATCCACGCTCGCCATCCGGGCCGTGTGACCCGCGACGAAAGCGGCCTGCGGGTCACTTGGGAGAGTCGCGAGGAGCGCGATTACGAAATCGCCGCCGGTGTTCGGCTGCTCATTAGTAACGGCCAACAGGTTCAGGCCGGCGATCAGTTGACTGAGGGATCACGCAATCCGCATCGCATCCTGGAGATTCTGGGTCGCGATGCCGTGACGCAGTACCTCTTGCGCGAAGTGCAGCAGGTCTATCGTCCGCAAGGACAGAACATCCACGACAAGCATTTTGAGGTGATAATTCGCAAAATGTTGAGCAAGGTTGTGGTGACTGAGTCTGGCGACACGGACATGCTGCCCGGAGATCTGGTCGATGCACCTCTTTTCCAGGAAAGGAACGAGGAAGTGGAGATCGAGGGCGGTCAGCCGGCGCAGGCCGAGCCGGTGCTTTTGGGCATTACCAAAGCATCACTCAACACCGACAGCTTCTTGTCGGCCAGTTCCTTCCAGCATACCATCAAGGTGCTGGCCGGGGCGGCCATTGCCGGTAAGGAAGATCGTCTCATCGGTCTGAAGGAAAACGTCATCATCGGCAAACTGATCCCTGCCGGCACGGGCTTCCGTCCGGAAGAAAACGAACCTCTGGAATTGCCGGAAGATTTCTTCATGGATCCCGAGCTAGCGGCCGGAGCGACACGTCTGACCAGCAGCGCCTTGATCGACGACGACACAGACGTTGAGATTCTGGCGGCAATCGCCGCCGCGGCGGCCGATGCTTCGCGCGTGGCCATCGTCAGCGAATATGAAGTTGACGAGCATAGCAACTGGGATGAGGACGAGGAAGGCTGGGAAGAAGAAGACGTGGCCGACCTCGCGGTGGAAGATGTCGAAGGAGAAGAGACCTGGGAAGACGACGAAGAGGACGCTGAAGGCGAATAATCTTCCAAAGGTTAGGTAATTGACGAGCAAGACCGGATAACCGCGTGGTTGTCCGGTCTTTTTGTTAGAAATCGCGCCGCAACAAGGTGGCGGTCAAATCTCTCAAGGCGCCGGCGCCCGGCTCGACGGGTTGTGCGGCCGACAGCCCGGCGATTGCCATGTTGGTGTATCGTTCCGCGGCATCATCGGCGAAGCGGCGCGCGCCGGTCTCGTCCAAAATCGGCACCACCCGGCGGACAAATTCTTGTCCGGTTACTTCGCCATCATACAGCTCTCGTAGTTGTGGGCTCTTCGAAAGGGCGTAGAGGACGGGCAAGGTCTTCTTGCGCGTAGTGATGTCGGTGGCCGCGGATTTTCCTGTCAGGTCTTCGTCACCCCAGATGCCTAGAATGTCATCCTGAACCTGAAAGGCCAGCCCCATATTCAAACCATAGTCGGCAAACGCGCGAATCCGCTGGTCATCGGCGCGGGCAACCAGCGGGCCTAATTCGGCGGCCAGGCCGATCAAGGCGGCCGTCTTGCCGGTGATCATGGCGATGTATTCTTCGACGTCGACGGCGTCTCGCGTCTCGAAGCTCATGTCGGTATACTGACCCTGGGTCAGGGCGATGCACGTCTCGTCGAACCGGCGCAAGGCGCGCACGACAACGGCCGGCGGCACCCCCTCTTCCGCCAGGCGGCTCAGCGCCAGATGGGCCATGGCGAACATCGCATCGCCGGTATTGATCGCCTGGGGTTGGCCCCAGAGCGTCCAGAGCGTGGGACGACCGCGCCGGGTGGGGCTGTTATCCTGAATATCATCGTGGACGAGCGAGAAATTATGCAGAATCTCGATGGCCGCGGCGGCCGGGACGGCCTGCTCCCAGTCACCCCCGGAGGCGACGCAGGCCAACAAGCACAGGATGGGCCGGATGCGTTTGCCGCCGTTGCTCTCAATCGGCCGCAACTGGTCATTCGCCCAGCCCATATGGTAATGGATCATGCCATAAAAGGGGTTGGCGGCACGACTTGGCTCATCAGCGCCGAGTACGGTCCGCATTTCGGCGTCGATGGCCGGCAGGAAAGCAGCCGATAGGGTATCAAGTGGGTTCGTCATGGCGTCACGTAAGGGATGAATGTTTCGATTAGAACGTTTTGTACAGCGGTGTCTGGGCAAGGTTATGGAGATCGCCGGCGGCCGCGCAAAACATCGCCACTCGCAATTCCTGGGAGATCGTGTCGGATAATTCCACGACGCCTTCAATGCCGTCCCGGTCGGCCGCGCGCAAAAATTCGCCGGCCAACCCGACCAGCGACGCGCCGAGCGCGATACATTTGGCTGCCTCGATGCCGTCGCGGATGCCACCACTGGCAAAAATGGGCAGGTGGGGCGCAGCCTCGCGGCAGTAGCGAATCGAGTCGGCCGTAGGAATGCCCCAGTCGATAAATGCCCCGGCGATTCGGGCGTGGCGGGCGGTGGGGGCACGGTACATTTCGACCTGGCTCCAGGAAGTTCCCCCCGCTCCGGCCACGTCGATGGCGGCCACGCCCGCGTTCGCCAGTTGCCGGGCCGCCTCGCGCGAGAATCCCCAGCCCACTTCCTTGGCTACGACCGGCACAGACAGATGCCGGCAAATGGCCTCAATCTTATCGAGTAACCCCGCGAAATTGCCGTCGCCTTCGGGTTGTACGGCTTCTTGCAGGGGATTCAGGTGCAAGATGAGAGCATCGGCCTCGATCATTTCCACCGCGCGCTGACACTGGCTTATTCCATAGCCGTAATTGAGCTGCACCGCGCCCAGGTTGGCAAACAGCAGGATATCGGGAGCGACGTCGCGCACCTGGTAGGTAGACTCCAGCGCCGGGTCTTCAATGCCGGCTCGCATTGAGCCAAGCCCCATGGCCATGCCCGTGGCCTGAGCGCCCGCGGCCAGCGTGCGGTTGATCTCGCGCGCTTTGGCCGTACCCCCGGTCATGGACGAAATGAGTAGGGGCGTGCGGAGCGTTTTGCCCAACACCTCAGTGGTCGTACTAATTGTCGCCAGATCCAGTTCCGGAAGCGCCTGGTGCATGAAGTGGTAAGCTTCCAGACCATTGGTGAGCTTCTTGAAATCTACATCTTCTTCCAGGTTGATCCGGATGTGATCGGCTTTGCGCTTGTCGTGAATGTCAACTTCCTGCGTCGGGGCAGGAGGTAAGGTCGCTCCGTTATCCATGACAATAGATTATAGCACGGACGCGGATTCGCCCGCACTCTCTGCCGGGGGTAAAATCAAGGATTGAAATCAAGAAAATGGATTGCCTGGTAATCATCAGTTGAGGGCCGATCAAAACGCTCCATCCACACGGGCCGTCATACATCCGGAGATCATATGCGAGTATTAATTACCGGCGCCGCCGGATTCCTGGGATCGCACTTGTGTGATCGCTTTATCGCCGAGGGACATACGGTTGTCGGTATGGATAATCTAATTACCGGCAGCATGGACAATATCGCCCATCTCTATGGGCACGAGCGATTTAGCTTTATCAAGCATAACGTCAGCCAATATATCTACGTCTCCGGTCCGGTCGACGCCGTCCTCCACTTTGCCTCGCCGGCGAGCCCCAATGACTATCTTGAGCATCCTATTCCGACGCTTAAGGTCGGCTCGCTGGGCACGCACAACACATTGGGTCTGGCCAAGCAAAAGGGCGCGCGATTTCTGCTGGCGTCCACGTCCGAGGTTTATGGCGACCCGCAGGTGAATCCGCAGCCGGAATCCTATTGGGGCCACGTCAATCCCATCGGTCCGCGTGGCGTCTATGACGAGGCCAAACGATTCGCTGAGGCCATTACCATGGCTTATCATCGTTATCACGGTCTGGAGACCCGCATTGTGCGCATCTTCAATACCTATGGGCCGCGCATGCGGCTGAACGACGGCCGCGCCGTGCCGAACTTCATCTATCAGGCCCTCACCAATCAGCCGATTACCGTCTACGGCCGCGGCCAACAGACCCGCGCCTATCAATACTACAGCGATCTGATCGAGGGAATCTATCGTTTGCTTCTCTCCGATGAGCCGATGCCGGTTAATATCGGCAATCCGGACATGGAGATGAGCGTCATGGAACTGGCCGAGATGATGGTTCGACTGGCGAACAGCAGTTCGGAGATCGTCTGCATCGAACCGACGGACGATCGCATCGTCGATGATCCCCAGGTGCGCCGGCCCGACATTACCCGCGCTCGCTCCATTCTCGGTTGGGAACCCCGCGTCTCAGTCGAAGAAGGGCTGGCGCAAACTATCGAATATTTTCGGCAGCGAATTTGATCAGTCGTCTTGCATCGCCGCGTTTTGCCCGAGGGCCGTCAAGCGAGTGGGTCGTCTATGCGGCGGCCGTCGTCATGGCCCTGCTCATCTTCCGGCTACCGTTGGCCCTAGCGGCGGGGCTGGTGGTTGGCGCGGCGCTGCTGGTCGTCGCCATCCTCTACCCACTATTCGGCCTGGCGGTGGCCTTACTCCTTGGCCCTTTCGGTGCGCTAGAGGCCATCATCTTTGGCCCCACGTTGCTGGACAGCGGGCAAATCGCCCTATTGCTGACGTTGGCAGCCTGGATCGGGACGGGGTTGTCTCGCCGGCGGTTGCGCGTCCCTTATACTGTATTCAACATTCCCTGGCTATTGCTCATCCTGATCGCCGCCGCGACCCTATTGGATGCCTACTCGATCCCCCTGGGATTGATTGAGCTATTGAAGTGGGTGGAAATCGGATTGATCGTCTGGTTGATCCTCGATCTGTCGAATGATCCTTCTCGGCGGCCGGCCGGTTTCCCTGCCGTCATGCGTCTTGTGCTGGTCATGCTGCTGGCGGCGGGGACGGTGCAAGCGTTTATCGGCATCTGGCAATTTGGCCTGCGAGGCAAGGGGCCGGAGCACTTCCTTGTGCTGGGCCGGTTTTACCGAGCCTACGGAACCTTTGAACAACCCAACCCATTCGGGGGTTACATGAACCTGACAGCGCTGCTGGCTATCGGCCTGCTGTTGGGGCTTCTGGTAGCCTGGGGTGAGCGCCGGCGAGGCCATGGCACGAGCCGGCATCTGTCGCCCTATGGCGTTTGGCTGGGCATCGCGCTGGTAGCGGCCATCGCCGGTTCGCTGGGCTTGATCCTTTCCTGGAGTCGTGGGGCCTGGCTTGGATTTCTGGCGGGTCTGGCTGTGGTGGCCCTTTTCAGTTCCCGGCGGTTGCTGCCCGGCTTCTTGCTCATGGGCGCGTCGGCAGTATTGTTGGGGGGCGGCCTGTTGGTTGGCACATCGGCCGAGTTCGCGCCGGCCCAGGCCGTCGTTGACCGTCTCGGCGGCTTTCGCGATGAATTTACGCTGGACGACGTGCGCGGAGTAGATATCAACGACGCCAACTATTCGGTCATCGAGCGGCTGGCCCATTGGCAGGCGGCCGTCGCTATGGCACGCGACGACCTGTGGACGGGGGTCGGCTTCGGGAACTATGCCGCCGCCTACGGCGACTATGATCTATTGAACTTTCCCGACGCGCTGGGTCACGCACATAATTACTACTTGAATTTGTTGGCCGAAGTCGGGTTGCCGGGCCTTTTGGCCTACGTCGTCTTCTGGATCGTACTCATGGGCCAGTCCATCCGGCTTGCCCAACGCATAGCGTGGCCGGAGCGTGGGATTGTCGTGGGACTATTGGCGGTCTGGGTGGCGTTGGCAGTACATCATCTGGTTGATAAACTTTACGTGAACAATATTTACGTGCACTTGGGCGTGATGATTGGCCTGTTACAATTATTCGCTTGGTCCGGCTTCCAACTGGAAAGTCCGCCTGAGCAGTCTATAGACAAGCGGAGCCAGGTGGTGGATTAGGAATGTCCAGAATGATCACATACTTTGCCGACGTATCGAGCCGTTTTGGGGTGAAGCCCAAGGAAGCCGAGCGTTTCATCAAATTTCTCGTCGTGGGCGGAATCGGATTTATCGTCGATTTCGGCATCTTCAATTTGCTGCTGAACCCGGCTAACGCCCTCGTCCTGCCGGGCACGTGGTTATACGTCCTTTTGAGCGGCTTCGGTATCGACAATTACTTTATCACCCATCTAGGCCCGACTATCGCCTCGGCGATTTCCTTCGTCGCGGCGGTGTTCAGTAATTTCCTCTGGAACCGTTATTGGACTTATCCGGATTCGCGGTCGCGGTCGCGGCGGCGGCAGTTCACGATGTTCTTCATCGTCAGCGCCGTGGGCGTGCTAATTCGCATTCCCATTGTCTTTTTCATGACCCCCGTCTTCCGTTCACTGGTGAGCAACGTCGGGGCACTACAGGCTTACACGACGCGGCTGGCCGATAACCTGTCGCTGGCCGTGGCCGTGCTGGTCGTGCTGTTCTGGAACTTTTTCGCCAACCGTCACTGGACCTATAACGACGTGGAGTAATGGTCGGCCGGAGCAGGGCGGTCATTGGTTTTGACGTCACGGCCGCGCTGACCCAGGGTGGAGGAATCGGCCGTTACACGCGCGACTTGATTCAGGCCCTGGTCGTTGAGGCGCCCGACTTCGCCTACAAGTTATTCTCGGCCCGGCCACCGGCTGTCATGCCCGTTGCCGATCCTTTGCCGGTCGCGCCGGGCGTTGTTCACTACCCTGCGCCGTTTGATGAGCGCTGGCTGTACCGGCTTTGGTATCGTGCGCGCCTGCCATTGCCGGTTCAGAGCTTCACCGGCCCGCTAGATCTGTTTCATTCGCCCGACTTCGTTCTGCCGCCCGTCAGCGGCCGAATTCCGACTATCCTGACCGTCCACGACCTGTCCTTTGTCCACTACCCGAAGACCTTTCCGCCCAAGTTGGTCGATTATCTCAACCGCGTCGTACCGTGGTCGGTTGCTCGGGCCACTCATATCCTGGCCGATTCGGAATCGACGCGACGTGATTTACAATCGTTCTGGGGCGTGGCTGCGGAGCGCATTACCGTGCTGTATAGCGGCGTCAACGAACGCTTCCAGCCGGTAGTCGATGCGGCCGCCCTTGACGCGGTTTCGGTCCGTTATGGACTGCAAAGACCGTTCGTGCTGGCCGTCGGCACCGTCCAGCCGCGCAAGAATTACGAGATGCTGGTGCGCGCCTTTCGTTCCGTCGCCGACCATCATCCCCATTCGCTGGTGATCGTAGGTGGCAAGGGTTGGCTGGATGAGGGACTGCCGGCGGAAATAGAGCGGCAAGGGCTGCGAGAGCGCGTCAAGCTAGCGGGTTTTGTCGATGACACCGATCTGCCCGCGCTCTATTCGGCGGCCGATCTCCTGGCTTTCCCCAGCCTGTATGAGGGTTTTGGCTTGCCGTTGCTGGAAGCGATGGCCTGCGGCACGCCGGTGCTGTCGTCCGATGCTTCCAGTCTGCCCGAAGTGGCTGGTGGCGGTAGCGCCGTGTTGCTCTCTCCCCACGACGAATCCGGTTGGTCAAGGGCCATGATCGAGCTGTTGAGCGATCCGGCGGCTCGGCAACGACTCAGCACAGCGGGATATCAACGCAGTGCTCAATTCAGTTGGGCCGTGGCCGCCCGGCAGTTAGCCGCGCTTTACCGTCATATCCTGGTCGCCCACAGCCGCTAAATTTACCGCTTGTCGCCCTGATACATATTACCTATAATGTTGTCGCAATCGATGCACCTTGTGGGCATCGGTCGCGCTCGTCCGGGTCGGAAACGATCAACAGATTTATCGGTAGTACCAACAACTCGTAACGGATGATTGCCCGATTGGGCGTTCTATTACCATGCGCGGCGGTTTTGCGGGGGTCGGCACGTGGGCCGTGGCGCTGGACGTGAATAAGGAACTACCGAATCCTATGGATATTGCGCCACCTGAGGCCGCGGCACTGATCGCTAATCCGTTTATTGTTGGCCGCCCCTTGACCGGCGTCTCATCCTCTCTCTATGTCGGGCGCGAAGACCTCTTTGCTTGGTTCGACGAGAATCTGTCCGTCGCCGGTCAGCCAAACGCGCTCTTGCTCCACGGCCCGCGTCGTATCGGCAAGACGTCGACACTCTATCAGTTAGTGGAAGGTGAACGCGGTCGGCCGCTTCGCGAAGGGCGGGCGCGCCGGCTTTTCCCTGCTTACATCGACCTGCAACGTTATGCCGGACGGCCGACGGATGAATGGCTGCGCCGCCTGGCGCGGGACATTTACCGCCGGGTAACTTTGTCAGGCCTGGAGCCTTCGACCCCGGATGACGCCGTGCCCGGCGCCACGGCCTTTGCGGCCTTCGACCGCTCTCTCGACCGGCTTGAGGAGACCTTGCCCGACGACGGCCTAATCCTGTTGGCGATTGACGAATTTGAGGAAATCCGCGCCGGCATCGAAGCAGGGACACTCGAGCCGGAAGTGCTGGTCTACTTGCGATCACAGATTCAGCATCGAGCGCGCATTGTCTTTTTGCTCTGCGGCTCGGCTGCCTTGCTGGAACCCTTCTGGACATCCCTAACGAATCTTACCGCGCGTTACGAGGTGCCGCCGCTTGATTTCCAACAATCGATAACCCTCATCCGGAGACCGGTGGAAGGACTGTTGATTATCAATGATGGAGCGGTTGCCGGAATCTGGGAATTTACGAAGGGTCACCCGTTTCTGATCCAGACGATTTGCCATCGTCTGGTGAGTTTGGCTAATCGACGATATGAGCGGCGTCCTATCGAGGCCATAGAGGTGGAAAAGGTAATCGAGCAAATGGTTATCGAGGGCTATAGGAATGAGGGGTGGGTTGGTGGGCCGGAGGGATCGCACGCATGAAAACGCCCTATGTGGTTGGCCCGCCGGTTAGATTACCGGACAACTTCTTCGGCCGGACCGGCCAAACCCGCCAATTCTTTGAAACATTGGCCGGCGCACAGACCCACTGCGTCAGCATCCTGGGACTGCGGCGAGCGGGCAAGACTTCGTTTCTGCAATACATCTCTCATCCCGAGGTGATGGCTTCCTTTCTGCCCGACCCGCGACGCTATCTGATGATCTATGTAGATGTCTCTGCGTGCAAGACGGCGGCTGAATTTTATGGTCGCGTCTACCGCAAATTGCTGAGCAGCCTGCCCCGGGTGCCCGCGGGCATAGACCGCGCGCGGCCCACGGCCGACGTATACGAGCTGGAATCGCTGCTCTACGAGTTTGGTGGTCGTCGCATCGTCTTGCTGATGGATGAATTCGACCAGTTGCGAACGGCCAACTTCAACGCCGACTTCTTGACGGAGTTACGCGCGCTGGCTGGTGTGTGGGATTACGAACTGGCCTATGTCACAGCATCTTATTGGGACAATAATCGACTTGGCAACTTCGTCGGCCTGCCGCCCACGTCGCCCTTCTACAACATCTTCTTTCCGACACCCATCTATCTTTCTGGCCTCAGCCCCGGCGATTTGGAGGATCTGGTCAAGATTCCGGCCCGCAGTGTGGGAATTGTGGCCGATGATGAAGACGTGGCCTTCATTCGACATCATGCCGGGACGCTGCCGTTTTTTGTCCAGGCCGTGGCCGCGGATTGGTTGATGGCCAAAGCGCAGGGCGAGCGCCCACAACCGAGCCAACTCAATCAGAGGCTTGCGTCAGAGATGAGTCCTTATTTCGAGCAGTGGTGGGGCAACTTCAGTGACGTGGAACGTGACGTGGCGACCACTGTGGCCCAGGAAAAACCTGTCGGCCGCTTGCCTTATGGAGAGCAGGAAATTGAGTTGGCTATCGATCGGCTCAAGTGCTATGGTGTCCTGGCCGCCACCGGCGACCATCTATGGCCTGACAGCAGCTTGTTTGCCCACTGGCTGCGCGAGTTCAAGAGTAGTGAAAAGAGGCGGTTGGCCAAAGGCACAACGCCGTTGACGCCCGCGATGGCGACCCAAATGAGCGGGCCGCGCCGCACCGATAGGGCTGCTACCATTCGTCAGGTCTACACGCGGGTGCAGCAAATCGTCGAGGATGTCGGCGCTCAATTTGCCCGTCTGCCGGGCATTTACGCGCGCAAGAGTGATGAGGAACTGCGCGATCAACTGCTGCTGACTCTTCAGTCTGGGCTTGATAATGAGATGGGTAGCCTGGAGTTGTTGCCGATAGCCCGTACCGATTTGGGTATTGGGTTAGAGGGAGAAGGCATGATGGCAGTCAAATGCCACACCTGGGCGGGACAAAAACGATTTTTGAGCGAAGTGGATCAGCTGATGGGTCTTCCCACGGCCCACGATGCTGGTGCTGTACTGTTGATGCTCGTCCGCAATCCGGAGTTTGTGGTTGTGGCCGAGGCGGTTGCCCACGTAATGCATCATCATAAAGATTATGTGAGCGGCAATGGAAAGCAAGAGAGCCGCCAGGATTATCGGCTGCGCATGAACAATGATCCATCTCGCGAGATAACTGTCTCGATCATATTATGCCATCTGCCCGGTTAGCCGTCGCCAGCGCCACCACACCATCACCATGGCCATCGTATCCAGCTCGCAATACTGCGAGAGCAGGCGTCGCCAACGGCTGACCTCCAGGGTGGCGTTAGCCGTCATCCGCTCTATTAGGGCGTAGTATGCCAGAATTGCCCCCACGCCCTCGGCTACCGCAATTTGCCTGTCGCCGATGACTAGCGGCGGCAGCGCCTGGTAAGGGCTTGTTGATCCTGTGCCCATCTCCCGATGATAGTGCGGCAGGCGGGCGCGGATGTGGGGATCGGCTTGCCACACCGCATCGGCCACGACTTTGAGCGACGTGCGCCCACCCATACGGGGATGGAAGTAATGCTTGCGGGTAAGGTCGTTCAGGTCAGTCATCCGCTCGCCGGCCAACAAACGGCCGATCCACTCCACGGTATCGCCTTCACCGTCTTCGCGTTCGGCCAATTGTTTTTGAACCGATCGCAACACAGTCTTCTCGTGGGTCGACCAGATCAGGATCGATCCCTCATCACCCACTTGCCGGCGGAGAGACTTGGCGAAAGCCGGGTTTGGGAAGATGTCGGCTGCTTGCAGCCACTCGGCGTGTCGTGGCTGGGCATCAGGGGTAACGATGGTGTGGCAACTCCATTGAAAGGCAATCGTCTCATAAGGATGCATCCGCTGGTAGCGAGGGATGGCCGGCGCGCAGGTCTCAAAATCGACAAAATGTAACGGGTAGGTCAGTGACTCCAGGGCATCTCGCAGTTCGTCGCTGATCCACTCGCGTTGGTCTCTGGTGCACTGAATCTGTGTTCGTTGGCGGCGCGCATTTTCGCCGAGGGTGCCGTCGCTGCGAGCGAGGTATTTCTCGGGCATGTCGAACAGACCGGCTTTGCCCTGGGCAATCAGTTGGTCGGCCGCCGGCCCATCGCCGCTCCGGATCTGGCTCACGTGGTACAGATCGAAAATATGGGGCTTGATCGTTGCCATCTGCCCCCAGCATTCATGGAAGCCGCTCTCTTGATTGTCCGGGATGCGATACTCGCAGGCGCGGCAGTGGGTGGACGGCGGCGTGGCGATGCGGGTTAATTCCGGGATCAGGCTCTTGACGTACGTATCCGCGCGGCGGCGGACCTCGGGCAGGAGCAGTTGAATCTCCGCGGAGACGTCGACGCGCACCAGCATCGGATTGCGCCGGATCTCTCGCGGGTCGCCGGTATAGTCGGAATAGGGTAACTGATCCTGGTGATCTTGCGCCGGGCGCAGGGCAAAGCGGCGGTGCAGCCCGTCAATGTGGCAAGCGCGGCTGGTGTCGGGCATGAGCAAGTAAGGGATGATCGTCGCCCCGGGGAAAATATCTTGCAGAATGCTGGTCTGAAAAGCGGCGTCTTCGAGATACGGCCGCCATTCGCTGCGAATTCCATCGGGGGAGCGAGGGGAACGAAAGAGGTTGGGCCGGCCGTTTTGGACGAGCTCGTCGTTTTTTTGGCGATCAAAGCTGCATGACTTGATCTCAATCAGCTCGAAAACATCGCCCCGCCGAACCAGAATATCGACGCGGGCCAGTTTGCCGCCGCTGATGAGCGTGGCCTCGAATAGTGTTCCGTTGCCCGACAAGGCGGCCATCGTGTCCCACGCCGCCGCTTCCACATCCTTTTGAAATCCCAGCCAGCGGCCGTCGGGATAAAATAGGCGGGCCAAAGCCTCAATCAAATATCCCTGATCGGCCAAATGGCCTAGATATTCGTCGCCTTCCTCGCGGGTCGGATAGTGCCTCTTGTGGTAGAAGAGCTTGGTCGGACAGGACTGGGCGACCTTAAAATCCGACTTCGTTAGATAATAATCATGCATGAAAGCCTCCGACCCCAGGAGCAGGAATAGATAGACTGGAACGACCTGATCAATTCTAGCTCATGGTCGTGGTCGTCCTCAACTAAAAATCACGCCTGTTTTACGTGAGGTGGGGCCTGTTTATGAAATGTCGTCAGCAATCCGGCGAGATTGGCCGTGACTCCGGTCGCTATCATGATAAGGGCAATGGATTCCAGTCGCGCATGGAACAGCAGCATGGCCCCGATCTGGGCGGACACAATCGTTGCCAGGGCGTAGATATAGCCGTACCGCTCAAGGGAAAGGGCGTAATTTAGCCAGATGTTGACTCCGGCGTAGAGTGTTGTCGCCAGACCGACGAGCGCCAGCACCGCACCGGGAGCGGCATAAGCTTCGCCGAAGACGGTGTGGACGATGTGCCCCGGCGCGATCCAGTAGAATAGTGTGAGTGCCAGGCCGGGTAACAGCGTCGCTGCCAGGGCCAGCAACAAGACCGGCCGCGAGTCTCGCCCGGCCGCCTGCCGTTGGGTGGCCTTGGGGAAGAGAACCAGGCCAATGCCCAGAGGGATGAACAGGTTCATCTTGCCCAAAGTCACGATGGGGGCATAGGCGGCGGCGGTGGCGTCACCAAACAAGCGCCGTACCAGGATTGGATCGATATTGACCATGAGCGCGAAGGCCAGTAAACCGACGAGGGTGATCAGGGAGTATTGCCGGCTAATGGGTCGCGGCGTGGCCGATGAGGGGGACGCCCGAAAATAGTTCCGCAGGAGCAGAAAAGCGAGGCCGAGCGCCAGAATGCTGCCTAGCGGCAAGGCCAGGATGACCCCGGCCGCTTGCCCGCCCAGCCCTATCAGCAGGATAGTGAAGCCTAGACGGGCGATGGATTGCAGGATTTGCACCCAGCCGAGGCCCCAAAAATGCTGGACGCCCTGCAGCGTGCCGTCGGTGACTGGCCGCAAAAACAGCAACAACAGTGTCAGGGCCGCCGCCCATAAGGGCCAGGGCGAGTCGACTCGCAGAAACCGGGCCAGAACCGGCCCCGCCAAAGCCATTGTGGCAGCGGCCGCCAGCCCCCAGCGCCAAGCCCAGCGCCAGGAGCGCCGCAAGACCATGCCGACGCGCTCCGAGGCGTCGGCGAAAACGGTTGACTCGGCCGTGTAAAAGGCGACGACGTTGCGAATGACGTTGGTCGCCTGCACCATAACTTGTAGAACAGCGGTCACCGTGACAAACACGGAGAACTCCAGGGGGATGAGGCGACGGCCGGCGACGATGTTGGCGGCATAATCGAAACCGCCGGCGACAATCATCGCCACGGCCAGGAAACCACTCTGGAGAGCAGAGGAGGACAGCCCCAAAAACTGAAGGCGCAGACGAAGGGAGGACATGGCGCCGGCCGTTAGCGGCCGAGAGTCTCCTTTTCGGCTACCAAGTAGCAATGCGCGCCGAGCCGGCGAACGCCCTTCTGTAGAGCGCGCTCGACTGGCACTACGTAAGGCGTCAACTTTTCCAACGGAGGAAATTGATCCGGCATGATCTCCCACAGCCAGAACAAGACGCTATATTGCCCGGCCCGTTGCACGCGGAAGCCGTTGTCGGCTACCTGCGTCGCCAACCCGGCAAAGGTAAATGGCGCATTGATCTCGTCGCCCAACCAACTCGGATAGAGCCGGCGTCCCCAGCGGATGATAGGATTGTCCTCGACCGTCTCCACCAGGAAGAGAACGCCACCGGGACGCAGGCACCGCCGCACCTCGACCAGGGCGCGCTCCACGTCGCCGATGTGGTGCAGCACGTGTTGGATGTAGATCATGTCCAGGCTGCCGGCCGCGAACGGAAGGCGAAGGCCATCGGCCAGCAGCGCCGGGCCGTGGGTCTGGGCCAGGGCGACGCGCTGCGGCACGGTATCGAGGCCGAAGGCAACGCGGCCGTTCTGCGCGAAACGGCTCAAATTCCAGCCGTTACCGCAACCGATCTCCAGAATGCGGCGGATGTCAGGACGGGCCAGTACGGACTTCTCCCACTCAAAGTAGGGCAGCACCTGGTAGCGGCTGGGTGACCAATTTTCGCCGAAAACGGCGGGTTTTCTGTAATCCATAGTGTTAGCAGTGGTGGATCATTAAGTATGAGTGGGATTAGACCGGATTGATGGAGGATGAGGCCTGGTAAAGCTGGCCGCCTTCCAGAGGATCGCGTATGAGCGACATGATCTCTTTCCACCACGTGTCGTCTTCATGGCCCCAGCTGAGGACGCGACAACGGGCCAGCCCGGAGCGCAAAATCTGGCGCTCTTCTTCGAGCCAATCGCGGCCGTCCCACGTGGAAAGCGCTTCCATCAGGAGCGGGTAGGGTCGGAAACCGTAAGCGTAATAATCGGGTTCAAGTAGCCGGTCGATGGCCGTTTCTAGTGACAGGGGGACGGCCCCTTTGCCTCCTTTTTCCAGCACGGTGAGCAGGGTCGGAAGCGCCACCTCACTATAGACGATACCGTCGATCAGGGAATGGAGTGGATATTTGGGTTGGGGGATGATCCGTTGCAGATAGGTATTGACGGTGGCCGCCGGCAGCCGCCGCTGGCTGAGAAACAACCCCAACCCGCGAATGGGTCGAGAGTACAATAACCGCTGGGTGCGCAAGGCGACGGAGGCGCGAAGTGTGCGGGCTTGGCCAGGCAGCATTTCCGGCCGCGCGGTCACGAGCTTGGGGAAGCTGTGCAGCAGCCCATCGCGGCTGATGATGACGCGATCATCGCCCATGAAGGTGAATTGTTCCTCCCGACAGAGTCGGCCCAACGCATAACCGAGATCCGAGCGACCCGTGAAAAGCCAGCCTTGCGGCGACTCTTTGCCCTTTCTCTTGTCCGACCGTACCGCCCCGGCACGCGCCAAGGAGTAGCCTCTGGTGACCATGAGCCAACGCAAGACCGGCTCTACAACGTTGGTATAGACAAAGGCGGGCGACGTTTCCAACAGGGGCGATACGACGATCTCCGTATAATCGCCGGGGATCACTGTCAGGCCAAAGCCGAAACGGCCGAGTTGCTCATCATAGCAGATGGCCCCTGGTACGCGGCTGGGCGTTCCGTGGCGATCAACGCGAAGTTGCAGATCGACCCGAGCAGGCGGCGTGGACGCCAGAAAGTATTCGAGATCGTTCAGCGGGATCTGCGACGCCATCGCCAGTATGCCGTGGATATCGTAATAGAGGTTTTCGCGTGGACGCATCATCAGGCCGCGCGTCCAAATCCATTGCTCGGAAAACAGGTAGTAGACGAATCCGGCGACAAACATGGCAGCCAGCCCGCCCACAAGAACCGGTGCGCCGAGACGCACCGCCACCCCCCAGATCACGGGCAGATAGACGATGAAAAGGAAAAGAAAGCCGAGGAGCAGAATGCCCGCCAACCGACGACTAACCGGGCCGCGTGGCCGATCGCTGAACACCCATATCTCGCCCAGCAGGAGACCGGCAATGGTTGCCGCGCCGGCCACAGTCGCCCCTCGGAGCACCGGCCACCCGGCGCTTGCCAGCCCGCCCAACAACGCCAGGTTGAGCATCACGGCCATTAGGCCCACGATCAGAAAACGAATGAGATGCTGATTGACTGTCAGGCGCAGGCGCGTCAGGTGGCGAAAGAAGCGCATACCCTCATTAAGGTCGGCCTTGCTCTGGCCCTCACGGCGCGGGGCGAATTCGAAATGCAATTCGGTGACGCGCAGGTCGGGGTGACGAGCGAGAATCTCCAGTAATATTTTGAACCCTTCCGGCTGGAGTGTGACGATGTCGATGGCCGCGCGCCGGACGAGGAAAAAGCCTGTTAGCGGATCGGATACATTCTTCAACACGCGCGGGAAAACCATGCGCGCCAGGATGGTGAGAAGCTGCGAGGTGAGCGCACGGGCACGGCTCAACCCGACCGGCCCCCACATATCGGCCCGCCGGCTGGCGATGACCACATCAGCCCCCGTGCGGGAAGCTTGGGCCAACAACTGGGGGATCGATTCCGGGGGGTGTTGCAAATCGGCATCTATGACACAGAACCACCGCCCGCGCGCCTCTTCCATCCCTTCGACGACCGCGCCGCTCAACCCGTTACGCCGGCTCTCCGGCCGGGCGATGAGTCTAATGGGCAGAGAGCGGCTTGCCGCTTCGCGTCGGATGATAGTTGCGGTCTCATCGGTGCTGTCATCGACGAACAGAATTTCAGCGCTTTTATTTTCGAGGGCGGCTTCCAGCCTGTCCAGCAGAGGGCTGATGTTGTTCGACTCATTACGGGTAGGCACGATCACGGTCAAATCGACCTCGTCGGCCGACGAAATGCCGCGGTGATCGTGATGGGTCGTGTACGCGGGTGGTTGCTGCATGAAATGATTCCGCTGCCTGGGCCGCCTGAGCCGTGGCGTTGACTGTGGCGATCATAACACAGGAGGGCAAGCGTTTCCAAAGCACGCTTTTCCGGCCGTCGTTGACGAGTAACCCTTTCTCATCTATTCTCCAAATCTATGCCGCGCGGCCGCCTCCTGGGTTTTCTCTTTCTGCTACTTGCGCTTGTTCTGGCGGGACTCATCTTGACCGATGCCTGGCCCAGTCTGCGCGGCCCGGCCCCGGAAACGAGCGAATGGTACTGGCCGTACTTGCTGCGTCCGGTGGCGCGCTGGTGGCCCTCGCTGCTGGTAGCGATGTTGTTGGCGGCGTTGGGCGGTTGGTGGCTGCGCCATGAGAATGACCGGGTTGTTCTGCCCCTGACCGCCCTTATTCTTCTTAACGTGGCCTTGCAACTGGCTTTCGTCTATGCCGACCGCCCGGCCGTCGGCGCGGAGCTGGTCGACCGCACCCTGTCGAAGGCCTCCAGCGGCTATTTGGCCACGGCCGGCGAAATCGACGATCTGGGCGCGGCCCTGCGCCGGTTCCCCGAGTTGATGACCTCTTTTGACAATGATCACGCCCGCACCCATCCGCCCGGTTTCGTCGCCGCACACTGGTTGACCGACCATGCTCTACGCCGGCTGCCGGGGTTGGCCGCATGGTTGGCTCGACCGGCCACCTATTGGCGCTGTACCGACCTCTGGCTTCTGGCCCGGCCGCCGGCGACGGCTGCCTCCCTTCTCTTGTGGGCCTGGTTGCCAGTGTTCCTGGGGGCCTTGACCATCCTGCCCGCTTATCACCTCGGCCGCCTGTGGTTTGGACGCGTCCCGGCGCGGGCAGTGGCTTTATTGGCTGGGACGTTGCCCGCCCTGCTCGTCTTCGTGCCCACACCTGATCAGATCTTTGCCTTTTTGTCGCTCGTATCTCTGCTTTGGCTGGTTGTGGGGCTTCAGGAAGGGCGTCTGGCCTCGATTTTGGCGGCCGGGTTGACTGTCTCGCTGATGAGCTTCCTGAGCCTCGGCAATGTCGCCTGGGGGGTATTGTTAGGGTTTTACGCGATCTGGTGGGCCTTAAGACCCTCGTCGAGCCACGAGCCTGCCCTTCGCAGATGGACGATGGTATTGGGTTTTGCCGTGGCGGTTGCGGCGTTCTGGCTGGTCTATTGGCTTGGCTGGGGCGTCGCGCCCTGGGTGGTGGCTCGGGTTGGTCTCGATCAGCACTATGAACTGGTGACCAGCGTGCGCCGCTATGACTGGTGGCTTGGTTCCAATCTCATCGACCTCTTCCTGTTCGCTGGGCCGTTGGTCGTCGTGGGCCTGCTGTGGCGCGCATGGGGCGCTGTTCGCCGCGTGGAAGGGACTTCGCCGGATGCGCGAATTGCTTTGCTTCTGCTTGCGCTGCTCGTTGTGATCAACCTGGCTGGTTCGACCCGCGGGGAAGTCGGCCGTCTGTGGCTGGTGTTTATGCCGGCGGCGGCCGTGGTGGCGGGGGGGCTATTTGCCCGCCGGTCGAGCGATCGGCTCGGACTATGGTTGATGCTCGTAGCCCAATTAGTCCTGGCCCTCAGCATTGGTCTGAGTTGGCGCACATTCTATGCCGTCATTCTGCCGATTGAGCGGCCGGAGATCGCGCCGGCCGTTCCGGCGGCCGTGACGGATGAGGCATTTATCGCACCCGGCGATCACACGATAAGACTGATCGGCTACAATTTTCCCCAGACCACGGCCGCGGCCGGCGGCGTTCTCGACCTGACACTCTATTGGCGCGCGGATGGACCGACCCTGCGGCCCTACACCGTGTTTGTCCAGCTGCTCGATTCGTCACAGACGATAATCGCTCAACAAGACGGGTGGCCGGTTGGCGGGCGCTGGCCCTCTACCTGTTGGCCCGCGGCCGAAACCGTATCCGACCCTTACGCCATCGAATTGCCCGCAGAGACCCTTCCTGGCACCTATAAGTTGGTCATCGGTCTGTATGACGCCGCATCGGGCGCGCGTCTCGAAACAATGCGGAATACCACCTTCGCGCAACTCGTTGACATAACGGTTGCTCCCTAGCCCTGTTTTTATGCTCAAGCCCATCTCTAAAGTCTGTGGCTCAGGGTAATCTGCGAATTTGGCCCCCGTGAACCTCGTCTCATTATTGACATAACAAGTAATCCCTGTCCGCAACCTGACACCCGATAGATAACTTGTCTG
Source organism: Promineifilum sp. (assembly GCA_017983515.1). Taxonomy (GTDB): domain Bacteria; phylum Chloroflexota; class Anaerolineae; order Promineifilales; family Promineifilaceae; genus Promineifilum. Next base: position 144,728 of record JAGOBF010000005.1, on the reverse strand, counting down.
GCTTAGGCGTACCCTTATTTTCCAAATGCAGCTCTGAAGAAGCTGCGTAATCTGCTTAACCTGCGGATTACTCCTTGGTGAGCTTGGGCACGCGATTGGGCGAAAGAGACGCGAGACGGTAAGATTGGAAGGGATGGGGCAGGGGCGTCAAAGCCTCTCCCCGCGTGACTGTTATGAACAATACCGGCAGTATCTCCGCCTTCTTCCCGGCCTACAACGACGCTGGAACCATCAGCAGCATGGTCATCTCCGTCCTCCTGACCTTGCGCGAATTGACCGACGATTACGAGGTTATCGTGGTCAACGATGGTAGCCAGGATCACACGGCCGCCGTTCTCGATGAACTGGCGCGCATCTATCCCAACGAGGTGCGGATCATCCACCATCCCCAGAATCGAGGCTATGGCGGCGCGCTGCGCACCGGCTTCTACAGCGCGACTCGGGACTGGATTTTCTACACCGACGGCGATGCGCAGTACGATCCGCGCGAGTTGAAGAATCTGGCGGCGCTGATTAGCGATGACGTGGATTTTATCAACGGGTGGAAGATCGAGCGCCAGGACCCCTTGCACCGCATTATCATCGGCCGTATCTATCAGTACACCATCAAGCTCGCCTTCGGTCTCAAACTGAAAGATGTCGATTGCGATTTTCGGTTGATGCGCCGCGAAGTATTCGACAACATCGCCCTGACCAGCGACAGCGGCGTCATCTGCGTCGAGCTGATGAAGAAAGTTCAGGATGCCGGCTTTCGGCTGACCGAAACGCCGGTACACCACTTTCACCGCGCCTACGGCAAATCGCAGTTTTTCCGTTTTCGCCGTCTGGCCCAGGTGGCGCGCGATCTAACCGGGTTGTGGACCAGACTGGTATGGCGCAAAGAAGGCGCTCGGCCGGCCGCGGCCGACAACCCAACTCCAACCCCTAATCAAACTTATGCCGACGGTTCCAACTGACCACCTGGCTGGCTTTCGCGGCAAGCACGTCCTGATCACGGGCGGCTTGGGCTTCATCGGCTCGAATCTGGCCCATCGCCTCGTCGAACTGGGTGCTGACGTATTAATCGTCGATTCGCTGATCCCCGAATACGGCGGCAATATCTTCAACGTCCATAACATTGAGGATCGGTTGCGCATCAACATTGCCGATATACGCGATGAATACGGATTGCGCTACCTGGTTCAGGAGCAGGACATCATCTTCAATCTGGCTGGACAGGTCAGTCATACCGACAGCATGATCGACCCTTATACTGATCTGGAGATCAACGCCCGCAGCCAACTCTCCCTGCTGGAGGCCTGCCGCCACGGCAATCCGACGGCCAAAATCGTCTTCGCCAGCACGCGGCAGATTTACGGCCGCCCTACCTATTTACCGGTTGACGAGCGCCACCCCTTGCAGCCCACTGACGTGAACGGCATCAACAAGCTGGCCGGCGAGTGGTACCATATCGTCTATCACAACGTCTATGGCTTGCGGGCCGTATCACTACGGCTTACCAATACTTTCGGGCCGCGCATGCGCATTCGCGACGCTCGACAGACGTTCATTGGCTGGTGGATACGGCAGTTGTTGGAGGGGCAGACCCTCAATATCTTTGGCGACGGTTTACAGGTGCGCGATTTCAACTACGTCGACGACGTGGTGGAGGCCATGCTGATGGCCGCGGCCCATGACGTGGCTGATGGGCAAATCTATAACCTGGGCGGCGACGAGCCGATCAACCTGCTTAATCTGGCACGATTGATGATCGAGGTGAACGGCGGCGGCGATTTCGCGCTCAAGCCGTTCCCCGAGGATCGCAGACGCATCGACATCGGCGACTTCTACGGTGACTATCGCAAAATTCGCAGCAAGCTGGGCTGGCGGCCGCAAGTCGGCCTGCGCGAGGGTCTGACTCGGACGATTGAATACTTCCGCGCCCATCGCGAGCACTACCTCTAATGACCACGGCCGCTGTCGAAATGATCCCTTTTGTCGATCTGAAAGCGGCCTATCGTCGCCTGCAGCCGGAGATTGACCCTGTCGTTGCGGCGGTGCTGGAAAGTGGCTGGTATATTCTGGGCACCGAAGTAGCGGCTTTTGAGGAGGCGTTCGCGCGCTATCTCGGCCTGTCGCACACGGCCGGCGTCGCTTCGGGGACGGACGCGGTGCTGCTGGCGCTGCGAGCCTGTGGCATCGGACCGGGGGACGAAGTGATCACCGTCAGTCACACCGCTGTGGCGACGGTGGCCGCTATCGAGTTATCCGGCGCGAGCCCCCGTTTGGTGGACGTAGAATCGGGTACGCTGACCCTCGACCCGCGAGAATTGGAGAAGACCATCACCGGGCGTACAAAGGCCATCATCCCCGTCCACCTCTACGGATGCCCGGCCGACATGACGCCCATCCTGACCTTCGCGCGGGAGCATGGGCTAGTGGTCATCGAGGATTGCGCCCAGGCCCACGGCGCGCGCTATGCCGGTCGCCTGGTCGGTACGCTGGGCGATGCTGCCGCGTTCAGCTTCTATCCCACCAAGAATCTAGGCGCTATGGGCGACGGTGGGGCGATAGCCACCTCGCGCGCGGACGTGGCCGAGCGCCTGCTTTCACTGCGCCAGTATGGCTGGCGTGAGCGTTATATCAGTGATGAGCCCGGATTTAACAGTCGTCTCGACGAACTGCAGGCGGCTATCCTGCGCGTGCGGCTGCGCTATCTGGACGAGGAGAATGACAGCCGGCGGCGATTGGCGGCGACATATGACGAGAGATTATCCCGCTTGCCCCTGGTCTTGCCCGTCGTTCGACCAGGCGACCGCCCCGTCTACCATCTCTACGCCATTCGCACGGAGCGACGCGAGGAACTCCGCGCTCATCTGCGCGAGCGAGGCATCAGCACGGCCATTCACTATCCCGCACCGGTCCATCTACAGCCTGCCTATGCGCGTTTGGGATATCGGCCGGGCAGCTTGCCCGTGACGGAGGACGCGGCACGGTCGTTGTTGTCCCTGCCCATGTATCCCGACCTGTCGCCCGAGGCCCCGCTTATTGTTGCCGAGGCCATCGCTCAATTTTTCAACGCCTGAGCATTAGCACAACCGGCTTGACGCCTGCGCCTCCGATGGACTAGACTTCGACCGGCATCCGGCGCTCGGCCGTCTCCGAGTGAATCACAATGGAAACTATTCGCTGCTCTCTGGGTATCATGGCCCACAATGAAGAAGCCAACATCGGCCGCCTGTTGGCCCGTGTTCGCGCGTCCAGCTTCCAGCGAGTGGAGATCGCCGAAATTCTCGTCATCGCCAGCGGGTGCACCGACGGCACGGAAGATATCGTGCGTGAAGCCGCGATTTCGGATGGCCGAATTCGCCTTCTCAGCCAGCCGACTCGCCAGGGCAAAGCCTCGGCGATGAATGTCTTCATTAATGAGGCGCGATGTGAGGTCTTGGTGCTCAGCAGCGCCGACTTGCTGCCGGCCGAGGAAGCCATTGAGCGGTTGCTACGACCTTTTGCCGACCCAGAGATTGGCATGACTGCTTCTCGCCCCATTCCGGTCAACGATCCGGCGACATTTATGGGCTTTGCCGCACATTTGCTTTGGAATCTGCATCACGAGATGAATTTGCGCGGCTTCAAGGCCGGGGAAATGATCGCTTTCCGCAAGGTATTCGAGCGCATTCCCCCGCACACGGCCGTCGATGAGGCCAGTGTCGAGCCGCTGGTTCGCGGCCAGGGGTATGCGGTTCGTTATGTGCCGGACGCTGTAGTCTTTAACAAGGGGCCTGAGACCGTCGAAGATTTCCTGCGACAAAGGCGGCGTATCTATGCCGGTCATCTGGAGATGAAAAATCAGCTGGGCTATGCCGTCAGCACGATGAGCGGGACGAAGATCGCCGGCTTGCTGCTGCGCAACATGGACTGGCGGCCGAAACAGCTTTGGTGGACGGCCCGAGTGGTGGCGCTGGAGGTCTACGGCCGCTATCTGGGACGACAGGATTACAAGGCTCACCGCAGCCATACCATCTGGGAAATCGCTGAGACGACCAAGGAGTTAGAGTCACTTTGAATTCAATGCTGGGCGTATTGGCCCGCGTACCGCTATTTCAGGCCTACCGCCGTCTTGGTTGGCCCAAGCTGCTTCCGCTCAATATTACACTATCCCCTTCGCCCCGCTGCAATTCGCGCTGTCTGACGTGCAACATCTGGATGAAGCGCGAAAACGAGTTGACACTCGACGAATGGGACAAGTCGCTGGCATCCCTGGGAAATGCGCCCTACTGGTTCACAATCAGCGGCGGCGAGCCGTTCATGTTCCCCCATATCGTTGAACTGGCTCAGTTGGCCTACAAACATTGCCGGCCGGGCATCATTAACATCCCGACCAACAGCCTCCTGGGCACGATTCCTGACAAGGTGGAGCGTATCGCCCGCTCTTGCCCCGACAGCCAACTCATCATTAATCTGTCGCTGGATGGGGTGGGCGAGAAGCACGACTTGATCCGCGGCGTTCCCGGCAATTTCATCAAATTTGAGGAGCGCTTGCGGCAGTTACTGGCGTTGCGGGACAGTCTGCCCAATCTGAATATCGGCATTCACTCGGTCGTATCCGTTTTCAGCGTCGGCCACCTCGACGAATTGATCGCCTATGCCGAGCAGTCCGGCGCCGATCAGTTCATCACCGAGATCGCCGAGCCGCGGGTGGAACTGGATACCGTTGGCCTGCCCATCACCCCTAGCCCGGAGCAGTATAACGCGGCCATTGACCGCCTCATTGCTTACGTCGAGGGCAAGCGTTACAAAGGCGTGTCGCGCATCACTGAGGCCTTTCGGGTGGAGTACTACAAGCTGGTCAAGCGCATACTGGAAGAGGAGACGCAGGTCATCGATTGCTATGCAGGTTGGGCCAGCGCCCAGATTTATGCTGACGGCACGATTTGGCCCTGCTGTGTGCGGGCCGACGATCTGGGCAATCTGCGAGATTACAACTATGATTTCAAGGAGATCTGGTTTGGCGACAAGATCAGGGAGGTGCGGCGCAGCATCGCGGCCAAGGAGTGCTATTGCCCCCTGGCGAATGCCTCCTACACCAACATGCTGATCGATCCGCCGACGCTGGCGCGGGTCGGGCTCAAGGTTATTTCGCCGGACAGCATCTCTGTGAATGAGCCAGCGCCCACTCGTTGACAAACGAACGGTGCCGATAAAAGTATGCTTCATGTCCCGACACTAGCCCTAATCTCTCGACCATGACGTCTTCGCTCGCTACCATCCGCCAATTTTTGGTTGCCCATTACAACGACGAGGAATTGACGCAGTTTTGCTTCGATCACTTCTATGAGGTGTATCAGAACTTTGCGGGCGATATGACTGTCGGCCGCAAGGCCATGCTGGTGGTCGACTACTGCCAGCGGCGCGACTTGATACCGTCCCTGATAGCCAAGTTGAAGCAGGAGCGGCCGGAGCCTTTTCGCCGGGTGTTCGGCCGCCGGTCAACGCCGACGATTCGGCCGATCAACCTCAATACGGCGTCATTGGCGGAGCTTCAGAATCTGCCCGGAATTGGTCCGGCCTTGGCTGCATCGATCATCGCCGCGCGGCCGTTGGCGACTATAGATGATATGTTGCTCGTAAAGGGGATCGGGCCGAAAAGGTTGGCGGCCGTTCGCGATTGGTGCGACGTTTGATTGACCCACCAGCGTTAAGTGCCGAGACAAAAGTTTCTTAACGTATATGCCTGCCGGTATTCGGCGCGCTAGCCAAGAAATTTACGCTACATTGCGCAGGAAGAGAGCCTATGTCTTTTAATTGGTTGAACGATTTTCATCAGGATATGGCCAAGCGGCCGGATTATGCCGAGAAAACTTTGGCCGCCTATCGCTTGGGTATGAAGGCTAAGGGGTCTATTCGCGGGGTTCGTATAGAGGTAGACGGAGAGGGGTGTTTGGCCAGCCAGTCGCTGGATCCCGATGCCGAATATTTGCCCGATGACGCGCCTCTTTTGCCGCTGCCGGAATGTAGCAAAGGCATGAGCTGCCGCTGTGTCTACCGCCCCGTCATGACCTACGAGCCGCGCGAAGAATAAGCTGATGCAGACATCCTTATCCGTAAGAGATCTGTATCCGCCGGCCCTCGCTGAAGGCGAAGGAATGGGCACGGCTTATGAATATTATGTCAAGCGACGTGTATTAAGCTCTTTCCTATCTTCCTCAGACCCACCAAAAACCATGCTGATTGCCGGCTTGCCGCAAAAGTATGGGGCCAGTCTTGATTTCATGCTCCTGGCGACCGAATGGGGTGCGACAGTCACCGTCGTGGATGACCGTCCGCAGGCGCTTGAGCGCCTAGGAACGAGTCTGGCGACTCTTGAGAAAATGGCCGGCGCACCAACCATCCGTCCTCCGGCGGCCACACTGCTGGCTGATCTGGATACGTTGGCGTCGGTCAGTGGTAGCTTTGACTTGGCTCTATCGTCGGAGGTCTTGCAGCGTCTGTCCGCAGAGGGCAGAGAATCGTACGTCGCACGATTGCGCCAATTGTGTGGCTCGCTGGCACTATTTTGTCCTAATGCCGACAACGGAGCCCACAACTCTCGCAGTGGGCTGGGCGGCCTCAGTTGGGACGAGATGAGGCAACTAGTGGTCGGCGGTCGTGCGGCTGTCGACTACATCGATATGCCCCCGTTTCCACCCGGCATCACCCGCTCGGCCGAGCAACGCGAAGAGGCGACGAGCGGCCGGTTCGAGGCTTTTGTCATGTGGGGTTTGGAGCGCTACGCGCATATGGAGCAATTCCTGCCGTTGACTATTCGCCGCCGTCATTCCCATATCGTCTACGGTCTGCGCCATAACTGACGGACGGACTACGAGATGCCCTTGATTGATAAACGCACCCACCTGTTGGTACGCATAGTCATGGGTACAAGATTTACCCTCTTAGCCGGTTGGGTTATACTAATCAGGCCGGCAATGAGCCGAGATTGCAACTGAGAGAGATAGAATGCCCACAGCTTTAATCACGGGCGTCACAGGACAGGATGGCTCCTACCTGGCCGAGTTTTTATTGGCCCGGGGCTACCGTGTGGTGGGGATGGTGCGCCGAACGAGCACGATCAATTTCCACCGCATCGCCCATATTCAGGACAAGATCGAGCTGGTACCTGGCGATTTGAGCGATCAGATTTCGCTCATTCGTATTCTCGAAGAGTACAAACCCGACGAAGTTTACAACCTGGCGGCGCAATCGTTTGTGCAGACGTCGTGGAACCAGCCTGTCTTCACGGGCGACGTCACGGCCTTGGGCGTGACGCGCGTGCTGGATGCCATTCGCATTGTCGATCCCACGATACGTATGTACCAGGCCAGCTCCAGCGAGATGTTCGGCAAGGTCGTCGAAGTGCCCCAAACGGAGACCACGCCCTTCTACCCGCGGAGTCCCTATGGCGTAGCCAAGGTTTACGGACACTGGATCACGGTAAATTATCGCGAAAGCTATAATATGTACGCGACGTCGGGCATCTTGTTCAATCATGAGTCACCCCGTCGCGGGCTGGAGTTCGTGACGCGCAAGATCACCCATCAGGCGGCCCGCATCAAGCTGGGCCTGGCCGATGAGTTGCGGCTGGGCAACCTGGATGCGCGGCGGGACTGGGGCTTTGCCGGGGACTACGTGCGGGCCATGTGGCTGATGCTCCAACGCGACATACCGGAGGATTACGTCGTCGCCACCGGCGAGACCCATTCGGTGGAGCAGTTTCTGGACGTGGCTTTCGGTCATCTCGATATGGATTGGCGGGAATATGTGGTGCAGGATGAGCGCTTCATGCGCCCGGCCGAGGTGGATCTGCTGGTCGGCGATCCGGGCAAGGCGGGGCGCGATTTGGGTTGGGAGCCGGCCGTCTCATTCATCGAACTGGTAAAGATGATGGTGGAGGCCGACCTGGAATTGATCCGCAACGGCGAAATCGCCGTGTGACCGGGCGAGGTCTGCCGGCTGTTTTCTGACGAATGTCGGAACCATTTACTGAGGATCCCTTTGCGCCGTTACACCTCTGAAAATCGGTGCAATGATAAGATCTGTGGATGCTCTAGAAAGGAGGCTCATGACTAAAATTATATTCGGAACTGATGGCTGGCGCGGCCGTATCGCCGAGGACTACACCTTTGACAACGTGCGCCGCTGCGCGCAGGGTTTCGCGACCTTTTTACATGAGGAGGGTCTGGCCGAGAAGGGGGCAGTGATCGGCTACGATCAGCGCTTCGAGGCCGAGTATTTTGCCGCCGCGTCGGCCGAAGTGTTGGCCGCCAACGGCATCAAGGTCTGGCTGACCCAGAGCAACACGCCTACCCCGGCCATCTCCTACTCCGTGCCCGCCCGAAACGCGGCCGGAGCGATCAACATTACCGCCAGCCACAACCCGCCCCAGGACTGCGGCTTCAAGGTCCGCGATGCGACCGGCGGGGCGATCCCGCCTGGCGACCTGAAGCGCATCGAGGGGGCCATTCCCGAGATCGAAGGGGTCAAACGCATGAAGCTCGATGACGCGATGAGCGACGGTCTGGTCGTGAAGTTCGATCCGGCCCCGGACTACATCGCGTTGTTGCACCGCCTGGTGGATATGGGGCCGATCAAGGCGGCGGGCTTCCATGTGCTGGTCGATTGCATGTGGGGTAACGGCGCGGGCTGGTTTCCCCGGCTGCTGTCGGGGGGGGCCACGCGCGTCCACGAAGTGCACAATGAGCGCAATCCGATCTTTCCCAAGATGGCCCGCCCCGAACCGATTCCGCCCAACGTCGATGACGGCTTGAGCTACGTCCGGCTGCTCGACGCCGACGTGGCGATCATTACCGACGGCGACGCCGACCGCGTGGGCCTGGGCGACGAGAATGGCCAATTTATCGATCAACTACGTGTATTCGGCTTGCTGGGCTACTACTTCCTGGAGATTCGCGGCGAGCGTGGCCCCATCGTCAAGACGATTTCCACCACCAAGATGCTCAACAAACTGGGCGAGATTTATCATGTTCCCGTCTACGAGACCGGCGTCGGCTTCAAGTATATTGCGCCGAAAATGACCGAAGTTAGCGCAATGATCGGCGGCGAGGAAAGCGGTGGCTATGCCTTTCGCGGTCACGCACCGGATCGGGACGGCATTCTGGGCGGCCTCTACTTGCTCGACCTGATGGTCAAGACGGGCAAGAAGCCATCACAATTACTCGACTGGTTGTTCGAAAAGGTTGGGCCGCACTATTATGACCGCATCGACACGGCCTTCGAGACGTCGCGCCGCGACGAAGTGCGTGCTCGCGTGCTGGCCGCGCGGCCGGAGACGATTGGCGGCCTGAAGGTCACCGATATCTCGACGCTTGATGGTTTCCAGTTCTTCATGGAAGATGGCGGCTGGTTGCTGATCCGCTTCAGCGGCACAGAGCCGATCATTCGCGTCTATACTGAGACGACCCATGAAGACAAAGTGCAAGATATCCTTCAAGACGGATTGCGTATTGCCGGCTTGAAGGTGTGATCGGTGTTTATGAGGTCAGTAATCAGTGCTCAGTTTTCAGTAGACTAATAATCGTACTGAAGACTTGATAGCGGATACGGACCACTGACCTATTGAATGCCGCCGCAGGCCTACCCAACATGATGAAAGCGTTCCAAGATTACTACCCCGATGAAGTCAGCTATTGTTACGGTTGCGGCCGTCTCAACGAACACGGCTTGCAGATCAAGAGCTATTGGGACGGCGACGAAGCCGTTTGCGTTTACCAGCCCCGACCCTATCATATGGCCGTGCCCGGCTTCGTCTATGGTGGGCTAATTGCCTCGCTGATCGACTGTCATGGCACCGGCACGGCCGCCGCGGCGATGTACCGCGCCCAGGGCCGAGCGATGGACACTGAGCCGCCCCTGCGCTTTCTGACCGCTTCGCTCCACGTTGATTACCTGAAGCCCACGCCCATCGACCGGCCGCTGGAATTGCGCGCCCGGGTCAAGGAGATCAAGGGACGTAAAGTCATCGTCAGCATCGACTTGCTGGCCCACGATGAGGTCTGTGCGCATGGCGAAATCGTCACCGTGCAGGTCCCCGACGAGTTTATGGCCCGCATCATGGGCGGCGCGACAGGCGACCCATCATAATGGGCGACGATTCGTTTGCCGCCGGCATGGTTCGGTCAGCGGCCGGTTTGGTCGATACCCACTGCCATCTGGACGTCAATTCCTTTGCCGCGGATCGGGATGAAGTAGTGGCCCGGGCCGGCGCGGCCGGCGTCGGCCGGATTATTGTCCCGGCCATCGATCTCGGCAATACCGGGGCGGTACTGGAGCTGGCGGCCAGAATTGAAGGCGTCTATGCAGCTGTTGGGGTACATCCCAATTCGGCCGCCGGCTGGCAAGATGACTGGATCGATGAATTGCGGCGGCTGGCCGCGCGCCCGGAAGTCGTCGCCATCGGCGAAATTGGCCTCGATTATTATTGGGACAAGACTCCGCCGAAGATCCAGCATCACGCGCTGGCGCGACAACTGGAGCTGGCCCATGAGTTGAGTCTGCCCGTCATCATCCACAATCGCGAGGCCAACGAGGACACCCTCGCCCAATTGGCCGCTTCACCGCTTCGCGGAGATGAGCGTCCGGGAGTGCTCCATTCCTTCTCCGGCGACTGGGCTATGGCCGAAGCGGCGCTTGCGATGGGCTTTTATCTGGGATTTACCGGGCCGCTCACGTACAAGAAAGCGGACGAAATGCGCGCCGTGGCGACGCGCGCGCCATTGGAGCGTCTATTGATTGAGACGGATGCCCCCTATTTAACGCCTCAACCGTATCGCGGCAAGCGAAACGAGCCGGCCTACGTGCGTCTTGTGGCCGAGCGCCTGGCCGAGTTGCGTGGCCTCCCGGTCGAGGAAATCGTTCACATCACCACCACAAATGCCGAGCGATTGTTCCAACTGCCCGCCGTCCATTGACCTCCTGCCGCCATGTCGCCCGATCTATCCATCATCATTGTCAACTGGAACGTCCGCGATCTGCTGCGGAACTGCCTGCACTCTATCGATGCCGGCCGGGGTACTTTGTCGGTGGAAGTCATCGTTGTCGACAGCGCCTCGGCCGACGACAGCGTCGCCATGGTGCGCGACGAATTCCCCTGGGTGAGCCTCATACCGTGCGCTGAGAACGTGGGCTTTCCACGCGGGAACAATCTGGGCTTGGCCGAAGCGTTGGGCACTTACCTGTTGTTGCTCAATCCCGACACAGTCATTCTGGCAGACGTGCTGCCGAAGATGGTAGCCTTCCTGCAAGCCTGCCCCGATGTCGGCGCGCTGGGGCCGCAGTTGCTCAACACCGACGGCAGCATCCAGTCGTCGCGCCGGCGCTTTCCCACGGCGGCCACCGGCTTCCTGGAGAGTACGTGGCTGGAAGGCTTGGCCCCCGGCGTGCTGCGGCGCTATTATGCGCTTGACCTGCCCGACGATGCCACGGCCGACGTGGACTGGCTGACGGGGGCCTGCATCATGGTTCCGCGTACCGTGTACGAAGAAATCGGCGGCCTGGATGAGGGCTACTACATGTATTCCGAGGAACTGGACTGGTGCCGGCGTATCAAGGCGGCCGGCCGGCGCGTGGTCTACTATCCGGCGGCCCAGGTTATCCACCACATCGGCAAAAGCAGCGAGCAGGCCGTCACTGCCCGCCACATCAACTTCCAGCGGGCCAAGCTGCGCTATTTCCGCAAGTATCACGGGCGCGTGTTGGCCGGCGCGTTGCGGGCTTTCCTCCTGGCCCATTATGCCTGGCAATTGGCGTTGGAAGGAGTGAAAGGGCTTCTCGGCAGCAGACCGGCGCTGCGGCGACAACGCGTTCGCGCCTATTACGACGTGCTGCGTTCCGGCTTGCGTCCGGCGGGATATTAGCGTCATGCGCATCGGCCTGGTCACCGGCGAATTTCCGCCCATGGAAGGCGGGGTGGGCGCGTTCACGGAGCAGCTGGCGCGTGCGCTCCACGTCTTGGGGCATGAAATCCATGTCATCACATCCACCCGGGCGCGGCCCAGTGACGCGCCGCGAACCCTGGCTGCCGTGCGCGAACCGCTCGACCTCGGCTATGCGCGTTTGCATCCGCGCATCGGCCGTTGGCGCTGGCCGTCGCTCTCGGCCGTCGCCGATCTGGTCATTCGTTATGATCTCGAAGTGGTCAATCTTCAGTATCAGGCGGCGGCCTTCAATATGCGCAGCCCGGCCATCTCTTTTTTGCCCTGGCGATTGAAAGCCATCGCGCCCACCGTTGTTACCTTTCACGATCTGCGCGTGCCCTACCTGTTTCCCAAGGCTGGCGGGTTGCGCGAGGGGGCCGTGCGCGGCTTGGCTCGCCGCGCCCAAGGTTGCATCGCCACTAACCCGGCCGACTACCGCCAGCTCCTGGACTGGGCCGGCGGGCCGGTGCGGCAAATTCCCATCGGCAGCAACATTGCGGCTCATGAACCGAACCACGTGGAGATCGCGGAAGCGCGCGACGGGCTTGGGTTGGCCGGAGATGATGTCCTGCTGGGCTATTTTGGTTTTCTGAACGAGACCAAAGGCGCGGATACGCTCATCGATGCGCTGGCCCGTCTTGACGCCCGTTATCACCTGGCTTTTATCGGCGGCCGGACAGGCGACAGCGATCCCGACAATAACCAGGCCTTTCTGGCAGGACTGCGCGACCGCATTGAGGCGGCCGGTTTGGGCCGGCGAGTGCACTGGACGGGCTTTCTCTCGCCGGTGCGCGTCTCCACCTGCTTGGCCGCGGCCGACCTGATGGTCATGCCCTATCGTGACGGCGTCTCCTTGCGGCGAGGCACGCTCATGGCCGTCCTGTCGCACGGCCGGCCGCTGGTCACGACCACGCCTGTCGAGGAATCGCCGGAATTTCGCCACGGAGAGAACATGTGGCTTGTGCCGCCAAACGATCCGGTGGCGCTAGCCGAGGCCGTCATGCGTCTGGCGGCCGATCCGTCTTTGTCAGGGCGACTAGGAGAGGGTGCGAGAGATTCGGCAAGAGCCTACGGATGGGAGGCGATTGCCGCGCAAGCCAGCAACTTCTACGCCCAAATCGTCGCCGGTTGAATCGTGATGTTGTGGCTCATCGTGGCATCATTTCATGGTTCGTCGCGGCGCTGCGCCAGATAGGCGTAGGGTTGGCATCGTTGAGACGACGATGACGGAACGGCCGCCCGCTGCTACAATTTTCGCAATGCCTTCGCATCACTCCGTCGAGCACCGCCTTCTGGCGCTGATTCTGGCCCTCTACGTCGCTTTGGGGTTCACCTACGCGCTCGTGACGCCGGCCTTCGAGGCGTCGGACGAATTGTGGCACTATCCGATGGTGCGCCATTTGGCCGATGGCAATCCGTTGCCGGTGCAGGTGTTCGACCCGGCGCTGGCTGGGCCGTGGAATCAGGAGGCCAGCCAGCCGCCGCTCTACTATTATCTTGGCGCGGCGCTAACGTTTTGGATCGACCAGTCGGATATGGACACGGCCCGGCGACTGAATCCCCACGTCGATAACGGTATCCTCACCGCCGACGGCAATACCAATCTGGCCGTCCACGATCCCAGGGCCGATCCGTGGTCGGGCGCGCTGCTGGCCGTGCGCGTTGTGCGTCTCTTCTCGGTATTATTGGGCGCCGCCACCGTCTACCTGACTTACCGCATCGCCGCTGAGACGGCCCCCAACCGCCCCGAAATCGCCCTTGGTGCGGCGGCGATCAACGCCTTCCTGCCCATGTTTCTCTTCATCAGCGGCGCGGTCAACAACGACAATCTGGCCTTGCCGCTGACCTCGCTGGCGCTGCTGCTCATGATCCGCATCGTCAGGCGTCGGCAGATCGTTTATTCCCCCGTCCGCTGGTGGGAGTGGATTGTGCTGGGTTTGATCATCGGTCTGGCCGCATTGACCAAAGAGGGGACGCTGGGTCTGATTCCGATGGCTTTCGGTACGGCTGTCGTGGCCGCCTGGCAGCGGCTTGTGGGCGAGCAGGAGAATCGGGGAAGAGGAGTGCCCTCCCGGTCGCCCGCGCTGTCGTCGGCCGTCGCCGGGCTGGTGGCGGCTGTCGTCCTGATGCTCATCCCCGCGCTCCTCGTCGCCGGCTGGTGGTACTATCGCAATATCGTCCTCTATGGCGACTGGCTGGGCTGGAGTGCCTTTATCGCCGTCTTGGGCCAGCGTGGGCACGACGCGTCGCTGGCGCAGCTCTGGGGCGAACGTCGCGGCTTCATGATGTCGTTCTGGGGCTTGTTCGGCGGCGTCAACGTCCCGATGTCGTTTTGGATCTACACCGTCCTCAGTTCGGTTCTTGTGCTCAGCGTGGCCGGATTCATGCTTCATCTCGTCCGGGTGATACGCGTCGAATTCGGCAAGTGGCGCACAGGCCAGGGGCCGTGGTTCGGGCGACTGCTCCGGATCGTGGAGCGTCACTTTGGACTAATCGTCAACCTCATCTTTTCGGCGGCCGTCGTCTATGGCCTCATCCAGTGGGCTACCACCACGTGGTCGTCGCAGGGCCGTTTGGTCTTCACGGCCATCTCGTCCCTGGCGACCTTGATGGCCCTGGGACTGGCCGCGGTCGGCGATTGGGTGGCCGGACTGAGCCGTTGGCGAAAGCCTGTGAGCGCCTACTTGCTCGGCGGAGTTGCCGTGTTGCTGTTTGCTGTCGCCGCGGCCGCCCCCTGGTTATGGATTCGTCCCGCCTATCAACCTCCCCCTGCATCCCAACCGCCGGCCGAGCGCCTTGACGTGGTATTTGGCGACCGCATGCGCCTGGCGGGTTATGACGTAGAATACGATTCTCCTCGGCCGGGTTCCTCAGTGCGCGTCCGGCTGGAGTGGGAAGTGCTGCAAGCCATGGATCGCGACTGGAGCGTCTTCATCCACCTCAATGACCCGGTACTCGGTCGCCCTATCGCCCAGCGCGACATGTACCCCGGCGCGGGGCTTGAGCCGACGAGCTTCCTCCTGCCGGGGCAAAGGCTGGTGGACGAATACGTGCTGACCATCCCCACGACGGCCATTGCCCCGGCCGATCTGGAGGTGGTCGTGGGACTTTATGATTATCACACTGAGGAGCGATTGAGGACGACCGACGGCCGCGAAGCGGTATTATTGAGCCTACTGCCCCTTGCCGCCGAGGAGGGGCCAGTTCCGAATCCCGTCTCGTTCTTTTTCGAGCACGGCCTGGAGTTGGTCGGCTTTGCCGTGGAACCACGGCGCGTGCCGGCGGGCGACACGGTTGAACTGATCACCTATTGGCGACCGTCTCAGCCGTTGCCGGATAACTTAGCCTTCTTCGCCCAGATCGTTGGTGGGGATACGACGCGCTATGCCGCGGCCGATACTCCGCCGCAGCCGACGGAGACATGGGGCATCGGTGAGGTGGTTGAATTGCCCTTCACGCTGGCCGTCGATCTGGCTGCGCCGCCCGATGCCTATCCCCTTATCGTAGGGGTTTACACGCGCACGGCCGACGGCGGCTTTGATCGCCTGCAGCAGGTGGTTCCGGACGGCCGGCTGACCGACGACTTTCTCACCCTGACGCTGGTAAAGGTGGACGCGCCATGACCGCCGCTGAGCGCCGCGAGGCAGGGGAGCAGGCGGATCGCGGAGCAGGGGAGAACAAGAACTTCCCAGAGCTCAACCCGGCCGACTCGGCGCTGGCGCTGGGGCTGCTGGTCGGTGCGACGGCTGTGCTGGCGGGCGTCGTCCTGGCCTTCGGCGGGCCGATTGCCGGGGCGGCCGTTGTCCTTGGCGGGTTGTCGACGATCCTGGTCTTGCGCAACATCGAGCTGGGCTTCTTCGCCGTTATCGCCGTCGTGGCCTTGTTGCCCTTCGCGACATTGCCGTTTGACATCGGCCTCACCCCCACTTTCCTCGATTTCGCCTTGGGCGCGGCCATCGGCGTCTGGCTGTTGGGTATCGTCACCGGCCGCCAGCGACGGCTCATCACCGCGCCGGTGGCCTTACCGCTGCTCCTGTTCATGATCGTCGCCGTCTTTGCCTTCATCTTCGGTCTCGCCAATGGCCCCCTGACCCCGACGCTCCTGCGCAAATTCGCCGAACTCCTGCTTAGTCTGGGCTTCGTCATCATCGTCATCGACTACTGCCGCACGTGGCTTCGCCTGGAGCGCCTGGTCAAGTTTCTGTTGCTGATGGGCGCGGCCGCGGCTGTGATCGCTATTGGCTTGTGGCTATTGCCCGACGACACGGCCAATAATGCGCTCAATGCCCTGACCCGGCTCGGCTATCCGGGCGGCTGGGTGATCCGCTACATCGAGGAGAACCCCGAACTCTCTGAGCGGGCCATTGGCACCTCGGTTGACCCCAACTCTCTCGGCGGGCTGCTGTTGATGATCGGTGCGCTGGTCGGCCCGCAGATGGTGACGAAGCAGCCCCTTTTCCGCCGCGGGATCATCTGGGGCATCGCCGGGCTGGTCGTTGTCGGACTCATCCTGACCTTCTCTCGGGGGGCGATGCTCGGTTTGGCCGCCGGACTTGGCTTTGTGGCCGTCGCTCGCTATCGTCGCCTGCTGCCCTACATGGCCGCTGTCGCCTTGCTGCTGCTGTTCTTGCCCATCACCCAGGAGTATATCGGTCGATTCACCGAGGGTTTCCAGGGAGCTGACCTGGCAACGCAGATGCGCTTCGGCGAATACAAGGACGCGCTGCGGCTCATTGCCCGCTATCCCGTCTTCGGCGTCGGCTTTGCCGGTTCGCCCGACATCGACCTTTACACGGCCGTCGCCAGCGTCTACTTCACCATCGCTGGGCGCATGGGCCTGTTCGGCCTGAGCGCCTTCCTGGGCGTCATCGGCACCGTCTTTGTCTACGCCTTCCGGCATCGCCGTGCGGCGCGGGCCAACGAACGCCAGGACGCCGTCTGGCTGGGCCTGCACGCCGCCCTCATTGGCGCGCTCGTCGCCGGCGTGTTCGACCACTACCTTTTCAACATGGACTTCCAGCACGCAGTGACGATCTTCTGGATGGTGTTGGGGATGGCCGTGGCGGCGACACGATTGGCAAGTAGCGATTGATCGCTGAGCGCGAGTCCCGCTCTGCCGTCATCGACCACCGGCGCGGCAAAGTGGCAAGCGTGGCAGCCAGCGCTGAAAGAGTGATGGCGGCCACACGTCGTCTGGCGGCGCAGCCGACGCCGCCCGGCTCCGCGAGCGCAATAGGGTCTATGTAAACAGAAAAAACCGAGTTTCCTCTGAGGAAACTCGGTTTCTGTAACAAAGTTAGCTGGGGATGCCAGTTAAGAAACCGGCGCTACATCGCTGCGGCCAGCTCCTCACCGGCCTCATCCGGCGTCGGGTGGCGCAGGATGATCTCGTCATCGGCTACGTCGATGATGACTGTCTCACCCTCCTGGAACTCACCAGCCAGCACGGCGTCGGACAGCTTGTCTTCCACCGTCTGCTGGACCAGGCGACGCAACGGACGCGCGCCGTATTCGGCGTCGTAGCCGTGCTTGGCCAGCCAATCCTTGGCCTCGCCCGTCGCTTCCAGGTACAGCATGTGCTCGTCCATACGCACGTTGACATCGCTGATGATGATGTCGACGATCTGCCGGATGTCCTCCGGCTGCAACTGGCGGAAGACGATGACGCTGTCCAGACGGTTGAGGAACTCCGGCCGGAAGCTGCGCTTCAATTGTTCCATGAGCTTCTTCTGCATGTCGCGGTAGTTCTCTTCGACGAGAACAGCCGCGTCCTGTTTGAAGTTGAAGCCCAGTCCGCCGCCCTTCTTGATCAGATCGGCACCGACGTTGGATGTCAGAATGATGATCGCGTTGCGGAAGTTGACCTTCTGGCCCTTGGCGTCGGAGAGGTGTCCCTCTTCCATGATCTGCAGCAGCAGGTTGAACGCTTCCGGGTGGGCCTTCTCGATCTCGTCGAAGACGACGATGGAGTAGGGGCGGCGGCGCACTGCTTCGGTTAGCTGCCCGGCGTCTTCATAGCCTACATAGCCGGGGGGCGATCCGACGAGGCGGGCGACGTTGTGGCGCTCCATGAATTCCGACATGTCGAGTTGCACCAGGGCATCCTCGCTGCCGAACAGGAAGGTCGCCAGGGCCTTGGTCAGTTCTGTCTTGCCCACACCCGTGGGGCCAAGGAACATGAACGAGCCGATCGGCCGCCGTGGGTCCTTCAGACCGGCGCGGGCGCGCCGCACGGCCTTGGAGATGGCGACGATGGCGTCTTTCTGACCAATGATGGCCTTCTCCATCTCTTCTTCCATTCGCAGCAGTCGAGCGCTCTCTTCTTCGGTCAATTGGTAAACCGGGATGCCCGTCCACATGGACAGCACCTCGGCCACATCTTCGGCCGTCAGCACCGGTGAATCGTCGGCGCCCAGTTGTCCGGCGCGCAATTCGTTGAGCTGCTCCTGAATGTTGTCTTCCTGCTCGCGGATGCGAGTGGCGTCATCATAGCGCCCGGCCTCAACCGCCTCATTGCGTTGCGTCCGCAAATCGCGCAGGTTCTCATAGGCCTCGCGCACGTCGGTGGGCTGCTGCACGCGATACATGCGCACCCGGGACGCGCCCTCGTCGATCAGGTCAATGGCCTTATCGGGCAGGAAGCGCTCGGTGACGTATCGAGTGGACAGAAAGACGGCCGCTTCGATGGCCTCATCCGATATGAGCAGGTTGTGGTGCTGCTCGTAGGCGCCCTTGATGCCCTTGAGGATCTGCACCGTCTCCTCGGCGCTCGGCTCGTCGACGCGCACCGGTTGGAATCGGCGCTCCAGGGCGGCATCGCTCTCGATGTACTTGCGATACTCGTCCAGCGTCGTCGCGCCGATACATTGCAATTCGCCACGGGCCAGCGAAGGCTTGAGGATGTTGGCCGCGTCGACGGAACTGCCGGCCGAGCCGGCGCCCACCAGCATGTGGACTTCGTCGATAAAGAGGATGGCGTCGCTTGATTTCAGCTCTTCGATGACACGCTTTAGGCGCTCTTCGAACTGGCCGCGGTACATCGTGCCCGCCACCAGGCTGCCCACGTCCAGTTGCAGAACGCGTTTGTTTTGCAGTGATTCCGGCACCTGGCCGTCGACGATGCGCTGCGCCAGACCCTCGACGATGGCCGTCTTGCCCACGCCGGGCTGGCCGATGAGGGCCGGGTTGTTCTTGGTGCGGCGGGCCAGAATCTGGATGACGCGCTCGATCTCCGTCTGCCGGCCGATGACCGGGTCCAGGGCATATTCCTGGGCCAGCGCGGTCAGGTCGGTCGCCAATTGGTCGACCAACGGCGTCTTGCTCTTTTCTTTCTTGGCTTGCGGCTGGCGGCGGGGCATTTGTTGCTGGGGCGTCGCCGATTCGGCCGATGAAACTGGATTTTCTTTCAGCATCCGGCGGGTTTGCCGGCGGATCTGTTCGGCGCTGATGCCGAACTTTCGCAGAACGTCTATAGCCAGCCCTTCATTCTGGCGAGCCAGGCCCAGGAGCAGATGCTCGGTGCTGATATAATGCTGGCCCAGACGCCGCGCTTCTTCAACCGCATATTCGAGAATGCGTTTGGTGCTGGGGGAAAGCTCCGTCTTCGAGAACGGGGTGCGCGTGCCCTGGCCACCAGACAGCCGTTCGACCATCGCTTGCACCCGGGTCACTTCAAGGCCGAGTTCGCGAAGAACACGGCCAGCGACCCCCCCGTCGTCCAGCAGCAAACCAATAAGGACGTGTTCGCTACCGATATAACTGTGATTGAGGCGTTCTGCCTCATCCTGGGCCAAACTCAACACCCGGCGGGCTCGTTGAGTAAATCGTTCCCAATTTTTAGAGTTCACGGCGTTCCACCTCAGGGAAAATCGCTACGAATACAGCACGCCGACAGGGCGCCATTACATCGTATTCAGCATCGCCAGGTCTTCTTCCATGAATTTGTCCGACGCCACCTGGCGCAGGCTCAAACCCACCTGACGCTGCTTCGAGTCGAGGCGAATGATGCGGACTGTGATTTTGTCGCCGGGTTTCACAATATCCCGCGCCTGTTCGACGCGATCATCCGCCAGCTCGGAAATATGGATCAAACCCTCTAATTGATAATCATCATCGACACGGGCAAAGGCCCCGAATTTGGTTAGGCGGGTGATCTCGGCCTCCACCAGTTGTCCGACGCGATAAAGATCGTCGATACGCGTCCAGGGGTCGGCCTCCAGACGTTTCATGCTCAGGGCCACCCGTTGGCGATCCTGATCCACGCTCAAGACTTGAACTTTCACCCGATCGCCCTTCTGTAGCATATCGCCCGGCTTTTGGATACGTTTCCAGCTCATCTCGGACAGATGCACCAGGCCTTCGATGCCGCCGATGTCCACAAACGCCCCGAAGTCGGCCAGGTTGACGACCACGCCGTCATAAACTGCGCCGTCCTCAAGCGTCGAGAAAAGCTCGCTTTTGCGCGCCTGGCGAATCTCGCGTGAGGCGGCTTGTTCGGACAGGATGAGGCGATTACGCGGCCGGTCGACCTCGATAACCTTCGCCATGACGGCCTGCCCGACCAGCGACTGGTAAGAGCGCTGCCGATTGTCGCCGTCACTTTCTTGCAGTCGATCGCGCCGTAGCTGCGAATTGGGCACAAACCCACGCAGCTGACCGAGGCTGACCAGGACACCGCCCTTGTTGAAGCCAACGATCTCCGTCTCGATCGCGTCTTGCGATTCGAGTAGATCCACGGCAACTTGCCAATCCTGTTCCTCGGCCGCGCGGCGATAGGAGAGGATGATGTTGCCGTTATCGTCTTCCGGGTCATCGATGAAAACTAGGATTTCCTCGCCTTCACGCAGCAACGCCTTGGTAGCCGAATCGAAGCTTGACGTTTCCTGACTGGGAATTAATCCCTCGGACTTAGCTCCGATATCGACTAATATTTCGTTGTTACGAAAATCAACGATCCGACCCATTCGGATTTCCCCAGCACTCGGAAGATAGATATCTTGGCTGAGCAGAAAGTTCATTGGGTGTTCAACATCACCAAATTCAGAGTCAATCATTTTGCTTAATATTCCCACCTGCGCCGGAAGGTCATCCCCCAGCACCCATTTTGACGGATTATACTTCGTTTAGGGCGCTTGGCAATAGACTTAATGTATTGTATAACGTGATGCGAATGCTTGGCCGACTGGATTTTTCCGACGACGCGCGGAGCGCCGGAGCGCCTTCGCGGTTCTCCCGGCTCGTTCCTTTTCTCATCTTTTTCCTTAGCTTATTGGCCCGCAGCGCACCCCTGGGCCGCTACATTACCCCCGACGAACCGACGTGGGTCTATCGCTCCCTACAGTTTCGGCAGGCCTTGCTGGCCGGCGACTGGAGCGGCACGCTGGTCGCCGGTCATCCCGGCGTCATCACGACGTGGCTGGGGGCGCTGGTGATGTCACTTCAGATGTTACTTTCGCCTGGGGCGCGCGAGGCTTATGCCTGGTTGGCGAAGATTGCTTTCCTGACGCCCGATAACGTCGAGGCTTACAGACAACTGGCAGTTTTCCTCGATGGTGGGCGTGTGGCCGTTATCCTCACAAATAGCCTGGGGATTGCCGCTATTTATTTATTAGTTAAGAAATTGTGGGGAGGCAGAGCGGCGCTGCTGGCCGGGGTATTTCTGGCGCTCGATCCGTTCCTGGCCGGCTTGTCGGGGCTGCTCCACGTCGATGGCCTTTCGGCTACCTTTGTCACCCTGTCCCTGCTAACGCTCGCAGTGGCTGTGAGGCGGCGCGAATCCGAGCTAGTGCTGCCTCGGGCATTGGTCTGGCCGGCATTGGCGGGCCTGACGGCCGCCCTGGCCGTGCTGAGTAAAACGCCAACGCTTCTGCTACTGCCCGTCTCGGGTCTGGCTTTGTTATGGCCCCTCATCCGTGACCGCGGTACGCCGATGCGCGCCCGGCTGGTGACCTTCCTGGCCCATTCAGTCGCCTGGGGGGCAGCATTTTTGGCGACGGCGCTGATCCTGTTTCCGGCCCTGTGGGCATCGACCGCGGCCGTGCTGGGCACCGTGGGCGGCAGCGCCAACCGTCATCTGGACGAAGCATTGCGCGAGACGTTCTTCCGGGGCAAGGTGGCTTTTGTCCACGGCCCTTCATTTTATCCTGTCGTGCTCTGCTGGCGTCTCAGCCCGATCGGGTGGCTGGCCGTCCTGCCGCTCGGCTGGATGATAGCCACGCGCCGCAGAGAGACTGAGCCTGCTGCTCGCCGAGACGTATTCTCGATATTGTTGCTGGTGGTCTGGATCGCTCTTTTCCTCGTGCTCATCACATTAGCGGCCAAGAAGTTCGACCGTTATATCCTGCCCGTTGTGCCGGCCGTTTTGGTGCTCGCGGCCGTAATCTGGAGCCGCCTGGCTGCGCGACGGCCATCGGCCGCCCAAGCGATAAGCCTCACGGCCATCGCAATCCAATCGTTATTCTGGCTGGCCTTCGCCGCCTGGCCTCTGATGGCCTATAACCCCCTGGTTGGTGGCCCGCGAACGGCGGTCAACGTCTTGCCGGTGGGTTGGGGGGAGGCCGTCAGCCTCGCCGGCGGCCGTTTGGGCGATAGCGCGGCCGACGACCGGGCCATTTCGCCTATCGCGCCGGCCCTTGCGCCGTTTTTTGCCGGCCAGACGCTGGTCGAGGGCTATGACGACCCGGCTACCGCCGACTACCTTATCCTCACGGCCGGCAGCCTGCAGATCGACGCGGCCGGCAGCGCCCGCCAGACCGAGGGTAAAGACCTGGTGGAGGTTCTTCGCTTTGGTGGTCTGGCCCAAGGCTGGATCTATCGCAATCCGTCGGCCCTGTCGCCGGACTTGCCCGCCCCCTTGTCCGAGCGCATCGCATTCGGTGACCAGGTGGCGCTGACGACGCTTAACCGTTTCGTGTCTGACGATACGGTCGGTCTCGCGCTGCGATGGCAGCGTCTGCCGCCGATGTCGCGAGACGCCCGTTTCACGCTGCGCATAGTCATACGCGATAGGCATGGCAGTGTATGGGCTTCGCAAGAAACCCCTTTGCTCAACGAAGTCTACTTCTTTCCGCCCGACTGGATCCAGGATGAGACGGATGTCGTTCGCTATGCGCTGGAACTGCCGCCCGGCATGCCCCCTGATACGTATGAGATCACGTTGTCCCTGATCGATGAGGCGACGGCAAGTCAACTGCCGGTTCGTGTCGGTGCGGGTGGCACCTTCCAGGGCGTGGCTTTCGAGGCCGGGATTATCGACGTGCCTTTGCCGGAGTCGATCGTGTCCGCTTCCCGGATGCAGATACCGGTCACCGACGGCACGACGTGGCTCGACGGCCGGCTCCAGTTGCTCGGCCGGGGTAAAATCGCGTCCGAGGCCCTGGCTGGCAGCCGGCTCCCTGTGGAGTTGTTCTGGCACGCGCCTTTTGGGTCTCTTCCGGGCGAACTGCAACTGGCCTGGTCGCTGCGCCACCTCGACGACAACGTGTATTACCCCATCACGACCAGCCCTCTGAGTCGGTTTGACACCGGCCTGTGGCGGCTAGGCGAATCGATACATGAACAGTATCAGATCGAGTTGCCACCGATGCTGGCTCCCGGCCGGTATGAGTTAATGCTCGAGCCACGCTCCGCCGAGGGCCAGCCGGTTGGACAACCGGCCAAATTATCCGAAATCCGGATCAACAATATCGACCGCTTGTATGCGCTGCCCGACGACATACCGGTTCCACTTGATGTGCTGTGGGCACCGCTGCGCCTGGCCGGCATGGCTCCGGCCGATTTGTCGGCTCACCCGGGGACTGTGGCCGAACTCACCCTCTATTGGGTCAAACGGGCGACTCACGGGGACGCCTATTCGGTCTTTGTCCACGTAGTAAATGACGGCGGGGAAATCGTTGCCCAGACCGATCAGTGGCCGGGGGGCCTGCCGACCGACATTCTGGATGAAGGGCAGGTCGTTATCGACCGGCTGGGCCTGAACTTACCGGCCGACCTTCCCGCAGGCCGGTATCACGTTCACCTGGGTCTGTATGCGGCCGAAACCGGGCTTCGATTGCCGGTGATCGACAGCTCGACGGATAGCGCTGCGGATTACGTGACCCTACCCGTCGAACTGGTTATCGCGGTGCCTTGATTCGGCGTTACATTCTGCCCGCATCGTCTATTTGATCTCCGGCCCTCCCCGATTTCTCGAGAGCAGAGCCAGGACAATCCCACCGGCAATGAGCGCCAGACCGAGCAGGGGTAGGATCAGGTTCGTCACGCTGGTCGGCGAGGCGGCGCGAGAGGCATCGGAGCCGCGCGAAGTCAGGCCGGTGCCGGGTGCGTTTTCCGCGTCGGAGGAGGAGCTCTGAGATTGGACGGCCTGAACGGGCGTCGCTACGATCTCGGCCGATACCATGTCGGCCGCGGCCGGCACGTCATCGCCTTCATCTGTGCCGGGCACGACGCCGCCGACCGTGGTGGGGCTTGACGTGTGGGTGGGGGTAGCCGACGGGGTGGGCGTCGGCACACAAGTCAGGAGCGGGAGCGGCGTCGGATTCCAGGCGATTCCCGGCGTAGGCGTGGCTCCATTAAGGGTGGGAGGGGCGACGATGGGAACCAGGGCCGTGTTGCCAAATTCGTCGACTTCGGCATCGGTGACCCAACCCAGTGTGCCAGTCTTGACCTGAATTTGCCACCATGTGGCGAAACCCGCGCGGCCGGTGATCGGCCGCATCTCTTGCGCCTCCTGCGTGGTCACCGGACCGAAATTGATCCCTGGCCCTCCATAAACGACAAGATGGTCCAGCGCGCGAACGTAGGGCGTATCGCTGCAATCCCCCAGCCCGACATTGGCGCGCAAGGTGCCGCCCAGCACGGTAGGCGTCATTGCGGGCAGCGTCCCGGCCGCTGGGGGCGTGACGGTCGCCGTCTGCGCCGAAGTCGTGGCTCCGGGGGGTAACGTACTGGTAGGGGGAGGTGGCGGATTGCCCGGATCACCAGGAGTGGCCGTTGGATTCGGCGGCTGTGAATCGCCATCTGGTGTCGGCGTCCGGGTCGGAAATGAGGGATCGAACGCCCGGACGGACGACAACCGGGCGGCCCCCATCAACAGGCAGACTATCAAGATTGGAAAGAAAACTGAGAAACGCTTTGACATGACACCTACCTCCCAGCCCCTCTATCGGGCATCATTTGCTATCGATAACGTACTATCACTTGCCGATCTGAATCGAATTCCATTGTAAAGACGAGCTTGGCCCCCTCGACAGTTGTCGGCGCGGGGATGGCCTCCAGAAAGACCGCATCCTGGGGCAGCGTAATAGTCACGGTCAACTGTTCTGACTTCATGCCGGGTTGCTTTTGGACGCTCAGATGATAGAGACGCTCGCCGCCATCCTGCACGGCCACCACACCGGCGGGTAATTCGTAGCTGAAGAAACTGGTCACCGTCTGCCCGCGGGGCACGAGCATAAAGTTGGCGAACACGGCTAACCAGGGGATGTCCTCAATTGTTTGGGCGCGGCTATTCCAGGCCGTTTCGCTATAGAGCGTTTCGGCGGGCACGAGGTGGGGGCTAGAATCGATCAACGCGCTGCCGGCAGGCGCGTAGATGCGCAGGTAGTTCCAGTAACATTGATCGGCGATAGCCAGGTATTCGGCCGCCTCCTCGAACTCTTGATCGACACCTTGATAGCAAGGTTTGTCGCTGGCCGGTCCGGTGTGGCGATAGGTGAGGGTTAACCGGCCCTGGGGCTGCGGGCCGATCAGAACGTCATAGGCCAACTCCCGTTCGACGAACAGGTTGGCTTTGTTGTAGCCCATATTGGTATCTACCGCCATGAGGAAATCGCCGGGCGGCGCTTGGGGCAGGCTGCCGTCCCAACCATTGGCGGCCAGGATGGCGCCCAGTTCCGGGTCGCGCATATAGATCGACAGATGCCGCTCCTCGGCCGCCTGGACCAGATTGGCGGCCAGCTTGAGCGGATCGACGGCGCTGAAGTCCGTCTCAATCTTGGCCTGAATGGCCGCCGCGAATCCGCCCAGAAAAGCCTTGCGGTCGCGAACCCATTCCTGCACGTTCTGCCCTTCCTGAATGTCACGCGCCTGGCGCAGGGTTTGTAATAAATTATCGGCGCTGATTCGCTGGTCGGTTCCCGGTATGGGTACCGGGCCAGTGGCGTCGACGAGCAGCCGCAGGAACTCCTGATCGATGGCGATGGCCCCCTCCAACGGCGGCACGTTCTGCCCATAGGCGTAGAGATCCATCGCTTTCTGGGCCGAAACGGGAAACTCCGGCCAAAAGTTAGCGTCGCGAAAACCGAAAAGTTCCAGGCGCATAAAATCATAGAAGGGCTGGGGCGGGAAGGCGTAAGGTTTCTCGCGCCAGTTGTCCACGTTGTTGGCGTCGCGAAAATCCAGAGCGGTGATCCGACCGTTGCTGAGCGTTAGGACGCCCGCGCCGGTGATAAAGCCGCCCGTGGCCCGCATTTCGTCTTCGTTCTGGGCCAGGATAAGATACCGTTTAGGCCCATCCTGACCCAACATGGCCGGCAATTGGGGCAGCAGGCGCAGGCCATCCTCGGCCGCGGGCAGCCATTCGTCAGACAGATCGAGCAACTGCCGTACACGCCAGGGCAAAGCCTCCTGTTCCACGGTGGCGGCCAGTTGCCGGCGCGCGGCGTCGTAACGCCCCAGCGCCTCAGCCGCCTGTTCCATCTGCGGCGCGGCGCTGTTCAGGATCGGCAATAACTCGCCCAGTCGGGCCGCACCGAACGTCTCGCTCTGCACAATGGCTAACGCCGGCTTCAGGCTGGTGACGGCGACCGCTCCAGCCTCCGAGCCTGCGTCGGCCATGTCCAGCAGAAAAGGAGCCGCAACGAGGACGGGGCCATAGCGCGGAACCCAGCCCAGGGCGGGAGCGATAGGCCGCATCACTGCCAACTCAGTGTGCAAGATCGTGATGTCTTGGCGCGCGCGAAGCATCAGAGCCTCGGCCGCATCGGGATCGATTTGGTTCATTCCCCCGGCCAGCAACGCCCGCGCTTCGGGTTCGATGTTCAATAGGGAATGGGTGGCCTGGTACACACGCCAGGCTTTGAGGCCGAGCCACAAGAGGATGATGAGAATCCCCGCTACTATGAGCAACCGCGCGATCCGATCGCCAGAGGCGCGGGACTTCGAGGGCGTGGGCGAGGCTTCGCTGGGCACTGGCGGGGCGGTTGATGGGATGGGCGGATAGCGTTTTTCTGAGGTCATGGTGACGGTTGCCGGCAAATGATGGTGGGAACGTCGACCGAAGGATCGCCCTCAACTGTTAACGGTGCGGTCGGGGCGTCCGGGCGCAAGACGAGACTGGCCCAACAGAATGGCCTCTCGAGTCCATTCTGTTGCTCGAAGGCGATGAGATCATCCGCTTCCGGCACGAAAATGTCGGGATACTGGGCCCTTAGCCGCTCTCGATACCAGTCGAACGCGAACAGATTGGCATCGGCCACCCTCAAGTCCAAACGACTTCCCTCCACGTATTGAAAATATAAGATGGTAAAGATAGTGCGATCCCCCGGAGTGAGCAAGACCGCATTGGCCGGCGCTAATTCCAGCATCATTTCCGCCGACCGGCGCACGTTGACCTCGCCGCTCAGATCACGGGCGGAAAAGGTGAAGACAACCAGCAGGATCGGCAGTATCAGGACGGCTTGCCGGCCACGCTCCAGCAGCGGAGCGAGCAGTAGCGCGGCGATCAGCAGTGCCGGGAGTAGCAGTACGGCCGCGTCCGGCGTTCGGTAAAAGAAGGCGAACACGACGTAGAGCAATCCGGTGAGGCCGAGCAGAATGATCTTCTTCCGCTGGCCGGCCGCCTCACCATCGGACGTTCGCCTCAGAAACGGCCCGACGTTGCCGGTTGCTATCATGAGTGACGGCCCGAGGACGAGCGCCCGCACAAGAGCGCCGGCGTGGCCCCAGTCGAAACCCGGACGGAAGTTGGCCCCATACAGTTGGCCGCTGACCAGCCACCACCACCCGGCCAGTTCGGCCGGCCGCCCCCAGACGATGGGGCTGTCCCCCGCGGCCAAAAGGGGGAGCAAGAGCAGCGGCGATAAGCCGATCAGGGCTCCCATGATCGGGCGAGCCGCCCGCCGCCCCCCACTGATGAACAGCAGCGGCAAGAAAAACAACGACGTCGGATGCGTCGTAATCGCCAGCCCCAGCCAGAGGCCGACCCAGATCGATCTGTCGTCGCGGCTGCCGGCCATCAGGAACAGGGCAAGCAACAACAGATTTAGCGGGTAAACTTCGGCCACCAGCGCCTGGCTCCACACGAGCGGGGCAAAGCCAAAGAGCAGGGCGGCAACCGACGCCGCCATCGGGCGTACACGCCTGTGCAGGCAGCCGATGGTGAGGACGACAACGGCGACCGTCAAGGAAACGGCCAACGCGGAGAATAGATTATAGCGAAAGGCCACAGTTCCCACGGGCAGCAGGCTGAAGAGTTTGGCCAGAACGACATAGGTCGGATAACCGGGCGGATGGGGGATGCCCAACGTTGCCGAGGCTGTGATCAGTTCTACCCCATCCGGCGACGCATTGGCCCAACTCAAGTCAGGGGCGATAGTGAGCAGATAGATGCCCAGGGCGACCATCCCCGCCGCGAGGGCAGCACGGCCGTATGCGGCCGGGATGGTCTTGGTCGCCTGACGGTGAAGTGGTGCCGGGGTCATCATGATAATGGTATAGCTACGTCCTTATTTGCGCATGGCCGATCAACGGCTCAGCGCGCCGGCGCGTTCCCGCGAAAGGTGGACAGTCCCTTCGGAACCCAGTTTAATGGCCAGCGGCAACGGCGACCATTCAATGATCGTGAAAACCAGGCCTAAAGACAAACCGACGATGCAGCGCGGGGCGGAATTAGGCCCTTATGCGATGTTTGTTGTCTGTCCTGAACGACGGCGAATGGGGCGCAGGGCGCCGAGAGCGTAGCCCACGCCAAGGGCCAAGGCCCGCCCAAGCAGCAAAACCGGAGAAACGAT
Source organism: Promineifilum sp. (assembly GCA_017983515.1). GTDB lineage: Bacteria > Chloroflexota > Anaerolineae > Promineifilales > Promineifilaceae > Promineifilum. Next base: position 115,771 of record JAGOBF010000005.1, on the reverse strand, counting down.
GGCAACGGCTCGATCTTTCGGCCACGCCTTGCCGATGAAGGGCAAGGTCGTTGCCAAAAAGAGAAGCCCCACGGTCGCGGCAGGGACGAGGAACAGCGCCGCTGACAATTCCCATCGCCCCGGCCCGATGATTAGACCGGCCGTCCCCAGCAAGGTGGAAACGACCAGTAAAAGCGACAGGAGCATCTGCACCTTCATGATTTGGGGCGTGTGTGAATCCCGGATGGCTCGGTCGGGATAGCGGCTCACGACCAGGGCTTTCCAATAGCCGATGGTTCGCTTCTTGCGCAGGTAGTCCCCTAAGGTGGCACTGTGCAGGTGATCGACAATGGCCGTCGGCTGGAATACCATTTTGTAGCCGTGCGCGGCTAAACGGAATGACAGTTCCTGATCTTCGAGGTAGTCAAAGCGCTCATCAAAGCCATCATGGGCCAACAGGACGTCGCGCCGGTAGGCGGCCGAGTACGTGTCCACAAAGTCGATGGCTTCACCCGGACGCATCCGGTCGTATTTGTCCTCATACTCTAGCTGCACGAAACGCGCCACCAGTTCTTGCTGGCGGGTGGCGTAGGTTCCCTTGCTGGCGACGACCTCGGGGTTCGCGAAAGGGGCCGTGATCTCGCGCAACCAGTCGGGATGGGGCACGCAGTCGGCGTCGGTGCAGCACACGATGGATCCCCGTGCGGCATGAATGCCGGCGTTGCGCGCGGCCGCGGGCCGGCCGTTAGGCGTCGTAAGCACCGTCGCGCCGGCGGCCTCGGCGACGGCCGCCGTCCGGTCCGTAGAGCCGTCGTTGACGACGATAATTTCGTATGGCAGGTCGAATGATTGCTCCTGCAAGGCCGCTACACAAGCGCCAATCGTTGAGGCGGCGTTGTAGGCGGGCACGACCACCGAGACATGGGGGATGGTCATGGCCGGCGGGATTCGACTTCTGTTGCTAGAGAGGGCTGGACGGTCATTTGCCAACTCCACTTGGTGCGAGAGGTGGCGATCAGTCCCACTATAATTTGCGGGACAACCACTACCAGATAAAGGAGAATGGCGTAGGCGGCGATGTTGGCCTCATCGGATATGCCGAGCTGCCACAGGACGAGGGCCGCCGCACCATTGAGCACGCCGATCTTGGCCGGGGTGCTGGGCGGCACGATGGCGATTGACACCACGATATGAACCAGAGCCGCGTCCAGAAACGTCAGGGGCAGAGACAGCGCCAGAAAAAGGATATAGGGCAGAGCGATGGACAGCCCCGCGATAAGCAACGACAGGAGCAACATCAACAGGTTCAATCGTCGATCTCGTAAGGCAGCCAGCCCTTCGAGACCGCTAACGGCCAGCCGCAACAGGAAGTCGCGCATCCGAGGCGGAAAGGGGGCGGTGACCCGCCGCCATATCGTAATGACCAATTCGGTTTGATAGGCGAGCAAGTAAAGTGCCGTAAACAGGATGAGTGGCAGCAGCATCAGGAGTGGCCCCGGCTGGTTGACGTACTCAGGAAAGACGACGAATGGAATGACCAATAGGATCGTCAGCCCGAAGAAGATGAGATCGAGCGTTTTTTCGACGACCAACGTGCCGACTCCGCGGCCCGGACTCACGCCGGCTTCGCGATTGAGGGCGTAGAGCCGTGCCACCTCGCCCAGACGAATGAATGGGACGACGAGATTGATGTATTGCGCCAGGGATGTAGCCCAGAATGAGGCCGAAAGGCGCACCGGCGGCTGCTGCGACGAGAACATGAGTTGCCAGCGAATCGCTTTGACAACCATCGTCGCCAACATGACAAAGACCGCCAGAACCGTGTAACTGACGGATGCCTTGCTTAAGGCATCGAGGATGGCTGCGAGGTCAAGTCGTGTCGAAAGATACCATATTCCGGCGACAATCAGGCCGCCGGTCAGGACGAGGTTTAGCAACGGGAGTGATCGCCGCCAGGCATTGCTCATTGACCGCATCGAACGACTCCCTTTAGGCGTGTCTGCAAACTCCGGCATCTTCCCAACAATAAACCGCTTCCAAATGACTCGCCGCTTAAGATTCGTTGCGCCGCGTGAACAGCAAGATCGATCCGACCACACTGGTCAGAAACACCAGAAATGTCGCCGTGAAGCCCAGCCAAAGGAAGACCAGCCCCCGGCTATTGGCCTCCCCGCCGGCCGCGTTCCCATTAGCGCTCGCATTTCCCTGAGCTTCTGGCGCGCCGCTCTGAATACCGATCGGTATGGGCGTGAACGCGCCGGCATCTGTGCCCGTCGCCGGATAAGGGTCAGCGGCGTTTAGCTCCTGAAAAGCGTCTTCGGCCGGCGGCAAGGTCGTGGCCACGGCCGGAGGTGGATACCCTTCCTGGCGCGGATCGAGAGCTTTCAAAGGGCGGACGGCGGACGGAATGAATAACAGCAGTACCATGCCTGCCAGGAAACATAATTTGTTCATAGACGATAATGCCTCATCCGACGTGGGTATCATCGGGCCGGATGCGAAAGAGCGCGATCAAGGCGACGATGCAGACAACGATGAGTGCGCCGGCCGGCAACAATTGGACAAGCCCTTCGGCCGTCAGAGCCAGGCCAATGCCCACCAGCAATAACCCGATCATGGCCCAGCGCTGGAACGACGGGTTGCTCAACGCGCGGCCGACGGGCTGTCCCAACTGCCCGGCCAGCCATTGGTGATAGCTGAATGCGGCTAAAATGAGCGCCACCCCGACCAACCACACGCCGTTGGCGACGACCGAGAACCAATTAATCATACTGTTCCAGCCATTATATCACTACCCAGGTCGACCTGCTGTATGGTTACATGATTATCAAGCTTTTTCGGAAATCGACCCTTCCTGTAGCGCTGGTATCTTAACCGGCAAACTCCTCTTCAGCCGCCGGATTCTTATCCGGCGCTACATCCCTGCATCCATTGATAACTCAAGAAACCCACATTAGTAAACCGGTTCATAATCCGAGGAGATTGACGCCGGAGGCCCTTCATAACTCCGCCGATGACCTGGGTAGAGGTATAATAATGGTATGGCCAAAAAACAGACGCAATACGTATGCCAAAGCTGTGGGCGAATGACTCCGGCCTATATGGGGCGCTGCCCGCGCTGCGGTGAATTCGACACGATGGTCGAACAACTCATCGAACCTGATACACCAGCCAAGGGGCGAAAGTCGGGCGGTTTAACAACGTCGAAACCCGTTCGGCTGCACGAGGTCGAGGCGGACGGGCTTGACCGGCTGGCCCTGCCGGTTCAGGAGTTCTCGCGTGTGCTGGGCGGCGGTCTCGTTCCGGGATCGCTCATCCTCGTCGGCGGCGAGCCGGGTATCGGCAAATCCACGCTGTTGCTGGAGATTGCCGGGTTAGTCGCCAATCTCCACGGCCCGGTCCTGTACGTGTCCGGCGAGGAGAGCGCTCGGCAAATCAAGATGCGCGCCGAACGCCTGCGCATGGACGCCAATGATTTATTTCTGGTGACCGAGACGAACCTTCATGCGATTATGGAACACATCACGACGGTTCGCCCGGTGATGACCATCGTCGACAGCATCCAGACCACCTATGACGACAATCTGAACTCCTCAGCGGGCAGCGTCAGCCAGGTGCGGGAATCGGCCGCCCGTTTGCAGGAAATCGCCAAGCAATCCGGCGTGATCGTCGTCCTGGTCGGCCACGTGACCAAGGAGGGGGCCATCGCCGGGCCGCGCGTGCTAGAGCATATCGTGGACACAGTCCTCTACCTGGAGGGCGATCCGTTCCACCGTTATCGCCTGCTGCGTAGTGTGAAGAATCGCTTTGGGGCGACCAGTGAGGTCGGCGTATTCGAGATGGTGGAGCAGGGTATGGTGGAGGTGCCGAATCCATCGGAGGCATTTCTGGCCGAACGGCAGGCCAACGCTCCCGGCTCAGCCATCGCCGTCACGCTGGAAGGCACGCGGCCGTTGCTGGTAGAGGTACAGGCGCTCGCCAGCGCCACCACGTTCTCCAACCCGCGCCGGACACCTAACGGCATCGATCTGAATCGACTGCTCTTGCTGACGGCCGTTCTGACGCGCCGCGTGCACGTGCCCGTCCATGACAAGGACGTGTTCGTCAATGTTATCGGCGGCCTACAGATTTCGGAACCGGCGGCCGATTTGGGCGTTGCCCTGGCTATCGCCAGCAGCGTAAAGGATCGGGCGGTTCATGCCGACATGGCCTTCTTCGGCGAGGTCGGCCTGAGCGGCGAACTGCGGGCGGTCAGCCAACTTGAGGCGCGCCTGAAGGAGGCGGCCAAGTTGGGCTTCAAGCGCTGCGTGTTGCCCCGCTCGCGCCAGCTGAAAAGTATCAACGCGCCCAACGGGCTGGAGATCATCGAGTGCCGGTCCTTGCAGGAGGCGGTTGAGATGGCTTTGATCCGCTAGCGCTGCTCGCGTCTAGCGTTTCAGTAAGAAAGCCACCACGGCGCTCAGCACCAGCACCAGACCGATGGCCGCGAACAACCACGACACTGGCCCCTTCTGCCGGGCGACGTTCTCACTGGCCACTGGCACGACCGAGCGCGCCCCATCCAATGAGTTGTTGGCGACGGCCGCCGGCGTGGTGGGCCTGGTCGCAGAGAGGGTAGGCTCAAGCGTGGCCGTGGGTGGCAGAGGAGTGGCTGACGCCGGCGAGGTCGACGTGGGTTCCAGGGTCGGCGCTGGTGTGTCGGTGGGCGTGGGAGTCGGCTCTGGTTGGGGTTGTTGGCCGACCACTAACTCCTGATCGATCTGAATGAGCCTTCCCGGCTCCATATTGTTCAGCCGATACAGTTCATCCAGCGGTAGATTGTAAAGGAAGGCGATTCCGCCGGGCGTCTCGCCGGCCGAAACTTTGTGGATGATAGCCCCCGTATCGAGTATCCGCGCCTGCGGATAGCCGGGCAATACCGTGGTGTCTTCGGGCAACTCGGCGTAGCCGATGATGAGCGGCTGCCCGATGGACAGCAACTCCGCACCGGACAGCGAGTTGAGCGCCATCAGATCGTTCAGCGACAGGTCGTAGCGGGCGGCTATGCCCAGCAAGGTATCGCCGGGAATCACCGTGTAGACTACACTGCCGTCAGGGCGGGGTGTGGGTCGGACCAGGGGCGGGGTGGTGGGCAAAGGAACAGCCGTTGTTAGGCCCGCTGCCGTCCCCGGCTGCGACGTCGCGCCGGCGGCACCGGCCTGTGAAGGTTCTCCCGTGACAGACGGAGCGGGGACTGGCGGCGGAGGCACGTCTAGCGGCAAGGCGCCAGACTTGTAGGCCGAGCTCAGTTGGGCGGTGAGGTCGAGATAGAAATTGCCGTACTCTTGGGAAGCCTCGATCTGGCTGCCCTCGGGCCACTCGTTGAATGAGGTGATAATCAACATGTCGGGCGAGCTGGCCGCCGCGCCGGCAAAGCTGGACTGATAGTAGCCGCCGTCGGCCCTGTCGCGATAGACCGCGCCGTCGCCTCGCCCCAGCAGCCGATCATCAAAGCCCGGCATGGCTGTCGCCACCCAATATTTATAGCTACCATAAGTCGCCGCTGCGGCGCGCGTGTTTCCGGCCCAGGCCGCCGCCGTCTGGCCCGGAGCCGCCGCCCAGGCCGTGTTGTATAGGTGCAACCCATCGAACACGCTCAGGTATTGCGTATTCGTCCCCTCGGTGATCCAGAGCGTCGTGCGTCCGGGATCCACCGCATCACGAATAGCCGCCCATTCTCCGGCCGAAAGCAGCCAGTTGGCCCAGAAAAAGATGACCGGCTTGCCGTCGACGCGCAGGTAGGCCGGGTGATTGACGTGACTGCCCATCAAAGCGCTAAGGGCGGCAATCCGGTCGTCGTTCGAGGCAAAGAACGGGCTGCCCGTCTCGAAGTCGACGGCCGCTGTGAACCCGTTGCTGGCGGCAATATCAAGAAGGGTGCGGAAGTTTGTTTCCGTCTGGTTATTCTCTGTCTGCGGCCCATACCAGCTCTGGACAAAGCCGTCGATGCCCGCTGCGCGAGCCTCGCTGACGTGGCGTGCGATGGTTCCGGCGTCGGCCGATGAATAGGCGCTTGACGGTTGATAGGGCGTCTTGCCCGGCCCAAAGGACCCCGGCGAAAACCAGGCATAGTAGAAGGCCAATACCAGTCGGGTTTGGCCTTGTGCCTGAACCCGAGGAGCCTGTTGGAAGACCGCGAGAACGATGACGAGGACAAACGTTAGGAATAGGGCCGCCCGAAGCACGACTGGGCGGCGGGGTTGCGTCAATTTCATCGGGCGTGATTATAGCCCTCGGACGGATTCGTGGAAGTCGCCGACCCAGATCCTTGAAATATTCTCAGTAATGACTATAATTACGAATTCGTTGCCCGGTAATGGTAAGAGCACGACCATTCCCCGGCTTCCGCTCCTGGCAAGTGCCCGGGGGCAATGCTCGCTAGAGTAAATTCCAAGGAAAGGAGAAATGCAACGTGCGTGACTACGAAGTAACTGTTGTGATCCAACCGCAGTTGGAAGACGCCGAGCGCAATCAGATGATTGAACAGCTCGACAGCTTGCTGGTTCCCGGCTCAAAGGAGGACGGTGCCCTGACCGCCAACCATTGGGGCGTGCGGCAACTGGCCTACCCCATCAAGAAGTTCCGGGAAGGCTATTACATCCTCTATGAGGCCAAAATAGACCCGACCCGCATTAGCGCTATCGAGCGTAGCATGCAATATAACGAAGACATTCTTCGCTATCTTGTCGTGCGCAAGGGCGAGTAGTCACTAAGCGGGGCGTGGATCGATGACGCCAAGCAAAGGCTTGAATAAGGTCATGGTGATCGGCTGGCTGGAGGATGACCCCGACGTGCGTCAGACTCCCGGCGGCCGCACCGTGGCTGCGTTCAGCGTCGCCACCTCGCGTAGTTGGACCTCGGCCGAAGGCGAGAAGCACGACGAGAAAGAGTGGTTCAACGTCATCGCTTGGGGGGCCCTCGCGGACACCTGCAAGGAACGTCTTGCCAAAGGCCAACAAATTTACATAGAGGGTCGACTCCAGACCCGCGGCTGGGAGGATAGTCTCGGCCGTAAACACTTTCGTACCGAAGTGGTTGCCCAGGACTTAATTGTACTCAGTGAGTAGAGAGGATAGAGAGATGCAAGGTTCTAACCGTCCTAACCGACGTTTTCGCCAGACGAAGCGCGTATGCCAGTTCTGCGTCGAGAAAACAGAAATCGATTATAAGCAAGTAGATTTGTTGAACCGTTACGTCAACGAATTTGGCCGGATGCGTCCGCGCCGCCAGACAGGCACCTGCGCCAAGCACCAGCGCCACCTGGCCCGCGAGATCAAGCGCGCCCGCCACATCGCTCTGTTGCCGTTTGTTTCCGACTAAGCCGTACCATTGTGCATTGTGCAGACACCGTAGTGAGTTATGGCTAAGAAATCAAAAATAACCCCCGAGGATGAGGCCCAGCAGCGTCAATCGCGCAAGGAAATCCTCATCGCGCGCAAGCACGAGCGGCAATTGCGCAATATTCGCATTGCGGTGATCACAATCGCCGCCCTGATCGCCCTGGTGATGGGCATCGCCCTGGTGAATGAATTATTTCTCATCCCTAAGCGGCCCGTGGCAACGATAGGTGAAACTGAAATACCGCTGCGCGATTGGGAAGCGCGGGTCAAGTTTGAGCGTGCCCAGCGAGTTATTTTTCTGGAAAACCAGCTCAACTCGTTCGGCGGTGATGTCGGTATTATTCAGCAGTTTGCCGGGAACATCATTAACGAGTTGTTCGATCCCGAGACGATGGGCCAGAATGCCTTGAATACGATGGCGAACGAAGTGGTGATGTGCCAGGCGCTTCAGGAGCGCGGCATCGAAATCACTGACGCCGATATTCAGGAGCAGATCGGGCTGGCTTATTCTTTCTATGGCGAGGGCGTATCTCCGACGCAACAACCGGAGCCAACGGCCACGGTTCAACCCACGCCGTCGCTGACGCCCATTCCAACGGCCGTCATCACCGACGTCGTGCCCACCGAGACGTCGTTCCCCACGCCGACGGCCGGGCCGACCGGCACGGCCGTCCCGACCGCGACGCCCGTCTCCGAACAGGAATTCCAGGATCAGTTCGGCGAGTTTATGACCCAACTCAAAGATCTGGGCGTGACTGAGAGCACCTATCGTTCGGTCGTTCGGGCGCAGTTGTGCAGCGATCGCCTTACCGAGCTGCTGACCGAAGAACGCGGCGTCTCGCGCCTGGCTCCCCAGGCCAGCTTGTTCGTCATCTCCGCTAACACAGAAGAATCCGTGAACGAAACGGCGGCGCTCGTCGATTCCGAGGGCTTCCTGACGGTGTGGAATACGATCGTCAGCCGGCCGGAAGATCCCGAGGCGACGGAGGTGCCAGACACCAACGCCTTCGAGCTGTTGTGGCGTACGCAGTCCAACCTGGAATCCGGTTTAGGGCCGGCCGTCGCCGCCGCTGCATTTGAACTGCCTATAGATGAGCCAAGCTCGGTCATCGCGGTGGACAACGGCGACGACACGACGACCTACTATCTCCTCATGGTCAGTGGCCGCGAGGATAGGGAACTGAGCGCATCCGACTTTCAGGCCCGCCAGAGTGAGGCGTTGCAAGGGTTTATCGACGAGCAACTCGCCGGTAATCTCCAGATCAACGACTTTTGGCGCAACCGGGTGCCGGTGGTGCCGGCTTTGGATCCCAAGTTCCTGGCTGCCCCCACGCCGACGCCCGAATTACAACAGGTGTTGCCGACTGTCGCACCGTAGGCGGGTCGACGACCCCTCTTGTCTGATGCGGTTGATTTAGAAGAGAAGGCCGGATAATCGTATCCGGCCTTTCGTGTTTCATTTAGGCCAGGCTGTGGCAGGTTCATCGCGGGATTATGGACGAGTATCAATGGATCGAAGGGATCGTCGCCGTCGAATCGGTGCTGCTAGCCGAGAGCCGAGAGGTTCAGACCATCTACATCGGTCAGGATCGGTTCGATGGACGAGTGGCCCGCCTGCAGCAGCTGGCGCAAAGGATGGGCATCGCCTGTTCGCGCGTTCCGACCGAGACGCTGGCTGAAGCCATGCCCGGCAGCGCCGCCGGCGGAGTGATTGCTCGCGTGGGCGCGCGGCGCATGGCCGGGTTGCATGATCTGCTGTCGTTGTCCCGAGCGGTCATTTTCATGCTCGACGGCGTCGAAGACCCCTACAATTTCGGACAGGCGGTGCGCTCCTTGTATGCCGCCGGCATCGACGGCCTGATCGTGCCGCCGCGCAACTGGCTAGCGACGGCGACCGCCATTCGTGCCTCGGCCGGAGCCACGGAGTTCATGCCCACAGCCGTGGCCGAAGCGAATGAGGCCATCGCCGCCGCCCGCGCCGCGGGGCTATCCATTGCGGTTGCCACGGCCGAGGACGCGCGACCCATGACGGAGCTTGACCTGGTCGGGCCGCTGCTGTTGTTCGTCGGCGGCGAGAAGCGTGGCCTGAGTCGGGCGGTCGAAGCCGCAGCCGATTGGCGCGTCGCCATTCCCTATGGCCGAGACGTCGCCTACTCGCTGGGAACGGCCGGGGCCGCCGCGGTTCTGGCATTCGAAATATCGCGCCAGCGCCGGGCCAGCAGCTGACCCACATCGTCCGGTGCCGACGACTATGCTATACTGTGTCTGCTCGTAAAATCAGTTATTATTCAGGCGAACGATTGTCCGTTCGCCTTTATTTTGCCCGGCGGCACACAACTAATTCTCGAATGTTGCCGGCGCGGGGCAGTAGATGGTTCAATTGACTAGAAGGAGAGCGCTGTGAATCTACATGAGTATCAGGCCAAGCGGTTGTTCGCCGAACACGGAATACCGATTCCGCCGGGTGAAGTGGCCAACACACCAGCGGAAGCCCGCCAAATCGCGCAGGACATGGGTGGCCGCGCAGTCGTCAAAGCGCAAGTCCTCGTCGGTGGACGTGGCAAGGCCGGAGGCATCAAGGTTGCCCAGACTCCAGCAGAAGCCGAAGCTCATGCCGAAGCCATTCTGGGAATGCAGATCAAGGGCCTAACGGTCCACAAGGTGCTTGTCGACGCGTTGGCCCCCGGCATCCGTCAGGAATTATATCTGGCCGTATTGATCGATCGCGGCAAGCGGTTGCCCATGGTGATGGCCTCGGCCGCCGGGGGTATGGACATCGAGGAAGTCGCCGATACGACCCCCGAAAAGATCCACACCGTCCATATCGACCCCACGCTCGGCGTACGCAGCTACCAGACTGTCTACCTGGCCAAGAGCATGGGACTGCCCCGCGAACTGTGGGACGACTTCCACGAGATTGTGGCTGGTCTCTACGCGTGCTTCAAGAGTAATGACGCCTCGCTGACCGAGATCAACCCGCTCATCATTACCGAAGACGACCACCTGATGGCCCTGGACGGCAAGATGTCCATTGACGACAATGCTCTCGCGCGCCGGCCGCGTCTGGCGGAGATGCGCGACTTTGATGAGGAGCCTGAAGCCGAGGCCGAAGCCCGCGAAGCCGGCATCACCTTCATTCAACTGGACGGCAATATCGGCTGTATGGTCAATGGCGCCGGATTGGCGATGGCTACGATGGACATCATCAAGCTCTATGGCGGCGATCCGGCCAACTTCCTCGATATTGGCGGCGGCGCGCGCGCCGACCAGGTGGCGACCGCTTTACGTCTCATCCTGTCCGACCCGAAGGTTGAGGCGGTATTATTCAATATTTTTGGCGGCATCACCCGCGGCGATGAGGTCGCGCGCGGAATTCTGAGCGCGTTGGAGGAGATCGATACGTCTGTGCCGATGGTGGTGCGGCTGGCCGGGACGAACGCCCAGGAGGGCCTGGCCTTGTTGTCCGAAGCGGACATGATGACCGCCGCTACCTTATCGGAAGCGGCACAGAAAGCAGTGGCCGCGGCCGAAGCGTCCAGGGGAGTTGAAGCAGCATCATGAGTATTCTCGTCGACAAGAACACACGTTTGCTGGTACAGGGAATTACCGGCCGCGAGGGGACTTTCCACACCAATCAGATGATCGCCTTCGGCACCAATGTCGTCGGCGGCGTCGTGCCCGGCAAGGGTGGTCAATCCTTCGAGGGCGAAAGCAGCAAGTTGCCCATTTTCGATACCGTTCGCGCCGCCGCCGAAGCGACCGGGGCCAATGCCTCGATCATCTTCGTTCCCGCCAAATTTGCCCCCGAGGCGATGTACGAGGCGGCCGACGCCGGCTTGCCGCTGGTAGTCTGCCTGACTGAGCACATTCCCGTCCTGGAAATGATCAGTGTGCGCGCCTACTTCGATCAACGGCAGACGCGGCTCATCGGCCCCAACTGTCCCGGCCTGATCACCCCCGGCGAGGCAAAGGTCGGCATCATTCCCAGTTCCATTGTCACGCCGGGCACCGTGGGCCTGGTATCGCGCAGCGGCACACTTACCTATGAGGTCGTCTTCGCTCTGACTCAACGGGGCATTGGTCAGTCTACCTGCGTCGGAATCGGCGGCGATCCCATCAAGGGCATGGACTTCATCGACGTGTTGCGCCTGTTTGAAGCTGACCCCAATACCTCCGAGGTGATTATGATCGGCGAGATAGGCGGCAATGCCGAAGAGCAGGCGGCGCGCTATATTGCCGACAATATGACCAAGCGCGTGACGTCATTCATCGCTGGGTTGACAGCGCCAACAGGCCGCCGCATGGGGCACGCCGGGGCCATCGTCGAAGGCAAAAGCGGTACCGCCGAGGGCAAGATCGCCGCGCTTGAGGCGGCCGGCGTCCAGGTCGCCAGGAATCCCGATCATATCGTCGAGATGATCGCCTGAGAAAGTTTCCTGAGGAGTTTTCACAGATCACACCCTCTCCGCATTTGATGAGAAATCTTGGCCAGCGGTGTGATCTGTGGATTATTCCATTCCGTGATAAACCGATTGCGGCGCGGGTTTGATCCCGGCTTTCTCGTTGTCTTGCTGATCTGCTGGCTGTCTGTCTGGCCGCTGCTCAGTCGCGCCAGCCTGCCCGAAGGCACTGACGCCGAACTCCACATCTTCCGGCTCCACGAACTGAGTTATTTGATTCGTGGCGGCGAATTCTACCCTCGCTGGGCGCCCGACTTCTACCACGGCTACGGCTATCCCATCTTCAACTATTATGCGCCGCTGACCTATTATCTGGCCTTGCCGCTGGAATTGTTGCCGGCCATCGATGCCGTGGCGGCGACCAAAGTAGTGATGGTGGCCGGGATGCTGGCCGCCGGGCTGGGGATGTACGGTTATGGGCGCGATTCGTGGGGCCGCCGGGCCGGGTTTGTGGCCGCCGCGCTCTACGTCTATTCGCCCTATCTCCAGTACATTGATCCCCACGTTCGCGGCGCGCTACCGGAGGCGTTCAGCTTCGGCGTTTTCCCGCTGGCCTTGTGGGCCTTGGATAGGCTGCGACGCCGGCCGACACTCGGCTCATGGGTGGCCGCGCCGGTTCTGACGGCGGCGGTGATCCTTAGCCATAATCTGCTGGGGCTGTTTTTTTTCGGGCTGGTAGCGGCCTGGGTGGCCTGGCAAGGGATATTGCTGTGGCGCGGCAATCGGCCGCCCGTTGAAGAGCACAGTGTCGTCGGGCCACTCAATCGGAGCGTTATCTTCCGTCTCGCGTCCGCACTGTTCATTGGCCTCGCGCTGGCCGCTTTCTTCTGGCTGCCCGTCATCCTGGAGCGAAATGCCGTTACGCTTGGCACTCTGATCGGCGCGGGGGATAACTACGACTTTCGCACCCACTTTCTTTCCCTGCGTGAGTTACTGAGCTTTTCGGCGTCACCAGACTGGGGAGCCACGCAGTCGCCGTTCCTGTTTAATCTGGGTGTGGGCCAATGGATGGCTGGATTGGTAGGCATCGCCATGCTGGTTACCAGGCGGGCGCGCGAGCGCGAGCAACTGGCATTCTTCGCTCTGGCCGCCGCCCTCATTATCTTGTTGATGACCCCTCTTTCCCAACCGCTGTGGGAGGCGATCCCCTTCTTGCCCTATTTCCAGTTCCCGTGGCGCTTGTTGGGCGCGGCCGTGGCGATGCTGGCGATACTCGGCGGGGCCGGCGTGGAGTCCGTGGCTCGTCTGTGGGAGCAGAGAAGGTCGGTAACCGCCGGGCGATCTGTGTGGATATATGCGGGCGTTATAGCGCTCACGTTGCTCCTGGCCCTGCCGCTCAGCCAGCCCGCGCCCTGGGCCCCGTTCGGCGAGGTAAACACATTGCGCATGTCACTCATCGAGAATAGCGGCCGGTGGCTAGGCACGACCTCGACAGCCGACTACGTGCCCGCCACGGTCATCACATTGCCCCCTCGTCGCGGGTCGGTCGTTGCCCCTATCGAGCGCGGCAATGTACCGGACCGCGTGAACCGCGACGCCATGCCCGTCGGGGCGGAAGTGGTTGCCGAAGTAGTTCGCCCGCTTCTGACACGCTATCACGTCACCGCGCCGAAGCAATTCCGGCTGCGACTGTACCAGTTCGATTTTCCCGGCTGGCGCGTCACAGTCGATGGTCAACCAGCGGTGACGGAACTGGCCGAACCGGAGGGCTTTATCGTCGTCCTTGTCCCCCAAGGCGCACATATCGTGGAAGTAAAGTTCGGTTCGACGTGGCCGCGCACAATGGGTTGGGGCATCACGCTCGTGGGGCTGTTGTTGCTCGGCCTGGGAGGATGGTCGCTTCACCGAGCGCATTCCAACGGCCGAGCCGTTGAATTCCTCCGAGGACAAGCGTTCCTGCGCGCCGAGTGGCCGATCATCGTCTCGACCGCAGCCATTACAGGCGTTACCCTGTTGTTGCAGCCGTTCGGCCTGTTCCATCACGACTCACAAGGCCGACAACTCGATTTCCCGGCGACCGAACGATACGTGAACTTCGGCGATCAGATCGCTCTGTTGGGCTACAACGGGACACAAGAATTGTTGAGTCCGGGTGATGTTCTGGTCCTGTCGCTCTACTGGCAAGCCCAACGGCCGCTGGAGATCGACTACCAGAGCTTCGTCCATGTCATTGACTCGAGCGGTGCGCTGGTCGCGCAATCAGATAAACTGAATCCGGGCGAGTTCCCGACCGGTCGCTGGCCGATGGACAAGTACGTTCCCGACCGCCACCAGATTCGCTTGCCCGATGACCTGCCGCCCGGAATTTATTCGGTCTTCACGGGCATTTGGGTGCAGAGCGAGGGATGGCGCCTGCCTGTCTTCGATGAGCATGGAGACCCAATCGGCGATCGGCAGGAGTTATTCGAGATAAGGGTTGAGTAACATGACAGCGCGCGTAATCAGCGGCAAAGCTAAAGGACGGCGTCTCAAGTTGGTGCCGGGCGATTCGACAAGGCCGATCATGGATCGGGTGAAAGAAAACCTTTTCAACATCCTAGGCGATATCGACGATACGCGCTGGCTCGACCTGTTTGCAGGCACCGGGCAGGTAGGCATCGAAGCACTTAGCCGTGGGGCGGCCGAGGTCGTCTTTGTCGACAAGGCGCGCGCCGCCATCCAGACTGTACGTGATAATCTGTCGCATACGCGCCTGACGGATGGCGCAAGGGTAATCCACGCCGATGCGCTGGCCTTCTTGCGCCAAGCGGCCGCGCCGCCGTTTGACGTGATCTACATCGCCCCGCCGCAGTATTTCGAATTGTGGATCACCGCTCTCAGGGCTGTGGACGCGGCGGCGACTGAATGGCTGACCGGCGAAGGCGTGGCTATTGTCCAAATCGATCCGCGAGAGTTCCAGGAGTTGTCACTAGTCAATCTCGTGCTCACCGATCAACGACGCTACGGCAACACGATGCTTTGCTTTTATCGACCAGAAGATGATGAGGAAGAGTAAGTCTGACTAATTGTCGAGAGTGACCTGGATGGTGCACGAACCGATATTCTGACCACTGGCATCCAGCGCCGTTAGGCGCACGCGGTAGGGGCCGACCTGCCACGCGCTCAGGTCAACCTGCCCCAGGTCGCCGTCGATAATGGGTTGGTCGAGCAGGGTATCGCTTATGCGCGCCCAGATGTCACCCGTCTGCGGCCCATTCAATTCGATCAAAAATTGGTGCAGTTCACCCGTATTGGCCGTGCCCCGAAATGTCGCCCGCTGGAAAACCAGTGAGCCATTGAGAGGTTCGGAAATGGTCAGTTCGGGATTGCATTCCTCAAACGGCGTTGGCGATACGGCGGGCGTCCCGGCCACGGTGGTCGTGGTGTCTGTGATGGGAGCAGCAGCATCGATGTCGGGGGAGAAGGGCAGTGTTACGGTGGGGGCCAGGATGGGGGCGGGATTGATCTCGCCCACGGCCGCAGGGGTGCCGATCGGGGTGGGCGGTCGCAGTGGCGTGGCGAATAAGTCCGGCGTGGCGGTCTCCGAGATGAGCACTCGCTCCGGTAAGTTCGGCGCAATATTTCTATTGACGTAAAAAACGATACCGATGACGGCCGAAAAGAATATGATAAACCCCAACGCATGACTGCGGGAGGCTGTGGCCGTCTCTTTTTCCAGATTAAACATCGCCTGGCGCAGGGTGCGCACAGCACGGAAGAACTCTGTGGAGTACCAGAAGAGTCCCAGGATGCTGACGATGTAGATCCAGACGTCGTTGCGAATCAGGAACAGGTAGATGCGGTCCATCATGAGTGTCGGCAAGGGGCCGCGTCAAGGCCAGACGCGGACAGGCGACCGAGAATTGCCGAAGGGTAAAACCTGGAGGTCAGCTTGCTTCTTCCAGGCGGCGCAGCACGCCACGCACGACGATGATCAGTCTTGGCACGGCACGCAGCCCCATCTCCAGCACCTCTTCGTGGTTCAGTGTCATTCCCGGTGGTGGATCGGGTAGGGCAAGGTTAGCGACGGTCGAAATGCCCAGGACACGAATACCCGCATGCCGGGCCACGACGACTTCCGGCGCGGTGGACATGCCCACTGCGTCTGCGCCGGCGATCTGTAGGAACCGTAACTCGGCCGGTGTCTCGAAACTGGGTCCGGCCACGTAGGCATAAACGCCCTCAGGCAGGTTGATGCCGGCGTCGGCGGCCACGCGGCGCGCCAAGGCCCGCAGCGAGGCATCATAGGGCACAGTCATATCGGGGAAGCGCGGCCCGATTTTCTCGTCATTTGGCCCACGCAAGGGATTATTACCGGCCATGCCTGGAAAATTCAGATGGTCACGGATGAGCATCAGGTCGCCGGGTTCGAAGTCGGGATTCAACCCGCCGGAGGCATTGGTGACGATAATCGTGCCGATGCCCAGCGCCGCCATCACCCGGATCGGCAGCGTGACCCTGTCCATCGGATAGCCCTCGTAGAAGTGAGTGCGCCCCTGTAGCACGAGGACCGATTGCCCTTCCAGTGCGCCGATGACGAGACGACCGGCATGGCCGGGCACTGTGGATACTGGCCAATTAGGAATGTCGGCCGTGGGGATGACGTCCGCATCTTCTATCGTATCTGCCAGCGAATTTAGCCCTGAACCCAGAATCAGGCCAATAGAGG
Source organism: Promineifilum sp. (assembly GCA_017983515.1). Classification (GTDB taxonomy): domain Bacteria; phylum Chloroflexota; class Anaerolineae; order Promineifilales; family Promineifilaceae; genus Promineifilum. The sequence goes on along the minus strand of JAGOBF010000005.1, from coordinate 99,305 downwards.
GATGGTATTGGGTCCGTTCGCCAATGTAATCGGCCGCGGCCTTAATCTCTGTGGAGGTAATAAATTGATTCATATCGATCTTCAAGCGGTTTACTCAAGTAGTGGGGGCCTCTTCTTCCTCGACCTGTTCCATCTGCGTATAAATCTGGGTGGTGGAGATATTGGCGTGTCCCAAAAGGTGTTGTATGTCTTCTAATTTGGAACCTTTATTAAGCCGGTGCACGGCAAAGCTGTGGCGCAATGTATGCGGTGTGACTTCAGTATTTAGCCCGGCCTGACGAGCATAGCCCTTGATAATCAACCACAACCCTTGCCGAGTAAGTTTTTCGCCACGGTGGTTGAGGAAAAGCGCGCGCTCCACCTTACTCTTAGCCAACTGTGGCCGGCCTTCGGCGATATATTCGACCAGCAATGCCTGGGTGGATTCCTCCAAAGGGATTTCGCGTGCTTCACCCTGGCGGGTTGGCGAAGACAGAATGGCGTGGTTCAGGTCAACGTCCTCGAGCTGAATCGATACCACTTCCGTGACGCGCATGCCTGTCTCGTACAGGATATTCAACAACGTGACGTCGCGCAGGTTTTTGGGCGTGTTGATGCTGGAGGGTGAATCCAGCAGGCGCTCCACCTCTGCCGGGCTAAGGGTCTGGGGCAGGCGCTTCTTGACCTTGGGCGAGTCGATGTCGAGGGTCGGGTTGTCGCCGACGACGCCTTCGGCGGCCAGGTAGTTGTAGAAGGATTTGATGGCAGCGACCTTGCGGGCGATGGTCGAAGAGGCATAAGGTTGATCCTTATGCTTCATATAAGTCAGGTAGGCTTCGATGTCTTTTTCGTCGACGGCCGACCAATCGCTCAGCCTCGAGCCGGAATGGCTCTCGACGTACTCCAGAAATTGGCTGAGGTCATTACGGTAGGCAGCTATCGTGTTTTCGGAATACCTGTACTCTTGCTGTAAGTGCGACAAGAAGGCAAGCAGTTGCTCTTCCATGGCATTCTACTCCCTGATCGGTAGCCGAATAGAGTTTTCCTTGCTTTCGAAAAGAGGGAGCCGGGCCGTGGCGGGCAGCCAGTTACAATACATCTCCTCTCAGTGTTGAGTCGCGCCCTTATCAAAAGAGCCAGGACGTATGTTGCCCTGCGCAGTGCCCATTCAGATTATGTCACGCAACCTTCTCGAATTATAACACTACTTTTCATAATATCAAATGGCTGTTTGCAAAATTTCAGATAGTATGGGCCTTGATTTGGCTCTGCTGCGTCAAGCGTTTGGCACGCCAATCCGTATCGATTTCAACCCAACCATACAGGCCCATTTAAATAAGGAGACGTTTTGCTCATGAGTTCCCAACGAGCTGTGCGCACCATCATCGCCGGGGCGGCCGGCCGCGATTTCCATGATTTTAATACTGCTTTTCGCCAGGACGATAGCCATCAGGTCGTCGCGTTCACGGCGACGCAGATTCCTAATATCGAGGGCCGGCTCTATCCTCCAGCGCTTTCCGGCCCTCTCTATCCCACAGGAATCCCCATCTATCCGGAGAGTGAATTGACGGAACTGATCCGCAAGCACGATGTGGATGAGGTCGTATTCTCCTATTCAGACGTATCGCATGAGTATGTGATGCATCTCGCTTCACGCGTTCTGGCGGCCGGCGCGGGCTTCCGGCTGATGGGGCCCAAGGTCACGATGTTGAAATCTTCTAAACCCATCATCTCGGTGTGCGCCGTGCGCACCGGAAGCGGCAAGAGCCAAACGTCGCGCAAGGTTCTCGACATCCTGAAGGACGAGCTAGGCTACCAGCGCGTCGTGGCCGTGCGCCATCCGATGCCCTATGGCGATCTGGCTGCCCAGGCCGTTCAGCGCTTTGCCTCCAACGAGGATATGGATCGCGCTGAATGCACCATCGAAGAGCGAGAAGAATATGAGCCTTACATTGACCGCGGTGCCGTGATTTTCGCCGGGGTGGATTACGAGGCGATTCTACGCCAGGCCGAGCAAGAGGCCGACGTGATCATCTGGGACGGCGGCAACAACGACCTACCCTTCTATCGACCCGATTACCACATCGTCGTGGTTGATCCGCACCGCGCCGGTCACGAGTTACGCTATCATCCGGGCGAGGCCAATCTGCGTATGGCTGACGCCGTGGTGATCAACAAGATCGACACGGCCGATTCGCAGGGCGTCAACACTGTGCTGAACAATGTCCGTGCGGTCAATCCGGCGGCTACCATCGTCCGCGCCGCCTCGCCGTTGTTCGTCGAAGACCCGGACGGCATTCGCGGCAAGCGGGTGCTGGTCATCGAAGACGGCCCCACACTGACCCACGGCGAAATGGCCTATGGCGCCGGAGTAGTGGCCGCCCAGCAATTCGGCGCAGCCGAGATCGTCGACCCGCACCCTTACGCCGTGCGCACGATTGCCGACACCTACCGTAAGTATCCCGGCACGGGCGCGGTGCTGCCAGCCATGGGCTATGGTCGCGAGCAAATTGCCGATCTGGAAGAAAGTATCAATCGCACGCCGGTCGACATGGTTCTCATTGCTACGCCGATCGATCTGGGGCGGTTAGTCGACATTGACAAGCCCAATCAACGGGTTCGCTATGAGTTGCAGGAGATCGGCCGGCCAACACTGTCCGACCTGTTGCAGGAGCGTTTCGGGCGCTAGAGCAACCCGGTTCGCAGGGGCGCAAAACTGTGCCGATGTTCGGGGCAAGGGCCAAGCCGGCCGAGCACGAGCCTGTGCTCGGCCGTGCCGTACCCTTTGTGGCGGGCAAAGCCATAGGCTGGAAACCGTTCGCCAAGGGCGGTCATATAGCGATCTCGGCTAACCTTAGCCAGGATCGATGCCGCGGCGATGCTCAGGCTGAGCTGGTCGCCGCGTACGATGGGCCATTGGGGCAGATTCAGGTGCATCGGCAGCAGGGGCCACGGGCCATCCACCAGAACGGCCTGTGGCGGAAGGGAGAGCGCAGCCACAGCCTCGGCAATGGCCTGGCGGGTGGCCGAGATGATGCCACTATCGTCGATCTGGGCTGCCGACGCGGAACCGATACCGTAAGCGATGGCTTCTTGCTTGATTAGACCATAGAGGCGCTCGCGTGCGGCCGCGGACAGGAGCTTGGAATCCCGGACGTCACTTAGCTGGTTCATAGGCCCATCGTCGGAGAAGGATAGCATGACGGCCGCGGCAAACACGGGGCCGGCCAAAGCGCCGCGACCAGCCTCATCGACCCCCGCCACCCACGAGACGCTCAGTTCGGCCGCGATTGCGCGCTCGAAGGTTAAATCCGGCGGGAGATGTGGGCCGAGGCGGCCATCCATCACCGTGTCTCGGTAATCGCCGGGTCGGCTGTATGGCGGCGAGAGTAGCGCCCCTGCAGGCCATTCCATCGGATTCGCAGAACCTCGCGAATCATGTTGATCGTGTCGCGAACCGGACTAACCCGGCTGTTTGCGCCGTAATACCAGTGCACTGGAACTTCGATAATCTTGTAGCCGCGCCGCAAGGCGATGAATAGGAGTTCCACGTCGAACGCCCAGCCGTTGATGGTCTGGTTGGGCAGGATGTCCAGCGCGACCTCCCGCGTGAAGCATTTGAAGCCGCATTGGGTATCCTCGAAGCCGGGTATAGCCAGCACTTTGACGTAAAAGTTGAAGACTCGCCCCATGAAATGGCGATAGTGCGGCTCGTTGAATCGTACCGCGCCGGCGGCTTCGCGGCTGCCGATGGCGACGTCATAGCGGCCGGATCGGGGCGGCAAGAACTTGGCGATCTCAGCGACGGGCATGGAGAAATCGGCATCGGCCATGAAGAGATACTCGCCTCCGGCGGCCAGCATGCCGGTGCGCACCGCAGCCCCCTTGCCCTGGGTCATCTCATCGATCACCCGCGCGTACGGCCGCCCGGCAACGAGGGCCTGGGCGACCTGGTGAGTGTTATCGGTGCTGTTGTTATTGACGATGATGATTTCGAAAGAGTAGGGTTGAGCCTCTAGAAAATCAAAGACATCGGGTAGCGTGTTTGGCAGACGCTCCCCTTCATTGTAGGCGGGAATGATCAGACTCAGAAGAGGTGATGTTGCGCTCATACTCCATAAATGCCTTGCCGCGCAGTCGCTTGACCGAGGCTCTCCTCGGAGGGACAAGGAAGCTTAGTTTATCTGCCCTAGGGAACCTCGTCAATCGGGGTCAATCGCGCGGCCAGCGTTGGGTCGTCGATCACCCGGGCGGCCTGAATTCGTCGCCGAGCGGGCAACATCTTGAAAAGACCCCACAGACCCGCCAGTTGGCCGCGCAAGGTTGCGCGCGCCGCCGGCCCGCGCCAGGCGCGTAACGCCTCGCCACTGATATGGAGCTGGGCGCGGAGGATGTCGGCCGCGTAGCGTCGCAACAGGCTGCTGGGGTAGTTTTTCCAGATGACGTACAAAAAGTTGCGGCCGTCGTGATAGCTGCCGATGACGCCGCTGCCGCCCGACGCCTTGAGCTTGTGATAGACGACCGCCTGGGGCGCGTAGCGCACTTTCCACCCGGCCAGATGTGCTCGCCAGGCCAGATCGATATCCTCGCAGGAAAAAAAGAAGGCGTCATCCAGAAAGCCGATCTCCTCTAGCATCGTCCGCCGATAGGCAGCCGCACCGCCACAGGCGCTGAATACCGGCTCTTCCACGTTGTACTGCCCATAGTCCGTCTGCCACACACCGCGATTGCCGGGCAGCCCGTTTACTCGATAATAGTCACCGGCAGTATGGAAACGGTCGCGTTGGTCGAACAGCAGCATCTTGGTGGCGACGATGCCGACGCGGGGATGACGAGCAAATGTATCGACCAATACCTCCAGCCAACGGGTATCGGCCTCGGTATCGTTATTCAGCAAGCAGATAATCCGGCCCTGGGCGACCGCATAACCGGCATTGCACGCGCCGGTGAACCCGCGATTTTCTCCTAACTCCAGCAAGCGAACTTCCGGGAACGTCGACCGGACGTAGGTTTGAGAACCGTCGCTCGAACCGTTGTCGACCAGGATCACCTCATGGTCGGTAAACGTTTGGTTCCGCAGCGAAGTCAGACAGTCGTCGAGGTGCTGCCGGCCGTTCCAGTGGGGAATGATGACCGACACGCGTGGTGGGTTGTCACTCACGGCTTTGGCTCATCCCCAAGGTATTCGGCCAGCGCCTCTTGCCAAGGTCGCAAGATGATGCCGAGGGCCTGCCCATTGCGGTTGTGGAGCGCGCCGAAAGGCGGCGGGCTAGAGGGGCGGGAAAAGGCGCTGCTCAAGATGGGTCTATTGACGACGTCGGTCATCCCCATCTGCCGCAGGATTTCATTGGCAAATGCCCAGCGCGAACATGCGCCGCTATTGACGAAATGATAGATGCCGTATTGCCCCGTGGTAATGAGTTGGGCGATCGCTTGGGCCAGGTCGAAGGCATGGGTGGGATTGCCGATCTCGTCCGTCACCACGCGCAAAACGCCCTCTTCTCGCGCCCGGCGTAGAATGGCGTGGATGAAATTTCGGCCGCCCGGCGCATAGAGCCAGGCGGTGCGCACGATGTAGTGGCGGCTCAGCAGGCTGCGCACGTGTACTTCGGCGGCCGCCTTCGACCGTCCATACGCGTTGCGCGGGGCCAAGGGCATCCACTCTTCATAGCCACCGGGGGCCGTGCCGGCAAAGACCTCGTTGGTGCTGACGTGGACCATGGGAATATCCGCAGCCTGGCAAGCAAGGGCGACATTCTGTGTCCCAAACGCGTTAACCCGGTGGGCCAGTTCGGGATCGCGCGCGCAGCCGTCGACGTCGGTGTAGGCCGCGCAATGGATCACGAGTTCAGGTTGCGCCTGGCGAACGACGCCGGCCAGCGTCCCAGGTATGGTGATATCGACTTGGGGCAGGTCGATTAACGTTAGTGTCGATTCCCGCAAGACGGCCTGCAGGGCTTGACCCAGCTGGCCGTTGGCTCCGGTGATAAGAATATGCATGATGAGCTAATTGTGGTTTGCTCTTGCCAGGTTGTCAATTGGGCATCGGCCGGCCGGCGTTATCCCGTCGGGATGCCGTCGCCTGCTTGACAGCTTGGCCTATCAACTCAATACTTGTGAGCGGATGAAGAGACATGCGAGCGTTACCATGCGAATTGACGTCCTGACACTTTTCCCCGCGATGTTTTCGGCCTATCTGGGAGAGAGCATCCTGCAGCGTGCCCAGAAGGCAGGCCGGATAGCCATCCACGTCCACAACATACGCGATTACGCCGAAGGCAAACATCGTGTCACTGACGAAGCGCCCTATGGCGGAGGGGGCGGAATGATATTGAAGCCCCAGCCGATATTCGACGCGGTTGAGGCTATTGTGGCCGGCGAGGAAGCGTATCGACCCAAAATAATCCTGTTGTCACCGCAGGGCCGCCTCCTTTCCCACGACGTCGCCCAGGCGTTGTCGGCCGAGCCGTGGCTGCTGTTCCTGTGTGGCCGTTACGAGGGGGTGGACGAGCGGGTGCGCGAACATCTGGTAGACGAAGAGTTATCCATCGGCGATTACGTATTAACCGGCGGTGAATTGGCCGCGCTGGTCGTCATCGATGCGGTGGCTCGCCACGTGCCCGGCGTGCTGGGCGACGAACACGCCGCCGAACGGGATAGCTATGCCGACGGCCTGCTGGAAGGCCCCCACTACACCCGTCCCGATGAATTCCGCGGCTGGCGTGTGCCAGAGGTGTTGCGCTCCGGCCATGCGGGTCACATTGAACGCTGGCGGCGGGAGCAGGCCCTGCGCCGCACGTGGCAGCGGCGTCCGGAATTGCTCCTATCGGCCGAGCTGAGTGAGGCGGATCGGCTCTTTCTCATGACTCTGGCGCAAGAGGCGGCTCACTAAACGAGATAACGATGATGGAAGGTAAACCCGTAAGTGAATCACGCATTAGTCTGACTCAGGCGATGGGTGTGACCGAGGCCAACGTCCTGGGTAATGTCCACGGGGGCGTTATCATGAAACTGTGTGATGAGGCTGGGGCGATGGCGGCCATGAGGCACGCTCGGCGGCCGGTTGTCACCGTGGCCGTAGACTCCATGAGTTTTCATTCGGCCGTTCATATCGGCAACCTACTGACCGTTAAGGCGGAGGTCACGTGGGTCGGTCGTTCTTCGCTGGAAACCCGTCTGGTTGTCACGGCCGAAGACCTGATGTCGGCGGTTATCACCCATACCAACACAGCCTACTACGTCTACGTGGCCCTCGATGAGATGAGCGAACCTATCGAGATCCCGCCCCTCATCTGCGAGAGTGAAGAAGAGCAAGCCCTGTGGGCTGAGGGTGCGGCTCGTCAAGCCCATCGCCTGGAGCGTCGCCGGCAGGAGCGGCCGATCCATATCCGTCCTGAGAATCGAGCCGGCTAAATGCTTCCTACCGATAATACCTACCGATTGAATCTGCTCTTCCTGGGATTGACGGCCATCTTCGTTGGTTACTTCGTTGTGTGGTTGCCCGGCCCTGGAGCCGGATTGCAACTGATCGGCATCGAAATTGGCGAATGGATTAAGTTCCTCGGCGTCGGCGCGGGCCGGAACTGGTTCTACTTGCCGCCCATTGTCATCGGAACGGTGGTGGCGCTTTTGGCTGCGATGTGGCCCAATAGCCGGATTCAGACGTGGCTGGCGCGAGGGTTGGCGATTGCCGCTGCCCTGTTGTCCTTTCCGGCCGTAGCCGCCATTCAGTTGGAGCCGCTCAGTGAATGGCTGGCGCGTCTTCTGGGGATTGGTTGGGTGATCGGGATCGCCGGGTTGGGAGCCATCATCAGCCGGCGTTCGGGTGATACTCGCCGACTGTGGATGATTGTGGCGATAGTGGCTTTGACGGGCGCGTTTCTGCCCACGATACAATATCTCGCCGTTCGGCCCCTGGTCGAGGCCGCTCTGAACCGTTCGCTGGGGATTGGTGCGGGTGTATGGCTCAACGCCGGTGGGTCGGTGCTGGTTTTGGTGGTGGCCCTGATCGAATTTCGCGCGGCATCCCAAACAAAAAGGACAGCCGCAGCGTAGGCGGCCGTCCTTAAATTGCCATTGACGCTTCGATAACAGGAGAGACTAGGAACGCATGCTGCTATTGATATAATGGACGGCTTCGCCGACGGTCGTGATCTTCTGCGCTTCCTCATCCGAGATCTCGCCCTCAAACTCTTCCTCGAACGCCATAATCAACTCGACCAGGTCGAGTGAGTCGGCCTCGAGGTCTTCGCGAAAGCGCGCCCCTGTAACGATTTGGTCTTCGTCAGCGCCCAACAAATCGACGATGATCGCGCGAACCCTTTCTTCAGTGTCATTCATTGACTGCCTCTCCTTCAAGGTCTTGATAAATATCTCGTTAGCCCGCCCGAGCGGTCACCCTATACGATGTTGTATAATAGATGGAATCCGCAAGGATTCGATCTGCCGTCATGGATACGGCTTAACCGATCTTGCCGATGACAATCTGGAATTGTAGGACTTAGCGACAGAATGTCAAGCGGCAACCCATCACTTTTTACCAACGTTATTCTGCGTTATAAAACACGCCTGAATGTGTTTGGTTGCGGTCTCTTGCCTGACATTGATTGAGAAATTTCGCAACCTGGTGAATATGTTGACGTAATGAGAATAGAGCGGTTGCTCGAACAGGCTCTGGCCGTTCTGCGCCGTCCGAATTGCCACGATTCTTGAAAATCATGATCTTGTATCCGCAATGAGGTGAATACGATGAGCGAGAAACGATTGACGCGAGTAGAAAATGGGCGAATGATCGCCGGCGTTTGCGCCGGTCTGGCGAATTATTTGGGCGTGGATGCCACCGTCGTGAGATTGATCTTTGTTTTGCTTGCCCTGTTCGCGGCCGGTGGGGTGTTACTCTATCTTGTCTTGTGGCTGATCATGCCCATGGAGCAAGGTGTGTAACGACCGTCGTCTGGAGCCATGATTGCCGTAATGCTCGTTTGCCCCTATACTAGAATTTGGGTGGGACGGTGGTAGATTTCAAGACCACCGTCCTTTTTTGTACCGGACAAGCATTATGGAGTCTCTCCTCGCATTTATTCCTGAAGACAGGCGCATAGCGCTTGCCCACGGGCGCGACCTATCGGACCGCATCTACGGGGCTGTTTTATTCGCCGATATATCGGGCTTTACTCCTCTGACTGCCGCACTGGCTCAGGAACTGGGCGCCCACCGTGGTGCGGAAGAAGTCCTTAACCAGATCAACCCCGTTTACGAAGCTATCATCGCCGAACTCCACAAATATGGCGGCAGTGTCATAGGCTTTGCCGGTGACTCTATCACCTGCTGGCTGGATGGTGAGCAGGGGCCGCGCGCGGTCGCCTGTGCCTTAGCTATGCAGCAAGCTATGCGGCCGTTTGCAACGGTTCTAACCCCGGCCGGCAATCCTATATCGTTGGCGATCAAGGTGGCCGTAACGGCCGGTGCGGCCCGCCGCTTCGTCATCGGCGATCCCGATATTCAGCTTATCGACGTCTTGGCCGGCCGGACGCTCGACCACGTGGCCGGCGCCGAGAAGCTGGCCTCCAAAGGCGAGGTCATCGTCGGCTCCGAGGTCCTTCACTCCTTGGCCGAGAATGCCGATATCGTGGAGTGGCGTTCCTCGTCCGAAGGCGAACGGTATGCCGTGATCCGTGACCTGAAGGTCTGGCCGGAACCCGTGCCTAATGCCCCGCTGGCGGATTTGAATATTCCCGAGGCTGAAGCCAAGCGCTGGGTTCTCGACCCTGTCTATAATCGTCTAAAGATCGGGGCCAAATTTCTGGCGGAACTGCGGCCAACTGTTGCGCTCTTTCTAAGATTTACCGGCATCGATTACGATAACGATGAGGAAGCCGGCCGCAAACTCGACGCCTATATCCGTTGGCTTCAGGCTGCTGCTCAGGAACAGGAAGGGTTTCTCATTCAGGTCACGATCGGCGATAAGGGGAGCTACGTCTATTTCAGTTTTGGCGCGCCGGTGGCCCATGACGATGACAGCATGCGCGCTGTCGCCGCGGCCCTGGATATGATGGAACTACCCGACGAACTGGATTTTATTTCCGACATTCAAATCGGCATCAGTCGCGGCCGCGTGTGGGTGGGCGAGTGCGGAGCGGCCATTCGCCACACCTATGGCGTGATGGGCAACGAGGTCAATATGGCCGCCCGTCTCATGGGTAAGGCCGCTCCGGGCCAGGTGCTTGTGCGGCGGCGAGTGGCCGAAGAAGCAGAACAATCTTTCCAATTTCGTCAGCTTGGGCTGATGACCGTCAAGGGCGGCGCGGAGCCGATACCCGTGGCCGAATTAGTGGCCCGCCGGCAACTCCATACCTTTCAGAGTGCTCAGTATGAACTGCCTCTGGTCGGCCGCGAGAAGGAAATCGCCCAGCTGGACAGACTGCTCGATAGCGTTCTGGCCGGTCGGGGACAACTCATTGCCATGCAAGGGCCGACCGGCATCGGCAAAAGCCATCTGTTATCCGTCTTCCAACAAAAGGCTGTGGCCAACGGCTTCCAGGTGGCCTCCGGCACCAGCCAACACATCTTTCAATCCATGACCTATTATCCCTGGCAACAGGTCATCCGTCAGGTCATTGGACTACGAGCAGGCGAACAGAACGGCGAGCTATCGGAGAGCGACCGAACCGTAGGAGTAGAAAAGGCGCTGTTGCAGATGAATCCCGATTGGCAAGTGCGTCTTCCTTTGCTTGGCGACTTGCTGGAGTTGCCCATCCCCGATAATCCGACGACGGCCGCCTTCGACCCCAAGCAGCGACAGCAGTCACTCTTCTCATTTGTCGTCGAGCTGCTGCGCCGATGGTCTCGTTCCCAACCGTTGTTGTTGATATTTGAGAATGCGCACTGGATGGACGAGGCGTCCGGCGGGTTGTTCGAGGCTCTGGCCAAGGCGATTGCCGACGTGCCGATCATGATCGTCGCCGTCGTGCGCCCTGTGGCGGAAACGGGTGCTCCTCTTCGTGCTTTGGATACTCTAAAAAAACAGGACAACTACCAGCTCCTCAAAGTTGAGGAGCTGGCCGAAGATGAGATTGAGGCCTTCCTTGAAAAGCTTGTAGGCGGCCAACTCTCCCTCCTGGCCAAGTTGTTGATCTCGGCCAAATCTCAGGGAAACCCATTTTTCGCTCGGGAGCTTGTCGATTCCCTGCGCGAGTCGAATCAACTTGTTCGCGACGGCGACAATTGGGTTTTATCCGACAAAATGGTTGAAACGATGCGCCGCGCCAATGTCCTCGTTCAGGAACAAGAAGCCTGGGTATTGGCCAAAGCGGCCGATTTGTCGACCATCAATTTAGGGATCCCCGACTCAGTCCACGGCGTCATTCTGGCCCGACTCGATCGTTTGCCGGACACCCACAAGCCGACGATCAAGGTCGCCAGCGTCATCGGCTACAGCTTTGAGTTGGGGCTGGTGGCCCAGGTTCATCCCTCCAGCCCGCTTGCCGGCGCGCTGCGCGATCAGGCCCATACCCTTGAGGAACGGGATTTCATATTTCAGGATTGGCAAGCGCACGCTCAACCCAACGAGGAAACATATACTTTTCGGCAGCAAGCGACTCAGGAAGTATCGTACGAGACGCTTTTATTCACCCAACGGCGTGAACTGCACCGCAAGCTGGCCGAACTGCTGGAAAGACAAACACCGGAGGCGGTAAATCAGATCGCTTACCATGCTTATCTCGGTGAAGACTGGGCGCGCTCCATGCGCTACCATCTGCAGGCAGGCGGCCGAGACAAGCAGTTGTTTGCTAACCTGCAAAGCATCGACCATCTGCGCAAGGCGCTCGCCAGCGCCGACCATCTGCCACCGGCCGACACGTTGGTCCAACGTCAGAAAATCCACGTGGATTTGGGCGAGTTGCTAATCACGATGGGCCAGAATGACGAGGGGCAGGAACATCTCCATTCGGCTCTCGCCCTGGCCGAAGAGTCGGATAATCTCGAGGCTCAGGCGACCGTCTGCCGCTGGCTGGCGCGCGCCTTCGAGGTCCGCGGCCAGTACCCCCAGGCGATGGAGTGGATCGACCGGGGCCTGGCGATCCTGGGCGAACAGTTGACCCCCGCCGCCCTGGAACTGCGGCTGATAGCTGGCCTTATCTATTCGCGCCAAGGGGATTACCGGCGAGCCAGCCAGCAAGGGCTGGCCAGTCTGTTGGCAGCCGAAGAGTTGAATGTCCCGTCGGTTATCGCTCGCTCGCACAACCTGCTGGGGATCATCGACCGCAGCCGAGGACAGGGGAGTAACGCTGCCGACCACTTCGAAGAATCCTTAGCCCTGTACCAGAAAATCGGTGATCTGCAGGGCGCGGCCCAGGCCCAAAACTCTCTCGCCAACGCCTATTTTGATATGGGTGATTGGTCCGACGCCGATCTCTTTTATCGCCAGGCCGGGCAAACGTTCAGCCAACTGGGTAATGTCTATAACCGGGTGCTGGTTGATAATAACCTGGGGGGCATCGCCCTGAATCAGGGACGGCTGAACGATGCGCTCCATTATTACCAGCGGGCGCTCGACGCATTGACTCTCATCGGTGGGTCGTTGTGGGTGATGGGCGCGTTACATCTAAATCTGGGCGCGACCCACATCCGGCGACAGGAATTACCCGTTGCCTTCGATCATCTGCAACAGGGCCGCAAGCTGTTTGAACAGGCACATGTGCGCGATCTGTTGCCGGAAATGCACCGGCGATTGGCGGAGGCCTATCTGGCGGAGGGTGAACTGGAACGCGCCAAGGAAGAAGTCTCTACCTCCCTGAGCATCGCCGAGGAACTGGCCGTGCCCGGCGAGCAGGGCTTAGCCTGGCGTGTCTGGGGAGTCATTGCTATGACCGAGGGACGCAAGGACGAGGCTGAGGCCCACCTTGAGAAGGCCATCGCCTTACTCACGAGCGTGGGTGACAACTATGGACTAGCCTGCACCCAACTCTCACTGGCTCAGGTGCGCGTCGAGCGAGCCGACTCCCTTTTGCGCGAGTGTATGCCGATCTTCGAACGCCTGGGGGCCAAGATCGAGATGGAGCAAGTCTACTCGCTCTTAGACCAATCCTCGGCCGCAGCGTAAATGAAAAAGGGGCAGGACGGTTAAATGCCGTCCTGCCCCTTTACGAGATCTTCGTCGCGTTTCTATCTCCGATCTTTTTTCATATTGCCCAAAGCCGGAACTGTTTCACGCTCGCTCCTCTCACCGCTGGATGAAGAGGCCGCTGATATTCTTGTTGAGTCCGGCGGCGGCCGCATCCCAAAACAGACGATAGGTGCAGGTGGTCGTCTGGCCCAGACTGCCCGGATCGCAGACGAAGACGACGCTGCCGCTGCCGGAGACCCCGCTGCCGACGTCGAACCTGTTGGCGACCGACAGATAGATGTCGCCATTGGCCGGGTCAACCCATAACGCATCGACGTTTTCCCGTGCCAAGCCGACATCGGCGCCCTGGAAATAGAGTGACCAGGAGCCTGATGTCGAGCTGCCCGTCGTGCCGAATGTGAATGCCAGCAGGTCCTGACTCTTGGTCTTCAGCGTGTTCGGCGGGCTCTTGATGTTTGCCTTGCCCTTGGTGCTGATGATCAGTTTGCCGCTGCTGTCGATGGCTAGCGCGTCGATCGATTCTGACCGGCCGGAAAGGGATACGTCGGAACCGTCGAAGTACATCTGGAACGTGCCGGCCGTATTGGCGCCGGTCGATGTAGGAATGAACCTCAGCACGTCTTCCGACGCTACCCAGCCTACCGGGCCCATGTTGGTGGACTTGTTGATGCTCAGCAGAATCGAGCCGTCGGACAGAAGGGTGAAGGCATTGATGCCGGTCGTCCCTAAACCGACGTCTGACCCGTCGAAGTACAATTGCCACTGTCCGGCGGACGTGTAGCGCATGATATCGGCTTGATCATAGGACACGCCACCAACAGTACCTTTGCGATTTACCGTGACGTATATGGTTTCGCCCGACTGCGGGCTATCCTGCTCGTTCAAAAAGGTACAGGTAATCGCTTCATTGGCATCCAGGTCGATGAGCACCCGGTCATCCCCTATCACGGCCGTACCGCCATCGGGATCATTACAAGTGATCTGGTTGACTTGCCAGCCCGCGGGCGTCAACTCTCTGACGCTATAGGCCCCTGTCTCCAAATCGGTGAAGGTGCGACTCGCATTGTTCGGCACCTCCAACGAGAAAGTACCCAGATCACCATTGAAGTTGAAGGAACCGCTGCCGCTGACGGTTTGCTTGACGATGGTGATACTGCCGGCCGGCGGCTCAAACGGCAAGCCCTGGCCGACATCCATGCTTTCGATTCGCAATCCCTGGCCCGGCGTGCCGCCCGCCCAATAGATGGACAGGGCGCAGCCGGTGATCGGGCCGGAGTTCAGCGGAACACAGCGGATGATATCGGAGGACGTGAAGGATTGATTGTCGAGGCTCACGTTTGACCGGGGCGTGAAGTAGACCTTTCCGTCCAGCGGGTCGATCCATTGTGCCGACACGCGGTTATTGTCCAGACCAAACTGGCCGCCATCGAGGTAGGGTTCCCAGTAGCCGCTGGTGCCCGCGCCCAGGGTATTCGCCTGGAAGCGGAGCATCACGTTGCCGATCGCATTGATCGGTTGCCCGCCCGGGCCGGGGACGGTTGCGCTGCCCACAGTCGAGATGACCAGGCGACCGGCGGGGGTAAAGCTGATGCCGTTGATAGCCTCATTGGCGATGGTCAGGCCGACGTCGGAACCGTCGAGGAAGGCCGAGAACGTCCCGGCCGTATTCGGCCCCAGCGAAGTCGGCGTGAAGCGCACGATGTCCTGGGGTTCGACCCAGCCGATAGTCGACACGTAAAAACGAGTTTGAGGCGTCAACAGGATAGAACCATCCTGCAGCAGCGAGAAGCCGTAGAGATTGCTGGAAATGCCCACATCACCGCCGTCGAAGTGCAGCGACCAGGAACCAGTCACCGGGTCGTAGGCCAATATGTCGTTGGTATCGTAGGCGATGCCGTCAACAGTGCCGGCCTCTCGGGCGGAGACATAGATGATGCGCTCGTCAGGTTCGGGGTCGACGTTGGGTACGTTGACCGTGAAGTAATTGCCGTGATCGAGAACGGGATTGACGTTTCCAGCGTTATCGACGGCCTGAACGAAGAATTCGTAATCGCCGCTGTGGGACAATACGACCGTCTTCATGGCCAGTTGCGAGACGGGATTGTAGGTCAGTTCCGCGCGCGACCACGACGTGTCGTCTACGTGTCGATAGAGAACGACGACCCGCAATACGCCCGTGGCCGGCAGGAAGTCGGTTGCCGGCGTATCGGTCACCAGTGCGCTAAAGGTCAGAGCCTTGTTTGCGCCCGGCGTGGCGGCAACCTGCCAGACACCCGGCGCCTTGTAATCCGGTTCCTCGCCCGGGCCTTCGTACACGAGCAATGACAGGTCACTGTAAAGGCGCATCACGCCAACGGTCTTCGGGCTGCTCGACGTTGAAGTGGCCTTGAACTGCCCCGGCGTAACGACGACCTTTTGGGAGAAAACCCCTTCGCCGATGTCCCAAAAACGATTGATGGTTGCCGGCATAAAGGGTAGCCATTGGTCAATGTCGTGGCGTAGTTCGCCGGAGATGGTATTGCTGTCCTCGAAGAGAAGCCCCATGATGATCGGATCGAAGTTAGGGACATCCTCGAATGTGCCGCCCAGCATGAGGACGCCGCGCGCCACTTTGTCCGGCGAGTCGCGATTGATGGTGGTTAACGGCAAAACGGGTCGTTCGGCCGTTTGATAGAGGCCGGATTCTCCCTGAATCTGATAGTAGCCGCCGCGCTCCTTGCTTTCGAGCGTGTAGTCAAAGTTCAGATTGAGGGTCGTTTGATCCAGGCCCGGTATGGGCGCAAGCGCCGGCCCATTGTCGTCTGTTGCCACGGAGGCCGTGACGACTGCGGCCGACGACTGAGCGACGGCGGTCGTACCATTCGGATCGACAGCCGTCTGGTTCGGCATCTCCACCTTCTGCATGGGCAGCCCATAGAGCGTCATCTCGGCCAACACTTTTTCGTCATAGACACTCAGCGATCCCGCGGCCAGACTGTTAAAGTATTGCTGTTTGGCGGCCAACAGCGCGCCGCCCACGGACGGGTCGCCGGAGGGCTGGCCGGTGGGATTGTAGCCGAGGTGCTTCACAAAGTTAAACATCAGTTGTTCGGAGTATGCCAGCAGATCGACGTCGCCGTAGCCGAATCCAGTATTGCCGAGGAACGTCGCGCCTTCGCCGGCGAACATCTGCGCCCAGTCCGCGCCGGCGAACGGCGCACCCGGGGCATACCAACGGTCACTGACGTTAAGTCCCGATTGGCAGCCGACCGAGAACACCAGAGCGCCGGTAAAATCGTTACTGACGTCATCCAGTTCGTCGGCGTAAACGAGGTTCGGCTCGCCCGCCTGTTGTTCGGTGGGCGACCCGTTGGGGTAGAAAAGCATGTGGTCAAAATGCGAGTTCAGTGAGATAAGATCGTAGTCGGTGTTGCCAAAAGCCGCGTCACGGAAATCCCAGGCGCGCCAGGAGTTATCGATAAGCGTGGTTTGGTTCGCCACGCCGCGCGCTCTGAGTTCTGCGGACACGGCATCGGCCTGATCGATCAGGAAGTCGTAGCCGGTTACCAGCGCGTTTTGCGGGTTGATCGTGGCATAACCGTTCTGATAGACGTCAATGACGTTCTCGATCTGGGCCGGCGTCTCCACCAGGCGGCCGATGGCAAACTGCGGCAGATAAACCTCTCGGCCGAAGGCGCTGAAGGGCAGAACGGCGGCATAATAATCGTCGCTCAGGTAGTAGCGGTTCTCGTAGGCGGCCTTGATGGCCGGGTCCTCCGCCTGAGTATAGCGGCGCTGATTGGCGACAAGCGTGCTGTCGATCATGCGCCGGTGCGGAACGATTTCATCGCCGCCCACCACGACGATGTATTTCAGATTCGGGTAGGCCGGAATGATGTCGTAAAGGAAGTGTTTGATCGTTTGGGCCACGCGGTTGGCCGATTGCGGGTTGCGCAGCTCGGCCGCGTTGTCTTCGTCCCATCCCGCGTAGACATCGCGCAAGGCGAAATCGTTTTCCGCGTCCTGCACGGTGTCGAGGTCATAGACGATACCGTTGACCGTGGGTTCGCTTGCCAGGGAGCCAAGCGCCGTCATCATGTCATCAGCTTCGGCCTGGCTGAAGCCAGAGACGAAGCGGGCCTTGTTGGTCAGGATGATGGTCTCAACGCTGTTGTCGATGTCCGGAGTGGGGAAATCCCGTTCCGGCTCATCCGGGTTGGTTGGCAGGGGGTCATCGACCGTCAAGGTGATGTCGAGCGTGAAGGGTTGCCCCACGGCCGCCTCGTCGTGGGCGATGACACCCAGGAAGTAAGGGCCGCTTAGCTCGTGCACCAGATGTTCGACGCGCTCATTTCCGGGCGTGTTGGCTGGGCCGCTCTTGAGCGATATGGCTACGAGCGTGCCGTCGACGTTGTCACGGGCGATGTCGCTCAGTTGAGCGATGTCGCTGAGCTGAGCGATGTCGCTCAGTTGGGCGATGTCGCTGAGCTGGGCGATGTCATCCAGTTGGGCCAGGTCCATCAGGTCACCAATGTTGGTGAGCAAGGCGATGTCGCTGAGTTGAGCGATGTCGCTGAGTTGGGCGATATCGCTCAGTTGGGCTATGTCGCTCAGTTGAGCGATATCACTGAGTTGGGCGATGTCGCTCAGTTGGGCGATGTCGCTCAGTTGGGCCAGGTCGCGAATCGTGCCGTCCTCTTCATTGATGCCCGGCGCAAACAGATAGAGATCGTAATCGTAGTCGCTTTCCAGCGTGACGACTATCTTGGAGCCGGGGGTGGCAACGTTGAACCGGTACCAGTTTGGATCGACACTGTTGACGGCCGTATCCGTCGTTGGGTCTGACGTTGGGATGGTAACCGCGTCGTTGCGGACGTTGTTTTCCAACACGATGCGTACAATGGCCGGAGCCGAGCAGTCCGTACTGTCGCAGGCGCGGTAGCGGAACGTATCGGCTACCATTTCCGTGCCGTCATGGGCGTAGCTAAACGTCCCGTCCTCATTGAGCGAGAAATCGTCGGCATGTTCCGGCCCTTGGACCAGTTGCGCCGTTAGCGAGTCAAGATCGAGATCGCTATCGTTGGTCAAAACGGAAGTGGAGCCGTCCTCCAGGGTAGTGACCGTGCCCCCTAAGGGCACCACAGCCGTATCGCCGGCGGCCGCCGGTGCACTGTTGCCGCCGCCCGAGACGGTCACTGTAAATTCAGCTGTGACTGGCGGCAATTCCCCCGTGCCATATTGGTTATTGTAATCGAGGAAGATAGTAATGTAGGTTTCGCCGGATCCACTTGGTGTGAATCCGATCTCGCGATTGGCGCAGTCGCCGCCGAGGCTGATGGCGGAATTGGGGATGACCGCCTCATCTTCCGAAACGGCTGAGATCTGGACTTTTGGATCGCACAGCAACGTCGGATCATCGGCGTCAGCGATCGTGAAGCTATAAGGCCCAGCCGGCACACCGACTGTTGCCGTCACATCGCCTGGCGGGGTGATGGTGGGCGGGTAGTTGGTGCTGATGGTGAAGGCGGCGTCCACAAATGCTCCGCCGGCATCCGTCGCCCGCACGACCACTTCCACGTCGGCCGGCCCGGGGGGCGGGGTGAGGATTGTGGCCTGCAAAAAGGTCGAATCAACGGGACTCAATCCGATTTTCGACGGGTCGCTATTGCTACGAATCTCGTAGATCAGGGAATCGGAAGCGGTCTCAGCATCGGAAAAGTAGTTGCTGAGGTCGATAGTGGTCGTGTGATTGCCGTAAAAGATCAGGAAGGGCTCGGCGCTGAGGTTTTCAGTCGGCGAGGCATTCGGGTTGGTCGTGCTCTCGTAGGCGCCGCTGTCGCACGCGCCGGCTATGACTCGCATCAGCCCGCGCTGGTCGGCCGCCGGGCAATTGGCGGCCAAGCCGGCATCAACGGCCTGGCTGCTGCCGCCCAAAGCCATTGTCTCGGTGTAGCCGCCGTTGTCGGACAGAGCCATCAGGTCGGGATCACCTTCTGTGCCGGGGCAATTCGTCCCGCCCCCGGTGTAGTCGCCCGCCCAATCAACGTTGCCACCGCCATCGCCCGCCAAACCGATGCAGTTGTTCGACGTGCCGGACGCAGCCCAGAAAATAGAGTTGTAGACGGTTGTCGATGCATCCTCGACGGACAAGGAAATACCCTGGCCGCTCGCCTCGTTCAGGGCGAAGGTGCTGTTGTAAATGCTCATTGCACCAGAGCGGGCATTAACCGCTCCACCATTAATGGCTGAATTGCCGCTGAAGGTGCTGTTGGTAATGACGAAAGACGCCGAGTTGCTGCGAATGGCGCCGCCGGTGCGGCTCTCGTTCTCCGTGAAAGTGCTGCGGACGACGGATGTGCTGTCGTCTACAAATCCTTCTTGACTGTAGAGGGCGCCGCCTCCCGTATCGGTGGCGGCGATGCCCAGGGCCGAATTGGAATCAAATGTGCTGTCGCGAACAACCAGAGTGCCGCCGAACTGGCACACACCGCCGCCGCCCCACTGCGAGGCGTTATTCGTGAAGGTGCTTTGCACGATGACGGTGGCGCCCGAACTCCCATGATACAGCGCGCCACCACATTCGCTGCTCAAATTTACTGCGTCATTTCCATCGTTACTGGTGTTATTGTCGAAGGTAACGTTGTCGATGTTCAAATAGGTGCCGTAATTGGCAATTGCGCCGCCAAAATATTCTGATTGATTGAGGATAAGGTCACTATCGCGCACGGCCAGCCACGTCCCTTCATTGAGGATGCCGCCGCCGCCTTCTGTGTCAGAGGTGTAGCCATTGATGATCGTGACGCCTTCAATCAGGACTGTCGCGCCACTATGGATGTGGAAAGCGCGATCGCCGGAGCCGTCGATTGTGGTGTTTGCTGGACCGGAGCCGATGATCATCATGTTGGCCATGACGTCGAGATCGCGAATCGTTTCGTCATCGGGTATTTCATTGTCGGCGGTCAACGTGTAGGTAGTGGGGCCGCCCGGAAAGGTAATAGTATAGATATTGGCCGGGTCGGCATTGGCCTTCATGATCGCCCCGCGCAGAGAACAGTCGTTGGCTGCGGCCGTGCATGCCTGGGCGGCGGCGGCCGCTGTGTCGTCGGTGCGGTCGACCAAGATCGTCAGTTCACCGGCCAGCGCCGCGCGGCCGCCGCCCAGCAGCAGGGCCAGGGCCAGAATGAAACCATAGATGAAAAGCGTCTGTCGACGCCTGCTAAGGGTTGGCGCAATTTTATGGAGCTGTGTCATCGGGATTCCTCATCAGCACTACTGGTTTGCAGTACAAATATGTTATGCGGAAACTGTTCCTTTCTACATTACAGCGGACGTCATTCGTGCGAAACGAAGTGAAATGCCGGCAGCACCTCTGCCGACAAGTGAGCACCATACTCGCGAATACGACAGAGACAACAGGCCTGCCTACTCCATCGTCGCTCGAGATCAGAATTGTATCGACAATTTCAAATGTCAATGCTAATCCAATCAAACAATAACATATCTTATGGGCTCTTGTCTGTCATCTAAGCGTCATAACGAAATATTGCTTGTGAGATGCCTCACAGGCAACGTAGTTAGAAATACCATAAACTTCTCGGGCGCGTCTCTGAAAAATCTGCGCAATCTGTGAAAGCTGTGGTGACTTTCTCTATCAGGAAAAATCTTTGACAGGTTCCTATTTGTCGCCCTTTGCCGTTCAAAGGTAACATAGCGGCGAGAAACAGAAGTGCTAAACACTGGAGAGCCGAATGAGCGGCCAAACTTGGATGACTGTCTGGATGGCCATCTTTGTCCCCGATGCAGTCTTCAACCAGGAGAGGGTAAACTTTGAAAGAAATCGATAGAACGCCGTTTGACTGGCAAGAAGTGGCTCGTCTGGCCCTCGTGTCCCGCATGATGGATGAGCTGGAAGAACGAGAGCTGACGCCGCAGGGACTTGTCACCTACCAGTTTTCGGCGCGTGGTCACGAACTGGGTCAAATCCTGCTGGCCCAATTGCTGACCAAGCCAATGGATGCCGCGTCGGTCTACTATCGCTCGCGGCCGTTCGTACTGGGCAGTGGGTTGACGGCCGAAGAAGCGCTCGCATCCGACATGGCGCGCGTCGGCGGTATGAGCGAAGGGCGGGACGTCGGCGTTGTGTTCAACATGCCGCGTCGCGGTCGCGCGCTGATTTTGCCCATGGCCGCCGACGTCGGCTCCCAGTTCACCCCCGCCGCCGGATGGGCCCAGGCTATAGGCTACCGGCGGTCGGTATTGGGTGAAGAATCGGCCGCTGACAGTATCGCCGTCGTATTCGGCGGCGAGGGTTCCGTCGCCAGCAACGGCTTTTGGTCGGCGTTGAACATGGCCACCACGCTGGAGCTACCGCTCCTCTTTGTCATCGAGGACAATAGTTACGCTATCTCCGTCAAGAGCCATTGGCAGACGCCGGGAGCCAACATCGCCGGCAACCTGGCTTCGTTCCACGGCCTGACGATCTGGGACGGTGATGGCTGTGATCCGGCGACAACCGCCAGTCTCGTCGAGACGGCCGTTGCCCACGTACGACAGGGCCACGGGCCTGGCCTTTTGCGGCTCACGGTGCCGCGCCTGTCCGGTCATTCCAGCGTCGATAACCAGGCTTACAAGACTGAGGAAGAACGGGCCGCTGAATGGGCGCGCGATCCCATCGTGGCTTTGAAGCGCTATTTGGTGCCCGCTCACATCGATGACGAGGGATGGACGAAGCTTGAAGCGATGGCTGCGGCCGAAGTACAACGGGCCAATGACGCGGCCCAGGAGCAGCCGCAACCCGACCCGACCTACATTACGGGGCGAGTGTGGGCCACCGATTCGCCTTCTCCCCTCGTTGGGGGTGTGGCGGCTGAGAAGGTCGCCCTTCCGCCGGGGAGCGACGTGCCCCACCCGCCCGATCCGCGCCGCCTGACGATGGTGGAGGCCATTCGCCGCACACTTGACGTGGAGCTAAGCGTCAATCCCCGCTGTCTGGTTTTCGGCGAGGATGTTGGGCTGAAGGGCGGCGTCCATGCGGCAACGCTGGGCTTGCAGGCCAAGTATGGCGACGCGCGCGTCTTCGACACCAGCCTGTCCGAGGAAGGAATCATCGGCCGCGCCGTGGGCATGGCCCTGGCCGGATTGATGCCCGTGCCGGAGATTCAGTTTCGCAAGTACGCCGACCCGGCTACCGAGCAGTTGCACAATACCGGCTCCCTGCGCTGGCGCACGGCCGGGCGGTTTGCCGCGCCGTTGGTCGTGCGGATGCCGGGCGGCTTCCGGCGCATTGGCGACCCCTGGCACAGCGTGACCGATGAGGCGGCCTTCGCCCACAGTGTCGGCTGGCAGGTGGCCTACCCGTCGAACGCCGAGGATGCGGTCGGTTTGCTGCGCGCGGCGCTGCGCGGTGACGACCCGGTGATGTTCTTCGAGCATCGGGCGATGCTCGACGCCGCGTCGGCCCGTCGCGCTTACCCCGGTGATGAGTACGTACTGCCGTTCGGCCGTGGCCGGATCATTCAGTCGGGTCGCTCCCTGACCATCGTAACCTGGGGGGCGATGGTGGAGCGCTGCGTAGCCGCCGCCGAACAGACCGGCGCAAGTATAGAAATAATCGATCTGCGCACGATTATCCCCTGGGACAAGGAGATGGTGCTTGAGTCCATTCGAAAGACCTCGCGTTGTCTCATCGTTCATGAGGATTTTCAACTGGCCGGCTTTGGCGCGGAGATCGCCGCGGCCGTCGCCGACGAAGTCTTCCTGGAGCTTGATGCGCCGGTGCAGCGATTGGCCTCGCCGTCGGTGCCGGTGCCCTTCAACACGAAACTGATGGACGGCATGATCCCGCGCACCGATCAGATCCGCGAGCGGATAGAGTGGCTGCTGGATTTCTAGCGTTGTCGCCAACCTGACTGGCGGAACGTACCCTGCTTTACAGACATACGGCCATTCTATTCTTATAATATCCCGCAGGCGACATTCCGTCGCCATTCGTCGTATATTGTGCCCACGCATGACTTTCTGCTTGCCTGGGCGACGTCCGGAAGGTGTTGGATGATCCAGGCGGACCATCTGTCCAAGGTCTACAAAATACCCCAGAAAGACCCCGGCTTGACCGGCTCGATGAAGGCGTTGTTCCGGCCGCGTTACCAATTAAAGCCGGCCGTAACCGACGTATCCTTCACCATTGAGCCGGGTGAGATCGTGGGTTATATCGGCGTCAACGGCGCGGGCAAGTCGACGACGATCAAAATGCTGACCGGAATCCTATTGCCCACGGCCGGCAGCGTGAGGGTGATGGGACGCGACCCGCACCGCGATCGCGTGGCCAACGCACGCGACATCGGCGTCGTCTTCGGCCAGCGAACGCAGTTGTGGTGGGACTTGGCGCTTATCGAGTCACTGACGATGGTCGGCCGCATCTACGAAGTGCCCGATGCGCGCTTCAAGCAGCTCATGGATGAATTCGCCGAGACCCTCGACCTGAAAGAGCTGCTCAAGATGCCCATTCGCACCATGTCGCTGGGCCAGAAGATGCGCGCAGAGCTGGCGGCTACGCTCATCCACGAGCCGCGCATTGTCTACCTCGATGAACCGACTATCGGCCTGGACTTGCTGGTGAAGGAACGCATCCGCGATTTTATTAAGAAGGTCAACCAGGGGACAGGGACGACGGTCGTGTTAACGACCCACGACTTGGGCGACATTGAGGAGCTGTGCAAGCGCGTGCTCATCATCGACAACGGCCGCCTCATCTACGATGGGCCGCTGTCGATGATCAAGGAACGATTCGGAAAGCATCGGGAGATCACCTTTGAGACCGCGGCCGATCTGAACGGGCTGGTAATGCCCGAAGGCGCCGAGCTCCTTGAAAAAGGCGAGCGGCGGCTGGTGCTGCGCTTCGACCGGACAATGACTTCGGCCAGTCGCGTATCGGCGGCGATCATGGGCCAAATCGAAGTGCTCGATCTCTCGCTCAAGGAACCGGATTTGTCGCTGATCGTCAAGCAGATTTATCGTGGGGCACTGAACGAGAGCGGGGCAGCACAGACGGCCGTTCCCGAATCAGCCGCCATCAGTGGGCCAGGCTACTGATCATGCTCAAGATCACACCCCTCAATCGTCTCATCCGGGTTTATGGCGCCATCGCGGCCATTGTGCCCAAGATGGTCATGGCCTATAGCATCTGGGTCTGGATGGACTTGTTCGTTGGCATCATCGCCGTCGTCATCCTTGTTGCCTTTTGGCGAGCAGTCTATGCGTCCACCGCCACGCTGAGCGGGTTGACGCTCGATCAAACCCTCAATTACATCCTGTTGGCCCAGTTGTTTGGGGAAGCGGCCCATGTCACCAACTCCATCTACGACATCGGCGCCGGCCTCCGCGAGGGGCACATTGCCGCAGCTTTGCTACGGCCGCTGGACTACCAGGCGTCGATGTACGTACAGAACCTGGTCCAACTGGGCATAGGATTCGTCCTCAACATCCCACTGGCGCTGTTCATCTGGATTGTATATGGCCTACACTTGCCGGCAGACCCACTGGTGTGGCTGGCATTCGCCTTCACCCTGTTGCTCGGCCACGCCGTTATGTTCTGCTTTGACTGGATCGTGAGCTGTACCGCCTTCTACAGCACCGAGATATGGGGCATGAGCGTGGTACGACACAGCCTCGGCCTGTTCCTGAGTGGTGCGCTCATCCCCCTGACCCTAATGCCCGACTGGTTGCGCACGATCGCTTCCGTCCTGCCGTTTTCACAGACAGTTTTCCTCCCCATCTCCATCCTGAGCGGCATTAGGCCGCTGGCTGATATGCCGCGCATCTGGCTGATGCAGGGCGTCATGCTAATCGGTCTGTTGCTCCTGTCACGTTTTGTTTTCGGCCGTTCGCTGCGCGTTATCACAGTACAGGGAGGGTAGGCGATGACAATATTGCCCCGCTACACGTCCCTCTACTGGCTATTCTTCAAGAATCGCATCAAGATATTGATGGAATATCGCGTCAATTTTATCATCGGTGCGATCTCCACCATTTTCGTGCAGGCAGCCGGCTTGCTGACCGTCTGGGTCATTATGGAGCAGATACCAGACCTAGCCGGGTGGAGCTTGCCGGAAATACTGCTGATCTACGGTTTGCTCACCCTGTCCAAATCGATCAATCACATGTTTGCCGACAATCTGTGGACGCTCGGCCGCGATTACGTCCGCACCGGAACGTTCGACCGCTTCCTGGTGCGGCCCATCGATCCTCTGTTTCACCTGTTGGCCGACCGCTTTTGCCACGACGGCATCGGCAATTTCCTGGTCGGCCTCACACTGATCCTTATCGCCGCGGCCCGGCTTGACATCGTCTGGACGCCGTCGATGGTCTTCTACCTGATTCTCATGACCCTTAGCGGGGGGTTCATCTTTATCGCTCTGAACCTCATCACTTCCGTCAGCGGTTTCTGGCTGATGGACTCCGTGCCCGTGACACGCGTGGTGTTCGAAATGAACGAATTTGCCAAGTATCCGCTGACCATCTATCCGCGCTTTATCAGTGTCGTGCTAACGGCGCTCATTCCCTATGGCTTCGCCTCCTTCTATCCGGCGTCCTTCCTGATGGGACGCGGCGGCCAACCGGCCCTGGTGTGGGGCGCGCCGCTGGTAGCGGCCGTGCTGATGATCCTGGGCATGGCTGTGTGGCGCTTCGGTTTGCGCCATTACAGCAGCACCGGATCGTGACCCCGGTTGACAGAGCCGCTTGTTTGGCTATACTAGGAGAACATATTAAACGGCGTTGATCGAGACGAGTAAGCCGGTATCAGTTTGCCCAGCGAGCCTGAGGTGGTGTGAGTCAGGCGCAAACCCCCAGCCGAAAATCCCTCGGGAGCCGCCAGCCGAAAGGCCATGCGCCGAGTAGACCTGGCCGAATTTGCCCCACGTTAACGGGGCTGCGGCATTCGGGAAAGAGTTTCCTCGTTGCCGGAAGAGCGCCGGGCACAACAGCCCGGAACTTGGGTGGTACCACGGAGCGTTCGCGCCTTCGTCCCAATGATGGACGAAGGCGTTTTTGTTTTTATCGCCACCGTTATCCGTCTGACGCAGGCGTACCAAATGATGGTCAAGGGTTGGATGAAATGACCGAGCTTTTATATGTGACCGATTCATACGTGAAGGAATTTGAGGCGGCCGTCGTTGAACAAGTCGAGGGCGGCGTTGTGCTCGACCGGACTGCTTTCTACCCCGGCGGCGGCGGGCAGCCGGGCGATGTGGGGACGCTGAGTGACGGAGAGAGGACGTGGCAAGTGACAGCCGTCAAGAAAGTTGACGGCCGTCCGGTCCACTACATTGACGGTGCACTACCCGTAGTAGGCACAAGGGTCACCGGCCGGCTGGATTGGGAGCGACGTTACCAACTGATGCGCACCCATACGGCGATGCATATCCTGTGTGGCGTCGTCTTCCGGGATTACAGCGCGCAAGTCACCGGCGGCAACATGGACCCGCTGCAAGGGCGGATGGATTTTGAATTCGAGACGATGCGGCAGGAACTGGTGGCGGCCATCGAGGAGGCGATCAACGCGGAGGTCGTGGCGGCGCGACCCGTCCGCGTGCGCATTTTGCCGCGTGAAGAGGCCTTTGCCATCCCTGACCTGATCCGCACCAAGATCAACCTCCTTCCGGAGGGCATCAGCGAAGTGCGAACGGTGGAATTGGTAGGCCTTGATTTGCAGGCCGACGGCGGCACCCACGTCGCCAATACCAGCGAGGTGGGCCGCATTCGCGTCAGCGACTACAAGAGCAAGGGCCGCATTAACAAGCGGATTTATCTGGAACTGGAATAGGGATGGGTTTATAGGAGCGGGTTTCACAAGCCCTGCAGAAGATTATATGCGCTTCATCATCCACGAACTTCCTTACGAACGTCCCTTGCTGGCTGGTCGCCTGCGCTACGAGCGCGACGGCGTGCCGACCGGCGCGGTCGAATCGTGGCGCCTGACGCGGGCTATCGACGACTATCGCTTCCTGCGGGTCGATTTGGATGCGCGCGAGGCCCCCTCCGGCCGCTCCAGCCTGTTTCACGTGACACTGAACCCCGCCGGGCGGCCAGAGCAGATCAAGTATCGGCTGTGGGGCAACGGGCCGGAGATCAGCGGGACGGCCGTCTGGGAAGGCAACGAGGTCATCGCCGCGCGCCGGGTCGATGGCGTCGCCTACGAGGATGTGGCCCACGGCGAAACGTTCTGGTTTCCGGCCGGGTCGGGGCTGGCCTTACTGGCGGCCTATGCCGGTGAGACGAAGGGGATCACCATGGCCGCCGACACAAGCGATCCGGCCCATTTGATGGCGGTCGTCGAGACGCCGGTCGCCATCACGTTAGGCGCGGCGGCTATCGAGGATGTCAATGGCGAGCTGTTACTGGTTCGACCGCTGACCGTCGTCTGGGCCGACCAGCAACGGACGCTGTGGATCGATACCGAGAGCCGGCCGCTCCGTTTGCGACGAAATGATCAGTTGACGGCCGTAGCCGAACGCCTCATTCGTTATGGCTAGGCTGTAAGCTATTTTTGATTGGGAGAACTGCGAGATGAGTTTTAATGACGTATCAAACAAGGTCGATTTTGTGGCTCTGGAACGCGAGATCCTCGGTTTTTGGCGAGAGACGCGGGCCTTCGAAGAGTTGCGTCGCCTGCGGGCCGCCAGCGAAGCCGACTACGGCATCTTCAGCTTTATCGATGGGCCCATCACTGCCAACAACCCGATGGGCGTCCATCATGCCTGGGGTCGCACCTACAAGGATTTGTACCAGCGCTACCAGGCCATGCTGGGGAAAAATCAACGCTGGCAAAACGGATTCGATTGCCAGGGCCTTTGGGTGGAAGTGAATGCCGAAAAGGAGCTGGGATTCAAATCCAAGCGCGACATCGAACGGATGGGCGTGGCCGAGTTCGTGAAGTTCTGCAAAGCGCGCGTGTTGCGCTACGCGGCCGTGCAGACGGAACAATCGATCCGTCTCGGCTACTGGATGGATTGGAACGACCCGGCACAACTGCGCGAATTGGCTGACCTGCAGAATGAAGATCCCGGCCGGGTCATCACGGTCGAAGGGCCGCAAGGGCCGGTGACGGATACGGTTGAGCAGATCGTGGCCCGCCTGGGGCTAGCCGAGTTGGGCGGCTCCTACTTCACGTTCAGCAACGAGAATAATTATCTCATCTGGGGCTTCCTCAAGCAGTGTCACGAGCACGGCTGGCTCTATAAGGGCAAGGACGTCATGCCCTGGTGTCCGCGCTGTGGCACGGCCATCAGCCAACATGAGATCGTCACCGACGGCTATTTCGACGTGACGCATGAATCGGTCTTCGTGCGCTTGCCATTGGTCGGCCGTGATCAAGAGGCTTTGCTGGCATGGACGACGACGCCCTGGACGCTGACCAGCAACGTCGCCGCCGCCGTTGGCCCCGACCTGGATTACGTGCGCGTGCGCGCCGAAGACGGCTGGACATATTATCTGGCCGAAGAAGCGATGAAGAACACCTTGCTCGGCAAGGACAATGAGGTTGTCGGCCGTTTGAAAGGCTCCGAGATGGTCGGCTGGACCTATGCCGGACCGTTCGATGATCTGCCGCAGGTTCAATCGGCGTTCGCCGAAGCCGGCTATACGCACCGAGTTGTGCCGTGGGGGGACGTTGGCGCCGAGGAAGGCACGGGCATCGTCCACATCGCCCCCGGCTGTGGCGCGGAGGACTTCGGGCTTAGTAAGGAACACAACCTGCCGGTCATCGCGCCCATCGACGAAAACGGGGTCTATCTCGACGGCTTTGACTGGCTCACTGGCCGCAATGTGATGGACGTAACCAAGGACATTTTCTTGCGGATGAAGGACAACGACTTTTTCTACCGCAAACAGAGCTATACCCATCGTTATCCTCATTGCTGGCGCTGCGGATCGGAGTTGGTCTATCGGTTGGTGGATGAGTGGTTCATCAGCATGGGGCCGCTGTATGACAAACCCCGCGACGAAGTGACCGCGGCCGAAAAGCAGGCCAGTTTGCGCTACCAGATCATGGACCGGGTGGACAAGATCGACTGGTTCCCCCGCTTTGGCTATGACCGTGAGATGGACTGGTTGCGCAATATGCACGACTGGATGATCAGCAAGAAGCGCTACTATGGCCTGGCTTTGCCGATTTGGGAGTGCGCCGCTTGCGGCGAATTCACCGTCGTCGGCGATGAGCATGAACTGCGCGAGCGCGCCGTCGCTGGTTGGGATGAGTTTGAAGGGCACACGCCGCACCGGCCCTACATCGACGCGGTCAAGATCGTCTGCTCCGGCTGTGGAGCCATCGCCGACCGTATCCCCGACGTCGGCAATCCCTGGCTCGACGCAGGCATCGTGGCTTTTAGTACGCTGCGCTACCGGCGCGACCGGGCTTTCTGGGAAAAATGGTACCCGGCCGATCTGATCACCGAGAGCTTCCCGGGCCAGTTCCGCAACTGGTTCTATAGTGTGTTGGCCCAAAGCACGGTATTGAGCGACACGGCACCGTTCCGCAATCTGTTCGGTTATGCCACGCTGTTGGACGAGACCGGCCGCGAGATGCATAAATCGTGGGGCAATTCCATTGAGTTTAATGAGGCGGCCGAAAAGATGGGCGCGGATACCATGCGCTGGCTCTATGCCGGAGCACGACCGGAGCAAAATCTGCACTTCGGTTTCCAGCGCGGCGACGAGATGCGGCGGCGCTTTCTCATCCCGCTGTGGAACGTTTATGCATTTTTCGTAACCTATGCCAATGCCGACGGGTGGACGCCAGATGGCTCTTACCGCGACTATGCGTCGTCCACCGAAAGCAATGCCCAGCTCGATCGTTGGATAGTCGCCCGGCTGGATGAAACCACGCTGACCGTGCGGACCGCGCTCGATCAGTGGGACGCCGAACGGGCGGTTCAGTCGCTGGAACAATTGCTCGACGATCTATCGAACTGGTATGTTCGGCGGTCGCGGCGGCGGTTCTGGAAGAGTGAAGCGGATGAGGACAAGCAGGCGGCCTACGCCACACTGCATCACGTGTTGGTGGAGTTCAGCAAACTGCTCGCCCCCTTCATCCCATTTGTGACGGAAGCCATGTATCAAAACCTTGTCCGCTCCCATCAGGCGGACGCGCCGCTCAGCGTCCATCACCAGTTCTACCCGGCGGTGGACGAAGCTGTGCTGGATCGCCGGCTGCTGGACAAGATGCGCCTGGCAATCGACACGGCCGCCCTGGGTCGCTCGGCCCGCGGGGCGTCGGGCAAGCTGCGCCAACCCCTGGCGAAAGCCAAGGTCTTCGTGGGCTCGGAGCAGCAGCGAGACGATCTGCGCGAATTGGCCGACGTGTTGGCTGAGGAGATCAATGTCAAGGAGATCGAGATCGTGTCTGAGGTCGGCGAACTGGTGAGTTATCGACTGCTGCCCAATAACCGCGCCTTAGGCCCCAAGTTAGGCCCGTTGTTTCCGGCCGTGCGCGGCGCGCTGGCAACCCTTGATCCGGCCGCGGCCGCCGCGCGGCTGCTAGCGGGCGAAAGTCTTGAGCTGTCTATTGGCGGACAAGTCGTCAGCCTGAGTGGTGAGGATGTCCTGGTGCAGACGGAGCCGCTGGGCGGGTTGGCTGTTGCCGGGGGGAAGGGCGTGACGGTCGCCGTCGATCCCCATCTGACGCCCGAACTGGTTCAGGAAGGCTACGCGCGCGATCTGGTGCGTGTTATCAACACCATGCGCAAGGAGGCCGGCTTCGACATCTCCGATCGCATCGCGTTGGGCTATGTCGCCAACGAGGCAATTACCGAAACCCTGATCCACTTCAGCGATTACATCAAGGGTGAAACATTGACCACCCAACTAGCGGCCGGCGCGCTGGTCGATGCCGCCTACGAAAAAACTGTCGCCGTCGACGATCACCCAGTGGCCTTGTCTCTGCGCAAAATGTGAGGCATCCTGCCCGCCGGAGTTTAAGCGGAGGCTTCGGCGGGCACAATGATTTCGATTGCTCCGGGGATCAGTTCGATGTCGGCCGGGGTCTTCCCGCCGTCTTCGCCGTCGAGGGTAATCGTCTCGGACGGCGTGGTTGAGATCGAGACGTGCTTGCCCTGGAACAGATGGGCCTTGGCGAGGGCACTGCCCTTGTTGCGTAGGGGCAGGCTGAGGATCGATCCCAAAATAGTTTGCGTATCCGTGAGTAGCACGACATCCAACAGCCCGTCATCGGGGGTGATCTTGTCCAGAACCGTCCCGTCAGTCGTATCGGTGTTGTCGCCTTCGTGGACCTGTACCTCCAGGAACGCGCGCTCGGCAATGTCGCGCAGACGGTCGGAGTTCGAGTAGCCGACGTTATTGACCAGGCACAGGATGCCGTCCTCCTCAAAGACGATGTCGTCGATGTTGATGCGGTAGCGAATAGCCGGCTGCTCGGCTATGAAGCGCAGCGCGGAGATCGGGTAGGCCAAAAACCCGACACTGTCCTTCATCTGGCGATCAGGAATGTATTCCTTAGATAGGCCGACAAATGCCCTCTGGATAAAATAGCGGTCGTTGCAACGGGCAACGTCCAGCTTTCGCCGCCGGGCAAGGTCACCATCCTTGGCGTTGGTGCTGCTATTGCCGATCAGCATCAGTGCCTGGCGCAAATCTTTGGGGATGCCCATCGCCAAGGCCACGCCGTTGCCGGTGCCGCCCGGCAGAAGAGCCAGCGGCACATCGTGACCAACCAGTCCGTTGATCACCTCCATCAATGTGCCGTCGCCGCCATAACTGACGATCAGGTCAGCCCCGGCGTCCAACGCTTCGGCCGTCAGCCGGGTAGCGTCACCCGCCTGGTGAGTGATGTGAGCCTCCCATTTGAGCTCAAACTGATGCAATACGTCGTTAATTGGGTTCAGGATGGGCTCGTCGCTGCCCGAAGCCGGGTTAATGATGATGTGGACGTTCCGGTAAAGGGGAGTCATCGGTGATATTCCTCTTTGTTACATGACGTTCGCGCCACTGCTGCTCGAACAATAATATGCGCCGTCGGATGTGCCAAGCCTTCGGATCGGCGACGGGCCGTTTTTCCTTCACCAGTTTCATGGCATCGTCGGCCGAATAGCCCAGACCGATGAGGATGCAGCAGGCCATCGCCACACTTCGCCGCCGGCCTTGCTTACAAAAGATGGCGACGCCCCCACCAGATTCGATGACGGGTAGAGCGGCCTCCACGCCGGCGTGCAACTTCTCCATCGGCATGGGGAGCAATATGAAGTCAGTGGTCGGCAGATGAAACACCCGAATATCCGCATGAGCGAAGAAACCGGGCGGCACACGCTGGCGCATGCTCAGGATCAGGCGCACGCCTTGCTCCTCCAGCATGTGGATATCCTCCTGAGTGGGCCAGGAAGCGATGAACAGGGTGTCGGTGATTTTGGATATGCTCATAACAGTGTTGACTGTAGAGCCGTTTGGTCGACGAGGCAAGATGTACCGGATACATTTTTGGGAACGCTTTCAAACCGGCCGGCCGCTGTTCTGATGGGAGACGAGAGCTGCGGGATTG
This sequence comes from Promineifilum sp., assembly GCA_017983515.1. Classification (GTDB taxonomy): domain Bacteria; phylum Chloroflexota; class Anaerolineae; order Promineifilales; family Promineifilaceae; genus Promineifilum. Next base: position 66,675 of record JAGOBF010000005.1, on the reverse strand, counting down.
TGCCTTTTTACGCGAGTCTTGCTATCATTGCCGACCATATGCGCCGCTTGCTGATTCTTCTTCCGGTCCTCATGGTGCTGGTGGCTTCGGCCGCCGCCGTGGGGGCTAATAATTACATCGCTGGCCCCGAAGACTCACCGATCATCGTTGAGCCGCCACCAGACTGGATCGGTGAGTTCGTGAAGGTGACTGACCTGCCGCTGCTGCCGCGCCGTCCCGATGCCGGCCCGGCGGCCGATATGTGTGCCGATGCCACGCCGCTCCAACTTTCATTCCAAAACTCGGCCGACGGCGGCGGCACAGTCACAAATCTCTACACTCAGGAAGCGACCGATCCCGTCCTGGCTTGCATGTTCGGTAATCCGGCGACTCCACAGGGCTACCGGACAGCCTGGTACGTGCTGGTGGCGGGCGACACGAGCATGCTCACCCTGACGACCGAGGGCACCGATTACGACACGGTGCTGGGAGTTTTTGCCGGGACGTGCAGCGCGCTACAGGCGTTGGCTTGCAGCGACGATTTTCGCGGTTTCCAGTCCAGCGTCACGTTGCCCGTCGTGCGGGGGCGAACTTACTATATTCTTGTGGCCGATTACCAGTCCGGCACGCCCGCGGCGGCTACATTAAAGCTGTCGGCCACGCTTCGAGAGGGTGGGGCACGTTGGAATCAAATCACTACCCTGCCACTTGGAGGCATCAGCCGCCACGCTTTTGTCAGTGACGGCCCCGAAATGTTCGTTATCGGCGGCCAGACCCATATCTCCGGCATCCCTGTGTTGAGCAATAACCTATTGCTTTATAATGCGCTCTCCGACAGGTGGCGCGAATTGTCCGACATGCCTGGCCCTGGGCTATCCAACACGACCGCCGTCCGCCTGGGCCGCAAAATCTACATTCCCGGCGGCTTCAACGGCAACACGTCGGACTATGCCAACACCCATCTGGTCTATGACATCACGACCGATTTCTGGCAGCAGATAGCGCCGATCCCGGCCGCGCTGTTACCCAATGAGGAGATGTTTGCCTGGTCGGCCGCGGCGGCCGAGCCGTCCGAATCGTCTTATTTCACGACCGGTGGCATCACCAGCTACCCGGCGCTGGATGTGGACGCCGTGGTCATCAGCCAGACCTATCGCTTCACCCCGGCCACGAATCGCTGGGAAGCCTTCCAACCCATGACGACGGCGCGCTACGCGCACACGGCCGCCTGGGTTACCCTTGGCAACCGTGGGCTGTGCGTGGTCGGTGGTCTGTCCCCCGGCCAGGATTCGGAAGGCGAGGCGGTGATGGTCTTGCTGACTGGCGGCGAATGCTATAACCCGGCCGGCGGCAGCGGCTGGCAACCAACCGGCGATCTCAACTTCCCCCGCTATGCGGCCGGGAGCGCCATCGGGCCGGATGGGAACTGGTACGTCTTCGGCGGTCTGGATGCCGCCGGCGGCGTCCCGGAGACCGAGTTCTACAATCCTCTCACGAATGCCTGGCAGGTTCTCGGAGGCGAGTTCAGCCTGGGTGGGTTGCCGCAAGACCCGGCGCGGGTGTGGCCGCGGGGCGCTTTCTGGGGCGATCGGCTCTACGTCTTTGGCGGAAACACGCCGCCCGGCGAGCAGCGAGTGATCTCTTCGGTTGAAGGGATGTCCCTCGGGGTTGGTTTCGCGCCGCTCGCCAACAGGATTGTTTTTCCCTTTGTCACGGTCCTTGGCTCCGACAATCTGCTGAATAACGCCGTCGGGCTGCCCATCGACGGCCGCCTATCCGGTAATTTCGCTGAGTCGACGCAGTTCTATAACCCCTACTTCTTCGACTGGCCCGTGTTTGGGCGGGCCACGATTCGCCTGAGCAATATTCCAGCCAACAGCAACTTCAACATTTCCGTATATGATTCACAGAAGGTGCTGCGCGGGCAGGGCAACACGGCGCTGTATGGCGGCGAGAAGACCGTCTCGCTGACCCTGGCCCCCGGCCGTTACTATATCCTCGTCGAGCGCATCTTCCCCAAGGATCTACCTAATCCGGCTGATTTCTATCGCCTGTCCCTGTCTCCGGGCTGAGCCGCTATCTGATATGTCTATGCCCGTTAAAGTCCTGCATTTTGCCGACGCCCACATCGATATCGCCAATTACGGCCGGCATGATCCCAAAACGGGACTGCCCTTCCGCGTGATCGACTTCCTGAAGTCACTCGATTGCATCGTCGACGCGGCCGTCGAAGAGCAGGTTGACCTGGTCATCTTTGCCGGCGACGCTTATAAGGATCGCAATCCGCAACCCACATTCCAGCGTGCCTGGGGCGAACGGATGATGAAGCTCTCGCGGGCGGGCATCGCTACCCTCTTGCTCGTGGGCAATCACGACATGGCCCCGGCCGATAACCGCGCCCACACGCTGCAGGAATATGGCACACTGGCCGTGCCCCACATCTTCGTGGCCGACGATATTCGCGTCTGGGGACCTAAGGAACTGGGCATCCCCGTCCAGGTGCTGACTTTGCCGTGGATCACGCGCAGCCGCTTTTTGGCTCGCCATGAGATGGCGGGCAAGTCGCTGGACGAAGTCCATGCGGCGCTTGCCGAGCGCCTCGGCGAAGCGCTGGATGGCATTTTGCAGAACGAAGTAGATCCGTCTCTACCGCTCATCCTCACCGCCCACACGAGTATCGGCGGGGCCAGCTTCGGCAGCGAGCGTCTGGTGATGCTGGGCCAGGACCTCGTCCTCAGCAAGAGTCTGGTTACGAATCCCCGGTTCGACTACGTAGCCCTGGGCCACATCCATAAGCATCAGTCTATCAACGACAAGCCTCCGGTTGTCTATGCCGGGTCAATCGAGCGCATAGATTTTGGCGAATGGCGTGAGCCGAAAGGCTACGTGCTGGCTGAGGTGGAGCAGGGGCGAGCGCCATGGAAGTTTGTCGAGTTGGAGACGCGGCCGTTCTACGATCAACTGATTCGTGTCGAGACGGCCGACGGGTTCATGGACGCGTTGATGGGCCAAATGCCCCCCGTCGAACGCATCGCCGAGGCCATTTGTCGCCTGCGGTTGGAATATCCGCATGAACTGGAAGCCCTGCTGGATGAGAAGGCCATTCACGACTACTTCGCCGGGGCATTCGCACTGCGGATCGTCAAGAACCGTACCGGCGGCAAGCAGTCGAAGTTGGGGGCGCTGGGTTCCGTCGAATCGCTTGGCCCGTATGAATTGCTTCGCTTCTATTGGCGAACCAAAAACCATAGTGAAGATGAGGTGGCCGGATTATTATCTCTGGCCGAAGAGGTACTGGATATCCACGCCCCGGCCGGTGCCATCTCCGATTCACCGGCAGCCGCGATTGAATCATGATCCCCGTTCAACTTTCCCTGCGCAATTTTCTATCCTATCGGGAACCGGTCCAGCTCGATTTGGACGGCATCCATCTGGCCTGCATCTCCGGCCCCAACGGCGCGGGCAAAAGCAGCATCCTCGACGCCATCACCTGGGTGCTGTTCGGCAAGAGTCGGGTCAAGAGCGACGACGACCTTGTCAATCGCAGCGCGGCTGCCAACAGCGCGGCGGCCGAGGTTAATTTTGTCTTCGAACTGGAAGGAGCTGTCTACCGCGTCATTCGTCGCAAGACGGCCGGCAAGACGGCCGAGCTGGAGTTTCATGCCCGCGCGATAGACGCCGAGTCCGACAGTTGGCAAGTGCGAACGGAAGCCAAGGTCAGGGAGACGCAGGCGGAAATCGAGAAGCTTCTGCGCATGAACTACGACGTCTTCACCAATGCCAGCTTCCTGCTGCAAGGTCAGGCCGATGAGTTCACGACCAAAACGCCCGACAAGCGCAAAGAGATATTGGCCGAGATTCTGGGCGTAAGTCAATGGGACGATTTCAGGGAGAAGGCGACGGAAACGCGCAAGGTGACCGTGAATGAAGTCGACTCCCTTGATCGCCAGTTAATCGAAGTGGACGCGGAACTGGCGCAGGAAGAGGAACTGACCAATGCGCTGCTGCTGGCGGAATCCGAGGCGAAGACGGCCACGGCCGAACGCGACCGGCAAGAGGCACTTGTGGCCGCCGCCCGGCAAAACAAGGTCATGGCCGACCAGCAGCGGGATTCTCTGCGTCGTCTCGTCGGTGATCTGGAGGAGTCCGACCGCGATCGGCAGCGGATTGAGGGCACAGCCGCCCAGCGCCGGGCAGAACTGGCCGCGTATCGGATGCTAATTGACCGGCGTCAGGCTATCGTCGACGCCTATTCGGAATGGGGAATGGCGGAAAGCGATTACAGCGAACGACAGCAACGCGCTGAGCGACATGCCGCCGTCGTGCGCGAGATCCATCCGCTGGAAATGGCTATCGCCCGGCTCGAGACGCAGTTAGAGCAGCAGACGAAGGAGTTGGAAGCCAGCGAAACTCGCGCGGAGCAGGCCTCGGCCGAGCTTCAACGCCTCACGGCTCAGTCCCAGGGGCAGCAAGAGCGATTAGCCGAACTGCTGTCGCGCTTGGCCGAAGTATCCCAACGGCAAGCCGACTGGCAAGCGGCCCAAACCAGACTGCAAGCGCTTGAATATGAGCGTCGCTTGAGGGAACAGGAGTCGATCCAGCTCGAAGCACGGGCCAACGAGATCAATTCGGTGCGGCAAGAGCGCGAGCAGTTAGAGTATAGCCGCAGTGCTTCGGCCGAGACCCTGGTCAGGCTGGATATCTCGCTGGCCGAGTTGTCGGCCAAGCAACAGCGCCTGAACGAACTATCGGCCGAGAGAACCGGCCTGAAGGCCGATCAAGACCGCCTGAGAGAAGCTATGAATGGTCTTAAGGCGCGCATCGATCAATTGGCGGTCGAGATCGAATGTCCTTTCTGCGGCCAGCCGTTGACCGAAGAGTCGCGGCCCAAGGTTCTGGGCAAGCTGACAGCTGAGGGCGACGAGCTGGGCGCGCAGTTTCGTCGCAATCAGAGTGCTCTTGGTACATTGCTCGGAGAAACGGAAGAACTGGATTCGGCCCTGAAACATCTCGCTGTCGCTGAAAAAGAGCGCCAAAGCCAGCAGGCGACCATTATCCGTCACGAAACACGATTACACGACGTCGAGAAAAGATTGCGGGCCTGGGGGGACGGAAAAGAGGCCGATCGGCTGGCTGAGCTAAAGGCCAACTTGAGTGACGAGACGGAAAAACAAAGTCTGGTCGCCCAATTGGAAACGCTCAAGACGGCCGCCGACGAGGCGCAACGATTGATCCGCGAGCAAAAACAAGTCGAGATGAGCCTGACCCGCGACCAAACCCGTAGCGAAGAACTACGTCGCATCCGGCAGGAGTGGGAGCAGTCGGGCCGGCCGGCGTTGGCCGAGAAACGCCGCCTGTTGGCGGAAAAGTCATTTGCCGTGGTGGAGCAGGCCAAGCTGGCCGAGTTGCAATCGCGCCTGGAGGCTGTCGGCCACGACCCGGCCGCATTGGAGGCGGCCCGCGGTCAACGATCCCGGCTGGCTGCCGCGCCCCAGGAGCATCAGCAACTCCTGCAAGCGGAAGCGGCCGTGAAACCCCTTGCCGATGCCCTAACCGACCTGGAGCAGCAGCACGAACGGACGGTCAAACGCGTTGTCGACCTGCGGGCCGAACGCGAACAATCGGAGCGGCTATTGGCGGAACTGGAAAAGGGCGTCGGGGATTTGTCGGCTGCCGAGGCCGAACTGCGGCGGTTGCGCGAGAGGGTCGTATCGGTCAACCGCACCGCCGGCGCGGCCAAGCAAAGGGTGGAAGTATTGGCCGTGCGGCGCGCGGATCGACAAAAGCTCACGACTGCCAAAGCCACGCTCACCCGTCGCGCCGGCCTGCTGCGCCAATTGGAAGAAGCGTGCGGCCGAAAGGGCGTGCAGGCCATGCTTATCGATCTGGCGCTACCCGAGATCGAGGATCACGCCAATGAGTTGCTGGACGATCTAACCGGCGGGGAGATGCGGGTGACGTTCGAAACCCAGCGCGCCGCTAAATCGAAGCAGGACAGCATGATCGAGACGCTCGATATCAAAATTTCGGATAACACCGGCGAACGTCCCTACGAGAACTACAGCGGCGGCGAGAAGTTCCGGATCAATTTCGCCGTTCGGCTGGCCTTGTCCCGGATATTGGCCCATCGGGCCGGGGCGCGCTTACAGACATTGGTCATCGACGAGGGGTTCGGCAGCCAGGATCCAGAAGGCCGCCAGCGGTTGGTCGAGGCGATCAACGCTGTCCAGAATCAGTTCGCCTGTATTCTGGTCATCACCCATATCGACGAACTGCGCGACAAATTTCCGGCGCGAATCGACGTAGAGAAGACGGCCGCCGGCTCGCGCGCGACAGTCGTCGCTATCTAACGGCGCTGTGTTGTAGCGGAAGCATCTACAGATTTCGCACAAAACACGAATTTTTCGGCGTATTGGGAGTTTGTGACGTTTCTAAATGCTTGCTCTGTCAGGCGTAGAGATAGCCGGTGGCGCGCAGGCCGAACTGGACCATGTCGCCCACCGCTTGTTGTCCCTCGTGCTCCGTCTGGGTCGACGTGAGGAGGTGAAAGATGATCTCGTCAAACCCGCCCACCAGCGCTTCGGCCGTGCGGCGCACGTTCTGCTGCTCAATCTGTTTTTGCTCCAGGGCGGCCGACAGGGAGCGTTGCCAGATGCGAATGAGCTTTTCGCGGTACTCCGCCCGGCGTTCGGCCAGCGACGGCACCGACCCCATGCCCCCCACCAACAGCAGCTGGACGACGGCGGGTTCATAAAATGCGACGTTGACGTAAGCCTGGATGGCGGCTTCCAGTTGGGCGGGAAGCGTCGTGCGGCTATTCATGGCCTGCTCGATAGCTTGCAACAAAAAAATGGCAGTCTCTTCAAAGAGATGGACGAAAAGCGTTTCCTTGTCCGGGAAGTAGAAGTAGAACGTGCCGATGGCGACTTCGGCCTCGTTGACGATGTCGCGAACCGTGGCCGCGTGATACCCCTTGTCAGCGAATACGCGCACGGCCGCCTGCATCATGGCCGTGCGTTTGGCATCTTTTTTGAGACGAGTCTTTTCGGTGCTTCGGTAGGGCATAACAATAGAGACTATCTTAGTCCAAGTTGAGGGGAGTCGCAACGTGATGGAACTACGCATCAATCGAGAAGACGCCGATCCCGCCTATCGTCAGGTCTACCGGCAACTTCGGGAAGCCATCCTGTCCGGCGCGCTGTCATCCGGCTCGCGCTTACCCTCCAGCCGGGCGATGGCCCGCGACGTGGGCGTTGCCAGAGTGACCATCCTTCGCGCGCTGGAGCAGTTGACGGCGGAGGGTTTTATCGAAAGTCGCGTCGGGGCGGGCACTTACGTGGCGGCCGACTTGCCCGCGAGCGAGATACAGTCCGATGTCTTCCGGCCGGCGCTGACGAACTGGGGCCGGCGAGCACTTACCCTCCAGCAGGCGATCGGTCCCGTTGTAGAAGGTTCCCGGCCGGAGATCGACTTCGGTTTTGGCCGGTCATTTGCCGAGCGATTTCCTTATGACATTTGGCGGCGATTGCTGGGGCGTTATTTGTCCACGGATGATGCCATGCTGTCCCGCTATGGGTCGGCCGCGGGCTTTTACCCCCTGCGGCGCGCTCTCGCCGAATACCTGGCTCAAGCGCGCGGGGTTCACTGCACCCCGGAAGAGGTCGTCATCGTCAGCGGCGCGCAGCAGGCCATCGATATTCTGGCTCGCCTGTTGCTCGAGCCGAATGACGAGGTGCTGGTGGAGACCCCTGGCTATCGCGATGCCTATGCCCTGTTCCAGCTTCATCAGGCGCGCTTAGTCGGCTTGCCGGTTGTGAGCGAGGGGTTGCCCGTCGATCATATCCCGGCCGATGCTCGACCGCGTCTGGCTTTCGTGACGCCCTCGCACCAATTTCCCAAAGGGGGGACGATGCCGCTGGCCCCGCGGCTGGCGCTGCTGGCGTGGGCCCGCGAACGAGGAACCATGATCATTGAGGATGATTACGATGGCGATTTGCGCTACGAGAGCGGTTCGCTGGCGGCCTTGCAAGGGCTGGATGAGGAAGGGCGGGTCATCTACCTGGGCACCTTCTCGAAGGTGTTGTTTCCGGCGTTGCGCCTCGGCTATCTAGTCTTGCCGCGCGCCCTGACCGCTCCATTCGTGCAAGCCAAAGAATTGGTCGATCGGGGAGCGCCCACGCTGATGCAGGCGGCCGTGGCCGACTTTTTGGCGGAGGGGCATTTTGAGCGTCATCTGCGACACTTGCGCCGCCTGTACGGCGAAAAGCGGGCCACGTTAGTGCGCGCTTTAGATGAGTATCTGGGCCGGCGCGTTCGCTATTCGCCCGTGGCCGCCGGCCTGCACGTGATGCTCTATGCCAACGGCGAGGTGGACGAAGGGCAGTTGGTGCGCGACGCCGCCGAGCGCGGCGTTCGGGTCTATGGCGGCGCGCCATATCACCTGGAGCGGCCGGCGCCGCCTTCGATTTTGCTGGGATTTAGTGGCCTGGATGAGGACGAGATTGTCGACGGCGTTCGCCGTTTGGCGGAAGCGTGGCCTGATTAAGGATGTGAGCGTCGGAAACCAGACTGCTCGTAGTTAAATCAACCAACTCCCTTCCAGGCTGAGCAGCCACGCTTTAGTTTCCAGCCCGCCTCTCGCTCCGTAACCATGCAGGCGGCCGTCTGCGCCCAGAATGCGATGGCAGGGGACAATGATCGGGTAAGGATTGGTCGCATTGGCCCGTCCGACGGCCCGCATCGCTCCCGGCTGACCCAGCCGCTGGGCGATAGCCCCATAGCTGGTCGTTTGGCCGTAGTCAACGTCCCGAACGTGCTCCAAAACCTCTCGTTGAAAAGGCGTGAGGATAGACCAGTCAATTGGCACGGTGAAGTCGCGCCGTTGGCCGCGGAGATATTCATCCAGCTCGGTCAGGGCGGTTGTCACGACGGGACCGCCCGCCGCATCAACATCGACGGACGTGCCGGTGTGGCGGCTGATCTCAGCCGTGAAGCGCTTTTCGTCGTCCCACAGGCTGACGCCAACCAATCCGTCATCCGAAGCGGCGACCCAGATCGTGCCGATCGGCGTGTTCTCCAGCTTGCCCATCGTTGTCATGTTGCTCTCCAGACCTGCGATTGGGTATCGGCGCTAATATTTTACCATATCGCACCCAGTAGAGGGCAATGCCGAAAGCCACGGCCGCGTTCAGCGACGACTTGCGACCGGCCATGGGCAGGCTGAGCAGGGCGTCACATTCGCTCAGGATAACCGGATCAATGCCGGCCCGCTCATTGCCGACGACCAGGGCGAGCTTCCGGGGAACCTGAGGAGGAGGCGACGCCTCGTCATTCGGGACGGCCAGGTTTTCCAACGCCCACAATTGGAAATCGTTGGCCCGCAGTTCGGCGACTGCATCCAGCCCGTTGGGGTAGTATGACCAGGGCACGTTTTCATTGGCCCCCAGCGCGGTCTTGGCTAGCCTGGAGTGCTCGGGTGTGGCCGTAATCCCGCCCAGATAGAGGTGGCCCACACCGGCGCCATCAGCCGAGCGGAACATAGAGCCGACATTATGGATGCTGCGGATGTTATCCAGCAGGCCTACCAGCGTCAGGTCATCTGTCGCCGACTTGGGCCGAGCGGGGTTGCCTTTTACCGTTTCGGCCGCAAGCTCCACGTCGCCGCCACAGCGAGGGCAGGCCAGCGCGTTTCTCTCCTCGGCCGATGCCGGGAACCGGAAGCGGCAGCGCTCGTGGCGACATTGCAAAAAGACGTAACTCAATGACTTATTATCGACCCGGTACCTGGGAACACCATAGCCTCCCCAAGTGTCGCTCCGAAAAAACCACCAAATCTGTGGATACTCTCTTCATTAACCTTCGAGGGCGCTCAGCAGAGCAGGGAGCAACTGCTTTTTGCGCGAAACGACGCCGGGCATACGGAACGTGCCGTCCGGCAGCTTAGGATAGGGCAGGCCGCCCAGACCCGGCACGTCGGAGGTCAACAGCAGCCGGCTGGATCCGCGTACCACATCGGTGACCATCAGCACGGCGAAGTTCAGACCCTTGGCATCGCGCAACTTGATGAGCGCTTCCTTCAGTTGGTCGTGGTACTCATCCAGTTCTACCAGTGATGTCACCTCTGCCTGGGCGACACCGAAGGACAACCCGGCCTCCTCATAAAGCTTGAGGTCGGCGCTGACGATATCGGCCGGTTCGCGCGTGGCCAAACCCGTGCCGGAAGAGATGACCTTCTCGCCATAGGACTGAACCGTTTCGCCCGCCAGGGGCGAGCCAATGACGAATGCCCAGCGGCCCAGGCGTTCGGCCGCTTCGTGGTCGCGCAGTGTCGTCGTGGGGGAGGTCAAGATGAGCGTGTCGGAGAGGACGCCGGCCAACAACAAACCAGCCAGCTCCGGCGGCGCGCTAAGCCCGGCGTCGTTGATGCGCTCGCAGATCAAGGTGGAGGTGCTGCCGACGACGTCAACCGTGAAGCGAATGGGCGTCCGGGTTGAAGGATTGCCCAGCCGGTGATGGTCGATGATCTCGATGATGTCGGCTTCGTCGATCGACCCAACGGCCTGTCCCGGTTCGTTGTGATCCACCAAAATCAGTTGCATCCGAGGCGGATTGAGCGCCTCTCTGTGGCGACAAATGCCCACGTAGCGGCCGGTCTCATCGACCACCCAAAACTCCGTGCGTTCTTCACGCAGGATACGGTTCAGGACGTCCCGAATGCGGGTATTAGCCAGGAATTGCGGGACGGTGCGGTCGACGGCTTCATGCCCCGGCATATCCATCAGTTCGCCGATGCGCATCTCTTCGCGACGCGGATGCGAGCCGATGGTGCGGCTGAGAAAGTCGAACAGGCTGATGACCGTCACCAAACCGAACGGCTTGCCCTCGCTATCGACAATGGGCGCCACCCCGCCGGTACGGTTGGCGATGGCCCATACTTCGCGAAGGGGGTGATCGGGCGATGCCGTGTTGAGCCGATGAGAAATACTGGCGAAGCGTGGCGATGCATCGGTCAGAAGCATGGGCGGTTCGATCTTAAGGTGATCGAGCACCCATGTCGTTTGCGGGTTCAGATGGCCCGCGCGCGCGGCGATGGCATTCTGTCCCTGGTCTTGCAGCAACCAGGCATAGCCCATCGCTGAGGCAATCGAATCGGTATCAGGGTTGATGTGCCCAACCACGTAGATCGTATTGTTCTTGTTTTCTGCCATTCTCTGCATCCTGCTTCAAGTAGTTGGCCCTAATGAATTTAGGCGGGCACACCATAGGGCATGATAGGCTGCCATTCTTACGGCTGGCCTATCTTTCAGTCTTACGGGTTGAGTCGCTCCCGGGGCGCGGCCAACACCCAATCATACACGATGGATGAAAGGCGCGCATATCGCGCCGGCGATTCCGGAGTACGGCCGGGATAACCCGTTGGGATGATTTGGAGGACACCGACGATACTGTCATAATCGGCTATATGGTAGTTTCTCGTAATCAGTGGCCGGCCGTGTTGCTGCTGGTCATTCTGCTGCTGGCTACGGGCTTGCGCTTTTGGCATCTCGACAGACTGCCTCCTGGTCTCTACCACGATGAAGCCTACTATGGACTGGATGCGCTTTCCCTGTTACAGGGGAAGTTATTCCCCCAATACTATGAGGGGTGGGAACTATACGCGGGTGACGCCCACGCCGATAATCCGGCTGTACCAACCCGATTCCCCGTGTTTTTCGAAGGGAACTATGGCCGCGAGCCGCTGCACGTCTATCTGGTGGCGCTTTCCATCCGAATATTCGGCAACATTCCATTTGCCGTTCGCGTGGTAACGGCCGCTGCCGGAACGTTGGCCGTCTTCACGACCTGGCTGGCCGCGCGGGCGCTATTCCCTCCCGATGGGCGTCGCCTGATGAATGGCGAACTGTTGCCGTTGCTGGCCGCCTTCTCTCTGGCCGTTCTCTATCCGGCGCTTACATTCAGCCGCTTCGGCATCCGGGCCATGACGCTGCTGCCGCCGATGACGCTGGCGGTCTACGCGTTTTGGCGCGGATGGAACGGGCGAAGTAATGTGTGGTTGGGAGTGGCCGGGTTTTTCACCGGCCTTTCCCTCTATACCTTTGCCGCATCGCGACTATTCCCCGTGGCGTTTGTTCTATTTGGTCTGTCCATGCTGATAGTGGACCGGCCCGGCTTGCGCGAACGGTGGCGCGGGTTGGCTCTGGCGACTGGCGCGGCGCTGCTGACGGCGCTGCCGTTATTATGGTATTTCATCCGCTACCCCTACTTTTTTGTGTTTCGCATGGCCTTCGTCGCCAATCGGGGCGCGGGGGTAGTGGAAGGGGCACCAGCGCTCACCTGGTTGCTAAACGTGGGGCGGGTGATCGGTGGCCTTTTCTGGAAAGGGGATACTCATGTGCGGCATAATCTGCCCGGGCGCCCCTATCTCGACCCGGTACAGGCGCTCTTGTTGGTGGCCGGCACTATGCGCGGCGCACGTTTTTTCCGTCAGCCGGCCTACGCCTTCGTGTTGTTCTGGTTTGGGGTCATGCTGCTGCCCAGCATTCTGAGCGGCGATGCCCCACACTTCGGCCGCTTGGTCGGTCTTGCTCCGCCGGCGGCGATCCTGATCGCCATCGGCGGCACGTGGTTGAGCGAGAAAATCGCCGCAAGCGCTCTCTCGTCGTGGGTTTCTCCGGTCGTTCTCGTTGGACTAGCGGCCGCCAGCCTTACGTTGACAGCGCGAGATTACTTCGGCCGTTACGCAAACCATCCCGATCTGTCACGCGATTTCTATCAGGCAGATTGGCGGCTGGGACAATACGCAGCGTCGCAACCTCCGGAGACCGTGCTCTACCTTTCGCCCTCCCAGGAGGAGATGGCGACGATCTACTTTGCCCTGGCCGATCCGAACGGAATAAGGAGTTTCAACGGTGAGGAGGGCCTGATCCCGGCCGGCATTCCGGAGCAGCCGGCGGTTTACCTCGTTCGGCCGGCGGCCGAAACCACGTTGTCCAGTCTGCAATCATATTTTCCGGACGGTGAGATACGCCGGTCGGAGGATAACTTCGTCGCCTTTCATGTCCCGGCCGATGCTGAGCGCGTCCGAACGGGAATGACGGCCGATTCTGATTTCGGCGATGTCATCAGGCTGGTCGGCTACACCACGGACTATAGCGATGATCAGGTGCTCATCACGCTGGCCTGGGAAGCGGTCGCCGCGACTCCGGTTAACTTTACCGGTTTCGTTCATCTCCTCGATGCCAATGACGAACTAGTGGCGCAGACCGACCGGCCGCCGGTCGGTTACCCGACCAGCGATTGGCAACCGGGCGAGATCATCATCGATCATTTTCGCGTCGTCCTCCCGCCCGACTTGTCTCCCGGAACCTACCGTTTGCGCACGGGCTTCTATGATCCCGCCACGGTTGTTCGATTGGGCGAGGCGGCCGATCTGGGGTCGATTAATTTGCCGTGAGGGATCAGCTTATGATCGCTATCCGCCCACTGACCAGTTTCGACGCCGACCGCTTCCAGGCCATTGCCTCCGGATACAGGACTAAAGAGGTCTTTCGCGTGGCTCATTCGGAGGACGGCGAGCGCGTATCGTTCGATCTGACGCTGGAGACGCTGCCCGAGTCGGCCGTGTTCCAGTACTCCTACGACTCTGAGGATCTGGCCCGTTATGCTACGCTTGTTCCCGACACCTACTGCCTGGGCGCTTATGATGATGCGCTATTAGTGGGTATTGCCCTGGCCGAGCCTCAGGCGTGGAACCAGACTCTGTGGGTTTGGGAGTTTCACGTGGCCGAGACCTATCGCGGGCACAGCATCGGCCGCCGTCTGATGCAGCGGCTGGCTGACCTGGCCGCGCCGGCCGGTCTGCGGGCCCTGATCTGCGAGACACAAAACACCAATGTCCCCGCCGTTCGTTTCTACCGCGCTGTGGGCTTTCAGATGGAAGGCGTGGACATTTCATACTATTCCAACGAGGACATGATGCCCGGCCGCACCGTGGCCGTTTTCATGAAGCGCAGACTCTGATGAACGCTTTGCTCCAATGGTATCATCGACGTCCTACCTTGACCGTCGCCCTGCTGTTTCTGCTGCTCGGTCTGGTTTTCTTTGCCGGTGTGCTCATTCCGCCCGAAGGTCAGGTGATGGCCGGTCACGATATGATCGGCAACTATTACATTTACTGGCAAGCCGTGCGCGATGCCTTGCGCGGCGGAAGCTTGCCGTTGTGGGAGCCTGATATTTTCGGCGGGTTTCCTTTCCTGGCCCAGCCGCAACAGAGCACCTTTTATCCGGTGAACTGGATCAATCTGCTCGTGCCCGTGCGCGTGGGTGTCACGCTTTATACGTGGTTCCACGTCTGGTTGGCGAGTTTTGGCATGTATCTGTTCGCGCGGTACATGGGCGGCCGCCGGCTCCCCTCCGTTCTGGCGGGCATCGGCTTTGCCTATGGCGGTCTACTGGCCGGCCGGCTGTGGGCCGGCCACCAGCCGGTGTACGCCGTTTTCATCTGGACGCCGCTTATGCTGGCCGCCCTCGCTTGGGCCATCGATCGGCGGTGCTGGTATGCCAGCGTGCTGGCCGGCGTGCCGCTGGCGCTTTCCTTGCTGGCGGGCCATGTGCCGTCATTCCTCTACGTCGGCCTGATATGGGCAGCGTTCGTCCTCTACTCGCTAATCGTTCGGCCGGGCGAGCGCCTGCGGATCATGCGCACAGCGTTCGTGGCCGGGCTGGTCAGCCTGGCCCTGGGGGCGGTTCAACTTGTGCCATTCCTGCAATTTACCGCCGTTTCCGGCCGGGTGGCCGAGGCCGATTTCGCGTTCGCCACTGACTACTCTTTGCCCCCCGCCCATCTGGTCACGTTGCTGATACCAGAGTTTTTTGGCGAACCTTTGCAAGTCGGCTACTGGAGCGTCCCTACTTTTGAGGAACTAACCTATTACGCCGGGCTCCTGGCCGTTCTGGGTATCATCCTGGGCGTACGCCGGCCCACGCGGTTGACCTGGTTTTATTTGATCCTGATCATCATAGGACTATGGTTAGCGCTCGGCCGCTACAGCATACTGTACGAACTGGCCTATCGCTTTCTTCCGCCGTTTCGTCTGGTGCGCGCGCCGGCGCGCGCGGCGTTTCTCTATCTGTTCGCCGCTTCGGCCTTGCTGGCCCATTCGTTGACAGTCTGGCGAGATCTGCCGGGGGCCGAACGACGGAGGGCGTTGAGACCGTTCTGGCCCGTCGCTACTTCAGTGCTGGGCATCGGCTTGTTTGCGGGCCTGGCGGCTACGGGCGCAGTCTTCATGGCCGTGCATCCGACCGACACCAGTGGCCGGCTATGGCAGCAGATCGGCGGCTACTCGTTGGCGCTCGTCGTCGTGGGCCTGGGTTCGACGCTGCTTTGGACTTATATCACCGCCGGCGAGGGGGTGGAGGACGGCGGGCCGGCCGGAGAGGGCGCGGCCCGGAAGCACGCCAGGCGTTTCATGCTGGTGTCCGTCGCGTTGGTGTTGCTCGTCGTGGCCGATACGTGGTGGTTTTCTTTCAAGATGGTCAGGACGGCGTCGACGGCCCCCGACCCGGTGTGGACGGACGGCCGTGCCCTGGTCGACGATCCTGCTGGTCGGGTATTGCCCTGGGGCGTTCCCCTGTTCAGTCAGAATGGGGCCATGCAGGTCGATTGGCCCAGTGTCTTCGGCTATGATTCGCTCGAGCCGGCCGCCCATATCGCCCTGGCCTCGTCGGTGCCCGACCCGCGCTCGACAGCCTACGACATATTGGGCGTGTCCCACGTGCTGGCCGGCGGGCCGCTCGATGAGTTCACGGAGGGCGAGCGGCCGTTGACCTTGCTGGGACATCAGGGTTCGGCCTGGGTCTATAGTCGGGCGCGGACACTGCCCATCGCTCGCCTGGTCTACAGCGCGGAGGTCATCCCCGACGCAGCCGCAGCGATCACCCGAATTCACGCCCCCGATTTTGATCCGGCAGCCGTAGCGATCGTGGATGCGCCGCCGACCTGCTCTCCGATGCCCACCGCGGGCGAATCGGGCACGGCCGAGATAATCACCCACGACCCGACAAAATGGGAAATTCGAACCCAAAGCCTTTCGCCGGCCTTGCTCGTTGTGGCCGAAAATGCCTATCCAGGTTGGGAGGCGACGATTGACGGGAACCGGGTCGAGGCGCTCACCGCTTACACGTCGCTGCGTGCCGTCTGTGTCCCGACGGGCGAACACATGGTAGTATGGACGTTTCGCCCCCGTCTCTACGTTCTAGGAGCGACGGTTTCGCTACTAGCCGTCGTCTGGGTCGTGGCCGCCCTCATCCTCTCTCGTCGCAGGCTACCGGCGAAGCTCTAGCGGCAGGCCATGAGTTGGGTCACTGCAATAATTTGCCGGCGATACGATCGGCCCTGTTCAGGGCACGCTCCATTTCGTGGATATCAGGCCCTTTCATGCCTTGGGTTTCCCGGGTGCGGAAATAGCGGCTCATGGCCGCATTTCCGGCGGCGATCAACTTTTCGCGCCGGTCGTCGGTCATGTTGAATTCGATAGTCCCATAACCCTCAGCCGGAAGGCGGCACACGAACTGCTCGAAGGCCTCGATGACCATTTTGTCGTGAGCTTGCGTCGCGGTTTCCGCCAGGTCGATGATGCGTCTCACGGGCGACAGATCGGCCATTGAGCCGCCCGGTGGCCTGGGTTCGATCTCTGCGCCGGGCACGGGCAAGCGTTCGTCGATCAATAGTCCCAGAATTCCCTGACTGATCTTAGGCCCCATGATCGCCTGGACATGAGGATCGCCGGAAATAAATAGTTCCATCGGGAAGTTCGACAACAGCCCGCCGTCAACGATCCGGTGCCCAGCCACGGCGCGATTCAGGTAATTACCCCATTCCTCCTGCCAGATGACTTCCTCCCAAACGAGCGGCAGGCTCATCGACATGCGCATGGCCCACACGACCGGCAGCCGGGGCGCAGTACGGTGATTCAGCACGAGCAAACGGCGCGCGGTCGTGTCGGCGGCGATCAAGGACAGCTCCCGGCCGGTTTTGACGTAAAACTCGGCAAAGGTGAGGCGACCTAATTGGCGCGGGTGGCCGTCGGGCGTGGGCTGGTCTAACTTACTTTGGGCCCACATGATGAAAGCTTCGCCCGAATACCAGCCCCCCCGTTCGATGAACGCGAAAAAATGGATCAATTCCTCGTAGGACATTAAATTAAGGAGTTGGCGATCGATCCTGCTTTCCAGAAAGTTGGGGATGAAGGGTATGTCTAGCCGTTCGAGCACCTGGCTCGTGGTGCTACCGGCGATTTCGCTGGGCGTGAAAGGACGCGGCCGCCCCAGAAATTGCATGAAGATCGACACGCCCCGCTCATCTTTCTCATTGAGCGCGTCGAGCATCTCGCCCACCGAGAATCCGGCCGCCAGATAGGTAGCGGTGATGGCCCCGGCCGAGGTACCCAGGAGCCGCCCAAACGTGTGGCCGCGGCGCGCAAACTCCTCGAGCGCTCCGACAAAGACCATTCCTTTGGCCCCGCCGCCTTCAAACACCAGGTCGAATTGCATATCTATCCTGATAAAATGGGATTCCTGTCTCCGATTGTACCATAGGCGCGATCATGAACATCCCCTATGTGATCACTGTTTCGGCCCCGGTCTCATTGCTCAAGCGTAGCGGCTATGCTAAAACCCTTCAAATTGGTCGAAAATCAGTCGCCTACTAATTTGTTTTCATCTGGAAATTTCCTGCGCATGTTCAATCTGACTTTGTTGAAGAAATCCCTGTGGATAGTGATAGTGCTTGCTTTTTTTCTCGGTGCGCGTGTCGCGGCCGCTCAAGATTCCGATCCGGCGTTTATGCCCGCGGCGTGCATGTTCGAAGGGATCGATCTGGGGCTCACGACCCTTGACGGCGCCGCCCTCGGCTTCGAGTGTGGTTACGTTGTCGTCCCCGAACGCCATTCAAACCCTGACGGCCCGACGATCCGCATTCCGGTCGCCGTCCGGCGGGCGACGACGGCCGATGCTCGCCCCGACCCCTTGCTGCTGGCTCAGGGCGGGCCGGGCGGTGATGCCTTCGAAGTGTTCTCGTTGCTGGTTCCCAACACCGAAATTGCTGCCAATCGCGACATCGTCATTTTCAATCAACGCGGCACGCCCTATGCCGAGCCGGATTTGAGCTGCCCCGAAACCGAGGCGATCTTGGCCGACATGCTGGCGGCGTCGGAGGACGTGGGGCAGCAATTGTATAACGAGGCTCTCGATGCCTGTTATGCGCGCCTGCAAGCCGACGGGATCGATTTGTCGGCTTACAACAGTCTGGAGAATGCGGCCGATATCCCCCTGATCGCCCGCGCGCTCGGCTACGAGACGTATAATTTTTATGGCGTATCCTATGGAACGCTTTTAGGGCTGCATCTGATGCGCAACCATCCTGAGGGATTGCGAGCCGTCATTCTGGATAGTGTAGTGCCCCCCGACATCAATTTTATCAGTGAGATACCGGCCAGCGAAGACCGTGTCCTGAGCGAGGCCTTTGCCAGTTGCGAAGCGGATCCCGATTGCCGCGAAGAATACCCCGACCTGGAAGAGCGTTTTTTCGCCCTTGTGCGCCAATACGATGAGAGTCCCGTCACGCTGGTTCTCGCAGACCCGGAAACGGGCAAGCGGTATGATGCCTACATGGACGGCACAACCCTGCGCTCCATTTTGTTCCAGCTTCTCTACGTGCCGCGTATGAGCGCCGTGCTACCGAAGCTGGTGGCTGATTTGGAGAAGGGCGATACGCGCTACATTGAGAATATGTGGCCGTTGCTCGTCTTCAACCAACTCATCTCCGAGGGGATGTATTATTCCGTCATTTGTGCTGAAGACGCCGACATCGATGTGGCGGCCATACCGCTCGAATCGCTGCGGCCCGAGATCGGCGCGACGGCGCGTGATGATATCCAAAGCTACGTCGACGCCTGTGCCCGCTGGCAGGTCGAGTTGCTTCCGCCGGCGGTTGATGACCCGGTTGTCAGCGACATCCCGACATTACTGTTATCAGGCCGATTTGACCCGATAACCCCACCCGCTTTTGCTGCTGCCGCCGCCGCCGGTCTGAGCAACGCTACGGTGCTGGTTGACCCCACTGCCAGCCACGGGGTGGCCTTTTTCAACCCCTGTGTCAATGGCATCATCAGCGACTTCCTCGACAACCCCACGGTCTCGCCCGATTCCTCCTGCGTGGCCGCGCTCGAAGCGCCGGCGGCCGTCCCTCCTGATGCCATAACCGTCCCGCTCCTGGCCGATGTCAATAGCCTGAATACGCGCACCTTGGCGCTGTTCGGTGTGGCCGGGGCGCTGCTGGTGCTGATCTTGTCGCCCCTTCTTGTGTGGCCCAGTGTCTACATCGTTCGGTCGTTTGGTGACGGACAGCCTGTCCGGACGCCCCAGGCCAGACGATTCCGCCTCATCAGCCGTCTGGCAGTATTGCTCTTCGGCGTCCTGGCTCTGATGTTCGCTGTGGGGTTGCTCAGTTTCATCATTCGAACTCTGGTCGTCGACCAGACGCTGCTGACGGCACTGGCTTTACCGGCTTCGGCCGCACCGGTTCTGTGGCTGCCCTTGCTGATGTTGGTCATCGGCATTGTCACCGTGATCTCGGCCGTATTACATTGGCGTCGTCGTGATACAGGCTCCGTGCCGGGAAAGGTCTACTACACTATCCTGACCATCGCCGTCGTGAGCTTGCTGGCCGTCATTGCCTCGCAGGGATTACTACTGCCGCCTCTCTAGGGGAACCAGCCCACCGGATAAATCGTCCTTTCCATAGAGATTGGATCAAGCATTTATTTATCCGGCAGGTGAGTCATGAACAATCAAGGCAGTCGACGCAGGCGCATCATTCGCGCGATTATTTTTCTATTGGCCGTCGTGGCATTGTCCCTCTTTTTTCTGGACGACATCCGTCGCGATCTGAGCGAACTCCCGGCGGCCCAGTTGTTACCCGACCTCCCGGCTTACCGGCAGGTCGAGGGGCAGACATTAACATCCTACATCGGCGCGTTGAGTGAGGGCGCGGCGCTACTGGGCGGCCAACCCCAACTGGCGGTCACGATAGGCGTCGTCGATCAGGCCGTCGATTGTTACCAGGAAGTCGGCGCTGTTCGTGCTCGGCTATACAGTCACCGGGATCGGCCGCTCGAGGCCGGTCTGGTCGCCATCGCCGACGATGACCGCGTCAACGACCCCGAAAATTTGTTTCGCTGCGTCGCTCCGGCAACGCTTGGTCTGGAGGGAAGCGACGAACCGGTGATCGAACCGTGCACGGCGGCCTTCACTTTGGAGCGGGAAGGCCACACCTTTCACGTCATCTACGCCGGGTCCACTTATTCCGTCTGCCAGGATTTTTGTTCCTCAATCGAGGGATGTCAGGTTCATACAGGGTAGCGGCCGACAAAACAGCGCCGTTCGGTTGTCAATTGATTGGAAATGTAGCGCCGGATTCTTATCGGGCGGTATCGCAGTTGACGTATTAGTAAAGATCGCAGAGCCGGTCGGGAAATCGGCGCTACCTGGAGAGGTCGATTACTGAAATCACCGGCCGACAGAATTTGGTCATTGCCCACTCTTGACAGACTGCTATAATGGACAGGTTTGCTCCGGGACAGTAATTTGCCCTGAGAGAAAGGGGTACTGATGAAAAGACGAAGTGATATTGCCTGGCTGATTATAGTATTGCTCATCGTAGCCGGTGCCGTGTGGGTGATCGTCAATCCCAATTTGCCCGTCCGCCTGGGATTGGATTTGCAGGGCGGCTTGCAGGTCTTGCTGGAAGCCGATGTCCCGGCCGATCAGGAAGTGACCTCGGATGCGATGGACACGGCCCGCCAGATCGTCGATCGTCGTGTCAATGCGATCGGCGTG
Source organism: Promineifilum sp. (assembly GCA_017983515.1). Lineage (GTDB taxonomy): Bacteria > Chloroflexota > Anaerolineae > Promineifilales > Promineifilaceae > Promineifilum. The sequence continues at coordinate 45,798 of JAGOBF010000005.1, read as the reverse complement.
ACCGAGCCGCTGGTCCAAGTCGAAGGTAATCGGCGCATCCTCGTTGAATTGCCCGGCATCGCCGATACTCAGGAAGCGATCTCGCTGATTCAGGAGACCGCGTTACTAGAGTTCGTCGATACCGGTGATTCCGCGTTGCCGCCGGGTATGTGTATTCGCACATCGCTCAACGAGGGGCCGTCGCGCTGCGAACTTGAGGGCGCGAATGGCCAGGTACCGCCGACTTTCCCCACCGTCCTGACGGGCGCCGGCCTGCGCGAGGCGGGAGTCAATGGCGATCAGCTCGGCCAATACTTCGTCGACTTCGCGCTGACCGAGGAAGGCGCGGCGGTTTTTGCGGAGCACACGCGCGCTAATCAGGGCAAGCACCTGACGATCGTGCTCGACAAGGAAGTGATTTCCAGCCCAACGATCAATGCCGTAATCGAAGATCAGGGTACGATCACCGGCAGCTTCACGCTGGAGGAAGCTCAGCAGCTGGCGACACAATTACGCTTCGGCAGTCTGCCTGTTCCCTTGCGCATCGAGAGCACCCGGCAGATCGGCGCGACGCTGGGCGAACAATCCATCGACGCCAGTATCCGCGCCGGCGCGATCGGTGTGGTCATGGTGCTGCTTTTCATGCTGATCTACTATCGTTTGCCCGGTGTGCTGGCCGACGCAGCGTTGATCATCTATGTCCTGCTCAGCTTTGCCATTTTCAAGGGCTTGGGCGTTACATTGACTTTGCCGGCCATCACGGGCTTTCTGTTGTCCACCGGCATGGCTGTTGACGCCAATGTGCTCGTTTTCGAGCGTATCAAGGAAGAAATGCGCAAAGGCGCGCATCTGCAGGATGCCATCGACACCGGTTTTTCTCGTGCCTGGAACTCCATCCGTGACTCCAATGTCGCTACTCTGGTGATCTGTTTCATCTTGTGGTCGTTCGGACGGAATTTTGGGGCCAGCTCAGTGGAAGGGTTTGCCGTCACCCTGGCGATCGGTGTTTTCATCAGCATGTTCACGGCCGTATTCGTCACGCGCACGCTCGTTCGTATTTTCCTGGGGCGTAACGCCGATCGGATTCACAACCAAAAGTGGCTTTTGGGAATTTAATACCTACGGGGAAAACTCGCCATGTCCTTTATTTATCACATTGTAGAGAATCGTCGTCGCTATTTTATTTTCTCTGCCATCCTGCTGGGCCTGGGTTTGAGCGCAATTCTGTTTTCGTTGGTGCGAACCGGCTCCCCGTTTCGTGTCGGCGTCGATTTTCGCAGCGGCACGCGGTTTGAGGTGCAGTTCGAAGAGCCAGTCGAGGAAAACGACATACGGGATGTCTTTGCCCAATCCGGTATCACCAGCCCGGCGATCATCGCTTTGCGCGGTGAGGGCCTGGAGAATGCTTGGCAGATTCGAGGGGAATTTGTTTCCCCAGAGACGGCCCAATCAATACTCGATGCGCTGAACGAAATGGCCCCGTTGCGCACAGAGGCATCCCAGGTAACAAGTGTGAGCGCGGCCATTGGCAATGAAGTTACCCGCGCCGCGATCATCGCCGTGCTCTTTTCGGCCGTGGTCATTCTGTTCTACATCGTCTTCGTGTTCAGGCAAGTGCCCAATACGTTTCGCTACGGCACGACGGCCGTCATCGCCCTGCTGCACGATCTGTTCATCGTTTTGGGCTTCGCCTCCCTCACCGGCCTATTACTAGGCTGGGAGGTTGACGCGCTGTTTCTGACGGCCGTCCTGACCATCGCCGGCTTCTCGCTCCAGGACACCATCGTCCTCTTTGACCGAATGCGCGAGAACATTGGCCGGCGGCCTTTTGAGAAGATCGATCTCATTGCCAACCGCTCCATCGTCGAGACTATTCATCGCTCGTTAGTGACCCAGCTTAACGCGATGTTCGTGATGGTGGCGATTCTGCTGTTTGGTGGCATTTCGATTCGTCCTTTTATCGCTACCTTGTTCTTCGGCTTACTTCTGGGGACCTACAGCTCGATTTTCATCGCCGTGCCGCTGCTGGTGACCTGGGAAGAGCGCATTCAAAGCCGGGCACAAACTGCCTGAGCCACTCATGCAAGCTTTGGTATTGTGTGACGGCCGCCTCTCATTTCAAAATGACTGGCCGCAAGCCGAGCCGGGAGATGATGAGGCGCTCATCCGCGTGACCTTGGCCGGCATCTGTTCCACCGATCTGGAACTCGTCAGGGGGTACGCCGGTGGGTTCAATGGGGTACTCGGTCATGAATTCGTGGGCGTCGTCGAACAGGCGGGTTCCGCCGCGTCGTCCCAGTGGATAGGCCGGCGGGTTGTCGGCACGATCAATCTCGGCTGCGGTCAGTGTGCCGTCTGCTTGAGCGATGGGCCGGAACATTGCCCGAACCGGACCGCGTTGGGGATTCATCACCGCGACGGCGTCTTCGCCGATTTCGTTACTTTGCCCGTGGTGAATCTGCTGGCCGTTCCTGATGCTGTGGTCGACGACTGCGCGGTGTTCACCGAACCGCTGGCCGCCGCCCTCCGAATCCGCGAGCAAGTCAACGTTCGCCCCACGTTGCGCATAGCGATCGTGGGGCCGGGCCGCCTGGGGTTGCTGGCCGCGCAAGTGTTGGCCTTGGCGGCGGGTAACGTTGTGGTGCTGGGCCGCCGGACGCAGTCGCTGGTCCTGCCAAATCAATTGGGGTTCGCGACTGCCCTGGTTGACGAACAGCCGGACGACTCCTTCGATTTGGTCGTGGAGGCCACCGGCAATGACGCCGGGCTGGGTCACTCGCTGCGCCTGGTTCGGCCGCGGGGAACCCTCGTTCTCAAGAGCACTTTTCATGGCCACGCCGACGTCGATTTAACGAAGCTCGTGGTGGGCGAAGTGACCGTCGTTGGGTCACGCTGTGGGCCCTTCGCACCCGCGCTGCGCCTGCTGGCGATGAGCGCGGGCTTGCCGGAAAAGGCCACGGCCGGCATTGGCGTTCAGGTGCGGCCGATGATCGAGACCGAATACCCGCTACGCGACGGCCTGATCGCGTTCGACCACGCTGCCCAACCTGGCGTCCGCAAGATATTGCTGCGGCCGAATTAGCCGCCCAGTTCGGCGTGTAGCGCGTCGCGGAGAATCCCGACCATGTCCGCTATCTGCGCGTCATTGATGATCAGCGGTGGGCCGAGCATGATCACGTCGCCGTTCTTCCCATCGGCGCAGCCAGTTGAATAGTAGATGACCAGGCCCATGTCGAAGGCACGATTCCAGATTCGTCGAGCCAGGCCTTTATCCTGAGAGAAGGGCTTCTTTGTGTCTCTATCCTCGACCAGTTCGATCCCCCAAAAGAGACCACGGCCGCGAATGTCGCCCACGTGAGGATGCTCGCCCAGCTGCTGCCGCAATGTACGTTCCAGCAGGATGCCCATCGCAGCTGAATTGTCTATAAGCTGTTCGCGTTGCAAGATGCGCAGCGTAGCCAGCCCGGCGGCGGCTCCGACGGCATGATGGCTGAATGTGCCCCCGTGGTTGAAGTCGCCCAGTTTAAGGCGTATCTGCTCTACATCTCCCCCCTTGGCGGCGATGAGGCCGAGAGGGAAGTAGCCGCTAGCCGTCCCTTTGGAAGTGACCATGATGTCGGGAGTGACATCCCAGTGATCCAGGGCCCACCATTTACCGGTGCGCCCCAGGCCGACCAGCACTTCATCGGCGATGAGCAGCACGCCGTAATGATCGCAAATCTCGCGGATGCGCGGCCAGTAATCATCTGGCGGGGACGAAGCCCCCAACGATGCGCCGCTGATGGGTTCGGCCAGAAAGCCGGCGATGTTCTCCGCCCCATACGCCTCAATTGCTTCTTCCAGCCTGTCGGCCAGCGCCACGCCGGTTGAAGGGTAGCGATAGGTGTAAGGCGTGGGGATGTGGGGCATATCGCGGAACATATCCAAATAGGGCGCGCGTAGGGCAGCCCGGCCACTGACGGCCAGCGCGCCGAGCGTCATGCCGTGGTAGCTCTGCCAGCGACTCAGGATGATGTGGCGCCTCTCTTGCCCCCGGGCGATCTGGATTTGGCGGGCGAGCTTGATGGCTCCTTCCACTACCTCGGAGCCGCTGCTGAGAAAATAGAAGCGCGGCTCAGGCATGGGCACCACAGCGGCTAGTTCGGCGGCATATGTTTCCAGAGGTTCGCTGGTGAACATGATAGCGTGAACATAGGCGGCCGCCGCCGCTTGCCGGCTCATGGCCTCGACGATTTCCGTCCGGCCGTGGCCGACGTTGACCACCAGGGGGCCGCCGCTGCCGTCAATGTAACGCTTGCCGCTGTCATCAAAAAGGTAAATGCCTTCACCATAAGCGATCATCGGCCGCTTGTGATTCATGGTGCGGTAGAACACGTTGCCGTGGGGATGGGAGTAGAGCATGGCTTGGACTCCGGCTTGCGCCTGGGAAATGGTATCTCAATTCGAAAGGTCTAACGTTGTCAGCATATCTATTGTGGCATCGACGACGATCTGTTGCTGCCCGGCGCGGTCGATTGTCGCCGGATTATCGCCCCGCTGCAGCCCTTCGCCATAGTGGCCGAATTGGGTGTGATTGCCGCCGGGGATCAGCACGAATAGGGTGCCGGCAGGGAGTCGCTCGGCCCCATCCAGCACGTCCTCCGACGCGGCCACACCGTCAGCGTCGCCATAAATCGAGACGGCCGCGAGGTCGAAGGTGCTCAAATCACTGTTCGCCGCCGGGAAGGCGGCCCAGAGCGCCAGGCCATCGACCACACCGGGATTGCGAAAGGCGAACTCAGCAGCCATGGCTCCGCCCAACGAATGACCGCCGATAGCCCACGAGGTAATGTCGGGGAAGCCGGCGATGATGTCGCCGGCACCCTGAAGGTCAAGCACGGCCAGATTCAGCGGCATCGGATCGATGACGGTCAGGTATCCGGCGGCGGCGATGTCGCGCGCCACGGGGGCATAGGCGACCGGATCCACGAAGCCGCCGGGATAAATGATTAAGCCCGTCGCCGGGTTTTGTCCGGCGATGGAGAAAACGATCCAGTCTTTGTCGGCCGGCTTGCTGACGGCGATGAATTCATCCGATTGCATGGCCGCCACGGCTTCCGGCCGTGCGGCATTGCGGTTGTTGGCGGAGATGACGTAGATTGCCCCGACGGCCAACCCAGCCAACAGCAGGACCACCAGGCCGGCGAGAATATAGCCTACGACCCGCGTGATGGACTTCAACGATATAGTCCTTGCGGATCGAGCTGTTCGCGAACGACGGCAAGTTCGGCGGCCGAGGGTGGGGTCATCGTCCGTATCGGGTCGGCCACGCGCACCGGCCAGCCGACAACGGCCTGCACGCTCTCGATCGTTTCGCCCGGCGCCAGTTCCACCAGCATCATCTCCCGCTCAGGATTGTCGAAGGTAAACAGGGCCTTGTCGGTGATAACCTTGTCCGGCCCATAGCCGGGCATCCCCAGCCGCGCGCGGGCGTCTCCGCCGTCGAGGTGTCCGGGGCTGGTCATAAAGTCGATCTGGGGCACAAACGCCCGTTTGGACAGGCGCATGATCATGAAGATGCGCCGGGCATTGATGGCGATCTCGCACGCCCCACCAGAGCCGGGCAGGCGGGTCTTGGGTTTGTGGTAGTCGCCGATAACCGTGGTGTTGAGGTTGCCAAACCGGTCGATCTGCGCGCCGCCGAGCAGGGCGACGTCGATCAGCCCCCGTTGCAGATAGAGCATGAACAAATCGGCCATGCTGACAACAGAGGTCGCGCCGCTGACCAGGGTCGGATCGCCAATGGAAAGCGGCAGGCGGGCCGGTTGCGCCCCAAAGACGCCGCTTTCGTAGACAAGCTCCATCTCTGGCGAGTGGGTGCGGCGAGCCAGATTGCAGGCGATATTGGGCAATCCCACGCCGACAAACACGGTCCGGTTGCTCTGTAGGGCGCGCGAGGCGGCGACGATCATAAGTTCGGACGGGCTAAGGGCAGGAAATTCGTCCATATGGCTCCCTTGTTCGCTAATCGCAGAAAGTTGACGCGGCCGGAGTGACCCGGTGGGCTAATGGCGGATCAGATAATCCGCAAAACATAAACATGATTTTCGGACTCAGCCATACCGGCCATAATTAACCGGATCGGCTTCCAGACGGCCGGGGGCCAGCCGCTCCAGCGTTTCGCGACCGAGCTTCTCCAGATAGGCGGTGCGGTCGGGCAGAGCGTAGACCCATTCGTCCAGCCATGCTTCCGTGGTGCTCTGGTCGCGCGACCATTCGTCCCATTTCAGGTAGAAGTCATTATCGCGGTCATAATAGCCCTGGACGTAGCTGGGATGAGCGCCATAGGGTTCGCAGACCACGGCGTCGACGATCAGGCCAGGGATGAGCGTGCGGTTCGGATCGCGCCGGATGACTTCTTCGTCGACGATCTCCTCGACGACGACCACGACCTTTTTCGAGGCAAAGGCCACTTCTTTTTGGGTGCCCAACAGGCCCCACAAGTGAGTGTTACCTTGTATGTCCGCCCGCTGGGCGTGGACAAAGGCGACGTCCGGTTTCAGCGGTGGCACGACGGCGATTGGGCCATCACCATAAGGACTATCCACGTAGCGGATTTGATCGTTGGCCGCCGGCATATCGCTGCCCAGATAGCTGCGCAGGGGGAAGAAAGGGAGATCGGCCGCGCCGGCCATGTAGCGGCCGACCATTCCAAAATGGGAGTATTCTTCGATTGCAAGCGGCCGGGGAACGTCGTGTTCGATGGCGCGGCGGATGCAATGCAGACTGCCCACGCCGGGATTTCCCAGATAGCTGAAGACCAGCTTGGCGGCAACGCCCGCGGCGATCATCTGATCGTAGATGAGATCGGGCGTCAGGCGGCAGAGCACCAGGTCGCGCTTGCGCTGGCGAATGATCTCGTGGGCGGCGGCGAAGCAGATGAAGGCCGTGAAGCCTTCGATGGCGATGGTGCAGCTGTCGGGTACGTAGTCGGCGACGGCCTCCCGCATCGTGACAAGCTTTCCGGTTGTGGACATCGACTCACCCTATACACGAATCAGGTGGACGGATGGGCGCACCGAATCGTCGCGCCCATCCGTCCGACAAAAGCGTTCTAGTCGATGATGGTCTGGCTCTGTTCCTTCATGTACTGCTGTACATAATAGAAGCTGCCTGCGGCCTTACCGGTGGAGCCGCTGCCCTTCCAGCCGCCGAATGACTGGTAGCCGGGCCACGCGCCGGTGGTGGCCCCGGCGGCGCGGTTGACGTAGAGAACGCCCGCTTCCATGTTATCGAGAAACCATTCGACCTCTTCTTCGTCTTCGCTGAAGAACCCGGCCGTCAGGCCATATTCCGCGTCGTTGGCCTTTTTCATCGCTTCATCGAAATCATCGAACGCCTCGACCATCACGATGGGCAGGAACATCTCCTGTTTCCACAGCTTGTGATCTTCGGGCACGTTGTCTGCGATTGTTGGCGCCACGTAGTAACCCTTGTCGTCGAGTGTTTTGCCGCCGAAGACGATATCGCCATGCTGGCGCAAGTCATCGACGAAGCCATGATAGTCTTCAAAAGCACTCTTGTTGATGACCGGGCCCATGTAATTATTGGCATCGGTGGGATCGCCGACGCTGATCTTCGAAGTCAAGTCGACGAATTTCTGCATGAATTCGTCCTTGACGTCTTTGTGCACGTAGATGCGCGAGAGGGCCGAGCATTTTTGCCCTTGCAACCCGAAGGCGGAGCGCATGGCCCCCATAGCTGCCTTGTCCAAATCAGCCTTGTTGCTGATGATGGCCGGATTCTTGCCGCCCATTTCGGCCACGCAGGGGCGCGGGTATTGGCCGGTGGTGAAGGTGCGGATAATGCCCATGCCTACGTCGTAGCTGCCGGTGAAAGTGATGCCGGCCACGTCCGGGTGATCGACAAGCGTCTGGCCGACGCTGCGGCCGCCGCCAGTGACAAAGTTAAACACGCCGGCTGGAATGCCCGCGTCGCGCAACGCTTCGGTCAATAGCCAGCCGGTGAAGGGCGTATCGGACGCCGGTTTGAACACGACGGTGTTCCCGGCCACCAGGGCGGCGCTGCTGGGGCCGCCGGCCAATGCGCCGGGGAAGTTAAACGGCGAAATGACCACCCAAACGCCATAAGGCTTGAGGACGCTGCGATTGTGGTGATTGTCGCTTTCCGACTTCAACGGCCGGGAGAAGCCATCGTTGGCCTCCATGGCATCACAATTGTAGCGAATCAGGTCGGCCGTTTCCTCGACGTCGCCCATCGCCTCCAGCCGGTTCTTGCCGACTTCGAGGCTCATGATCGCGCCCATCTTGAAGAGGCGATCACTGATGAGATCGGCTGCGCGCCGCAAGATGGCTACGCGCTCCTGCCAGGGCGTATTGCGCCAGCCGGGGAACGCGGCTTTGGCGGCGGCTACGGCGTCGTTGGCGTCCTGCTCGGTGCCTTTCTGGAAATAGCCCATAACCAGGTTCGTGTCAGCCGGGCTAACTTTGGCGAAGGTCTGTTGGGCGTGACGCTCTTCACCATTGATAAACATTGGATAGGTCTGGCCGGCATTGGCTCGAAAATCGGCTGCGGCCTCGTCGTAGCGACGATGCAATTCCGGGTCTGGGCTTGCCAGCGTCGAATAAGTAACCTTGAATTTACGTTCCTGGGTCATACATATCTCCTCAGTGGGTAATGTGGGATCTGTGGAAAAGAAAAGGCGATTGCCTGTCATGCGGTTGGGGAAATAATCTCCACCACACTCTATTATAGCCTGATTGGCCAAGGAACTGCCAACAGAACAACCATATCAAAGCGCCGGGCTGAAAATCAGACGAACGTTTTTCAACCCGGCACTTATAAGGCCTGACCGTTATGGCCGAAGTCTATCCGCCCAGGGAATCCAACGAAATCTGAGCCGGGTAGAAATTCTTGTTGATTGCCAGCGATGACTGGTAGGCCGAAATAGCCCCGCTGACGTCGCCCAAGTACGCCAGCGCATGGCCTTTATACCAGTAGGTCTCCTCGACGTTGCGTCCGCCTTGGGTTTCCAACGTTGCGTCGGCCAGGTCGATGATATCTTGATAGCGATCGGTGCGTAAATAAGCCAGATAGGGCTCGAATTGGTACCATAACATCCGCGGCGGCAATCCGATCTCGCGCGCCTGATCAAAGGCCTGCGCGCCGCCCTGGTAATAACTATTGTCGCCGGTGAGGCCGCCGATGCGCGCTAGAGCCGTGCCCAGATTGAACCACGAGAAAGCATCGTCCGGCCGATCTTTGGTTTCCTGCTCGGCGTTGGCCGCCACCTTCTGCCACATCTTTACATCGTCGAACATATCCGCCCCCATCAGAGAGGCGACTGTTTCCTCTTGTTCCGGTCGATAGACGATGTAGAAGGTGTTGTTAAACTGCTGCCAGTAGGGCAGGAATTCCCGGTAGGCATCCTTGCGGCCGCTGCCGTCGAACGGGCCAAGGTAAGAATCCTGACTGTACAGTTCTTCCAGGTCGTCGTCATAACCGTAGACGGTCAGATAGTGGCCCCACCAGCCCGAATCCGGCAACTCATAGCCCTTTTCGATGACCACGGGGAACCCGGCGGCCAGGAAGCGCTTGATCATCTCCAAGTCGCCACCGCTGCGCGTGATGGCCTTGTAGCCGCCCATTTGCTCATTGACATAATCAGAAATCTGCCACGGACTCACATTGCGGTCCTCGGGATTGGGCTTTAGATAGGAGGCAACGTCTTCCTGGGTGATATCCGAGCCATACCAGTTCAATACCTGCGTGAGGTTGGCCGGACCGCAATTGTTGAATGATTGCTTGACGACGCTCATGCCCTCGATAACGACCCGATTTGGCAGAGGCATAGGCGTGGGTGTGGGGGCCGGCGTGTGGGTTGCTTCCGGTGTGGGTGTGGCCGCCGCGGCCGTGGGCGCGACATCCGATTCGGCCGTGGGGGCCGGCTGGGTCACTGTCTGGGGTAGTTCAATCGTGTCATTCTCGTTGACTGCGCCCTCTAGAGCCCCCGCCGGTTGCTGGGCCACGAGCGAGGAGAGATCGATCTCCGGGTGTGCGCCTGGTTGGGCGGCCGGCAGAGCGGTGGCAACCGGAGCCACCTGGGCGATCACGCCCTCAGATATTTCGCCCATGGCCGGATAATTTTCCTGCAACCAGACCCGATAGCGGCCGGGAATAGCCTGGACAACGGACGGCAGGGCCAACAAGCCCAATATGATCAACATCTGCCCCACGGCAATGAGCAGAATGATGCTTTTTGTGCGTTTGCGCATATCTAATTCGTTCTCCGAATACGGCCCCGAAAGTCGTTACCCGTTGGGGGAGACCAACTCGGCCAATGCCTGAGCGGCCGGGGTGAAATTGGGATTCAACGCGGTCGCCTTTTCCAGACTGGCACGCGCGGATGTGTCGTCACCCAGGGCGGATTGTGCCAACCCCAGATAATAAAAAGATTCTTCCAGATAAGGCCGATCCTTCAACGTCGTATCAGCCAGCAGCACGATATCTTCATAGCGGCCGGTTCGGTAATACGCTTCATATGGCCCGAATTGATACCACAGCATGCGCCAGGGCAAGCCGATCGACCGGGCCTGATCGAAAGCGACGGCCGCTTCTTCATACCGGCCAAGGGCATTGTAGGTCGTTCCCAGATTGAACCAATAGAAGGCATTGCCTTCATCCCGACGCGCGTCGGACTGGGCACGTTCGAGGCTCTGTTGCCACATGGCGGCATCATCAATCACCGTTTCGCCCAGTAACTCATTGACCAACGCTTCTTGATCCGCTTCATACACCACGATATAGGTGCGATTGAACTGCGCCCAATCCGCTTCCAGTTCGTCGTAGGTAAGGATTCGGCCGTTCGGGTCGGCGTTGGTCTGCGGAACCTCGCTCGTACCCAGCCATGAATCATAGACCCACAGTTGGTTCGAGGCGTCGTCGTAGGCAACCGGAAGCAAATAGTGGCCGTACCAGCCCAACCAACGATATTCACCCGGCGGGTCGAATCCTATCTCGATGATGACCGGAATTTCATTAGCCAGCAGGCGTTTCAGGAGGTTGAGGTCGCCGTTGACGCGCGCTATAGCGTGCATCCCTTCCTGCGCCTCCACGAACGCGGCCATTTGCTCCGGCGTCACGTTGCGATCTTCCTGATTTGGCCGCATGACTTGTGCAGTGTCCCGCTGGCTGTAGATGCTGCCGAAGTAGGACAACGCCATTACCATCGTTGCCGGGCCGCAGTTATTCCACTCCTGATAGACGTGGGTAAAGCCGTTCATCCGGGCTGCGGCGGGAACAGGCCACGGGGTAGCCGTGGGTGGTTGGGTGGGTGAGGCCGTGGATGTGGGTGCGGGTTTGGCGGTGCTGCCACCTTGCTGGGCCAGCGTGGGCGTGGCCAGGGAGGCCGATACCACGACGGCCGGGGGCGGGATCGTTTGGGCTATGAGACCAGCGGCCGCGCTGGGGGCGGCGACGGTCGGCAGGATAGGCGTCGGATCGGCCGGCAGCGCCAGGGCCTGCAGCGGTTGCGGCAAGCGCATAGCATAGCGCGTCGGCAAATGCCGCAGAATGGACGGCATCAAGCCTATTGCTATAATTCCTGCCACAAGCAGGATGAGGAGTGGTAGCAGCCGATTTTTTCGCATAGGTTACTAGGACGGTTAAGAGTAACCTGACCGGAGAGGATTGTAACGTATAGCAGGGGTGTGTGGAAGACGGGCGGCTAACAGTTCAGCATCTTCTAACAACGTTGTGCGAGTTGACTGAGGGCAACAGAGCATCTCACAGTCGATGGACTGTGAATCCGATTTGGAACCGAATATGGCCGACAAGCGCGTTAAGAATGATTTCGTGATCATTGGATTGGATAGTTTTGGCGAGAACCTGGCTCTCAGCTTACAGGAGTTGGGGCATCATGTCTTGGGAATCGATAGGAACCGGGAGGTCGTGCAACGGCTGACCGATAATATCCGTGAATTGGCGATTCTCGACGCTAGTGATTATGAGACGATGGCCTCCATCGGCGTCGATGCCTTTGACGTGGCCATCGTTGCCATCGGTGGCGACATCGCTCAATCGGTGCTGATCACCCTGACGTTGAAGGAGTTGGGGATCAAGCGGGTGATGTGCGAGGCACAGTCCGAGCGGGATCGCCGTGTGTTGCTGCGCATTGGCGCGGATGACGTGGTGACACCTGATATCGAATCGGCGCACGCGGTCGCCTACCAGTTGACGAGTCACGTACCGCAAGCAACCCATCTTCGTTTCGGCAACCAGGTGGCCATCAAGTGGCGGCCGCCCTATCCATATCAAGGCACTGTCGGGGAACTGATGGCCGGCTACCCGGATGATATTTCGGTCTTGCTCATGGCCGGCCGGGACATTATTTATAACCCCCCGCCGGAAACACCCGTGGCCCACAACGATGAATTACTGGTATCCGGCTCCGAGGAGTCGATTAGCATCATGCGGGAGGAGAGCCGCCATCGTGCCTGACTCATCGCCCTCTGCCGAGGAAAAGGACGGCCGCTCCTGGGTCTCTCAAAAATCGTCGACGCGGATCATCTCCGGGCGCGTCCGCGCTCCCAGGCTACGGCAGGCGGAACGCGGCCTGGGCCTTGTCGGTGGTTTGGCCGCGCTGGTCGTTGTCGGCACGCTCCTCTTGTTGCTGCCCATCAGCGGCACGCAACGGCCACTGACGCTCAACGAAGCCTTCTTCACCGCGGTTTCGGCCGTCGCCACCACCGGACTAACCATCATCACCCCTGGTCGCGACCTGTCTATGTTCGGCCAGGTGGTGTTGATGCTTCTGATGCAATTGGGCGGCATCGGCTTTATGGTTACGGCCATCACCGTTTTCCGATTGGCCGGCAAGCGCGTGACGTTTGCCGAGCGGCTGACACTGCGTGATTCGCTGGGATTGCTATCGGCCAAGCAAATCCTTCGATTAACTACCCAAATCCTGATCGCGGTGCTCATCGTGGAAGCGTTAGGGGCCTTACTGCTGTGGATAAACTGGGCCCCCCTTTATGGAGCAAATCGGGCCGCATATTATGCCGTGTTTCATGCCATCTCCGCTTTCACCAACGCCAGTTTTGACCTGTTTTCCAGTACACCGATCTCTTCGGCCAGATTCCCCACCGATGCTTTTACCTTGTTGACCCTATCGGCGCTCATTTTCCTGGGCGGCATCGGCATTCCGGTCGTTAGCGATGTTCTGCAATACCGCCGGCGACGCCGATTTTCCTTGCACACACGCTTGACGTTGATAACCGCCGCCATCCTGATTGTGGTTGGCACGATATTATTCTTTCTAACCGAGTTGAAGTTCCGCTCGGTCTACAGCCAGGAAGGCGCACCGCGCCTGTTCCTGCTGGCGTTCTTCCATTCGGTCGCCAGCCGAACGTCCGGGTTCACCGTCACCGAGCAATTCGGCCAGTTGGAGCCGGCCAATGGGCTGCTGCTGACGGTCTTAATGTTCATCGGGGCATCGCCCGCTTCGATGGGAGGTGGCATAACGACGAGCACGTTCGCCATCCTTGTCCTGGCCTTTAGGGGATTTGTGCGGGGGGACCGGGAAATCGTCGTCGGCCACCGCACGATTCCCCTGGAACTGCTCTACAAAGCCACCGCCGTATTGACCGGTGCTACCGTGGTGATCGGGGTATCCACCTGGTTGCTGCTTTATACTCAGGACAATATAAGCCTGGCCGCGGCCCTGATCGAAGTGGTATCGGCCTTCTCGACCACCGGCTACTCGCTGTCATTGACGCCGCGGCTTAACCTTTTCGGGCAACTATTGATCGCCGGCCTGATGTTTTTCGGGCGCATCGGCACGTTGACGATCATCATCACATTGACGCGGCCGACCGTTCCCCCGGCCGTCAGCCATCCGGAAGAACGGCTGCTGATTGGCTAGCCTGATTGGACGAGTCCTTGAGCTGTCGCTCGCCTATCCAGACGGACACACCCAGGATCAGGAAAAAGGCGAAGGCCAGGTCGATCAGGAAAAAGCTGTGGTCGACCAAACCGTGGGCCAGCACGGCCGCCAGTGCGCCGCTCAGGCCCGCCGCCACGGGAAGCCAGATCGGGCCGGAACTTCTTAGCGCCCGCGACGCCGCGCGCGCCGCTTCCCAGATGAGCCAGCCGCCCGTGAGCAGGCCGAGTATGCCCAGCCGGGTGGCGAAATCCAGAAAGATGTTGTGGGGATGGTTGAGATTCGGCTCTTGCCAGGCGGCATCGAGAATGTAACGGCCACGATAGGCGTAGAGAAAATTGTCCAGACCGACGCCGAACCAGGGATGGTCGGCAAACATATGGATGGCCGCCCGCCACAAGCTGACTCGGAAAAAGCCGGTCGTGCCGAAGAGATCGAACCGTGCTGCCACGGCCGGAATCTGACTCGCCGCAATAATGGCTGCTACCCCAATAAACAATCCGGCGGCCAGCCACGGCCAGGTGCGCCGCCCCGCCCGCCGCTGCCAGACCCAAAAGACGACCGCCAGCGATGCCGGTATCCCCAGGAACAATGCCCCTTTACTGAAGCTGAGGAGTAAGGCTGCGGCCAGGGGAATGAGCACTGCCAGGTAGACCCAGCGCCGTCGCCCGTGGGTCGCTCGCGCGCCCAATAACCCCATAGCGACCACAAGGGGCAGGATGCGCTCCAAATAGAGGGCCACGTTGTTCGGTGAGCCGTAGATCGAGCGTAGTCGCAGCAGCCCGCCCTCAGCGGTGATGAGATTTTGGCCGGTGGCATACTGCCATAGCCCATAGAGGGCGACGATGACGCCGCTGAGCACGAAGGCATCGATCACGACCCACATCTCGCTATCGCGCAGGCGAACCACGCGCAACAGCACATAGAAGAGGAATGGTTCCACCACAACGACGCGCCATTCGTTGAGGGCCACGCCGCGGAACTCCGCGAAAGCTAATGAGAGGGTGGCGACCCCTATGAAGGCCAGCGCCGCCCAATCGGCGCGTTTCGGGCGGATGCTGCTCAATCGAAATGGCTCCCGTTTGGCTTTCAGACCCGTGTCGAGAATGGCCCGTGTGAGCCAGGCGGCCGTGGCCACAAGCGTAAAGACCTCAACCGGTGAGAATCGATAGCCCAGGATTAGTTTGGGCAAGGGCGGGACGTAGAACGGTATGGTCAGCGCGATGAGGGCCACGCCCCAGGCCGGCCGTAGGACCAGCAAACCATAAAGGACGAGCAAGGCCGCGCTGAAGAGAATGAACGACGGAGTGACATAGAACACCGTGGCCGCTGCGGCCGTCACCGCCAGCTGCCCGGTGTCGCCCAATCGACGGTAGATGCCCAGCGTCTCCTGTCCCCAGGTCAGCCAGCCAGTGACCGAAACCAGTGCGGCCGTCCCGGCCACGACCAGCATCTGGGATCGCTTGCCCAGCCGGCCGAAGGCTGTTTGGGCCCAGGGCCATAGTGCGTCCCACTCCGCGCCCCGTGCCGACAAAAAGGCCGCCACGAGGGAACCAAGGGCTAAAGCCCCCAGCGCTGATGGAATCCACGATGGTGTTGCTCCGGCCGGCCGATAGCCGACGCTAAAGCCGTTCAATGCCCATTGATCCCAGCCACGCGAAGCGACAAGCTCCAGTATGTGCGGGCCGGGGGGCAGGTTGCGGGCCAGCCATTCGATGCTGATGTAATCTTGCGTGGCGTCGGGGGACGTCAAGATCAGCGTGGCCCCGTTCTCGTCCTGGGGCAGGGCGTTGGCCGGGCGGCCGTCGATGGTCACGTAGAACCGGGCGCGGAAGTCGGCGCGACGTACTCGCACGCCGACGTCGGTTCCCCAAAAAGAGAAGCGAACCGCGTCCCCGGATTGACCGATGTCGGCCCCGAACTCGGGTGAGAATTCCCAGTTGCCGGTGAATTGCTGCGACAGATCATGGGGGTCGGCGAAGTGAAAACCGGGCATGGCCAGGTCAGGCGGCTGGGCAGCCATATAGGCGGCCAGTGCGTCGGCCGTGGCTCGCCCGGCAATACTGAAGCCCCAGCGCGGATCGTCGGGCGGCGCATTTGGCTCCCAATTTTCCAGAAAGAGAACGCCCATCCACGGCCATTCGCGGCGGGCCCGTTCCAGCGCGGCGACGGTGCGGGCCGCCCGATTCGACTCACTCGTTTGGCCCCATATCGACGGCGCGCCCGTCCACCCGTCGGGCAGACTGTTCCAGCCCCAATTGCCGGCCCAAATAGCTTTATGCTCGTCGCCATGCGCCAGCATCAATTCGCGTAGTAATATGGTGCGACTAAAATTGAGCCGGTCAACGCCGACGGAGCGATCCTCCGGCCCGGTGTCGAAGCCGTAGGGTTTGGAGGCGACGACGTCGAATGACTCGCCGGCCCCCGCCTCATACAGCGCTTGCAGGTAGAGGGTCTCCGCCAGATTGTCGGGCCCGGTTTCGGTGGTGGGCGCAAGCGGCCCGGCGACGATGATGGCGTCGGGGTCCGTGCCGCGGATGGCGGTCGCAGCCGCGCTCAGCAATGCCGCATACTGCGTCGGATTGCTCGCCGCGCCGCCCCAGTGACCGGCGAGATTCGGCTCATCCCAAACGATGTAGTGGGTGATGTTCTCGCCATATCGCCGGGCAAACTCGCCCGCCCAATCGGCAAAAACCTGCGGGTTGTGGGGTGGAGCAAATCCGGTGGCCGGGTCGCCATCCAGCAGAGGCACGAGATTCATGCCGCGCTCGGCGGCGGCGGCGGCGATGCGATCAGCGCCCGTCCAGTCGTAATCGGCCTGGTAGTAGAACGATTGCTTGACGTCATAGATGCCCAGAGCCTGGATGGCGTCGAGAGTCGCGGCCACATTGTCGTCGCGGTCGAGTTGAATGTTCAGACCAACCCGCACCCCTCCCTGCGGCACGGGTTCGGGCAAGCCATTGGGGATCCCGCGCGTCAGAAAATCGTCGCGGGCCGCCCGCGCGCCAATAGCCAGCAGGCAGAGTGCCGCCAGAGCTAACGACAGGAGGGCCAACAGGCGCCGGCGTTGGGGAGAAGTGGAACGGGCGATGAGCATCACCTGGAATGGTTTACGGATTCAGGGCGTGGCGGCCGCGCCGTATGGCGCCCAGGTCGGATGACTGCTGACCGTGTCATCTTCGCCGGCCCGAAATAGCTCGCCGGTCGTCAGATCGAGGAGATGGAGCTCGTCGTCAAAGATGAAGGCCAGCCGGTCATCGTCCGGCCCCCAGGCCAACGATGAACTGGTTCGAGCGAATCGCCCGGCCTCGCCTTCCGGTGGAAACACTCGTTGCCTGTCACCCCCGTCACTGTTCGCGATCCATAAGGCATACGTACCATCTTCGCCGCCGTCCGGATCGATAGTTTGCAAATAAGCCAAGCGGGAATCGGGTAGCAAGGCGGACGATGACCACTGTATCGCCGACCAAATACCCACGCCTTCCACGAAGGGTAACGTGGACGCACCGGTTGTGTCGGCCAGCCATAGGTCAAAGCGGTTCTCATCCTGCGCGAAGGCTGTGAAGGACAAATAGCGACTGTCGGCCGACCAGGTCAGCGACGGCAGCCAGGCCCAGTCAGCCCCGGTTGCATACTCCGTAAACGTATGCAGTGTGGTTCGCTCCGGTTGGGGCACGGTTGTCAGCCCACTCGCGTCTATCGTGCCCAGGCCTTCAGGGAGGCTTAATATCCCGATTTCATCGGCGAAGGCATAAGCGATTCGGCTGCCATCCGGCGACCAGGCGTAATTGCCGCCCCACCATCCCAATGTAGCCGGATAGGACTCGACAATACGGATAGGCGCGGCGGGGTTATCCTCGACGGGCAGGGATAACAGCCACAGATCGTTGATAGCCTCCCACCCGGGCGGCAAACCGACGGAACGAGCCGTCGTGTAGGCGATGCGGGGCGATTCGACGGCCGATGGATCCCAGGCCGCCCATAGCACATTCTCGATCTTTAGCGCCCGCGGCCGGCCGCCCTCAGCGACGGGAACAACCCACAACCCATTTCGGAATGCCGCCTGCTCAGTCGCTTCCAATTCGACGGTGTAGAGCAAATACTGCCCATCGGGAGAAAGTTGAAAAACGCGACCGTCGAGAGAGCCGTCTATTGTCAGTTGCCGCGGCAGGTCGGTTGACCCTTCCAGGACGATGGCTCGCCCATTGTTCAGATAGGCCAGCCGCCCGCCGACGGCTGTGGTTTCGCGGCCGGAATTCACGCCGAGCATTACGATCTCGTCCACCGCTGGCTCCACTACGTTCACCGAGAGGGGCCAGCGTTCCGCTTCGAGGCCGTCGCGAAACACGATGCGCAGGCTGACCTCTTGCAGGCCGGGCGCGCCGGTTTGCAGTATGCGAGGCGGATCATCCGGCGACATCTCGGCGCTGCGCACGATGCGGCGTTGGAAGGGAATGCTCTCGGGAATCACCTCGATTGCTTCTGTCACTCGCGTGATGGTGACAACAAGGGGCGACGGATCGGCGGGTTGAGCCAACTCAGCCGTTAGCGGCGGCTCAATTTCGTCGGATGGCGAAACGGCGATCCCAGCCTGTTCCAGGGCCTGCCCAACTGTGGCTGCCGTTGTCGTTATCTGGCGAGTCGAACCATCGGCCACCAAGGTGAAGCTGACCGCTGGAATGAGGGTCGCGGTAGGCGCGTCGAGCAGAGCTGGGGGCACGGCGCATGCCGTCAGGATCACCAGGCATAGCCACAGAATGCTCGCGCTTGTTGCCCGTCGGCTGCAGGTAATTGGCAAGGCGAATGGCCGCAATAATGAGACAGCCTAAGCCGCGTTCCAGAAATCGCGCATGTCGGGACTTAAATCCCTGGCGACGGCGCGCACCAGAGCGTCGTCGATCATGTTCTTGATCTGCTTGAAGACTAATTTGGTGGCTGATTGAGCATACTGGGCATCGGTATTGCCGCTGTGCCGGGCGACGTCCTTGGCGAAATCATGGACGGATAGATCACTGTGGCGGATGTTGATCAAGCGCCAACCACGGGTCAGATCTTTAGCCATCTCCTTGGGCAGCGCGGCCGCCAAGTCGCGTTTCACGCCGCCGCCAAGGTTGAACCCCAGCGTGTGGAGCACGGCAAAGGTGAGGCGCGCAGCATGCTTGGGCGTCCGCAAGTTGCCTTGCTGCATAATCGTTTGATAAAAGCTTTCGGAGGTCATCGTTTGTTGGCTCATATATTCGCTTACCCGGATTGACTTGCCATATTTTGTGGCTATACTTCTATACTCGGTCTGGTAGACACAGATTATAGCCGACAAAACGTTTAGTAAGGAATATAACCGCAGGGGCAGTGGCGATCAAATGAATCGGCCACGGTAATTGAGCACGCGTAACGAACCGCGCCGACCGTATTCCGACGAAGCCCGCTGCAGATAAGGTAGAAAAAGCATGAGTGAAAGAATCGTTATCGAAGCAGAACCGCGCGAGATCATCGGCAAGCAGACGAGCCGCCTGCGGCGCGAGGGCTGGATCCCTGGCGTAATTTACGGCCGGGAAACTCCGCAAACCGTCCAAATGGAGCAGAAGGCATTGCGACGTGCTTTGCGTGTCGTGGGCACAGCCCACTTGGCCGATCTCAGCGTCGGCGGGGCGACCCACACGGTACTGGTTCGTGAGATCCAGCAGCATGCCACGCGAGGCGACATCGTCCACGTTGACTTCATGGAAGTCGACATGAAATCGAAACTACGCTCTTCGGCGGCGATCGTGGGCACCGGCGAAGCTCCGCCGGAAGCCGACGGCCTGGGTGTTGCCACCATTTTGTTGCGCGAGGTCGAGATCGAATGTTTGCCCGAGGATCTCGTGGCCGAAATCGAGTTTGACCTGGGCCTCATCGCTACTCCCGAGGATGTGGTCTACGTTCGTGACCTGATCGCCCCTAAGGGTGTTGAGATTCTGGTTGACCCCGACACGGTTGTCGCCAGCTTCGAATATACGACGATTGAGGAAACGGAAGAGGGTGAGGGCTTGCTCGAAGGCGAGGAGTCCGGCGATGCAGTTGAGGTAATCTCCAGGGGCAAGAAAGAAGAAGAAAACTTCTAGCCCGGCTCTAGCCGTGACCTATGCGCAGCGTATCGCTCTTGTCGTCATTCTTCTGTCGGCGGCTGCGCTGCGACTGACCGGCCTGGATTGGGACGGTTATCAGCATCATCATCCTGACGAACGCTACATCTCGTGGGTGGCCACAACGATAGAGCTTCCGTCACTTGGTAATAAGCAGTGGGCTGCGCAGTGGCGGCCGAAAACATCGACATTCAATCCCTTCCGCTGGCCTCCCGAGGCCAGTAGCGAAGGGATTGTTGTTTTACAGGACCAGCCGCGGGATTTCGCTTATGGGCACGTGCCTCTCTACGCGGGGGTGGTGACGACCCGCCTGGTAGAGTGGATCGCTCCTTTCCTGCTTCCCTGGTTGCCGCCGGATTGGACACTGACAGCCGACGTCCTGAACGGCGCCGGCCGAATCGAATATCATCATCTGACTATCGTCGGCCGCGTGTTGATGGCCCTGATCGACACGGGCACGATCCTGTTTCTCTTTCTCCTCGGCCGCCGCCTTTTTTGCCCGACGGTAGGTCTGTTGGCGGCGGCTCTGCTGGCCACGGCGGTGTTGCCCATCCAATTAGCCCATTTCTTCACCAGCGATCCCTACGTGACCTTTTTCGTCGTCGGGGCGCTCTATTTTATGGTGGCTGCATGGGATGGCGATAAAGAGAGCGCCGGAAACAGTAACCGCCGGCTGATCTATATCATCGCGGCGGCGGTGATGACGGGATTGGCTATCGGATCGAAATTTGCGGCGGTGCTGCTCGTCCCGCCCTTGCTGTGGACGGTGTGGATTGGCCACCCCGGCACGCGCCGTTGGCGAACGACGGCCGTCGCCCTTGTCGTGGCTCTGCTCACCTTTGCGGTGACGAACCCGTTTGCGTTGCTCGATTGGACTTGCCGCCCGCTTGCGTCGGACGGCGTGTTGGGCACCGTGACGTCAACGCTGTCCCGCTCGTGTTTTTGGCAAAATACTCTGACCCAAAGCGGCATGGTCAGTGGCCGACTCGATCTCAGCTTCACTCGCCAATATGCCGGCACCATCCCCTTTCTTTATCAATTCGAGATGCTCATGCGCTGGGGCTTGGGGCCGTTGTCAGGGCTGCTTGGCGTCGCCGGGTTGGCGTGGGCCTTTTACGTCGTGTTCCGGACTATTAGAAGCGGTGATGGGCAAGGTGATCGCGCGTTGACTCGACTGACCCGCGAACCCATCATCATTGTGCTATTGTGGGTCGTGCCCTATCTCCTGCTGACCGGTAGTTTTTATGTAAAGTTCTTGCGCTATATGCAGCCGGTGGTGCCTTTCATGCTGTTATTCGGCGTCTCCCTGCTGTGGCAGTGGCGGTCGCGGCTGGGGCGGACTCTGGTTGCCTCAGCTCTGCTATTCACCAGCGCGCTTTTTGCTGTCGGCTTCGTATCGCTCTACAGCGCTGAACATCCCTGGAACGCCGCTTCCCGCTGGATATACGAGAATATCCCTGCCGGGACGAGGATTCTGAGCGAGCAGTGGGATGATTACCTCCCGGTCACGATGAGGATCGCTGGCGCGCAGCGTTTGCGAAGTGAGTACCCCAACGCCGAACTGACCTGGCTGAACTATCCCGACGCGGCCGATGATGAGGTACATCTGGCCGCCAACCTCGATCTTTTAGCCGGCTCTGACTATCTGACCATCCTCTCGAATCGCGTTTACGACGTTATGCCTCGTCAGCCGAACCGCTACCCACTGTCGTCGCAATATCATCAACTCCTTTTTGACGGCGATCTCGGTTACGAATTGGTTTGGGTCGGTTCGCGAACGCCGCGTCTATTCGGGATCTCATTCCAGGCCGACACCTTCGATTGGGTGGGATTGCAACCACCCGCGGGCGTGGCCCATTATATGGATCGTAAGGGATCGTTGATCGTGGGGCGCGCCGACGAGAGTTTTACTGTGTACGATCAGCCCCTGACAATGATATTTCGGAACGCGGGCAAGCTGTCGGCCGAAGATATGCGCGCCGCTTTCAAAGCGCCGGGCAACGATTGATTCTAGATAGAGGTGGGTTATTCTCGATCCAGTTGTGAGCCGGCGCTATCTATTTCTGACCGTCTTCGTGGCCGGCATGAGCACGCTGGCCGTTGAGTTTACTGCCGGTCGGATGCTGCAGACGGTCTACGGCACGTCCAACATCATCTGGGCCAACGTGATTGGACTGGTGCTGCTGGCGCTTACGGCCGGCTATTTCATTGGTGGAAGACTGGCTGACCGCCATCCGCGCGAATCGGTCTACTATGGTTTGGTCGCCGCCGCCGGCTTTTGTGTCGTTTTCTTTCTGCTACTGACCGGGGCGGTCTTGCGCGGAGCGTCCACGGCTATGGCTCAAATGAATGTCGGCGCCATTGCCGGGTCGCTGTTGCTCGTTGCTATCGCTCTGGTGGCGCCGGTGACCTTGCTGGGTTGCCTGTCGCCCTTTGCCATCCGGCTGGCCGTGCGTGACGTGAATGAGGCCGGGCGCATCAGCGGCCGAATCTACGCCGTCTCCACGCTGGGCAGTCTGCTCGGCACCTATCTGCCGGTGCTGATTGTCATCCCGTTGGCTGGTTCGCGGGCGGCGGCCGTGCTGTTCGGGACGATTCTGTTGGGGGTGGGGATGATAGGCCTGTGGCGCTCCACTCGCAGTCGGCGCGTTCGATCCGCTGTGCTGCTCTTGCCGTTTCTATTGTTGCCGGCCATCGTGCTCTGGTATGGGGGCAACATCAAGACCTACCAGGGGCAACTCTATGAGATCGAATCGGCCTACAATTACATCCAGGTCATTCGCCGGGACGATTGTAACTACCTGCTCCTGAACGAAGGTCGGGCCTATCACTCGTACTATTGCGATGGCGGCCGCGTCCCGTCCGTCTCTGTCTGGAGTATCATGCTGGCCGCGCCTTATTTCAATTCGAGGCCGGTGCCGCCCCAATCGATGGCCGTCATCGGCCTTGCCGCCGGCACCATTCCGAAACAGTTTACCCGCGTCTTTGGGCCTCTGGCGATTGACGGCATCGAGTTGGACCCCATGATTCTCGATGTCGGCCGCAAGTACTTCGCCCTCAATGAGCCGAATATCAACGCGCTAGTCGGCGACGGCCGTTATACCTTTGCCGGCCTCTCCGGCCCCTATGACGTCGTCACGATTGATGCTTATAAAGTCCCCTACATTCCCTGGCATCTCACGACTCGCGAATTTTTCACTGAGGTGAGTGAAAAACTGAGCCGAACGGGGGCTTTGGCGGTCAACGTCGGGAGCGTGCCCGGTGACAGGCGGCTCGTAGACGCGGTAGCCACAACGCTACTCAGTGTCTTCCCGGCGGTGCATGTTATCGACGTGCCGGGTAGTTTGAATACAATTGTGGTAGCGACGAAGCAGCCGACTACGGCCGGCAATTTGCGGGCCAATGCTTTGGCCCTGGGCGAGGACGCGGAGCCGTTACTGCGCGATGCGCTGATAACGGCCGCGGCCAACCTGGCTTCGTTCGAGGCGACCGGGCCGGTCATTACCGATGATCGCGCCCCAATTGAATATATAAGTGATTCGATAGTGATTCGCTATTTGCTGGAAGCCGGCCCATCGAGTTTGGGTGCTTTCGACCGGTAGCCGGCGCGCTATGATGAGGCAAATCATTGGATAATAAGACACTCTTGAAGCTGGTTCGCTGGTTGGTCATCCTGGCAATGCCCCTTTTTCTGGGCCTGGGGACTGTGCGAGCCATTATCGCTTGGGATTACCCGGCGTTTGAATATGGGCGGATCGCGCCCGATATGTTCGGTTTCACCCCCGATCAGCGGCTGGAGCTGGCCCGCGGCACGCTGGACTATTTGCAGCGTCCCGAACCGGCGGCAGAAGTAATTCATATGCTGGAAGCGCTTCGCCAGCCCGGCACTGAATCTCCGCTGTACAATAACGATGAGATCGACCACATGATCGACGTCAAGAACCTGACCGACGTCATTCGCCAAATAGCCTACGTGAGCGGCGCAATCGTCATCGCCGGGTTAGCCTTCTTGCTCATTCCGTCGCCGACGCGCTCCTTCGGTTGGCGAACGGTGATGCTGGCCGGGCTGGCTACAGTGATCGTCCTGGCTGTCATCGCTCTGTCGATCCTCATCGCCTGGCCGATATTTTTCGTCCAGTTCCACGAGTTGCTTTTTCCGCCCGGCACCTGGACATTCGCCTACACTGACTCGTTGATTCGTCTGTTCCCGGAGCAATTCTGGTTCGACATCGGGGTTTTGATCAGCGTCACGACGCTGGTATTGGGAATTTTGGTCGCCCTTGTCGGCTACCTCATGAGCAGGCGGCCGCAACCGGCATTAGCGGCAGGGTAGACAAGGCAACTACCCTGTGCTCATCAGGGAGCAACGACGACCTCGACCCAGTTCAACCGGCCGGGATAGACCCACAAGTCGGCTGAAAACCGCTGGCTGCCCGTGTCGACAATGGCCTGATAAAAACCGGGAATCACGTCATCGACGGCGAAATTCTCGCTCAGTGTGCCGTCGCTGTTCGGTTCTCCAGTCGCATACGATGTCGTTGCCGTGTAGGGGGCGGGCGCATCAACGCGCACCAGGGTGAGCGGCGCCTCAGCGAGCAATTCGCCGCCGGGGCCGGTGATACGCCCAGCCACCGTGCCAGTTTCGCGTAGTGGAGCCAACCAGAGCAGCGGATTACGGGTGGACTGGTAGCTATTTTGCCCGACTCTTACCTCGAAATGAAGGTGTGGCCCATCAGCCACGCCGGTCGCGCCGGACAGCCCGAGCACGTCTCCAGCAGCCACAACCTGGCCCGCGGTGACGTCTACTTCGGAAAGGTGTCCATAGAGGGTGAAAATGGACGCACCCGTATCTTGCCCGGCCGACTCGATAATGACCAGGTTGCCGTAGAAGTCGGTCTGTGGGCCATAAGCAACGACTGCGTCATTGCCGGCGACGACTACCGTGCCCGCGCCGGTCGCCAGAACCGGTGTGCCAGCCGGCACGCCGAACTCGACGCCGGTGTGCGGCCGCAATAATCCGCCTCGCGTGCTGCCATATGGGTACGTTTTATCGGTCCACGTCGCCCCGGACGAGGGGACGGGACGCGGCAGCCACAACTTTTCGCCTTCGACGGGTGGCGGCAACGGTGGAGGGGTGAAGGTGGGTGGCGCGGTGGGCGTGGGTGAGGGCGTTACCGCGTCGGACGTAGCGATGTCGGGTGTGACCACGCCGGCCGCCGGGGTAGATGTCTGGATGCTCGTCGGCGACGGGGGCGGGGACATCGTCGCCATCATGATCGGGCGAGGCGGGACGGCCGGCGTCGGGCTGGGTGAGGCAGTCGTCTGAACAACGATCGCCCCAGGTGGCACTGTGGTTGCCGGGGGTGGCGCTCCGCAGCTGGTAAGAATGATCCATATCAAGAGGCTGCCGGCGTAGCGCGGCCGGGCGATCCTCCAGCGAGAGCGTACCAAACTAGAGGCCTCCGCGTTCCTTGGCGATCTCACCAGCCTGGTGAGCCAGTTCTTCCGTCTCGCCCACGAGCGCATCGACTTCGGATGACCATGCCGCGGCTTGGTCGCGGTTCTTCAATCCCGCGCCGTTGACTTTGGCATTCAATCCGGCACCCTGGACCGCGGCGCGGGCCATAATTGCGCCGACGGCGGCGTCGGTGGCGGTATTGACGTTGCCAATGGTGGCGATTGTTAGAGCCAATCTGGCGGCGTCCCGACTGAGCCGGGCGACCCGCAGAGGCACTTCGCCGGCGTGAACAGTGGCGGCTTCCATGGCCGCCTCTTTTTCGGCGTCGCCTAACTCCTTGTTGCGGACGACGGCCAGGATGCCCTCGAATGAGGCCGCGTCTTCTTCGATGGCCGCGGTCAGTTCGTGCCGAATCGCCTCGGCCTGTTCCAGGATCTGCTCGGCCTGTTCGCTCACGTCGAGATAGCGCTTGCGGCCGACTGTCAGTCCGGCCGCCATATGGGTGAGTGCCGCGCCCAGCGCCCCGACCAGGGCGGCCACGGAGCCACCCCCGGGCGTCGACGTAGCCGCGGCCACTGCGTCTGCAAATGTCTCAACCTGGGGGATGCCGAAGTCGGGCGAAGGTGCTCTTTCAGACGATGATAACGATTGAAGACGTAGTTCCAATATCTGCTCGTCCGCGAGGTCATCCAGTTGCAAGTACCATTTGGCGCTATCGAGCAGAGCTTTCTGCGGGATGAGGCCCACCAACTCGGCACGGGTGACCGTTAGACCGTAGTGGGCCGCCTCGCGGCGGACGGTTTC
Organism: Promineifilum sp.; assembly: GCA_017983515.1. Lineage (GTDB taxonomy): Bacteria > Chloroflexota > Anaerolineae > Promineifilales > Promineifilaceae > Promineifilum. The sequence continues at coordinate 19,496 of JAGOBF010000005.1, read as the reverse complement.
CTGCACGCGATAAATGGGCGTCTGCTCGAAATGGGTCAGGTTCATGCTGACCTGGGCCTGTCCGTCCACCAAGAAACCGCGCGCCTGCACGTAACGCAGCCCGCCATTGGAGTGGCGAATGGCGCGAGCGATGGCTTCGGCCGCGGCAACATTATCCGAGTTGAGATAGAGGTTGTAAGCGATTAAGAAGGGCCGGGCTCCTATGACGGTCGCCCCCCACTTTTGGGGTTGAGCCGGGCCAAAATCCGGACTGCGGTCGGGGTTGGTGGCGACTTCCTCTTTCCACAGTTCGTATTGCCCTTTACGAATGGCGGCCAGGCTTTCGCGTTCGGGGCGGGTGGCGGCCGCGGCATACAAGTAGACGGCCATGCCGAGTTCGTTGCCGACCCGCTTTCCCAGCTGCTGGGCCAGGGAAACGCAATCAGCCAGTGTGACGCCGCGAACGGGGATAAACGGAAATACGTCCGTGGCCCCGATGCGGGGATGTTCTCCGTGATGCTCGTCCAGGTTGATCAACTCTTTGGCGGCGGCGATGCCGCGAAAGCCGGCTTCGACGACGTCTTCGGGCGCGCCGACGAACGTGACGACGGTGCGATTGTGGTCGCGGTCGGCGCTCACGTCCAAAACCTGAACCGCGGCCACGCTGCGGATGGCATCGACAATGCGACCGTAGACCTCTGGGTCGCGGCCGTTGCTAAAGTTGGGGACACATTCTACGATCGATTGCATGCAACTCTCCTAATGAGCCGCAGTTTTAGCAGGAGTTGAACCTTTCGGCCACTTATGATCGCCGGCGCAGCCTGGTTCTGAGCGTTTTCCAAAGTTGCTTGATCGTGTTGGCTTGGGGCGCTTCGATAAGTTGTGGACTATAGCGCGCTTCCAGAAAGGCTTGCGTCAGGGCGTCGACGTCGGCCTCGGATTCGGGCCAGATATTCTTCAGGTGCTGCGCAAATTCGAGCGGTGTCTCGTCGTTTCGCCGCCCCACCCCGCTTGCAGCGGCGCGACGGACGAGCGCCAGATAGTAGAACCTGATCTGCTCTCGCGGAGACAACGACTGGGCCCGTAAAAAGCGGGGGCGTGGGATAGTCAGATCGCTGGAGCCGGGCGAGAGTGGAGATGGCGCTCGTAGCCGGTCTTGTAGGCTGTTACTCAGCGCCCGCGCCCGTCCCCTCAGCTTGTCCCACAGTTCGTGTAGCCATGCAGACACAACTAGTCGATAGCCATTGATCCTTTGCCGATCCAGCCGATACCCTCTTTCTCGCAAGAAGAAGAGGCCGGCGGCTATGATGAAGGCGATGACCAAGGCCCAAAACGCGGAGCTAATGACCATGCTGACCAAGGGACTGGGGTCGGACGGAGGGACGACGGCCGGATCGATGGGCGGCAGGGGAGCCAATTCCGGCGGTTGCAGGGGCATTTCATTCGCGTTGCGGGTCAACAATATGAGGGCCGATCCGATAAGGTAGCCGAAGAAGGAGAAGACGATGCTGACGAGGTAACTCACTGCGGTCAGGCCGAGCGCGAGGATGCGACTGATAGCCAGTGAGGAGCCGATGGGGAGGAAGGCGGCCAGCAGGGCGATCCCCAACAAAACGAAGAGTGCGTCCCGTTGCCAGGCGCGCTCGAAGCCGGCATCCTTGGCCACGCCGTCCATCAGCCAGCGTGCATTCAACCGTAACAAGCGAGCGTGACTCAGCAACCAGAAGCCGCTAATAAAATAGGTCATTAGGGCCAATAACATCGCCGGTGCCAACCCCAGGCGCGTGATGTCGAGCGGATTGACAAGCGACGTCAACTGGCCGACTTCAAACGTACTAAGGGCGGCCATAAAAATCATCAACATGCCGACGGCAAGCCAATTGCTCAGGTACTGGTCTTGCAAGGGCTTGCGGGCCAGTTGGATAGGTCGATCATCCGCTTTGGCCTTTTGCTCGGCCGGCGACAAGGTGTAGAAGTTGATCTCATAGATGCTCACGTCGAGCCGTGTTAAAGTGCGACTATGAGAGACGGCCAGGCCCCAGGCCACGAGCGTCGTGAACGCGGTCGTAAGAAAGCCCCCTACCAGCAGCATCGATGTGGGCGCGGTCAGATAGAGGCGCATCTCGTCGGGCGAAGGGATGCCGTCGCCGAACAATATCCAGCTGTAAACGCGGGCGATAACCAGCAGCAGGAATACTTCGGCCACGCGATACGTTAATCTGTCAACGCCATGACTGTCGGGGTTGTTCAGCCATGCTGTCGTATAGGCGCCTTCCAGGGCGGCCACAAAGCAAAGCGGCACGACCTCCATCCAACTGAGCTCGGGCGAGAGGATACGAACGATCACCAGCAAGGCGATGGCGACCGAGGTAGATAGTAGCGTGATCAGCAGCGGGCGGATTAATCTTCGCGTCCAGGGATCCATCCGGAAAGCCAGCCTGTGGCCGGGTTCCGGCGCGCGCTGGACGCGCGCGGCAGCGATCACCCCTTTGTTGCGCACCGTGCGCCGGCGGCTCATAATCGGCTGCCTTCCCGCCCGAAGGCCCCCACCGGCCGTTGCCACCGCGTTAGATCACGCCGATCGTGCACGTTGAAAGCCTGGAAGCCCAATCGCCGGGCGCGCTCGCGAACTAGCCCGAAATTGGCGTCCGGTTCGATGGCGATCAGGATGGGGTTGAACCCCGCACGGGCCAATCGATGCAGCGCATTGCAGGTGTCGATGTCACCCGCGGCCGTTATCGCCAAGAGGGTGACGCCCCAACTCTGACGGACGGAAGCGGCAGCGGCCCACGTGGCGAATGGGAGGGTGTCGCGTGCGTCAATCCGGGCCAAAAGCTCGAGGATTTTCATGAGATGCGGCCGGCCGGTGCGGGCCTCAATAGCGACCGCCATGTAGCGCGCCAGGCTGTTGCTACTCTCGGCCGAGTGGAAGCGTAATCGCCCCGATACCTCGTCGAACACCCGCGATTCTTCCTGCATGCGTAATGGATCGATACCGTTGCTGAGCAGGCCAACCGCCTGCCGCTGGTCAACCAAGTGGTTGGCTAGCGAAGCGGCGGTGACAATGGCCCATTCGACGCTGTCGTAACGATTCCGTCGCTCGTAGCCGGCGGCGTTCAGGTCGAGCAAGATCGCGGTTTGCAGCGAAATGGCTGGCTCCAGCGTACGCACCATAAGTTGTTGCGTGTGGGCGCTGGCCTTCCAGTTCATCTGTCGCAGGGAATCGCCGGAGCGGAAGTCGCGCACGCCCATCGGCCGCGCCGGGTCCTCGAACAACCGCCGGTGATCACCGATGGTGCCGAACGGCAAGCGCGACGGCAGACCCAAGTGCGTGAGCGGGATGACGCGCGGATAAACGGTCAGAAAGTCCGGCCGCAGCGTGCCGTCGCGCGGCTTGACCAGGCCGAACAGATCGCCGCTGGTCAATTGCAACGGGCCAAGTCGATAATAGCCGCGCTGGAGAGCTTTGACCTGATAGGAGAAAATGAGCGATTGACGGCCGCGCAGGCTGGTTACCTGGCGGATGGGTGTTTCGAGGCGCAGTTCGGGAGGGATGCTCTCGTGAAACTGTACCCAGGGGACGGCCAGCCGGCTGGTGTTCTTTAGCGTAAGGTTGACTTCGACGGACTCGCCCAGGAACGCTCGCCGACGATAATCGCGCGAGGCTTCTATGTGGCGCAGGGTGCGAGCATTATTCCACTGACTCCAGGCGAAGATTCCAATGGCCACGTAGAGGATGTAGAAGATGAAATCCACCCGCAGCAGAAAGGCCACGCCCACGAGCAAGAGGATGAGCCAACGGAAAAGGGTCATGATCAAGGTTCGCCGAGGGTCAGGGACGTCTCCTGGATGATGCCGCTCATTACATCACGAATGCTTGCCCCGCGCAGGGCGCTTTCCGGGTGCAGCAGGCAGCGATGGGCCAGCACCGGAATGGTCAGCCGCTTCACGTCGTCGGGCAGCACGTAGTCGCGGCCCTGCAACGCGGCATAGGCTTGCGCGGCGCGATACAGCGCGTGACTGCCGCGCGGGCTGGCGCCGAGGATCAAGTCGGGATGACGGCGGGTGCCGAATACAAGGGCCACGATATAGTCCCGTACGGTATCATCGACGTGGACCTGCCACACCTGCTGGGCCAGCAAGGGGAGCTGACGGCCGTCGACGACTGCCCCGATCGATTCTATCGGATGCGCGCCGCCCAGGTTCTTGAGCATCTGGCTCTCTTTCTCTTCGTCCAGATAGCCCAGATTCAGCTTCATGAAAAAGCGGTCGAGTTGAGCTTCGGGCAGTGGGAAAGTACCCTCGAATTCCACCGGGTTTTGCGACGCGATGACCAGAAAGGGTCGCTCTAGAGAGCGAGTAATGCCATCGACGGTTACCTGGCGCTCGCCCATGGCTTCCAGCAGGGCCGACTGGGTGCGTGGAGTGGCGCGGTTGATCTCATCCGCCAGCAGAACGTTGGTGAACACCGGGCCGGGGATAAATGTGAATTTTTGCTGCTGCGGATCGTAGATCGATACGCCGGTGACGTCGTTGGGCAACAGATCCGGCGTGCACTGGAGGCGCTTGAAGTCGACGTCCAGTCCGGCGGCCAGCGCGCGGGCGAGCATCGTTTTGCCCGTGCCCGGCACGTCCTCCAGCAAAACGTGCCCTTCACACAGAATCGACACCATCAGCAACTCCAGGATATCACGCTTGCCGATGATGACGCGCTCGACGTTGTCCAAGAGTCGCTGAGAGAAGTTCTGGATTTCATTCATTGCGGGTTCTGTTGCATCTTAGCATAGTCTGCGGCCGGAGGAAACACGAGCGGATACATCAAGCGCTTAGTAATAATTGAAATTACACTTACAATAGGCTTGATGTGTCTTCCAAAAATCGAATCGCCCATCGACGCGCATTTTGACGCGAGCTTTGCCGACGCCCTGGCTACGTACGAGACGTATAACAAGCATCACTACCGGCCGAATACCTATCTCCACAAGTGGTGGGGCCGGCGTTGCGGCAGCACGTTTCGCCTTATCCTCAAAGGGCTGGTGGAGGACGAAGCCTCGCAATCGTATTACGCGGGCGGGGGCCTGGCGGGCAAGGTCATTCTCGATCCCATGATGGGCGGTGGCACCACACTCCATGAGGCGATACGGCTGGGCGCATCGGTCATAGGCGTCGATGTCGATCCGATACCTGTTCTCCAGGCACGGGCGACGCTGACCAGGCGGCCGTTGGTCGCTCTGCAGGCCGGTTTCGACAATTTCTTTGAAAGCCTGGTCGAAGCATCCGGCGATCTGTTTCGTACCCACTGTCCGACATGTGATGAAGCGCTGCCGCTGTGGTACACCCTCTATGGCTTGCGCCGCCGCTGCGAGTGCGGCACGGTACTCTTCGTTGATTCTCTGACCATGCGTCACGAGCCTGACGGCACGACCCTGCGCTGGTGCCCTGACTGCGGCCTGTTACATGACGGCGAAAACCACTGTTGCGCGGGTGACGGATTTCGCATCGTCGAAAAAGGACAAAGGGATTGTGCGCAATGTGGTCGACCCTATCAGGAATTGACCGACGTCCCATTTTATGCGCGTTATACTATGCTGGCGGTCGCCGGTCGCTGTTCGGAGCATGGCCTGTTTCACAAGTCACCGGACTGGCGCGACCACGCCGCCCAGGCCCGCGCCAACGAGCGGCGCGCCGTCCTGGCCCTTCCGGTTGAGGCGTTTCGCGTGATCGCCGGGGACAAATCGATCCAGTTGGAAAATAGGAACGTGTTCAACTATCTGGACTTGTTTTCCAGCCGGCAACTGATCTATCTCGATGAAGCGATGCGCCGGTTACCCGACGAAGACCCCATTGTACGCCTTAATCTGGGGCTGTTGGTTTCCACATCGCTGGAATTTAACTCCATGCTCTGCGGCTACAAGGGTGCTAACATGCGTCGCGCCGGGGCCGTCCGACATACCTTTGCCCACCACGGCTATTCCTTCCCCTACCTGGCCCTGGAGAACAATCCTCTCTACCCACGGCGCGCATCGGGGACGTTGCAGAAGCTATTCTACAGCCGCATTGTTCGCGGGCGTCGCTGGGCGGCCGCGCCGATGGAGCGCGTTCTCGACGGCACGAAGCCGGCCTTCGTTGCCCTAACTGATGAACAGGATGCCGGGCTGGAGGTTGGCACGGCGGCCGAGTTATCCCTAGAACCCCAGCGCTTCCTGCTGCTCCAGTCCTCGTCGGTCGCCTTGCCCATAGAGACGGCCAGCATCGACGCCGTTGTGACCGACCCACCGTACTTCGACAGCATTCAGTATGGCGATCTCTCGGCCTTTTTTCGTGTCTGGCTGCGCCAGATCCTGCCGGACGCGGCCGACTGGGGCTACGATCAAACCGCTGCGGCGGTCAGCTCCGAGCGGGCCGGCGCGGGCGATCGTTACGTCGCGTCGATGACTACCATCTTCAGGGAGTGCCGTCGCGTTTTGCGACCGGATAGTGGCCGGCTCATCTTCACTTTTCATCACTGGCAGCCGCGCGCCTGGTCGGCGCTGACAATCGCGTTGTATGAGGCCGGGTTCTCATTAATCAACCGCTACACGGTTCATGCCGAAAATCCGATGTCGGTCCACATCAACAATTTGCGCGCACTGACCCACGATTCCATCCTGGTTTTGGCGGCGGGGACGTGCGGAGAATCGACGCGGTGGACGCGGCCGGCGGCCCACGATCACCATGACAGTTATCGGTTTACGGAGTCATGCGCCACGTTTCTGGGCTGGGTGCTGGAGCAGCCAAACCTATCGGCCGCGCGCATCGAGCAGCTATGGCATGCCGCGCTGAACGTGAAAGAGGACGGCAAGGTGGCCTTCATCGGTTGAATCAGATGAACTCCAGATTCAATTGCATCTGTTTGCCGGCGGTTGGCGAGGGCTTGTCGGCGCGGGCACAGTAAAGCAGACCGCGCGCCGTTTTCTCCTTGCGCAGCATGAACCCCGCTCTCACCAGCGTTTGGCGCCAATGGTCAGGCGTCGGTAATCCATAGGTGATTAAACCGGACAGTAGTAGATGAGATTGCGCCCGAATCGGCTCTGCCAGCAAAAGCCGCCCTTCTGGTACGAGAATGCGGAAGACCTCTTTTAATAATTGCTCCCGCTCCTCGGGCAGCCAGAACTCCGACAGTATATGGTTCATGTAAACGGCGCTGACGCTGCGGTCGGGAAGGGGCAGCAATTCGATGCTTCCGTCAATCCACTGCAGACGCGGGTCGGGTGCTGGTTTCCGGGCTCGCGCCCGTGCCCGGTGTAAAGCGGCTCCGGTGTTCGACTGAGGATTGTACAGATCGATGGCGATCACTTCGCCGGTGGTCATGTAGCGGGCGATAGCGACAGGTGTTGTTCGCAGCCCCAGATCGATGCAAACCACGCGATCGACGGCCCTGCTTTGTGCCAGATCGATCAGAATGTCCGCCGCGTCTCCACCGGGCGCGTCGTTCAGTAAATAGGCGCGGTACAGGTACGCGACCAACAGATAAGAGATGATCAGCATGGCTGCCAGGGAAAACGTTATGAACGAGTACCATTGCAGCGCCAGGCTTAGACCGATGAGCAAGACGGCCAAGACCAGCGACCCATAAAGTCCGCCATAAACCGGCCAATGCGTCCGAATGTAGCGCATCGTCCGTTGAAATCTTCGGTTATTGGACACGGTTCTGCTCTTTGTCCATAATCAAATGCGTTCGACTGCTATCCAGGTTGCCCTGGCTGGCTCTCTAGCCGGCTATTGTACGTTCCTGGGGCAGGTGCGTCACGTTTCACGATGATCATGACCGAAGAACCAAATCCTTACGAGCTATTTCTAGAACGATATGAAGCGGCTCGGGTGCCGTGGGACGATCCGTTGCCGCCGCCGGAAATCGAGTCGCTGGCCGCTGGTATGGCTCCCGGCCGCGCGCTCGATCTGGGTTGCGGCTTCGGCCGCACGGCGATTTACTTGGCTCGGCGAGGTTGGTCGGTCGATGGGATCGACTTCATCCCCGCCGCCATTGAAGAGGCCCGGCAACGCGCTTCGGCCGCCAACGTGGGCGAACTGGCGCAGTTTCATGTCGCCGCCGTCGATGAACTGGGTTTCCTTGAGCCGCCCTATGATCTGGCCATTGACATCGGCTGCATGCATTCATTTTCGGAGGCGATGCTGGGAATCTATCGCGATGAATTGGTACGATTGCTGGGCCACGGCGGGCGCTACGTGCTCTTCGCTCATTTGCGGGATGAAGCGACAGCGCCGAATGAAGAAGGGCCGCGCGGCATCCCCGAAGCCGCCGTCATCGCCTTGCTGCAAGCCGATTTTGAGCTCGAAGCATTGGAGCGGGGGGTCACCGAGGTCGAAGACCGACCCCCGTGGAACTCGGCCTGGTTCTGGTATCGCCGTCGCTAACGAATTAGACGACCATTTCGGCCAGTCGCGCGTCATACTCAGGCGCTAGCCGGCTCCAATCGTATGCCGCCGCCGTGGGAGCCAGCCGCTCGGTCACCTCGTGCAGCGCGGCTGGATCGGACAACGCCCAGCGCAAGCGGCGAAGCAAATCCTGACGGCCGCGATAGAGACAATCGGCATGGAATGCTTCCGGAATGATCTCTGGATAACTAAGGCGCGCCGGAAGGAGGGGATAGGTACGGCAATGGATAGCCTCCAGAATGGAAATGCCGAAGTACTCGTGTCCGGCCGTCGACACCGTCAACTCCGATTCCCACAGCAGCCGCCGATAAACTTCGTCTTCGGCGTAGCCATTGTGAATGACCCGGTCGCCCAACGCCAGCACCCCTTTTTCCCAGCGCTCGCCTGGCCGGCCGAACCGCTCGCCACACAGCGCCACGCGAAACGGAATAGCCTCGGCCGCCAGTTGTACGAGGACATCGATGAAGCCCTCCGGGTTCTTATCGTATTCGAGACGCTGATTCCACAAAATGAGTGGAGCGCCCCTCTGGTCATTCGGGGCCAGTGCCGGGTCCAGCCGTCGCAAATTGATGCCCACGGGCAACACGGCGCTTCTCTGCCGAAGTAGCTCCACCGTGTCCAGTTCATTGTACTCAGGATAGTGGCGCAAGAACGGCAAGAGGGCCGAAAAAAAAGTGTCCAGATGGTATTGGGAATTAAAGAAAACTCGATCGGCGGCCAGCATGGAGACGTAATTGATAAAGGCGTAATGTCGGTCGCGTTCGCCCAACTGGCGGCGCATTGGGCCCTGGGTGGGATCCGCCGGCAAGGGGTAGGTCAGTTGATTTTCGTGCATATAAAGGGAGACAGGCATGCCGGCCGTCTTGCCTCTCGTCAAGGCCAGGAATGTCGTCAGATCGAGGATATCCGTCGCCAGGATCAGATCGGGCATCAAGCTCGGCGAGGTCTCCAACCAGCGACGGGCCAACGTGACCGCGCCGCCGTGCATGCGCCACTTCCAGAAGTGGGCTGGCAGTGTCAGAAGCGACACCTGGTGGCCCGATGTGGCCGCGTAGCCTTCAGCCCAGGCCTGGTGGCTGCCGCCGTGATAGGGAGAAAGTAAAAGAATTTGCATCAGTTTTGCTCAAAACATGCCGACTGGCGAGGCTGCCCGGTTTCGCTAACAATTCGACCAACCCTTCATAATCGACTATAATCAATGGCGTTATAAGCAGGGCAAATGCTTTGTCTGATCACGAACCTGAACTCTACTGGGATTCGACCTACGCTATCGTTGTATCCTTAATGGAACACCACCCGGATCGGCCGCCCATGGAAGTTGGTTTGGAAGAATTGGTCACACTGGTTGAATCGTTGCCTGGTTATCGGGATGATTCCGCCTTGGTAAACGAACAGTTATTAATGGATATTTTAACCGTTTGGTATGAGGAGGCGACAACGTTATGACCGTAGCGAATACGGGAGCCATCGCCGGGGACGTCCCCGTCCCTGATGAAGTGGCGAGCAATGTCTTCATCACTAGCATCGCCAAGCTAATAGACCCTATCTACAATTGGTCGAGACGCAATTCGATCTGGCCGGTAACTTTTGGCTTAGCTTGTTGCGCCATCGAAATGATCTGCGCGGCCTCGAGTCGCTTCGACCTGGCCCGATTCGGCATGGAAGTATTCCGGGCAACGCCGCGCCAGGCCGACTTGATGATCATTTCCGGCACTGTCACCAAGAAGATGGTGCCGACGATCGTGCGTCTCTATAACCAGATGCCCGAACCGCGCTACGTGCTGAGCATGGGGGCGTGCGCATCCGGCGGCGGCCCCTTCAAAGAGGGCTACAACGTCGTCGACGGTATCGACAAATTCCTGCCCGTCGACGTTTACGTGCCCGGCTGCCCGCCAACCCCCCAAGCATTGATCAACGGATTGATCGCCTTGCAGGAAAAGATCGACCAGCAATCAATTGCCACGGTTCCCTGGTACAACAAGAATGACCCGTCGGCCGGTCTCTATCCCGTGCCAGTCCTGGGGCCCGACCTGGTAGACGTGAGGCAGCTCGATATCATTCGACAAGAAGCGGCCAAGCAGGCGATCGATGGGCCGGCGGCCGAAGAGCCAATGACCGAAGCAGAACCGGCCGCGGCTTAGTCCGAGCCGGCATCGGTTGTTACCTATTCACCGGAGAAGTGATGAGCGACACAATCCTAGAACCAACCGCGACTGCCCCGGAGGACGACGTTGTCCTGAGCCCGGCGCAAGAAGCGACCGCCAGATTAAAGGAATTGCATCCTAATATCGTCAGCGATGATACCCGCGAGGGGTATGAGGGTCTGGTCATCTATCCCGACTCGATCACCGAAGTAGCCAAGTCGCTGCGCGACGAACTCGGTTTTACTTACCTGTCCAGCGTCACCGGCGTCGATTACCTCGAAGAGGGCAAGCTGGAGGTGGTCTATCACCTTTACAACATCGCTCGGGGCGGCGGGCCGGTTGTCCTGAAGGCCCAGGTTAATCGGGATGAGCCGGTACTGCCGTCGTTGACGCCCATCTTTCCCGGAGCCGAATTCCAGGAGCGCGAGGCTTTCGATATGTATGGCTTCAACTTTCTGGGCCATCCCGACCTGCGGCGCATCCTGACCTGGGACGGCTTCAACGGACACCCATTGCGCAAAGACTGGAAAGAGCCTTTCTTCGAAGAGGAGAATAAGCCATTCGGCAGTCGCTGGCCTGATGGCCATGTCTTTCGCGCCGAAGAGGGAAATCCATACGGAAAAAATGTGAAGTATCCGCCGGGCTGGGTGCCAACGGGCGATGAGTACGATGTCGAAACGGACGTCTATCTGGGCTTGTCCTATTCGCGTGATGCGACCCCCGGCCTAAGAACGGATAAGGTAACCGTCAATCTGGGGCCGCAGCATCCTTCGACCCACGGCGTTTTCCGCATGGTCGTCACGCTCGACGGCGAGACGATCATCGATCTGAAGCCGGTCATGGGCTATTTGCATCGCAATCACGAACAGATCGGCGAGCGCAATACGTTCAATATGAACATGCCCTACACCGATCGCCTCGATTATCTCTCGTCCATGTCCAATAATCTGGGCTACGCCCTTACGGTCGAGAAACTGTTTGATATGACCGTTCCGGAGCGAGCGGAGTGGATACGCATCCTGATGGTGGAGCTAACGCGGATCTGCAACCATTTGTGGGCCTTGGGCTTTCTGCTCAATGACCTCGGTGCACTGCAGACGCCCATGCTCTACTTCTACCTCGAGCGTGAGCTGATTCTTGACTTTTTTGAAGCGACGTCGGGCGGGCGGCTTCTTTGTAACTACATGCGCTTCGGCGGGCTGGCCTACGATTTGCCCGACGAAGTTCGCAGTGTCCCGACGCTCAAGTTCCTGGAAGAGTTGGTGTTCAATAGGCTGCCCCAGGTGCTGGATCAGGCCGACGACCTGATCACCGGCAATGAGATCGTCCGGGCGCGCGCCATTGGGGTCGGCATTTTGACTCCCCAGGACGCCGTTGCCATGAGCACGGCCGGGCCGCTGCTGCGTGCCAGCGGCGTACCCTATGACATTCGTCGCGCCGAACCGTACTCATACTATGAGTACCTCGATTTCGACGTGGCCGTCCGCTACAACGGCGACATTTATGATCGCTATCTCATTCGCATGGATGAGATGCGCCAGAGTCTGCGCATTCTGGAGCAAATTTTACCGCACCTCAAGCGCACAATAGGCGCGCCGATCATCGGCGATAAGCCACAGTATGCGATGCGCGCGCCGCGAGCCGGTGAATCTTACGGCCGCGTTGAAAACCCCAAGGGTGAACTGGGCTATTACGTGACAACCAAGCGGCGCGGCGGCAATCCGGAGCGCTATCATGTGCGCGCCCCATCCTTTATCAACCTGACGGCCCTGGGGCCCATGGCTCGCGGCCACAAAATCGCCGACGTTGTGGGTATCCTGGGCAGCATCGATATCGTCCTCGGTGAGGTTGATCGCTAGAGCGGCATAAGGTCCGCATGACGAAACGGGAGTATGCATGTACGGATTAGGAATAGTTAAGGGAATGGGCGTCGTTTTGCGCCATTTCGTTCGCAGCTACGTCGATGATGTGAAGTGGATCGGCAAGGGCGGCCGTTACTACAACGATGAAGCTTTGCTGGTTCGACAGGGGCCGAAGGGAGAGGGCATCAAGACGGTATTCTACCCCGAAGAAAAGTTGCCCATGCCCGAGCGCTTTCGCTATGTCCCCTTCCTGGTGACTGATGATCCGCCGCCGGGCCAGCGCTGGGGCCATGACTGGTGCACGTCGTGCGGCATTTGCGCCAAGGTGTGTCCACCGCAGTGCATCTGGATCGAACGCGGCAAGCAGCCCAACGGCCGGCCCAAACCGGAGCCGGAGAAATTCTTCATCGATATCGACATTTGCATGAACTGCGGCTATTGCGCCGAATTCTGCCCTTTTGACGCGATCAAGATGGATCATGATTATGAGTTGGCCAGCTATGATCGCCGGACGGCCCACATTCATGACAAGGAACGATTGAGCAAGCCGCTCAGCTATTGGCGAGAGATCGCGCCGAAGAAGGCGGAAGCGGAAGAGATTGCCCGTCAAATGGCCGAGGCGGCCAAGGCCAAGAAAAAAGATAAGGATGGCGACGGGCGCGAACAGCGCATCTCTGAGGCTGTCGCTCGCCAGCTTTACTATCAGGGCGTGCAGTATTAAGTGAGAGCGCCTGTCTGCGAATTCTGAGTTGCTCAGCGAGCTTCGCGGTTCGCCATCGAGTATATAGCGCCGCCGAAGTCGCTCCCCAGGAGCGATTTCGCTTTACGCGGCCTGGAGAAACCATAATGTTCGGACAAAAAAGCGGCCGGATAGAGGTCACGGAAGATGGGGTGATGAAAGCTTTATCGACCGTGATCGAGCCGGAATTACATCGCGACCTGGTGTCGCTCAACATGATTCGAAACTTGAAGATCGAGGGCAATGACGTGGACTTCACGATCATGCTCACGACGCCCGCCTGCCCTCTGCGAGGCAAGATGGAGGGCGATTCGCGCGCCGCGCTGGCTCGTGTACCGGGCATCGGTCAGGTAACCATTAACTGGGATTCCAGCGTCCCGTCGGATCGGCGCATCAGCGACCAGATCGGCCAGAACTTCCGCAATACAATCGCTGTATCCAGCGGCAAGGGCGGTGTGGGCAAGACGACGGTTGCCGTTAATCTGGCGATTGCTCTGGCTATGGAGGGCGCACGGGTCGGCCTGTTGGATGCCGATATTTTAGGGCCAAACGTGCCGATGATGATGGGCCGGGACGAGATGCCGCCGCCGGTCAACCGCAAGATGGTCCCGGCCGAGAACTACGGTGTTAAGTTTATCTCTATGGCGTTCCTGGTTAAGCCCGATCAGCCACTGATCTGGCGCGGGCCGATGCTCCACAGCGCGATTCGCCAATTGCTGACCGACGTTGACTGGGGCGAACTGGATTATCTGGTGGTGGACTTGCCGCCGGGCACGGGCGACGCTCAGTTGACGCTTGCCCAGGTGCTGCCGCTTTCCGGCGCGTTGGTTATCACCCAGCCGATGCAGGTGGCCGCTTCCGATGCCGTCCGTGGACTCAAGACGTTTGAGAAACTTGAAGTACCCATTATCGGCGTCATCGAGAACATGAGCGGCGAATTCTTCGGCACGGGCGCGGGCGAACGATTGGCCAAGCAATATGACACGGCCTACTTAGGCTCTATCCCCTTGGAGGCCGAAGTGCGCAAGGGTGGCGACAGCGGCCGGCCGATCGTGGTTGCCCACCCCGACTCCGATGCGGCCCAGGCACTCCGGCGCATCGCTCGCGAGGTTGCGGCCAGAGTAAGCGTCCTGACCCTACAAGTGCAGACGGATAACTTCATTCCGATAACCATGATCGGATAACAACGATTTTTCCGGGGCGAGGGGTTGTTTGGCGGCCGCTCGCCCTTTGTTATATGTCAAGTTGCCGAAGTTACCCCGTTTCCGGTATAACTACTCCAATCTAAACAACTACGAGGAAACAAGCCTATGGCTACCGTATTGGCTCCCGGCGAAACCTCTGAATTCATTGGTGTTCGCTTTCAAAAATTAGGCAAGCTCTACCACTTCAAGGTAGGCAGCCACGACGACCTGGTCGCTGGTGACCATGTGATCGTCGAGACCAAACGCGGCAAGCAGCTCGGCCAGGTTATCGCTTTTGTCGAGCCGCAGGAAGTCCATCGACACAAAGGGCTGAAGGCCGTACAGCGCAAGGCCACCCCGCGCGATATGGTGATGAAGCAGTTGTGGGAATCCAAGGAACTGGACGCGCTCATCGCCTGTCGCGAGGAGGCATCCAGGGCCGGCATCAAGGATGCCAAGTTCGTCAAGGCTGAATACAGTTTCGACGGCTCCTGGCTGACGATTGCTTATACCACCGAGAATAAGAAGCTCGACGTTCGGCATGTCCAGAGCGCTCTGGGGCGCATCTATCGCACGCGGGTCGAGATGCAGCTTGTCGGGCCGCGTGACGTGGCTAAGGTCATGGGCGGCTATGGCGCCTGCGGCATCCCGCGCTGCTGTTCTACCTTCCTGACCGACTTTAGCCCCATCTCCATTCGCATGGCCAAAGAGCAGGGCATTTCGCTCAGCCCGCAGGAGATCACCGGCATGTGCGGACGGCTGCGCTGCTGCCTCGTCTATGAATACGAGCAGTACGTTGAGGCCAAGAAGCAGCTCCCCAAGGTTGGCAAAACTATCGGGACGCCTCACGGGCAGGGGCGGGTCATCGACGTGCGGCCGTTGCGCGATTCCGTCTTGGTGGCCGTCGATGATGAGGTGCACGAAGTGTATCGCCACGAGTTGGAGCCGCTGGAGGAACTGGAAGCGCTCAAGAAGAAGGCCGAGGCCGGTTGCTCCAAACACGAGAACGGCGGCTGTGATTGTGGCGCCAAGAAACCAGCCGATCAGGGTGATCAGACCGAAGGTGAGTAAGGTGAAGACCAAAGAGGATGCATGGGAGTTGGTCTGCCGCCATGTTCAAGAGCGCGGCCTGCGTCGCCACATGCTGGCCGTCAGCACGGCGATGGGCGCTTATGCGTTGCGGCTGGGTGAAGATCCCACATACTGGCAGACGGTCGGGCTGCTCCATGACTTCGACTGGGAAATTCATCCAAACCTGAACGAACATCCCGGCAAGGGCGCCGATATTCTGCGCGCCGAGGGGTGGGACGAAGAGACGATTCGCGTCATTCTTTCCCATTACACAGAAGGCACCGGTGTTGAGCGGGAGAAGCCGATTGATTTCGCCCTGATGGCCTGCGACGAGATCACCGGGCTGATCATCGCCACAACCCTGGTAAAGCCTTCCCACAATATCGCCGAAGTGAGCACGAACACCCTGCGCAAGAAATGGAAAGATCGCCGTTTCGCGGCCGGTGTCGATCGGGACGATGTGACCGCGGCCACGGCCGACTTCAGCCGCGAGTGTTTTGCGGGCGATCTCGACTTGTGGACCCACATCGCCAACGTCCTGCAGGCCATGCAAGACGCCGCCGCCGAACTTGAACTGGACGGACGATTGGCGGTGTGAATCCTTGATGGAAGTCGGCCATGAACTTTGTCCAGTTAAGCGACCAGATCAACGATTATTTCAACGCCGAAGAGCTGGCCGACCTGTCCTTTCGATTGGGCATTCAATACGATAACCTGGCCGGCGGGACGAATTCAGCCAAGGCACGTGAACTAACTGACTATTGCCGTCGCCACGGTCATATCGAAAAGCTGATTACTGTCTGTCGGGAACTCAGGCCCCACGTCTTGTGGGCTGACCCAAGCACGTTGCCGGAGACGCCGGTCGACCAAACCGCCGTTTTCGGTAATCCCCCGCCTGCCACAGGCGGTCAAAACGTTCCTGCCGCCATGCCTGCCGGCCCGCAACCGCCATCGGTGCCGGGTATGTTCTGGCTTTCCTTTCCCAATACTTGGTACGGGCCTTTCTACGGCTATTTTATCGGCTGGATGTCGGTCGGCGGCTTTCAGGTCTGGCATCCAATGATGGGGCCAATGGTTTACCCGGATCCTTACCATCAACTTCAACGCAACATGTGGGTGCGGTTGTTCAATTCTCCGTTTAACGTGTTTGTCGACGGCAGCGCCAACGGCTACGTCTACGCTCAGTATAGTCCTCTATAATCTTGGAATCATGAATAGCCAGGAAGATTTGTCCGTGCGCGAAGCCTTGCACCTGGTACTGGCTCGTGTCGACGTTTTGCCGGCCGAATCAACGCCGTTGCTCGACGCGCTAGGCCGAATATTGGCCGAGCCGGTGATCGCCGGCGACGATTTGCCGCCTTTCGCCAATTCGGCGATGGACGGCTACGCGGTGCGTGCCGATGATGTGGCCGGGGCGGCATCGGAGTCACCCGTGGCCTTGCGCGTTCTGGGCGATATTGCCGCCGGAGCTGACCCGACGCTGGAGCTGACGGCCGGCACGACCGCGCGCATCATGACCGGCGCGCCGTTGCCGGCCGGATCGGATGCCGTTGTGCCTGTGGAGGATACTGACGAGCATTGGCGCGGCAAAGAGCGGCCGTTGCCGGCCGTCCTTAACGTGTTTCGCGCGGTGAAAGTGGGAGACTACGTTCGTTACCCGGGCGAAGACGTCAGGGCTGGCGAAGAAGTGCTGTCGGCGGGGAAGTGGGTTCGGCCGCAGGAAATCGGCGTCCTGGCCTCGCTGGGGATCAGCCAAGTTTCTGTCGTCCGCCGGCCCAGGGTGGGCATACTAGCCACAGGTGATGAACTGGTTGACGTGTCCATGCCCCTGACAAGGGGAAAAATTCGCAACAGCAACGGCTATGCTCAGGCGGCTCAGGTGTTGGCTCTCGGTGGCACTCCCATTCAGTTGGGCGTGGCCGGCGATACGGAGGCCGCGGTGCGCGAAAAGCTCGACGAAGCGGTTCGGTTGGGTGTTGACCTGCTGGTCAGCTCGGCCGGCGTCTCTGTCGGCGCTTACGACGTGGTCAAATCGGTCCTCGATGAGGCGGGGGGCGTCTCGTTCTGGCGCGTCCGCATGCGTCCGGGCAAGCCGCTGGCTTTCGGCGCCTATCGAGCCATTCCCTACCTTGGCCTGCCCGGTAATCCCGTCTCGGCTATGGTCTCATTCGAGACGTTTGCGCGCCCAGCCATCCGGAAGATGGGCGGACACACCAATGTGGAGCGGCCGAGTGTTCAGGCGATTCTGCTCGAGGATATCCGGTCGGATGGACGGGAAAGCTATCTGCGCGCCATCGTCACCCGTGACGAGCGCGGCTATGTCGCCCGCACCACCGGCGGGCAAGGTTCGCACATGATGACCTCGTTGGTCAAAGCAAATGCTTTGGTGGTGGTGCCGGAAGGGGTAAAAGCGGTAACGGCGGGGACGACGTTGACGGCACTGATGATCGATTGGCCGGGAGGCGTTTTTTAGCCTCCCGATTATCCAATCCGTATTACGAGCAACTTTAGTTGTCGCTCTGCATGGTCAGCGTACGCTTGAGCAGCTCTTCCTGCATCTGACGTTGGCCTTCACGCACAGCCTTTTTACCTTTGCGGCCCCCGCGTTGTTCAGTCTTGACGGCTGAAATGGTGTCGTTGCCCAGCGCGCGCCGCATGGCAATCTCCATTGCTGTGGGCACTTCCTCGGTATCGTCCTCAACCATCTCGTAGACTTCCGGCTCGTACCGCTCTCGGCTTTGACGGCGCTTGCCGCCTCCGCCGCCGCTCGGCCGCGGGCCACTTTGCCCGCCACCCGGCCGAGTTTGGGATTGTTGCATGGGCTGCACTTCCGGCTTTTCGGTGAGGGCCTTCATGCTCAGATCGATGCGTCGTTTGCGGCGGTTGAAACCGAGCACCTTCACTTGCACCTCGTCGCCGACGTTCACAACTTCGCTGGGATGCTTCACGTAGTTGTGGCTCAGTTCGCTGATGTGAACCAGCCCTTCGCGCTCGGCGCCGATTGCTACAAACGCGCCGAACGTTTCCAGCCGTGTGACAGTGCCTTCATACACCTGGTCGGTCTTTAACTCGGTCCAGTCAACCGCCAACGGCGGAATCATCGTCAACATTACCTGCTGACGCTCCAGGTCGACTTTTTCGACCCAGACAGTGACTTCCTCGTCTTCCTTCAACGCATCGGAAACGCGGTTGACCTGCTCGCCGCCGATTTTTGAGATGTGAACAAGACCGGTAGCATCGATGCCGAGATCGATAAACGCGCCGTACAGTTCCAGGCGTTTGACCGTTCCTTTGAGACGCATTTTGGGCGTCAGGTCAGCGATACTGGTGGGCGTGGCTTCAGCGGTAACTACGTCGGCGGCAACCCCTTCAGAAGTAACTTCTTCAGCGGTAGTTTCTTCGGCTGTTACGTCTTCAGAAACAACTTCCTCAGTGGTAACTTCTTCAGCAGCAACTTCTTCAGCGGTAACTTCGGGGGTAATTTCCATGGTGTCTGCACTCATGACAGAACTCTCCTGCAAAGGCGTTTTTTGGTATAGCACCGGGTAATCCAAGGCGCTTCGTTTACTTTATGCGTTGTTCAACGGGGGTAGAACATTGCCAAGTGTTAACTCGATAGGGTAGGATTATAGCAATCGAGGCTTTTGTGTCAACCCAATCGAGCTGATCTACTACCCTCGGCCACTTGGCTAATCCTACCCCCTTTCCCTTACAGTGCTTCTGTCGCTACAGTTGCCCTAGAATTCTTCTTCCTCGGGGGTAGCGTCGTCCGCCGCCGGGCCTTCGATCAGAAGCGGGGTAAGATGGGATTCGGTGCGGATAAGACGCTCCAACTCGGCCAGAATGGAAGGGTTCTCGGCTAGATAGACCTTGGCGTTCTCACGTCCCTGGCCCAGTAGCATGTCATTGTAGCGGAAGTAAGCGCCGCGCTTGTCCACAATATTGAAATTGGTCGCCAAGTCGAGGACATCGCCGGTGCGGGAGATACCCTCATTGTACATGATATCGAATTCACACTCGGTGAAGGGCGGGGCGACCTTGTTCTTCTTGACCTTGACTCGCGTCCGGTTGCCGATGACGT